>NZ_CP061032.1:0-1200000 GCF_014490555.1 Corynebacterium lujinxingii | reverse complement strand
CGCGGAGCCGCCTACGGATTCGCGCGCGTACTTCCGCGGCACAGCGGGGCAGAAGTTCGGCGAAAACCTCGTGGCATCGAATTGGCAATCCATGCTGTTTTCCGTCGACGACCAGCTCTACTGTGTGCCGCTGGATCTGCTCCACGAGCACACCGCGGAGCAGACCGCCGATCTGATCGCGCGCTCTCATACGGCCGCCGAGCTCCTGGCTGGCCTTGGCGTGACCCCGGCCAGGTAGGGTAACACCCATGGCTACGCAACAGACCCACGCCGCCTCCGGTGGCGGCGACGACCACAACGAGGACTTCGACGCGGCCCAGGGCGCCGGTCAGGCACAGATCAACACGTCTGGCACGGATGACTTGCTCGACGAGATCGATTCGCTGTTGGACAACAACGCCGAGGAGTTTGTGAAGTCGTTCGTGCAAAAGGGCGGCCAGTAGCAACGATGGTGGCCTGCTACCCGCGGCGCATCATGGGCGTCGAGACGGAATTCGGTGTCGCCGCCTACGACGGCGCACGCCAGGTGCTCACCCCGGAAGAGATCGCACGCTACTTATTTCGCCCCGTGGTCGCGCAGTACCGCAGCTCGAACGTCTATGTGGGAAACGCCGCGCGGCTGTATCTCGACGTCGGCTCCCACCCGGAGTACGCCACGGCGGAGTGCGATTCGCTGAGCCAACTGCTCGCCCACGACAAGGCGGGCGAGTGGATCTTCGCCGATCTAGCCAAGCAGGCGGACGAGACGCTTGCCAACGACGGCCTCGGCGGGTCGACCTACTTGTTTAAAAACAACGTGGATTCGAAGGGAAACTCCTACGGCGCCCACGAGAACTACTTGGTCAGTCGCGAGTTAGCGCTGAAGTCTTTCGGCCAGCAGCTCCTGCCGTTTTTGATCACCCGGCAACTTGTCTGCGGCGCGGGGAAGATCGCGGGCAACAAGTTCGTCATCTCCCAGCGTGCGGATCAGGTGTGGGAGGGCGTGTCGTCGGCGACGACACGCACCCGGCCGATCATCAACACCCGCGACGAACCGCACGGCGATTCCCACCGCTTCCGCCGCATGCACGTCATCATCGGCGACTCGAACATGTCTGAGCCCACTTTCGCCTTGAAGGTCGGCTCGATGTTGTTGGTCATCGAGATGCTCGAGGCCGGCTTCGACCTGCCGGACATGGAGCTTGCGGACCCGATCGCGCACATCCGCGACATCGCAGCCGATCCGACCGGCACGACCGCACTCGAGCTCGCAGCGGGTGGCACCATCACGGCGCTGGAGGTGCAACGCGCCACGCTGGACGCCGCAAAGCGCTGGCTTTCGCAACGCCCCGACGAAGGAACACCCAATGCCGAGATGCAGCGGGTCGTCGACCTGTGGCAGCGCACCCTCGACGCGATTGACACCCAGGACTTCTCCCAGGTGGACACCGAGATAGACTGGGTGATCAAACGCAAACTACTGCAGCAATTCCGCTCGAAACTCGGCTGCGGTTGGGACCACCCGAAACTTGCCCAGATCGACCTGACGTACCACGACATCGATCGCAACCGCGGCCTGTTCTACCTGCTCGAGCGCAAGGGCCTGGCGAAGCGCTGGATCACTGACGACGACATCGCCCACGCAGTCGACCACGCCCCGGAGACCACCCGCGCGGCTATCCGCGGCAAGTTCCTCGCCGCCGTGCGCGAAGCGGGGGCTGCGCATAATGTCGACTGGGTGCATTTGAAGGTCAACCGCCCAGAACCGCGCACCGTCGAGCTGCTCGACCCGTTTGCGAACAACAACGCCGAAGCCGACGAGCTCCTCGCCTATGTGGCGGCGCACGCCGGGGAAGAGGAGTAGCGCCGATGGCTGACGACAAGGACATGGTGATCCGCCAGGTCGGACTCACGTTCGCCTTGCTTGCCTCGCCAGAAAAGCGCGACATCGCCTGGGTGCAAACCCATGTCGACGGCTACGGCGGGCGCAGCCGTGACGCCGCCAGCCACCTCATCCGCCGCGACGTCGAAGAACTGCGTCGTCTGTGGGTGCCGGCCCACTTCGCCGACGGCCAGGTGTGGGTGGATAAAGACCTCTACGAACTGCCGCCGGTGGACCTCACCGCTGAGGAGGCGTCGGTCGTTGGCCTCGCGGTGGATCTGTCGCAGCCCGGCACGCTGGGAAGTTTTGCGCGCTCCGGGTGGACCAAACTCGCCGCCTCGGGCGCAACCCGCGATTTTGACGCGCCGACGCTGGTGTCAGTCTCCAACGACATCTTCCAGCTGCGCCCCGACACCCTGCGCGCAATTGTCGCCTGTGTGCGCAACAAGCAACGCATGTCCTTCGACTTCGTCCGCGCGCCGGGCAAGGAGCCAGAGCGTCGCACCGTCGACCCGTGGGGTGTGGTCTCGCTGAACAACCGCGCATACTTCGTCGGCTTCGACATCGACCGTGAACAGGAGCGCGTCTTCCGCGTGAAAAAGATGTCGCGGGTCAAGCGCGTGAACACCAGCGAGACGTTCCACGAACAGGTGGGAGAGCTCCAGCAGATCGTGGAGGCGATGCTGCAAGGCGATGTGGTCGACGCGGTGGTGACCGTAAGTGGCAATGCCGGCGACGAGTTGGCCACCCGCGGTGCGCGCGAGGGCGACACCATCACGCTGAACGGTGTGGACCGCGACTGGGTCGTACGCGCGATCGCGAGCCTCGCCGGGCACCTGGTCGCGGTGGAGCCTGCCGAGGTCCGCGCAGACGTGGTCAAGCTTCTGCGTGCGTCGAAGGAGGAAAACTAGATGAGTGCCGACCAGCAACGCCAGGAGCGGGTGGTGCGACTGCTCAACCTCGTCGCGTACGCCTCGAAGCACCCGGATCTGACCGTAATGGAAATCGCCCGCGACTTGGGCGCCGACCCGCAGCAAGTGCGCGACGACCTCGACCTGCTCTACATGTCGGGCGTGGGCACCGGCCCCGGCGAGATGATCGAGCTTGAGCACTCCTGGAAGGGCGTGCGCATTATCGACGACCAGGGCCTGACCAAGCCGCTGCGTCTGACCCCCGCCGAGGCGAGCGCGCTGCTCGTGCTGCTCGACTCGCTGGAGACCATGCCCGGTCTCGTCGACGCCCGCGCCGTGCGCTCGGCAGCCGCGAAAATCCGCGCTGTGACAAAGTCGAGCGGGATCGGCGACGCCGACCACCCGGCAGATTCCAGCGTGGCTGGCACTGTCGCGGATGCGCTGAGTCAGAAACGCCAACTCGCGATTACGTACTACTCGGCGACGTCGGATACGACGTCTCGTCGTCAAGTTGAGCCCGCAAGCCTGTTTCACGAGGACGGCAACACCTACCTGCGTGCCGCGGAAGCAGGGGAGATGAAGACGTTCCGCCTCGACCGCATTCGCGAGGCGTCGCTTCTCGACGAGACCTCCACCGCCTCGGACACCGACTTCGACAGCGCCGACCCGTTCGGGATGGCACAGCAAGCGAACGCGCAGCTGCTCATCCACCCGGACGCGACGTGGCTCGCGGACTACTGGGATATCGATATCGAAAGTGACGATATTAACTCCGAAACGGGGTGGGTCCCGGCCACGATGCGCTACGGTTCCGGCGACTGGCTCGTCCGGTTTTGCCTCGGTCAAGCCGACCGTGTGCGCATCGTCGAGCCCCGCGAACTCGCCGACGAGCTCACCGCACGCGTGGATTCAGCGCTCGAGGCGTTAGACTAAGAACCCTTAAAACGTCCGTTGTTGAAAGGAACGTCATGGCAAGCATCGGTTGGGCGGAAATTCTCATCTGCCTGTTCGTCGTGCTCCTTCTGTTCGGCGCCAACAAGTTGCCGGATCTGGCGCGCTCGATGGGCCGCTCCGCCCGCATCTTCAAATCCGAGGTCAAGGAAATGAAGAACGACGGCACACCCGAGCAGCCGGCCCAGCAGCACGAGATTGAATCCGCAGCTGCACAGGAGACTCGCAGCGCCGCGCACGACGCCGACTTCTGGGAGCGCCCGGAGAACCAGTCGCGCTCCTAGGTGCGTCTGATGGCAACCACCACCAAACGGAGGAAGAACAACCCGACCGGCGAGATGTCGCTGGTCGAACACCTCCAAGAACTGCGCCGACGCGTCGTCATCTCGCTGATCGCGATCGTCATCGGCACGATTATCGGCTTCATCTGGTACCAGAACGCGCCGTGGCGGATCATGCCCCTCGGCGAGATCATTCGCGGGCCGTACTGCAACCTGCCGGATCACCTGCGCGCGGACTTCAACGGCGATGGGGAGTGCCGCCTGTTGGCCACGAGCCCGTTCGAGATGTTCATGCTGCGCCTGAAAGTCGGCGCATTGGCGGGACTTGTCCTCGCGTCTCCGGTGTGGCTCGCGCAAATCTGGCGGTTTATCACCCCGGGCCTGCATAAAAACGAGAAGCGCTACACCATGTCCTTTGTGACCATGGCGGTCGTGCTGTTCGTGCTCGGAGCACTGCTGGCGTACTTCGTGCTCGACCAGGGCCTGTACGTGCTTATGTCCATCGGCTCGGAATTCCAGGTCGCCGCGTTGACAGGTGAGCGGTACTACAACTTCCTGCTTTCGCTGATCGTGATCTTTGGTGTCAGTTTCGAAGTGCCGCTGATCATCATCATGCTCAACCTCGTCGGGATCCTGCGCTACGAACATGTCAAGGACAAGCGTCGCTTCATCATCGTGCTGATCTTCATCTTCGCCGCGGTGATGACGCCGGGCCAGGACCCGTTTTCCATGGTCGCGCTCGCGGTCTCCATCAACCTGCTCGTCGAGATGGCGTTCCAGTTCTGTCGGATCCACGACAGAAAGAAGGGCAAGATGCGCCCGGACTGGATGGATCTTGACGACGAACAGGGCTCCGGCCCGATCGAAGCCCCAGCGCCGGTGGGGGCTGCGGGTGGCATTGGGTCGTCGAGAAGCATCAAGGCCGCCCCGATCGAGCGGCCGCAGCCGGTGCGCCGCGCGCCTGAGCCCGAGACGAAGCGGGGCTTCGAGGGCGGAGCCGATTTCGAGGACGTACTGTAGGGGGCATGCTTTCCCCCGAAAACTCCACGCCGTTTTTGCAGGAATTCGCGAATGCGAAGCCGTTCGATCTCGACGACTTCCAGGTGCAGGCCTGCCGGGCCGTGGAGGAGGACCGGGGTGTCCTCGTCTGCGCGCCAACCGGCTCGGGCAAAACCATCGTCGGCGAGTTCGCGGTTGCACTTGCGCTGCAGCGCGGCACGAAGTGCTTCTACACCACGCCGATTAAGGCGTTGAGCAACCAGAAGTACAACGACTTGGTTGCCGAGCACGGCGAAGACGCCGTCGGCCTGCTCACCGGCGACACCAGCATCAACGGTTCGGCGGAGATCGTCGTGATGACGACCGAGGTCTTACGCAACATGCTCTACGCCGAGTCGCCGCAACTGGACCGCCTGACCCATGTGGTGATGGACGAGATCCACTACCTGGCTGACCGCGACCGCGGTGCGGTGTGGGAGGAGATCATCCTCAACCTGGACGATTCGGTGAGCCTCGTCGGGCTGTCCGCCACGGTGTCCAACTCCGAAGAGTTCGGCGAGTGGCTCACGGCGGTACGCGGCGATACCGAAGTCATCGTCTCGGAGCACCGCCCGATCCCGCTGAGCCAATACATGATGGTCGGGCGCAAAATGTTCCCGCTGTTCGAGCCCGGCAAGGACGGGCGTGTCAACCACGCGCTCGAGCGGGCCATCGAGCGCATCGAGGCCGGCAGCTCCGACGAGGGCCGCCGGGACTTCGAGGAGGGCCGTGGATTCCGCTCCCGGGCCCGCAGCGGGCGCACGCGCGGCCAAGATAAGGTCCGCCCAGTCGGCCGGCCGGAGGTGGTCACCGCACTGCAGGGCCAGGACATGCTGCCCGCCATCGTGTTCATCTTCTCCCGCGCCGGCTGCGACGGCGCACTGTTTCAATGCCTTCGCTCGCGCAAGGAATTGACCACACCGGAAGAGCGCGCCGAGATCGAGCAGATTATCGACGACGGCATCGACGGCATCCCCGAAGAGGACCTCGAAGTGCTCAACTTCCGCCAGGTCCGCACCGCCTGGATGCGCGGGTTCGCCGCCCACCACGCCGGCCTTTTGCCCGCGTTCAAGCACATCGTCGAGCAGCTCTTCGTGCACAGTCTGGTCAAGGTCGTCTTCGCCACGGAAACGCTCGCACTCGGCATCAACATGCCTGCCCGCACGGTCGTGCTGGAGAAGATGGTCAAGTTCAACGGCGAGGCACACGTCGACCTCACGCCGGGCCAGTACACCCAGCTCACTGGGCGTGCCGGCCGCCGCGGCATCGACCACATCGGCAACGCCGTGGTGCAGTGGGCACCGGCATTAGACCCACACGCCGTCGCGGGGCTGGCGTCGACGCGCACCTACCCGCTGATTTCACAGTTCCAACCCGGCTACAACATGGCGATCAACATGCTTGCCATGAACGGCTTCGACGACTCAATCCGCCTCATTGAGCAGTCGTTCGCACAGTTCCAAACGGACCGCTCCGTCGTCGGTGAGGTACGCGACA
Source organism: Corynebacterium lujinxingii (assembly GCF_014490555.1). Taxonomy (NCBI): domain Bacteria; kingdom Bacillati; phylum Actinomycetota; class Actinomycetes; order Mycobacteriales; family Corynebacteriaceae; genus Corynebacterium; species Corynebacterium lujinxingii. The sequence goes on along the minus strand of NZ_CP061032.1, from coordinate 1,193,461 downwards.
TCGAGCGGCTCCAAACCAAGGTGCGCGAATCGCGGGCCAAACTCGATCGTGACATCTCCGCATTCGCGCCACCGTCCGACGACGCCGCCGCGGAGCTGGTCGAGTACTCGCAACTGCGGCGCGACCTTGGCGACGCCGAGAAGCAGGCCCGACGCGACGCTATGGACAACCGCCACAAGGAGACCGTGAAGATTCTCGGCCGGTTGCAGGTGGGCGAAGTCATCGCGCTGCCAGCCAAGCGCAAGCCGGAACTCGCGGTCGTGGTGCAGGCAGCCGGCAAGCCGCACGACCCGCGCCCGTGGGTAACCACCGAGCGCGGCTGGTCCGGGCGCATCGACGCCGCCTCTTTCGGCAACCCGCCGATGGTGGTGGGCCGGATTAAGGTGCCGCGGCATATGCAGAGCCAGCCTCGTCGTCACGCGCGCAAGGTTTCGAGCATGTTGCACCGCGGGCACTTCAACGCGCCGAAGCGGTTGCGCACCGAGGCGCGCACGCGGCCGAGCAAGAAGGTCACTGCGCTGCGCGAGGCGATCCGCAACCACCCCGTGCACGCATGGCCGGCGGGGGAGCGCGAGGTGCTCGCACGCACCGCCGAGGACATTGTGCGCGACGAGCGCAAACTCGCATCCATCGAACGCCGCGTGGATTCGTCGACTGATTCGCTCGGCCGCACCTTCGAGCGCATCATCGGGCTGCTCACCGAGATGGACTACGTCGAGCTTGTCGACGGCGAGCCTGCAGTCACCGACGAGGGCGAGCGCCTGTCGCGTATCCACAACGTCTCCGATCTGCTGGTCGCGCAATGCCTCAAGCGCGGCATCTGGGACGAGCTGGACCCGGCAGAGCTCGCCGGCGTCGCGTCGATGCTGGTCTTCGAGAACCGCCGCGCGACCCACGGCGAGCCGGAGGCGGCCACCGAGGCGATGGCGGATGCGATGAACGAGACGATGCGAATCTACGGCGAGCTGGTCGCCGACGAGCAGCGCCACAACCTGCCGGCCACCCGTCTACCCGACGCGGGGTTCAGCTTGTCGATGCACCAGTGGACCGCAGGCGCCCCGCTCGGATACGCATTGGCCGCCGCTGCGGAATCCGGCGCTGAACTGACCCCCGGCGACTTCGTGCGCTGGTGCCGGCAGGTCGTCGACCTTTTGGAGCAGGTGAAAAAGACCGGCTATTCGGAACAGATCCGCGACAACGCCAACCGCGCTGTCGACGCGATCCGCCGCGGTGTGGTCGCTATCGGTAACTAGCCGGCAGCAGCGACACTGTGGCGACGCGCAGGTTGCGCCCCCGCGGGTCGAGGATGAGCGACTGCACCGCGAAGATTTCGCCGCCTGCGAACACCGGGCCGCCGGAGTCGCCCTTGACCGCCGGCGGGTTGTTGTAGATCAGCCCCGCCGGCCGGACACGTGTAGCAAAGGTACGCGACGCGGAAAACGGCAACCGACCCAAGTACCTGCCGGGGCGGCCCTCCGGGCTCGCGGCGCGGCCGCCGAAACCCACGGTCAGGGTCGGTCTGCCAGTGCGCGGAGCTGGACCCACCGGCAGTGGTTCTGCGTCGACACGTTCCGGCAATCGCACCAGCGCGACGTCGGTGCCGGGCAGGGGCGCGGCGGAGACTGGGGCGAACGTGGTGTCGCCGATACGCACGCGCACCTTGCGCACGTCAGCGCGGCGGAAGAAGTGGGCGCAGGTAAGCACGGTATCGGGCGTGATCAGCGCGCCTGAACAGTAGCCGCGGCCTGGGATGGAGATGCGCGCGATGGATCGTGCGAGGGGATTGGACACGGCTGTGATCGTAGCGATCTACCATGGCCCGCATGACCTTCGATGCAAGTGTGTATGCCGACCGGCGGCGCAAGGCCGCAGACCTCGTTAGGGAGCGGGGACTTGCCGGGCTGGTCATCGGCACCGGCGCCGAGTTCGCCTACCTGACTGGGTCGTGGGCCTCCTCGCACGAGCGGCTTACCGCGCTGGTGATTGCGCCGGACGCAACGCGGGTCGTCGCGCCGCTGACCGATGTTGCATCACTCGGGCTCGAGCGTGCCGACGACATCGATGTCGTCGGCTGGCGCGACGGCGACAACCCGTACCGGCTGGTCGCGGACGTGCTCGGGGACGGGATGGTCGGGCTCGGCTCGTCGCTGACCGCAGACCACGTCTTCCCGCTCCAGGCGCTGTTGCCGCGCACCGAATTGGCCACGGACGCGGTGGCGGAGCTGTTTATGGTGAAAGACGCAGCGGAGCTCGAGCAGATCGCGGCTGCCGGCGCCGCAATCGACCGCGTCCACGAACAGGTCCCGGCACTGCTGCAGCCCGGCCGCACCGAACGTGAAATCGCGGACGACCTGACGCGACTGGTGCTGGAGGAACACGAAAGCGTCGCGTTTGTCATCGTCGGCTCGGGGCCGAACGGGTCGAATCCGCACCATGATTTCTCCGACCGGGTGCTCGAGGTGGGCGATCCGGTGGTCGTGGATATCGGCGGTGTGCTGGCCTCCGGTTACCAGTCGGACTGCACCCGCACCTATGTCGTCGGCGGCAAGGAGTCGGCCCCGGCAGACTTCCGCGAGGCATACGCCGTGCTCGAGGACGCTTTTGCTGCCGCGTGCGAGGCGGCCCGGCCGGGGGTGACCGCGGGCCAACTGGACGCTACAGCACGCAACGCGATCGCGGATGCCGGATATGGCGAGTGGTTCACGCACCGCCTCGGCCACGGCATTGGGCTATCTGGCCACGAGCAGCCGTTCATCATCGCCGGCTCTGACGTCGTGTTGCGCGAGGGGATGGCGTTTTCCATCGAGCCGGGCATCTACAAGCCGGGCGCGTGGGGTATGCGCATCGAAGACATCGTGTGGCTGACCGACACCGGCGTCGAGACCTTTAACCGCACCCGCCGCGACCTGGGGGTAACCGGTGGGTAAACAGGGGACCGTGCTGTTGCTTGGCGCACGCAGCGACATCGGCGGCGAGGTCGCCAAGCGTGTCTGTCGCGGGCGCGAGGTGGTACTTGCGGCGCGGGGTAGTGCGGGGCTGGATGTCGTCGAGAAGCAACTTCGCGATGCGGGCGCGACCCACGTGCGCGCGGTGGACTTCGACGCGACCGACCAGGATTCGCACCGGAGGATCGTGCAGGAGGCGGGCGAGGTGACCACCGCGATCGTCGCCTTCGGGATCCTCGGCGATCAGGAACTCGCGGAGCGTGACGAGCGTGAAGCCGTGCGGATCGCCACCGTCGACTACCTTGCGCAGGCCAGCATGCTCACCGTGCTTGCCGACGAGATGCCGCGCGGCGAAATCTACGCCTTTTCCTCCATCGCCGGGTGGCGGGCCAGGCGCGCGAACTACGTCTACGGCTCGACGAAGGCAGGCCTCGACGCGTTCTGCCAGGGGCTGATGGACCGGTTGCACGGCACGGGGCTCAACCTGATCCTGGCGCGCCCCGGCTTCGTCATCGGCGCGATGACCGAGGGAATGAAGCCCGCGGTGATGTCGGTGACGCCGGACGTGGTCGCCGATACAGTCGTCGACGCAGCTGGGAAGGGCAGAAGCACTACCGTGTGGATCCCGCGGCGCCTGGCAGTGCTCGCGGCGGTGATGCGCTTAGTGCCGCGGCCGATCTGGCGTCACATGCCGAGGTAACCGCCATGGCTCGTCTGTTCTTTCCGCGTGTGCGCTCGCTTGCCGGCATCTGCCTTGATTTGGTGCGCCCGGCGCAGCGCACCGGGCCCGACTTCGGTCAGGCGAGCTGGCTGATGGGGATGACACCGGGGTCGCTGGTCAAAGCGGTGCCGATCCGGCCGGTGGGTGCGAGTGGGGTGCTGAATCCGTCGCAGAGCTGGCGCATTGAATACGCCACTAGCGACAGCCTCAACAGGGTGGTCTCCGCTACCGGGGCCGTGTTCCGGTCCCGCACGCCGTGGAAGGGAAACGGTTCTCGCCCGACGATCGCGTTCGCCCCGTCGACCCAAGGGGTGGCCCGGCGTTGCGACCCGTCGTACTCGTGCACCGTCGGCATCGGCCCCAGAGTCAAGCCTGTGGACATGATCGCCGCCTACGAGCAGCCGGTAATCAACCTATTCCTCGCCGCCGGCGCGGACGTGGTGATCACCGACTATCCGCGCGATCCCGAAGACGACGTTGAACTCTACTGCGACCACGTCTCCGCAGCCCGCGCGCTTGCCGACGCCGTCCGCGCCTCCCGCGACCTCGGCGTCGACACCACCACACTCGGCCTGTGGGGGTTTTCCCAGGGCGGGGGAGCCGCGGCCGCATGGCTGGAGGAACCCGAGTACACCCCGGAACTGCAGCTGCTGGCTGCCGTCGTCGCGGCCCCGCCGACCGATTTGGTGAGCATGCTCCACCACGTCGACGGCGCGCTCGCGTCCGTGGTCATCCTCTACGCCGTCGCCGGCCTCATGGCGCGCGACGAAGACATCGCCGCAGAAATCGCCCCGCATTTGAGCCCGAAAGGGGCCGCAGCCATCGTCAACGGCGCACGCACCTGCGCCATGGGAGCAGTACTGCACCGCCCGTGGGCGCACACCCGCACCTGGACCCGCACAGGCGTGAGCATGGCGAAGCTGCTCGACGACCTGCCCCGCACCAGCGCCCACCTCGACGCCATACGCCTCGGTGCCGTCCAGCCGCCCAACATTCCGATCCGTCTGTGGAGCGCGCTTCACGATGACCTCGTGCCGTACGAGGACGTCGCAAAGCTTGCCGACGACTGGGGCATCGAGCTGACCACCCGCCGCGAGCGCGGCATCCGCGGGCGCACGGGGACGAACCATTTCGGCCCGTACTTCCTGCACGCGGCCGAGGACGTGGGTTGGTTGCTCGACCAGTTGTCCAGGTAGCCTTGGCCCATGCCTGTGTACCTACTGCTGTACTTTCTGGTCGAAGCGATCGCGTTCTTCCTCGTCGCTAAGTGGATTGGCGTCGGCTGGGCGATCCTGGCCATTTTCGGCCTGATGCTCTTCGGCTGCTTCGCCGCCGCCGCTTCGTTGCGGGGCGAACTCGTCCGCGCCGCGAAAGGCCAGGCGAACGTGGGGCAGTTGGCCGGCGATTCGGCGCTGCTGCTTGCCGGCTGGGCTATGAACATCGTCCCCGGTTTTGTCAGCTCGGTGCTCGGCCTGCTCCTCGTGTTCGGGCCGACCCGCGGCATGGCGCGCCGCGCAATGACGAAGCGTGCCCGTCGCAGTATGGAAGACCTCGGCGCCCGAATCTATGCCGCGACGCCGATGTCGCAGTTCACCACCTCGTACGGGTCGTTTACCAACCCACAGCAGCAGGCTCACCCGGAGCAGAATCGTAGCGACGACACCGTGATCGACGCCGATGAGTTAGAGCAGTGGTACCGCATGGATGGCCGTGACCCGGGGGAGAAGTAGATGACAGCGCTGACCGGCTTTCTCCGGTTCGTTCTCGCGGCTACCTCCGGGTGGCTGGTGTATTTCTCCTACGAGCCGCACGGCCACTGGTGGTCCGGCATCGCCGGTATTGCGGTGCTGTATCTTTCGCTTGCGCCGTGGCGGCATTGGCCGGGCGGCGACCGTCCGCCAGCCGCTTTCGGCGGTTTGCTCGGCTTCACTCAGGCCGCGTTTTGCTACCTGTATCTGCTGCCGTGGATCGGCGAATTCGTCGGCGCTATGCCGTACGTTGCGCTGTCCATCTTCCTCGGCCTCTACGGCATCTTCACCGGCGTTTTCGGTGTCCTGGCGGCGCGCTGGCGCTTCGGCTTCGCTGCCTTTCCGCTGATCTACCTCGTCGTCGAGTTCGTGCGCTCGTCGGTCCCCTTCGGCGGGTTTAGCTGGGTGCGCTTGGCCTGGGGGCAGATCAACGGCCCATTGGCCGCTCTCTCGCCATGGGGTGGCCCAGCACTGATTACGTTTGCGGCTGCGCTAGCCAGCGTCGGCCTGGTGATACTCATCGCAGGCCGTGGATCCCAGCGGCTAGCTGGGGGAGCAGCGTTCGCTGTCCCGTTGGTGCTCGGCGCAGTCGCCGGTCTCGGTATCAACACCGCCGGGCCGACCGTAGGGGAGGCCAACGTCGCTGTCGTGCAAGGCAACGTGCCGCGCATGGGCCTCGACTTCAACGCCCAGCGCCGCGCGGTGCTGACCAATCACGTCAACGAGACGCTTTCTCTTAGCGACGACGCCCGCACCGCAGGAGAACCCCTCGACGCCGTCATCTGGCCGGAGAACTCCTCCGACGTCAACCCCTTCGCCGACTCCGAGGCCCGGTCGTTGATCAATATTGCGGTGCGTGGGGTAGACGCTCCGGTGCTCGTCGGCACGCTCACGCGCGACGAGGTGGGCGCGCGCAATACGATGGTCGTCTTCGATCCCGACAACGGGCCAGGGGAGTACCACCACAAGCGCTTCCTGCAGCCGTTTGGCGAATACATGCCGTGGCGCGACTTCTTCCGCAACTTTTCCGAGATGGTGGACCTGGCCGGTAACTTCAAACCCGGTAACGGCAACGGTGTTGTCCACATGGGGGACATCCCGGTCGGCGTTGCTACCTGTTACGAGGTCGCCGAGGATCCGGCGTACCGCATGGCCGTGCGTGGCGGCGCCCAGCTGCTGACCACCCCGACCAACAACGCCACGTTCGGGTTTACCGGCATGACGTATCAGCAGTTGGCCATGAGCCGGCTGCGCGCGATGGAAACCGACCGCGCCGTCGTCGTGGCAGCCACATCCGGTGTGTCGGCGATCGTCCACCCGGACGGGACGGTGTCGCAGGAAACGGAAATTTTTACGGCGGATCATCTCGTCGAAAAGCTGCCGCTTCGAGATTCGCTTACGCCAGCCGTGCGCTTCGGCGGTGCGCTCGAGTGGGCGCTCGTCGCGCTCGGTGCCCTCGTAATGGTTGCGGCAGGTGTCGGCACACGCGCAAGCAAGCGCAGGTATGCTGCTCAAAGGAATAAACAAGCCTAAAAAGCGAGGAGAAGTACCGCCGTGGCGAACGAGACCCTGGTGATCATCCCGACCTACAACGAGGTGGAAAACGTTCCGCTGATCGTTGGCCGTGTGCTTGAGGCACAACACGACGTTGACGTACTTATTGTCGACGACAACTCGCCGGACGGCACCGGCGCGAAGGCCGACGAACTTGCCGCCGCCCACGCAGAGGTCAACGTGTTGCACCGCACCGGCAAGGACGGCCTTCTCGCCGCGTACCGTGCAGGCTTCGAGTGGGCGCTCGAGCGCGACTACCAGATCGTCGTGCAGATGGACGCCGACGGCTCGCACGCGCCGGAGGAGCTACACCGCCTGCTCGACGCCGTAGCAAATGGTGCCGATCTCGCGATTGGTTCACGCTATGTCGACGGTGGGGAAGTGAAAAACTGGCCGCGTAGCCGCTACCTGCTGTCGAAGCTGGGCAACGAGTACATCGCCGTTGCGCTTGGCGATGAGACCAAGGACATGACCGCCGGCTACCGCGCTTTCCGCCGCGAGGTGCTCGAGGAACTTGACCTGGACGCGCTGTCGAACAAGGGCTACATCTTCCAGGTGGAAATCGCGCACAAAGTTGCCGACGCCGGCTTCGACGTCGTCGAGGTGCCGATCACCTTCGAGGACCGCAAGCTTGGTGAATCGAAGCTGGACGCAAGCTTCGCGGCAGCGTCCTTCGCCGAGGTGACAAAGTGGGGTGTCCAGGATAAGGCCTCCTTCGTCGGCAACCTGGCCTCCGAGACCTGGCGACAGTTCGCGTACGCCGTGTCCAACTCCAAGGCTGCCGACCTGCCGTCGCGCGCTGCGAAGGCACCGGGGCAGGTTGCGGACCTGGCAGGGGAGATCGGCTCAATGACCAAGTACGAGCTGGGCAACCTCAACCTGGGCAAGATTGCGGGCCGCGTCGCCGACAAGCTGGAGACTGCAAAAAACCTGACGACGGAAACCGTTCGTCAGGCTCTTCACGTACTCAAGTCCGGCTCGAAGTAGCACTTACTTTTCGTTCTGCGCGGCCTGCTCCTTAGCCAGGCGGGCCGCTGCACGGCGACGCTTGCGCAGTTGCTCCAAACGCTCCTCGAGGAGCACGTCGAGCTCTTCAATGGATCGGCGCTCGAGCAGCATGTCCCAGTGGGTGCGCGGCGGCTTCGCCGGCTTCGACTCCACGCCTTCGCCCTCCATAAGGGTGCCCACCTGGCCGTTTTTGCACATCCACTCTTCGGGGATCTCGGCTTCGTCAGCGAACGGGACCTCGTAGACTTCACCGTTGGGGGTCTGGTATTTCGCCATGCGGCGCGGCGCGAGATCGTGGTCGCGGTCCGTTTCGTAGCTCACGGCGCCCATACGGCTACCGCGTAGCACTCGATCAGCCATGTCGTCTCCATCCTTTAACTCGTGGTGTCCCGGTTACCCGATCCACCCGGGGGTGTGCAGCAATCGCTCAAGTATAACGATCGACATGCCGAGTTTGTTCCCCCGGTGTCTACACCGTGTGACAGCTGTAATAGACTATGTAACGTGACTATCAGACAGCGGAGAACAGGCCAGAAAACGGCAGTCTGCGCCTGGTGTGGCAAGGAAATCGAGCTCAATCAAGGCCGCGGCAGGAAGCGCAAGTACTGCGGTCCGTCGTGCAAGCAACGCGCGTACGAGCAACGGACGTTGCTGGCAGGAACATCCGTGGACCCAGATGCGGTGATCTTGAGCCAGCAGAAGGTCGACGAAATTCGCGACCGGCTGTTTGAACTGCGCTGTGCGGCGGAAGACATCCAGACGGCCGCCACCGAAGGCGCACCGGCGAGCGAATTAGGGGCGCTGTGTGACGAATTAGTAGGCTTAGCGCAGAAACTTGAAAAGCTGAGGTGAGCTACTTGGAGTCCAACTCCCGAAACAGGAAACTGCTCATTGTAGCGGTTTCCGCCTTCGCCATATTGGCGGTACTCGTCGCATTCATCCCGTTGGCGAGGACGCTGTTTTTTAGTCACGGTGTCAAAACTGAGGGGATCGACGAGTCGGCGCTAGCAGAGGCGTCGACTGATCTCGACGGCACCTGGACGGTCACCAACCGGCCGGGGCCGAACCAGACGTCCGCAGGCTACACCTTCGACGAGGTGCTGCCTGGCGAGCGTCGCACGACATCCGGGTCGACGCAGGGCGTACATGGCAGCGTCACAATCGAAGCTGGCACGCTGACGTCGGGTGAAATTACCGTCGACATGACGAACCTGAAATCCGACGCGGACGTGCGCGACGAGAGCGTGCGCCGGAAAATTTTCCACACCGACGAGTATCCGGAATCCACCTTTACTGTGACAGAGCCGGTGGACCTTAGCACGGTCCCGGACGACGGAAGTATGGGCTCGGTGGAACTGACCGGCGAGATGACGATCCACGGCACAACGCAGCCAGTCACGCAGACCTTCAATGTGGCGCGCTCGGGCGAGCAGCTGCTCGTCGCCGCAGACATTCCGATCCACCGTGAGGACTACGGCGTGGAGACTCCGGAGTTGGTTGCCGCGAAGATCTCCGAGGACGGCGAAATCAACGTGCGCCTGGACATGCGGAAGTAGCCCTATATAACGTCACCTTGACGTTATATAACGGGTATTTGTCCGATAATGTACATTATGTCAAGTAATGCTGAGGGGCTCAGGCGCGTAGTCTAAATCCATGTCTCGACTCCTCTCACCCAATCCTCAACGGATCCCCAAACCGGTTTACGACGACTCTTCGCCCGATGCTGTCGCTGCGCGCTTCGCCGGCGGCACGGACGCGGCGCTCGTCGACAAGCTCGCCGCGATCGTCGGCAAGGACAATGTCCAGTCGCGCGTGTCCGATCTCGTACGCTTCGCCTCCGACGCCTCGCCGTACCGCGACATCCCGTCGGTTGTCGTGCAGCCCCGCAACGCCCACGACCTCTCCGCATTAATGCGTTTTGCGCGCGACACCGGCCACACGTTGACGTTCCGCGCCGCGGGCACCTCGCTGAACGGCCAGGCCATGACTAACGACATCCTCGTCGACGTGAAGACGCATTTCACCGGTATGGAGGTGCTCGACGGCGGCAAACGGCTGCGCTCGCTGCCCGGCGTCATTCTCGGCGACGCACAGGCGGTGCTGCGCCGCCACGGCTTCATGCTCGGCCCGGACCCAGGTTCCACCGCATCCGCGTGCGTGGGCGGGGTGGTGGCGGATAACGCCGGCGGAATGCGCTGCAAGATCGAGCGCGATTCCTTCCACACCATCGACGAGGCGGTGTTCGTGCTGACCTCGGGTGAGATCGTCGATACGCGAAAAGGCGACGAGGCGTTCCGGAAACAGTGCCCTGAACTGCACAAACAACTCTCTGAATTCCGCGATCGACTGCGTAGCGACGACGCAACGGTGGATCGTTTGCGCACGAAGTTTTCCATCCGCAACACCAACGGCCTGCGCATTGACGCGTTTTTGGACGAGGACGAGCCGGTACGCATCCTCATGCGCCTGCTCGTCGGCTCCGAAGGCATCTTGGGCGTGTTTACCGAAGTTGAGATGCGCACCATCGAACTGCCCAAGAAAAAGGCTGTGACCTGGGTGGTCTTGCCCGACATCAACGACGCGGCGAACTACGTCGCCAAGCTTGTCGACGCCGGCGCCGAGGCCTGCGAGCTCCTCGTCTCCGATGTCATGCGTGGCTCGGTTGGCCAGTTCGACGCCGCACCGCCCGAGTGGGCCGATATCGACCAGGCGACCGCTGCCCTGCTGCTCGAAGTCGGCGGCACCACCGACGAGGAACTCACGGAAGCGATCAAGGCCGCCGAAGACGTGCTCGACGGCGCCGAGTTGCTCTCCCCGCTCAAGTTCGAATCCGACCCCAAGCTGCAAAACGGCATGTGGCAGCTGCGCAACGGCCTGTTCGGTTTGATCGGCGAGAACCGCCCACAAGGCTCGACGCTGATCACCGAAGACGTCTGCTTCCCGCCCGCGCAGGTTGGCGAAGGAGCGGCGGACCTGATGAAGCTGCTGCACAAGTTCGGCTACCCGGAGTCCGTCATGGGGCACGCCCCGTACGGCAATCTGCACTTCTTCCTCACCCCGGATTTCTCCAAACCTGAGGAGCTCGAACGCTATTCGCAGTTTTTGGAGGAGTTAACCGAGCTTGTCGTGGACCAGTACGACGGCTCCATGAAAGCCGAGCACGGCACCGGTGTGAATATGGCGCCGTTCGTGCGTCGTGAATGGGGTGACGACATTTGGAACCTGTTCTGGGAGGTCAAGGACATGCTCGACCCGCAGGGCATCCTGGCTCCCGGTGTGAAGCTCACGCGTGACGACGACATCCACCTCAAGCGGTTCAAGTCGTTCCCCAAGGTCGAGCACGAGATCAACAATTGCGTCGAGTGCGGCTTCTGCGAGCCGATCTGCCCGTCGCGCCACGTGACTGTCACCCCGCGCCAGCGCATCGTGCTACGCCGTGAGATGGCGCGCCAGCCGGAGGGCTCTAAGGTCCTCAACGAGCTGCGTGAGCAGTACCAGTACGACGCAATCGACATGTGCGCCGCCGACGGCACCTGCTCTATCCCCTGCCCTGTTGGCATCGACACCGGCAAGGTAATGAAGCAGTTGCGCTCTGCCCAGGCAACACCGGCGGAGCAGCGGGTGGCCCAGTCCATCGCGAAAAACTATGGGGCTGTGGAAGCGCTCGGCCGCACCGCAGTCTCCGGCGTGAACGTGCTCGGCCCGCAGCTGGCCAACGCGGTGACCAAGGTGGGCCGCGCCCTCATTTCCTCGGAGCGTCTGCCGTCGGTGCCTGGGCCGATGCCGCACAAGGCCGCTGAGTTGCCGGAAACTTCGCGCGCTGGCGCTGCCGCCGCTTACTTCCCTGCCTGTGTGAACCGCATCTTTGGCCAGCCGGCTGGCGGCGCGGGTGCGATCGATGTGCCGCACGCTGTTGTGGAGTTGGGCCGCCGCAGCGGTGCGCCAGTTTGGATCCCGAAGAATGTCGACGGCGCGTGCTGTGGCATGCCGTTTTCCTCGAAGGGATTCACCGACGCCTACCGCGAGAAGGCCCTCGACCTACTCGAGCGGATGTGGGAATGGTCGAACCACGGCGATCTGCCAGTGATCATCGACGCCGCGTCGTGCACCCACACCGTCGTCGACGCCATGCCGGAGATCCTCACCGGGGATGATCTCGAACGCTTCAACGCCATGCGCGTGCTCGACGTCGTGCAGTGGCTCGACGAAGAAGTCATGGAGCACCTCCCCATCACCGCTGACCAGGGGCGTATTGCCGTCCACCCGCCGTGCTCGGGCGAGCACCTGGGAACCACCGACGCGCTCATCCGCGTGGCCGAGGCCTGCGGCGACGCCGAGGTCCCGGAAGGCGCCGCCTGCTGCGGTACCGCCGGCGACCGCGTCATGCTCCACCCTGAGTTGGTGGAATCGGCCACTCGCGAGGAGCGCGCCGGCCTGGACAAGGGCAACTACGCCCACTTCGTGTCCGCGAACCGCACCTGCGAGATGGGCCTGCAGATGGTCGCGGACAAGCCGTTTGAGTCCATCGCGGTGCTCGTGGAGCGCGCGTCGCGCCCCGAGGTCACGCTCGCTTAACGACGACCCCGGCGGTGCCGCTGCACCATCGTCACCTGCGCGAGGTCGAGCATGCCCAGCCGTGCGAGCGCCTCGCGCAGGGCGAACTGCCACGTCCACATACGGCGGAACACAACGTCGTATCCGTCAGCGGCAGCGTCGCGCAAATGCGCGTCAAACGTCATGCGCTGCAGTTTCAGCGACGCCGCGAGGTGTTCAGGCGCGGTGGTCACCGCCGTCACCCGCAGGCCCGTGTGCTTATCGACGAGCCTGTCAATGTCGTCTACCGTGACCACGTTCAGCCGCGGCCACGAGTAAGGACGCAACGAAGTCAGCGCCGCGCCAGCCGCACGCGAGAACGCCCCGGTTCGGACGATGGTCTGCACCGCCACCCTGCCGCCGGGGGCAAGCATCTCTTCGGCAGCCTGCAGGTATGCGGTTTGCTCAGCAGCCGGCAGCGCCTCAAAAGCATTCATGCTCACCACGGCGTCGTACACCCCACGACGCTGGTGCGCGAGCTCGGGGATCTCCGCGGTCGAAGACAACAGATCGACACGCGCCGAGCCCTCGGCCCCGGCCATGATGAGCTGCTCTTCCACCCCGCGTGCGATGCGCTCGTCGAACGAGACTGTGTCTACCGTGATTCGCTTCGCCACCGCCTGTGTCACCACTGCGCCGCCGCTGCACGGCATCTCAAGCAAGTGCGTCCCCGCATTGGTAGACGCTGCCTCTAGCAGCATGGCAACACTGCGCAGCTGCGCATCCGTCAGATCGTCCCGGTGCGCATCAAGCGGCGCCCCGATGTCGGTGACGTCCATGAAGTGGTGGCTCGGCTCATTGCCGCGGCCCGCCCCGGGCGTGTGGGACTTCACCCGGGTGCGTTCGGTCGTCGGCACGCCTGTGCCAAAGTGCCCCTGGGCGTGGGACGCGACACTGCCGGCGAAATGTTGTGTGAGATCCGGGGGGAGCTCTCCTGCCGCCCCCACAGGTCTGCGCCCGCCAGGAACCGCAGACGGACGCGGTGACACGGGCCGGTAGCCCGCACCGACGAGCGCGACGAGGTCGTCGACAAGCACCTGCGACGAGGTCGTCGACCACTCTCCCGCCATATAGCCTTCCGCAAGGCCAGTCCAACCGCGAGCAGCGACGCGCTGAAACACTTCCGCGCGCTCCACGGTGAGATCGGGGCTCTCCCCTTCGAGCGCAAGCCCCGCCTTGGCGCACGCACGGGCAAACGCCGCCTCAGCAAGTTTCGTGCGGACACTGCCCCCGCGAGGCATCGGCACCGCCGCCACCGCGGGCCACGCCGCAGCATCGATGGAGCTCTTTTGCGTGCGCGTGAAATCGGCCATTTAACGGATGCTAGTGGCCCAGCCACCACTTCCGCGGTACGCCACGGCTTAGCTCACACGTACCGCGTAGTATGTAAGCCGTTCCACTTACGAAAATTACACCGAGGAGAGATACTGATGGCCTCTTCAGCCCTTCGCCCGGATGGAAACCGACACCACGTCGTAATTATCGGCGCTGGTTTCGGCGGCGTGAACGCTGCCCAGGAGCTTGCCGACGCAGACGTCGACATCACCCTGATTAACAGCACTAACCACCACCTCTTCCCGCCCCTGCTCTACCAGGTGGCAACCGGCTTGATGTCTGCCGGCGAGGTCACCGGCGACATCCGCCAGATGTTCGCCAAGCAGCAAAACATCCGCGTTGTACGCGGCACGGTCGAGACAATCGACATCGAGGGCAAGACCGTCACCTCCGTGGAAAGCGGAAAGGAGTCGACCTTCGCCTACGACTCCCTCATCGTCGCCGCAGGTGCCGGCCAGTCTTACTTTGGCAACGACCACTTCGCCGAATTCGCGCCAGGTCTGAAGACCCTTGACCACGCGTACGAGATCCGCGCCCGCCTCATCGCGGCGTTCGAGCGCGCCGAGCTGGCCGAAACTCCCGAAGAGCGGGAAGAGGCGCTGACCTTCGTCATCGTGGGCGCCGGCCCGACCGGCGTGGAGCTCGCTGGCCAGGTGGCTGAGATGGCGCACCGCGCGTTCACCTCCGGCCGCTACTCGTTCAGCACCGAGCAGTCCAAGATCTACCTCCTCGACGGCGCTCCGCAGGTGTTGCCGCCGTTTGGCAAGCGTTTGGGTAAGAAGGCGCAGCGCGAGCTGGAGAAGGCTGGTGTGACCGTTGTACTCAACGCGATGGTGACCAACGTCGATGCGGACTCTGTGACGTACAAGGACATGAAGACCGAGCAGGAGTCCACCATCAAGACCCCGACCAAGATCTGGTCCGCGGGCGTGGCCGCTTCCCCGCTGGGTAAGCAGGTTGCGGAGCAGATCGGTGTCGAGGCCGATCGCGCCGGCAAGGTCGAAGTTAACCCTGACTTGTCCGTCGGCGATCAGCCGAACGTCTTCATCATTGGCGACATGATGAACCGCGACCGTCTCCCGGGTGTTGCGCAGGTGGCTATCCAGTCCGGTGCCTACGTGGGCAAAACGATCAAGGATCAGATTGAGCACGATATCGCCCCGGAGGACCGCGCACCGTTTGAGTACTTCGACAAGGGTTCCATGGCCATTATCAACCGCTTCAATGCCGTGGTGAAGATGGGCAAGGTCGAGATCACCGGCTTTATCGGCTGGCTGATGTGGCTCGGCGTGCACCTGTCCTTCCTCACCGGCAGCCGCAACCGCCTGGTGGCGGCCAACGAATGGACGATTAACGCGTTCTCGCGTGCCCGCCACAACTTGGCAGTCACCGAGGGCCAGTTGCCCACCGCCAACCTGGAAGACGGTGAGAAGTAGGCGTAAATATCCCTGCAAATTCCCCGGCCAGACCTGTGCTCCAGGCGTCTGACCGGGGAATTTTCTCGTTGTAATTCAGTGTGTCGAAGGTCACCCCAAACGTATTACCAATAACCTGCGTCACTCCCCTACACTCCTTGTTAAGCGGCCAGCGCTTTTAAAGAGAATGTGTTTGGGAATGGGTAAGCGCAGCCGCCGGAAGACCTTTTGTTTCAAGAGAAGGACCGTGCAAACTGTGACTGTTTCTACAGAGCCGCAAATTCAGAACCAGGCGTGGGAAGGCTTCACGCCGGGACCGTGGATGGAATCGATCGATGTCCGCGATTTCGTCCAGCGCAACTACACCCCGTACGACGGGGACGCATCGTTCCTCGAGGGCGCAACCGATAAGACCCTGCGCCTGTGGGACTACCTGGACAAGAACTACCTCGCGGTCGAGCGTGAGCGTCGTGTCTACGATGTCGACACCGACACCCCTGCCGACATCGACGCGTTCAAGCCGGGCTACATCTCGGAAGATGACGATGTCATCGTCGGTCTGCAGACCGACACCCCGACCAAGCGCGCCATGATGCCGAACGGTGGCTGGCGCATGGTCGAGCAGGCCATCAAAGAGGCCGGCAAAGAGGTCAACCCGGACGTGAAGAAGATCTTCACCGACTACCGCAAGACCCACAACGATGCCGTCTTCGACATCTACACCCCGCGCATCCGCGCAGCCCGCTCCTCCCACATCGTGACCGGCCTGCCGGACGCATACGGCCGCGGCCGCATCATCGGCGACTACCGCCGTGTCGCGCTCTACGGTGTTGACTTCCTCATCGAGGAAAAGCAGCAGGCGAAGGACGCCGCCCTGGAGAAGGGCTTCTCCGAGCACTGGGCTCGCTACCGCGAAGAGCACTCCGAGCAGATCAAGGCACTCAAGAAGCTCAAGAAGATGGCCGAGGACTACGGCTTCGACATCTCCGGCCCGGCAACCAACGCCAAAGAAGCCGTCCAGTGGACCTACTTCGGCTACCTGGCATCGGTCAAGAGCCAGGACGGCGCCGCAATGTCCATCGGCCGCCTCTCCCCGTTCCTGGACGCGTACTTCGAGCGCGACTTGGCAAACGGCACCCTCACCGAGGTCGAGGCACAGGAGATCATCGACGCACTCGTGATCAAGCTGCGCATCGTCCGCTTCCTGCGCACCGAGGACTACGACCAGATCTTCTCCGGCGACCCGTACTGGGCAACCTGGACCGACGCCGGCTTCTCCGAGGACGGCCGCCACCAGGTCACCAAGACCGCATTCCGTCTCCTGCAGACGCTGCGCAACCTGGGCCCGGCTCCGGAGCCGAACATCACCATCTTCTGGGATCCGGCACTTCCGGAAGGCTACAAGGAGTTCTGTGCCGCTATCTCCATCGAGACCTCCTCACTGCAGTACGAGTCTGACAAGCAGATTCGTGACAAGTGGGGCGACGACGCCGCAATTGCCTGCTGTGTGTCCCCGATGCAGGTCGGCAAGCAGATGCAGTTCTTCGGTGCTCGCGTGAACGCCGCGAAGGCTCTGCTCTACGCCATCAACGGCGGCCGCGACGAGGTCAGCGGCAAGCAGATCACCGACGGCAACCACACACCGATCGAGGGCGACGGCCCGCTGGACTTCGACGAGGTCTGGCAGAAGTACGAGGAGATGCTCGACTGGGTTGTCGGCACGTACGTCGAGGCACTGAACATCATCCACTACTGCCACGACCGCTACGCCTACGAGTCCATCGAGATGGCGCTGCACGACTCCGACATCATCCGCACCATGGGCTGCGGCATCGCCGGCCTGTCCATCGTCGCCGACTCCCTGTCCGCGATTAAGTACGCGAAGGTCACCCCGGTCCGCGATGAGACCGGCCTGATCGTCGACTACATCACGGAAGGCGAGTTCCCGTTCTACGGCAACGACGACGACCGCGCGGACGACATCGCTGCCACCGTTGTTCACACGGTGATGCAGAAGATCAAGGCGATCCCGATGTACCGCGACGCCATCCCGACCCAATCCGTGCTGACGATTACCTCGAACGTCGTCTACGGCAAGGCAACCGGTTCGTTCCCGTCCGGTCACCAGGCCGGCACCCCGTTCGCCCCGGGCGCAAACCCGGAGAACGGCGCGGACAACCACGGCATGGTCGCTTCGATGCTGTCCGTGGGCAAGCTCGACTACAACGACGCGCTGGACGGCATCTCGCTGACCAACACGATCACCCCGTCGGGCCTTGGCCGCAACAAGGAAGAGCAGGTGACCAACCTGGTCGGTGTCCTCGATGCTGGCTTCATCATGGAAAACGCCGACGCGGTCATCAATCCGGCCTAACCAGACTTCCCTATCCACCCATTCACTCTGAAGGAGAGAAACACCATGTCCACCCCTACTTTCGATCAGCGCCTCGAGTCCATGAAGGCTAACCGTTCCGCGAACAACATGGACTCCGGTCTGTACCACGCGAACATCAACGTGCTCGATGAGTCCACCCTGGAGGACGCAATGGAACACCCGGAGAACTACCCGAACCTGACCGTTCGCGTCTCCGGCTACGCTGTGAACTTCGTCAAGCTGACGAAGGAGCAGCAGCGCGACGTTATCTCTCGTACCTTCCACAAGGGCGCATAGTTTATGGCCCAAGACGGAACTAGCGGCGTCGTCACGCTCGCGCCCGAACAGGGTGAGCGCGTGCGCGGCGTCGCTGCCGGTTTAGGCGGACTTTCCACCGACGACCTCGAGATCATCCGCCCCGAGCTATTCGAGGCTCGCCGCACCGGTGAGATCGGCCTCGTCCACTCCTGGGAGCTGGTGACGGCTGTCGATGGTCCGGGCACCCGGATGACCATCTTCTTGTCCGGTTGCCCTCTGCGGTGCAAGTACTGCCACAACCCGGACACGATGGAAATGAAGGAAGGCACGCTCGAGAAGATCGACGACGTCGTTCGACGCGTGCTGCGCTACAAGCCGGTGTTCAACGCCTCCGGCGGAGGGCTCACGCTCTCCGGCGGCGAGCCGTTGTTCCAGATCGCGTTCACGCGTCGCCTGCTCAAGGCGGTGCACGACGCAGGTGTGCACACCACGATCGACACATCCGGTTACCTCGGCGCTCGCCTGACCGACGAGGACCTGGACAACATCGATTTGTTCCTCCTCGATGTGAAGTCGGGAGACTCGGACACCTACGAGCACGTGACCGCACGCCAGCTGCAGCCGACGATCGATTTCGGCGATAGGCTGCACGCCAAGGGCAAGCCGGTGTGGGTCCGCTTCGTGGTGGTCCCAGGGCTGACCGACGGCGAGGAAAACGTCCAGCGCGTCGCCGACATCGTTGCGCGCTGGAAAGGCACCGTGGAGCGTGTGGAGGTTCTGCCGTTCCACAACATGGGTGCAGACAAGTGGGACAAGATCGACATGGACTATGAGTTGGAGGATGTCACGCCCCCATCTCCGGAGTCCGTCGAGCACGTACGCTCGATCTTCCGTGAACGCGGATTGACCGTGTTCTAACCCGGGGCATACCCCCGTTAGACAATGGGGCGCGCACGCGTAATATCACCTTTGATATGGCGTGCGCGCCCCATTGCGCACGTTTAGCCGCACTTGGGCTGTGCTATCCGGCCGGCCCCCACGACGTGAAAGGGGGCTTTCAGCTATGCCGCCGCGTATTCCGATTCCTGGACAGCGACCGAAAAAGGTGCAGCCCCCGTCGGCCAGCCACGTCCCCGTTCCGATTGAGCGCCAGATCGACTTCTGTCGCGTGTTCGTGGACGGCAAGCGCCAGCCTGGCAATGTGCGCATGGCGCACGCACTCGAGGTCGCAGAACGCTACGACAACGCGTTTGTGTGGCTGTCGCTCAAGGAGCCCTCAACGGAGCAGATGGAGCGCATCGCCGAGGTCTTCGACGTTGAGGACCTGGTGGTTGACGACGTCGTGGATGCCCACCAGCGTCCAAAGATCGAGCGTCACGACGAGCAACTGTTTCTCGTGGTGCGCTCAGTGTCCTACCGCGACGACGAGGAAGTCGCTGACGCCCGCGAGATCATTTCCACCGGCGAAGTGCAGATGATTATCGGAGAGCGTTTCGCGATCACCATTCGCCACAACGCCCGGCTCCCCGATCTCACCTCGAAGCTGGAGGACGAGGAAGATCTGGCGGTGCTCGGCCCGTCCGCGGTCGCCTGGGCGGTGTCCGACTACCTCGTGGACAACTACCTCAAGGTGACCGACTTTCTCGAAGACGATGTCGACGAGCTTGAAAACGAGGTGTTCACCCCGAGCCACACGATCAACATCGACAAGATCTACATGTATAAACGAGAGATCTTGGAGATGCGCCACGCCATCGATCCGCTCGCTCCGGCGTTGCGCAACGGGTTGACCCACAACAAGGACTTCATGCGCAAAGCCCTGCGCACCTACTTCCGGGACGTGCAGGACAACTCGACCATAGTCAGCGACAGGCTCTCGAGCTTCGACGAGCGACTCACGTCCCTGCTCGACGCGTCGGTTGCGAAAATCACCATGCAGCAGAACTCCGACATGCGCACGATTTCGGCCGTGGTCGGCATGGCTGCCGTGCCGACGTTGATCGCCGGTATTTACGGCATGAACTTCGAGCACATGCCAGAACTCGGGTGGCGCTTCGGCTATCCGGCGTCGCTTTTAGTCATGCTCGGAGCCATGGGGTTGATGTTTTGGTGGTTCCGCAAGAACCACTGGCTGTAAGGCCTTAGCGGTCGAGGATCATCAGCTTCAGGTTGGTCACGGCAACGAGCTTGCCGTCCGCGCTCATATTCACACGCCACAGGTGCGTTCGCTTGCCCGTGTGCACCGGCTCAGCGACCGCGTCGATGCGCTGGCCCGCCTTCACGCTGCCGAGAAGATCGGTGGAGTTGCTCATGCCGACTGCGGGCTTCGCTGTCGCTGCCACGGCGGCGATCGACGCCAGCGTCTCCCCAATCGTGCAATACACGCCACCATTGACAATGCCAGTAGGCTGCAGCAGCTTGTCGGTCACCTCGAGGTGGCCCTCCAGCCGGTCTTGGGAGCAATACGTCAGCACCAATCCGAGGCGCTGCGCGAGGTCCAAATCGGCGGCGTTGACGGCGGCGAGTTCGTCGTCGCTAAGCGGCGGCTCGATGACCTCGTTGTACAGGCGGAAGGCGTTATCAGACTGCATGTCCCCCGATGATACGGATGCTGTGTCGCGCACCGAAGTAGAATTCGCGGTATGACTGCTGCAGCATCTGAGAATCTTGCCCAAATCGGTGTCGTCGGGATGGCGGTGATGGGCTCCAACCTCGCCCGCAACTTCGCCTCCAAGGGCCATACTGTCGCCATCTACAACCGTTCGCCGGAAAAGACGCGGGCGGTTGTCGACGAATTCGGCGCGGAAGGCAACTTCATCGCCGCGGAAACGATTGAGGAGTTCGTCGCGTCGTTGGAGCGCCCGCGCAAGGCCGTTATCATGGTGCAAGCTGGCGCGGCGACGGATGCCGTAATCAATCAGTTGGCGGATGCGATGGACGATGGCGACATCATCATCGACGGTGGCAATGCTCTGTTCACCGACACCATCCGCCGCGAGCGAGAGATGGCGGCGCGCAACCGCCACTTTGTCGGCGCCGGTATTTCCGGCGGTGAGGAGGGCGCACTGCGCGGCCCGTCCATCATGCCGGGCGGTCCCGCAGAGTCCTGGGAGACGCTCGGTCCCCTGTTGGAGGACATTGCGGCGAAGGTTGACGGCACGCCGTGTGTGACGCACATCGGACCGGACGGTGCGGGCCACTTTGTGAAAATGGTGCACAACGGCATCGAGTACGCCGACATGCAGGTCATCGGCGAGGCCTACCACCTGCTGCGCTACGCGGCAGGTTTGGCACCGGCGGAGATCGCAGACATTTTCACGGAGTGGAACAAGGGCGATCTTGATTCCTACCTCATCGAGATCACCGCTGAGGTGCTGCGCCAGGTCGACGCTAGAACCGGCAAGCCGTTCATCGACATCATTGTCGATGCCGCCGGGCAGAAGGGCACGGGCCGCTGGACCGTGAAGGAAGCGCTGGACTTGGGCGTGCCGACGACTGGGATCGGCGAGGCAGTCTTCGCGCGCGCGTTGTCGTCCACGCTCGCTCAGCGTGAAGCCGCGCAGGAGACGGGCTTGCCGTCCGGTGAGTTGACTGACCTGGATGCGCTCGGGGTGGATAAGCAGGCATTTATCGAGGACATTCGGCGCGCGCTCTACGCCTCCAAGCTTGTCGCGTACGCGCAGGGTTTCGACGAGATCAACGCGGGATCGGTGGAGCACGGCTGGGATATCAAGCCGGGTGATCTCGCACGCATTTGGCGCGGCGGCTGCATCATCCGCGCGAAGTTTTTGGACCGCATCACCGAGGCGTACGAGAACGACCCGAAGCTGCCATCGCTGCTGTTGGACCCGTACTTCACCGGCGAGCTTCAAAAGGGCCTGGTGGATTCGTGGCGCCGAGTCGTGGTCACCGCGACCCAGTTGGGCCTGCCAGTCCCGGTGTTCGCATCGTCGCTGTCCTATTACGACTCGCTGCGCGCCGAACGCCTGCCGGCGGCCCTCATCCAAGGCCAGCGCGACTTCTTCGGCGCCCACACCTACCGCCGCGTGGACATGGAGGGAACGTTCCACACCACCTGGTCCGGCGAGCGCGAGGAGTTGAGCTACTAAGGGGCCTGACGCGTAGACTTGCCCGAATGACTACATTCGCCGACCTCGGCCTGCCCCGCGAGATTGTCTCCACCCTGAGCAAGGAGGGCATCACTCAGCCCTTCCCGATTCAGGAAGCGGCCATCCCGGACGCGCTCGCGGGCCGCGACGTACTCGGTCGCGGTCCGACCGGTTCGGGCAAGACGTTCACGTTCGGCCTGCCTATGCTTGCCCGTCTCGCTGGGTCCCCGTCGAAGCCGGGGTCCCCGCGCGGCCTGGTGCTCGCGCCGACGCGTGAGTTGGCCGCGCAGATCCGCGAGCGTCTCGACGATCCCGCGGGCGCGCTCGGCTTGCGCGTGCTCGACGTTGTAGGAGGCGTGAACATCAACCATCACATCCGTGCGCTGGCGTCTCCGGTCGACCTGCTCGTCGCAACGCCGGGGCGCGCCGAGGACCTGATTAATCAAAAGAAGCTCTCCTTCAACGCTGTGGAAATCACCGCGCTTGACGAGGCAGACCAGATGGCCGACATGGGCTTTTTGCCCCAGGTGCGAAAACTGCTCGACCGCACGCCGAAAGACGGGCAGCGTCTGCTGTTTTCCGCGACCCTGGACGGCGACGTGCAAAAGCTGATCGATCGTTACATGCACGACCCAGTCACCCACTCCACCGCACCGGTGGAGGCCGCGGTGGACACCATGGAGCACTACCGCCTCCTCGTCGGCGGGCGCGAGCAGCGCAACGAGATTGCGATGCAGATCGCCGCGCGTGAAGGCAAGACGATCATGTTCATGCGCACAAAGCATGGTGTGGACCGGCAGGTGAAGAAGCTGCGGCGTGTCGGCATCAATGCTGAAGGGCTGCACGGCGACAAGAGCCAGGGTGCACGTACGCGTGCGCTCGACGGGTTTAGCGGCGGAACAACGCCAGTTCTCGTCGCCACGGATATCGCGGCTCGCGGTATCGATGTCGACGACGTCTCACTGGTCGTGCACATCGATCCCCCGGCCGAGCACAAGGCCTATCTGCACCGCGCGGGCCGTACTGCCCGCGCCGGAACATCTGGCACGGTCGTCACGCTTGTGATGGATGAGCAAGAAAACGAGGTCGCGCAACTGATGCGCAAGGCCGGGGTTGACGCGCCGGAGGTCAAGGTCGCTGCGATGTCGGAGTCCTTGGTTACGATTACCGGTGCACGCGTGGCCGACGGCGCTCCTCTGCCTCCGCCGGGCCAGCCGAAGCAGGCCGGACAGGCGGGTGCGCGCAGCGGTACACGGCGCGGCGGCGCGGGTCGTGGCCGTTCCGGGCGGGGCGGCTCCAACCGGGGGTCGTCGAACCGATCCGGGGGCGGGCGCCGAGGCGCATCGCGGGGTCGCCGTGGAGAAAACCAACGAAGGAGTAATGGGCGCTAGGGCGCATTCAGACACACATGGACATATTCATATCCATCCTCTCCCTGCTAGCTTTCGTGCTGCTCACGGCGTCGACGGGTCTTTTCGTCGCCATCGAGTTCGCGATGACGGGCCTGGAGCGCTCCACGATCGAGGCCCACGTCAATCAGCGCGGTGACGCCACCGCTCGAGCTGTCGCCCGGGATCACGCCAACCTATCCTTTGTGCTCTCGGGTGCGCAGTTAGGTATTACCGTCACTACGCTCGCGGCGGGCTTCCTTGCAGAGCCGGTCCTGGGCAAGTTTTTCACGCCGGTCCTCGAGGCCGTCGGTCTGAGCGCGTCAGCATCAACGACAGTGGCGCTAGTGCTGGCGCTGATCGTCGCGACGTTTTTGTCCATGGTCTTCGGCGAGCTTGTGCCGAAAAACATCGCGATTACGAATCCGCTTGCCACGGCACGCGTGGTCGTGCCGCCGGTGCACTGGTTCAACACCGCGATGAAGTACTTCATCAACTTCCTCAACGCTTCCGCCAACTGGGTGGTGCGCAAGATGGGCATCGAGCCGGCCGACGAGCTCGCTTCCGCGCGTTCCTCGCAGGAGCTCGGCGCTATGGTGCGCTCTTCAGCCGAGGCGGGCGGACTTGATGCGGCGACTGCAGCGGTGATCGACCGGTCGCTGCGCTTCGGCGAGACCACAGCAGAAGAGGTGATGACACCGCGCTCGACGATCGACTCGCTCGACGCGGAAGACACGGTGGCAGACCTCATCGCGCTTGCACGGGAGACCGGTCACTCCCGGTTCCCGGTATGCCGCGGCGACCTGGACGACCCGCTCGGCGTCGTGCACATCAAGGATGCGTTCTCCGTTCCGCCCGAGCGCCGCGCCACTACCCCGCTGTCTACCCTCGCCCGACGGGTACCGATGGTGCCGGGCACCCTCGACGGTGACTCTGTGCTCAACCGCGTGCGCTCTGCTGGCTCGCAGGTTGTGCTGGTTGCCGACGAGTACGGCGGCACGATGGGCTTGGTGACCATTGAGGACTTGGTTGAGGAGATTCTCGGCGAGGTCTACGACGAGTATGACGACCGCGAAAGCGAGAAAGACTTCGTCCGCTTCGGCACCTCCTGGGAAATCTCGGGCCTGGTGCGTCTCGACGAACTGGAGGAACGCACCGCCTACACCGCGCCGGACGGACCGTACGAAACCCTCGGCGGTTTGATCATGGCCACCCTGGGGCGCATCCCGGAGGTTGGCGACGAAGTGGTGCTGCGCGAGCAGCTCGGCAGCATGCAGGAAGAGTTCCGTTCGGCCGGCGCCGGCGACTGGCTCGCCCAAGTCACCGCAATGGACGGGCGACGCGTGGACAAGGCGCTGCTGCGTCCCATCACCCCAGAGGAGGCTGAGCAGTGAGTATTTGGCTCGCCATCGTACTGATCATCGCCTTGTTGGCCGCGAACGCTTTCTTCGTCGGTGCGGAGTTTGCGTTGGTCTCGTCGCGAAAGGACCGCCTCGAGTCGCTACAGGCGCAGGGCCGTTCCAACGCCGACGACGTGCTGTACGCGACCGAGCACCTCTCGATCTACCTCGCGGGCGCGCAGTTTGGCATCACGGTCGCATCGCTGATTCTGGGTAAGGTCGCCGAACCAGCAATCGCGTCCTACATTGAAGCGCCCTTCGAAGCGCTCGGACTGCCAAGCGACCTGCTCCACCCGATTTCGTTCGTGATCGCCCTCGCCTTCATTTCGTTCTTGCACATTCTGTTCGGCGAGATGGTCCCGAAGAACATCGCGATTGCGGGCCCAGAGCAGACCGCCATGTGGCTCACCCCCGCAATGACGGTGTGGATGAAGTCCACACGACCCTTCCTAGAAGCGCTGAACTGGGTCGCGCGAAAGACCCTCGCGGCGTTCGGCATCCAGCAGCGCGACGAGCTCGACTCCACTGTCGACCAGGAGCAGCTGGCCACGATGATCCAGGAGTCGCGTGAGGAGGGCCTGCTCGACGCCGAGGAAACAGTGCGCCTGGCCAAGGCGTTGCGCCAGGATTCGCGCAACCTGAAGGAAGTGCTCATCCCGCTGAGCGAGGTGAAAACGATTCCATACGACCCGCGGGGCACCCGCCTGTCGTTGATCGAAGCAGCCGTACAGGACACCGGCTACTCCCGTTTCCCGGTGCGTATCAGCGCGGGCTCACTCGCCGGATACATCCATGTGAAGGACATTTTGGATCTCATGGCCTCCGACGAGGACGATCCGCGCGTGCCCAACTCACGGATTCGCCCTCTCATCACTGTCGACGGCGGCGAATCCATGGACGATGCCCTCGCGCTGCTCCACCGCCGATCAGCCCACATGGCCGAAGTGCATGAGCATGGTGCACTCGTCGGCGTGGTTGCGCTCGAGGACCTCATTGAGGAGTACGTCGGCACCGTCGCGGACTGGACCCACGAAAACGAGTAAGGAGCGATTGCTTGACGACGATCCTCCAACCCGACGACTACCTCCCCCGCATCGACGCCCACGCGCGCCGGGCCGCACCGTGGGCGGATGCCCGCGCTGATCGACGCGCGCGGGGCGACTACCACCCGGTGTGGGACTTCCTGTTCGAGTACTACCCGCTACGGCCGGCGCACCTGAAGCGCTGGCACCCAGGTGTTGGTGTGGCCTTGGCCGATGCTGCAGATACGCGCCAGGCGACGTGGCGCGACTACACCACCGCATCCGACGGCACTGTGACACTCGACGTGGCGTCGTTTCTCGCACACCGCAGGCGAGATGTGGAGATGGTGGGAAGGCTGCTGCGCGCCGTCGATAAGCGCTCGCCCCACTTTGATTGTTTCGGCATGCATGAGTGGGCGATGGTGTACAAGACGGATCACCCGCGCCACGATCTGCCGTTGCGGCTCGGCGCGGCGGGCACGAACGCCGTGGTGGAGGATCACCCGATCAAGTGCACCCACTATGACGCGTTCCGGTTTTTCACGCCGGCCGCGCGGCCGCTGAATCTGACGGTCCTCTCGCGTGAGACGCAGCCCGACAATGACCAGGCGGGGTGCGTGCACGTGAGCATGGATCTGTATAAGTGGGCGTTGAAACTCGGCCCGCTGGTACCCGGCGAATTGCTGTTGGATTGCTTCGAGCTCGCGGCGCAGGCGAGGCGGCTGGACATGGAGGCGTCCCCCTACGACTGCCGCGGGCTGGGCTTCGGCGTGGTGCCGGTGGAAACCCCGGAGGGCAAGGCCGAGTACGTCGCCCGGCAGCGAGAACTCACCGCAGCGGCCGCGCCGCTGCGCGCCAGGCTTGTCGCGACCGTCGATGCGGCGTTGGAGGGCTAAGCTCGAGGAAGGTTTTCTCACTCGTTCTACGTAAGGGGCGGCGACCAGCATGGCACGGCACGCAAGCAATCAAAATAACCTCCGGCTGGCAGGCTGGCTGATAGCCTTGCTCGTCGCGATCGCGCTCGTGCTGGCGCTCGTGCTGTTTCTCGCGCTTCGCGACGACACCGATACCACCGCCGCGGAACCAGAGTGCGTCGCCGGCGACCTTGCGCTGCCGGTTGCCGCGTCGGACGAGAAGGTGGGGCGTTCGCTTATCGACAACTACGCCGCGGCCACCCCCGTCGTCCGTGATTACTGCGTGAAACCGGAGTACGTCGACGACGTCAAGGATGCAGCCGTTTACATCGCGCCGAACACTTCGGTGGCGCACACGGTGCTGGAAGCGGCCGGCCGCACCCCGGCGGTGTCCGACCCGGATGCGGTCTACGGCGAGACCGTGGGCGTCGCCGGCGCAAACGAGGTCAAACTCGAGGACCTCAAAGCCGATGTGGTGCGCTTTCCCGTCGACGAGGAACCTGAAGCCTCCGCGCTCGTCGCATCGAAGGTCGCGGGCAACGACAACGACGCCGTGAAGGTGCTTACCGAGCAGCGCGTGAACAATGTCGCCGACTTCAACGCCGCGGACGGTTACGTCGCCACTGCAGAACACAGCGTCCCGGAGGGGCTGCAATTCACCCCGGTTGGAGCGGACATCGTCTACACCGCCATCCCGCTGAACCAAAATGATGCAATCTCCGAGGATCAGGCGCGCGCCGGCCAAGACTTTGCCCGCGCTTCAGCGGAATCCTTCGATGGTTCGATTGACGACCAGCCGGTCATCTCCGATCTGGTGTGGGCTGCCGCCCGCCCGACCGGCGGCAATGCGCTCGGAAACGAAGCGCAGGCAGCGAAGAAGGACACTGACGAGCAGCCGAAGCAGGACAACAACATCGCACCGGAAAACACGCTTTTCCTGTTGGATACCTCTGAAGCGATGGCGCCGTTCATTGAGCCGGCAGCCGACGCCATCGGTGAAACCGCGCTAGCGCTCGGCGGCGCAGGCAAGGAAGTCGGGCTGTGGAACTATTCCTCACCGTTGAACCCAGGTGTGGTCAACGGCTATCGCCAAAACCTCACGGTCTCCCCCGACGTTGAATCGGTGAACATCGCTGTGCACCGTTTCCTCGTCGGCGGTGTGCCGCAGACGCGTGAAGCGCTCCAAGCCGCGGCCGCCGATTACGGCAGCCTGGACAATCCGACCCGCATCGTCTTAGTGACCACGGGGACCGCGGATGCGGCCGATGACAAGGCGTTCGCCGACGCGTTCCGTCAGGCTGCCGGCGACAAAGTTGACGTCACCGTCGTCCATATCGGTGAAGGCGCGAACGATGCCGCCGTCGAGCAGGTGGCGAAGAAGCAGTTCTCTGCCCCGTCAGCGGACCAGATCGGGCCCGCAATCAAGCAGGCCGCGGGTCTGTAACCAGCACGGCAGCCGAATCCCAGCGCGCAAAAGGCCCGGGCTGGAGGGAGTAAACCCAGCCCGGGCCTTTGTGTTGTCCGCTTAGGAGGTCTTGCGGCGACGACGATCCGCGAGTTCGTCGAAGCCGATGACGTTCGGCGCTTCGACATCGTCGGCGACGCGCTCGGACGGGAACGCGGAGATCGTGCCGGTGAGTTCCTTCATGATCTGCGGGACAGCGATGCCGAACACACCCTGGCCGCCGCCGAGGAGGTCGATGATCTCTTCGTTCGAGCGGCACTCGTAAACGGTTACTCCGTCGGAGACGAGGGTGATCTCCGCGATGTCGGACACGCCCCGGTCACGCAGCTTGTCTACTGCGAGGCGGATGTTCTGCAGCGAAATACCAGTATCAAGCAGACCCTTGACGATCTTGAGAACGAGGATGTCCTTGAAGGAGTACAGACGCTGGGAGCCGGATCCCTTCGCACCGCGGATCGACGGGCGAACCAGGCCGGTGCGGGCCCAGTAGTCGAGCTGGCGGTAGGTGATGCCTGCGACCTGGCAAGCGATGGGCACGCGGTAACCCACTTCGTCGGACGGTCCGACGTCGAAAAGCGACTCCTGCACGGCAGTGGCGGCGGTGTCCTGCTCGTCTGCCTGGTTGACGTCGTTGATGCTCACGTAATTACTCCCATGAAAGTTAACTTGGGGCCTGCTGACTATTAAATGCCAAGCATAGGTTCCGGGTCAAGAGTTTCAGGCGCAACACGCCGAACTCTAAAGCTCAACTTTACACTGAGACATTACTCCGACGCTTGCGTACCTTCTTCCCCATCAGTATCACCAGCATCATCCGCATCAAGGTTGTCGACGCCCAGATTACGCATGAGCTCCTCAAAATCCGCGTCGGCTTGAGCATCGCCACTCGCCGACTGCGCCTCACCTTCAACATCTGCAACCACAATCTCCGCGCCAAGGAAGCGCTCCGCATCTTCGGCGGACAAATACATCGACGCTTGATTGGCGACATGCTCATCGACCGCCAACTCCTGGTCGAGTTCGTGCGCCAACGTAATCGCATCCGACGCGCGCAGGTCTAACTCTGCACCGTCGGCAAACGACACCGTCGCCATGAACATCCCGTCGACGTACGACGACAGTTCGATGGTCTCGACTGAGAGACCGGTGGTGCGGATGAGCTCCACTACGGCGTCGATGGTGCGCGGACGGTTCGGCGACCAGCCGTCGAGACGCGCCGCGAGCTCGCTTCCCTCCTGCATCGGAACCCACACTGGGATGCAACGTCCATTGGATGAGCGCTGCAGCAGGGCGCACAGGTATTGCTCGGGGCCGACCGGAAAGACCCCGACGAGTTCAACCGCCTCCATGGCGGCTAGTTGCCGGACTGCTTGCGCAGCTCGTTTTTCACCAGCGACGCGTGCAGCGAAACGACCAGCGCGGACATCTGCTGGCCAATCTCTTCGGCTTGCTGTTGGGAATTGACCTTGCCGGACTTGGCCACCGGCTCGGTGACCTGGCCGATCATGGCGGCCTGGCGGGCGGCTGCGGTGCGCAGCGTCTTCAGGTGGCGGGCGTCGAAGCCGAACTCCGCAAGCGACATGGCGGTGGTGACGGTGCGCACATCGTCCACGTTGAACAAACCGGCGGCATCTGGGGTGATCAAGCCGACCTTGATGTACTCCTCCACCGTGGACTGCGGTGCCTGGGCCTGCTCGGCCACATCGACATCCGACAAACGAGTCGGCGCCGGAGCACGGAAGTTCTCCGGGGAGATCATCGGCTCCGCGTCGTTGGCGGTGAGGATCGCGGTGACCTGGCCGGAATCCATCGCGTCCAGCTGCTCGCGGATGACCTTCAGTGGCAGGTAGTTGTCGCGCTGGGTGACCAAGATGTAGCGCAGGCGCTCCACGTCATCTTCGGTAAAACGACGGTAGCCCGACGCCGTGCGCTGCGGGGTAATCAGTCCCTCGGATTCGAGGAAGCGGATCTTGGAGACGGTCACGTCCGGAAATTCGGTGCGCAAACGCTCAAGCACAACACCAATCGACATGGTCTTCGCCGGTTTGGCGGGCTTGGATTGCTTCGCGGCGGTCGGCTGCGGGGCGGTCTTGCGGATTGCGCTCACGTGGTCGTGCTCTTCTTCTTCGTTGGGCGTGGGCTAGGGAAAATAGGCAGTCTAGTCTTAGTCTTCAGCGACAATAAAGACGAGACGGAACTTGCCAATCTGGATCTCGTCGCCGTTGGTTAGCTCCTGAGTGTTGCGCGGCTCGCGGTTGACGTAGGTGCCGTTGAGCGACCCGACATCGACAACCTCGTAGCCTTCGCCGTTACGGCGGAACTCAGCGTGACGACGAGAGACAGTCACGTCGTCGAGGAAGATGTCGGCCTCCGGGTGGCGGCCGGCGGTCGTGGAGTCCTGGTCGAGCAAGAAACGAGCCCCTGCGTTCGGGCCGCGCTTGACGACGAGCAGCGCCGCACCTTCCGGCAGGTTGTCGGTGCCAGCCGTGGAGTCCACGGATGCGGCAGCACCAGATTCCATCTCCTTGAGCAGGTCAGCTCGGAACACGGAAGTGGTTTCGACCTGGTTCTGCGGCGTGTTGTCGCTCATGACTAACTCCTTGACTGTCGAGTCGAGATTGAGAACTTCTGCAATAGTACCGCCCAACTCGCTCGCGGGTGGCGTTTAGCGGGTTAACGGAAGATATTGCCGATGCCGCTAATGACGGAGTTGCCGGAGCCCGCAAGCGGGTTGTCGGAGACCATGTAGGTCCACGTCGCACTCGGGCGCTTCCACCCCGCGTCCGCCAGATGCGCCCCGTTTTCGTCGATGTCCACGGTGTTAAACGTCTCCACCGCCTGGGCCACGGCCCGGTTTGCGAGATCCTTGAACTCGCGCACGGCGATGCGGTGGTATTCGTCAATCGGCGTCTCGCGGGCGATGGCGCGAAGGTGAATAGATTCCCGGACGTCATCCATCAACGCGAGATGCTCGGACCACTCGGCGTCGAGGTGGAACAGCATGATCTCGCGTGCGGCCTGTTCGCGGATCTCCTGAGGCAGGTGCGACAGTTCGTCGGCACGCTGCGGGGCACGCTCGGCCAACTCACGCCAGGCGGTGTCGGTGTCCAAGATCGCGGCGCGGCGCTCGTCGAGGATGTCGCGGTGGTCCGCAAGGAGCTTGTTGTACTTCCAGGTCTGGGAGTGGATCTCCAGCAACTGGCCTTCGGTGACGCGCTGGCAGTGCTCCACGAACTGCTGGGCACGGTTGCCTGTGATGCGCCCGTCCGGCTCCGGCTGCGCGGTAAAGGTCTCGTCGGCGCCGCCGGTAGTGACGATGTCGTCGTCAAGCGAGACGAAAAACAGGCTCAGGCCCGGATCGCCCTGGCGGCCCGCGCGGCCGCGCAGCTGGTTGTCCAGGCGTGCGGTGCGGTGGCGCGCGGTACCGATGACCGCAAGACCGCCGAGTGAGGCCACCTCGTCGTGGTCTCCCTCGTCGGCGCCGCCGAGCTTGATATCGGTGCCGCGGCCAGCCATTTGGGTCGACACCGTCACGCGTCCGACGTCGCCGGCCTCCGCAATGATGCGCGCCTCTTCGGCGTCGTTTTTCGCGTTGAGGACGTTGACGGCGATACCGCGCTGCGCGAGCGCCTCCGCCAGCGCCTCAGACTCGGCTACGTCGTGCGTGCCGACGAGCACCGGCTGGCCGGTGGAGTGAATGTGCGCGATCTCCTCGACGATCGCGGCGTTTTTGTCCTCCATGGTCGCGTAGATGCGGTCGGCCTCGTCGAAACGCTTGAGTTCGTTCGCCCGGTCGATGACTGCGACGTGCAGGCCGTAGAAGCTGCGCAACTGGTCGGTGGCCTCAACGGCGGTGCCCGTCATGCCGCACACCGTGGGATAGCGGCGCATCAGCGCCTGCAGCGTGATCGAATCGAGGATGCGTCCACCCTCGGACACGTCGAGGCCCTCCTTCGACTCGACTGCCGCCTGCAGGCCGTCGGGCCAGCGCTGCAGTTCTGCCACGCGGCCGCGGGAGGCGTCGACAAGCGCGACCTTGCCATCCTCGACGATGTAGTGCACGTCGCGGATCAGAAGCGCCTTGGCATGCAGCGCGAGGTTGACCCGCACCAGCGTGGAGCCGATGTGCTCGTCCGAGTACAGCGACTCAATACCCAACAGACGCTCGACCTTCGCCGCGCCGTCGTCGGTGAGAAACGCGTTACGCCCGTCCGAATCGATCGTGTAGTCCTGCTCCTCCACCAGGTGGGAGACGGCCTCGGTGATCTGGCCGGTGGCCTGCTGCGTCCCCTCGGACCCGGCGAGGACAAGCGGGACCAGGGCTTCGTCGACAAGCACGCTGTCCGCCTCGTCGACCAGTGCCACATCCGCAGGAACCTGCACCGTCTGCTCGCGCGAGGTGATCTGGTTGTCGCGCAGGTGGTCGAAGCCGATCTCGGTCACCGGCGCGTAAATCACGTCGCTGCGGTAGGCCGCGACGCGTTCTTCGCGTGACGACGACTCCGTGACCGCCGCCACCGTCAACTCGAAAAACTCCACAAGCGGGCGCATCCACTCTGCGTCGCGGGCGGCCAGATAGTTGTTCACTGTGATCAGGTGGACGCGCTTGCCCTGCAGCGCAAACCCGGTGGCCGCCATCGCGCCGACCAGCGTCTTGCCTTCACCGGTGGCCATCTGGATCACGTCGCCTTCGAGCAGGCGCAGCACAGCCTGGTTCTGCACGTTAAACGGGGTCATCCCCAGCGTACGCTGGGAGGCCACCGACAGGCCCGCAAGGAAGCGCGGCTTGTCCTTGACGGCGCCGTCGGTCACGGTGGCGCGGACGGTTTCGGCGAGCGAGTTGTCGTCGAGAAGCGAGAGCTCCTCGATCAGCCCGTGCGCGTCGGCGACGACGGCCTTGGACTTTTTGTTGTTGCGCTCGGCCGTGGAGCCCATGGCCTTCCAGAACCAGTCGAATTTGCCCATAACCGTTAAGGATAATGCGGTTTGACGCTCGGGCCGGTCGCAGGGGTGCACCAAAGTGCCAAAGACATGGTGACACGATTACGCTGTACGTCGAATTGAGGAGGGAAGCCAACCAATGCTGTCTATGAACGTGAAAGTCCCCTCGTCCAAGGGGCACATGATGGCCGGCACCATCGACAGGCCGGACGGACCCGCGCAGGCGTACGCGATTTTCGCGCACTGCTTCGCAGGATCCCGCCACACGCCGGGTGCGTCGCGCATTTCGAAGCGACTCACCGAGCACGGCATCGCCACCCTGCGTTTCGACTTCCCCGGCCTGGGCCAGTCCGAGGGCGAGTTCCAAAACACGTCGTTTTCCGAGAATGTCGACGACATCGTCGCCGCAGCCCTGTGGCTCGAAGAAAACTACAAAGCCCCGCAGCTGCTAATGGGCCACTCCCTCGGTGGCGCGGCCGCGCTTAAGGCAGCGACCCGCCCGGAGCTGAAGCAGATGATCAAGGCTGTGGCGACCGTCGGCGCGCCGTTCGACCCAGCACACTCCGTGCTGCACTACGCCCACGCGATCGGCGAGGCCGACGCCAACGGCTCCGTGCCAGTCGTCCTCGGCGGCCGCGAGCTGGTCATCTCCCGCGAGTTCCTCGAGGATCTCGCGGAGACCAACCCGGAGGAATACCTGCCGAAGCTGCGCAAGCCGTTGCTTATTGTGCACTCCCCGATCGACATCACCGTCGGCATCGACAACGCCCAGAACATCTTCTCGCTGGCGCGCTACCCGAAGTCGCTGATGTCCCTCGACAAGGCCGATCACCTGCTGACCCGCCAGGGCACCGCGCAGCGTGCCGCGGACATCATCGGCTCCTGGGCCGTACAGTACACCGAGGACCTGTTCGTGCCGGCGAAGACCACGGACTCCAACGCCGTGTCATACTCCGCCCGCGGCACGAAGTACGGCGACGTGGTGCGCACCTCGGATCACGCGATCACCACCGACCGCTCCAAGAACACCGGCGGCAAGGGCCAGGGCGTGACGTCGACTGGCCTGTACATGTCCGCGCTCGCGGTGTCCTGCTCCCAGGCCGTGCGCGAGGCAGCGAAGGGCATGCCGCTTGACGACGTCCGCGTGGAAGTCAACCACAACGGCGACGGCACCTTCACCCGCCTGATTACCCTCTACGGCGACCTCTCCGACGACCAGGTGGAAACCCTGCGCGCCGCCGGCGCTTCCTCCACCGTCGACGGATACGTGGACAAGGGTGCCATCGAGACCACCGCGGAGACCGCCTCGCTGGAGCGCCGTCGCCGCCAAAACAAGCTTCACCGCGCTGAGCGCCTGGGCAAATAATGGCTGGAGTGCGGTCTGAGGTGCGGGGCCTGTGCCCGTGCGGGCTGGGCATGCCGTATGACGCGTGCTGCAGCCGCTACATCTCAGGCGCTGCCAACGCGCCGACCGCTGAGGCGCTCATGCGTTCGCGCTACACCGCCTTCGTCATCGGTGACGGCTCCTATGTCGCCCGCACCTGGGCGCCGGAGACACTACCGGCCGGCCTGGACGTGGACCCCTCCGGCGAGCCGTTCACCCGCCTCAACGTCATTTCCACCGAGGGCGGCGGGCTTTTCGACGCCACCGGCACCGTCGTCTTCGAAGCCCTCTACCCCGGCGGCTCGCTGCAGGAACGTTCCCGCTTCGAACGACGTGACGGCCAGTGGCTATACGTGGACGGCGTAGTCAGTTGACCTGGCAGTTTTTGGGGGCAGATGACAGTGCTGTAATATTTGGCCAGTTGCTTCGGCGACAATCGGGCTGTGGCGCAGTTTGGTAGCGCACCACACTGGGGGTGTGGGGGTCGCAGGTTCAAATCCTGTCAGTCCGACAACATGAGTAAAACCCCCGGGATGACCTGGGGGTTTTCTTGTTGACCAGCATCTTTCCTAACTAGAAGCACGGCAGGTCATATGCGGTAACGTGCGACCAAGTGCGGGCAGGTGCGGGCACAATGTGGGCACGCCTACACCGGCTCAAAGATCGACTCAAGCCCCGGCCCGGGGCGGAAGTGATCCACCATCGTGTGATCCTGCGCCATGCGGAACAGCTGCCCCTCGTAGCTGGGCCGTCTGCCCACATGCGGGACTTGGTGATGATCCATTTGTGGATTGACCTAGCGATGTGGTCGACTTCGTTGGTTGGCAGTGGCTCTGTGAACATCTCGACGTCGATCGCTTGTGCCACAGTTTGGATTGAGCGCCTCAAACTGTCGGGGTCTCCCCAGTGGTTGCGGATCTCGCGGTAGGCCCACGTGCGTGCCGATTCATATAGGGCCTTCCCCGTTCCCAGCGAAGGGGCGAGGAACAATAGCTGAAAGTAGATCGGCCGCTGCACCAAACACCCAGGTCGCGCACTTCGGTTCGAGCTACTTACAGCTATTGCTCACACCGGGCCTGTTCCCGCCCCACCGGCACCAGCCCTGCACTCGCGCGCTTGCCCAAGTCGACGTAGAACGCCGCGTGCTTGAGCCGGTCCGGGTACGTGTCCTCGTCCAGCTGGCGCTTTACCTTGGCCGGCACGCCGGCCGCAAGCGAGAACGCCGGAATCTCCTGGCCTTCAAGCACCACTGCCCCGCCACCGATGATGCTTCCTTTGCCGACGCGCGAACGCGACAATACGGTCGCGCTCATACCGATGAGGCAACCGGCTTCGATGTGGCATCCGTGCACCATCGCGAGGTGTCCGATCGTCACATCCTCTTCGAGCACCGTCTCACCGTCGCCATCGACGTGAATGACGGTGCCGTCCTGGACGTTGACGCGCTCGCCGATCCGGATGGCACCGACATCGCCGCGGATCACCACACCTGGCCAGATGTTCGCGTCCTCGCCGATTTCCACGTCGCCGATGATGGTCGCCTCGTCCGACACAAACGCGGACGGGTGAATCTTTGGGGTTGTTCCTTCGAAGCTATAGATCATGGGCCCATTGTGCCGAAACGCAGCGGGCCGCAGCGACTACCGCTTGCTGCCCTTGCCTAGCCGGAAGAACTCGAGGATCTTGTCGGTGGCAAAGCCCTGGTCGACCGTCTTGGACGAGTCGTTGCCGCCGCCGGGCCAGACATGCGGCCCGTGTTCGATGCGGTAGTGGGCAAGTTCGGCGTCGCAGCCCGCCCAGTGTTCCAGGCGCACGTTGTCTTCGACGTCGATGTCTTCTTCGCGGGCATCGCAGTGGTTGCGCTCGGCGGCGTCGGTGAGCATCTCATCGACTGAGTTGTAGGCGGTTTTGTGGCGGCGACCGCCGTCGTAGGAGATGATGTCGTCGTCGGTGCCGTGGAAGTCGACGTGCTTCATCGGAATCTGCGAGCAGCCCTCGGATACGCGGTGATAGTAGGCACCGGCGACAGTGGCGATACCGGTGAACTCTTGCGGTCGCTGGCAGCCGAGGTACGCGGCGAATCCGCCGCCGTTGGAAAACCCGGCGGCGAACACGCGGGAGCGGTCGATAGAGAAATCGCGGCCCAACTCATCCAGCACCGCATCGACGAAGTCGAGGTCCTGCTCCCCCGATGTTTTTGCGTACGGCGCCGGAGCCCAGGCTTTCTTTTCGCCGTCGAGGTAGGCCACGATCGCGTCTGCCTCATCCAAGCCGGAATTCCTGCGCACCGATTCCGCGTCCTCGCCGTAGCCGTGGAACACGAGGATGACGGGCAGGCGGTCGCGCTGGTCTGCGCCGGCGGGAAGCGACAGGATGTAGTCGCGTTTCAAGCCTCCTGCGTTGATGTGCCGGGTCTCAGACGAGGGGGCGGACCAAGGGTCGACCTCGCGGATGTCGTCAATAGCTGGCAGCGCTCGCGTGGTCACCAGCGGTTCATTGAGGTCGGAGCCTGCAAGTGAGGAGCAGCCGCCGAGCAGAAGTGCGCAAACTCCCGCCGCCGCGAGGGTCGGTACTTTGCGCATCACGCCTGCTGCTCCGGATTAAACACGACAGGTAGATTAGTGCATCATGTCTACGCGCGGAACTCACCCGGGGCCCAGCAGGAAGTCCCAGCCCACCTTCCGCAGCCGCGCCCACCAGCACACGGCGGCCAGCGCGTTCGTCCGTGACGCCGACCGCTACCACGACGCGCGCCCAACGTACCCCTCTGCGGTGCTTTCGCTTGTCGACGACGCCACCACCGTCTGCGACATCGGCGCCGGCACGGGCAAACTCACGCAGTTGCTTAACGACGACACACGCACCACATACGCCTGCGACCCGTCCGCCGACATGGCGCGGGTGCTGCACACCCAACTGCCGGAAGTGCCGGTGTGGCGCGCCACTGCGGAGGCGACAGGTCTTGGCGACAACAGCGTGGACGCGATCACGTGCGCCCAGACGTGGCACTGGGTGGACGCGCATGAAGCCAGCAGCGAGGCTGACCGCGTCATCCGGCCCGGCGGGACGCTGATGCTGTGCTGGAACACGCTCGCCGTGCGCCACCCCTGGGTGCTACGACTGTCACGCATTATGCACTCCGGAGACGTGCAACGCGAGGGCTTCTACCCCACCGTGGCCGCGCCGTGGCGCCTCGAGCGCGAGGTGCGCACCGAATGGGTCGACATGATCGCCGTGGAGGACTGCTTCGAACTGATGGCCACGCGCTCGTACTGGCTCAAGGCCAACGAAAACACCCGCGCGAAGATGGAGGCGAACCTGTCGTGGTACCTCTACGACCGGCTCGGCTTCGACCGCGGCCAGACCATCCCGCTTCCGTACCGCACCGACGCGTTCGCCTACCGCCGCTAGGATTTAGACGTCGTCGCGCTCGTCGAGACCGAAAAAGGAGAAGATCTCCTTGGTCACGTCGATGCCGCGATGCGGCGCCCACGGACCAGTCGGCCACTCGTGCCCCATGCCCTCGA
This sequence comes from Corynebacterium lujinxingii, assembly GCF_014490555.1. Taxonomy (NCBI): domain Bacteria; kingdom Bacillati; phylum Actinomycetota; class Actinomycetes; order Mycobacteriales; family Corynebacteriaceae; genus Corynebacterium; species Corynebacterium lujinxingii. The sequence continues at coordinate 1,155,357 of NZ_CP061032.1, read as the reverse complement.
CACGGCGGTGCTCAGTGCGAGCGGTCTCGCCGTTGCGGCGCTCGAACGCCGCCACAACTTCCGGTGCTCCCAAGATGCCGTCCTCGGCGGGGCTACCAAAGCCCGGGCGGACCTCTCCGTCGTAGGGCACCACGTCATCGTGGGTGCCGTGGATGTTGAGGTAGTCCACCGGATTTGCGGCTTCAATGTCAACCTCGGTGCAGCGCACGGCAGCAGAGACGGACGCGACGCCGGCGAACGTATCGTCCAATGTCGACAGGTACACCGAGAGGCCGCCACCGTTGGAGAAGCCTACGGCGTAGATGCGTTCAGCGTCGATGTCGAAGCGGTCACGGGACTGGGCGATGATGTCGTCGATACGCGCCTTGTCCTGCTCGATCGTGGTCGTCGCGTAGGGTGCCGGCGCCCAGGCATTGGCGGAGCCGGTCGGGGCGACTACGACAGCGTTGGCTTTTACGAGGCCCGTCCCTGCTAGGAAGTTGCGGCCGTTGTCGCCGCGGCCGTGCAACGCCACGATGAGCGGCAGCGGAGCCTGCGGGTCGGACGGAGCCGAAAAGAACGTGGAATCCATGCTGACCTACTTCCTGCCACGGCGTTCACGCACGCGCACGGCGATTCGAATCGGGGTGCCGTGGTAGCCGAACTGCTCGCGGAACTTGCGCTCGAGGTAACGGCGGTACGCGCCGTCCAAAAAGCCGGTGGTGAACAGGATGATTGTCGGCGGGCGCGTCGTCGCCATTGTGGCGAACAGCAGCTTCGGCAGGCGGTTATTCTTCATCGGCGGCGGGTTCGCAGCGATCGCCTCGCGCAGCCAGTTGTTGAGCTGGCCCGTCGAGATGCGCCTATCCCAGTTCTCCAGCGCCTGCTTCATCGCGGGCTCGAGACGGTGCAGACCACGGCCGGTGTCGGCGGAGATATTGAGCTTGGTCACCCACTTCAACTGCCCCATGGTCTGGTCGAATTCGCGGTCGAAGTCGTAGCGGCGGTCCTCGTCCATGAGGTCCCACTTGTTAAAGCAGATCACCATCGCCTTGCCGGCTTCGAGCACCATCGAGATCACGCGCTGGTCCTGTTCGGAGATCTCCTGGGAGGCATCGATCAAGACCACGCACACCTCGGCGGCCTCGATGGTGCCGCGGGTGCGAAGCGAGGCGTAGTACTCGTGGCCCTGGGCGTTTTTCACCTTCTTGCGCAGGCCCGCGGTATCGATGAACGTCCACAGGTCCTCGTCCAGCTGCACCAGTTCGTCGACCGGGTCGACAGTGGTCCCGGCGACGTTGTCCACCACGGCGCGGTTGGACTTGGTCAGCTTGTTCAGCAGGCTCGACTTGCCCACATTCGGCCTGCCGACGAGTGCGACACGGCGCGGTCCTTCTGTCACCGACGCCGCAGCGCGCGGAACCTCCGGGAACAGGCGCAGGATCTCGTCGAGCACGTCCGCACCGCCGCGGCCGTGTAGTGCGGAGACCGGCCACGGGTCGCCGAGGCCCAAGGTGTAGAACTCCGCGACCTCGCCCCACTGGTTGTCGGACTCGAACTTGTTGGCCACTAGGATCACCGGCACGTCCGCACGCTGCAGGTTTCGCGCCATGACCATGTCGGTCTCCGTGACGGTGGTCTTCGCGTCGACGACCATGACGATCACGTCAGACGCTTCCATCGCGGCTTCGGACTGGCGAGCGATCGCGCCGTGGATGCCCTTTGCGTCCGGGTCCCAGCCGCCGGTGTCTTGCACCCAGAAGCGGCGGCCGTTCCAGTCAGCCATGTAGCTCACGCGGTCGCGGGTGACACCTGGGTGGTCTTCCACCACGGCTTCACGACGACCCAAAAATCGGTTCACCAGCGTGGATTTACCCACGTTTGGGCGGCCCACGATGGAGACAGTCGGCAACGCCTCCTTGACCACGTCCGGGCGCAGAATGCCGTACTCGGCCTCGATCTCTGCCCACTCTTCGTCGGTGTAGTCGTCTGTCTCGGCGTCGTCGCCGAAGTCGGCCTCGCCGAACTCCGACTCGTCGAAGTCGTCCAGGTCCTCGTAGTACTCCGCGTCGTCGGCACTGACTTCGTAGGGCTCGACGTCGTCGTAGCCGGACGCGTCGATACCCGGCTGGATGAACTGGGTTTCCGGCTCGAGGTTGTCGTCATGCTTGTCGCTCATCGCGCGCTCCTTTCCACCACCGCGGTCAGTGCGGCGAGCACCGCGTCCGGTGCCATCTCGGAGGTGTCGACCACCTCGGCATCGTCCGCTGGACGCAGCGGGCTGGTCTTGCGCGACGAGTCGGCGTCGTCGCGGCGTTTGACGTCGGCAAGCACTGCGTCGAAGTCAGCCTCGCGGCCGGCTGCGACGTCCTGGTTGAAGCGCCGCTTCGCACGCACCTCAGCGCTGGCGGTCATGTACACCTTCGCCGGGGCGTCCGGCAGCACAACGGTGCCGATGTCGCGGCCTTCCACAATGGCGCGACCTGCCTCACGTGCGAGTTTGCGCTGCAGCTCCACCAGGTTCACGCGCACCTCCGGGATCGCCGAGACTGCGGAAACGTGCTTGGTTACCTCAGGCCCGCGAATTTCACCGGAAACATCTTCACCGGCGAACAGCACCGCAGTGGAATCCGGGTCGTCGGATACCTCGAGCGGCAGGTCGGTCGTCGCTTCGATCACGGCGTCCGTATCCGCCGGATCGACGCCCACGCGCAAGACCGCAAGCGTGGCCACGCGGTACATCGCGCCGGTGTCCACATACTTCGCGTCCAATTGCTTGGCCAATGCGCGACACATCGTCGACTTGCCGGTCCCCGACGGGCCGTCGACCGCGAGAATCAGCCCGCCGCCGGGCATGTTCGAAATCTGATTGTCTGCCATTTACATATCCACCACCTTGTACAGCGACGCCAACTCGGAGGAGTTCAGCGCACGCATCATGCCTGGTTTCATCTCGCCCAACTGGACGGTGTGGAACTTGGTTCGCACCAGCCGCTGCACCGGGAACCCGGCGGTCTTGAGCATGCGGCGCACGATGTGTTTGCGGCCTTCGTGCAGCTCCACACGCACGATCGACTGGCCGTTGTGCACGTCCACGATTTGGGCGAAGCCGGCCTTCGCGGGGCCGTCGTCAAGCTCAATGCCCTGCTTGAGTTGCTTGACCAGCTCGTTGTTCGCCTCGCCGAGCACAGTGGCCATGTAGGTCTTCGACACCTCGTATTTCGGGTGCGTCAGGCGATTTGCCAACTCGCCGTCGTTGGTGAGCAGCAGCAGGCCCTCGGTGTTGGCGTCGAGACGCCCGACGTGGAACAGGCGCTGGCCGGAGGCGGTGCGCTCCGACAGGTAGGAGCCGACAGAGGTGCGGTCGTGCTCGTCCTTCATCGTCGAGTGCACGCCGCGTGGCTTATTGAACACGAAGTACTCGTGCTCCTCGTTGACGTTGATGCGGGATCCGTCGACGCGGATGATGTCCACGTTCGGGTTCACACGCATGCCCTGGACGGTGACGATCTTGCCGTTGACCTCGATGCGGCCCTGGTCAATCATGGCCTCTGCGTGACGACGAGACGCCACACCGGCCTGCGCCAGCACCTTCTGCAGGCGGATGCCCTCAGTCTTGCGGGCCTTCTCGCCCGGGTTGTCGTCCCACCAGTTGTCGTCCAACGGGTGGGGTTCGTTCTCTACGGCGTTCTTGCGCCGCTTGTCCAGGCGAACGTGTTGCTTCTTTGCCGGCTTCGCGTACGAGATGTAGAACGTGTCGTCCTTCTCGGGCTTGTCCGGTGTGCCGTCTCGGCGAGCGGGAGGAGTCATAAAATCCTCGAATCCTTTGCAGTCGTATGCGGTTATTGCCTGTCCGCAGGTTACCAGGCATCTTCGATAGCATCGATGTCCGGAAGTAGCGGCGCGAGATCCGGCAGCCGCTCGAGCGAATCGATGCCGAGCAGCTCCAAAAATAACTCGGTGGTCACATACCGGTGCGCGCCGGATTCCTGCTCCGGGTCCACCTCCGCGATCAGGCCGCGCAGTGCAAGTGTGCGCATCACACCGTCGACGTTGACGCCGCGCACACCCGCCACTTGCGCGCGGGTCACCGGCTGCCGGTACGCGACCACAGCCAGCGTCTCCATCGCGGCGCGCGAGAGCTTCTTCTGCGTGCCGTCGAGCAAAAACGCCTCGACCGCATCCGCGTTTTCCGGCCTGGTGTAAAGCCTCCAGCCCTCAGCAGTCTCGCGCAGATCGATACCGCTGCCGCGCCCGTCGAGTTCGCGGGACCACTCGCGCAGATGGTCTGACACCTCGGCGTGCGTAGCTCCGAGCGCTCCGGCGAGATCTTCGACGGCGACAGGCGTATCGACGACCAACAGCACCGATTCGATCCTCGAGCGCAACTGCGCCACCATCGGCATGTCTTCCATAGCGCTGAATTCTAGCTACGGGCGCCTACGTCCAGTTCGACGCCGCCACGACAGCCGGGTCCACGTCGAGCCCGGTCCAGGACACATCGAGTTGCCCCAGCGCTTCCGGCTGCTCCGTCTCCACTGCGCGGGCCTTGTAGAGCTCGAGTAGTGCAAGGAATCGGCCGACGACTTCCATCGACCGGGTGCAGTCGCGGGTCAGCGCGGCAAACGTCAGCCACGTGCCGGAGCCGGCAAGTTTCAGCGTGTCCAGGATGCGCCCGGCCTGTTCCGGCACGGATACCGCCACCGCGTGCAAATGGTCGGTGCGCACCTCTTCCGGAGGTTTCGGTCGGAAAACGGAGGCTGCGAGTTCTGCGAAGCTAGCCGCGTCGTGGCCGAGTTCGACTGGCGGGAGCAGATCCACAAAGCGCGGTTCCATGGATACGGCGCGGGGGTGTCGTCGATTAGCGCTGGCTTGCCACTGAGCGAACTGGTCGGCGACCTGTTGGTAGGCGCGGTACTGCAGCAGCCGGGCGAACAGCAGGTCGCGGGCTTCGAGCAGCTCGAAGTCGTCCTCCATGTCGTGCTCGCCGCGCGGGAGCAGGCGCGCCGTTTTCATGTCGAGCAGGGTGGCGGCGACGACGAGGAACTCGGTGACCTCGTCGAGCGACTCGGTCTCGCCCAATGCGCGGGTGTAGGCGATGAACTCGTCGGTCACCTCGGCAAGCGCCACTTCCGTGACGTCTAACTTCTTCGCCTGAATCAGGCTGAGCAGTAAGTCGAACGGCCCCTCGAAGTTCTGGAGGACGAGCGTAAAGCCGGTGATCTCCGGCTGCGGGTACTGCTCGGGTGCTTGCGCCACTAGCTGGTGCGCTCCAGCACCTCAAGCGCCAGGCTGCGGTATTGATCCGCGCCCTGCGAATTCGGCGCCCAGGTGATGATCGGCTCGCCGGCGACAGACGTCTCAGGGAATCGCACGGTACGCGTGATCACGGTGTCGAAAACGCGGTCGCCGAAGACTTCCACCACCCGGTCCATCACCTCGCGGGCGTGGGTGGTGCGGCGGTCGAACATGGTGACCAGGATGCCCACAATGTCGAGGTCGAAGTTGATGCGGTCGCGGACCTTCTCCACGGTGTCGGTGAGCAGCGCAAGGCCGCGCAGTGAGAAGTATTCGCACTCCATCGGGATGATCACACCGTGCGAGCACGCGAGTGCGTTGACGGTCAGCAGGCCCAGCGACGGGCCACAGTCCAGAATGATGAAGTCGTACTCGCCGCGCACAGGACGCAGGGCGCGCGCCAGGGTATGCTCCCGACCGACCTCGTTGACCAGCTGGATCTCAGCGGCCGATAGGTCGATGTTCGCCGGCACAAGGTCGAGCCCAGACACGTTCGTCTTGTTGATCGCAGCGTGGATGCTGGCCGTGGTGTCGAACAGCAGGTCGTAAACCGTGACCTGGTCCTCCTCGTAGGACACGCCTAGCCCGGCTGACAGCGCGCCCTGCGGGTCGAGGTCTACCAAGAGCACCTTGCGACCCTGCTCAGCGAGGCAGGCCCCGAGGTTGATCGTGGACGTGGTCTTTCCCACGCCGCCCTTCTGGTTCACCATCGAAATGACGGTCGCTGGCCCATGGCGGTCCAGCTCCTTCGGCTTGGCAAACTCGCGCCACGGCCGGCCCGTCAGAAACGTCTTCTGGTCAGCCGCGTCAAACAGCGCGTCGTCCGCCATGGCCGTTCCTTCCTGCGATCACGTCTAAACCCTTGACTGCGTACATCTTACAACGATGTCATTAGACCCGCCCACGGCTTCGCTTCCGCAGGAACACGATCAGCAGCGCGAGCGCGGCGAACAGCGCGGCTCCGCCGATGAGAAGCGGGGCAATTCCGCTTGACGACGACCCCTTGTCAACCTCATAGACTTGACCGTCATAGCCGTCACCTTCCGCGCTGCCTGCGTTTTCCGGGCGCTCCACTTCAGCGTTGGCCGAAGTAATGACGGCGACAAACGTGGCCGCGCCATCTTCGACCACCTCAATAATGAACGGGTTGTCCGGCGTCTCCCCCTCCGGGTAGGTCAAGGTAAGCGTGCGCCCCTTGATGTCCACGTCGCGCTCGACGCCCTCGATGATGCGTCCGTTCACATCCACGTAACGCACGGTTGCGTTCGACGTGTCGTAGTTGGCGTACTGCATTAGATCCGCGACCTTGCGCAGCGGGACCTTGACCACAATCTGGTTGCCCCGGATCTCGCCTTCAAATTCGAGGCGCTTCGCATTGGTGGCGTCAGCCTTCTCCGCCTGCTTACGCTCCGGGCGCTGCGCGGCACCCGCACCTTCGCCGGCCCGACCCGTTGCTTCGGATCCACCATCGGTTGGCTCAGACCCGCCGTTTCGGTCCCCGTCTTCACCCCTGTTCCGCTGCGCTGCTGGTGCATCCGCTGCACCACCACCGTCGGCTGCTTCACCGGCGTCGGTGTTCGCGCCGCCGCCGACAGCGACAAGGGTCACCGTCGTCGAGTATCCGCCGGCACTCGCTGGTACCGACGCGGTGGCGCCGTCCTGGTCAGGTGCTGTCACCGACACCGAGGTGCCGTTCGAGGTGACCGTCCACCCGCCCGAGGAGTAGTTCACGTCCACGGGCACCCCGACGTCCACCGTCGTGGTTTCGCCCGCGGGCACGGTGATTTCCGACGGGATCATGCCCGCAACCTGGGCCGGATCCATGCCGCCGGGAAGCTGCGCGGTGGCAGGTGCCGCGCCGAAGGCGGTGGTCAGCAGCAACGCTGCGGGCACAGCCAAGGCTGCGCGGCGGGCTCGTGCGAATCTGTGTCCACTCATAAGTGTGAAAGCTTACGCACGCGGGTGCGAGCTGCGCCAAACTTCGCGCAGGCTGTCGGCCGTGATGTGCGTGTAAATCTGCGTGGTGGTCACTGAGGCGTGGCCGAGCAGTTCCTGAACCGAGCGCACGTCCGCTCCGCCTTCGAGCAAGTGGGTGGCAAAGGAGTGCCGCAGCGTGTGCGGCGAGACCTCTTTGTGAATGCCCGCGCGCTCCGCGGCTTGTTTGATCACGGTCCACGCGCTTTGCCTCGACAGCCCGCCACCGCGCTTGTTCAAAAACAGCGCGTGCGACTTTCCGGTCGCGAACACCGGCCGCCCGCGCACCAGGTATGCGTCGATCGCGTCCTTTGAGTGGCGCCCCAGCGGCACCAGGCGCTGCTTGTTGCCCTTGCCCGTGACGGCGAGGATGCCATCGGCGTCGATGGCTGCGGTGGCGTCGTCGACACGCAAATCCAGCACCTCGGACACGCGCGCGCCGGTGGCGTAAAGCGTTTCCAGCAGTGCTTTGTCGCGCAGGCCGACTGGGGTTTCGGTCGGGCAGGCGTCGAGAAGCGTAGCGACCTCGTCGATGCTCAACGTGTCAGGAAGCTTCTCGCCCGCGGCAGGCGGTGAAACCTCTGCCGCGGTGTCCGCGGAAAGCACGCCTTCTTCCACTCCGAAACGATGCAGCCCGCGCGTCACCGTCAGCGCGCGGGCTGCGGAGGACGCGGCCAGCGGCTTCGCCCCGTCGACGCCGCGGCGCAAATCCGCCACGTACGCCTCCACGTCCGTGGCGGTGACCTGCGACAAATCCGTTTTTCCAGCGCCATCAAGCCACGCGGTGTAGCGGCGCACGTCCCGCGTGTAGTTGCTCAGCGTGTGCTCGGACACCCCACGCTCCACAGCGAGGTGCTCGAGCCAGCGCGCCGCCAACTGCTCTGCCTGAACCATCACACCTGCTTCATATCCGGCACAATGCCGCGCTCACCACGACGCCGGGCCAGCGATTGCGGGCGCCACTCGAACGGCTCAGCCACGTCGCGCGTGTGCCCGCCGCCGGCTGCCACCCTGCTCGCCGCCAGGATGCCGCTAACCGCGATCGAGTTGACGATCTCACCTCGCAGCACCTTCTCCGCCGCCTCGTCCAACGGCACCCACGAAAAGCCCATGTCGGCTTCCTCGTTTTCGGCGTCGGGGCGCTCCACCTCGCGCAGTTGCTTAGCGACGAACACCCGCACCGCCTCTTCCGCAAACCCCGGAGACGTGACCAAATCAACCAGCACAGCCCACTCGTCGGCCTCCAGCCCGGCTTCTTCCACCAGTTCCCGCTTCGCGCACTCCAGCTCGTCTTCGCCGTACACGTCTAACAGACCGGCGGGCAATTCAAGCAGGCGGCGGCCCACGCTGTGGCGGTATTGCTCGACCAGGGCGACGTTGTTGTCGTCGTCAAGCGCGACGACCGCAACTGCGCCGAAGTGCTCGACAATCTCCCGGTCAGCGGGTGTGCCGCCCGGCATGACAACGCTGTCGCGGCGCACCGCGATGATCGGCGCATCGATGAGGATCTCGGACGATTCAACAGTGAATTCGTGGCTCATAGCATCCGAGCCTATTGCACTACTCCGCCACGGCGAGCACCGTGGAGATCCGGCCAGTCTCGCTATCGACCGCACCGACCGTTGCCACCCCGCGCAACTCCTTCGGGGCAATCTCCTGACTTGCCAGCACAGTGGTGCCAGCCTCGCCCAAGGCCTCGGCAAAATCGCGCAGCAGCTTCGCTCCAAACTCGCCGCCTGCGGCATCGGGCTTGCCGTCGACGACCACCACTGCCTCGGCCGGCACAATCGACCCCTTGTGCTCCACGAACCCGGACTGCTGCAAGGTGTCCATCACCAGGCTGCGGTCTGACGCCTGCGCCGGGGCCTCGTTCGTGGCCGGGTCGATGAGCATGATGGAGGCCAACGACTGCCCCGCGTGCATGCCCGGCGAGCGGTTGTCCACGCTCAACTGCGCGCCCGACGGCAACGTCGAGGCAATCAGCGTGGACAGTTCGTCCGCTGCATTTTGGTCCGTGAACTTCTCCGTCAAGCGCAACTCGCCGGCGTCGGACGCGCCCGCGGCGTTGAGCAGCCAACGCACCGAGGCGACGTCGTCGTCCGAGGCCGTGTTCGTGCGCACGATCGCCACCGGCACATCCGTCAGCGCGCCGGAGACGATGGAGACGGATTCGCGCGACAGGAGGTCTTCGGCGGCGTCGAAACGCTGTTGCGCCTCGCTGCTTTCCTGCGTCTGCTCCGTTGCCTCGTCCGCCGCTGCGGAGTGGTCGACGTCGCTGCGGAACGCACCGTTGAACACGTCCGGCCCACCGGGAATCGCCGGGGCGAGCACCGCCGCGCCGAGCACGACGCCGAGCGCTAGCCCCCAGCCGAGGCCGGCTGCGACCAGGCCGCCAGATCCGATCTGTTTCGCCATTGCTGTCTACTCCCCCTCTCCAGATGGGAACCAGCTCTGCACGGTTTGCGCAACTGTGTCCCACGTGCCCGTCAGGTTGTCCGCGAAGGTGCCGCTACCGCCGAGGCCGGCCACCAGGATCACCAGCGCCGCGGTAACCAGGAGGCCAAGCAGTGCCCAGGCCCAGGCCACGCCGCTGGTCGGCTCGACCGTGTACAGGTTTTCAATCACTGTGGAATCGACAACCTTGCGGCCCGCCTTCAGCCGGGCCAGCAACGCTGCCGGGTCCGCGTGCGCCGTATCGGCGAACATGCGGTCCAACTCTACCTGATTGCCAACAGTGACAATGGTTTCCGCGTCGTGGAACGCCGCCAGCAAGATCGCCAGGTCTGTCGGCGAATCGGTTGCCGCGGGAAACGTCATTGCGCCCACGCCGAGGTCCTGGATGCGCTCCAACCCGGGCGCGTAACCGTCCGGGTCCGCCGGCAGGATCACGCGGGCGTCGCCGCGCAAGTTTTCCGACGACACGTCGGCGGGGTCCGCCACGATGAAGTCCGGCGCGTATCCCATCTGCGCCAGCGTGTTCGCCGCGGAGCCGGCTGCAATGATCACCGGGGTGTACTCCTGCATGAAGTTCTGGATACCCGACATGCGCCGGCGGGTGTCCTCGCCCGGCGAGACGACGACCACCTTGCGGTCTGCGATCACATCACCCAGTTCGGGCGCGCCGACGCCGTCGATCAGCAACGGCGCCTCGGAGTGGATGAACTCGATAGTGTTGCCGAAGTAGGCCTCCATGTTCTCCACTAGGCCGCGCTGCGCCTCGGCAAATGAGGCGTCGACCTGCTCACGCGTAACCGGTTCAGCCTTGGCGCTGTTCTTGCGCCCGAAGGTCAGTTCGCCGCTGGGAGCGAGCGTCACCTTTTTGCCGTCGCGGATTTTGGAGCGCAGTTCCGAGCCGACGGACTCGTAGAGCGGCACGCCGGCGTCGAGCAGCAAGTGGGGGCCGAATGTCGGCAGCGTCCCGGTGCTGTACGGCGAGAGGTTGACTACCGCGGCCGGCCGCCGCGAAATCAGCTGCTCCGCCAAGCGCCGTTGCATGTCCGGCGCGTCGACGAACGCGATGTCGCCCTCGCCAAGACGTGCGAGCCCTTTGCCCTGCGGTGTGCAGTCGCGGAGCGTGCCGCGCAACTCTTTCGCGGCCGCTTCCCCAGTTCCAACAGTCATGCGTGCCATTGTGCAACGTTGACCTGCCTGAACCGGGGAGGCGCGCGGGTTAGGCCCGCATTTCCTCCACCTCGCGCTGCGCCCGGGTGAACAGCTCCGTGGCGTGTGCGCGACCGGTGTCCGAATCGTCGAGACCCGCCATCATGCGCGCCAACTCCTCAATGCGTTCCTCATCGGCAAGGGTGCCCACCCCTGAGGTCACCGCCTCGTCGCCGACATCCTTGGACACGTGCAGGTGCGTGTTCGCGTACGCCGCCACCTGGGGCAAGTGCGTGACGACGATCACCTGGTTGCGCCTCGCCAACCGCGCAAGCCGCCGCCCAATCTCAACTGCGGCGCGACCGCCCACACCAGCGTCCACCTCGTCGAACACCAGCGTTGCCCCGCTTGACGATTCGGACAAGATCACCTCAAGTGCCAGCATGACGCGCGAGAGTTCGCCGCCGGACGCGCTCGTCGCCAAGGGCTTCGGCTCAAGCGCAGCATTCGGCGCGAGCGTGATCTCCACCGTGTCGGCCCCGTCGCGTCCGAACTTGGCTTCAGCGACCTCCACACGTAGCTGCGCCTTGGGCATGGCCAGGCCGTGCAGTTCCTCGGTCACGGCCTCGCCTAAACGCTTGGCGGCCTTGGCGCGCGCCTTCGTCAGCGCGGCCGCCCGTGTTTTCATCTCGCTTTCTAGCTTGGCCACCTGCGTTTTGAGCTTGTCGACGGCCTCTTCCGACGTATCGATCTGTCCCAGCCGCTTTCCCGCCTTTTCGCGCCAGGCGACCACACCGGCGATGTCCGGCGCGTACTTGCGCGTCAGGCTCTTGAGTTCCTGCTGGCGCTGCAGCAGGCGCTCAAGCTCGTCCGGGTCTGAGGGCAAGTCGGCGGTGTACGCGCCCAGTTCCGCGGAGACGTCCGCGAGTACTCGCGCCACCTCGCCCAGACGCACACCGAGTTCCCGGAGAGCCTCGTCGCTCGACGATGCAAGCGCCGCCTGCGCCCTGCCGACGAGATCCGACGCCGGCTCCTCCTCATCTGCACCAAACGCGCCGACGGCCTCAGCGCCGTCGATGGCCACCAACGCGGTCTGGGCCGCCTCACGCAACGCGTCGACGTCCTGCAGGCGGTTGATCGTGGCAACGAGCTCATCGTCCTCGCCTGCCTGCGGCGACACCGCATCGATTTCCTCGATCGCGAAGCGCAGCCGGTCCATCTCCTGGGCCAGTTCAAGCCGCTTTTCCGTGCGCTCCTTGAGGCTTTTCACCGCCTGGCGCCACTCGGTGTAGACCTCCCGGTAAGCCTCAAGCTTCGGAGCGATCGCTGGGTCGAAGCGGTCGAGCGCCGCCAGTTGCTGCTCCGGCGCGAGCAGACGCAGCTGGTCGTTCTGACCGTGGATGGTCAACAGGTGCGCGGCTAAATCCCCCAACGCCGCCGCCGGCACCTTCCGGCCGCCCAGGTGCGCGCTCGATCGCCCCGACGCCTTCACCGAGCGGGAGACGAGGTACTCGCCGTTTTCGTCCGGCTGTGCACCGGCGCCTTCTGCGACGGAACGGACGTCGTCGATAGTCGGCTCCGGCAGCCCCTCGGTGGAAAACGCACCTTCAACGACTGCCTCCTTCGCGCCCGTGCGCACCCGTGAGGCATCCGCACGCCCGCCAGTGAGCAGCCGCAGCCCCGTGACCACCATCGTTTTGCCGGCACCAGTCTCACCGGTGAGCACAGTGAGCCCCGGCGACAATTCCGCCGAGGCGTGGCTGATCACGCCAAGATTCGAAATTGCGATCTCTGCGAGCACATCGCCTCCCTAAACTGCCTGGCCGCGCGGTCCGCGCCACCCCGACACCGGCAGCTGGAACTTGTCCACCAGCCGGTCTGTGAACGGTTTGTCGTCCAAGCGTACCCACCGCACCGGACGCGCCCCGCGCACCACCTCGACGCGCGCCCCAGCCGGGACTGGAATCCGGCGGATGCCGTCCATAACCGCGGTCGCGTCACTCGTCGTCGGCTCGGATTCCACCGCGACCGTCGAATTCGGAGAGACCACCAACGGCTTGGCAAACAAGGCGTGCGCGTTGTTCGGCACCACCAAGATCGCATCCAGCGCTGGCCACATCACTGGCCCGCCCGCCGAAAACGCGTACGCCGTCGAACCTGTTGGCGTAGCCACGAGCACCCCGTCGCAACCGAACGAGGACACCGGGCGGAAATCAACTTCCAGCGTCGCGTCGAGCACACGGGAGCGCTCCATGTTTTCCACGCTGCACTCGTTGAGCGCCCAGCTCCTGCCGACGACCTCCCCCGCCTGGTCGGTCACCGTCACGTCGACCGTCATCCGGTCGACCACCCGGTACGTCTTATCGACGACCTGGCGCACCGACTGCTCCAGACTCTCCGCCTCGCCCTCAGCGAGAAAGCCCACATGGCCCAGGTTGATCCCCAGCACCGGAATATCCTGCGCCCGCGCGTAGCCCGCCGCACGCAAAAAGGTTCCGTCGCCACCGAGCACCAGAACCAGCTCGCAACCGGCCGCTGCGTCAGCGTCGGCCGCCGCACGCTTGAGCCCGCTCAACACCGGGTGCGTCTCAATCGCATCCATCCGCTGCTGCTCGAGCAGGCGGACGGTGATGTCAGCCTCCTCGAGCAAGGTTGCAGCCCGCGCGGCTGATTCGATGTTCGACTCGCGAAACAGGTGCGGAACGAGCAAGATCTCGCGCGCGGTGGTCATTGCGGCCCCTCCTTGACGGCACGATGGACGGTGGCGGTCAGGGTGTCGTCGTCAAGCGAAGTCGCCCCGCCGTCCTTGACCAGCCACAGAAAGTACTCCACGTTACCGCTCGGGCCCGGCAGCGGCGAGGCTGCCACATCGCGCACGCTGAGCCCCAACCCTTGCGCGAACCTTGCCACGTCAAGCGTGACCTCTTCGCGCAACTCCGGCGAACGCACCACGCCACCGGAACCGAGACGGTCCCTGCCGACCTCAAATTGCGGTTTGACCATCGGCAGAAGATCGGCGCCGTCCTCCAGGCAGTCGACAAGCGCCGGAAGGACCAGCTTCAGCGAGATGAAGGACAAGTCGCCCACCATAAGATTTGCGGGCCCACCCATCATGTCTGGGGTGAGGTTGCGAATGTTCGTGCGGTCCAGCACTGTCACGCGGTCGTCGTTTTGCAGACGCCAGATGAGTTGCCCGTAACCGACGTCGACGGCGACAACCTCCGACGCGCCGTGCTTCAGCAAAACATCGGTGAATCCGCCCGTGGAGGCGCCAGCATCCAGCGCACGCTTACCCTCGACGCTCAACTCCTGGAACGCTTCTAACGCCCCAAGCAGTTTGTGCGCGCCACGCGACGCCCAATCTTCGAGATCCTCGATGCTAACGCGGATCGATACCTCCGGCTCCACCACCGTCGCCGGCTTCGACGCGACAAAGCCGCCGACTTCCACGCGACCTTCCTTGATCCAGCTCTGAGCCTGCTCACGTGACCGCGCAATTTTACGGCGGACAAGTTCCGCGTCCAACCGGGTGCGCTTCGGCGCCATCAGCCGTTCCTTTCCTGCAGCGCCTCGCCGAGAACGGCGTGGGCGCGGGTGAGTACATCGACTTCTTCAGACAGCGTCGCGGTCTCCTCCGAAAGAATTCCCTCGAACTTCTCGGTGACCTCGGCTGGTGTGGTGTGCGGAGCACGCGGGTCGCGTGGCAGCGGCGGAGTCATGTCACCACCACTGTGCGGTCGCGCGTTCGGCGGCCTCCGAGTTCGGCCGGACGTACTCCGGCGGGGTGTCCATGTGCCACGCCACCTCGAGCACGGTTCGCAGCGCCTCAGTCGGTGTGGCTGCGTCATTGCCGTTTCCGAGGATGATGTCGTCGCCATCAATGCGGGCGGTGAACCCGCCCTGCGTACCCGGACGCAGCGACTCGGCATCCTGCGTCAGGCCACGAAGATCGTCGGCGATAAACGTCGGCCGGTGCTCCTTCGGGGCCTCGATCAGGGCCAGCGGGCCCGAGACGCCAGTGAGCAGATGCAATGCAGGAATACCGGCGGCCACACCGCCTGCGATGTCAGTGTCCAATCGGTCGCCGACCGCCAGCGGACGCTTCGCCCCGAGGCGATCAGCGGCCTGGAGGAACATGGCCGGCCCCGGCTTTCCCGCCGCCTCAGGCACGACACCGGTTGCAGAGGTCACCGCCGCGACCATCGACCCGTTGCCGACCATAAACCCGCGCTCCATCGGCAACGTGGTGTCCAGATTGGTTGCCAGATAGATCGCGCCCTGTTGAATCGCCAGGGCGGCCTCGGAAAGCTGCGCCCAGCCCGTCTCCGGGTTGTGGCCGTGAAGGACAACCTTCGGGTTGTCGTCGGCACTAGCGACAACGCGGTAGCCGGCGTCGCTCACAAGCTGCTTGAACGACGCAGCTCCAACAACCAGAACCGAGTCGCCGTGCTCGAGGTGGGATTCCGCCATGGTCAGCGCCGCCTGGGCGGAGGTGATTACTTCCTGCTCCGCCGCGTTAAGGCCGATCGCGTTGAGCATCTGCGCAACATCGCCCGCGCTTCTCGACGCATTATTTGTCACGTACATCGCAGCCAGACCCGAACCGTTGATGGCATCGACGGCGTGCTCAATGGCCACGCCGCCATTCCACACCGTTCCGTCAAGATCCAGCAGGAGCGCGTCGTGGTTATCCTGCAGCGCCATGTTCCTACCCCAGTTCCTTCGCACGCTCAGCGGCGTCGGTAAGCCCATCAGTGTCAACCTTGGCGACGTGCTCGAACCACGATCGCGCCTCATCGCGCTTACCCGTTGCTAGCAGCGCGTCAGCGTACGCATACGACAGACGCATTTGTTCAAATCCCTGCGAATCCAGCGACGGGTTAAGCCGCTGCAGCGTCGCCAAGGCGGAGTCGTGCTGCCCCAAGTCATGACGGGCACCGGCCAGCACAATCGCCAACTCGATCTTGCCGGCCTCGTCCAGCTCCTTCGCCTCCGGACTCCGACCGAGTTCGAGCGCCTTCTCGGGCCGCCCCAGACCGCGCTCCGCGTCAGCCATCACAGCAAGCAATCCCGGGCCACCGGAGATGCGTCGTGCGGCACGCAACTCCGACAGCGCTTCCTTCCACTCGCCTGCGCGGTACGCGACTACACCTGCGGTCTCACGGACCACACCCACACGGCCCGCGCGATTCTTCGCCGCCCGAGCGTGATCGAGTGCGAGCTTCGGGTCGTCTTCAAGCAGATCAGTCGCCATCAGCATATGCTTAGCGACGCGATCCGCATTGTCCTTCGACAACACCTTCAAATCCTGCAGCACCGACGGATCCAGATCGGTGATCTCTAGGTCCTGCGGCAGATCCGGCTCGCGCTCCTTCTGCGCCATACGCTCCTCGCGGAAACCCTCACGGTACGGGTTGGAGCGGTCATGACGGACACGGTTACCCTGTCCCGGGCGCCCGCCCTTGCCGCGCCCCTTCCCCTTACTGCCGCGGTACCCGCCCTTGCGGTCTCCACGGTCGGAGCCGTTCGCTTGACGACGACCCCGGGACTGCTCACGACCCTTCGAACCGCGACGCTGCCCGCCTTCATCGTTGGAACGGCGCTCGTCTCGGTTGTTTCCGTTACCGGCTTCTGCCATGGAATCCCTCCAATTCGTATCCCGATCATTATAGGGATGTATTCCTGCTCCCCGCCGTTCCCCCTGAGCCGAGGCGAATTCCTAACCGCAGCGATACATGGATGTTGCCCGCTCGCCGCTTCGATTGCCACACAGCGCTCCGCATTGCGGACAAGTGGGGATCCACCAACGATTCTCCCGCTACCTACCGCGCTGGTGTTGACTTCCATTCCGCATTGCGGACAATTGGGTGCGGACCAACTATTCCGCCATTGCGGACAACTTGGTCAGCACCAACCAATCCGCGGTTGTGGGCTTCCTGGGTGTCCAGCAAGAGATTGTGGGCGGGTTTTACTCACCGGGCACGATCACAAAGGGGGTGGGTACGACGGAAGCGGCGGTGTTGCGGGTGGTGGTTTGTAAAACTCGTTGTGTTTCAAGGGTTCAGGGCGTGTTTGTGTTGGTCGGTTGTGTTAGGTAACGGGTTTTACAAACCAGCCCAGGGGACGGACCGCCGGTGTGATCTCCGCATTGCGGACAAGTGCGTGCGGACCAACTATTCCGCCGTTGCGGACAATTTGGTGAACACCAACGAATAGTGAGCGCTTTCCAAAAAAGTAGCCCATGAGCGCTCCCCACAGGGCCGACCTCGATCTGGTTCACGCGGCACTCCGCCCGTGCGGACAAGTGGGTGAACACCAACGATTCCCTTACGATTTATCGAGATAGCCTTGGCTCCCACACCGCATTGCGGACAAGTGGGTGTGGCGTGCGGGTGCGGGCATAGCAAAAGCACCCGTCGATGAAACCCTTGGTGGGGGTTTCGTCGACGGGCGCGTTGTGTGAAGTTGTTGGGTCGGCGGTAACCTACTCTCCCACTCCCTCCCGGGGGCAGTACCATCGGCGCGGGCGGGCTTAGCTTCCGGGTTCGGAATGGGACCGGGCGTTTCCCCGCCGCTATCAACCACCGACACATCCTTGGGGTTTTTGTGTGTCGGGTCGTCCAGCGTGTGGTGACCAGTATTCAAATTATGTGTTGTCCGTGACATGGTGGTGTGTTGTGTCAGGACTGCATAGTGGACGCGAACAGTTCGTGTTTGTTTTGTTGTGTTGTTTGCACCTTTTGTGTGCGCAAACAGGTGGTTGGTTTGTTCGGTGTATTAGTACCGGTCGCCTCCACACATTGCTGTGCTTCCAGGTCCGGCCTATCAACCCAGTCGTCTCCTGGGAACCTCAAATGAAACCTCATCTTAAAACAGGCTTCCCGCTTAGATGCTTTCAGCGGTTATCCCTCCCGTACGTAGCCAACCAGCAATGCTCCTGGCGGAACAACTGGCACACCAGAGGTACGTCCGTCCCGGTCCTCTCGTACTAGGGACAGCCTTCTTCAAGTTTCAACGCGCGCGGCGGATAGAGACCGAACTGTCTCACGACGTTCTGAACCCAGCTCGCGTGCCGCTTTAATGGGCGAACAGCCCAACCCTTGGGACCTACTCCAGCCCCAGGATGCGACGAGCCGACATCGAGGTGCCAAACCATCCCGTCGATATGGACTCTTGGGGAAGATCAGCCTGTTATCCCCGGGGTACCTTTTATCCGTTGAGCGACACCACATCCACAAGTAGGTGCCGGATCACTAGTCCCGACTTTCGTCCCTGCTCGACTTGTAGGTCTCGCAGTCAAGCTCCCTTGTGCACTTACACTCTAAACACCTGATTGCCAACCAGGCTGAGGGAACCTTTGGGCGCCTCCGTTACATTTTGGGAGGCAACCGCCCCAGTTAAACTACCCACCAGGCACTGTCCCCAACCCAGATCATGGGCCAAGGTTAGATATCCACTACGGTCAGAGTGGTATTTCAACAACGACTCCACCACCACTAGCGTGACGGCTTCAACATCTCCCACCTATCCTACACAAACCGCACCGAATGCCAATACCAAGCTATAGTGAAGGTCCCGGGGTCTTTTCGTCCTGCCGCGCGAAACGAGCATCTTTACTCGTACTGCAATTTCACCGGGTCTGTGGTTGAGACAGCAGGGGAGTCGTTACGCCATTCGTGCAGGTCGGAACTTACCCGACAAGGAATTTCGCTACCTTAGGATGGTTATAGTTACCACCGCCGTTTACTGGGGCTTAAATTCTCCGCTTCGACCAAAAAGGTCTAACAGGTCCTCTTAACCTTCCAGCACCGGGCAGGCGTCAGTCCGTATACATCAACTTAACCGTCTTCGCACGGACCTGTGTTTTTGATAAACAGTCGCTCCCCTCTATTCTCTGCGACCTGAACCAGCAACCACAGTCGTATGACCAGGCACCAGTCCAGGTCCCCCTTCTCCCGAAGTTACGGGGGTAATTTGCCGAGTTCCTTAACCACAGTTCACCCGACCGCCTGAGTATTCTCTACTTGACTACCTGTGTCGGTTTCGGGTACGGGCCGTACACACACATCGCTAGAGGCTTTTCTCGGCAGTACAGGATCACCAACATCACCCAACACTGGGCTACGCATCACGCCTCACACACATGACAGCCGCATTTCACATGCTGTCGTGCCACACGCTTGCACCACAATCCAATAAGTGGCTCGGCTACCTCACTGCGTCACCCCATCACTGATCTACCACGGATCAGGCCCCACGCATCACCACCAACCAACCAACCACAAGGGTCGGCAACAGCAGGTGGATCAGGGTGGTTAGTATCACCGCTTCAATACTGGGCGCGCGTGTACGGGTACGGGAATATCAACCCGTTAACCATCGACTACGCCTGTCGGCCTCGCCTTAGGACCCGACTCACCCTGGGAAGACGAACTTGACCCAGGAACCCTTAGTCATTCGGCGGATACGATTCTCACGTATCATTCGTTACTCATGCCTGCATTCTCACTCGCATGCAGTCCACCGCTCCTTACAGTACGGCTTCACCCCACACACGACGCTCCCCTACCCAAACAAAATGTTTGCCGCGGCTTCGGCGGTGTGCTTGAGCCCCACTGAATTGTCGGCGCAGAACCACTCGACCAGTGAGCTATTACGCACTCTTTCAAGGATGGCTGCTTCTAAGCCAACCTCCTGGCTGTCTTCGCGATCCCACATCCTTTTCCACTTAGCACACCCTTAGGGGCCTTAACCGGCGATCTGGGCTGTTTCCCTCTCGACTATGAAGCTTATCCCCCACAGTCTCACTGCAATGCTTGACTTCACCGGCATTCGGAGTTTGGCTGACGTCACTAAGATGATAGTCCCGCTCGGCCATCCAGTAGCTCTACCTCCGGTAAGCACACATCACGCTGCACCTAAATGCATTTCGGGGAGAACCAGCTATCACGGAGTTTGATTGGCCTTTCACCCCTACCCACAGCTCATCCCCTCAGTTTTCAACCTAAGTGGGTTCGCGCCTCCACAACCTCTTACAGCTGCTTCACACTGGCCATGGGTAGATCACCCCGCTTCGGGTCCAGGACATGCCACTCAAACCACCCTATTCGGATTCGCTTTCGCTACGACTACCCCTAAACACGGGTTAACCTCGCGACATGCCGCTGACTCGCAGGCTCATTCTTCAAAAGGCACGCCATCACACACAAACAGGTGCTCTGACGGATTGTAAGCGCATGGTTTCAGGAACTCTTTCACTCCCCTCCCGGGGTACTTTTCACCATTCCCTCACGGTACTATTCACTATCGGTCACACTGAGTATTCAGGCTTACCGGGTGGTCCCGGCAGATTCACAGCAGATTCCACGAGCCCGCTGCTACTCGGGGCAATGATCAGCACATGCCTGTAAACGCCTTCGCGTACGGGGCTTATCACCCGCTCCGGCGCGCCATCCCAGACGCTTCCGCTAACGCACAAACACACACCTGCGGTCAGGTAGCCCGCAACAACCACACCCCACAACACCGCACACGCAACCCCTACCCAGGTATCACACGCACACGGTTTAGCCATCATCCGCTATCGCTCGCCACTACACACGGAATCACAATTGTTTTCTTCTCCTGCGGGTACTGAGATGTTTCACTTCCCCACGTCAACCCCCACACAGGCTATGCATTCACCTGCAGGTAACACCACACAACTGATGTTGGGTTTCCCCATTCGGACATCCTCGGATCAACGCTTAGTTGGCAACTCCCCGAGGCTTAACGCAGCCTCACACGTCCTTCATCGGCCCAGCATGCCAAGGCATCCACCATACGCCCGTAACACAAAACAACACACACTGCTGCTTTATACACACGAACGACTACAAACTGTAGACACTCAACAAACAACACAAATTACAGAAAAACAAGATGCTCGCGTCCACTATACAGTTCTCACACAACACACACCCCACACCAACAACCACCAACACGCGGCCATAAGTCAGCGGGATGCCACAACAACAGGAACACACAATGTTGCCCCAGACACCCAACAGCATGCCAACACACACAAACGATTTTTTCGTTGCCGCGACACCTCAGTGTCACACCACACGAGCACACACACCCACACCAGGCCACACGCAGACACCCTGACGGCATCCACCAACACGACCCGGGGTGCATGTCCACCCGGAATTTGAAAAACAACAATGCGGCAGTCGCACACTCGGCGACATCAACCACACAACACCCGCAACTGCGGGCACAAAACATAAACTCCTTAGAAAGGAGGTGATCCAGCCGCACCTTCCGGTACGGCTACCTTGTTACGACTTCGTCCCAATCGCCGATCCCACCTTCGACAGCTCCCATTACAGGCCACTGGCTTCGGGTGTTACCAACTTTCATGACGTGACGGGCGGTGTGTACAAGGCCCGGGAACGTATTCACCGCAGCGTTGCTGATCTGCGATTACTAGCGACTCCGACTTCATGGGGTCGAGTTGCAGACCCCAATCCGAACTAAGGCCGGCTTTCAGCGATTAGCACACCCTCACAGGCTCGCAAGACGCGTTGTACCGACCATTGTAGCATGTGTGAAGCCCTGGACATAAGGGGCATGATGATTTGACGTCATCCCCACCTTCCTCCGAGTTAACCCCGGCAGTCTCTCATGAGTCCCCCAACCGAATTGCTGGCAACATAAGACAAGGGTTGCGCTCGTTGCGGGACTTAACCCAACATCTCACGACACGAGCTGACGACAACCATGCACCACCTGTACACCAACCACAAAGGGAAAGACCATCTCTGGCCCGATCTGGTGTATGTCAAGCCCAGGTAAGGTTCTTCGCGTTGCATCGAATTAATCCACATGCTCCGCCGCTTGTGCGGGCCCCCGTCAATTCCTTTGAGTTTTAGCCTTGCGGCCGTACTCCCCAGGCGGGGCGCTTAATGCGTTAGCTACGGCACGAACCCCGTGGAAGGGACTCACACCTAGCGCCCACCGTTTACGGCATGGACTACCAGGGTATCTAATCCTGTTCGCTCCCCATGCTTTCGCTCCTCAGCGTCAGTTACTGCCCAGAGACCTGCCTTCGCCATCGGTGTTCCTCCTGATATCTGCGCATTCCACCGCTACACCAGGAATTCCAGTCTCCCCTACAGCACTCAAGTTATGCCCGTATCGCCTGCAGTCCCGCAGTTAAGCTGCGGGCTTACACAAACGACGCGACAAACCACCTACGAGCTCTTTACGCCCAGTAATTCCGGACAACGCTCGCACCCTACGTATTACCGCGGCTGCTGGCACGTAGTTAGCCGGTGCTTCTTCTCCAGGTACCGTCACTTGCGCTTCGTCCCTAGCGAAAGGAGTTTACAACCCGAAGGCCGTCATCCCCCACGCGGCGTCGCTGCATCAGGCTTGCGCCCATTGTGCAATATTCCCCACTGCTGCCTCCCGTAGGAGTCTGGGCCGTATCTCAGTCCCAATGTGGCCGTACACCCTCTCAGGCCGGCTACCCGTCGACGCCTTGGTAGGCCATTACCCCACCAACAAGCTGATAGGCCGCGAGCTCATCCCACACCGAAAAAACTTTCCACCACAACATCCAAGAAGTGGTCCTATCCGGTATTAGACCCAGTTTCCCAGGCTTATCCCGAAGTGCAGGGCAGATCACCCACGTGTTACTCACCCGTTCGCCACTCGAGTACCCAAGCAAGCTTGGGCCTTTCCGTTCGACTTGCATGTGTTAAGCACGCCGCCAGCGTTCATCCTGAGCCAGGATCAAACTCTCCACAAAAAAGTTTCAACAAAAACAAAAAGTGAAACAGGCCGTGAAAAGCCCAAAACCCAACCAAAAACAAACCAACCAACACCACACGACAAAACGCCACACAGTGCTGGACTGGCAAAAATCCAAACATTACCGGAAGCCAAAAACAACTCCCAACCAGCCCTGCAACCCGACGGGGCAAAACAACAGGACCGGCAAAAAACATCATGCACTCACAAAACGTGAAGCACACCACGCAACAAGCAGTCAGGCAATCATTGGTTCACCCAACCACCACCGGCACACACCAAAAGGCATGCACACCCACGCGGCACACAACACCAAGCACACAACAACAAAAAATCAAATGCATTGGCACACTATCGAGTTCTCAAACAACACCAGCACACCCAACACACTGACCAAACCAGCCAGCCTGCCGAAGCGGCTCCAACCGAAGTTACACAACCAAGCAAACAAAAGTCAAACCCAAGTTCAACCACCGTTCACCCAACGGCAACCTCTTTTAGTTATCTCGTTCCCTCCCGCACCCTCAGGCGCTCGAAGCAACGGATGAAAATATAACCACGAACCAACAACAAAACACAAACACCCAGGCCAGCCATAAAAAACCTGGTTGGTGTCGTCGACAAGCGAGGGCTTACACGCGCTTGGCCCCCGCGAAATTCTTCTTGCCGCGGCGAAGCACGAGCCAGGCGTCGTGGAGGAAGTCCTCGTCGGACGGGGTCCAGGAGTCGTCTTCGATGCGCACGTTGTTCACGTACACGCCACCTTCCTTAATGGAACGGCGGGCTGCGCCCTTGGAGTCGAACAGGCCAGCGCCGACGAGCAGGTCAACGATGTTGGCCGGCTCGGCAGCCGGGAATTCGAACACGGTCGTCTCGGACACAGCCGAGGCCAGCGTGTTCTCGTCAAGGTCGGTGAGTTCAGCGCGCCCGAAGAGTGCCTGGGAGGCGAGTTCGACGCCCTCGCGGGCCTTCACACCGTGGACGAGATCCGTCATTTCCTGGGCAAGGCGGCGCTGCGCCTCGCGCTTGAACGGGCGCTCCGCAACCTCTACCTCGAGGCGCGCAAGTTCCTCCTGATCGAGGAAAGTGAACCAGCGCAGGTAACGGATGACATCGGCGTCCGCTGTGTTCACGAAGTACTGGTACCAGGTATACGGACTGGTCATCTCCGGATCGAGCCACAGCGAGCCGCCGCCGGTGGACTTGCCAAACTTCTTGCCTTCCGAGTCCGTCACCAACGGGACAGTCAGCGCGTGCACCTGCTCGCCGTCCATGCGGCGGTTCAGGTCTACACCCGCGACGAGGTTGCCCCACTGGTCGCCGCCGCCGATCTGCAGTACACAATCGTGGTTGCGGCGCAGCTGCACAAAGTCGTTGGCCTGCAGCAGCATGTAGGAAAACTCGGTGTAGGAAATGCCGTCGTTGTCCAGACGGCGCTTCACCGTCTCGCGGCCGAGCATGGTCGACAGGGAGAAGTGCTTGCCAATGTCGCGCAAAAACGCGATGACACCAAGGTCCTTCGTCCAGTCGTTGTTGTTGACCAACCGGGCAGCGTTGTCGCCGTCGAAGTGCACGAAGCGCTTGAGCTGGCCCGTGATGCGCTCAGCCCAGTCGCGGACAGTGTCCTCGGAGTTCATGGACCGCTCCCCGACCTCGCGCGGGTCACCGATCATGCCGGTGGCGCCGCCCGCGAGCACGATCGGGGTGTGCCCGGCTTCTTGGAAGCGGCGCAACATGAGCAGCGGCACGAGGTGGCCGGCATGCAGGGACGGCCCCGTCGGGTCGAAGCCACAGTACAGCGCGATCGGCTGCTCGGTCTCCTTGCGCAGCGCGTCCAGGTCGGTGGACTGGTTAATCAGCCCGCGCCACTGCAGTTCGTCGATAATGTTCGCTGTCATGGTGTCCTTTCGAAAGGCTAGGCGGCCGGGTACGGCTGGGCTTCGTCGATAAGCAGCACGGGGATGCCCTCGTCGATGCGGTAGGCGATGCCGAGCCTGTCGTTGACCAGCAGTTGCTCGTCGTCGAGGTAGCGCAGCGGACCCTTGTCCTTGGGACATGCGAGCACGCTGAGCAGTTTCGGATCAAGACTCATAGTCGCGATGCTACCTACCTCGTACCGGCGTCTGCGCCCACGCACGCGCCTCAGCGTTCGCGGCGCGCATACGTTCTCGCTGCTCTTCCACGCGCGGCTTCGCGGTACCGCCGCGGGTATCTCGCGACGCCACTGCCCCATCCACGGTGAGCACTTCGCGTACCTCGGGAGCGAGGCGCTTATCGACGCCCGCGAGCTCCTCGTCAGTCAGATCGATCAAATCCACGCCTCGGGCCTCCGCGATACGCACACAAGCGCCGGAGGCTTCGTGGGCCTCACGGAACGGCACACCCTGGCGCACCATCCATTCCGCGAGGTCGGTCGCAAGCGTGAAACCTGCCGGGGCCAGCTCGCGCATGCGATCTTCGTGGAACGTCAAGGTGGAGACAAGGCCGGTAAACGCCGGCAGCAGGATGGAGAGCTGCGTGATCGAGTCGACCAACGGCTCCTTGTCCTCCTGCAGATCGCGGTTGTAAGCCAGCGGCATCGCCTTGAGCGTGGCCAGCAGACCGGTGAGGTTGCCGATCAAGCGTCCAGCCTTGCCGCGGGCGAGCTCCGGCACGTCCGGGTTCTTCTTCTGCGGCATAATCGACGAGCCGGTCGACCAGGCATCATGCAGCGTGACATAGCCGAACTCGGGCGTGGACCAGGCGATGATCTCCTCAGCAAAGCGGGAGACATCGATCGCGATCTGCGCCAGCACATAGGCAGACTCCGCGGCGAAATCGCGCGATGCGGTGCCGTCCAACGAGTTATCGGTGGCTGAATCGAAACCGAGCTCTTCTGCGATGGCCTCCGGGTCGAGGTGCAGCGACGAGCCCGCCAGCGCACCCGAACCGTATGGTGAGACAGCCAAGCGCTTATCGGCGTCCTGGATGCGCTCCAGGTCGCGCAGCAGCGGTTGAGCGTGCGCGAGCAGCGAGTGCGCCAACAGGATCGGCTGGGCCGCCTGGAAGTGGGTCTTGCCCGGCATGATCGCGTCCGGGTGCGCCTCGGCCTGCTCGACGATCGCGTCGATGAGGTCGTTGACGTCTAGGGCCACACCGCGCAGGGCGTCGCGCAGCCACATGCGGAACATGGCGGCGACCTGGTCGTTGCGGGAACGTCCCGCGCGCAGACGGCCACCCACTTCGGGACCGACACGGTCGATCAAGCCGCGCTCCATCGCGCCGTGCACGTCTTCGTCGGTGGGCAGCGGGCCGAAGGAGCCGTCCTCCACATCGCGGCCTAACTGGTCGAGGCCGTCGAGCATCGTGGCGAGGTCGTCGTCGTTAAGCAAGCCCGCCTTGTTCAGCACCTTCGCGTGCGCCTTGGAGGCCAGCACGTCGTAGGGCGCGAGCACCCAGTCGAAATGGGTGGACACGGACAGGGCGAACATTGCCTCCGACGGTCCGCCGGAGAATCGGCCGCCCCACAGGGCGCCCTCGTTGGTCTTGTGCTGCTCCATCTACTTGCCGGCCTCACGGTCGCGCTTGTTCGCGATTTGCGACGACAGGCCGTGCAGGCGCACAAAGCCCTTGGCCAGGGTCTGGTCGAAGGTGTCGCCGGTGTCGTAGGTGGCCAGGTTGAAGTCGTACAGAGAGTGATTGGAGCGACGGCCGTTGACGGTGATCTTGCCGGCGTGCAGCACCATGCGAATATCGCCAGTGACGTGCTCCTGGGTGGACTCGATGAATGCGTCGAGGGAGCGCTTCAGCGGGCCGAACCAGAGGCCGTCGTAGACCTCCTCGGACCAGCGGGCGTCGATGAGACGCTTGTAGCGGGCCAACTCGCGCTCCACCGTGACGTCCTCAAGCGCCTTGTGCGCCTCGATGAGCGCAACCGCGCCCGGCGCCTCGTAGACCTCGCGGGACTTGATGCCCACCAGGCGGTCCTCCACCATGTCCAGGCGGCCGATGCCCTGGGCGCCGGCGCGGCGATTCATCTCCTCGATCGCCTCGAGCACTGTGACCTTGCGGCCGTCGATGGCCACCGGCTTGCCGGACTCGAAGGAGATGATGACCTCGTCAGGGGCGTTGCCCAGCGCCGGGTCCTCGGTGTAGGCATACAGGTCTTTTGTCGGCGGGTTCCACAGGTCCTCGAGGAAGCCGGTCTCGACGGCGCGGCCCCAGACGTTCTGGTCGATGGAGAACGGCGACGCCGCGGACTGCTCGATCGGCAGGTCCTTACCCTCGGCGTACTCGATGGCCTTGTCGCGGGTCCAGGCGTAGTCGCGGGCCGGAGCAATGATCTCCAGGTCCGGGTCCTGGTTGAGGAAGCCGACCTCGAAACGGACCTGGTCGTTGCCCTTGCCGGTGCAGCCGTGGGCGACGTGGGTGCCGCCGAACTTGTGGCCGGCCTCCACCAGGTGCTTGACAATCAGCGGGCGGGAAATAGCGGACACCAGCGGGTACTCACCCTGGTACATGCCGTTCGCCTTGATGGTCGGCAGGCAGTACTCCTCGGCGAACTCGTCCTTCGCGTCAACGACGACGGACTCGACCGCACCGCAGTCGAGCGCACGCTGACGCACCGACTCCATGTCCTCGCCGCCCTGGCCAAGGTCGAGCGAGACGGCGATGACCTCACCGTTGGTCATCTCGGCCAGGTACGGGATGGCCACGGAAGTGTCCAGGCCGCCGGAATATGCAAGCACAACGCGGTTGGTCATGATTGGAAGTCTCCTTCGAAGTTTTAAAGAACAGTGTGAGGTTACCTGCGGGCGAAAACGTCTTAGTCGCTGGCCCGGGATTGTCCGCCGAAGAGTTCGTCGGCAAGCGATGCTCCGGTGAGCGGTTCGCGCGCGAGCACGAAGATGGTGTCGTCGCCGGCGATGCAGCCGACGACCTGCTCGAGGCCCACGCGGTCGATGTAGCTGGCCAAATACTGCGCGGCGCCGGGTGGCGTGCGCAGCACCGCGATCTGACCGGAGGCGTCCACGTTGACCACCAACTCGTCGATCATGCGCCGCAGCTTCTCGCGCGGTCCGGTCTGGGTGGACTCGAGCGAATCCGAGTTGCCGTTGACGGTGTAGTACGCCCGCCCACCGCTCGCTGGGCGGACCTTTTTCGCGCCGAGCTCGTCCAGGTCGCGCGACAACGTGGCCTGCGTGATGTCGATGCCCTCCGCTAACAGCAGCTCCGACAGCTGAATTTGCGACGACACCCTGGTCTGCTCAAGCAGCTCCAAAATGCGCGCCTGACGGGCGGTGCGGGATACAGGTTGGGACATTACTGGTGCTCCAAAAGCCAGGCCAGCAACGCTTTCTGGGCGTGCAGGCGGTTCTCCGCCTCGTCGAACACGCGCGAACGCGGTCCGTCAATGACTTCCGCGGTGACCTCGTTGCCGCGGTAAGCCGGGAGGCAGTGCAGGAAAATGGCGTTGTCGGCGGCGCGCGCCATGACATCCTCGTTCACCTGGTACGGCAAGAACGGTGTGCGGCGGTCTTTGCCGTCGTCTTCCATCCCCATGGAAATCCAGGTGTCTGTGATGACGACGTGCGCGCCCTCGACTGCTGCGATGTCGTCGGTCACCGCAACCGTCGCGCCGGTTTGCGCGGCACGATCCTGGGCACGCTCGACGAACTCGGCGCGCGGCTGGAAGTCAACTGGTGCCACCACGGTGATGTCCACACCGGCGTTAGCGAAGCCGATCAGGTACGAGTTGGCCATGTTGTTGTCGCCGTCTCCGAGGTAGACGGCTTTGAGCCCCTTTAAACCGGCCGGGCCCTCGTCCGGGCAGATCTCTTCGACGATGGTCTGCAGGTCTGCGAGGATCTGGCACGGGTGGAGGTCGTCGGACAGCGCGTTGACTACGGGCACCGTTGCGGTCTCGGTCATGTCGACCAAGTTCTGGTGCTCGTAGGTGCGCCACACAATCGCCTGGACGTAGCGCGACAGCACCGCACCGGTGTCCTGGAAGGACTCGCCTTTCCCCATCTGCGCGTGCCCGGTCTCCGTCACGATCGCCTGGCCACCCAACTGGGCGATGCCTGCGTCGAACGAAAAGCGGGTGCGGGTCGATGTTTTATCGAACAGGAGCGCAACCGAAAGCGGCCCCTCGAGTGGTCGGTGCGACAGCGGAGCGCGTTTGAGCTCCGCCGCCAGCTGTAGGACTTCCGCCTGCTCAGCCGGCGTGAGGTCGTCGTCAGCGAGAAAATGCCGGGCCATTCGCCTTCTCCCTTCGGTATCGCCAGGACACAGCGGACAGCTTAACAGTTATTCGTTCGACTGCAAACTATGCAACGCGGTTGTTAGCCGCGCATTTCTGCGCCGAAGCGCTCCTTCGCAAGTTCCGCGGCCGCCACACGCGCCTCGGAGGCTTCGTCTTCCGTCAACGTGCGGTCCCCCGCACGGAAGGCCAAGCCGAATGCGAGCGACTTCTTGCCTGCGCCGAGCGCGTCGGAGCGGTAGACGTCGAAAAGCTTTACGTCCTCAACCAGCTCACCTGCGCCCTCCACGAGTGTGCGGCGCACTGTCTCCGCAGGCACGGCTTCGTCGACAACGAGCGCGATGTCCTGGTTCAACAGCGGGTACGACGACAGGCTCGGGGCGGGCAGACGCTCCTCGAGCGGCAACGCAGTCAGGTCGATTTCCATCGCGCAGGTGCGCGCCGGCAGTTCCAGTTTCTCCAGAATCTGCGGGTGCAATTCGCCAGCATGGCCGACGACGGTCTCCCCGACCTTGAGCGCGGCGCAGCGACCCGGGTGCCACGGCAGATATTCCACAGCCTCCACGTCAACCTCGACGCCGCACGCGCGGGCGACTACCTGCGCAGCTTCAATGGCATCGGACCACTCGTAGGCGCGGCCCTGACCCCACGGACCCGCAAGTTCGGTGTTGCCCACGGCAACAGACGCGGCGTGCAGGTGCTGCAGGGGCAGCGAATCGATTAGCTCCGCGACTACCTCGTCTGCCGGTCGTTCGCTCACGCTCGGCAACGGAGAGACGTCGGCGCGCTTTTCCGCCGTCTGCGCCACGGAATACAGCGCGACATCGCCGCGGCCGCGTGCCACGTTCCGGCCGATGGCCTCGAGCATGGGCGGAAGCAACGTGGTGCCCAAGATGCCGTAATCCGCATCGAGCGGGTTTTGCACCTTTACCGTGTTGCGCCGTGCGTCGTCCGCGTCGAGGCCCCACACATCGAAGGTGTCGTTGGCAATAAACGGCGTCGGGATGATCTCCGCGTAGCCCGAATACGCCAGCGCGTGGGTCACCGCACGACGACGGCGCTGCAGCGGGCTCAAACCGCGACCGCCACGCGGGGTGGGCAGGATCGACGGGATGTCGTCGAGGCCTTCCAGTCGCACGACCTCCTCGACGAGTTCCACCGGCACCGTGATGTCAGTGCGCCACGTCGGCGGGGTGACCTTCAGATTCTCACCATCGCCCGCAACCTCGCAGCCGACCTCCTTAAGGCGGCGAATCACGGTCTCGCGCGGGTAATCCACACCGATGATTTCGGACGGGCGGGACGCGCGCATCGCAATCGCATCTCGCGTAGCGACGACACCTTCCAGCGTCCGGCCTTCCTCAACCGTGCCGCCCGCAATCTGCACCAGAAGCGCACAGGCGATATCGAGGGCAACCTCCACCAGAGCAGGGTCGACGCCGCGTTCGAATCGTCGAGACGCCTCCGAGCTCAGCTTCAACCGGCGCGCGGTGCGCGCCACAGTCAGCGGGTCCCAGGTGGCGGCCTCGAAGTGGACGTTGACGGTGTCGTCGGCAATCTCGGAGGTAGTGCCGCCCATCACGCCGGCGAGCGACTGGATGCCGTTGTCGTCGCTGATCACCACATCTTCGGCTGTAAGTGTGCGCTCGACGTGGTCAAGGGTTTCGAACTTCTCGCCGTCCGCAGCGTTGTGCACCCGCAGGCCACCAGCGATCTTGTCGGCGTCGAAGGCGTGCATCGGCTGGCCGGTCAGCAGCATGACGTAGTTGGTCACGTCAGTCGCGGCATTGACTGAACGCACACCCGAAAGCATGAGCTCGCGCTGTAGCCAGAACGGCGCCTTGGCCGCCGGGTCGATGCCGCGCACGGTGCGCAGACCGAAACGCTGCGCCTTCGTCGACGGTTCCACCGACACCGGAATCGTCTCGCCGTTTGGCGCAGGGACCGCGGAAACGTCGATACCCGCCAAGGACGGGTCCTTCGCGACATCCTTGTACTCGAGGTCGAATGCCGAGGCGATCTCGCGCGTCAGACCTCGCACAGACAAAGCGTAGCCGCGGTCAGGCGTGACGTTGACATCGAAGACCGTGTCGTTCGAGCCGAGGATTTCGCGAGCGTCGTCGCCCGGAGTGGCCGCGCCCTGTTCGAGAGTGATGATGCCGTCGCTTTTCGCGGTCAGCCCAAGCTCGGCGGCTGACGCCATCATGCCGGCGGAAATGTGGTCGTAGGTCTCGCGCGCGGAGATCTCGAAACCACCCGGCAGCACCGCACCCGGCAGCGACACGACGACGAGGTCGCCCTGCTTGAAGTTACGCGCACCGCAGATGATGCCCTGCGGCTCACCGGTGCCGTTGGCCTGTCCAACATCGACCTGGCAGTAGCGGATCGGCTTTTTAAACCCGGTGAGCTCTTCAATCTCCGCGACGCGGCCGATCACCAGCGGACCAGTGACCTCCGGCAGTGGTGCGTAGCCCTCGGTCTCAAACCCGACGCGGACGAAGCCAGCATCGAGTTCCTCATCGGACGGGTTGAAGTTGTCGTTGCCCGCGTTGGTGAGCAGGCGGGTGATCCAATTTTTGGAAATAAGCATGTTCTGGTTCTCCTTTACGCCTGCACGCCGAACGGGATGGTGAAACGGACGTCGCCTTCAACCATGTCGCGCATGTCGGACAGCCCGTTGCGGAACTGGAGGGTTCGCTCAAGCCCCATGCCGAATGCGAAACCGGAGTACTCGTCCGGATCGATGCCAACTGCGCGCAGCACGTTCGGGTTGACCATGCCGCAGCCGCCCCACTCGATCCATCCGGCGCCGCCCTTCTTGTTCGGGAACCACACGTCCACCTCGGCGGACGGCTCGGTGAACGGGAAGTAGTTGGTGCGCATACGCGTTTTCGTTTCCGGGCCGAAGAGCACCTTGGCCAGGTGGTCGAGGGTGCCGCGCAGGTGTGCCATCGTCAGGCCCTTGTCCACGGCTAGGCCCTCCACCTGGTGGAAGACCGGGGTGTGGGTGGCGTCGAGCTCGTCGGTGCGGAACACACGGCCCGGGCAGGCGATATAGATGGGGACGTCGCGCTCGAGCATCGTGCGAACCTGCACCGGCGAGGTGTGGGTGCGCATGACCTGCTTCGAGCCTTCCTCGCCGATGTAGAAGGTGTCCTGCAGCGTGCGGGCGGGGTGGTCCGGGATGAAGTTCAGGGCGTCGAAATTGAAGTACTCGGCCTCAACCTCAGGGCCTTCGGCTACCTCCCAGCCCATACCGATGAAGATGTCTGCGATGTGCTCCGACAGCGTGGTGATCGGGTGCATCGCGCCCGCCTGGGTGCGGGCTGTCGGCAGCGTGACGTCGACCTTCTCCTCGCGCAGCTGACGCTCGCGGTGCTCGGCTTCGCGCACTTGCCGCAGCTGGGCGTAGGCCTTCTCAGCACGACCGCGAGCCATATTCACAAACCGGCCCGCATCTTTGCGCTGGTCCTTCGGCAGCGAACCGAGCGAGCGGCGCGCTTGCGGAATCGGTGCCTTGTCCCCCAGGTGGGCGCGGTGCGCCTCTTCGAGAGCGGCTAAATCCGGCGCCGCTTCGAACGCCGTAATGGCATCGTCGGCCGCCTGGTTTAAGGCATCCTCGGTCAATTCAATGTCAGCCACGGTGCGCCTTTCTTTGGGTCTGCTTAAAAACGTTCCCAAGCATACCGAGCGCCCCCGACACGCCCCTGCTAGTCCTCCCCTGCAGCCGTAATCCCCAGCGTCTTCGACGACTCCCACAGGCAAATACTTGCCGCCGTAGCGAGGTTCAGCGACTCCGCCCCGCCCTGGATCGGAATGGAGGCGCGGTGGTCGGCGGTCGCGAGCAGTTCGTCGCTAAGCCCGTGCGCCTCGTTGCCGAACAGCCACGCAGTCGGCTGCGTGAGCGTCTCTCCCGGCCGTGCCAGGTTCACCTCGCCGTTCATGGTGGTGGCGAAGGTGGACAGCCCGGCGTGCTCGAGTTGGCTGATCACCCGGCGCACTTCGCGGTCGCGCGCCACCGGAATGTGGAAGAGCGAACCGGCTGTCGAGCGCACCACCTTCGGCGACTCCGGATCCACGGTGTCGCCCGCGAAAATCACCGCGTCCGCGCCCATGGCATCGGCGATACGGATGATGGTGCCGGCGTTGCCGGGGTCGTTCGTCTCCACGCACACGGCCACCAACCGGGGCCGGCCCTTCAGAATCTTCGGCACCGTCCACAGCACCGGGCGGCACACGGCGAAAATCCCGGTGGAGGTCACCGCGTCCGCAAGCGTGTCCGCCGCCTTGTCCGTGATCGCGTGCGTGTACACGTCCATGTATCCGGCGGCGCGCACGATCTCCTCGAAGCGTTCGGCGGCAGCTTCTGTGACAAAGAGATCCGTCGCCGCGCCCGTAGCCACTGCGGCCTCCACAGCGTTTTCGCCTTCCGCCAAGAAAGCCTTTGCTTTACGACGAGCTTGCGCCCTCTTCAACTTCCCCGCGTTAACCACACGCGGAGTGCGCTCTGTGAACGGCTGCTGGAAATCCAATGGCATAGCTACAGACTACGTTGCAGGCACTACGCTGGTTGCCGTGCCTACTCTCAGCGAGGCCACGCGCCCCCACCTCAGCCCCGCCCTGCACCGGCGTCGGCTCAAGATCGGTGTGGCAGTCGCTTGTGTCGTCGCAGTAGCGGCGGTCATCGGACTCTGTTTCTCCGGCGTCTCCGACGAAACCGGGCGACTCACGGTAGCTGTGGCCATGTTCTTGCTCGCGGGAGCGGCGACGGCTTCGCCGTATCTGGCGACTCTGGCTGCAGCAGTGCTCACTCAATTTGCCGCATCGTACTCCGAGTTCTCCAGTCCCTTCATAGTCCTTGCCCTGTTAGCGCTCTCGGCTGTTCTGGCGTATCGGTTGCCGACATGGCAGGCGGGTATTGCTGCTGCCTTGCTTTGGTATCTCGCCCAAACTGAATTGGCAGAGGGGGTTTGGCTCCCGAACAACGCCCTAACAGCCGCGCTACTTGGCGTCCTTCTGCTTGCAGCTGGGGCAGCTGGGTGGGCGCTAAAAAGGTCCTCCTTACAGCGCAAAATGGACGCCCACCGACTGCAACAGCAAATCGAGGACGAGCGCGAGCGGGCGGTACTCGCTCTCCACGGCTCGGTGGCGTCTTCGCTCACTTCCGTGGTACTGCGCAGTGAGGCACTAGCGATGTCTGGAGATCCGCAGATTTCAGAGGCCGCCCAACTTATTGCCTCCGATGCGCGGCGCTCGATGCAGGAAGTCAGGGACCTCATCCGTTTCATGCGCGACGACTCTCCTACCGCGCCACAGGATTCCGCGCCTCACGTACGTCTCCTCGACGCGTTTACCAATCTGGCAGCGGACCTACGGGCCCACGGCTTCCCTGTGGTGGAAACGGGACTCACGGAGAACGTGCTCGGCACTGCCCAACTCGAGCCGGCGGCAAGGGTATGCCGTGAGCTTGCCACCAACATCCTCAAATACGGAGATGCTTCCCGCCCAGTCGTCATCGCGGCACTGCAAGGCGAGGATGAGCTCACCGTCGCCGTGCAAAACACCATCGCGTCTCAGCAACGAGATACCCATATGAGCACCGGTATCGGGCTAGAGGAAGCTCAGCAGCTAGCAGCTGCTCACGGTGCATCACTGACATGGCACGCCGAGTCGGGCTCATGGCGCTACGAACTTGCAGTTCCCCGTTAGCGAAAGAAGGAACTTTCGTACCAAGTTTTTTCGTTTCCTCTGTTTCTACTTGGAACCGTCGGAACAAAAGCGGATAATGGGCGAAAAGTTACGTTGATTTAATAGGAGGATCGTCGTGAAACAGATTGCCCGCACCGCAGCTTGTGCACTTACCCTGGTTGCTGTCGCCACTGGAGCGCCGCTTGCTTCAGCCGCCGACCGCACCGCTGGCGACATCGCGGTTACCCCGTACGCGGCGGGCGTTGTCGGCGACATGTTTGAGTGCGGAGGCTCCCTCGGCCGCCTGTGGTGCAAGTAATTAGCCATCCATGACCAATTCCCCGATCCGGGTGTTCCTCGTGGACGACGATCCTCTCGTCCGCGATGTGCTCACCCGGTATTTTCATAACACCGACGACATCACGGTGGTCGGCACCGCCTCAAACGGCGCGGAAGCCCTGGAACTCATCGAGCCAGACGAGGTGGACATCGTGCTTTCCGACGTCCACATGCCGCAAATGGACGGCGCGACGCTGCTGAAAAATCTCGCTCAGCGCACCAACACCCCGGCATTCCTCGCAATTACGTCGCTGGAGAACGACCGGGCGATGCTCGACGTTCTCGCCCACGGTGGGCGCGGCTACATCCTGAAAAGCCAGCCGCCGGAGGAGATCGTTCTCTCCGTACGGCAGGCCATCACAGGCGGCACCGTGGTTTCCCCCGCTGCCATGAACAACTTGGTGCAGTACATCGACCCTGAGCCGGTGCAGCCCTCGCCCCAGCGAATCAACCTTCCGGACGGCATTTCGGACAACGAGGTGGCAGTGCTGGACTTACTGTGCGAAGGGCTGAGCAACGCAGAGATCGCCAAGCGGCTCAACTACTCCGAGTCCACCGTGAAAAAGCAGGTTTCGCACCTGCTCACGCTCTTCGGGGTCTCATCCAGGCTCGACCTCGTGGTTACCGTGCTCAACGGACGCCGGTAGCCCAACCCGCGGATCAGCAAAGAAAAGCTCCCGCCTACCCTGATTCCTCGGGGTCGGCGGGAGCTTCGTCGTTAAGCGAAAGTGCTTATGC
Organism: Corynebacterium lujinxingii; assembly: GCF_014490555.1. NCBI lineage: Bacteria > Bacillati > Actinomycetota > Actinomycetes > Mycobacteriales > Corynebacteriaceae > Corynebacterium > Corynebacterium lujinxingii. The sequence continues at coordinate 1,119,701 of NZ_CP061032.1, read as the reverse complement.
AGCCTTCGGAGCGTTGACGTCCTCCGGCAGCGCGTTCTTCGCAACCTCGCACAGAGCGGAGAAAGCAGCGAAGTCGCTGACAGCCAGCTCAGCCAGGATCTTGCGGTCGACCTCGACCTCAGCCAGCTTCAGGCCGTGGATGAGACGGTTGTAGGTGATGCCGTTCATGCGAGCAGCAGCGTTGATGCGCTGGATCCACAGCTTGCGGAACTCGCCCTTGCGCTTACGACGGTCGCGGTAAGCGTAGGTCTGGGAGTGCAGCCACTGCTCCTTGGCCTTGCGGTACAGGCGGGAGCGCTGGCCGCGGTAGCCCTTCGCGGACTTCAGGATTGCGCGGCGCTTCTTCTTAGCATTGACTGAACGCTTCACACGTGCCATGAGTCAAACTTCCTTTTCTTTATCTCGTAATCGGTTGATTGATCGGGCAGTGCTTAGGACATGCCGAGGAGGCGCTTTGCGCGCTTGACGTCAGACTGAGCAACGTCGGTGGTGCCGGACAGCTTGCGGCGGCGCTTCGACGAGAGCTTCTCGTTCAGGTGGCGCTTACCAGCCTGCTCGCGGCGCAGCTTGCCCTTGCCGTTGACCTTGATGCGCTTTGCGGTGCCCTTGTGGGTCTTCTGCTTCATGGTGAAAGCCCTTCAGAGTGTCGATTGATAGAACTACTTTTTGCCCTTGCGAGCCGGTCCGAAGACCATCGTCATGTTGCGGCCGTCCTGTTTCGGACGAGACTCGACGACGCCCACCTCAGCGATGTCGTCGGCAAGCCGCTCGAGCAGCCGGTACCCCAACTCGGGACGTGACTGCTCACGACCGCGGAACATGATGGTGACCTTGACCTTGTTGCCCTTCTCCAGGAAGCGCTCAACATTGCCCTTCTTGGTCTGGTAGTCGTGCTCATCGATCTTGGGGCGGAACTTCTGTTCCTTGACCACAGTCTGCTGCTGGTTCTTGCGGGCCTCGCGGGCCTTCTGATCTTGCTCGTACTTGAACTTGCCGTAGTCCATAATCTTGGCTACGGGCGGCTTGGCCTTCGGCGCTACCTCGACCAGGTCGAGATCCGCTTCGTACGCCAACTTGCGAGCGTCGTCCGTGCGGACAATGCCCACCTGCTCGCCGGACGGGCCGACGAGGCGAACTTCAGGGACGCGGATTCGTTCGTTGATCCGAGCTTCAGCGCTGATGAGAACTCCTAGTGACTTCGAGAAAACAATGTTGTTGCCGCTCTCGGGACACAATCGGGGTGATCTCACACGAAAAACCCGCTCACCGGAAAACGGTGGCGGGAGATCGTCCAGGCATGCCATAGTCGGCACACCGTTTGACCCGTATCCAACTCGATCACTACGACCAAGCGGCTTGGGGTGGGATTCACTCCTCTTGTGGCCCGCACGCCCGGATGACGGACGCGCTGGGCGGTGTGCAGGGAATGCTACACGCTTGTCATCGGTACACCAAATTGTGCGGCGCTAGGCCTTCGCCAGGACATCCTTGAGGAAGTGTCCCGTGTAGGACCCGTCGACCTTAGACACCGCCTCGGGCGTGCCCTTAGCGACGACCGTGCCGCCGCCCGAGCCACCTTCCGGCCCCATGTCCACAATCCAGTCGGCGGACTTGATTACGTCCAGGTTGTGCTCGATGACCAGGACGGTGTTGCCCTTCTCCACCAAACCGTTGAGCACCAGCATCAGCTTGCGGATGTCCTCGAAGTGCAGGCCTGTGGTCGGCTCGTCGAGGATGTAGATGGTGCGGCCGTTGGACCGCTTTTGCAGTTCAGCTGCGAGCTTCACGCGCTGCGCCTCACCGCCAGACAGCGTGGTCGCACTCTGGCCGAGGCGGACGTAGCCGAGCCCGACGTCGACAAGCGTCTGCAGATAGCGGTGGATCGACGTAATCGGCTCGAAGAACTCCGCAGCCTCCGAGATCGGCATCTCGAGCACCTCGGCGATGTTCTTGCCCTTGTAGCGCACCTCCAGCGTCTCGCGGTTGTAGCGCGCGCCGTGGCACACCTCGCACGGAACGTAGACGTCCGGCAGGAAGTTCATCTCGATCTTGATGGTGCCGTCGCCGTGGCACGCCTCGCAGCGCCCTCCCTTGACGTTGAAGGAGAAGCGGCCGGCCTTGTAGCCGCGGACCTTCGCCTCCTGCGTTTCAGCGAACAGGTTGCGGATCTTGTCAAAGACACCGGTGTAGGTCGCCGGGTTGGACCGCGGGGTGCGGCCGATCGGGCTTTGATCAACCTGCACCAGTTTGTCCAGGTGCTCCAGTCCCTCGACCTTCTTCACCCTCCCCGGCACCTGGCGCGCGCCGTTTAACTGGTTCTGCAGCGTCTTCGCCAGGATCTGATTCACCAGAGTCGACTTGCCGGAGCCGGACACGCCCGTGACCGCGACGAGCACACCTAATGGGATGTCCACACTGACGTTGTCCAGGTTGTTCTCGCGCGCACCGACAACCTTGAGCTGCCGGTCCTTATCCACCGGCCGGCGCTGCTCCGGCACTTCGATGACCTTCCGGCCTGCGAGATAGTCGCCGGTCAGCGACCCCTTCGCCTTCAAGATTCCTTCCGGTTTGCCCTGGTAAACCACCTCGCCGCCGTACTCGCCGGCGCGCGGGCCGATATCGATCAGCCAGTCGGCCTCGCGGATCGTGTCCTCGTCGTGCTCGACCACCACGAGAGTGTTGCCCAGATCGCGCAGCTTCTTCAGGGTGGTGATCAGACGCTGGTTGTCGCGCTGGTGCAGTCCGATGGACGGCTCGTCGAGAACGTAGAGCACACCCGCCAAGCCGGAGCCGATCTGGGTTGCCAGGCGGATGCGCTGCGCCTCGCCGCCGGATAGCGTCCCTGCGGAGCGCGCGAGCGTGAGGTAGTTCAGCCCGACGTCGAGCAGGAAGTGCAGACGAGCCTGAATCTCGCGCAAGACCGCACCCGCGATCATTTCCTCGCGGTAGCCGAGCACGAGGTTGTCCAGGTACTCCGATGCGTCCTCAATAGAGAGCTCCGTCAGCCCTGCGATCGACTTCTCCCCGTGTGTCGTGGACGCGAGGCGCACCGCGAGGATCTCCGGCTTCAACCGCGCACCCTTACAGGTCGGGCACGGCACCTCGCGGGTGTATGCCAGAAGACGTTCCTTCTGGGTGTCCGTTTCTGCCTGCGCCAGCTTGCGCTCGAGGTAGCCGATGATGCCTTCGTAGGCGGCGGTGTAGGAACGCTGTCGCCCGTAGCGGTTCTTGTATTTGACGTGGACCTGGGTGGACGAGCCGTGGATCAGGTGCTTCTGCTGCGTCTTGGTCAGCGAGCTCAACGGAGCGGACGCGTCGAACTTTTCTTCCTTCGCCAGCGACTCGATGAGTTTGGTGAAGTACTTCTTGTTCGGGCTCGAGTTCCACGGCTGGAACGCGTCCACAGTCGGCGCGTCCGGGTCCGGGATCACCAAATCGACGTCGATTTCTTTCCGCACGCCCAACCCGTCGCACGCCGGGCAGGCGCCGAACGGCGAGTTGAACGAGAACGCGCGGGGCTCGTACTCCTCCACATTGAGCTTGTGGCCGTTCGGGCAGGCCATCTTCTCGGAGAAGATCTGCACGCGCTCCGGGTCGTCAGCGTCGAGGTCGACGAAATCGAAGCCGACGAGGCCGTCGGCAAGCTTCAACGCCGTTTCCACCGAGTCGGTGAGACGCTGCTTTTGGCTCGCCTTGACCATAAGACGGTCGACCACCACGTCGATGTTGTGCTTGATCTGCTTTTCCAGCTTCGGCGGGTCCGAGAGCTGGTAGGTCTCTCCGTCAACGTTGACGCGTGCGTAGCCTTGCGACGAAAGATCTGCGAACAGGTCCTGGAACTCGCCTTTGCGCTTGCGCACGATCGGCGCCAGCACCTGGAATTTAGTGCGCTCCTCGTATTCAAGTACGCGGTCGACGATCTGCTGCGGCGTTTGGCGCTCAATCACTGCGTCGCACACCGGGCAGTGCGGAGTGCCGGCCCGCGAGTACAGCAGGCGCAGGTAGTCGTAGATTTCCGTGATGGTGCCAACCGTCGAGCGCGGGTTACGGTTGGTGGACTTCTGGTCGATGGACACGGCTGGGCTCAACCCGTCGATGTAGTCCACGTCCGGCTTGTCCATCTGGCCGAGGAACATGCGCGCGTACGACGACAGGGATTCGACGTAGCGGCGCTGCCCTTCGGCGAAGATAGTGTCGAAGGCCAGCGAGGATTTACCGGATCCCGACAGGCCGGTAAACACCGCCATCTTGTCGCGGGGCAGTTCGATGTCCACGCCCTTGAGGTTGTGTTCGCGGGCGCCACGCACGGTGAGTTTGTCGGCCACGTATTCGCCTTTCGTCGATTCGTACTCCCAAGAAACTACCAACGTCGCGCAACGGCGGAACATTCCTCACTACTGTGGCTGCCATGACTGAACCGATCGCATTGCATCAGGTGTCCGTCTCCGCGATGGACAACAACTGCTACCTTCTCGCCTCCTCGGGGCAGGGCTTGCTTATCGACGCCGCCGCCGAGCCCGAGACACTTCTCAACATGGCGCGCGAGGCCGGTGTGGAGATCACGGTCGTGTTGACCACGCACCGCCATCACGACCACACCGGCGCCCTGACAGATGTGCTCAACGCAACCGGGGCGAAGCATTACGCACCGTTTTTAGAGGTACCCGCACTTCCCGCTGAGGTGGATGTCGAGCTGCGCGACGGCGATATCATCGAGTTCGCCGGCCACGAGCTCCCGGTCGGTATCCTGCGCGGCCACACGCCCGGTGGCGCATTTGTCGTCGCCGACATCGACGGCACCCTGAACCTGTTCGTCGGCGACTCGCTGTTCCCCGGCGGCCTGGGTAAAACGCAGTCCGAAGGCGACTTCGTGCGCTTATTTAATGACGTGAAAGACAAGCTCTTCGAGGTCTACCCCGACGATTCAATTGTGCGCCCCGGACACGGGAAGCCGACGACCCTTGGCACCGAGCGGGCGCACCTCGACGAATGGTGGGAGCGTCGCTGGTAGGGCCAACCTTCCACCGGGATAGGGCAAACTCGCTACACTTGTTGGAAGCACAATCAGCTACAAAACGTAAGGATTTGGGTACAGATATGATCCGAAAAATCGCACGCCCAATGCTGGCTTCGGTCTACGTGATCGACGGCGTTGAGACTCTGTTGAACCCGGCAGCCCACAAGGACTCGGCCGACACGGTGCTGAAGAAGGTCCGCGCGTTCACTCCGCGCGAGTACCGCAGCTTCCTGCCAGAGGACCCGGAGTCCGCCGCCAAGATCGTCGGTGGTGTCAAGGCCGGTGCCGGTTCGCTGTTCGCAATCGGCAAGTTCCCCCGTCTGTCCGCTGCCCTGCTGGCTGCCACTGCAGTTCCGACCGTTGTTGGCCGCCACGCGTTCTGGGAGGCTGACAGCGAGGAGGAGAAGGCACGCCGTCGCACCGGCGCCCTGTCCGATCTCGGCCTCGCCGGTGGCGTTCTGCTCGCCACCGTGGACACGGCCGGTAAGCCGGGTGTGAAGTGGCGCGCTGAAAACGCTGCCTCGGTTGCGCAGAAGAACATCAAGCAGGCGCTGCCCACGAAGTCTGAGACCGAGAAGGCCTTCGACAAGGCGGGCGACTGGTTCTCGGACCGCACCGAGCAGGTCACCGATTACATCGACGACAACAAGGGCGACTGGAAAAAGGCCGCATCCAAGGCTGGCGACGCCGCGAACGACTGGTTCAGCGACGCCAAGAAGCAGGCCTCCAGCTTGCTGTCGGATGCCGGCGACTGGCTCGACGACGCCGCCGATAAGGCTGAAGACACCTACGGCGATCTCAAGCCGTCGAAGATCCAGCAGTTCAAGGCGAAGCGCAAGGTCAACGGCATCGTCGGCGATCTGCAGGATCAGCTCGACGACCTGCAGCCGTCCGCCTTGGACAAGTTCAAGGCGAAGCGCAAGGTGAACAAGGCCGGCACTAAGGCTCAGGACAAGGCGCAGGATGCGGTCGACTCCCTGCAGAAGGCGTGGGACAAGCTCGACAACGATCCGTCCTGGATCACGAAGCTGAAGTGGAAGCGCAAGGCCAAGAAGGCTGAAAAGCGCGCCAAGAAGCTGGTGAAGAAGGCACAGAAGAAGCTCAGCTAACAACAGCTGACCGTTCGGCCCCGAGGCGTTGGGAATATTCCCCGCCCCGGGGCCGTTTGCGTTTGGGATGCAGGATTCTCACAGCGGTGCAAACATCGACCCAGTCATCGACCCAGTCATCGACCCGGTCGCGGCCGAGCAGACGTACGCGGACAAACTTTTCGCGCACCTCGACGAGGAGGTAGCGCGTGCGCGTGCGCGTCTCGACGAAGTGCAGCGCGACGTCGACCCCGACAACCCGGACTCTGACGCGCTGGTCCGCCGAGAGACGGAGTACCACGGGCTGAACGCGAAGTTGGACACCCTCGGGGTGGCCGAAGCGGGGCTCGTGTTTGGGCGCATCGATGTTGCCGACGACGATCCGGAGAATCCGGTACCGGGCCGCGGGGATCTCGAGCGCCGCTACATCGGCCGCCTCGGCATCGACGACCGCGAAGACAACTACCGCACCCTGCTGCTCGATTGGCGCGCTCCCCTCGCCCGCCCCTTTTACTTGGCGACGACCGCCCACCCGGAAGGCGTCGAAACGCGACGCAACATCCGCATGCGAGGCCGTGACGTCACGGCGGTCGATGATGAAGTGCTCTCCGGCGACGGCGCGGAGACCTCCGCGGCCGGAGTCGGCTCAGAGGCGGCGCTGCGCCGTGCGATGAACGAGGCGCGCACCGGCCACATGCGCTCCATTGTGGAAACGATCCAGCGCGAGCAGGACGAAATCATCCGCGACGCCACCCGCGGCGTGATGGTGGTGCAGGGCGGACCCGGCACCGGCAAGACGGCTGTCGCGCTGCACCGCATCGCCTACCTGATGTACACCTGGCGCGAGCTACCTGATGTACACCTGGCGCGAGCAGCTCACTCGCACCGGTGTGCTCATCGTCGGGCCGAACCCGGCCTTTTTGGAGTACATCTCCCGCGTCCTGCCGGAGCTTGGCGAGACCGGCGTGGTGCTATCCACCGCCGAGCAGTTGGTGCCCGGTTTCACCCCGACCGGCGCAGATTCGGTCGCGGCCCGGGAGGTGAAGGGCTCGGAGGAGATGGTGACCATCCTCAAACGCGCCGTGCAGGCCTACGAGACGGTGCCCGACTCCTCTATCACGCTGACTATCGACGGCGTGCCCATCGAGGCCACCCCCGCAATGATCAAGGCCGCCCGCACCCGCGCGCGCCGTTCGCACCGCCCGCACAACCAGGCGCGCCCGCATTTTGCCGAGCACCTCACGCAGTCGCTTGCGGAAGCCCTCGCGCACCGCATCGGCACCGACCCGTTGGGCGGGAAGAATTTGCTATCAGACGCGGACATCGATCAGCTCCACGACGACCTCGCCGACGAGCCGCAGGTGCAAGCGCTTATCGACGACCACTTCCCGGAACTCGACCCCGTCGATGTGCTCGAAGAGCTGCTCACCAGTGAGGAAGCAATCGCGGACGTGGCGCGCGACTACGACGACTACACGCGCGCGGCCCTGTACCGCGCACCCGGTGAGCCGTTCAGTCCTGCCGATACGGCGCTCGTCGACGAGCTCGCGGTGCTGATCGGCACCGTCGACCCAGAAGAGCAGCGCCGCAAGGAGGAAGCGGAGTGGCACGAGCTGGTTGAGGAAGCCGAAGACGCCCTAGACATCCTGTCCTCGTCGGAGTCGACCGACAACGACGACGACCAGTTCGAGGCGGAGATCTTGTCCGCGGCTGACGTGATCGACGCAGAGACGCTCGCGGCGCGCCAGCGCGTGACCGACAACCGCTCCACGGCGCAGCGCGCCCGCGCGGATCAGACGTGGGCGTACGGCCACGTCATTGTCGACGAAGCCCAGGAGCTCTCCCCCATGGAGTGGCGCATGGTGTTTCGGCGCTGCCCCTCGCGGTGGATGACGCTTGTGGGCGATACCGCTCAGACGTCCTCGCCGGCTGGGGTCGACGACTGGACGATGGCGCTTGAGCCGTTCGTCGGCAAGCGTTTTCGGCTCCACGAACTTACGGTGAATTACCGGACTCCGAAGGAGATCGCGGACTACGCCACGGAGATCCTCGCGCAGATCGACCCAGATGCGACCGCGCCGACCGCGATACGTTCGACCGGAGTGCCGGTTGCGGTGCTGCCTTCGGGGGCGGAGGTCGTCGAGAAGTGTGACGGCCTGAGTGCCGTCATCGACGCGGAGAATGTCGCGACGATGAAGGGCCTCGAATTCGACCACGTCACTGTGGTGGATCCGGGCAAAATAGTAGAGGCCTCGCCACAGGGGTGGCAAGACCTCTACGTTGCGGTCACCCGCGCCACGCAGACGCTGACGGTGATCGGCGAATAGTTAGTTCGCTGAATTAGTTCACGGTGTGAACGATCATGACGTCGCAGTCGGACTGACGAGCGACGTCGGCCGGCACGGAGCCCAGCAGGCGGCCGGTCAGGGAGTTGATGCCGCGGTTACCAACGACGAGCAGGTCAGCCTTGTTGTCGTTGACAATCGCCATGAGCGCCTCGACCGGGGTGCCCGGGCGGGTCGCGGTCTGCACATCCGGGGCGCCAGCTGCACGAGCGTACTCAGCGGCGGCCTCGAGGTTCTGCAGCGCCTTGTCGTCGCCGAGGATGGTCACGGAATCCTGACGCAGCGTCTTCGCGGCCTCCTCCTCGTTGCGGTAGTAGGCGGTGCCGATGATGAGGGTCGAGTTGAACGCGGCTGCAATCTTCGCGGCGCGCTCAACAGCCAGCAGCGAGGACTTGGACCCGTCCGAGCCCACGACGATGTTCTTGTAGTAATCGGCCATGTGAAATCACCTTTCAAAAATGCGACGCGGTTAACGTGTCTAGTCTACCCCGCCGGGGGTTAGTCGTGTCCCTCAGACCGGGTGTCGACGAGCATCACATCCACAGGCGCCTTTTTTGCCACGCTGCCCGGGATGTTGCCAAAGATGCGGCCGGCCATGGAGCGCATGCCCTTGTTGCCGACGACAAGCAGGTCAACCTCGTACTCCCGCACCGACTCCACCAGCACGTTCGCCGGCTGGCCGCCGGATGACACCAAGTTGATGTCGGTCGCCTGCTCTTCTTCCGCGATGGCTTTCGCCTCGTCGAGAATATTTTTCGCGTTTGTCTTCGTCACAATGTCCACGCGCGAAAGTTCCGCGTTGGTGGAATTGAGCATCGAGCCCGACGCAGTGTAGTGCGCGCAGATGATGGTGAGCTTTGCGTCGTACACACGCGCAAGGCTCGCCGCCGCACGCACTGCGACCATGGAGGTCGGCGATCCGTCGGTTCCCACCGCGATCGAGTTGTAGGTGTGCATAGGATGTCCCGTCCTTTCGCTAATTGCCTGTGTCTTTAATACCACGCAGCTCGCGCTTGAGATCAGCGATTTCATCACGCAGCCGACCAGCCAGCTCGAATTTCAGTTCGCGGGCGGCGTCGCGCATCTGCACCGTGAGTTCATCGATTAGCTGTTGCACCTCGTCGGAGGCCATATTTGCCACGTCCGGCTTCTCCGCCACTGCGGCATCGGAGCTCAGCGACGCGGGCGCATCCTCGTCGCCCGATTCGTAGACCTGATCCAAAATGTCCGCAATCGCCTTGCGCAGCGGCTGTGGGTCGATGCCGTGCTCGTTGTTGTAGGCGATCTGCTTCTCGCGGCGGCGCTCGGTTTCGTCGATAGCATCCTGCATCGACTCGGTGACCTGGTCGGCATACATTATCACCTCGCCGGAAACGTTTCGCGCGGCACGGCCGATGGTCTGAATCAGCGACTTCGTCGAACGCAGGAACCCCTCCTTGTCCGCGTCCAGGATGGCCACGAGAGAGACCTCCGGCAGGTCGAGGCCCTCACGGAGCAGGTTGATGCCGACGAGCACGTCGTACTCACCCAAACGTAGCTGGCGCAGGAGCTCCACGCGCTGCAGGGTGTCGATGTCTGAGTGCAGGTAGCGCACCTTGATGCCGTTATCCAGCAGGTAGTCGGTGAGGTCTTCGGCCATGCGCTTAGTCAGGGTGGTAACCAACACACGCTCGTTCTTGTCGGTGCGGGTGCGGATCTCGTCGATTAGGTCGTCGATCTGGCCCTTCGTCGGCTTGACCGTCACCTTCGGATCGACCAGGCCGGTCGGGCGGATAACCTGCTCGACGAACTCGCCCTGGGAGGCCTCCAGCTCGTAGTCGCCCGGGGTAGCCGACATGTAGACGGTCTGGCCGACACGGGCCTCGAACTCATCGAACGTCAGCGGGCGGTTATCCACCGCCGACGGCAGGCGGAAGCCGAACTCGACCAGGTTGCGCTTGCGCGACATGTCGCCCTCGAACATGCCCCCGATCTGCGGGACGGTGACGTGCGACTCGTCGATAATGGTGAGGAAATCTTCCGGGAAGTAGTCGATCAACGTCGCCGGCGCAGACCCTGCCGGGCGGCCGTCCATGTGGCGCGAGTAGTTCTCAATGCCGGAACAGAATCCGACCTGCTGGATCATCTCCAGGTCGTACTCGGTTCGCATGCGCAGCCGCTGCGCCTCGAGCAGCTTGCCTTTATTCTCCAAGTCCTCGAGACGGTCCGCGAGCTCTTCCTTGATGGCCTCGATGGCCTTTTCCATGCGCTCGTCGGTCGCCACGTAGTGCGTCGCCGGGAAAATGCGCACCTCGTCCTCCTGACTGATCACATCGCCAGTCAGCGGGTGGATGTAGTAGACAGAGTCGACCTCGTCGCCGAAGAACTCAACGCGCACCGCAACCTCCTCATAGGCCGGGATGATGTCCACAGTGTCGCCCTTGACACGGAAGGTGCCGCGCTTGAAGTCGATGTCGTTGCGTTCGTACTGGACGTCCACCAGCAAGCGCAGGAAGCGGTCGCGCTCGACCTCCTCGCCCACGCGCAGCACGATCGAGCGGTCCAGGTAGGACTGCGGTGTACCCAAGCCGTAGATGCAGGACACCGAGGAGACCACAACGACGTCGCGGCGGCTCAGCAGCGCCGAGGTCGCGGAGTGGCGGAGTCGCTCGACGTCGTCGTTAATCGACGAGTCCTTCTCAATGTAGGTGTCCGTCTGCGCGATGTAGGCCTCCGGTTGGTAGTAGTCGTAGTACGACACGAAGTACTCCACCGCGTTATTCGGCAGCAGTTGGCGCAACTCGTTGGCCAACTGGGCAGCCAGCGTCTTGTTCGGCGCCATCACCAAGGTGGGACGCTGCTGCTGCTCGATCAGCCACGCCGCCGTCGCGGATTTGCCGGTGCCGGTTGCGCCCATGAGCACCACGTCACGCTCGCCGCGCTTGAGACGCGCGTCCAGCTCCGCGATCGCATGCGGCTGGTCACCAGAGGGCTGAAATTCCGAGACGACCTCGAAGGGCTTCTCGCGGCGTTCGATCTCGCCGACGGGGCGGAATTCAGACTGCGCGAGGACGGGGTGTTCTGCAGCAAAAGCCATGCGAGCCAGTCTATCCCTAGTGCGTTTTTCGAGGACATTGCTTCGTGACGACCCTTCGCTTTACCCCCAAAAGAAATACCAATTTTTTGCACGCTACCGAAAATGACAATACGTTTGTACTGAAGTTTTCCTGAGCGCGTTCTCGCGCGCACTGAAGAAGGCGCAGGTGAAGCAATAGTGCAGATGACCCGAAGACAGCTGTTACGGGCCACCGTGCTCGGCGGCGCAACGTTCGCGCTCGCATCGTGTTCGGCGGCCCCCGTCGATCAGATCGACACGCAAGGCCCGCCGAAGCGCGGTGGGTCTCTTCGCGTGGGACTGGTCGGCGGGTCCGCCACGGACACGGTCGACGCGCACATCCCAACCAGTTCCTCTGATGCCACCAGGCTGATCAACATGTATGACTCCCTGGTACGGCGCGACGAGAACTACGAACTTGAATACCGTCTCGCAACCGCTGTCGAGCCGAGCCCCGATGCCACCGAGTGGACCGTGACACTGCGCGACAACGTGCAGTTCTCCGACGGCCGGCCGGTGCGCCCCGAGGACGTCATCTACTCCTACGACCGCATCCGCGACCCGGACGACCCGAAGTCTGGTGCCGCGTCGATCAACCACATCGACTACATGGAGGCCATCGGCCCCCGCGAGTTGCGCATCGTGCTCAGCGAAGCGGATGCCACGCTCGTCGATAGTCTTGCGGAGTACCAGATGGGCATCGTCCCGGAGGATTACGACCCGAAGAACCCCATCGGTTCCGGACCGTTCAAACTCGAGTACTTCTCCCCCGGCCAATCGACCACCTTGGTGCGTAACGAAAACTATTGGGGCGACGCGCCGTACCTGGACAGCGTGGAGATCATCGACTTCCAGGAAGAGGACGCGATGCTCAACGCGCTCCTGTCCTCGCAGGTCGACGCTATCGGCAACCTGAACCACTCGCTCGCGCGCGTGATTGAGGCCGACCCGCGCTTGAGCACGCTCGTTTCCGAAACCGGAATGTGGCTGCCGCTGACTATGCGTGTGGACGTCGCCCCGTTCGACGACGTGCGAGTGCGTCAAGCGATGCGTCTTGTCGCCGACCGCACACAATTAGTCGATCAGGTCTACTCCGGCGAGGGCCAGGTGGGCAACGACATGTTTTCCATCTACGACCCCGCTTACCCGGATTTCCCGCAGCGCGAGCAGAACATCGAGGAGGCCAAGCGACTGCTGGCTGAAGCCGGCTACCCGGACGGGCTGGATGTCACCCTCAACGCCGCCGAAATTCAGACTGGTGCGCTGCGCAGTGCTCAGGTGTTCGCCGAGCAGGCCAGCGCCGCTGGCATCAGGGTGCACATCAACCAGGTGGATTCGTCCACCTTCTTCGCCGAAGGCAACTACCTCGAGTACCCGTTCGCGTTGACGTTCTACTACACCCGAAACTTCTTGCAGCAGGTCAACCAATGCGCCACCGCTGCATCGCCGTTCAACGAGACGCACTGGGTGGACGAGGAGTTCACAGCCAAGGCGAACAAGGCCCGCACGATTGTCGACGACGACAAGCGCGGCGAGATGATCCGCGAACTGCAACAGCAGCTCTACAACGACGGCGGCTACATTATCTGGGGCTTCGCCAACCAGATCGACGCCTACCAGAACTACGTCGTCGGGTTGCAGACGCACCCCGGCGGCATTCCGCTGGGCCAGGCCATGTTCGAGCGAGTTTGGATCGCGGAGGCATAAGCAAAATGGGCAAATTCATTCTTCGCAGACTCGGGGTGAGTATTTTCATCCTGTTCGCAGTTTCTGTCATCATTTTCTGCGCGACGTTGCTTCTGCCTGGTTCGCCCGCGACGGCGATTCTGGGACAGCAGGCGACGCCGGAGCGCATCGCAGCACTTGAAGCCGAGATGAACCTCGACGAGCCGCCAGTGAAGCGTTATCTGCTGTGGCTCGGCGGCGTGTTCACCGGCGACTTCGGCACCTCCACGTCAACCGGCGGGCCGGTATCTGAGCTTCTCGGCGAGCCACTGGTCAACTCGCTCGTGTTGATGCTGCTGGCCGCGGCGATCTCGATTCCGGTCGGCGTGCTGCTGGGTGTCTACGCCGCGTGGTGGCGCGGTTACAAGCGCGACCAGGCGATCACCTGGGTGACCCTGATCCTTGCGGCGCTGCCGGAGTTCGTCATCGGTATTGCGCTCGTCACCCTGTTCGCCACCTCGGTGTTTAAGGTGCTACCTGCGGTGACCATGTCGCCGCCGGATAGCCACGTGTGGCAATTCCCATCGCAGTTGGTGTTGCCGACGCTGACGCTCGCTTTCGTGGTTACCCCGTACATCGCCCGCATGACCCGCGCGACGATGATCGAGGCGCTGGAGTCGGGCTACGTCGAAATGGCGCGGCTCAAGGGTGTCCCGGAGCGACGCGTTGTCTTCCGCCATGCGCTGCCGCACGCCGTCGGCCCGATCGCCCAGGTTGTCGCGATCCAGCTTGCGTGGCTGGCCGGTGGCATCGTTGTCGTCGAGTACCTGTTCCGCTACCCCGGCTTGGGCGTGGCGCTCATCGATGCCGTGAACTACCGCGACGTGCAGGTCGTACAGGCGGTCTCGCTACTGATCGCTGCTGTCTACGTCGTGGTCAACCTGTTGGCGGACCTAGTCAGCATCGCAGCCAACCCGAAACTGAGGAGTAACTGATGTCCGCACCAGTACAACCCCACGACAACGGAAACACTGCTGAGCCGGTCGCGGACGATACCGAGCTGAAGACCTCCGTGTCCAAGCCGGATCCACTGCTCGCGCGCATTTGGGCACAGCCGGAGGGCAAGGTCGGCCTCATCCTCACCACCGCAGTGGTGCTGCTGACTGTCGTCGGCTACTTGTTCGCTGAGCAGATCACCGGCTACAGCACCACCGAGTTCATCGGACTGCCATTTACAGATACAGGCTTGTTCGGCACCGACAACCTCGGCCGTTCGGTCTTCTCACGTTTTGTCGCCGGCGGGCTGATCCTGCTTGTGACCGCGTTTTTGGCCACGTTGCTGGGCATGGTCGTTGGCACGATTATCGGCATGATTGCGGGCTACGCCGGCGGCAAGACCGACGCTGTGCTCATGCGCCTTAACGACGTGCTGCTGGCGTTCCCCCAGCTGATTTTCGCGATGCTCGCAATCGTGATTTTCGGCCCGTCCGCCACGGTCTTGGTGCTGGTGATCGGCCTGACACACGCGCCGCGCATCGCCCGCGTCGCACGCGCCGCCACGCTGGATGTGACCAACGAGGACTACATCCGCGCCGCCCAGATGTACTCGGTGCCGCACTGGAAGATCCTCACCCAAGAGATCGCGCCGAACATCACCGGGCCCCTCGCCGTGGAGGCGGGTCTGCGCCTGACGTACTCCATCGGCTCGATCGCTTCGTTGTCCTTCCTTGGATTGGGCATCCAGCCGCCGGCCGCGGACTGGGGCCTGATGATCAACGAAAACCGCATCGCGCTGTCCCTGCAGCCCTGGGGCGTGCTGCTTCCGGTCGCCGCCGTCGCGGTGCTCACGATCGGCACGAACATGCTTGCCGACGCCACCGCGCGCGCCACCGCAACCACCGCGACCGTAGCCAAGCGCGGCCGCGCGCACACCGCGGAGCCGCAGCTGAAACCGAAGCACGAGCCCATCCGCCACGATGGGTAAAGAGAAAGGCAACGAGATTATGACTACCTCGATATCCGCCGGTCAGCCCGGCAACCTGCCGGTGATGGACGATGCCGTGCTCACCGTGCGGGACCTGCGCCTGGGAACCGAGGAAGGCGCCGAGATCCTGCACGGCGTGGACTACGAGTTGAACCGTGGCGAGATCGTCTGCCTCGTCGGCGAGTCCGGGTCGGGTAAGACCACGGCCGGCCTCGCCGCGATGGGGCACCTCCGTCCGGGCTTGCGCCTGTTCGACGGCACCGTGCACCTGCACTCCGCCGACGGTCGCGACTACGACGTACTCAACTTGGGTGAGGACGAACTGCGCGAACTGCGCGGTAGCCGAATCGCGTACGTGCCGCAGGACCCGGCGTTGAGCCTCAACCCGACGATGCGCATCGGCGAGCAGATCCGCGAGGTGCTCGACGTTCACGCCTACGACGGCGACCGGACCGCCCGCGTGCGCGAGGTCATGCGCGGCGTCGACCTGCCGGACGCAGACGAATATCTGGCGCGGTGGCCGCACCAGCTCTCCGGCGGCCAGCAGCAGCGCGTCGGCATCGCCATGGCCTTCGCTATGCGCCCCGACGTGCTCATCCTCGACGAGCCGACCACCGGCCTCGATGTGTCTACACAGGCGCACGTGCTGGACACCATTCGCGAGATGACGCGAAATAACGACATCGCCTCGCTCTACATCACCCACGACCTGGCTGTGGTGGCGGAGTTGGCCGACCGCGTGGTGGTGATGCTGCGCGGCGACATCGTGGAGGAAGGCGCCGCCGAAGGCGTGCTGTACCACCCGAAGCACCCCTACACGCAGAAACTGCTCGCGGCGATTCCGGACCTGCCGGGCCGCAAGAATCTCACCGGCCACGGGCAAGCCAGCTCGGTGGCGACGGACGAGACCGATACCGCTACCCCGCTGCTTCAGGTCCGCGACCTGGCAATGGCGTACGGCGACAACAAGGTCCTCCACGGCATCGACCTCACGCTCGACGAGGGCGAGTCGATCCTGCTGCTCGGCGAGTCCGGCTCGGGCAAGACAACTCTGGCCCGCTCGATTGCGGGGCTGAACCCGGGCTACACCGGCGAGGTCCGCCTGCGTGGTGATCTGTTGGAGCACTCAAGCCGCAAGCGCACGCTGGATGAGCGCCAATACATTCAGTACATCTTCCAGTCGCCGTTTTCCTCGCTGAATCCGCGCCGCACCATCGGCGAGTCGCTCAGTGTGCCGCTCATCATGTCCGGCCGTCTATCGCGTCGCGAGCACCGCAAGGTCGTTGAGGATGTCCTCGAAGCAGTGCAGTTGGACAGGAGTTTCTACGACCGCCGCCCGGGCGATCTGTCTGGCGGCGAGCGCCAGCGCGCCGCGATCGGCCGTGCGCTGGTTAACGCCCCGGACGTGCTTGTCTGCGACGAAATCACCTCGGCCCTCGACGTGTCCGTCCAGGCGTCCATTTTGAGCCTGCTGGCCGACCTGCGTGCGGAGCGCGGCCTGTCGCTGCTGTTTGTTACCCACAACATCGCGCTCGCCCGCCACACCGCGACCCGTATTGCGGTGCTGAACAAGGGCGTGATTGTCGACGAAGGCCCGGTCGACGAGGTCCTGGAGCACCCGACGCACGACTACACCAAGTCGCTGCTGGCAAACATCCCGGAGCTCTAGCGCCGGTCCCCTCACCTAGACACAATCCCGTTGAACAGAAAGGCGGCCGACGTGCCGATCACCCCGCACCCCGAAACCCGCGACCTCAAGCCGCTGCCGGTCCCTGAACTCACGGGCACGCTCGAGGCGTATTCGCACGCGCTCGAAGCGGTCCTCGACGGCGAGGAGCTGCAGCGCGCCAAGGAAATCACCGCGGATTTCGTCGAGACTGCAGGCCCGCGTCTCGACGAAGCGCTGCGCGACCGAGCCTCTCAGCGCGAAGCCGACGGCACCAACTGGCTTGCCGACGAGTGGTACGCCGGCTACCTGACCAACCGCGATTCGCTTCCGCTGACTACAAATGTGGGCTTCCAGCTTAACCTGCCCACAGCAGCGACTGGGCTGGACCGCGTTGTGGAAGGCATCCAGCGCGTGCTCGCGGTGCACCTGCAGGCGGCGTCCGGGGACCTGCCGGACTACGTTGACGCACGCGGCAACCGCATCACACAGGACCAGTGGTTCGTCTTCGCCGGCGGACTGCGCCACCCGCAGCCCGGGCAAGACGGCGTCCTGCAGGCGCAAGCCGGCGCAGCGAACCGCGAAATCGGCGTCTTCGTCGACGGTCGTCTCTTTGCCCTGCAGGTCACTGACGGCGACGCCGCGCCGATTTCCGCCGCAGCGCTGCGCCACGGGTTGGAGACGGTGCTGGACGAGGGGTCGTCGGCAAGCAAGCTCGACTTCAACGCCCCGTCGTTGCTCGGCTCCGGTGACTTGGGCGAGCTCCTTCCCGCGCTGCTGGAGTACGGCGACAACGCGGCGGTGTACGAACGGCTGCGCGACTTGCTGTTCACTGTCGACCTCGTCGACGTCGACGGTGGCGCGCAGGACACGGACGCCGAGCGCATCCAGCGCTCGACGTTCCTGCCGCGCGGCGCATGGGCCTACAAGCCGTTGAGCTACCAGTTCAGCGTGTCCGACGATTGGACCGCGGTGCATGTCGAGCACACATGCCAGGACGGCGGCACGCTCGTCACCGCAGTCACCCGCATGCAGGAAGCGGAACTTGCGGCTGGCGCCGACATCGACGTCGCTCCTGAGGAGCTTCTATGGGACCTGGACGAGGACTTGTCCGCGCGTATCACTGCCGGATACGAGTCGGTGCAGCGCCGGGCAAAGGAATTCCGTGTTGAGATCCTCACTGTCCCCCACGATCTGCCCTCCGACATGCCGTTCAAGTTCAGCCGCGACGCGTCCGCGCAGTTGACCATGACGATCGCGCAACAGCTCACCTTCGGACACATCCGTGCGGTCTACGAGGCCGTGGACATGCGCGAGTTCCGCGCCGGGCGCACCGAATGCCTTCGCGCCGCCACTCCGGAGGCCGCCGCGTTTGCCCGCAAGCTTGCCGGCGGCACCGCGCAGCAGTCCGATCTTGAGGCAGCGGTGAACGCGCACCGCGCCTGGGTGAAGCGCTGCAAGTCCGGCAGCGGATTCGACCGCCACATCCAGATGATGGCGACGATCGACGATAGCCACCCATTCTTCCACGATCCGGTCGCGACCGCGGTACGGACCGATTTCCTGTCCACCACCTCCATCGGCGGCGCGGACCAGGTTGTGCGCTACTGCTTCGCCCCCGCTGTGCCGGAGGGCTTCGGCATCGCCTACACGCCGCTTGCCGACGACAGTGAGTTCTGCGTGTCGTGGAACGCGACCACCGCGGAGCGCCCGGCGGAGTTCATCACCAACCTCACCAAGGCCGGCGCACTGCTGTGGCAGTTCTGCGCTGGGCTTTCCGAGGACGCTTAGACCGCGTATTTCTTAGCTGCGGCGAGCCACTCGTCTAGCTCGCCGGCGTCCTCCCACATCGCATACAACTCGGATCCGCCGGGGCGCACCACTGACTGGGCGCGCCGGCGGATCCACTGTTTGTCCTCGATGCTAAACGTCACGTTGACGCCTTGATCCGCGTACCGGGCGGGTAAGTAGCCGTTGAGCACGGCCGCCAGGGCGATGATGGATTCGGCCTCGTCGGTGCCCAGCGGGCCAAGGCCGCATTCGTAGCGGAATTGGTCCATGCGGAAAGTGCCGTCCACAATTGCTGCTACGGCGTCCGCTGCTGGGTCATTATCAAACGGCCCAATGTCCCAAGTTCCCATGGCGGGACACATTATCGGCACGAAGTAAATGGAGCGTGCACGAAAAGTTAATTTACGCGGTACAAATTTCGGGGAATCTAACCATTGAGTAAACCAACGAGTTTTTCCACCTGCGTGGCGAGCGCCTCTTCGGGTCCGTTGTTGTCGATGACCACGTCGGCTGCGGCCAACCGCGTGGCGTCGTCGACCTGCTGGGCGATTCGCGCTCGCGCGTCAGGTTCCGCAAGCCCTCGCTTATCGACGAGCCGGCGCACCCGTTCGTCCGCGTCCACGTCCACCACCACAGTGAGGTCCATCTCCTCGTCCAGGCCGAGGTCGACCAACAGCGGCATGTCATAAATGACGGCGCGCTCCCCTGCTGCCTCGGCCGCTGCGAAGCGCCGGTTCGACTCTGCGCGGATCGCTGGGTGGGTGATCGCGTTAAGTTTGGCGGTCTGTTCGGTGAACGCAAAAGCGCGACGGGCAAGTTCGCCGCGGTTGAGCGCGCCGGTGTCGTCGATAAGATCCGCGCCGAACACGTCGGCGACTTCGGCGAGCACCGGGGAGCCCGGCTCCATAATCTCGCGGGCAATCTGGTCGGCGTCGACGACCGGGAACCCTTCGTCGGCAAGCATTCGCGCCACTGTGGATTTACCGCTGCCGATACCGCCTGTGAGCCCAACTTTCTTCATGGCCTGAAGATAGCAAAACGCCCCGCGCACCGAAATGGTGTGCGGGACGTTGAGGCTATTCGCCCCAGGCGCGAACCTGTGAGCGATTAGTTGCCAGCGAGCTTGTCGCGCAGAGCGGCGAGCTGCTCGTCGGAGGCGAGGGAACCGATGTTCTCGTCAGCCTGGTCAGCTGCCGGAGCTGCAGCTGCAGACTCGGAGGAGTAGTTCGCCTGCTCGCCCTCCTGCTCCGCGGCCTCTGCGGCAGCGGCGCGGTGACGCTCGATCTGAGCGGTGTGGGCCTGGTGGCGACGCTCTGCCTCGGCGTAGCGAGCCTCCCATGCCTGACGAGCCTCGTCGTAGCCTTCCATCCACTCGTTGGTCTCCGGGTCGAAGCCCTCCGGGAAGATGTAGTTGCCCTGCTCGTCGTAGGAGTCGGCCATGCCGTAGCGGGACGGATCGAACTCCTCGACGTAGTCCTCATCAGCCTGCTTGAGGGACAGGGAGATGCGGCGACGGTCCAGGTCGATGTCGATGACCTTGACCATGACCTCTTCGCCGACGTTGACAACCTGGTCCGGGACCTCCACGTGGCGCTGTGCCAGCTCGGAGATGTGGACGAGGCCCTCGATGCCCTCCTCGACGCGGACGAAAGCGCCGAACGGGACGAGCTTGGTGACCTTGCCCGGGACGATCTGGCCCACAGCGTGGGTGCGGGCGAAGACGCGCCACGGATCCTCCTGGGTCGCCTTCAGCGACAGGGAGACGCGCTCGCGGTCGAGATCGACGTCGAGCACCTCGACGGTGACCTCGTCGCCCACTGCGACAACCTCGGACGGGTGGTCGATGTGCTTCCAGGACAGCTCGGAGACGTGCACGAGGCCGTCAACGCCGCCGAGGTCGACGAACGCACCGAAGTTGACGATCGAGGACACGACGCCCTTGCGGACCTGGCCCTTCTGCAGCTGGTGCAGGAAGTCGGAGCGGACCGCGGACTGGGTCTCCTCCAGGTAGGCGCGGCGGGACAGGACCACGTTGTTGCGGTGCTTGTCCAGCTCGATGATCTTCGCCTCGAGCTCCTGGCCGATGTACGGATCCAGGTCGCGGACGCGACGCATCTCGACGAGCGATGCCGGCAGGAAGCCGCGCAGGCCGATGTCGAGGATGAGACCACCCTTGACGACCTCGATGACGGTACCGGTAACCGGCTGGTCGTTGGCCTGCAGCTCCTCGATGGTGCCCCAAGCGCGCTCGTACTGAGCACGCTTCTTGGACAGCATCAGGCGGCCTTCCTTGTCCTCCTTGGTCAGGACAAGCGCGTCGATCTCATCGCCGACCTCGACCACGTCTTCCGGGTCGACGTCGTGCTTGATGGAGAGCTCGCGGGTGAGGATGATGCCCTCGGTCTTGTAGCCGATGTCGAGCAGGACCTCGTCGTGGTCGACCTTGACCACGGTGCCGGTGACGATGTCGCCATCGTTGAAGTACTTGATGGTCTCGTCGACTGCGGCGAGGAATTCCTCAGGGCCACCGATGTCGTTGATGGCTACCTGCGGTGCGTTGGTAGTGCGCATAAGTTCTATGTGCTCCGAAAAAATAGGAGATCGTGATTGGACAGAAGCGTCTCTCTCGGCAGCGTAAGCAGGTAATACTCGCGCCCCCGATCTCGCACCGAGCCGGCTACCGCACCCTCCTATTACGATGGGCACCGCGCCCGCGCGTAGACACGCCCGCACGAGCTTAGACACTTTGTGCAGCTAGAGCAAATAAAACACATGCGCTTATCGACGGCGACCCGTGTCGGCCCGACCGCTAACATAACTGACGTCAAATTTTCGTCAATCAGGAAAGCACGGGCAGTTATATGTGGAAACGCAGTATCGCCGTTGCGGCGTCCTTTGTGGGCATCGTCGTCGGCGCCGGTTTCGCCTCAGGTATGGAGGCGCTGCAATATTTTGTCGCTTACGGCACTCAGGGATTTTGGGGCGTGGTGCTCGCCGGCGTGACCATGCTGATCGCAGCTACGGCTTTTGTCACCTTCGGCTCGTACTTCCGCGCTGACGAACACAACCAGGTGTTCTACAAGGTGGCCAGCAAGCCGGCCGCGTTCATCATGGACTGGTCAGCGGTGGCCTGCATGTTCTCGGTCGGCTTCGTCATGTTCGCCGGCGCAGGGTCGAACCTGCGCCAGTCGTTTGACTGGCCGATCTGGATCGGCGCGACCCTCATGCTGGCGCTCATGCTCATCATCGGTCGCTTCGACGTCAACCGCGTTTCGAATGTCATCGCGTGGGCCACACCTGTGCTGGTCATCTTCGTGCTCATCGGTGCGATCTACTCGTTTACACAGCTCAGCGTCGATTGGTCGCAGGTGGACGAGTATGCACGCAGCGAGGTAAACCGCGCCGACGGCACCCCGTACTGGTTCCTTGGTGCGCTGAACCACACCGGTTTGAACGCCCTGTGCGGCGTCTCGATGGCGATTGTGATGGCCGGCGACGAGTTTGACACCAAGAGCAGCCGCATCGGCGGCGTGATCGGTGGCGCGATTTACGTGGCACTGCTCGCCCTTTTGGTCGCCGCCCTGCTCATACAGGTCGAGTCCGTGAACGGTCACGACATGCCGCTGCTGACCGTCCTCGAAAACGTCCACCCGACGCTCGGCTTTGTGATGACCTGGGTCATTTTCCTCATGGTCTTCAACACCTGCTTGGGCATGTTCTACGCCCTAGCGAAGCGACTGACACGGAAGAATCCGGACAAGTTCTACCGCACCTACGCGATTGCCTGCATCGTCGGCTTCGGCCTGTCGTTCGCCGGCTTCCAGCCGCTGGTGTCCCGCCTCTACCCGGTGCTGGGTTACCTGGGCCTGTTCGTCATGGCAGTGATGGCCGTGGTCTATTTCCGTCACCGCTCCGACCTCAAGGAGGAAGGCGAGCGTCGCGCCCAGGCGGTGGAGGCCGCGAAGGACGACGAAGGCTCCGGCGATGTCGAAGATCTTGCCGGCGAATCCAACCTGGACGAAGAGGAGTTCAAGGACGCCGTCGAAGAGGAAGCCGATAGCGAAGCGTAAAGCACGCCCTTGGCAGCGCAACGGGGGTAGCACGCGGGGGCGAAACAGCCGGTTTCACCCCGGTAAACAGCGAGTTACGCCCCCTTCGCACTATCCCGTCCACCTGTTGACATAGCGGAACGCTCATATGTTGACATGATCACACCTGTGTCCACCCTGTGGAATTGTTGAACAAACCCTTATCTGCAATTAAGTTCCTTCTTGGTTCTCGGGGAAACGGCTTGGTGCGGGGTGAAATATAAGCCCCAGCTGGGCAGAGGTACCCCTCCGAGGACCCCGCCCGTCAGGGGCGGAAACAACTGAATAAGTCACGGGGCTTAGTTGGGGGCGAGCCCCTCCGCGGGGGACACGGCACATGGGGGATGCCGAGCATGAGGCGGGTATCGGGTGAAACGCAGCGGTTTCACCCGGTACCCGCCTCATCGCTTATGCGCCCCCGTCTAATGCGCGGCTTCTTCCCAGTTCGCCCCAGTGCCAGCCGAGACTTCGAGGGGAACCAGCAGCTCGATCGCACCATCCATTTCGCGCTCCACAATGGCCTGAACCTCCTCGAGCTCACCCGGTGCGACCTCGACGACAAGTTCGTCGTGCACCTGGAGCAGCACGCGTGAGGTGTGGTCGCGCAGGGCGTCGTCGACACGCAGCATCGCCACCTTGATGATGTCCGCGGCTGTGCCCTGGATCGGTGCGTTCAGTGCCGCACGCTCGGCGTTTTCGCGGGCAACTCGATTGTCGCTGGTCAACTCCGGCAGGTAGCGGCGGCGGCCGAACACCGTGGAGGTGTAGCCGTCGCGTCGAGCCTGCTCAACCACCTCGTCGAGGTAGCGTTTCACACCGCCGAATCGCTCGAAGTAGTTCTCCATAATCCCCTTCGCCTCACCGGCGGAGATAGAGAGCTGGTTGGACAGCCCGTAGGCGCTCAGGCCGTACACCAAACCGTAGGACATCGCCTTCACACGGCGGCGCAGCTCCGGGGTGACTTGGTCGATCGGAACATCGAACACACGCGAGCCAACGAAGTTGTGCAGGTCCTCCCCCGCCCGGTACGCCTCGATCAGCCCTTCGTCCTGGCTCAGGTGCGCCATCACGCGCATCTCAATCTGCGAGTAGTCAGCGGTCAGGAGGCACTCGTAGCCTTCCCCGACGGCAAACGCGGAGCGGATCTTGCGACCCGCTTCGGTGCGCACCGGAATGTTTTGCAGGTTCGGCTCCGCCGAGCTCAGCCGGCCGGTCGACGCCACCGTCTGGTTGAACGTCGTGTGGATTCGTCCATCCGGCTGCACTGTCTTGATCAGACCTTCCACCGTCGACTTCATCTTCTGGTGCTCACGGTGCGACAGCAAGAAATCCAAAAACGGGTGCGGGTTCTTCTCCGCGAGCGCCTCAATTTCGGCGGCGGCCGTGGAATAGCCGGTCTTCGTCTTCTTCGTCTTCGGCAAGTCGAGTTTGTCGAACAGCACGACGGAGAGCTGCTTCGGGCTTGAAAGGTTCAGCGTCGGCTCGTCGACAAGTTGTCGCGCCTGCTCCTCAACCTGCTCGACCTTCTGCGTGAGATCCTTGCGCAGCTCCTCCAGCACGTCGGCGTCCACGGCGATACCGGTGTGCTCCATCTCCGCCAACACGGTCACCAGCGGCAGCTCGAGATCCGCGTACAACTCGAAGGAGTCAATCTCGCGCAATTCCTTGGTCAGCTCCGCGGACAGTTCGAGAATCGCCGCTGCCGCGTCGACGTCGCCGGAATCGTCAAGCAGACTCAACTGATCCGAACTCGTGCTCAGCTGGCGTTGCAGGTGACGCTGGTAGACATCCTCCAGCGCGTACGTGCGCTGGCCGGGGCGCAACAGGTAGGCAGCGATCGCCGTGTCATGCGCAATCCCCCGCAGCGTGATCCCGCGGCCGCGCAGCATGTGGTACGCAGCCTTCGCCTCGTGGAGGTACTTCGGATCGTCCGATTCCAGCCAGCGCTGCAACGCGGCGTCCTCGTCCGCGCTCAAGTCCGCGGCGAGTTTCGCGATGCCGTGGCGCTGCTTATCGACGACCGCCAGCCCCGTCAGATCACCATCACCCGGAGTGTCCGTACCAGAAAGATAAAGCGCAAGGCCTTGACCTTCACGGGATTTGAGCCAGGTATCGAGGGGTTCGTCGTCAAGCGTGACGTCCTCGAGCTCGACCGTTTCAGGCTCGGGCGCGGAGCCGTCGGTGGCGACCGCCGCGAGGACACGTTCGCGGAGGTTGACGCCGAATTCGAGGTCGTCGAAATGCGACGCAACCTGGGTCACGTCAGCCGGCTTGAGCTCGAGCCCGTCCGGGGCGACCGGCAAGTCGACATCGGTGACCATCTGCGTCAGTTCGCGGTTGAGACGAACCTGCTCAATGCGCTCGCGGAAGTTATTCGCGGCCTGCCCCTTGAGTTCGTCCGCATTGTCGATCAGACCGTCGAGCGAGCCGTACTGCGTGATCCACTTTGTGGCGGTCTTCTCCCCCACCTTGGGCACGCTCGGCAGGTTGTCGGACGGGTCGCCGCGCAGCGCCGCGAAATCCGGGTACTGCGCGGGCGTGAGGCCGTACTTGTTCTCCACCTCCTCCGGCGTAAAGCGCGTGAGCGTGGACACGCCGCGCATGGGATACAGGAGGGTCGTGGTGTCGTCGACAAGCTGGATGTAGTCGCGGTCGCCACTGACCAGCACGATCTCGAAGTCGCCCTCGGCGCGCGCCTGCGTGACTAGCGTGGCGACGATATCGTCCGCCTCGAAATTCTCCTTGCTCAGCGTGACGATGCCGAGGTCTCCCAGAACCTCCTCGATAATCGGCACCTGCCCCTTGAACTCCGGTGGCGCGGATTCGCGCTGGGCCTTGTACTCCGGGAAACGCTCGGTGCGAAACGTCTTGCGGCCGACGTCGAACGCCACCGCCGCGTGCGTGGGCTTTTCCTCGGAGAGGATATTCGAGAACATGGACAAGAACCCGTAGACGGCGTTCGTGTGCTGTCCGCCCGAGGTGGAGAAGTTTTCCGCGGGCAGGGCGTAGAACGCGCGGAAGGCCATCGAATGGCCGTCGATTAGCAGCAGTCGCTTCTGATTCTGGGTTGTCTCGCTCACGATGAGCAAGTGTAGCTGGCGCGCCGACACGGCCCCGCGGGGTGATTAGCCTGGGATTTCGCAGACAAGGTGACACTGGGCTAAACTTTCGCGCAATGCCCCAGTAGCCCAATTGGCAGAGGCAACGGATTCAAAACCCGTCCAGTGTGAGTTCGAGTCTCACCTGGGGCACAATGTGTTGTGGGGGTTTCGGAAAACTTTTCGAAAGAGTTCGGAAAACTTTTTCCGGAACCCCCTTTTCGCCTATCTTGGCGTCGGAGAGTCCTTTTATGTGGCCTTTTCTCCCCTCATCAATGCCAAAACGCTCCAAAACTGACACCGATTCGTCAATTCTGGAGCGTTTTTCATTATTCGGACACGACTTCTAGGCCGCGGCCCTCCAGAACTCTTTTCTGGCGGCTTGCGGCCTGCGATTTTACGCAGCAACTGGCGGAGCGTTCGGGAACGTACCGGCAATTGACCTCTCACTCCTCTTGCGGTCGAGGTCGTCGCGACGGCCGCGCGGTGTCGGGTCATTGTCGGTGCTGCCCTCGTCAAACCAAGACGAGTCGGAGGCCAGCAACAGCACGTTTACGGCGACACAGGAAATCGCGGTCGCCAACAGCTGACCAGCCCAGCCTCGCATCAGACGCACGGTCGGGTCCCCGATGCCAATGCCTCGCGAGTTCTTCAACTTGTCGTTGCGCGACTCAATGGTGTTGCGCTGTCCGTACACGGCCTGCCACTCCGGCGTACCGTACGCCGGCCCCTGCTGCAACCAACGGGCACCGTCCTCGACGCTGTTCTTGATGGTCACCGAGGCCTGTCGGCAAATCGCGGGTGGTGCAGCAGAAAAACCGGACACGTCAGAGATAGTCAGCTCAATCCGCTGCTTAGCAGTAGGCTTCTCATCCCCTCGTGGCACTAAGGCACAAGCAAGGGCCGATCCAGGAGCCTTGACCGGGCACCGGAAACGGCGGTCACCGGCACTGTTCTTGGTGCCTTTTGTGGCGAGCGCGAATCGCTTCCTCCCCTCCAGTCGGACCATGTACGTCTCGTAGTCGATCTGCCCCGCCTCGTACTGCGAGTGCGGGTCGATCAGCCCAGGGAAAGACTGAATTCCCGGTGAATAGAGACCTCCGTCAATGACCACCACGCCGGACGGCAAAACGGTTTGCAGTCCACGCTCCTTATCCTTGTAGTCGAATACGAGGTCATAGCCTTGTTCGCGCAGCGGAATGTGCATGCCCTCCGGCTTTTGCGCTGGGTACAAACGGTCGAAGAGCATGAAACCGCGGGGTAATTCCGGCCTCTCAGTGACATTCTGAAGCGCTTCCCACAACCGCTCCGTCGGGTTGACACCCGGACGGTGGAAGCCCATGCCAATAATCAACCCCGGGTTGCCACCCCGCTCCGCAAACCCGTCGCCGGTCATCGCGGCGAGAGTCGCTTCGAAACCCCAGGCAAAGGTGCCGCCTTTGGTTTCCGGATTCTCGCCGTCATGGTCGCCGGTCTCCTTGTGGTGCCAGCCGGCCACAGGAGTCGAGGCCATGAGCGCGCTCTCTGGCACGGAGCCGTTCTTGAGCCTCTTCTTGCTCGGGTTACCTCGCTTCGAGACCTGGAGAGAGGTGCCGTCCACAGCGACCGTGCCGTCCCACTCGGCGAACGCCTCTGGGGCCATCAATTCGACGGAGGCCCAGATGAGGCGGTTCGTGAACTCCGTCCCCCGGGCGCGGCGCTTCTCGCGGAAAGCCGCAGTCTCCTCGTCGTCGTCGACATCAAGTTGTCCACTCGGGACCAGGTCGAGCCATTCGCCCACGGTGTAGCGCTCTTTCAGCCGAATCTCCGGGTACGGCTCCATGGTCTCGCGTGTCACCCAGATCGTGTACCAAACGCGGTCTGCCCACCGCTCGCGAATCTCGCGACGCTGGCGCTTGTCCTTTACGTCGAACTCCTCTTCTTCCAAGCCGAGTAAGGACCAGATTGCAGGCGTAAGACCGAAAGCGATAGTGCGGCCCATGTCCTGGAAGTGCTGCGCTTGTCGTTGGATAGCCAGCAGCATCCAAAGCGCCAAAGCGGCATGAATAGACACTATTCGCCGCCGCCCACCGCGGTTCGTAATGAGCCCGTCCTCGACGCGCCACTGCTCCACGAGGCCTACAACACCGGAGCGGTCCACGATGTCCCAGGCGAGCTTTACCGTCGAGTAGACCTCGCGACGCTGCTCGATATACAGCCAGTCGCGGTCCGTGGACTTCTCCTCGCGCGCTTTGAGCTCCTTCTCGGACGGGGCAATTAGCGCCTCGTCCCAGTCCTTCTTCCGCTTCTTCGACGGCGTCGCCGCCTCGGCCTTCGCCCAGTGCTGGCGCACTTGCTCGTACCAGTCGCTCTCGTGCTGGGACATCGTGGTTCACCTCCTCTCGCGGGTGTTTTTGGCAATAAAGGACTCGCCCCGGGTGCTCACCAGGTGTTTTGTGGACTATCGGTCAGTTGGTTCTGGGGCGCCTACGCCCCGCCTCGAATTACGGTGAGGGAAGCCCGTCCCGAGACCCGCTTCGGACCTCCGTGCAGCAGCGCTCGCGCTTCTCGCGCGGTGGTTTGCTCGTCACTGACGAGGAACCTTCGATAGTGCTGGAGGTCTTTCAGACCAGCGGCCTCAATCACTGCGGACTCTGGAACGCCCCGGCGGACTTGGGTGACGATCCACGTCGTACGAGCGCGCGACATGTCCACGGCCAGCGACGGGCGGTGCGAGCGCTTCGTGAACAGCGCCACGGTGCCAGCGCCTTCGGTCGTCCGCTCCGGGCGGAACAACCAGCTCTCCTCGCTCACCGCACGCTCCACGGCTTCCCGAATCGGCTGCGCCCAGTCGTGGTCTACGGGCACAAAACGCCGTCCCGCACCGCGGTAGCCCGACGGGTACACCACTGTCCCGGTATCGTCCGTCTCGACATCCGCAGCGGTAAGCGTCGCGACCTCTCCGGATCGAAGCCCTGCTCCGAGAGTGAGTGCCAAAAGAAGGTTGGCTTGCTGACGGCGCTGGACAGTGGCCTCACCGTCCGCCCAATGGCGTAGGCGAGTCATCTCGTCCTGTGTGTACGGGGCGCTCTTCTTGTCGGTGCCGTACTGCGGCCTTTCCCTGGGCGTGTCGTAGTGGCGGTGAACTGCCTGGCCAACAACCCGAAGCAGCGAGCGAGTGGTGCCTTGGACGTGGGTGCTGTACCCAGACTGGTCAACGAAGGCATTGACCGTGGCCTCGGTGAAAACGTTTCCGACCGAGACTTCCCGTCCGGTCATCGAAACGAAATCAGCGAGACGGGCGACAGTTCGCAACGCGGCGCGGGTCTTGTCCGCGCTCCAGTCCTCCGTCACGGCAGTCGAAACGGCGTCCGTAACGAAGTCTCGGACCGCGCCCCAGCGATTCGCCGGGATCACCGTCGGGGTGTATCCGGCAATGACTTGATGCGGTGTGGTGGACATATTGAATGTTCCTTGTCCGCCCACGCGAGTGGTGGTGGCGTGGGCTATCTCCGTGGTGGGTTGAGATTGAGATAGCACCAGCCTGCGTCGACACCGATAGGTCGTCAAGGTCCGAAACCGGCTCTTGAGCCGTTTTGACCCGCCCCACCTCGACAGCACCATTAGCGAAGATACCGCACTTGAAGTGTACGTTTGCGTCATTTTATACCCCCGTCGATAACTTCAAAACGAGCCGTTTCTGTACTTTTTCGTTCACCCGTCCGGGGGTGATCATCTAGGTGTTGTGCCGCCTTCGGCCCTCCGAAACCGGCTCTTGAGCCGTCCCCGCCCCAGTGACCCACCGCCCCGGCGCTCGACGCCAGACCAGGCCAGTTGACGTACGGGTCGGTCAGCGCCTCGACGTGGTCTTCCACCGTGTCCGGGCGCTCGGGGTTAAATCTTGCGAGACGCTCGAACTCGTACAGGTGCGTCGTTCCAATAGCGGCAACAGCAACTTCTCGCGGAACCGAGCGGATCACCTGCACCGCCCACGTCGCGCGGAGGCGGCGAAGCGAGACGCGGAATGTCCTGCGCCGGTTCAGCTCCCCCTTCGCCAAGTCGTTGACGTCCCTGTACGGCAGCAACGGCTCCTCCGGGGTCTTCGCCTCGGCCACCGCGGCGAGCCCCGGTCCGAAAACCGAAGCGACGGGCACTTCCGGGGCGTACCCGGCGCCGCGAAGGTGCTCGACATGCACCCACGTCACCCCGTCACGGACGCTCACGTCACCGGCGAGGACGGTCTCCATGCCGTCGCAAATGCCTGCTCCGAGGCCGAGGGCGAGCACGGTGTATGCCTGCCGGCGCTTCACTTCGGTCGATTGCGACTGAACCCAATGACGAAGACAGTCAAAATCCTTCTGTGTGTACGGCCTGGCATGCTCCTTCGGCTCCCGCGGTTGCAGACTCACCGTTTCGCCGGTGAGCGTCATAGTGATTTTGTTGAGATACGTGCGGACCGTGGCCGTGTTTCGGTGCGTTTGTGCGAGCTCGCTCAATGCCGCGTGGCAGATGTCCGTATCGAGCACAGTTTCGCGGGTCACCGGCCGGCCGACGCGGTGGCAGGCCGCGGCGACATGGGTGAGCGCTCTGAGATACTTCGAGACCTCGCTGTGGCGGTCCTGCCGAAGGTGGAAGTGCTCGGCGCCGCCGGCCTCGAAAGCCTCCAGAGCAATTTCTTTCACTACTGGCGCGACCGTTGCCCAAGTGGTCTCGCTGACGAACTTGGGCGTATATCCAGCGACACGGTGCTCGACATATTCGCGTTCTTGCGGGGTTAGCGACATGGGCTGACCCCCGTACGGGCCAGTGCAGTACCCCCGCAACGGCCACCGCTGCGGAGACCGCTTCGGCCACCGGTACGGTGAAGACCATGTCCACCTACCCACCGCCGCGCGAGGCCTACCCAGAGTGGCCCGACGTCAACCCCGAGGGGCTTGAGCCCGTCTACGCCAAGGCACTCGGAATGCGTCAGTTGTTGGTGCGCGAGATTGAGCGGTACATCGAGCGCGGCTGGGCAAGTTCCCAGCAGGACTTTGCCCAACGCGCCGGCATTGGAGAGACAGTCCTTCGTCGCTGGCTTTCCGGCGAGCGGTGGCCCGCCGTGCATACCGTCGCGGCGGCCGAGGCGGTGCTCGAGACGTCGCTCTGGCCGCACCAGGTCTCGCGGAAGCCGCACCTGCGTTCCAAGGGCGGCTACGACTACCCCTAGCAGCGTGTTCGATGTCCCCGTCGCTACGGTGAAGGCATGGTAAGACCGAAGCCCGGTAGCCCCGCCAGCCTCTACCCTGGCTGGCCCGACAGTCTCGATGTGACCGTGACCGAGCATCAGATGATCCAGGCCATGGTGATCAACCTTCGGCGCGAGCGGAACCGCTACCGAAGCGTCAAGGGGGTCGCGGAGAAGTCTGGCGTCGCCGCCTCGACTATCTCGGACATCCTCAACGGCAATTCGTGGCCGACGTTGGAGACCGTGGCCAGGCTCGAAGTCGGACTCGGTGTGCGTCTGTGGCCGGGGGTAAAGACCACCCGCGGAAATACGTAGTTCGTTTTGCATACCTCCACCGTGTCGTGGGAGAGAGCAAACACCAGCAGAAAATAGTGGGGTTAATTCACTGTGCCGTAATGAGACGACACGTCGTCTTGAAACGGTAAGACGGAATAATCCGGTACGCCGTAGATAAGTTTTGTGTAGCCATGAATGCAGTTGTGCTGCTCAGTCCGCCTCCCTCAGTACGGATTGTGGTGCTGGTGACATGTATTGATTCCCGAAACTCAGATTCCTATGGGTCCACCGATGTCCCAGGTAACATGGACAGAACAATCTTGAGTTTGGAGGAAGAAAATGAACCGCGAATTGGTTTTCATCGTCTACGTCAGCGACATCCAGAAATCGGTTGACTTCTACAGGGATTTGCTCGAAGTCGAAACAACTTTTGAAACACCGCGTTACGTCACTTTCGGACTAGCGGAAGGCGTTGCTCTGGCTCTGTGGACTGGAGAGTCATCAGCTCTGGCGGGCGAACCAGTACGTACTTCGGAAGTTTGTCTGAACGTCACAGCAGAGCAGGTGCAGGAGACTTACGACGCCTGGGTTGCGAAGGGTGTTCGAGTCATCGAAGAGCCGCACGAGGACGTATTCGGCACTACATTCGTCGTTGCCGACCCTGACGGCAATCGCGTTCGGGTCGCGCCAATCGACTAGTCATTCATAAGCCAGGTGAGCCTAGAGGTCCACGAAACGACCGTTACTTGTAGTCGTACCCGTACTTCTCGCACACGGCTTCGGCACTTACCACCTCGGTTTCCGATTCGGAGCGTCGTTAGGAGGACTGACGCTCCCGCCTGACTCGCGATCCAAAAACATGTTCCCCTCGGGCCGAATTTTCTTCGGTGTCTGTCGCTGCCCCGGCTACCATAAAGTGCGAATTATTTGACAGCCCCGACAGACGAAACGAGGCAGCGAAACGGTGGCCGGCGCGAAGCAACTACTTGAATTGACCTGGTTCAACAAGGACAAGGCGCTTATTCCCAGCGAAGAGGGACGCTACGCCTACGAATGGGTTGACCCAAAAGACCCGCGGTACTGCGAAACGCGCGCGCTCGCGGTCGATGAAGTGGTTACCGGCGAGCAATCGCCCAAGGAAGAAGGCACCCAATACTCGGAGCGGGCTGACTTGGAGCCGGCCGAGGACAATTTGCTGATCCTCGGCGAGTCCGGCGACGTTCTTGAAGCCCTCACTCGCGTGCCGGAGTTACGCGAGAAGTACCTCGGCAAGGTGAAGTGCGTCTACATTGATCCACCGTTTAACACCGCACAAACCTTTGCCAACTACGAGGACAACCTCGAACACTCCGTATGGCTCACCATGATGCGTGACCGCCTGATTCATCTGCGCAAACTTCTTAGCGATGACGGTTCGATTTGGGTTCACCTGGATGACGTAGAAAACCACCGCATGAGGGTGCTCATGGACGAGGTGTTTGGAAGTGGGAACTTTGTGGCGGAGATTAGCTGGGAAAAAGTCTACTCACCGCGTTCCGACGCGCGAGGGTTGACCGTGCGGTCGAGGTAGACGGTGCTCCAGAGAACGATGGCTGCGGCTCTTTATGGCCGATCGCCCAGTCCCGCAGGACCATCCTCAACCGGATGTAGGAGGCTGCTCAGGCGGTGCGCGCGAGGCGAGGGTCGAGGGCCATTCCGCGGAAAAGTAGCGCTAAGGATCGTTTTAGGAGCATGCGGCAAACGGCTTTCTTCTGAGCTGATTCGCGCATCGCAAGCCCATACCCGGTGCCGCGCGGTTGCGTGCTCAACCAGCTTCTGCCGGCGGCGTGGAAAGGTCGGAACCGAAGAGGGTGCGCAGAGCATCCATGGCCTCGGGGCGGGCCTTGTAGTAGACCCACACCCCTCGCTTGTCACGGTCAACGAGCCCGGCGTCGTGCAGGATTTTCAGGTGGTGGCTGAGTGTCGAAACTGCCAGGTCGAAGCCCTCGGTCAGGTCACACATTGCGCATGCCTCGCCGCCCTCGTGCGAGAGCACCATGGACATCAGCCGCAGCCGGACCGGATCCGCCAGGGCCTTGAACATCCGGGAGACGGCCTCGGCCTGGGCCGCCGTGATTGGCTCACCGGACAACGGCGTACAGTAACCCAGCGCACTTGGCGCAGGGGGGTCCAAGGATGGGATCGACATGCCTCCATTCTAGCATACCTAGCATACTTCGATAGTTTGACAACTATCGAAGTGTGAGTATCATGGAAGCCGGACTTCGAAGTCTGTCGAAGTACTGCACATTGTGAAGGAGACACCCGTGAACACACCCATCCAGCTGGTCCGTTCCAAGTACCGCGCGCTCGGGGGCGGATGCGTAAGCTGCTCCAGAGACCTTGCCCCCGTCGAGGCCCTGCCCGGCGTGCAGAAGGTCGACGCCCTGGCCTCCGGCGTCGTGCTGGTCACGCACGACGGCACCGTGGCCGACAGCGCCATCGTTGAAGCGGCACAGAAGGCCGGCCTGTCCCTGGCGCCGGCCGGCCCGGCACGCCCCGTCCGCGCCTGATCACCTGGTGAGGGCTGACCCTCACGAGTCATGTCCTCACGTTTCACAAAGAGAAGAAATCACCGAATGAATGCCGAATTTGACACCTCAACACAGCTCACCGCTCAGTCCCGGCGCCGGTGGTGGCAGAGCAGCGAGATGGTGGCCCTGGCGGTAGCCGCGGTGCTGCTGGCCGCGGGGCTGGCCGTGGAGTGGACCATCCACTCCGAGCCGGTGGCCCTGACCTTTTTCTGGGCCACGATCGTCATCGGCGGCGCCTACCCGCTGCGCGACGCCATCCGCGCCGTGCGCAACAGGCGGCTGACCATCACCGTGCTGCTGATCATGGCCGCCATCGGTGCGATCGCGCTGGGGGTGATCGAAGAAGCCGCGATGCTCGTGGTCATCTTTAGCCTGGGCGAGGCGATGGAAGCCTACGCCACCGACAAGGCACGCGGCTCCATCAGCGCGCTGTTGGAGCTGGCACCCCCGAACGCGAACCGGCTCACAGCCGGGGGCTTCACCGAAACCGTGGCCGTGGAGGCGCTGCACCCCGGTGATGTCGTCCTCGTCCGCCCCGGTGAGCGTCTGCCCACCGACGGCACCGTCACCGAGGGTACTTCGTGGGTCGATGCCAGCCCGGTCACCGGCGAATCCGTGCCGGTGGAGGCTTCCGCCGGGGCCGAGGTCTTCGGCGGAAGCCTGAACGGCAACGGCGTGCTGCGCGTCCAGGTGACCAAGGAGCACTACGACACCATCCTCGCCCGGGTGATCGAACAGGTAGAGGAGGCCCAGGCTAACCGCAGCCGCACCGAGCGCTTCGCCGACCGGTTCAGCGCCGTCTACACCCCCGCCATGTTCGCCCTTTCGGTCCTGGTGGCCCTGGTTCTGCCGTTGTTCGGCTTCGAATGGCGTGAGGCCATCTATCGAGCCCTTGTAATCCTTGTTGTCTCCTGCTCCTGCGCGCTGGTCATCTCCGTGCCGGTCAGCGTCGTCACCGCCATCGCCCGCGGAGCACGGGACGGCATCATGATCAAGGGCGGCATCTACCTCGAACGCCTGGCCGACATCAAGGCCGTCGCCTTCGACAAGACCGGCACACTCACCCGCGGCCGGCCTGCCCTGGACCAGGTCACCGCGTTCGGCGGCACCACCGAACAGGAAGCCCTCGCACTGGCCGCCGCCGTCGAGGCCGGCAGCGAACACCCCATCGCCGCCGCCATCACCGCCGGGGCCAGGGACCGGGGCCTCGACATCCCCACCGCCAGGGACGCCCGCGCCCTCCCCGGGGCCGGCATGGAGGCCGTCGTCGACGGCCGAGCCATGCACATCGGCCGGCCCTCGGACGCGGACCGCACCGACCCGCAAGTCGGAGCGGCCGTGGCCGGAGCCGAGGCAAACGGCTGCACCGCCGTCGTACTGCGCGAGGACACCCGGCCACTGGCCGTTCTGGCGGTCGCGGACCAGTTGCGCCCCGACGCCCACAGCACTATCGCCGAACTGCACGAACTAGGCATCGAACGGGTGCTGATGCTCACCGGAGACAACGCCACCGTCGCTAAAACCACCGCCCATGCCCTGGGTCTGGACGACTACCGCGCCGAACTGCTGCCCGAGGACAAATCAGCCGCCGTACGTGAATTGCGCGAACAGTACGGGGTTATCGCCATGGTCGGCGACGGAGTCAACGACGCCCCCGCACTGGCCAACGCGGACCTGGCCGTCGCCATGGGCGCCGCCGGAACCGACGTCGCACTCGAAACCTCTGACGTCGCACTCATGGCCGACGAACTGGACCGGCTCCCCGCAGCCATCCGCCTCTCCCGACGGGCCCGGAACAACATCAAGATCAACATCGCGCTCAGCCTTGCCGTCGTGGCCATTCTGATCATCGCGGCCCTCGCCGGCTGGATGACCCTCACCACGGGACTGCTGCTGAATGAAGGCAGCGCCGCGCTGATCATCCTCAACGGCCTGCGTATGATGCTCCCCGGCCGCGGCGAAACCCGGCAAAAACGAACTGCATAGCCCGCGACAACAAGGTCATACAGACACGGTTGCGTGAAGCGAAACTCCTTGGCTCAACCGCCGCACTCGAGCGCTTCGATGCCTATCCCGGCCGCGGTGTGACCCAAGACCGCATCGACCGGCTCGCCACCTGCGAATGGATCGACTACGGCAAAGACCTCATCATCGTGGGAGCTACCGGCACCGGTAAAAGTTTTCTCGCTCAAGCCCTGGCCGTCGCGGCGTGCCGCAAAAAGCTCACCGCCCGTTACTTCCGGCTCAACGACCTGGCCAACGATTTCGACGCCGCGGCTGAGCATCCCCAGGCCCGCAAACAGCTCCTCGCCGACCTGCAAGCCCCGGCACTTGTCGTCATCGATGACTTTCTCGCCACCGATGTATCAGCGCACGCGTTGAACCAGGTATTCAACCTGCTCGTCGGGCGTGAGCATGCCTCTACCGTGATCGCCAGCCAACACGAACCCGATTACTGGTACGACGTGTTCTCCGAGGCAGCACTGGCAGACGCAGTCATGTCCAGACTCGCCAACCACGGCTCGAAACTCACCCTGACAGGAGAAGACATGCGAACCCGCGACGACATCAAACAAGAAAGGATGGCCCCTACGACACCCACACGGCTACGTCAACCCCGAAAGCCGTAACCGGGGGTAAAAACCGGGTACCGGCAACCACCAACACCCCGGTACCCGATACCGCCCTACCGGTACCGAAAAGAAACGCCCGTCACGGCATGAGCGACACCCAGGTCATCTGCTTCGTCTCGCCGGGGGCGAGCAAGTCACCGCACTGCGGGTTACCGGGTACGCGCTCCAGGTAGGCGACGTTGCCCCACGCGGAGCCGTTGGACGCGATCTGGACCTCAAGGTCTGTACTGCATGCCAGGTCAACCCCTTCGTCGGAGTTATTCGCCACGTCTGCCGTAACGGAAACCTGCTTGCGGCCTTCGTAGTCCGGAATTTCGACTTCCGTGACGCTTGACGGATCGGCAACGTCTACGACGTTAAGCGCGAAGTCGCCGACCTCGTAACCGGATTGCGCCGTCTCCTGCGACTGGGACGAGTCTGTTTCCGTACCGGAGCACGACGCGAGGAACATTGCGGAGACCGCGGCGAGGGCGGAAATAGTCTTCTTCATGCCAGCAGACGTTACCCACTCAAAAAGCGGGTCGAAGCTCTGGGTTGAGTGGCAGGGGGTGGCGGATTGAGGGCTGCCCTTAGGCGGTGTTGCTCCGCCAGGGCAAGCGGGTCGCCAGACGATTCGCGTATTCGCTCCGGCGCGGTGTGCCGATCTGGCTTTCGCGACGGTGGGAGGGGCGGGTTTCCGAGGCGGGATGCGTTTCGGTTTCCGCTGCGTGACGGCTACCTTCGAGCGCAGGCTCAGATGAATTTGGAACTAAACAGAGAAAGGCGTGGAACTAAGTCTGGAACTAGGCCGCGTCAGTGGTGGTCAAGGAGTTTTCCGAAACCCCCGTTGTCTCGAGACATCGTTCCTACGGTGTCTCGAGATTTTTTCTTTTGATTCACCCGTGGGGCATGACCAGTGAGCCTACGACCGCTATCGTTCCAGCGCTACGGCAACTTTAAGCAACGGGTAGATTCGATCCGACGTCATAAGATTAGTGATCCTAAGTGCGCTGAAACGGGATCAATCCTTAGTCCAACACTCCCATCCCCTCCTGCCAGAACGGTTGGTTAAACTACGGCGCATGCGCCAGACACACATTGCCGGCATTGTCGCCGGAGCACTTATGTTCACCACTCTCGCCGTTCCCGCGAATGCGCAGGAGAATCCGGCGAACAACAACGCCGGGACCGAGCAGGAAACTGATGCCCAGGTCGACCCGGCTGAGGCTTTGCAGGACACTATCGAAAGCTTTGCCAAGCTTTCCGACGTCTCCAGCTCCGCCAAGGAGGGCGAAGACGGCGAGGAAACAGATGGCGGCCTGATCGACGCGCTCGACCAGGATCCGGAGAACGACCCGCTCTACATCGATCCAGAAAAGAACCCGCTGAAGAAGGTCTCCAGCTCCGAGATGTTCCTCGAGTGGACCGACGGCATGGCAGAAGGTGACGGCAAGGACGTCGTCCAAGCTTGGGCCGCCAACTCCTCCATTCCGGATACCGCGAACCCGATCGAGTTGTGGAAGGCAGAGGCCCAGGGCTCAGCACAAATGTCCTCCGGCCTGTTCACTGGCGACTTCGCGCAGAGCTCTGCCGGCTCGAGCCAGCGCACCTCCGTGTGGCTCACTGTGGTCATCGGCGTGATGGTCGTCGGCCAGCTCATCGAGTTGGTTATGCGTGGCGTGCGCATGGCCCAGCAGCAGTAAGACCTGAAACTATCAGGGGTTTCTCCCACAAATACTCTGCGAGTAATATACGATGAACAGAAACTATTCATCGATTGCGGGAGACCCATGCTTTACCCACCGAACGCACGGCGGTGCACGCTAGCCGCCTTACTCGCCGCGGCGCTGCCGTTGGCGGGATGCGTCACCAACGTCGAGGACGGCACGCCGGACGGCTGGGAACAGATCGTCCCGGACGAAGTGCCGGAAATCGCGGCGATGGTGCCGCCCGAAGTCGCCGCTGACGGTGTCCTCAACGTCGGTGCCAACCCTCCGTTCGCCCCGTTCGAGTTCAAAAACTCCTCCGGCGATGTCATCGGAGTCGAGATGGACTTGGCCCGAGCTGTCGCAGGCGTGATGGGGATGGACTTTGAGGTCTCTGACATGGACTTCTCCATGATCCTGCCTGCTGTGACCACTGGCGGCCTCGATGCCGGTGCGTCCGGTTTCACGGACAACGAAGAACGCCGCGAGAGCTTCGACTTCGTCAACTTCCTCTACGCCGGCATCCAGTGGGCCGCTTCCCCAGAAGATGACGTCGACCCGACGGACGCGTGTGGCCTGACGGTGTCTGTGCAGCGCACTACCGTCTCAGACACCGACGACGTCCGGCCGAAGTCAGACGAGTGCGAGGCCGCCGGCAAAGACCCAATCACGGTCCTCGCCTTCGATACCGCGGACAACGCCGCACTCGCCGCACTCGTCGGACGTGCCGATGCATATAGTGCAGACTCCCCCGTCACCGCTTGGGCGGTGGAGCGATCCGGCGGCGATCTTGAGCTGATCGGCGAGATGTTCGACGCCGCGCCGTACGGCTTCGCCGTGCCGAAGGGTTCCGGTCTCGGGCCGGCGATGGCCGCGGCAATGCAGCACCTCATCGATATCGGCGAATATCAGCGCATCCTCGAGCAGTGGAACATCACCACCGGCCTGCTCGACCAAGCATTACTCAACGAACAACCCGTGGGAGGACAGTGAGCATGAGCACCCCCTATTCCAAATACGCGGCCGCGAACAACGAACGGCCGAGGCCCGAGCGCATCGAGGCCAAGCCGCTTCGCCACCCGGGCCGCTGGGTGCTCGCCGCCCTCCTTGTGCTGCTCGTAGCGTGGTTCATCATCGGCGCAGCACGCAACGAGGCCTACGGGTGGGACACCTATTTCCAATACCTGCTGGATACCCGCATCGCTAAGGCCGCGCTGCACACCATCGCGATCACCGTGTTGGCGATGATCCTCGGCGTGATCGGTGGCATCCTCCTGGCAGTGATGCGCATGAGCCCTAACCCGGTGTTCAAAACCGTTGGCTGGGTGTTCCTCTGGATCTTCCGTGGTACCCCGGTCTACGTCCAGTTGATGTTCTGGGGTCTGATCGGCGCGATCTACGACACGATTAACGTAGGCTTCGCCGAGATCCCGCTCGAGCCGTTCACCTCCTCGGCGTTCGCGCTTGCGGTGGTCGGCTTGGGGCTCAACGAGGCCGCCTACATGGCCGAGATCGTCCGCTCCGGTGTCTCCGCGGTGCCGGAAGGCCAGGTTGAAGCGTCGAAGGCGCTCGGCATGAGCTGGGGCCAGACGATGCGCCGGACGGTGCTGCCGCAGGCGATGCGCATCATCATCCCGCCGACCGGCAACGAGTTCATCTCGCTGCTCAAGACGTCCTCGCTCGTCGTCGCGGTGCCGTACTCGCTCGAGCTCTACGGCCGCTCGATGGATATCGCCGCAGCGCTGTTCCAGCCGGTGCCGCTGCTGCTCGTGGCCGCAACCTGGTACCTCGTGATCACCTCGGTGCTCATGGTCGCCCAGCACTACCTGGAGCGCTACTTCGACCGTGGCGCCTCCCGCCAGCTCACCCAGCGTCAGCTGGCCAGCCTGGCTGATGCCGAGGGCACCATCCCGAACAACGTTGAAATCATCGAAGAGCCGCAGAAGAAGGGACAGCGCTAATGACCGTCAAGCAAACCCCCATGATTCAGGCCGTGGACGTGTGGAAGAACTTCGGCAACCTGGACGTGCTCAAAGGCATCGACCTCGAAGTCGCCCCCGGCGAGGTGACCTGCCTGATCGGCCCGTCCGGCTCCGGAAAGTCCACGCTGCTGCGCTGCGTGAATCACCTGGAGCAGGTCAACGCCGGGCGGCTTTTCGTCGACGGCGAACTGATCGGCTACAAGGAGCGCGACGGCGTGCTCCACGAAATGAGCGAGAAGGACGCCGCGAAGCAGCGCCGCGACATTGGCATGGTGTTCCAGAACTTCAACCTGTTCGGTCACCGCACCGTGCTGGACAACATCATCGAGGCACCGGTCCACGTCAAAGGCCAGCCCGTCGAGCAGGCGAAGGCCCGCGCGATGGAACTGCTCGCCATGGTCGGTTTGGAGTCCAAGGCGGACGTCTACCCCATCCAGCTCTCCGGCGGCCAGCAGCAGCGTGTCGCTATCGCGCGTGCGGTGGCGATGGATCCGAAGCTGATGCTTTTCGACGAACCCACCTCCGCCCTCGACCCCGAACTCGTCGGCGAGGTGCTGCGCGTGATGCGCGATTTGGCGAAGAACGGCATGACCATGCTCGTGGTCACCCACGAGCTCTCCTTCGCCCGTGAGGTGGCCGACAAGGTCGCGTTCATGGACGGCGGGCAGATCATCGAGTACGGCACCCCGGAAGATGTGCTGGACAACCCGCAGCACGAACGCACGAAGTCGTTCGTCTCTACGCTGTTCTAGGCGTTGCGGAACTTCTCCTTGATCGCGTCGCGCACCACCGGGGGCACTAGCCCGGAGATGTCGCCGCCGAATTTGGCCACTTCCTTCGTCAGCGACGAAGAGATGTAGCCGTACTTTTCGTCGGTGAGCAGGAAGTAGGTGTCCACCCCGGTCAAGCGCCGGTTCATCTGTGCCATCGGCAGCTCGTACTCGTAGTCGAGCGAAGAACGCAGCCCCTTCACCAGTGCGGTGACCCGGTGGGCCGAGGTGTAATCCACGAGCAGCCCGCCCCAGCTATCCACGCGCACCCCGTGCAGGTGGGCGGTGGCGTCGCGGATAAGTTCGACGCGCTCGTCGATAGTAAATAGCCCTGAGGTTTTCGTCGGGTTGCCGGTAACCAGGACGATCACCTCGTCGAAGTGGCGCGAGGCGCGCGTGACGATGTCTAGATGCCCGTTGGTGATCGGGTCGAACGAACCGGGGCATACTGCTGTGGTCAAGTTAGTTGTCCTCTACTTCCGGGTCCCAGTACACGGCCATATCCATACGCGCGATGCCGTAGATGCGTCGCTTGAGTTTCTGACCGGTCGGGGTGAATTCTTCAGGCCAAGCGGTCTCGGGGCTGTCGCGGTGGCGCTCGACGACGACCACCGCACCGTCGGTGAGGATCGGTTTGAGCGCCTCAACCATTTCGGCGACAGCCTCGTCGGCAAGGTCGTACGGCGGGTCAGCGAGCACCGTGTCGAAGTACCGCTTCGGCGCGTTGGCGACGTAGGTGGAGGCCTTCATCTGCTCGACGCGCACGTTCGGGTGCTTAACCACGCCCGCGTTGTACTCGATGATCTGGCAAGCCTCCGGGTCGTTTTCCACCAGCACAACCTCCGCCGCGCCGCGCGAGGCAGCTTCCAACCCGAGGGCGCCGGAGCCGGCGAACAGGTCGAGCACATGCTTATCGACGAACCCAAAGCGCACCTGCAGCGACGAGAACAGTCCCTCGCGCGCACGGTCGGATGTGGGGCGGGTACCTTCCGGCGGCACCTTAATCTTGCGGCCGCGGGCCTCGCCCGAGATGATGCGGTTCATGCCGACAACTCTAACGCGCTAGCTCTTGTCCAAATATTCGAAGTCCTCCGCCTCGAAGTCGGCGGTAGCGGCGCGGGCGAATTCCGGGTTGTTTTTTACCAGGTGTGCAGCGTCGTCGTAGGCGCGGCGCACGATGTCGTAGTCCTCCACCATGTTGATCAGTTTCAAGGTCCGCTTGATGCCGGACTGGCCGGTGCCCAGCACGTCGCCTTCACCGCGGTTGAGCAGGTCCAACTCTGCAAGCGCGAATCCGTCGGACGTCGCCGCCACCTGGGACACGCGGGTAAAGCCTGGCGTGCCCTCTTCTGCGAGCGTGTGGAACAAGCACAACGAGGCGTTGCCGCCGCGGCCCACGCGACCTCGCAACTGGTGCAGTTGGGAGACTCCGAAGTGCTCGGACTCGCGCACCATCATCACCGTCGCGTTGGGC
This sequence comes from Corynebacterium lujinxingii, assembly GCF_014490555.1. Lineage (NCBI taxonomy): Bacteria > Bacillati > Actinomycetota > Actinomycetes > Mycobacteriales > Corynebacteriaceae > Corynebacterium > Corynebacterium lujinxingii. The sequence continues at coordinate 1,077,266 of NZ_CP061032.1, read as the reverse complement.
ACGTCCACGCCGACCTCGATGACTGTGGTGGAGATGAGCACATCGAGGCCGCCTTTGGCGAAGTCGGCCATCACGGCGTCTTTCTCCTCGCCCTTCATCCGGCCGTGCAACACGCCGACTTCGAGATCCTTGTACTCGGTGGCGGACAGTTCCTCGGCCACCTCGAGCACGCCTCCCTCGCCGTCGATGCGCGGGCAGACTACGTACGCCTGGTGACCGGCGGCGACCTCCTCGCGGATCTTCTCCCACGCGCGCTCCACCCAGCGCGGCTTGAATTCCGGCACGACCGCGGACTGGATCGGTTTGCGCCCGCCCGGCAGTTCGCGCAGTGTGGAGACTTCCAAGTCGCCGAAAACGGTGATTGCGATGGTGCGGGGAATCGGTGTCGCCGTCATCACAAGCAGGTGCGGGGTGGTCTCCCCCGCCTTTTCGCGCAGTGTGTCGCGTTGCTCGACGCCGAAGCGGTGCTGCTCGTCGACGACGACCAGCCCCAGGTTGAAAAAGTCCACGCCCTCTTGCAGCAGCGCGTGCGTACCGACGACAATGTCTGCCTCTCCGGAGACAATCTTCAGCAGCGCGTCCTGGCGTTGTGCAACAGGCATCGAACCGGTCAGCGCCACCACGCGGGTGGGCAGGCCAGCGTTCAAAAGCGTCATCGTCAGCGACCGGGCGTGCTGCATGACCAGCACCTCGGTCGGTGCGAGCAGCGCCGCCTGGGCCCCGTTGTCCACGGCCTGCAGCATGGCCAGCAGCGACACGATGGTTTTACCGGAGCCGACCTCGCCTTGCAGCAGGCGACTCATCGGGGTGTTGTTCGCCATGTCCCCTGTGATGTCCGCCACCACCTCTTTCTGGCCGCGCGTGAGCGGAAACGGCAGGCGTTCAAGCAGCGCGGCCTCGTCGCCGTCCTGCTTGTACGGCAATTCGGGTGCGCTGTGGGCTGCGGCGTCCATGCGTCGCACCCCCATCGCAAGTGCCACCGACAGCGCCTCGTCGTACTTCAACCGCTCCACAGCACGCCAAGGGCCCTCCGGCCCGGGCTCGTGGACCTGGCGCACCGCGGCGTTGAGCGGCAGTAATCCAATCGGGGTGAAGCCGAGGGGCTCGTCGATACGCGGAAGCGTTTTGAGCACGGTGTGGATCGCGCCCATGACCGTCCACGAGTTCAGCTTGTCTTTTTTGCGGTACAGCGGCAACCACTCCCGGCCGGCAAGCATCTGTTCGATATCGCCGAAGTGACCGAGTTGCCGCAGCGCGCCCGTCGCTTCAGTGGGCCCGTCAAGCAGCACAAAGTCCGGGTGCTGCAATTGCGGTTCGCCGCGGTAGTAGTCGAGTTTGCCGGTGAACATCACCTGTCGGCCAGGTTGGAGCACGCGTCTGGCGTAGTTGGAACCGAAAAACGAGACCTTGAACAAGGTGGCGCCGTCGTGGACGTCCACCTTGGTGATCGGCCGCTTCGGCTGCTTCTTGCTCGGATAGGTCACGGAATCCAGCACCTGGCCGACTACGGTGACCGTGTCGCCGGCTTGCACCCCGCTCAAATCGGCACCAGTGCCGTAGTGCAGGTAGCGGCGCGGGTAGTAGCGCAGCAGTTCGCCGCATGTGGTGATGCCGAGGTATTTCTCAATCGCCCTCGCTTGTTTTGCGGGAATGACCTCCCCGAGCGGGCGATTGTCCTCAAACCCCAGCATTTACTCCACCCCGATCTCCGCGCACGCTTGCAAACCGTCTGCAGGATAGACCATCACTTCGACACCGAGGCTGTCTTCCAACGGGCGGAGCTGGTCTTCGGTGAGTTCTTCCGGGTCGAACAGCACTGTGACCTGCTCGCCGCCGTGCTCAAGTAGGCGCTTGCAGGCGCGGGTGACCGCGTCCAGCGGGTCGTCGGCAATGAGCAGCGTCTCGCCGCGCGCGGAGACGACCACATCACCCTTCGCCACCGCACCGCTCAAGGTCAGCGCGCCCTTTTCCGCGCGCTGTGCGACCGCCGTGCGCATCTCACCGGCGGCCTCCGACATGGAAAACGCCGCGGTAGCCAGCGGCTGGTTCGGATCGTGCACAGACAGCGCCGCGATACCCGAGACGAGGCGCACCGTGGGCAGCAACGTAATGGTCTGCTCGAGCGCGCGCGTCGCCTTTTCCACCGCAGCCAAGTTCCGGCTGCTGAGCAAGCCGTTGGGCAGCACGATGATCTCCTGGCTGCCGGAGCGGCGAATCGCCGAGAGCATCTCCGAAATCACGTCCTCGCCAGGCGCCACCGCAACCGCGCCGGCCTGGCTGTAGAGCTGCGTGAGCGAGCCGGGCGGCGTCACGGCAATAATCAGCCGCTCCGGGTTGTGCACCGCGGGCGCGCCGGGCAGCACCTCGAGGCGCAAATTGCTCACTTCACCAAGCCTGTAGGCGGTTTCGATCACCGCGCCGGCGTCGAAGGAGTGGATGTGCACGGTGGCCTCGTCGTCGGCAAGCCGCGCGGTCACCAGGCTGTCGCCCATCGGGGTCAGTTCCTGCTTCAGCGCCGCGATATCCCCGCGGAAGGCGAAGAGCACCTCGAGAGGGGGCGCGCTTGACGACGACTCCACGTGACCGGTCTCACCCTCCCCTGCAGTCCCAACATCGTGCATCGGGGCTTCGACCCCGGCCTCCTCCAGCACGGCCTCGAGCAGGATGACCAGGCCGGTGCCGCCGGCGTCGACCACGCCAGCGTCGCGAAGCGCCGGTAACTGCGAGGGCGTGTTCGCCAAAGCCTGGCGCGCGGCGGAGGTCGCCGGGCCTGCCACCTCGATCATGGAAAGCCCGTCGTGCACCCCAGCGTCCTCGATCGCCTGCTGTGCGGCGACGGAGGCGGCGCGCAACACAGTGACCACGGTGCCTTCAACCGGATCCGCAATCGCCTGGTCGACGAACCGCACCGCATTGGCGAGCGCGTCGGCGAACATCTCCCCGTCGGAGGCGTCGTCCTTCACCGACTGCGCCACACCCCGGATGACCTGCGAGAGCACCACGCCAGAGTTGCCGCGCGCGCCGCGCACCGCACCGACGGCCAGGGCCTCGGCGACGTCGACCACGTGTGCGTCGTCGTCAAGCAACTGCGCTTCCTCGCACGCCGAGCGCATGGTGTGCGCCATGTTGGAGCCGGTGTCGGCGTCGGGGACGGGAAAGACGTTTAACTGGTTGATCTCCACCCGCCGGCGGTCGAGCTCAGCGGCGGCGCGGCGGGCCCAGGCGCGCAGCCGCGGGCCGTCGATAAGCGGGGAGGCAGACATGGTGGCAAAGCTTACAGGGACTTTTACAGGCTCCAGTCGACGGGTTTCGCGCCCTGTGCCTCAAGCGCCTCGTTCGCGCGGGAAAACGGGCGCGAGCCGAAGAAGCCGCGCGACGCCGACAGCGGCGAGGGGTGCGGCGACTCGATCCGCGGCGTGCTGCCCAGGAACTTCGCGGCCGTCTGCGCATCGCGGCCCCACAACAACGCCACCAGCGGAGTGTCGCGTGCTACAAGCGCCTCGATGGCAGCCTGGGTGACCGCCTCCCAGCCCTTGCCCCGGTGCGACGCCGGCTTGCCCGGGCGCACGGTGAGCACACGGTTAAGCAGCAAAATGCCTTGCTTCGACCAATTCGATAGGTCGCCGTCGCTGCGCGGCGGAACCCCGAGGTCGTCGTGAAGTTCGCGGTAGATATTCACCAGCGAACGCGGCGCCGCGACACCGGGCTGGGTGGAAAACGCCAGCCCCATCGGGTGCCCCGGTGTGGGGTACGGATCCTGGCCCAGGATGAGCACGCGTACATCCTCGAACGGGTCCGCAAACGCGCGCAGGATGTCGTTGCCGCGCGGCAAGTAGGCATCCTCGCCGCGCAGAAAATCGCCCATCGCGTGGATTTGGTCTTCCACCCCTGCCAGCGGTTCCTGCCAGGATTCGTGCACCGGAAGCATCTAGAAACTCTCCCATCCTGTGGTGGTTGCGGGCGCTTCGCCGTCGATACGCACACCCGATTTGCGTGTGACGGTGCCGATCGAGCGAAACCCGACCGGCGCCGAGCCATCGATGGTGCCGATGAGCGTGTGGTCCTCGCCGCCGGTGAGCACCCACTGCCACGGGTCCACCTCGAGAAGTTTCCCGGCGGCGCGCAGCGTGTCGTCCGGTGTGATCGAGACCGAGGACAGGTCGATGCCCACCCCGGAGGCGTCGGCCACCATGCCGATGTCGCGGATCAGCCCGTCGGAGTTATCCGTCATCGCCGTCGCCCCCGCCGCACGCGCGACCACGCCGCGGCCCGGCACCAACTGCGGAACCTGGTGGGCCTGAACGAGCACCTCAAGCTCTGCGGGGATGTCCACCCCTGCCTGCAATAGCGCCAGCCCGGCCGCCGAGTAGCCGATGTGCCCGTGGGCGACGACACGCTGGCCCGGCCGGGCGCTAGACATCCGCAACTCTTCGCGGTTGCCGCCGAGCGAGCCGATCGCCGTGACGGACACGACGAGCTGCCCACCGCCGGTGACATCGCCGCCGACGAGCTCGCAGCCGTACTCGCCCGCCATATCCCCGATGCCGCGGGCGAGTTCCTCCACCACGGCGGCCGGGGTGTCGCTTGAGGCCGAGACCGACATCAACACGGCGATTGCGCGAGCACCCATGGCCTCGATGTCCGCAAAGTTCTGCACCGCCGCCTTGCGCCCGAGCAGGTACGGCGTGGTGGTCTCACGGGTGAAGTGGCGCCCCTCCACCAGCATGTCCGTGCCCGCCACCACGCGCGAGTTCGGCACCGACGGGATGAGCACAGCGGCGTCGTCGCCGTTGAGGTCGGACGGAGCTGCGGCGCGGATCGCTTTGATCACCGCCTGCTCGCCTACATCTTCAAGCGTCGGCCCGGCGGTGGGAAATCCTGTGGTGATCACGGGTAGCGCTGCCCTTTCGTTAGACTGTTCCGCCATGACAACTACGGCGCACGAACCACAGATTAACCGCACAGCCATCGCGATCAGTCTTGGGCTAGCGCTGTTGTTGGTCATCGGCGCCGTGGTGGGCGCGCGCATCTACTTCAACCAGGTGGCGCTGCAGCCCGTCGCGATGACAGATTTGCCCGCGCCACAGGCCGATTCGCAAGCGTGCGCGTCGCTTATCGGCGACCTCCCGTCGGACCTGCACGGCCACCCCCGCGCCGAACTCGCCGAACCGGCACCAGCGGGCGCTGCGGCGTGGCGCTCCTCCTCCACCGAGCGCATCACCCTGCGCTGCGGGGTGGACATCCCCGCGCAGTACACCGACTACGCCATAACCGAGGACATCGACGGGGCGAGATGGCTGCGTGTCGACGACATCACGCCGCAGTCCACCCTGGCCACCTGGTACACGGTGGACCGCTCGCCTGTTGTCGCAGTCACGGCGGACACCGAACAGCTCGACGGCGGCGCTCCGGTCGACGGGCTGGACCTCGCCGCGCTCGAGCAGCACGACCAGCCACGCAACCCCGCCCCGCTGACAGAACTTGAAGCCGCCGACTCATCGAAGTGCTCCGGGTTGTTGGACGCCGCACCGGAGTCCATCGCCGAGGGCTACACCCGCACTGAGCCGGCAGGCGACAACACAGTGGCCTGGCACGCCAAGGGTCGTGACCCGATCGTGGTGCGCTGCGGCGTGGCGCCCTCGCCGAACTACGGCCCGGGCGAGCAGTTGGCCCAGGTCAACGGCATCCCGTGGTTCGAGGACGTGAAGCTTGCTAACGGCACCACCGCTTCGACCTGGTACGCCCTCGGCCGCGATAGCGGTATCGCCGCCTCCCTGCCACAGGCCGAGAGCAATGAAGCGATCACCAACCTCACCGACCTGATCGCCGAGCACACCGCCGAGGCGAAGTAGCCCGCTAACGCAGCGCGGTCTGGATGAGCGTGTCCAGTAGCTGCGGGTAGTCCACGCCGCTGGCCGCCCACACCTGCGGATACATCGAAATCGACGTGAAGCCCGGCATCGTGTTGACCTCGTTGAACACCGGCCCCTCTTCGGTAACGAAGAAGTCCACGCGGGTCAGCGACTTACAGTTCAGCGCCTTAAAGCACGTCACGGCCGTGTCCTGCAGCCGCTTGGTCAGTTCTTCGTCGTACTGCGCCGGGATCGTCGCCGTCACGCCGTCTTCGAGGTATTTCGTCTCAAAGCCGTAAAAGCCCTCCGCAGATTCCTCGGTGCCGTTGAGTTTCGCCGGCACGGATGCGGCGATGGTGCCGTCGGGGCGCTCGAGGACGCCGATTTCCACCTCGTCGCCAACCAGCTCGGCTTCCACGATGACCTTCTCGTCCGACTCGCGTGCAAGGGCGTAGGCGGCGGCGAAGTCCGCCCAGTCGCTCACCTTGGACACGCCGATGGATGAGCCGCCGTTGGCTGGTTTGACGAAGACGGGTAGGCCGAGGTGGTCACGTTCGTCGTCGTCCAGCGAGCTGCGCCCGTCCAAGATCACCTCGCGGGTAATTGCGATGCCCTCGGCTGCGACGAGTTTTTTCATGTACTCCTTGTCCATTCCGCACGCGGAGGCCAACACGCCCGGGCCGACGTACGGCACGCCGGCGAGCTCGAGGAGTCCCTGGACGGTGCCGTCCTCGCCGTACTTGCCGTGCAAGACTGGGAAAACAGCGTCGACGTGGACGAGTTCCTCACCGGTGGCGACGTCAAAAATCAGCCCCTTGCGTGTGGGGTTGATGGACAGCGCAACCTCGCGGCCCTCCGGTACCTCCGGCAGCGCCACGCCCGCAACCGGGTCGGTGGTGCCTTCGACCCACACGCCGTCTCGGGTGATCCCGATCGGGAACACCTCGTAGTCCGCAGGCATGTGCTCCATCACGGACGCGGCGGAGATGCAGGAAATCGAATGCTCGGTGGACATGCCACCGTAGAGAACAGCTACGCGAATCACGCAGACCAATTTACAGCCCGCGCGCGGCGTGTTTTACTCCGCCTTCTTGCTGCGCCCCATCAGCGCCGCAATGGTGTCGGGCACCCGGAAACCCTCGTGGCACACCGCGTACACCGCCTGGGTGATCGGCATCTCGACCCCGTTCGCCTCTGCGAGCTGGAAGATGCTTCTCGACGACACCACGCCCTCGGCCACCTGCCCCTTGGTCGCCGCCTTCGCCTCTTCCATCGTGGCGCCTTCGCCGAGGGCAGCGCCGAAGGTGCGGTTGCGCGACAACGGCGAGGCGCATGTGGCCACCAAGTCGCCTATGCCCGCGAGGCCGGCGAACGTGCGCGGGTCGGCGCCGAGTGCGTCGCCAAGCCGCGTCGTCTCAGCCAGGCCGCGGGTGATCAGGGAGGCCGTGGTGTTGTCCCCCAGCCCCTGGCCGGCCGCCATGCCGCAGGCGAGCGCGATGACGTTTTTCGTCGCGCCGCCGATCTCGCAGCCGACGACGTCGGTGTTGGTGTACGGGCGCAGGTACGTCGTGGCGCACGCCGCCTGAACGAGCTTCGCCCGGTTTCCGTCCGTGCAGGCGATCACAGTCGCGGCCGGCTGCTCCAGTGCGACCTCGCGCGACAGGTTCGGCCCGCTCAGCACGGCGATGCGATCCGGGTCTGCCCCGGTGACCTCGGCGATGACCTGGCTCATACGCTGGTGCGTGCCAGTTTCCACGCCCTTGGAAATCGACAGCATCGTCGCGTCCGACGGGATCATCGGCGCCCACTTGGACACGTTGTCGCGCATCGTCTGGCTGGGGACGCCGAAAACGACAATGGCGGCGTCGTCAAGCGCGTACTGCGCATCGGACGTCGCCTCGATGGCGGGCGACAACTCGATACCGGGCAAGTACTCCGGATTTACGCGCGTGTTTTCAATCGTTTCCGCAAGCGCGGGCCTGCGGGCCCACAACGTGACCCGGTTGCCCGCGTCTGCGAACACCTTCGCCAGAGTCGTGCCCCATGACCCCGCGCCAAGTACCGCTACGTTCACCATATTTTCCGCATCCTCCCAGCCTGACTATCCGGTTCAACGTACCATTCGTAGCGCTGCCAGCCCATGTGCGTAACAATGGAAGGCATGCCTACGAACGCCTCGAAAGCCACCGCCAAAAGCGGAGAGCTCCACGAACAAGACAAAGACGCCCAAGGCGAGAAGTTTCTCACCGGTCGTCTCCAGGAGATACCGCTCAAACCGCAGGACGAGTTTAAACGGACCACTTTGGCGGCCGGTGCGGTGCTGTGGCGCGGCAACCTACGCGAGCCCGAGACTGTCGAGGTCGCCTGCATCCACCGCCCGCATTACGACGACTGGTCGCTGGCCAAGGGCAAGGTCGACCCCGACGAGTCCCTCGTGCAGACCGCTGTGCGCGAGATCAAGGAGGAAACCGGCTACGACGTGCGCCTGGGCAAGCACTTGGGCAAGACCGTCTACCCGGTGAAGAAGACCACGAAGGTGGTCTACTACTGGACCGGTGAGGTCACCGGCGGCGAGTTCGTGCCCAACGACGAAGTCGACGAGATCCGCTGGCTGCCGATCGACGAAGCGATTGCGCTCATGACCTACGACCTCGACCGCGAGGTGCTCGCCAAGGCGCAGAAGCGCTTCCGCACCCCGGCCGACGCACGCATCCTTTACGTGCGCCATGCCCGCGCGCACGACCGCGCCAAGTGGTCCGGCGACGACAACCTGCGCCCGCTGGACAAGAAGGGCCGCCGCCAGTCCGAGATGCTCGTGCCTTTGCTCAGCGCGTTCAACCCCGAGCGCATCTACTCGGCTGTTCCCGAGCGCTGCCAGACCACGGTCGCGCCGCTGGCGGATGAAAGTGGCCTTGACGTGGTCGTCGACAAGCGCTTCGGCGACGACGCGTGGCTCGAGGACATGGTGGGCGCCCAACGCGCGATAACCGAGGTCATCGCGGAAGGCGGCACCAGCGTGGTCTGCGCCCAGGGCGAGGTCATCCCGGGCATGCTCGCGTGGCTGTCTGCCCAGGGCACCTTGCCCATCGACGGCGACATCAACGCCAAGAAAGGCTCCGTGTGGGTGCTGAGCTTCCACGACGGCCAACTCACCGGCGCCGACTACTTTCCCTCGGCCCTGCCCGTGATCTAGCACCGCGACAACTCGTTTCACGAAAAAGAAAGGACGCGCAGATGGCAACAGCATTTCCCGCCATTTCCCAAGACCGCATTGCCGCCACGCTCAAAGCGATGGATCTGAAGTACTACCAGGAGGACACCGGCGAGACCCGCACGGCATTTCCGGGCCTGGCCGTCTTTTTCGACGTGGCCAACGAAGGCTTCAAGGCCTCCGCGCGCTGGATGGCCACGGTGCGCGGCGCCGACCAGGTGGCGACGTTTCGCACGCGCTGCAACGAAATCAACCGCACGATGCCACTCGTGCGCGTGCACCCGGTGCGCCGCGACGACGACACCGCAGTTGCGCTAATCGAGGCACCGTTCTTCTCCAACGACGGTTTTTCCGACGATCAGATCCGCGAAATGCTGGAGTACTACTTCTCCGCCATCCACCACATCGCGCAACTCCTGCGCGATGCGCTACCGGATGTTGAAGAGACCTTGCCGACGAACTCCACCGGCACCGATTCGAACCAGGAGGCGTAAAACATGACCGCACAGACGAGCAACGTGAGCATCGAGCGCGTCAAGGCGCTGTTCGACAAAGAAGGCTGGAAATACGAATCAGCGGAGCAGGGACCCGCGATCCGCTCCGGATTTTCCGGCATCGGGTTGGAAATCAACGTCATCGAGCCGAACCTCAACGTGGTGACCACCCTCGCGACGGAATCGGTCAAAGCTGAGCGGTTCGACGAGGTGCTCGACTGGGTAGAGCAGTACAACTTTGACAAGGCCTACCCCACGGTCAGCGCCATCAAGGATGAAAAGCGCGACGTTACAGCACTGTCCGCGGCATATTCGTTGCCCGGGTTCTGGGACTACACCGACGACCAGTTCGCCGCGCAAGTGAGAACCGGTATCCAGGGCGTCGTCGTGGCCTCCCGCGACTTTCTGGCGCAGTTTGCGCCAGACGTAGTGCAAAAGATCAACGAGCGGGCCTAAACCCGGTCGTTGATCCTGCCGTCCGGTCGGCCGCCGCTTAGTTTCGGACGGCCGGTTTGAACGGTGGACGGCCGGCTTCGAAGCGCTCGATGGCGGCTTCGTCGCGAAGCGTCAGCCCAATATCATCGAGACCTTCTATGAGGCGCCAGCGGGTGTAATCGTCGATCTCGAACGTGAAGGTGTTGCCGCCTACAGTTACGGTGCGGTCCTCCAGTGAGACGACCGCTTCGTCGCCGGGGTGCTGTTCGAGGTGCTTCCAGATCAGGTCGATGTCGTCCTGGTTCATCGCGCCCGCAAGCAGGCCCGCCTTGCCGGCGTTGCCGCGGAAGATGTCTGCAAAGCGCGGGCTGAACACAGCCCGGAAGCCGTAGTCCATCAGCGCCCACACAGCGTGCTCGCGAGACGATCCGGTGCCGAAGTCCTCGCCGGTGAACAGCACGGAGCCGTTTTTGTATGCGTCCTGGTTGAGCACGAACGTGGGTTCAGACTCGCGCCAGTTTGAAAACAGGCCGTCCTCGAAACCGGTGCGGGTGACGCGCTTGAGGTAGCGGGCCGGGATGATCTGGTCGGTGTCGACGTTGGTGCGCGTCAGCGGGACGCCGACGCCGGTGTGGGTGGTGAATTTTTCCATGGTCGGGCTCCTTTACAGATCTGCCGGGCTGGCGAGGTGGCCAGTCACCGCAGTGGCGGCGGCGACGAGCGGGGAAACCAGGTGGGTGCGCCCGCCCGGGCCTTGACGGCCCTCGAAATTGCGGTTGCTTGTCGACGCACTGCGCTCCCCCGGTTTCAACTGGTCCGGGTTCATGCCCAGGCACATTGAGCAACCTGCGGTGCGCCACTCAGCGCCGAAGTCGGTGAAGATCTTGTCCAGGCCTTCGTCCTCGGCTTGCTGTTTGACCACGGTCGAACTGGGAACCACGAGCATGCGGGTGTTCTGCGCGATTGTGCGGCCCTGGACCACCTCGGCGGCGGCGCGCAAGTCCTCGATGCGGGCGTTCGTGCACGACCCCAAGAACACGGTGTCGATGGCGATGTCGCGAAGCGGGGTGCCCGGGGTGAGGTCCATGTAAGCGATCGCTTTTTCGGCAGCTGCCTTCGCGGTGTCGTCTGTGAAATCCTCCGGGTCAGGAACGTTCTCGCCCAGCGGCAGGCCCTGGCCCGGGTTGGTGCCCCAGGTGACAAACGGGGTCAGCGCCGCGCCGTCGATTTCCACAACGGTGTCGAACCTCGCGCCTTCGTCGGTAGGCAACGTCTTCCAGTACTCCACCGCGGCGTCCCAGTCGGCGCCCTTCGGCGCGTACTCGCGACCCTCCACGTAGTCGAAGGTGGTCTGATCCGGCGCGACCATGCCGGCGCGGGCACCGGCTTCAATGGACATGTTGCACAGCGTCATGCGCGATTCCATCGACATTTTCTCGATGGCCTCGCCGCGGTACTCGATGATGTGGCCCTGACCGCCGCCAGTGCCGATCTTGGCGATGATCGCCAGAATCAAGTCCTTGGCCGTGACACCTTCCTGCAGCTCGCCGGAGACTTCGATCGCCATCGTCTTAAAGGGCTTCAGCGGCAGCGTCTGGGTGGCCATGACGTGCTCCACCTCGGAGGTACCGATACCCATGGCGATCGATCCGAACGCGCCGTGGGTGGAGGTGTGCGAGTCGCCGCACACAATCGTCATGCCCGGCTGCGTGATACCCAACTGCGGCCCTACGGTGTGGACGATCCCCTGCTGGACATCGCCCATCGGGTGCAACTTCACGCCGAACTCTTCACAATTGTCGCGCAGCGTTGCCACCTGGGTGCGCGACGTCGGCTCAGCGATTTCAGTCAGCGCGCCGTTGGTGATGCCGACGGTGGGCACGTTGTGGTCCTCCGTGGCCAGGTGCAGCTCCGGGTGGCGCATCGTGCGCCCCGCCATGCGCAACCCGTCGAAGGCCTGCGGCGAAGTCACCTCGTGCAGCAGCTGGAAATCAATGAAGATGAGGTCGGGGCCGCCGTTTTCCCCTTTCTGCACCACGTGGTCGCGCCACACTTTTTCCGCTAATGTCAGCGGCGAATCAGCCATGAGGTCCTCCTTCACACAGTTCCCAACATCTCACAATATGGGATGTTAGGATTCGATCTGTGAGACAGTATAACGAAGGCTCCGGAATCAAAGTTCTTGACCGCGCAGTCGCTATCGCACGCTCCGTTGCTGCAGGCGACAAGACACTCGCAGAACTTAGTGACGACACCGAGCTCCCCCGCGCCACTGCCCACCGCATCGCGACAGCACTCGAGCTTCACCACGTGCTCGCCCGAAACGACCACGGCGAGTGGAGGCTCGGGCCCGCCCTCTCCGGCTACGCCGCGGGGCCTTCCCCGAAGCTGCTCGCGGCTGCGGCGCCGGTGATGCGCGAGCTCGTCGCGGCAACCGGCGAGTCTGCCCAGCTTTACCAACTCACCGGATCCACCCGCACCTGCATTGCGGCGGAGGAGCCGGAAAGCGGCTTGCACAATGTGGTGCCCGTCGGCTCCCGCCTGACGCTTGCCGCCGGATCCGCGGCCCGCGTCTTCGCTGCCCACGCACCGATCGACGCGCCGTTCGACACCGCCGACCTGGAGCGAGTGCGCGTCGACGGGTTCGCCGAGTCTGTCGCCGAGCGCGAAGTCGGCTTGGCCTCGGTCTCGGCGCCGGTATTCGGACCCGATGGCACGCTTGTCGCGGTGTTATCCATCTCCGGCCCGGCGGAGCGGCTCAGGCCCTCACCCGCAGGCAAGTGGGGCGCCGCGCTCAAGGACGCCACCGCTCGGCTGAGCGCCGAGCTCTAGCCGAGCTCCGGCCTGGCAGTGGGGGCGCCAACGGGCGTCAGCGAACGTCGATGTCGTCCAAGCGCCCCGCGGGCCACACCACGTTCTTCGCCAGCGGAATCTGGTGCGACGCGCTCTCCAGGATGCGCATGAAGTACCCAGCGGTGTTCGGGATCGCGACGAGGTCTCCCGGTGCTACCCCAGCAGGGAAGCGGATCTTGCGCCGCAGGATCAGTTCGTCCTCAATGCAGTAGGCGCCGACCAAGAACGCCTCGATCTCCTCGCTCGGCGGGGTCCGCTTGACCAGGTAGGGGTCGATGAGGAAGTCATCCGAGGTCGTGCGGCACTGGGTGCGGTTCATGGCTAGGCCCACCAGGGGCACGCCGTCGGAACAGGTCTTGGTGAAGGCGACTTTGGCAAGGGTTAGCCCGCAGCCGTCGACAAGCGAGCGCCCCGGCTCAAGATGCAGACGCAACCCGCGCTCGCGCAGCGCCTCTGCGACGCCGCCGGAGAGTACCTCGGTGAGCCACGCGCCGCGCGTCGGCTCCTGCCAGTACGGGTACGTGTTCCGCAATGGGTCGGACCTCCAGGTAAAGGGCTCGGCGTAACCGCTGCCCTGCAGCGCGATCGCGTCCTGGTACGCGTGCCATTGCGCCTCATCCGCCAGGTAGGACATGGGCACACCTCCCCCAATCTCCACGAACGCGGGCGCGTGGCCGGATGCAGCCAGCGCGTCAACAAGCCGCATGCACTCGCGCAGCGCGGACGCGCGGTCCGCCGCCGCGTAGCCGTGCAGGTGCGTGTGGATTCCCACGATCCCGAGGTTTCGGCGCAGCGTGCGAAAGTACTCCGCCCAGGCGTCGAGGCGCTCGCCGAAGCGGGTCGGCGGCATCGTGCGCGAATCCGGGGCGAGCAGGAGCGCGACCTTGGCCACCGCGCCGCGCGCGGTGGCGAGCCGAGCGATGCGCTCCGCCTCCGCGCGGCTGTCCGCGGAGATAACCACCGCGTTGTCGATGGCCAGGGCCAACAGCCGGTCGGACTTGATCGCCGCGGAGCAGATGATCCGCTCCCCGGGCATCCCCCGCTCGAGCACTTGGCGCAGCTCGTTCTCGCTGGCGACGTCGACGCCGTGGCCCATCCCGCGCGCCTCGTCGGCGAATACCAGCGCCTTGTTGGCTTTGCGAGCGAAGAACACCTTCGTCTCCACGCCCGCCGCGGCCCCTGCGCGCACGAGCTCGCCGATGTTGTCACGCATCGGTGCGGGGTTGACGACGTTGACGGGGCTGCCAAACGTTTCGACGAGCCGGGCGCACTCCTGCCCATCCGCCAGCATTTCACGCCACCAGCTCACCTTGCGCGGCCGCAGCGGCGGCAGGCCGTGGACCCGCTCCGGGTCGGCGAGCGCGGCACGTGTTACGCGACGCGCCCACGCGGGGATGACCTCGTGCTCGCCGCGGCGCAGCGTGTCATGCCCGAGGATCCACCCCTCGCTCACTCTGCCTGCGGCGGCGATGTGGCGCTGGCCCGCGAGGGTGCCGTCGCGCTCGACCATGAGCGAGCCGGTCTCTGGGTGCTCCCGGCCGATGCCGCAGCGCACCAGCTCCGCCTCGAGGGTGCCCTCGACGAGGCCGGGCGGGGCATTGACGGCGTCGATGACGGCGGAGGCGCCGACCTCGCGGGCGAGCTGCGCTAGGTCCTCGTCCCCGCGCCCGAGCAGGTCCGTGCGGATGCGCCCGGAGTCGATGAGGGCGAGCACTTCCCTGGCAGTATCGGCGGGAGGGCCGAAGGCGACGCGCTCGAGGGTGCGGGTGAGCCTGCCGAAGCGCCGAGCTGCTCGACGATCTCGCGCCTCGTCCCCTCGCTGTGGGCGCGGAAGGCCGCGCGGTTGGAGTACTGGTCGAGGTTGAGCCCCCCGAGCTCGTCGACGAGGCGCCCCACCAGCGCGCGTCGCGCGGTGAGCCAGTTCCCCGTCTCAGGGTCGGGCTCCTCGACCGGGTGGATGTGCGCGCCGAGGGCGCGCATGTGGGCGAGCGTGGCCTGGTTGGTGCGCGGGTCGACGACGCAGTGGAACTCCCACCCGCCGACGGCCGCCTCGCGGGCCAGAGCCACGCCCAGGTTTCCGGAGCTCGACTCCACAACGACGCTGCCCGGGCCGAGCACGCCGCGCTCGAGGGCGTCGGCGACGAGGGCGCGGGCTGTGCGATCCTTGGCGCTGCCGCCGGGGTTGAAGGACTCGAGTTTGGCCCAGACCCGGGCGTTCCCGCCGCCGAGCTCGGGAAGGGAAACGAGGGGCGTGCCACCAACGGCGGCGAGCAGGCCCGGGGATAATTCGGAGAGCTTGGACGCCAGCTTATGCGTTTCGGGCCGGCGGGGCCGCCGCGGGGCGTTTCGCCTCACGCTCCATTCGAGGGTACGCTCGCCACGTGAGAAAGAGCGGGCAGATTCTTGGACGGGACATTCGTCGCCTGCTGCGCGTTCCCCGGGCCTTCATCATCATCGTCGGCGTGCTCATCACCCCCGCGCTTTACGCGTGGTTCAACATCAACGCCTTCTGGGATCCCTACGCCCACACCCAGAACATCCGCATCGCGGTGGTCAACAACGACCGCGGCGCCTCCGCCGAGCGCGTCGGCGAGGTCGACGTCGGCGAGCAGATCACCGAGCAGCTCAAGGGCAACGACAAGATCGGGTGGGTGTTCCTCCCCGAGGACGAGGCCCGCGACGGGCTCATGCGCGGCGACTACTACGCCATGTTCCTCATCCCGCCCGAGTTCAGCGAGGACCTGCTGAGCCTGGTCAGCGGCACCTACACGCAGCCGGTGCTGGAGTATTACGTCAACGAGAAGAGCAACGGCGTCGCCCCCTCGATCACCGACGCCGGCGCCTCCGCCGTCGACACGGCCGTGTCCGAGGCCTTCAAGAAGAAGGTCGGCGAGGCCGCGGCGACCGAGCTGCGCAACACGGGGTTCGCGTCGCGCGATAACGCCGAGGAGGCCCGAGGCAAGGCCTCCGGGAGCTTCGGCCAGATCGCCGCCGACCTCGACGCCGCCCAGGGGCGGGTGGCCACGATGAAGCAGAGCATCAGCGGGGCGCGCCCGGTCGTCGCCGAGCTGAACACCCTCGTCGGTTCCGTCGACGACACCCTCGGGTCCGTGGACTCCTCCCTCGGCGAGGCCGAGGGGATCATCGCCGAGCTGCAGAAGTCCTCCGCCGGTTTCAGCGCCGACACGTCGACCGCGCTCGTCGAGTCCACCAACGCGCTCAGCCTCGGCGCCGCCTCCGCCAACGCCTCCATCGCGGAGGCGACGGACCAGCTCGGCACCGCCCAGGGGCGGGTGCGCTCCGCCGTCGGCGAGGTCGACGGCGTGGTTAAGCAGGGCGAATCCGCCGCCGCGCAGCTGCGCGCCATCTCGGCCGGGGCGGCCCTATCGCCCGAGGTCCGCGCTCAGCTCGACGCCGCGGTCAGCGCGCTGGAGGAGCGTACCGCCGCCTCCCGCGCCGTCCTCGACGGCCTGAACAACGTGGACCGCAGCGCGGGCGCCGCGCTGGCGTCGATAGGCGAGCTCGGCGACTCCCTCGAGGCCGCGACCGCCGACTCCAACGCCGCAGCGCGCGACGCGAGCACGCAGCTCGGCGAGTCCGTGCCCGCGATCAACGCCTCGCTCGCGCAGGCCTCCGGCAGCGTCGCCTCCGTGCGCGGCGCGCTGAGCAGCCAGCGTGCCCTGCGCGAGGAAACGACCTCCCTGCTCGCCGGGGTGGAGAACCAGCTCACGGCGAGCCTCGGCATCCTCGACGAGGTCTCGGGCAACCTCGGCACGCTTGCCGACGGCGCCCGCTCCGCCCAGTCCGACATCAACGCCCTCCTGGCCACCTCCGACTCGGAGGCCCTCAACACTGTCACGAACCTCAACTCCGCGAAGATCGGCGAGTACATCTCCTCTCCCGTCACCGTCGAGCAGCAGGCCGTCTTCCCCACGGAGAACTACGGCAGCTCCATGGCCTCCTTCTTCACTAACCTGGCCCTGTGGATCGGCGCGTTCGTGCTGACGATCATCTTCCGCGTCGAGGTCGACACCGAGGGCTTCCGCCGCCTCACCGTCGGCCAGGCTTACCTCGGCCGCTTCCTCCTCTTCGCCACGCTCTCGGTGCTCCAGGCCGTCGTGGTGACGCTCGGCAACGTGGCCTTCGGGGTGCAGATGCAGTCCGTCGCGGCCTTCCTCGCCACCGCGATCGCCATCGGGGTCGCCTACACGGGGATCATCTACACCATCGTCTCCGTGCTCGGCCACATCGGCCGCGGCATCGCCGTCTTCCTCGTCGTCATCCAGATCCCGGGCGCGTCGGGCCTCTACCCCATCGAGCTCATGCCCGCCTTCTTCCGCCACGTCTACCCCTTCCTCCCCTTCCGCTACGGCATCGACGCGATGCGCGAGACCGTCGCTGGGTTCTACGGCCACCACTACCTCCGCTTCATGGCGGCGCTTCTCGCCATGTCCGCCGCGGCCTTCGCCCTGGGCTGGCTGTTCCGGCTCACGTCCTCGCACGCCAACCTCCTGTTCAACCGCCAACTCGCGCGCACCAACCTCATCACCAGCGAGAAGGTGGAGGTCATGGGCTCGCCCTACCGCGCGTCCGACATCATGGCCGCTCTGTCGGATCGGGATGAGTTCCGCGGGGGCGTCGAGAAGCGGGCGCGGATGCTGCGGGAGAACTACCGCACCCTTATCTTCGGCGGGATCGGCGCGGGCGTTGTCGGCATCGCCATCATCACCCTGCTCACCACGCTCCTGCCCACCGACAAGACGATCATGCTCGCCATCGTTGTCGGCTGGTCGCTGCTGGTCATCCTCTACCTCGGCGCGGTGGAGTACTTCACCCAGAGCCTCGTCGATGCCGAACAGGTCTTGCGCCTCGGCGACACCGAGCTGCGCGAGGCCGTAATACACCGCCACGACTCCGCTGGCACCAGCGTCCCCATCGGGCCCGGGGACGCCGAAAGCGAGGGCGCCAAGTGAGAACCGTCTTCTCCATCGCCTACAACGACCTGCGCCGGCTCTACACCAACGTCATGGCGGGCATCGTCATGGTCGGCCTGATCGTCATCCCCTGCCTCTTCGCCTGGTTCAACGTGCTGGCCACGTGGGACCCATTCGGCAACACCGAGCGCCTCGAGGTGGCGGTGGCCAGCACCGACCGCGGCCACACGAGCGATCTCACCCCGCTGGCCGTCAACGTCGGCGACATGGTCCTCTCCCAGCTCTACCGCGACGACTCGATGGACTGGGTCATCACCGACGTCGACGACGCCATCGAGGGCGCGAAGTCCGGTGAGTACTACGCCGCCATCGTCCTGCCGCCCACGCTGAGCGACGACATGTTCACCTTCTACGCCGGCAACGCCAAACCCAGCCGGATCGACCTCTACGTCAACGAGAAGAAGAACCCCATCTCCCCGCTGCTCGTTTCCAACGGCACTCAGGGTGTCAGCGCCCAGATCAGCGCGTCGTTCACCAGGGCCCTCTCCGAGGTGTCCTTCGGGCTGATCGAGACGGCCTCGGACTTCTTCAACGAGGCGGAGACCAAGCAGGCGCTCGACTCCATCGAGACGCGCACCGCCAGCGCCCGCGACCAGCTGCTCTCCAGCGCTAGCACCGTCGACGCGCTCGCCTCGCTCACAGAGTCGAGCGTGCCGCTCGTCGACAGCGCCGAGCGGATCTCCGGGGCGCTGGGCGACTCCCTCGGGCAGGTCCGCCCCGTCGACCTCGGGGTCACCGGGGCGGGCCTCAGCGGCGACGGCGCGGCGCTTGCGGCGGCGCTGGGGGCGACGTCGGTAAGCTTCGCCGCCGTAAGCGACCGCGTCGACCAGCTGCTGGCGGACTCCTCCGCCACCTCCCAGGCCACCGCCGCGAGCCTGACGGACATCGCCGCGCGCGTGGATGTCCAGGTGAAGCAGTACACGGCCCTGCGCGACACCATCAACGGGCAGGTCGCCCCGGCGCTTCCCCCCGACGCCCAGCCGGGGGTGCGCGCGGTGGTCGGCGACCTCAACGACGCCATCGCCCGCCAGACGGCCGTGCGCGACCGACTCAACGACGCCGCCGCGCACCTCACCGGCGGGCAGGGCGGCAGGGACGGGAAGAACGCGGACCGGCAGGAGATCGAGGACTCGATCGCCCGGGCCCGCGAGGCGATGGACTCGGCCAAGAATTCCTACGACACCGGGATCCGCCCGCGCCTCGAGGCGCTGTCGGGCTCGCTGGACAACGTCCGGGCGAACGTCGACAAGGCCCGCTCGGACATGGACGGCGTCTCCTCTGCCCTGGCCAACCGGCCCGGCTCGCTGCGCGACACCCTCGCAGCCTCCGGTTCGGAACTGCGCGACACGGCGGAATCCCTGCGCGCCAACGCGGCGAGGATGCAGGAGGCGCAGCAGTCGATCGCGCAAGCGCGCTCGAGCGGGGACCTGACGAAGCTGGCCGACCTCGTCTCCAGCCACCCGGAAGTGCTCGCCGACGCCCTCGTCGACCCAATCAAGGTGGAGCGCAAGGCGGTCTTCCCCCGCGTCAGCTTCGGCGCCGGCATGGCCCCGCTCTACACCGTGCTCGCCCTGTGGGTGGGCGCCCTGTTGACGTCGGTGGCCGTGCGCATGGACGACCGCTCCATCGAACAGAACGTGGTCGATCCCGACCGCCTCACCGCGGGCCAGAAGTACTTCGGCCGCTACCTGACGTTCGTGATCACCGGCCTGGCCCAATCCACACTCCTCATGGGGGGGCTCATCATCTACGTGGGCATCGAGCCCGCGCACCCCTTCCTCCTCTTCATGGCGGGGTGGGTCTCTAGCCTGGTCTTCCACCTGATCTGCTACACGCTGGTGCTCTCCCTGAGCAACGCCGGCAAGGCCGTGGGCGTGCTCATCCTGGTGCTCCAGGTCTCGGCGGCGGGCGGCGCCTACCCGCTACAGCTGCTGCCGGGCTGGACGCAGGCGATCAGCCCCTGGCTGCCCGCGACCCACTCGATCCGCGCTATGCGCGCCGCGGTCTTCGGCACCTACGGCTGGGACTACTGGCAAGCACTCGGCATCCTCGTTCTCTTCGTGCCGCCTTTCCTCTTCCTCGGCCTCTGGCTGCGCCACCGGCTGCGCCACGCGATCGGTCGCATGGACGACGCGGTCGCCCAGACCAAGGTGATGATGACCTAGCGCGCCCAAAGGTCGATGGTGCCGCGCACGGGCGCGGTGACCTGCCCGCCCACCCAGATGTCGCGGCCGTCGTCGATAGGCAGCCTATGCCTCGACGAACCCCTCGCCGATGCGCCACTGACGCTTCGTGCCGAGGCTGACTGCGGCATCCGGGTCCTCCACGTCTGAAACGCGGTAGTACAGCATATCCACGAAGTCGTGGTGAATGCTCGCGATGCCGTAGCCGTGGGCGTCGAAGTCGATGTGGTTGACCCACGGGTTGTAGTCGCGGATCGTCTTTTCCACCAGCAGCGAGGTGGAGTTATCCTCCGGGTGATACGTGCCGAACACGTCGGTGAGAATCTCGTCCACATTCGGCGCAGAGATCGAGGTGGTCACCATCTCGCAGCCAATCTCGCCGAAACCGGACGGGGATGCGATTGAGTTCGCCCATTCCGAGTGGATGTCGCCGGTGAGAAACAGCGCGTTCGATTCCTGCTCGTCGAGCATGGTGAGCAGCCGGTCGCGCTCCGCGGCGTAGCCGTCCCACTGGTCGGAATTCACCGCGATACCGGTCGCACGCTCCTTGATGTAGCCGGACGCGATGTTGGCCTTTTCGTCGTCTTGAATGGTGACAAAACGCATCGGCGAGACCATCACCGAGTTGCCCAGCACATCCCAGCGCGCGTTGGATTCTTGCAGTTGCTTGGCCACCCAGTTGAACTGGTCGGTACCGAGCATCGTGCGGTCGTCGTTAGCAAAGTTTGCCCCGGTTGTTTCCTCGTCACGGAAGGACCGCAAATCCATCATGGTGAGCTGAGCCAGGGTGCCGAAGGTAAACGAGCGGTAGATACCCGGGTCCCCTGGCAGTGCCTCCCTGCGTACCGGCAACCACTCGTAGTAGGCCTGTGTCGCCGCGGCCTGACGCTCCTTCCACTCGCCTTCCACGCGGCCGTCGGTGTGGTTTTCCGCGCCGTCCCGCCAGCTGTTGTTGGCGGACTCGTGGTCGTCCCACACCACGATCCACGGGCACGCGGCGTGCGCGGCCTGGAGGTTCAAATCGGTGCGGTAGCGGCCATGGCGTTGGCGGTAATCCTCCAGCGTGGTGATCTCCCACTCCGGGTGGTGCATGCGCGCCACGCCGCTTTTGCCCGCGTACTCGCCGGTCGGGTACTCGTAGATGTAGTCGCCGAGAAAGACCACGTGATCGATTTCGCCCGTACGTGCGCGCTGGGCCATATCCCCGTAGGCGGCGAAGAAACCGGACTCCCAGTTGGCGCACGACGCGATTGCGAGATTGAGCTGGTCGAGCTCCGCATCCTCGGCCGGGGCCGTCAGGGTGCGGCCAGTCAGCGACTCGGCGCCGGCGTGCTCCCCGGATTTCACAATGAAACGGTAGAAGTACTCAGTTGCCGGCTCCAGCCCATCCGCATCGACGTGGACGGTGTGGTCGTTTTCCACATTGGCGGTCACGGTTCCGGTCTTCGGGTTGTCGAAGGTGTCCGAGGTGTCGATCTGCCACTCCAGCTCGGTGTCGTCGCCAAGCCCGGAGCCTGGCAGCGCCTCGCGCGACGGAGTCACACGCGTCCACAGCACCACACGGTCCGGCAGCGGATCGCCCGAGGCCACACCGTGTAGAAACGGCAGATTCCACTGGTCGGCCGGGACTGGGATATCGGGGGTGGACACGGTCCCGCGGCGGGCGGCAAAGGCCCCGCCGGTGCCGACCGCTACTGCGGCGGCGGACACGGCGATGGTTTGCAGGAATACACGACGATTGACACGGGACTTCGAGCTCATAGCGCTCACTGTCAACCAGCTCCAAGGTTCACGCAATAAGGACAGCGCAAAGTTGCCCAGAGTTCACCATCAATTCACCAAGGTGTCTTCGTACTTGTAACCGGCTGTTAAAACGGCGTGACTTAGGTGGGCAACCATGACTGTCTCGTGCTCCCGCCACTCCCATTCCGTCCGCCGCGGCGCCATTGCGACCGCGGTCGTCATTTCGCTGTTCGGCTCCGCGACCACCGCCGTCGCCGCGGATGCGCCAGAAGGCGCGATCAACACCAAGATCAGCCGCCTGGTGCTCGGCATCGGCTCGGACGCCACCGAGGCGAACCTCGCGTGGCAGTCCAAGACCAACGAAACCCAGTACCTGGAGTACTGGCCGGCCGACGACGCAGGCAACGTGACCACCGTTGAATCCCCGCGCGGGCCCTACAACGCGGCTGTCTTCTACCCGCACGAGGCGACCATGACCGGCCTCGAGCCGGCCACAGAGTACGTCTACCGCGTCGGCAGCGAGCGCCGCGGCTACACCGAGCCGCGCACGTTCACCACCGGCGAAAACTCGGACTCATGGAACTTCCTTGCGCTTGCCGACGCCCAAATCGGCGTCGGCGCGAAAATCAGCGAGCAGTCTGCCGCCTGGAACAAGGCAGTTAACACCGCAACCGGCGAGCACCCGGACTCCGCGTTCATCATGCACTTGGGCGACCAGGTCGAGGGCTGGGGCGCACCGGTCAAGCAGCTCGAGGAGTTCACCGCTCCGGAGAAGCTGCACGAGTACCGCCTCGCCGTGTTGAAGGGCAACCACGAAACGTACGCGCCGGACCGCCACTTCCAGGACACCTACTTCCTGCCCAATGAAGTCGACGACACCGCGAACTACTTCTTTAACTACAACAACGTGCTGTTCATCGGACTGGACGGCAACCGTTCGAGCCAGGCGGACATCGACACCCACGCAGAGTTTGTTAACACCACCATCGCCGAGGAAGGCGCGGAGGCGGACTGGATCATCGTCGGTATCCACCAGGCCCCGTTCTCTCAGGGCACGCACTACACCGACGACGACGTCGTCGCTCTGCGCGAATCGCTCACCCCGAAGCTGTCTGAAGCCGGCGTCGACCTGGTGTTGAGCGGCCACGACCACATCTACACCCGCACCCACCTGATGAACGGCGCAGAGGCCGTCATCCCCGAGGGCGCGTCGAAGTCCGGCGACATTTTGATCCCGGACGACAACGAGGTCCTCTACGTCACCTCCACCACCGCGACCGGCGGCAAGTACTACGACTTCCAGGACGAAAACGGCACGACCTACCCGAACATCCGCGAGGAGCGCGCCCACGATCTGGCGCACGACTCCACAGCGCGCTGGCGTCAGGACTACAACCCGGACTACTCCAACATCGACGTCTCCCCCGATGAGCTGAAGATCACCACCTACAACATCAACACCCCGTACGTGGTGGACCAGGTCACGCTGCGCAAGAAGGACGCTGCTGAGGAAGCAGAAACCACCGCCGCGCCGGCGACCTCGAAGCAGACAACGACCGCGGCGACCTCGGAGCAGGCCAGCACGTCCGCTGCTGCGCCGTCCACCGTGACGACGACCGCAACCCCCGTCCCCGACGTTGTCACCTCCACGGTGACCACGGAAAAGGCTGTCCCCACCACCACGACCTCGGTGGGTAAGGCCACGGTGACGGAGACCTCGACGGTCACCTCACCGTCCACCTTGGTTGTGGAGAAGACCAAGACGGTGCCGACCACCGTCAAGCAGGTTGTCACGCAGACCACGACGGTGACCTCCACGACCGAGATCACCAAGAACGCAACCTCTGAGCCGTCGCCCACCACGGCCGACTCTTCCGCGCCGGATGATTCTGCCCGGTCGGCGGACGGCAGCGCTGCGGGCAGCAGCACCGGCGGCATCATCCTGACCGTGCTCGGCATTCTGTTCGCAGTGGCAGCCGCGATCGCTGCCGTACTGATCACCCTGAACCCGCAGCTCGTGCAGGACATCCGGAACAAGTACAACATCTAGTCGCCGGCTCTCCCGGAACGGCTTCGCCCCGCCACCTTCACATCGAAGTGGCGGGGCGCTGCGCGTTTGTGGTTGAGATATTAGCGGCGATCGATCGCGTCCAACTCGCCGCCCGGCCACACCACGTTCTTTGCCAGCGGAATTTGGTGCGAGGCGCTTTCCAGGATGTGCATGAAGTAGCCGGCCGCGTTCGGAATCGCGACGATGTCGCCGGCCGCAACCCCCTTGGGAAAGCGGATTTTGCGGCGCAAGATTAGCTCGTCTTCGATGCAGTACGCCCCGACGAGGAATGCCTCGACCGCTTCAGAGTTGCCCGTGCGCTTCACCAGGACGGGATCGGTGAGGTAATCGTCCGACGTAGTGCGGCACTGCGTGCGGTTCATCTCCAGCCCGACCAGCGGCAGCCCATCCGAGCGAGTCTTGACGAAGGCGACGCGGGCGAGGATGAGACCGCAGCCGTCGAGAAGCGAGCGCCCCGGCTCCAAATGAAGGCGCAGTCCCCGCGCGCGCAGCCCCTCGGCGACGCCGTCGGCAAGCACCTGCTCCAGCCACGTCCCCCGGGCGGGTTCTTGCCAGTACGGGTAGGTGTT
Source organism: Corynebacterium lujinxingii (assembly GCF_014490555.1). Lineage (NCBI taxonomy): Bacteria > Bacillati > Actinomycetota > Actinomycetes > Mycobacteriales > Corynebacteriaceae > Corynebacterium > Corynebacterium lujinxingii. Next base: position 1,052,861 of record NZ_CP061032.1, on the reverse strand, counting down.
GGTCAGCGGGTCGGACTTCCACGTGAACGGGGCGGCGTAGCCTTCGCGCTGCGCTGCGATCGCGTCCAGGTAGTCGCGCCACTGTTGTTCGTGCTCGAGGTAGCGCATGGGCACGCCGCCGCCGATGTCGATGAACTCGGGGTTGTGTCCGGCCTTCACCAGCGAATCGATAAGCCTCATGCACTCACGCAGCGCTGCGGAGCGGTCAGCGGCGGCGTAGCCGTGCAGGTGCGCATGCACGCCGACGACGCGTACTGCTTCGACTGGGGTTGTAAGGTGGGTGGCCCAGTCGGCGAGGCGTTCACCGAATCGGGTCGGCGGCATCGTCTCCGGATCGGGCGCCAGGCGGGGTGCAACAAGCGCAGTCGTGCCGGCGGCGTCAGCGAGTGCGCGGATGCGGTCGTACTCGGCGCGGTTATCCGTGGAGATGACCACGCCGTTGTCGATTGCCAACTGCAGCAGCCGATCCGGCTTGATTGCGGCTGAACAAATGATGCGCTCCCCCGGCATGCCGTGGTCGAGCACCTGGCGCAGTTCGTTCTCGCTAGCGACGTCGACGCCGTGGCCGGTATCGCGCACCGTGTCGACGAACAACAGTCCCTTGTTCGCCTTACGCGCGAAGAACACCTTGGTTTCAACACCCATGCGCTCGCCGGCAGCGACGAGTTCGTCGATGTTGTTACGCATCGGCTCGGCGTTGAGCACGTTGACTGGGCTGCCGAAGCGTTCGAGGAGGCCGTCGCACGCTTCCGCGTCGGCAAGCAACTCATCGGACCAATCGAAGTGCTTCGGCTCGAGCGGTGGCAGGCCGTGCACGCGCTCCGGATCCGCCATCGCGCGGGCGCTGACCCGGTCCGCCCAGCTATCGACGACGTGGTGCTTGTCGCGGCGCAGCGTGTCGTGGCCGAGAATGAAGCCCTCGTTCATCCGACCGGCCGCAGCGATGTGCTGCTGCCCGACTAGCGTGCCGTCACGCTCGACGTACAACGCGTTGGTATCGGCGTAACGCTGTCCAATTCCCTGCTCGACGAGGTTGCCGACAAGCGTGCCTTCCACGACTCCGGCCGGCGCGTTCACCGCGTCGATCACCACAGTTGCCCCGACATCGTTTGCCACATCACGCAGGTCGTCGTTGCCGCGGTCGAAGGCATCGGTGCGGATGCGGCCCTCGTCGATAAGCGCGAGCATTTCAGATGCGGACTCCACCGGCGGACCGAACGCGACGCGCTCCATCGTGGAAGTAAACGCGTCGAAGTCTGCACGGCCGAGCGTTTCGCGGCCACCGAAGGAGACGCGCTCGATAAGCGCATCGTAGGTTTCGCGGAACACTACACCTGCAGCGATGGCCGTCGTCCAGGGCGTTTCGCCACTGGCGGCAGCGACCGAGGCGCGCAGCTCCGCTACCGGGTCGCCGGTGAAGTCCTCGCCGTCCAACACCGCGCGAATGTCGTCGACAGTGCCCTTGCCGCCGACGACGGCTAGGACCTGCGCGGCGCATTCGACCAAGATGTCCCGCAGCTCCGCGAGCGATTCGCAGTTCAGAATGGCACAGCAGGCGGCCTCGATGGCTGGTTTCGCTTCCCGGGCCTGGTCATCATCGAGGTACGCCTTGACTTCCATGAAACGCCCGGAGCGGGTGACGGGATAAAACACTTTCGCTTTGGCGTAGCGCACGACGTCGATAAACGTCAGCGCCGCCCCGCGCACCAGCGCGACATCCTCGTTGCCCACCGCGTCCAGGTTCGTCGCGGGGTACACCGGGGCGATGACTGGGAGCTCCCCGAGGTCGTCGTGCGCGAGCGAGCCCGGCCAGTCGTAGGCATGCCCGGTGGCAATTATGGCTTCCGCGAACTGCTCTGCGCCGACTCGGACCCCGCCGTCGGCAGGAGAAAGAGCATCGACGCGCTCGACTTTGAAATTCAACGCGCACGTCGGCGGGAGGTGCTTCTCGAGCGCATCCCAGGAAGCTTCGAGGTGCTCGCCCACGCGGCGGCGCGGCGGGAACATGCCATCGAGCTCGTCGTCCGGGTCAAGGGGGCCGAGCTGCGTTTCGACGATCGTCTTCGGCGCGTTCAAAATCCACTGCTCCGGCACTGATTGGCCAAACGCCCCGGGTGCCGAGAGCTCAGTGCGCGGTGCATCGCTAAACACGGTGAGATCGATCTGCGCTCCGCACTGTCGGGCGCGTTCCATGAGTGCCTCCGCTGCCCATAGCCCGCGCGGCCCTGCGCCGATGATGGCAACCTTCATCGTTTACGCCTCCTTGTGAAAGGTCTCGCTGACCCACTCGTCGTTGTACACAGTGTCCAGATACGCCCTGCCGTCGTCGTGGAACACCGCAACGATCTCTGACGCCGCCTGCTCGCGCAGGAGCGTATCCACGGCCCACGCCACCGCCCCGCCGGATGCGCCCGGTACGAACCCGGTGGCTCGTGCAAGACGGCGCGCGGAGCGGACAGCATCCTCCGCTGCGACGCGCACTACCCGGTCCGGCTCAACCTCTTGAGACAGATCGGTGACCACGCCGGCGCCGTAGCCGGGCAGTATCCGCTCGCCACGCTCTCCTGAAAACAGCACCGATCCTTCCGCGTCCACCGCCACGACCTTGGTGCCATAGCCGTTTTCGCGGATGTGCTTCAAACACCCGCCGACTGTGCCGGTGGTGCTCACCGCAACAGCAAGCATCTCGGGTGCGTGGCCTAGCTGCTGGACGATCTCGCGCATGGTGCCCTGGTCGTGCGCGTCGAAAGCTGCGCGGTTGGAGTACTGGTCGAGGTTGACCGCCCCGAGCTCCTCTTTCAACCGCGCGACCAGGTTGCGCCGGGCTGTGAGCCAATCCCCTGTTGCAGGGTCCGGTTCGGTTACCGGGTGCAGCGTGGCGCCGAGTGCTGCGATCATCGACAACGTCGCCTGGTTCGTGCGCGGATCCACCACACAGTGGAACTGCCAGCCACCGGCCACGGCCTCCCGCGCGAGCGCGATACCGAGGTTGCCGCTGCTGGACTCCACCGCGACTGCGCCCGGGTACAGCAGACCTTTTTCGGTCGCGTCGGCAACCATCGCGCGGGCGGTGCGGTCCTTCGCGCTGCCACCTGGGTTAAACGACTCGAGCTTGCCGTGCACTGTCGCCTCGCCCGCAGATGGAAACCCGACGGTGAGGTCCACAAGTGGAGTGCCGCCGATCGTGCTGAGCACACCGGCGCTGGTAGTAGGTGTTACATCCATGCGCCCCACCTTATGCCGTGCGTCGTTCCAGTCGCTCTACCTGCCGTCCAAGTTCGTCTAACAGCGCGTTATTCGGAAGCTTCTCGCGCGCCACCTCGTACACCGAGCGGTACCACCACACTTGCCGCTCCACTGGCGAGTTAAACCTGCCCCACAGCTCGTCGCCGATCACGTCGAGGTCTGCGTGGATGGACAGCAGGTTGTGCAGCTTGTCTGCCACGGAAACGAGCACACTACCCTCGTCTGCACTGCGCAGGTGCGCTAGATACGCCTCGGAGCGCTCCTGCCAATCCGTCAATGTGTCGTCTTTGGTCACCCCGCGTACGAGGTCGACGACATGGTCGCCGAAATCAGTAGCCATCTGTTCAGCGCTGTAAGCCTCCGGGACGTCCTCCAGAATGTCGTGGAACAGCGCGGCGATAAGCACGTCTTCGTCATCAGTCACCTGAGAGACAAGATGCATCACCGCGAACACGTGGGAGACGTACGGGATGTCGGTGCCCTTGCGCACGTGCCCTCGGTGCGCGAGCGCGGCGGTATTGATGGCGCGGAGCAACTGCGGAGAGGCTGCGGGAAGGTAATGGTCCATGGTTGGGTCCTTTCTGCCGGGAACGCTTCTCACCCTAAAAGCCAGCCCGACACGACCACCACAACACCCGAACGCGTGTGCTAATCGACGACAATCTGCCCCCGCACCCGAACCCCCACGGCACCGCCAACCCAGATGTCGTTGCCATCGTCGGCAATCTCCACCCGGCCATTACGGCCGAGCGCGGTGCCCTGCGACACCGTGTAGCGCTCCGGCACGTCGCCACGCGAGCGCAGCCACTGCGCCATCGCGCCGTTCGCGCTACCGGTGACCGGGTCTTCGAACGTCGGTGTAAACGCGCGCAGTTCGTACGCCGGATTCACATCACCGGTCAGCGCCGCGAACGCGACCTTGAGCCCACTTTCCGCCGCGCGCTCGAGTCCGCGCAACGTCTCGACGCTATCCAACAACGCGAGGCGCCAGCCCGGGCCGTTGTCGCCCCAGGCTGCCGCGACAAGCGATTGCTTAGCGACGCCGAACGCCTTGCACACCTCGGCAATCTCGCCGTCGTCAAGCAGTGCGTCGTTCTTTAGCGAAGGGGTGGCGAAGGCGAGCGAGGTGTCGTCGATACGCACCTGCACATTTCCCACCCCGCACTCCTGGACCACCTGGCCGGGCGTGCGAGGGGTGTTACCGAGTTCGAGCCATGCCTTGGCCGTGCCGAGGGTCGGGTGGCCGGCGAAGTCGTACTCCTCGACCGGAGTAAAGATGCGCACGCGGTAGTCGGCGTCGTCACTAGTCGGTTCCAATAAAAACGTCGTCTCGGAGAAGTTCGTCCACGCGGCAATCTGCTGCATCTGTTCGTCCGTTAGATCGTCGGCGCCACAGATGACCGCGAGCGGATTGCCGGTAAATGCGCCGGTAGCAAAGACATCAAGTTCAAAAAAGTCCAGGGAGGTCACCCGCCCCACGCTACCAACGCGAAAACCTCCGACCCGTCGAACCGGATCGGAGGTTTCCATCTGTACCCCGTACGGGATTTGAACCCGTGTTACCGCCGTGAGAGGGCGACGTCCTAGGCCGCTAGACGAACGGGGCGCGCTCGCTGTTTGCGACTTGTTAAAGATAAAGCATGGTGTTGTTTACCAACAAATCGCCACGTCAGGGCCGTAAACTGCTCGATCCTGACGAGCCGCCGACCGGTTGCGGGGTATCTTCCGCCAACGGTGTCTTCGTCACCGGATTTTCGCGCTCGAAGCTCTCCACCTCAAGTGTCGGGCCGATCGTGTCCCAACTTTTGCGCATTGACTTCTCAAATAGGCCCCAACTGTGCGTGCCTTCCACCAGCGAGTACCACTCGACATCCAGGTCTGCGCCGCGTGCCCCACACGCGCATACAAAAATCTCCACTCGGCTTCGCATAAAGCCGAGCGGAGATTTCTAACTTGTACCCCGTACGGGATTTGAACCCGTGTTACCGCCGTGAGAGGGCGACGTCCTAGGCCGCTAGACGAACGGGGCATTAGGAAACAGAACGTAAATTGTTCTGTAGCTGGCCTACCAGGACTCGAACCTAGAATGACGGTACCAGAAACCGTAGTGTTGCCAATTACACCATAGGCCATCGTTTTTCAGCGCTGACCTGCGCTTTTCCTTTCGGTTTCGCGCCTGTCTGGCTGAACAACGTGGATAACTATAACCATGAACCGCTTAAGCCACCAAATCCGCAGGCCACCACATAAAAACGCGGCGGCCATAACGGGCAGAACAACAGCGTTGTAACTACTGGGCCGCCTGGTACGGCGTGACCTCGCGGGCGGCGCGGAGGCGCTTCAGGGTGGACTCGCGGCCAAGCAGCTCCATGGACTCGAACAGCGGCGGCGACACGGCCGCGCCGGTAGTGCCCACGCGAAGGGCGCCGAAGGCGACGCGGGGCTTCAGCCCGAGATCGTCGATAAGCGCCTTGTTCAGCGCTGCCTCGATGTTCGCGGTAGTCCATTCCCCTTCGTCGATGGCCTCCAGAGCGGCGATGCCGGCATCCAGCGGTTCGACAGCGGTGTCCTTGAGGTTCTTCTTCGCGCTCTTTTCGTCCAGCACCAAGTCCTCGTCGGCGGTAACGAGGAACTTCAGCAGGTTGTAGCCTTCCGACAGCACCTTGATTCGGGTTTGCACCAGATCCGCCGCGATGGCGAACTTGTCTTCCGGGTAGTCGGCCGGGAAATCGGTGTACTCGGTGAGGTACTCGCGCAGACGGTTCTTAAAGTCCTCCGGCTCGAGTAGGCGGATGTGGTCGGCGTTGATCGCCTCGAGCTTCTTCTGGTCGAAGCGGGCCGGATTACCCAAAACGTCGGCGACGTCGAAGGCCTTGATGAACTCGTCGACGGAGAAAATGTCCTGGTCCGCGGACAGCGACCAGCCCAGCAGTGCGAGGTAGTTGATCATTCCCTCGGGGATGATGCCGTTGTCGCGGTGGTTGAACAGGTTGGATTCCGGGTCGCGCTTGGACAGCTTCTTGTTGCCCTGCCCCATCACGAACGGCAGGTGCGCGAACTCGGGGGTGAACTCGGCAACTCCGATGCGCTTGAGCGCCTCGTAGAGAGCGAGCTGGCGCGGCGTGGAGGACAGCAGGTCCTCGCCACGCAGCACGTGGGTGATGCCCATCAGCGCGTCGTCGACAGGGTTAACCAGCGTGTATAACGGCGCGCCGTTGGAACGGGCGACGACGTAGTCCGGCTGGGTCTCCGACTTGAAGGTCACCTCGCCGCGCACCAGGTCGTTCCAGGTCCAGTCCTGATCCGGCATGCGCAGGCGCCACACCGGCTTGCGGCCTTCAGCCTCGAACGCGTCGATCTGCTCCTGGGTGAGGTCGCGGTCGAAGTTGTCGTAGCCCAGCTGCGGGTCGCGACCGGCTGCCTTGTGGCGCTCCTGGACCTCCTCATTGGTGGAGTACGCCGGGTACACCTCGCCCGCCTCGATCAACTTGTTCAGCACGTCGGCGTAGATGTCGGAACGCTGCGACTGGCGGTACGGCTCATGCGGGCCACCGACGTTGACACCCTCGTCCCAGCCGAGGCCGAGCCACTCGAGCGAATCGATGATCGCCTGGTAGCTCTCCTCCGAGTCGCGTGCAGCATCAGTGTCTTCGATGCGGAACACCAACGTGCCGCCGGAATGCTTGGCTTGCGCCCAGTTGAACAGGGCCGTGCGGACCATGCCCACGTGCGGGGTGCCGGTCGGCGACGGGCAAAAACGTACGCGCATATTCGAGGTTTCAGTCATGGTCGCAATGGTAGCGCGCGACGCGACACGCTTGACGACGACCAACCGTGCCCCTTTGCACTGGGTCAACCCCGACTGCGGACTGAAGACCCGCGGCTACGCCGAGGTGGGCCCCTCGCTGCGTAACCTGGTCGCCGCCCGCGACGAGGTCGTCGAGGGGCTGTAGGTCGCCGCTGCCTGCGCTCTGCTCTGCGTCCCTCCGCGCTGCGTCCCGTTGAAGTTTCCAGCGAACTAGTCGTAGCGAATTGCCTGAAATGCGTGATTCGCTGGGATTAGTTCGCTGGTTTCTTTCGTTTCAGGGGGGCGGGGCCGCTACCCCCCCCAATACGAAAAAACGCACCCGGCGGGTTACCAGGTGCGTTCTGTGGCACAGGCGTCTACTTCGGGTTACGCATGAGGAAGGCCCACATTTCGTCGGCGGCCGACGGCGAGTACCACCAGAAGTGGTTGGAGCCGTGCACCTTGATCACCTCGACGCCCTTGCGGCAGCCGCGGGCCGACACGCGCGTCGCGTTGTGGCCGGCCGGACGGGTGTCCACACCGCCGGCACAGCCGTTGCGGCGCTCGTAGGAGCGGAACAAGTCGGTTACCGGCAGCACGCGCATACCGCGGCGGACCGTGCCGTAGTACGGGGTAAGCGTGTCGTTCGTGCCGTGCAGCGCCATGAACGCGATCGGCAGGTTCTGGCAGCCACTGTTGACTGGGGCGTAGTAGGCCCCGGAGACACCGGCAACACCCGCGAACAGGTCAGCCATGTGGCAGGCGGACACCGCTGCCATGCCGCCGCCGGTGGACATGCCGGTGGCGTAGATGCGGCGGCGGTCGATGTTGTAGTAGCGCTGCACGTCGTTGATCATCGCGCGAACGAAGGCGATGTCCTGGCCCGGGCGGGTCGCCGCGGTTGCGGAGCCTTCCCACGACGCGCCAATGGCGCGGGGGTAGACGATGATTGCGTCGCGGCCGACAGAGGACTCGCGCAGGCGCGAGTAGTTGCGGAAGTTTTCGGTGGAGTCTTGGTAGGCGGAGTAGCCCACCATCACTGGGGTCGGGCGTGCCGGGTTGTAGCCGCGCGGGACCCAGATGAGGTAGCTGCGGCCGGCGGCGCGGATTTCGCCGTTGGTGCCGTTGGCCACCGGTGCCGGTGCCTGCGGGGCCCAACCGCGCGGTGACGGGGCCGGCTTCGGAGCAGGTGCGGGTGCCGGAGCCGGCACCTTGGGTGCGGGAACCGGGTTCAACGGCAGGGACGATCCCGGCGGCAGGGATTCGTTGGCCATCTGCACGAACTTGTTCCATTCCGCGTTGGCCTGGTTGGCCGCGTCTGCCGCCGCCTTGTTCACACCTTGTACAACGCCGTTGACCTGGTCGTTGAGCTGCGAAGAGAGGTCCTGCGCGCCGGCGTTGACCGGGGTGAGCGCCGCCACTGCCGCCATAAGAGCCGCCGCGCCGCCCGCGAGAGTTTTCCGCATCCAGCTAGAACGCGTTGAACGTCCAGCCACGTTGTTCACATTTTTCACACAGGCAACAATAAACCCACAGGCACAGCTGAGCAACTGGTCCGACGACAACTGTCGGGCGCGTTGCCGTTAGAGTAGTCCCCCATGTCCTCGAACCCGCTCACCGGCACAGGTGTGAACCGCCCCGCGTCCGCGCCAGACTTCTTGCTCTCGCGCGCTGACGGATCCGTGCGCACCCAAGGCGCGGATCGCACGTTTTCCGACGCCTGGCAGGCCATCGACGCCATCGAGCGCGGTGAGGTGGAGATGGTTGTTGGCGCGCTGCCGTTCGACCAGGATTGCCCGGCGGCGCTCACCGTCCCCCAGACGATCATCCGCGAGCCAGGCCCGCTCGAGCCTCACCCCTACTACCGCGTCGGTCCGGGCTCGCAGATCAACGCGATGCTTATCGACGTCGACCCATCCCCCGAGGAACACCTGAGCCGTGTCGAGGCCGCTGTATCCACGATCCGCAGCTCCCTGCTGGACAAGGTCGTGCTCGCCCGCGCTGTCGATATCGCCTTCGATCCACCGGTGGATCCGCGCCTGGTGGCGGCCCGGCTGATCGATTTGTCCTACACCCACGACGGCTTTATCGCCGATCTCACGCCGGCAGGCCGAGTCGGTCACTTCCTCGTCGGCTCCTCCCCCGAGGTCGTGGTGCGCCGCCGCGGCAACACTGTCACCTCGTTTCCGCTGGCAGGATCCGCCGCGCGGGTGCCAAACGACCCGGTGGCGGATCGCGCGGCCGCCGCGTCGCTGGCGGGGTCGAAAAAAGACTTCGACGAGCACCGTTTCGTCGTCGAGCACATTCGCGACGTCCTCGCGCCCCTGTGCACCGAGCTCGAGATTGCGCAGCGCCCCGTGCTGGAAAAGACGAGCGAGATGTGGCACTTGGCCACCCCCATCAAGGGGACGTTGAAAAATCCGTCGCCCACCGCGCTGGATCTAGCGCTGCGCCTCTACCCCACCCCCGCAGTGTGCGGCACGCCGTCGTCGGCTGCTGAGGCGCTGATCACAACTGCGGAGTCGGACCGCGGGTTCTACGCGGGCGCGGTCGGCTACACCGACGCGGCAGGCGACGGAGAGTACATGGTGGCTATCCGCTGCGCCGAGGTAAACGCCGACGGCACCCGCGCCCGCGCGTGGGCTGGCGGCGGCCTGACGGCGGACTCGGACCCGCAGGCCGAGCTCGACGAGACCACGGCCAAGCTGCGCACCATCATGCGCGCGCTCGGCCTGTAGCCGGCTGGCGGTTGAGACGCGCTAGGCGCGCTCGACCGGGTTGCCGAGTTTGCCGATGCCCGGGATTTCCACCTCGATATAGTCGCCCGGCACCATCTCCGCGGTGCCCGCCGGCGAGCCCGTGGCCACAACGTCGCCCGGCAGCAGCGTGAAGGACGCGGAAACCCACTCGACCATCTCGCCGACAGACTTGATCATCTGGTTCGAGTTGGAGTCCTGTTTCGTCTCCGTTGTGCCCTCGTGGGTGTGGTGGGCCTTGATCGGCAGGTTGGCAAAGTCGAACTTGTCCAGATCCGTCTCAATCCACGGACCGATCGGACCGAAGGTGTCCATGCCCTTCGCGCGCGCCCACTGACCGTCGGCAAACTGCAGGTCACGCGAGGAGACGTCGTTAATGATGGTCACGCCACGCACCACAGACTTCCAGTCTTCAGCCTTGACATTTTTGCACGGCACGCCGATGACGAGCGCGAGCTCACCTTCGAACTCCACTCCGGTGGCAAACTCCGGGATCTTGATCGGCGCGCCTGGGCCGACGACGGACGTCGACGGCTTGATAAAGATCGTCGGCGGCAGATCTTCCGCGGACTTCTTGAACACCTCGGCGACATGGTCGGCGTAGTTGCGGCCGACTGCCACGATCTTCGACGGCAGCGTCGGGGCCAGCAGGCGGACCTGGTCGAGGTCGTACTCTTTGCCGGTGTATTCGGGTTCTGTAAACGGGGTGCCGGCGATGGCTTTCGCAGTCTTCCCCTCGTCGTCAATGACGGCGAACGTCATCCCTTCAGGTGTGGCAATTCGTCCAAAACGCATGTGACCGAGCATACAACCAACATTGGCCTGTGGCGCTATTCGGCGGTCAGCGCCAGGTAGAGTTCCGCGCACGCGACCGCGTCTGTCAGCGCGTTGTGGTTGCTGTACGCCGGGAGATTGTAGCGCTGGCGCACGCGTGCGAGCCGGAGGTCCTCCCCGCGCGGATACGTGCGCATGCGCTCCATGTGCCGTCGCTCCATGGCAAACGTGTCGCGTACCTCGGCATCACGCAGCCCCCAGCGCTTGCCCGTGACGTCGCGGTGCAGCTTGCCGACGAACCCGAGCTCCATCTGCGCGAAATGGGCCAGTAGCCGGCGCCCCTCGATCGCACGCAGAAACGCCTCGAGCAGGCTCCGCCCCGTCGAGGGCGATGTCGTCGTCGGTCACGCCGTGGATCGTGGCGCTGTCGCCCACCTGCGCCCCGGAAATCACGTGGTATTCGGCCCGCGCGAGATCGATCACTCGCCCGTCGACCGGCACCCACCCGATGGAGACCAACTCGTGGCGGTCGGGCTTCAACCCGGTGGTCTCGACGTCGACGGCCAGCAGGGCGTCGTCGACAAGCACTCGCGCTATCCTCCACCGCCTCCATGAGGTAGCGCGATTCACGCGCGCCGACGAGCGTGGAGTACCCGAAATTCAGCCCAGTGTCGCGCCGGTCGAGCAAAAGGTTGTCGTCCGAGACGATGTCGACTGCGCCGGAACGGATGACAAACAGCGTGTCTTGGGCTGGCCGACATCCACGACGATGTTGCCACGCCGCACATACGTGATCCCCATCTGCGCCGGTAGCGCGCGGAGTTCTTCCTCGGGCAGGCTTGAAAACGGCTCATACCGCCCGAGAAACCCTGAGATCTCGTCTAATTCCACGCTCATGCCGGAAGCGTAGCGTGGCCGGCCGGCCCGGCGGGACCGTTTTCGTGAACTACTGGTAGCTCACGAACCACGGGCGCGGGTTGACGTCCGCGTAGGTCTGCTCCGGGGTGAACGTCGGCGAGTCCTCGTCGATGAAGTTCTTCCACGCCATGAAGTAGTTCGGATCCAGCCCCTGGCGCAAGACATTCCACGTGTCGAACTTCTGCTCCGGCACACCGTGGCCGTCCGCGTGCAGGATCCACGCCAGCTCGGGTTGGCCGGTGACGATGTTCTCGCGGTCCGGGTACATCGCGACCTGGAACTGGTGCAAGATCATCGCCTTTTGCGGCAGATCGTTATCCCGCACGAGCGCTGCGAGCCAGTCGGCGACCTCGTTGATCTCCGCGGCGGTGGCGCTGCCGATGCGCGACAGCGGCTCCTCACCCGGGTTCAACTTCCACTCTGCGTCGAGCGCAAGCCCCACATTCGGGCGTTTGAGCAGATCCTCATAGATCTTCGCCTGCTCCAAGAAGTTGCCTTGCCCCGGCTGCAGGTCGATCACGGCGTACCCGCCGGCGTCCACAATCGCGTCGACGTAAGGCGCGATGTCCTCGATCGGCGTCTCGTTAGAGAAGTTGCCGTCATCGCCCGGGAATTCGGAGGCTACAGAGGCGATAACCTCGAACGCCGGGATGATCGGCTGGTCGTCGAGTGGCTCGTAGCGCGACGCGTATTCCTTGGCCAGTTCCACGGCGGCGGCCGGGTCCTGCTCGCCCATCAGGCCGAGGTCCGGGCCGTAGGGGTGGCCGTAAAGCGCGATCATGCGGCGGCCCGGGAAGACCAATCCGCCGCCGCCCGGCAGCTCGCCGTTGGAGGCGAGTGCGGCGCGCGCCTGGAAGTTCTCGTTCGAACCCCACTGGCGACCGAGCGCCAGCGCGTCCTGCTCGGTCACATCGCGCATGCTTTGCGACGACGCCCGCGGGTCCGGCGCCGCCAGCACCTGCACGTCCGCACCGGCCGCGCGGGCGGTGGCGACGGATGCGCGCGAGGATACCGCGGTGGCGAACACCGGCGGCATCACCAGGTCACGCGGGTTCTTCGGCTCGAGCGCCGCAATGGCAGCTACGTCGCCGGCCTTGTCCGCGGATTCGACTGGAGCGGTTTTTTCAATTGAAGCGTCGTCGCCCGGGACATTGATCACCTTGGATGCGCCGAGGCGCTCGATCTCGGCGTCGACGGTCTCGTCGGTGCCGTCGAGGCGCACGAGCATCGGCGCGCCCAGCTCCGCTGCAATAGCCGCAGCCTGCAGCTGCTGTTCACGGTCCTTTGCAGAGACGACCACGGTGTCGGAAGACTCGAAGAACCGCTGCGAGACCTCGGCACCGGTGCCGTCTGGGTCCTGGATGACCTCGTCGCCGTTTGTTTTCAGCGCCTCGCGGCCTTGGTCGTCGGTTTCCGACGCGCCGTTGCCGGCCTCGTCGGTGCTGCATCCGGTGAGCACGAGTGCTGAGGCGCACAGTGCGGCGAGCGTGGCACGGGTCATCTTCCGGGGTGAAACCATGCGCTAAACACTACGCGAGCGCGGCGGCGATGCGGTCACCCACCTCGGCGGTTCGCACGGGTGTGTCGCCGCGCTGGCTCACGTCGTGCTCCACTGCTGCTTCGATACGCGAGGCGTTGGTCTCGTCGCCAATAAAGCGCAGCATCATGGCCACCGAAAGGATCATCGCGGTCGGGTCCGCGATCCCTTGGCCTGCGATGTCGGGGGCGGAGCCGTGGACTGGCTCGAACATCGACGGGTGCTCGCCAGCGGCGTTGATGCAGCCCGAGCTGGCCAGGCCGACGCCGCCGGCGACTGCGCCCGCGAGGTCGGTGAGGATGTCGCCGAAGAGGTTGTCCGTGACGATGACGTCATAGCGCGACGGGTCTTGCACCATGTAGATCGTGGCGGCGTCGATGTGGTTGTAGTCCACCTGCACTTCCGGGAACTCGGCGGCGAGCTCGTCGACGACACGCTGCCACAGCCCACCGGCGTTGACCAACACGTTCGTCTTGTGCACGAGCGTGACCTTTTTGTTGCGGGTCATCGCCAGTTCAAAGGCGTAGCGCGCGACACGCTCGGCGCCGAAGTAGGTGTTTTGCGACACCTCCGATGCAACCTCGTGCGGGGTGCCTTGACGCAGCGTTCCGCCGTTGCCCGCATAGAGTCCCTCGGTGCCCTCGCGCACGACGATGAAGTCGATCTCGCCGGGGTTGGCCAACGGGCTCGTCGACGTGGGGTACAGCTTCGAGGGGCGCAGGTTGACGTAGTGGTCCAACTTGAAGCGCAGCGGCAGCAGCAGGCCGCGCTCGAGCACGCCGGCCGGAACACGCTCCGGATCGCCGATGGCGCCGAGCAGGATGGCGTCGTGCTCGCGCAGGCTGGCCAGGTCGTCGTCGGTAAGCAGCTCCCCGTTGCGCAGGTAGCGGCGGGCGCCGAGGTCGTAGTCGGTCGTCTCCACGTCGTCGCGGACGGCGCGCAGCACCTTGAGGCCTTCCTCCATGACCTCCGGGCCGATGCCGTCGCCTGCAATCACCGCAATTTTCATATTTTGGGACACCTTTCTCACTGTGTAGACGCTGGCGCCCAGAGTAGCACTCCCGCTAGACGACGACACCCGGCGCGCCCCCGCCGCGAAGCACCGCGAGCACCGCGTGCGCGATGTCGGTGCCGGCCCGGTCTTGCGCCTCCTGGGTCGCAGCGCCCAAATGCGGCGTGACGACGACCCCGTCCAGCCCCACAAGCGGCGAGCTTTCAGGCGGTTCTTGCTCGAACACGTCGATGCCCGCAGCGCGGATGCGCCCGTCTCGTAGGGCGTTGGCAAGCGCATGCTCGTCGACGACTCCCCCGCGCGCCGCGTTGACCAGAATTTGCCCGGGCTTGGCGTGCGAGAGCAGGCGCGTATCGACGAGCCCGTGCGTTTCCGGCACCTTTGGCACGTGCACCGAGACGAAGTCTGAGACGGCCATGAGCTCCTCGAGCGGCACGATGCGCACCCCGAGGCGCTGCGCGGCTTCACGATCGGGGTACGGATCCGCCGCGACCACCGTGGTACCGAAGGCGGAAATACGCTCGGCGAACAGCTGCCCCACCCGGCCGAAGCCGATCACGCCGACCGTCTTGCCGAACACTTCCACGCCCTGGAACCTGGAGCGGTCCCATCCCCCGCCGCGCACGGAGGCGTCAGCCGCCGGGATGTGCCGCGCGGCGGCAAGCAGCAGCGCGATGGCGTGCTCGCAGGCGGAGTGGATGTTCGCCGTCGGGGTGTTAACTACCGTCACCCCGCGCGTGCGGGCCGCGTCGAGGTCGATGTTGTCCACGCCCACCCCGGCGCGGCCGACGACGCGCAGGTCCGACGCGGCGTCGAACACGTCACGGTCGACGGTGGTGGCCGAGCGCACGATGAGCGCGTCGGCGTGGGTGACCGCTTCCAACAGTTCCGCCCGGCGCGTGCCAGCTACGCGCTGCACGGTGGCGTTACTGCGCAGGATGGTTTCGGCGGCCGGCGCGATGGGGTCTGCGATGACGATGCGGGGGTTCGAATGCATTAGTTAAGTCTAATACCTCGCGGTGTGGTGGCGCCTTGCTACGGCGCCCTGTAGTGCCGTTCCGCCTGGCGGATCCGGAAGCCGAGTTCTTCGCTGCTGCCGAACTGGCTGCCGAGCGCGATGAGCGGGTTGTCCCCCAGCCCCGCCATTGCGAACAGTGTCTCCTGGGCGCGGCGCGGGTCCGCCAGCGGCACCATGGTGACGGTCGCCCCGTAACCGCGGGCGTTAGCGATCGACGGGATGGACGACTCCCAGGTGGCCACCACCTGTGGCGCCATGTTGGCGTCGCGGCGCGACTGGACCGGAAACGGCTCGGCCTTAGCGCCGGGTTTGGTCACCGGGTCGGCCCATGCGGCGCGCAGCCATGTCGGGTCGTTCTGGTCGATGTCAGCCACAGCGCGGGCAGCGTCGTTGACATCGCGTACCAGCTGCTCTTTAAACCGCAGCGACGTCATCTCCCCGAGGGCGCGGATCCCGCCCGGGTCGCGGCGGATGCGCATTGCGCCTGACGACGGCGCCATCGCCACATCGCCCACCGTGAGCACGGTGACGGTGCGCATGTCCGCGATCAGGGAGACGTAGTCGGCGTGGCGTGCGGTGTCGTAGACAAGCATCGGGGCGTGCGCCGCCACGGCAATCGAGGCGGCGCGTAGTTGGGCCTCGAGGGTGTCGTCGCAAAGCACGAGCGTCTCGGAGCGCGGGAAGAACATCGATGCGGTCTCGAAGCCGAGCGGGTCATCTACCACAGTCGGCTCGGCGGGAAACTCCGCCGACACGTGGCGGGCGAGATTGGCGGTTTTCGCTTGCTCGAGGGCGTCGAGTTGGACGTCCGGTGTGCAGCCGGCCAACAGTGCCGCACCACTGACAGCGCACACTGCGGTGCGGAATCGCGAAGTGTTCAAGGTCGCTGCGCTTACCCTTCTGCCGGTTCGTCGGCCTGCGCGGGGCCGGGCTGGTGCCAATCCCGGACCGCGTCGCGGTCCATGGCGTACTCGATCATGCCGATGAAGCGTTCGCGGCGGTCGTCGAGAAAGCCCTGCCAATCGGATCGCATCAGCATATCGGCATCGATTTCGTGGCCTTCGACGACGGCGTCGAACTCGTCGTCGTCAAGCAGCGACTTCGACTGCAGGCGGGGAAGGTAGCGCTTCGGCTCGTTGTCCTCCACAACCAGTTCCGTGCGTCTGCCCATCGGGGTGCGGTTGAGCACCGAATTCGCGACGTCGCCAGTGACACCGTGGGCGGCCAGGTATTTATTCGGGAACACGCGGCAAAAACGCGGCTTCAGATCGAAAACAGTGTCTTCGTTAAACAGCTCGCCGGTGCGCCAATCGCGTGCTCCGCGAGACATCAGCAGCGAGTACAACCCGCGGTAGACGCCCGACTCCGGCCCAGCGGTCAACAGCCGCGATTCGTGGAAGCGCGCGTCCGCCACTGTGCGCGGCACCGTATCGGTCTCGCCGCGCACCCACGGGGTGACCTCGGTGACGTCCACACCGATGCGGATCGTCGGGGCGTGCGAGCCGTAGAGCTCGCCGAAGATGCCCGACCAGAACCAGCGGTTGAGCCGGTCCTGTGCCTGCGGCTCCGCAAGCGCGTCCGGCGTCTCCGCCAGCCGCGCGAGGATGACCGCCAAGGGGATCAGCTGCGCCGGATACGGCACCTGGGCCGCTGCTACGATCCGGCGCTCGCTCAAAAACTGCGCCGCTGTCTCGAAACCGCGCACCATCTCCTCGGCGTGCGCGAGGTATTCCTCGAGCGTGATGTTCAAAATATCGCCGCGGTGCCCCAGTGCCGGGCCGCGCCGGCTCGTCAACAGCAGCGACAACGCGCGCAAGAAGTCCACGCGGGTAAGGCCGTCTAACACCGGGTAATCGTGGAGCTGCTTGGTCACCCCCGCCCAGTGGCGGGCCAGCTCAAATTCCGGGTCCTGGGTGGCGAAAACCGCGGTGAGCAGCTCGAAGACATCCATTTGCACCCCGGCAGAGTTGGCGAAGGCGAAGATCTGCCCCACCCCGGCCTGCGACGTTTCCCGCTCGAGGCGGATGACCGGGATGTCGTACGCCGGAAGACCCTTCATCACCTCATCGATGAACTGCTTCACGGCAGTGCGCACATTTTCGTCGCCGCTATTCGCCGCCATGTCGACGAGTAAGTCGTTGCCTTCCTTCCACAGCAGCGTCGACACCGGAATCACCGCGTGTTCCACCATGTCGTCCACCGTCTGGATCCCGCCCGGGATCTCGGGGCCGAAGTGCGAGCGCACCACTCCGTGCTCGTCGACAGCAAAGACCGCCTCCACCGGCATCGGCGCGTGGGAGACTGCCTTGCGCACGTCCACCATGAACCGACGGGTGATCGCACGGCCGAGATAGTCCACTGTATGCACCTGCCCGTCGCCCTGAAAAGCGTGGAACAGGGAGGTGAGGCGCTGCTGACCGTCGAGAAGCACAAGCCCGGGCTGCGTGTCGCCCGCCTGCACCCCCTCTAGCGGACGCGGACGGAAACGCTGCGCCGTATTGCGCGTGTCCAGCGCAAGAAACGACCCCACCGGGTAGCCGCGCAGCACAGACGTCACCAGCGTGCGCACCCGGTCCACATCCCAGATGTAGGAGCGCTGGAAATCCGGCAGTTGCAACTCGCCGCGCTCGGCGCGGGAAAACAGGTCAGTCAGCGAATAACTCGGCGTGGTAAACCCCATGCGGCCAAGCGTAGGCCACAATCAGCACACCGTCTCGTGGTCGATATGCTCCGGCGGCTCAATTTGCACCGTCGCGTGCCCCGCGCCCAACTCCTTCAATTCCGCCTGCACACGGTCGAGCAACTTGTTCCTGTCGCGCCCCTCGCCAGCCACAATGTGCACCGTCGCAATCACCGACACCCCGTCTAGCGACCACAGGTGCAGATCGTGCAAGTCCGCCACCCCGTCCACTCCGCGCAATTGCGTCTCGACGACCCGCGCATCGAACCCATCCGGCACCCGCTCCAACATCACGCCGGCCGACTCCGTCATCAACGCCCACGCACGCGGAAACACCATCGCGGCGATGAGCAACGAGGCGATCGGGTCGGCGGCTGTAAAACCGGTCGTCGCAACGATTGCTCCCGCGACCAACACCGCCACGGAGCCGAGCATGTCTACCAGCACATGCAGGTATGCCCCGCGCACGTTGATCGAGTCGCCCTGCTGCGCACGCAGCATCCACGCCGAGAGCGCGTTGGCCACCAACCCAATCGCCGCGACAATCATCATCGGGCCGGTCTCAATCGGCTCCGGCGTGCGCAGCCGGCCGATCGCCTCCACCGCGATCCACACCGACACCGCCAGCACCGTCGCCGCGTTCACCAGCGCAGCGAGCACCTCCACCCGGCGGTAACCGTAGGTCGCGCGCGAATTCGCGGCCCGCTTGCCGACGAGCACCGCCGCCAGCGCGACGATCAACCCGGCGGCGTCGGAAAGCATGTGCATTGCATCCGCAAGCAGTGCCACCGAGCCGGAGATGATCCCGCCCGCCAACTCGGCGAAAAACACCGTCGCGGTAATCGTGAGCGCCCCCGCAATCGCCATCAGCGGCGCGTCCTGCGGGGACGAATGGGCGTGCACGTGGCCGTGGTTGTGGTGGTTCATAACGACCAACCATAGAGAACCCGCACTGTTACTGACAACTTATTGAAAATGAATCCAGCTTCAACGAGCGGCGCCCTCACGAGGGGAAACTCCGCAAAATCCCTCAAGTAGGGCTTAAGAATCACGCCGCCTACACCCGCATTTTTGCTACTCTGGGTGACCGTTCACACAAAGTGTTGCCCGTGTGGAACGCGCATGCGTTTCTCGCGGACAGGGCTGAGTTAACACGAAAGGACTTTTAGACAATGACGAACCCGAACGATCCGAAGAACATCGATCCGCGCAATATCGACCCGAAGGACCTCCCGAAGGACGTTAACGCCCGCGACATCGATGCACGCGACATCGACGCGAAGCGTGTCACCGAGCCGGCCAAGGATGTCCGCGCCGAGCGCACCACCACCGAGCGCACCACCGGCACCACCCCGGCCCGCACCACCGGCGGCTCCACCGCAGTCACCGACGAAGACAACGGTGGCGGCGGCTGGTGGAAGTGGCTGCTGGGCATCCTGGCGGCGCTGCTGCTGATCGCTCTGCTGTGGTCGCTGTTCTCTGGTGACGACGAGGGCGACAACGAGACCGTCACCTCCACCACCACCGCGGCAACCGAGGTCGTCAACGAGACCACCACCGTCGAGGGCGGCGCCGCTAACGAGTCCGCCGCAGTCGAGGAGTCCGCTCCGGCCGAGGCCGACGCTGACGCGACCGAGACCAACGTCGTCGACCAGGCAACCGACGCAGTCGTCCCGGAGGACGCACCGAACGCTGAGGACGTCACCGATGCTGTCGTTCCGGAGACCAACTAAGCTCCACTCGCCGTTTACGGCTTCTCCCCCGCAACCGGGTTTTCCCGGGGCGGGGGTTTTCCTTTTGCCCCAAATGCTTACCCCAGGATGCGTACCCTGCCTAGATGCTTACTGCAGGACGCGTATCCCCCGCCGTCGTGGTCACGGCGGCGTCTCGACCAATAGGCATCCTGGGGTAAGCATCCTGGGCGCCGAGCCGGTCTATTTGTGAGGGGCAGGATGTGAGGGGGTCGCCGTCGCCAACAAGCACCCCACCCATCGATGGCGGACCCTTCACATCCTGCCCCTCACATCTGGCCAGTTTCCGGCACCGGGGCGGTTTACAGGAGAGGAGCCAACGCCGGGAACCCCGGACACGACAATGCCCCCGGCGACCGCGCATGCGGCCCGGGGGCGGAGCACCTGCTGGTTTAGCGGGCGGTGTCGGTGAGCGGGTTCTTCACCCAGCTCATCATGTCGCGAAGTTCCGCACCAGTCTTTTCGATCGGGTGGTTGGAGACCTTCTCGCGCAGGTCTTCGAGCTCCTTGTTACCGCCTTCGACGTTTGCGACGAGGCGCTTGGTAAAGGTGCCGTCCTGGATGTCCTTCAGGATGTCGCGCATGCGGCCCTTGACGCTGTCGTCGATAAGGCGCGGGCCCGACAGGTAGCCACCGAACTCAGCGGTGTCCGAGATGGAGTAATTCATGTTGGCGATGCCGCCTTCGTAGATGAGGTCGACGATCAGCTTCATCTCGTGGAGGCACTCGAAGTAGGCCATCTCCGGCTCGTAGCCGGCTTCGACGAGGACGTCGAAACCGCCCATGATGAGATCTTCCAGGCCACCGCAGAGCACTGCCTGCTCGCCGAAGAGGTCGGTGACGGTCTCCGCCTCGAAGGTGGTCGGGATGACACCCGCACGGGCACCGCCGATGGCAGCGGCGTAGGACAGGGCAAGGTCGCGGCCGTTGCCCTTCGGGTCCTGGTCGACAGCGATGAGGCAAGGCACGCCCTTGCCGTCGGCGAAGGTGCGGCGCACCAGGTGGCCCGGGCCCTTCGGAGCGACCATGGCGACGGTGATGTTGTCAGCCGGGGTGATCAGGTCGAAATGGATGTTCAGGCCGTGGCCGAAGAACAGTGCGTCGCCGTCCTTGAGGTTCGGCTCGATGTCTTCGGTGAAGATCTTCGCCTGTGAGGTGTCCGGGGCGAGCAGCATGATCACGTCGGCCCATGCTGCGGCGTCGGCGTTAGTCTTGACCTCGAAGCCAGCCTCGCGGGCCTTCTCGGCGGACTTGGAGCCTTCGCGAAGGCCGACGACAACCTCGACGCCCGACTCGCGCAGGTTCTGCGCGTGGGCGTGACCCTGGGAGCCGTAGCCAATGATTGCGACCTTCTTGCCCTGGATCAGGGACAGGTCTGCGTCTTGGTCGTAAAGCACTTCAATAGCCATGTTTCCTCACTACTTCCTTCATCTTGTGAGACGGACGTTTCACATTATGACACAGCCGCCTCGAGCTTTGTTGTTTAGTCGGGCACTGTCATGGTTTTCGAGCCGCGGGTGAGCGCGACTGTGCCGGAGCGCGCCAGCTCGCGGATCCCGAAGGAGTCCATGACTTCCAAAAACGCCTTGAGCTTCGAGCTCTCCCCCGTCGCTTCGATGACCACGGAGTCCACGGCAACGTCGACGACGCGGGCGCGGAACAGGTTCGCCGCATCCACCACTTGCGGGCGGGTTTGGTTGTCCGCGGTGACTTTGACCAACAGGAGTTGGCGGCCGACGGTGGTGTCGCTATCCAGCTGCTGCACCTTGAGCACCTGGATGAGTTTGTAGAGCTGCTTGACAATCTGCTCGACCGAGCGCTCCGTCGCATCGACGACGACGGTAAGGCGGTTAATGCCTTCCTTCGATGTCTTCGCGGAGACGAGGGAGACCAGGTTGTAAGCGCGGCGGGTAAACAGCGCGGTGACGCGGGTGATGATGCCGTCCACGTCCTCCACCAGCACCGACAGCGTGTGGCGGGTGATTGCTTCTGGTTGCGTCATGGTGTTAGTTCCCTTCCTGCTCCGCCACGGCGGTCTCGATCGTTTCGCTGATTGCCGCGGGCGATTCCGCGGCGGACTCTTCCTCGTCGAAGAACGGACGCATACCGCGCGCGTACTCGATGTCGCTATTCGACGACCCGGCGGCGATCATCGGCCACACCTGGGCGTCCTCGCCGACGATGAACTCAATGACCACAGGCCGGTCGTTGATCTCGCGGGCGCGCTGGATGGCGGGCTCGACTTCTTCTTCTGTGGTCACTCGGATCGCCACCGCGCCGAGCGCCTCGGAGAGCTGGACGAAGTCCGGCACATAAGTCTCCCCTCCGAGCTTCGTGTGGGAATAGTGGCCGTCGTAAAACAGCGTCTGCCACTGGCGCACCATGCCCAGGTTACCGTTGTTGATCAGCGCGACCTTGAACGGGAAGCCCTCGAGTGCCGCGGTGGTGATCTCCTGGTTGGTCATTTGGAAGCAGCCGTCGCCGTCGATGGCCCACACCTCGGCCTCCGGATGCGCGGCCTTGACACCGAGCGCCGCTGGGATGGCGTAGCCCATCGTGCCGGCACCGCCGGAGTTGATCCAGTGGCGCGGGGTTTCAAAGTCGACGAACTGCGCTGACCACATCTGGTGCTGGCCCACGCCCGAGCAGTAGTACGCGTCCGGACCCGCCAGCCGAGACAGTGTCTCGATGACGTACTGCGGCGCTAGCGTGCCGTCGGCGTGCTTGTCGTAACCACGGGGGAAGCGATCTTTCAGCCCCTGCAACCGCTCGATCCAGAGCGCGATGTCCGGGGCCTTAGTCTTGCCGGATTCGCTGAAGCAATCGGTCAGCTCGGACAGGACACGTTTGGCATCGCCGACGATCGGCACGTCCACGGCGCGGATCTTGCCGATCTCCGCCGGGTCAATATCGGCGTGGATAACCTTGGCCAGCGGGGCGAAGGTGTCGGTGTCGCCGGTGACGCGGTCGTCGAAACGCGTGCCAACCGCGATGAGCAGATCGGACTCCTGAAACGCGCCGACAGCCGGCACCGAGCCGTGCATGCCCGGCATGCCCAGGTACAGCGGATGCGACTGCGGGAACGCGCCGAGCGCCATGAGAGTGGTCACCACCGGGATGCCTGTCGCCTCCACGAACTCGGCCAACTGCTTGTGGGCCTCCGCCTTGACGACGCCGCCGCCGATATAGAGCACCGGGCGCTTGGCTTCGGCGATCATCTTCGCGGCCTGCGCAATCTGGCGGTTGTGCGGCTTCGTGTTCGGCTTGTACCCGGCCAGGTCGATGGTCGGCGGCCAGTTGAAGTCGATCACCGCGTTCTGGATGTCCTTCGGGATGTCCACCAGCACCGGCCCCGGACGTCCGGTCGAGGCGATATGAAACGCCGCGGCGAGCGCGTACGGGATCTCGTCCGGGTCGGTGACCATGAAGTTGTGTTTGGTGATCGGCATCGTAATGCCGCGGATGTCGGCCTCCTGGAACGCGTCGGTGCCCAGCAGCGGCGAACCGACCTGACCGGTGATGGCAACCAGCGGCACCGAATCCAGGTGCGCGTCCGCGATTGCGGTCACCAGGTTGGTCGCGCCCGGGCCGGAGGTGGCGATGCACACGCCGACCTTGCCCGAGGCCACCGCGTAGCCTTCCGCCGCGTGTCCTGCACCCTGCTCGTGACGCACCAGCACGTGGCGGAGTTTCTCGGCGTCGAAGAGGGCGTCGTAAAGCGGAAGCACCGCGCCGCCTGGCAGGCCGAAGACAATCTCCGTGCCCAGTTCTTCCAGGCTCCGGACGACCGCTTGTGCGCCCGTCATTCGCTCCGGCCCATTGGCCTCCGTTGCGGGGGTTGGTTGTGAACCTGCCACCGTTGCACGCTCCTTGCTCGAAATCCTAAAAATAAAAGCCCCCGGTGAGCGTGTGCTCTCGAGGGCGCTTGGTGTGTTCTGCGGCGTGTAAAACAACCCGCTACGGCAAGCGCCGAGAGGGAAGAATAATTACAAGTCGCTGAGTGAACATGAGCATCACATTAGTGAGCCACCGCACTCCCCGCGTATTTTTATTCATCGCTCACGCTTGACGACGACCCCTGCCCCCGCACTCCGGTTCCATTCCCCGTGGCAGCGGTGACTAGCATGCCGATGTATGGCTGCCACGCTGGAAACATCCCCGAAAGTCTTCAGACCCACGCGCGAGCACATCCTCGCAATCCTTATCGCGACCGGTATCGCGCTCATGGGAATTCTCTGGGCCCCGAAATACCTGTTCTGGCTGCTCATCTTCCCCGCCGTCTGGTTGGCGTGGGTGCTCGCATCGTCCACCACGGTGAGCGAGAAAGGCATCGCCACGAAATACCTCGTGCGCAAGAACGCGTTTTTGCCGTGGGAGAAGCTCGCCGGCATCGCGTTCAAGGGCTCGCAGGCTCGCTTAACGACGACCGACGGCACCGAATATCCGCTGCCCGGCGTAACGTTCAACTCGTTGCCGGATTTGGCGGAGGCCTCGAACGGCCGCATCACCGATGTGATTACTGCTGCGCAGGAAGCCGCCGACGGCAAGTACGAAATCATCGATAAAGAGGGCTACCGGGTGCTGCTCACACGCAAGGAGTACGACGACTACGTGGCCGAACACCCCGACCTGCCCGGACCGCGCCCTTCCGCGAACGAACCTAAGGAGTAAGCCCAATGATCCCGCTTCGCTCACGCGTCACCACCGTCGGCCGCCAGGCTGCTGGCGCCCGCGCCCTGTGGCGCGCCACCGGCACCGGCGAGCACGAATTCGGCAAACCGATCGTGGCCATCGTGAACTCCTACACCCAGTTCGTGCCGGGGCACGTCCACCTCAAGGAAGTCGGCGACATCGTGGCCGACGCCGTGCGCGCGGCCGGCGGTGTGCCCAAGGAGTTCAACACCATCGCTGTCGACGACGGCATCGCCATGGGGCACTCCGGCATGCTCTACTCCCTACCGTCGCGCGAAATCATCACCGATTCGGTGGAGTACATGGTCAACGCCCACACCGTGGACGCCATGGTGTGCATCTCCAACTGCGACAAGATCACCCCGGGCATGCTCAACGCCGCGATGCGTCTGAACATCCCGGCTGTGTTCGTCTCCGGCGGGCCGATGGAGGCAGGCAAGGCCTTCTCCGTCGGCGGGGTAACCAAGCCGAAGTCGGATCTTGTCGATGCAATCTCGCTGTCCGCCAACGACTCCGTCTCAGACACGGAGCTCGACGATATCGCCAACAGCGCCTGCCCCACCTGCGGGTCCTGCTCAGGCATGTTCACCGCGAACTCCATGAACTGCCTGACGGAAGCACTCGGCTTGTCGTTGCCGGGCAACGGCACCACATTGGCCACCCACACCGCGCGCCGCGATCTGTTTGAACAGGCCGGCCAAACTGTGATGGATCTGTGCGAGCGCTACTACGGCCAGGGCGACGAATCCGTCCTGCCGCGCAACATCGCCACCGTCGACGCGTTCCGCAACGCTATGGCGCTGGATATGGCGATGGGCGGCTCCACAAACACGATCCTGCACATCCTCGCCGCGGCGCAGGAAGGTGGGGTCGATTTCGACCTCAACGACATCGACGACCTGTCCCACCAGATCCCATGTCTGTCCAAGGTCGCGCCAAACGGCGACGCCCACGTCGAAGACGTGCACCGCGCCGGCGGCATCCCCGCCATCTTGGGCGAACTCCACCGCGCTGGTCTGCTCAATGATGGTGTGCACTCGATCGCCTACTCGTCGCTAAGCGAATGGCTCGCCGACTGGGACATCCGCAGCGGCACCGCAACCGACGAGGCGCTCGAGCTCTACCACGCCGCGCCTGGCGGGCAGCGCACGACCGAAGCGTTCTCGCAAAGCGCACGCTGGTCAGACCTGGACACCGACGCGAAAAATGGTGTCATCCACGACGTCGAGCACCCGTTCACCTCCGACGGTGGCCTGGTTGTGCTGCGCGGCAACCTCGCACCGGACGGCGCGATTTTGAAGACCGCCGGCGTGGAGGAAGGCCTGTGGGAGTTCACCGGACCCGCGCGAGTGGTCGACTCGCAGGAGCAGGCGGTGTCCATGATCCTCAACCGCGAGGTGCTCGAGGGCGAGGTTGTGGTCATCCGCTACGAAGGTCCCGCAGGTGGCCCGGGCATGCAGGAGATGCTGCACCCGACGTCCTTCCTCAAGGGCGCCGGCCTGGGCAAGAAGTGCGCGCTGATCACCGACGGCCGCTTCTCCGGCGGCACCTCGGGCCTGTCCATCGGCCACATCTCCCCCGAGGCTGCGGCAGGTGGCCTGATCGGCCTGATCGAAAACGGCGATGCCATCTCGATCTCCGTGTCCAACCGCGAGTTGAAGTTGGATGTGCCGGAGGAGGAGCTGCGGGCTCGTCGTGAAGCTATGGACGCCTCCGACAACCCCTGGACGCCGAACCGGGGCCGTGAGGTGTCGAAGGCGTTGCGCGCGTACGCGAAGATGGCCACCAGTGCCGATAAGGGCGCTGTGCGCCAGGTGGATTAAATTAGGCGAACGGGTTGATGCCGGTGCCGAACCACCAGGCCAACCCGGCTGCCGCAAGACCAACCAGAGCGCAGATCCAGGAGGAGACCAGCGGGCGCTTCGCCCAACCGCGGGAGGCGTCGATGCCGTAGCGGCCCGGGCCGGTGAACTGGACCGCAAGCGACGCGGCGAGCAGCATCACCGGCACCCAAGTCTCCGCGTTCCAGGCGAAAACGTTGAAGGTGTCCGCAGCCTCGATGGCGTGCAGCGCGAGGAAGCCGGTGACCGCGATTGCGACACCCGCCGCGATCGGACCGAGCAGACCCAAGACGAGGAACACGCCGGCGGCCAACTCGAGGGTCGGCACCACAACGGCCAGGCCGTTGCCGTACGGGTAGTCCGCGAACGCGTTCTCGAGCCCGGAGATGCCTTCGTTGCCGCCAAGGCGGAAGAAGGTGCCCACCGAATCGATGATCAGGTAGGCGCCGAGGAATAGGCGAAGCAGGAACAGGCCGAGGTCGGTGGTGCCGCGGCGCGTCTCCTCTTCTTCAACCACGACGGGCGCGGCCGGCTCGACCGGCGCCGGCTCGACGGTCTCTTCAACGTAGGTGGTCGACGCTGCCGGGGCGATGGTCTCCGACTCGCGGGTGAACGCGGATGTCACCGGCGCAGGTTCCGTGCGGGAAGTCTGCGCGGCCTTATCGGCGCTCAGGTGCACCTCTTCGGTTGCCTTGTTCGGCTGCTGAAACACCTCGGTGGCATTGTCGCCGGTGTATTCCGGCACGTCGGCGGTGTGTTCCAGGTTGTTGATGTCATCGGGCGTGAGATCGCGTGGGTTTTTAGCCATGCCCCACAATTTAGGCGAAAACCTATGAATGCTCTGTCAACTCGCCGGGTGCGCTGCACGAATATCCTCCGCTCGAGTTCGCGCTAGGCCGACAATGGTGTTACCGTACTCCCCGCTCTAAACCCTTTACGTTGATTTATATAAGGACTTATCTCGATGGCTAAAACCTTCAAGATCGCCCTCGCGCTCGTGGGCCTGACCGTGGGCGCGGGCTTCGCGTCCGGCCAGGAGGTGATCCAGTACTTCCTGTCGTTCGGTTACTGGGGCATCCTTGGCGCCGCCGTGGCCGGTACCGCGATCGCCGTGTTCAGTGCCTGGGTCTACCAGCTGGGCTCCTACTACCTGGCAGATAACCACAGTGTTGTCTTCCGCAGCGTGTCCAGACCGTGGCTGGCCAAGTACATGGACATCACCACCATGTTCACCCTGTTTTGCATCGGGTTTGTCATGGTCGCCGGCGCCGGCGCCAACATGGAGCAGCAGTTCGGCTTCCCCACCTGGGTCGGCTCGGCCATCATGGTCGTGTTGCTCGTGCTGTCTGGCTTCCTGGACGTGGACAAACTCACCAGTGTGATTTCTTTTATCACGCCGCTGCTGATTATCTGCCTGCTCGGCGCGTTTGTCATCACCCTGATGAACATTCCGGACGATTTCGGCTACATCAACGAGATCGCCCAGACGAACCCGCACGCCTCCGGCACGTTCGACAACTGGCTGATCACCGCGCTGAACTACGCCACGCTGGTGATGATCATGGACACCTCCATGATGCTGGTCTTCGCCGGCTCTCACATGAACCCGGCGCAGACAGGTAAGGGCGGCCTGCTCGGCGGCGTCATGTTCGCCGTCCTGCTGATGATCTTGGTGTTCATCCTCTTCTGCAACATGGAAGACGTCATGGACGCGGACCTTCCACTGCTCATGGTCTTCGACAACATGCACCCGTCTGTCGGCGTGTTCGTCTCCATCGTGATCTACCTGATGATCTACAACACCGCCGTCGGCCTGTTCTACGCGCTCGGTCGCCGTCTGAGCAACGACAAGCCGGGCAAGTTCCGCCCGTACTACTTCGCCGTTGTCGCTGTCGGGTTCGCGCTGTCGTTCATCGGTTTCGCGGATCTGGTCGGCTGGGTCTATCCGGTGCTGGGCTACCTCGGCCTGGTGCTCGGCATCGTCATGGGTGTCGCCTGGTTCCGCGACCGCAAGGACATTCAGGACGAGACCGGCCGCCGCGAACGCCTCGCGGAACTTGCGAGCACCCAACTTGATCCGGAAGCCGACGACCTCACCGGCGAGGAGCGCAACGAGGTCGACGAGCTGACCTCCGGGTCCAACGTTGGCGGCAAGGACCTCTGGCAGTCCGTGCAGGAGGAGGTCGCGGCCGATATGCACGCGGACTCCTCCAGCGACTTCGACATCAAGACCGTCCCGGCGCTCGATCCCGAGTCCGACTCCTACGCCGGCGCCCCCGACACTCCTGGTGAGGACATCCACTGGCAGTCCTACGAGGAGATGTACAAAACTGGCGAGTTCCCGGCCGTGAAGCCCGAGGACAAGTAGCCCGCTTACCGACGACAACACCCCGGCCAAGGCAATCCTGGCCGGGGCCTTTCGTTGCGGGGGTTCCTTACAGTTCCCAGTCCTCCGGTAGCGAGTTCGCCCAGCCAGCAACTCCTGCATGCACCCGACCCGGCGGCTTGCGTAACTCGCTGATCACGTTGGTGTCAAGCAAGTACCTCAAAAGTCGACGCTCCGCGGCGCGAACCCTACTCGCGGTGGATCAAAATCGATGTCATCTTCCGGCATCTGAATCGATGCCACCCACCCTGAGTCTTTACCTGAGAGACGACGGTAGGCATCGATCGAGAGCAAGACATGCGAAGGCTCACCTCGGTCGGTAACCACTACAGGTTGCTCCAGCGCCGCACGCTTCGTTGCTACTCAGCCAACTTCTTCGCGATCAGCTGGTTGACCTGGCCCGGGTCTGCCTTGCCCTGGGTCGCCTTCATCACGGCACCCACGATGGCGCCGGTGACCTTCTTGTTGCCGGCGCGGTACTTCTCGACGATGTCCGGGTTCGCGGCCAGCGCTTCGTCGACAGCCTTTTCGATGGCGCCGTCGTCACGCACCACCTCGAGGCCGCGCTTGGCGACGACCTCGTCCACGTTGCCGTCCCCCTCAATCACGCCGTCGATGGCCTGACGGCCCAGCTTCGTGGTCAGCTTGCCTTCCTTGACCAGCTCAACCACGCGCGCGACGTCGTGTGCTGTCACGCCGAGTGCGTCGAGGTCCTTGCCCGCCTCGTTGGCCTTGCCGGCGATGTAGGACACCCACCAGGCGCGCGCCTCGTCCGGGGTCGCACCCGCCTCGACCGTGTCCACGATGAGGTCGAGCGCACCGGCGTTGACCAGGTCGCGGAACTCCTTTTCCGGCAGCTTCCACTCCTCCTGGATACGCGCGCGGCGCACCCACGGCAGCTCCGGCAGCGTCGCTCGGATTTCCTCAACCCATTCCGGCTTCGCAATCACCGGCGGCAGGTCCGGGTCGTTGAAGTAGCGGTAATCGGAAGCTTCTTCCTTCGGACGGCCCTTCGAGGTGGTGCCGTCCTTTTCCTGGTAGTGGCGGGTCTCCTGAACGATCTCCTCGCCGTTATCCAGCGCGGCCGCCTGGCGCTGCATCTCGAAGCGCACTGCCTGCTCGACCGACTTGAGCGAGTTGATGTTCTTCGTCTCGGTGCGGGTGCCGAACTCCTCCTGGCCCACCGGGCGCAGGGAGACGTTGGCGTCGCAACGCATGCTGCCCTGGTCCATGCGCGCGTCAGAGACGCCGAGCGCCTTGACCAGCTCGCGCAGGGCACCGACGTATGCCTTGGCCACCTCGGGGGCGCGCTCGCCGGCGCCGATGATCGGCTTAGTCACGATCTCGATAAGCGGGATACCCGCGCGGTTGCAGTCCACCAGCGACGCGGTAGCACCCGTGATGCGGCCGGAGGCGGAGCCCAGGTGAGTGAGCTTTCCGGTATCTTCCTCCATGTGGGCGCGCTCGATCTCCACGCGCCACTCGGTGCCGTCCTCGAGCACGACGTCGAGGTAGCCGTCGTAAGCAATCGGCTCGTCGTACTGCGAAATCTGGTAGTTCTTCGGCTGGTCCGGGTAGAAGTAGTTCTTGCGCGCAAAGCGGGAGGACTCGGCGATCTTGCAATTGAGTGCCAGACCGATCTTGATGGCCCACTCCACGCCCTTGGCGTTGACCACCGGCAGCGCGCCCGGCAGCCCAAGGGAGACCGGGTCGACGTTTGTGTTCGGCTCCGCGCCGAAGTGGGCGGAGGAGGTGGAAAACATCTTCGTCTCGGTCGCGAGCTCGACGTGGACCTCCAGGCCCATCACCGGGTCGTACTTTTCCAGTACCTCGTCGTAATCCATCAGATCGTAGGCAGTCATGGTCGCTAAGTGTAGTGCCCGCTACCCCACTCGCGTTTGATGGGACGGCGGTAATCCGGCGACCGAGCGCCGGACCCGTGAAGGCTGCCTACTACCGGCTGTTATCGCGGGTGCGGAACACCGCCGCCGTCATGGCACCAGAGAGGTTATGCCAGACGGAAAACACTGCTGCCGGCAGGGCCGCCAGCGGGCTCATATAGGCAGTCGCGAGCGTGGCAGCCATCCCGGAGTTTTGCATGCCCACCTCGATGGAAAGTGTCCTCGCGCTCGCTTCCGGCAGCCGCGCGAATTTTCCGGTGAGGTACCCCAACACCAGACCAAACAAGTTATGCAGAACCACAGCCAGCAGGACGACGAGACCAGCTTCCAGGAGCTTGTCGCGCGAACCAGAAACAACAATGGCAACGATCATAGAAATAGCAACCACAGAAACCCAGGGCAGGCCAGGCAACACCGCCTGCACCGCACGTGGTGCGAGCAGGCGAACTGCAAATCCGAGTGTGACTGGCAACAACACCATCTTCACGATGGACCACGCCATTGCACCGGCACTGACGGACATATGATGACCGGCCAACCAGAGGGTAAGCAGCGGTGTCAACAGTGGAGCGAGCAGGGTGGATACCGAGGTCATAGTCACCGACAAAGCGACGTCGCCTCGCGCGAGATAACTAACCACGTTGGAGGCAGTACCACCCGGCGTGCAGCCAACCAGAATGACACCGGCGGCAATCTCAGGCGGCAGACCCAGCACCCACGTCACTGCCACAGCCACCAGCGGCATGATGACAAACTGCGCGACTACGCCAACCAACACCGGCAAGGGATGCTTCGCCACATATGCAAAGTCTTTTCCAGTGAGTGTCAGTCCCATGCCGAACATCACAAGACCGAGCAACCACGTGGTCCATCCGGATATCGGCGCGACTGCCCCGGGAGCGAAATAGCCGACCACGCCACCCACAATCACCAGTAGCGGAAAGCCGAGAGTTGCGAAGAATGCCGAGCGGTCCTCGGCTGACTTGGCGTTCACATGCGCGTTGCTCATAACGTGGGATACTACTTCCACGTTATGAGACTGTCGCGCTTAGGCTCTCACGCGGTGGAATCCCACACCTCGCGGTAGCTCTCCGCCAGGGACGCCACCGATTCGTGCGCGTTGAGCCCGCTCGGGTTGCCCACCACCCACACCGGCACCCCGGCAAGGGTCTCGGGCTGGAGGCCGCGGGTTGCCTTTGGTCGTCGGTAAGCATCGCGGTATGCACCGATACCTGCGAACATCACGGCCTTGGGCTGGTGCTTAGCGACGGCGTCCCGCACCACCTGTCCTCCTTGCACCATCTCTTCGCGGGTGAGCTCGGACGCACGCGGTGTCATCCGGTTCACCAGGTTGGTAAATCCGATGCCGAGATCGGCCAGCATGGTGGCGTCGTCGTCACGCAAACCTTTGTCGGCATGGACGCGGTACGGAGTGATGCCGGCTGCCTCAAGCGCCGGCCAGAACCTATTGCCGGGGTACGCAAACGGCGCGTCCACTTCTTCGGTGAGGCGGCCGGGGTTGATGCCGACGATAAGCAGACGGCAAGGGTCGGGAATGCGATCGTGCATAACGACGAGCCTAGCCACCGCTGCGGGCGGAACGCTTCGGTTGTATCGTATGCGCCATTATGAATGATTCGAACGTTTCCCGGGCACCGGTCGTGCTCGGAGTTATTCTTTTTGTCTTTGTAACGATCGTCTTGGTCGTGCCGCGTGCCGTTGGCGATGCCACTGACCCGTCGGGCGCGTCAGAGCAGCCCGTCGAAATCGGCGGCCTCGCCATCTCGGACGGCGACGGCACGCTGAAGTGCGCGAGCTCGTCTAATTTCACGAGCCGCACCCGCGTCTGGGACTGCGCCGACACCCGGATCATGGCCCGCACCGAGGCCACCCCGGACGACCAGGAAAACGCGATCGCCCGCGTCTACCGCGCCGCAAAGCTTGCGCCCTCGGTAGACCCCGACGGTGTCGAGAACCCGCGCGACGGCGTATGGGTGAAACGCAGCGAGGAGACCGGGGAATACGCGCTTGTCGCTGTATCCGTCGCCGACGGCGCATCCACCCGCTTTTTCACAATCGGCGGACCGGATGCCCACGATCTCGCCGCGCGGCTCGTTGATGCAGCCCCGGCTGAAGACTTGAAGGAGGCACAGTAACTATGAAATCCACACCCATACTGCGCCTTATCGCGGCGGCCCTTTTCCTCGCCGCCGCAGGATGGACGGCGTTCTACCTCGCTGACATGCCGTTCAACCCCGCTACCGCAGGTATAAGCGCTCTGATCGGCGCCTGCTGGTTGCTCATCGCCTGGCTGGCATTGCGCAACCACCCCGGCAGGATTGGCAGCGCCACTCCAGCATTCATCTTCGCGGGCTTTTTCGCCGGCGCGGCACTGCTGTCCCCCACGGTTTTCGCAAACAACACCGTCAAAGTGTTGCAAAGCCGGCTCGGCTTCGACGACCTCGTTTTCGGGCTGCTCTCGCCGACCGCGGAGGAGCTACTGAAGTTCACCGCAGTCTTCGTACTGTGCACAATGGTCTTTCGCATCCGCCGCCCGATCGAGGCAGTCACCGTCGCTATCGCCGTCGGGTTCGGTTTCTCCGCTGCGGAAAACACGATCTACATCCTGCAAGGCGCGTTGGAACACCTCAACTCCGACGTCGAAGGTGCGCTCATCGCCATCGGCATGCGCACCGCGGCCGTACCGTGGGCACATGCGGTATTCACCGGGTTAAGTGCGTGGGGCCTCGGCTGCTTCCTGTGCCGGCCGGACAAGTCCCTCCTTTGGCGCGTAGGTCGGCTCGTCGGCTGGTACGTCGTCGGCTACGCCGCCCACGCCGTGTTCAACTCCGCGGCGGAGCTGCCCAACGAGGTCGCTGCCACCGTTGCCTTCTTCGCGGTTATCGCCTTTTCTTGGATTGGCGGGATTTGGCTGTACGCGCGCAGCCGCAAGATCGGGCGCCGAGATTAAGTGAACATCGCCTTCGCCGTGGCGTAGCGGCCTTCCGGGACTGTCTTCAACTGCGCGACGGCGTCCTCGAGCGCCACGAGGTCGATGTTCTCGCCGTGCAGCGCGACACACTTGCCGAAGTTGCCGTCATGCGCGGCGCGGGTGGCGTGCACGCCGTAGCGGGTGGCCAGCACGCGGTCGTACGCCGTCGGTGTGCCGCCACGCTGAGTGTGGCCGAGCACCGTAGTGCGCACGTCGTAGCCGAGGCGTTTTTTCACTTCGTCGCCAATGATCTGCCCCATGCCGTTGAAGGTTTTGTGGCCAAACTCGTCCTCTTCGCCGAGGCCGGCATCCATCGTGCCTTCCTTCGGCACGGCGCCTTCGGCAACGACGATAATGCCGTACTTCTCCCCCATCTGGAAGCGGCGCTCCATGGCCTTGCAGATATCGGCGATGTCGAAGGGCTCTTCTGGGATGACGGTGTAGTGCGCGCCACCGGCCATGCCTGCGTGCAGCGCGATCCAGCCGACGTGGCGGCCCATGACCTCGACGATGAGAATGCGGTTGTGAGACTCGGCGGTGGTGTGCAGCCGGTCGATGGCGTCGGTGGCCACGGACACTGCTGTGTCGAAGCCGAACGTGTAGTCGGTGGCGGCGACGTCGTTGTCGATGGTCTTAGGCACGCCGACGACCGGGATGCCGTTGTCGGAGAGCCACTTCGCGCCCTTTAAGGTTCCTTCACCGCCGATGGCGATGAGCGCGTCGATACCGGCGTCGTCGAGGTTCGCCTTAATCGTGTCGATGCCGGCTTTGAACTTGTCCGGGTGCAGCCGGCCGGTGCCCAGGATGGTGCCGCCGCGCAGTAGCAGCGAGTCCATATAGGCGTCGTCGTAAAGATCCACCCGGTTGTCGTCGATGAGTCCGACCCACCCGTCGAGGTAACCCACGACGGTGGAGTTGTACTCGTTGCTCGCCGTCCGCACGATGCCGCGGATCACGGCGTTAAGGCCGGGGCAATCGCCCCCGGAGGTCAAGGTGGCAAGTCGCATGTCCGCCAGCCTAGCGCGCGGTGCGGTTTCGCGGAGCGATGCTTATCGACGACACCACGCCCACCACCATCGCCACAACCGGAAGCGCCAGCGCTTTGCCGGCAGTGGCATCGATGTCGCCCGAGGCCAACACCACTCCCACAAGCGCGACGCCGAGCACGCTGCCGACCTGGCGGGCAGTGTTGTACAACCCGGAGGCCGCGCCGGTCTCGCGCTCGTCAATGCCGCGCATGGTCACCGCCGCGTTCGGCGCCCACACAAACGCCCCGCCGATGCCGAGCAACGCCGTAACCGCGGTGAACCACCACAGGTTCGCATCCGCCTGGATGAGCACGATGGCGAGCACGAGCGCCGCGGCGGAGACCGCGAACCCGGCCGCGCTGAGCTTGCCCGGGTCGCGGCGGTCCGTCAGGTATCCCGCCACCGGGGTGAGCACGAGCGCGAGGACCGACATCGGCGCGGTGATCAGCCCCGAGGCCGACGGCGAGGCACCGGCGACGGTCTGCAGCCAGTACATCAACGGGATGAACATCGAGGCGACCGTAAAGCCCATCGCCGCTACGCCGATGGTGCCGAGGGCAAACGACCGGTCGCCCATGAGATCAACCGGCAAGAACCCGCCGTCGGTGCCGTTGCGGGCGCTCATCAGCAGCAGGCCCAGCAACAGCGCGCCGAACAGAATCGACGGGAGCTGGCCGAACTGGATGCCGTAGACCAAAAGCCCCAACCCGCCGAACGACAGCAGCACCGGCAGCAGCGTGACCCGCTCCCCCGTTGCCTGCAACCTCGGCAGCGCGACGAGACCGGCGACAAGCGCAGCCGCGCCCACCGCCGCTTGCGCGTAAAACGCCGCACGCCAGCCCTGAGACTGTGCGATCGCGCCGCCGGCCACCGGGCCGATGAGGGATGCCACCGACCCGATGACGCCCCACACCGCGAACGCTCTGCCTTGCTTGTCCTCGGCGAATACGCGCGGGATCAACCCGAACGCCTGCGGCAAAAACACCGCGGCACCGAAACCCTGCAAGCCGCGGGCAACCACCAGCGAGCCGAACGACCACGACGCGCCTGCGAACGCTAGCGCTGCGACATAGATGGCTAAGCCGGTGAGGAACATGCGGCGTTGCCCGAAGGCGTCGCCAAGCTTGCCGGTGGCGGGCATGGGAGCGACGGTGCACAACAGGTACACGCTGGTCAGCCACACTGCGCTGCCGACTTCGTACGGCAGCAACGGGGTGATAACGGGCATGAAGCCCTGGTCGATGAGGACAAGAAAATACCCCGCAGCCAGGGCTGCGAGGGTATTCCAGGGGTTAACGGCCGGCTTCAAAAGCGGCACCCACG
This sequence comes from Corynebacterium lujinxingii, assembly GCF_014490555.1. Classification (NCBI taxonomy): domain Bacteria; kingdom Bacillati; phylum Actinomycetota; class Actinomycetes; order Mycobacteriales; family Corynebacteriaceae; genus Corynebacterium; species Corynebacterium lujinxingii. The sequence continues at coordinate 1,017,219 of NZ_CP061032.1, read as the reverse complement.
CGGTAGAGGCGTGCGTCCTCGAACGCCGGGGCGATCAACTGCAGGCCCACCGGCAGGTTGGTGTCGGAGGCCTCACCTGCCGGAACCGACATGCCGGGCAGACCGGCCAGGTTCAACGGCAGAGTGAACAGGTCGAAGTTGTACATCGCCAGCGGGTCGTCCACCTTGTCGCCCAACTTGAAGGCGGTAGTGGGTGCGGCCGGGGCGGCGATGACGTCGCAGGCCTCGAACGCCTTGGCAAAGTCCTGTGCCACGAGCGTGCGCACGCGCTGCGCCTGCAGGTAGTACGCGTCGTAGTAGCCCACGGACAGCGCGTAAGTGCCCAGGATGATGCGGCGCTTGACCTCGGCGCCGAAGCCTTCGCCGCGGGTGGCGGCCATGACTTCCTCGGCGGAGCGGGTGCCGTCGTCGCCGGCGCGCTGGCCGTAGCGCATGCCGTCGAAGCGTGCGAGGTTCGAGCTCACCTCGGAGGTTTGGATGAGGTAGTACGCACCCATGACGTCCTCGAAGCTCGGGCAGTCGACCTCGACGATCTCCGCGCCCTGGGCCTCGAGCTGCGCGTACGCCTTGTCGATGGCCTCCTTGACACCCTCCTGGGTGCCCGGGCGCTCGAACTGCTTCACACGGCCGATTTTGAGGCCTTTCAGGTCTCCGGATGCGCCTTCGCGTGCGGCGTCGGCAAGCGCCGGCACCTCGCGGTCGACGGAGGTGGCGTCGAACTCGTCGTGGCCACCGATGATCTCGTGCAACAGCGCAGTGTCCAGCACGTTGTTCGCACACGGACCGACCTGGTCAAGTGAGGACGCACACGCGATCACGCCGTAGCGCGACACGCCGCCGTAGGTCGGCTTCACGCCCACGGTGCCGGTGAGCGACGCCGGCTGGCGGATCGAGCCGCCCGTGTCCGTACCGATACCCAGCGGGGCCTCACCGGCGGCGAGCGCCGCTGCGGTGCCGCCGCCGGAACCGCCTGGGACGCGCTCCAGGTCGTGCGGGTTCTTGGTCTGCTTGTACGCGGAGTTCTCCGTCGAAGACCCCATCGCGAACTCGTCCAGGTTCGTCTTGCCCAGAATCGGGATACCGGCGTCGCGCAGTTTTTTAACCACGGTCGCGTCGTACGGGCTCATGTAACCCTCGAGCATCTTCGACGCCGCCGTCGTCGGCGCGTCGGTAGTCACCAGCAGGTCCTTCAGCGCCAGCGGCACACCCGCGAGCGCGGACGCCGGCTTGCCGCCGTTTTTGACCTGCTCGTCGACCTTGTCCGCGGCCGCGAGCGCCTCGTCGGCGCCGACGTGGAGAAAGGCGCCGAGTTCGTCGTCAATCTCCGCGATGCGGTCGAGGAACGCCTGCGTGACCTCGCGGGAGGTGACCTCGCCAGCCTGGATCATGGCCGCCAGTTCGTGGGCAGGCTTAGCGACGAGCCCGTCAGCCGGAATCGTGTACTGCGTCATCGTTTAGTCTCCCTCTCCCAGAATCTGCGGAACCACGAAACGCTCGTCCTCCACGGCCGGCGCCTGGTCGAGCGCCTCAGCCTGGGTGAGCGTCTTCTTCTCCACGTCTTCACGCATACCGGCGTCGATGGAGTGCGGGTGGCTCATCGGGGTCACGCCCTCGGTGTCCACGCCCTGGACCTTCGACACAGCTTCCACGATCGTGTCCAGCTGCTGGGCGATGTCGTCCAGCTCCTCGTCTTTCAGCGCGATTCGCGCGAGGCGTGCGATGCGCGACACTTCGTCGCGTGAAATCTCAGCCACAGTCCCATCCCTTCGTCCATCACGTGGATTGCGATTAACGCGCCTTATCTTACGTCACGGCAATTCGCTTACCCGCGGGCGGTAAGGCGCACCGGCAACGACGCCCAACCACCAACCGGGTGAACCTCACGCTCGCCCTCGCCGGCGCTGGTGACCTCCGCGGCCGCAAGCAGCTCCTCGACGAACGCCTGCAGCTCGACGATCGACAGCGCCTTGCCCGGGCACGCGTGAGGGCCTGCGCCCCACACCAGGTTGTCGCCTGCGTTTGTATCCGGCTCGAAGGCGTCCGGGTTGGAAAACACGTCCGGGTCGCGATTCGCCGCGGTCCAGTGGATGCGGACCCGCTGTCCCTCCGGCAGTTCGTGCCCGCCGAGCGTGACGGGGCACGTGGTCACGCGCCGGTTGCTCACAAACGGCGAATCGGCGCGGAGAATCTCGTCCGCAATCGCAGTGAACTCCTTCTGCGACACGCCGCCAGCGAGACGGTCTTGCAGCTCCGGGTGTCGGATAAGCGCGTCGAGCACCACTCCGATGCAGTAAGCCATTGAGCTCAGATCGCCCGCGGTCCAGTTGCGCAGCACGGACACAATTTCCTCGAACTCTAGACGGCGTCCGAGGCTGTCATCGTGGACGAGCCGCGAGGTGACCGAATCGTCCGGGTTGTCTTGGAGCGGTTCGACAACGGAGCGGATGATGTCGTCGAAGCGCTCCGCGACAGCTGCGGTGCGCTCGAGCTCACCGGACCGGGTGGCCGCGTTGTTGTCCGCCACCCATTCCACGAGGGTGTCGTTGAGCTCAGTCGGCCATCCGAGCCACGCGGTCATCGCCTGAACCGCGTACTGGGCGCCCAAGTCGCCGACGGCGTCGACTTCACCGGTCGACACCGCCTGTTCCGCCAGGTCGCGCGCGATCTTGCGGAACATCGGATCGAGCTGCCCGACCTCCTCCGCAGTGAGGTAACGGTCGATCAACGCACGCATCTCGGTGTGCTTGTCGCCGTCGAGGCCGTTGGGCAACTGCAGAAAACGCGACACACCCGACGAGAACTGCTCGGGGTGTTCCGCCACTTCGCGGGCAAGAGCGTTGCCCGTGACGACGACCTCCTTGCCGTCTCGGGCCAACTTCGCGTCGTCGCGAAGCAACGCGTCCCCTACAGCGCGGGGTTCGGCTCCAGCGAGTGTAGTCTGCGGGATTTCGGTGCGGCTCATGGTGCTCCTCCTCAGTTGGAAACTTGTTGTGTTTTCGACCGTACACCCGCTTCCGATGTACCAAATTGCTATAAATAAGGCCATGTCGTACCTCATCCGCGTATCTCTCCCCGACGTCCCGGGCAGCCTCGGCCAGCTTGCCGAGGCCTTCGGCATCGTGGATGCCGACATCAACTCCGTGGACATCGTCGAGACCTCCCACGACGGCACCGTCACCGACGACATCGTGGTCACGCTGCCGACCGGCATCATGGTGGACACGTTGATCACCGCCGTGGCCTCCGTCGACGGCGCGGAGGTGGATTCCATCCGCCCGTTCACCGGGCGTGTGGACCGTCGCGGGCAGATCCAGATGCTCGCCCAGATCGCGGCGCACTCCGGCAAGCAGGGCGAAACGCTCACTGAACTCGTGCGCGTCATGCCCAGCGCGGTGACCTCGTCGTGGGCGGTGGTGCTGCGCACCCTGGAAACCGGCCTTGAGCGCGTGGCGGCCTCCCCCGCCGCGCCCGAGGACGACGGCTCGAACCCCCAAATGCCGGACATCGACGGCGCACGCATCTTGCAGCCCGACTTCGACGAATGGGTGCCGGAGTCTTGGTACCAGTTGGGCACCGCGCTCACGGTCACTCCGCTGCACGGCACCGACCTTGTGCTGGTCATCGGCCGTGTCGGCGGGCCGGACTTTTTGGCGTCGGAGGTACGCGAGATCGGCGACCTCGGTTGCATCGTCGGCGCGATGCTGCGTTAGCAGCCCAGCAAGTTAGGCAAGCGCGTCTGGGCCGCCCTCGAGCAGCTGCACAAACTGCGCTTCGTTGAGGATCGGCCGACCCAGTTCCTCCGCCTTGGTGGCCTTGGAGCCGGCGTTTTCGCCCACCACCACGTAGTCGGTTTTCTTCGACACCGAGCCCGCCGCCTTGCCGCCGCGCGACAGGATGGCCTCCTTGATCTCGTCGCGGGTGAAGCCCTCGAGCGTGCCCGTGGCGACGATGGTCAGCCCCTCCAGCGTTTGCGGCGCGCGATCCTCCTCGCTCGATTCCATGGTCACACCGGCGGCCGCCCAGCTATCGACGATCGCCCGGTGCCAATCCACCGTGAACCAATCCTTGAAGCTCTCGGCGATGATCTGGCCGACGCCGTCGGTTTCGGCGAGATCGGCCACGGGGGCGTCGATAAGCGCCTGCACCGAGTGGAAGCGCGAGGCGAGCGCTCGCGCGGCGGTCGGGCCGACGTGGCGGATCGACAGGCCCGTGAGCACACGCCACAGGTCGGCGTCCTTCGCGGTCTCCAGGTTGGCGAGCAACTTCTTACCGGCGGCGTTGACCTGGCCGTCCTTGCGGGTGTACACGCTGGATTTCTTCAGGTCGTCTTCGGTGAGGTCAAACAGCGCGGCTTCGTCGACAAGCACACCCGAGGCGATGAGATCCTGCGCGCCCTTCTCACCGAGCGCCTCGATGTCGAACACGCCGCGTGAAGCGATGTACTCGAGCCTGGCCGACAGTTGCGCCGGGCACGAGCGGGTGTTCGGGCAGCGCCAATCCGCGTCGCCCTCCTTCGCGGGGGCGAGTTTGGTGCCGCAGACGGGGCAGTTTTCGGGGTAGACGAACTCGCGCTCGGTGCCGTCGCGAAGATCCGCGACCGGGCCCAACACCTCCGGGATGATCTCTCCGGCCTTGCGCACCACGACGGTGTCGCCGATCATCACACCCTTGCGTTCGACCTCATGCTGGTTGTGCAGCGTGGCCATGGACACCGTGGAGCCGGAGACGAACACCGGCTCGAGCACCGCGAACGGGGTCGCACGTCCCGTGCGTCCGACGGAGACCTCGATGTCGTTGAGTTTCGTCGTCACTTCCTGCGGCGGATACTTGTACGCGATGGCCCAGCGCGGCGCGCGTGAGGTGGCGCCGAGTTGGCGCTGCTCGGAGACGCTATCGACCTTGACCACAAGCCCGTCCATCTCATGGATCGCATCGTTGCGGTGCTCGCCCCAGTAGTTGACGGCCTCGATCACCTCGTCGGCGGTCTCGGCCCGGCGCGTGTACTCGGAGACCGGCAGCCCCCACTCGGCGAGCTTCTCGTAAGCCTCGTGCTGGGTTTTCGGGGTGAAGCCCTCGCGCGCGCCGATGCCATGGCAGATCATGCGCAGTTTGCGCTTTTTCACGTCCTCCGGGTTCTTCTGGCGCAAGCCGCCGGCGGCGGTGTTGCGCGGGTTGGCGAACGGTTTGCCGCCTTCTTGTTGGCGCAGCTCGTTGAGTTCCGGGAAGTCCTCGGGACGGATGAACACCTCGCCGCGGACCTCGAGGAACGCGGGCGCGTCGCCGGTGAGCCGGTGCGGGATGTCCTCGATCACGCGCGCGTTGGCGGTGATGTCCTCGCCAGTGGTGCCGTCGCCACGCGTGGCCGCGCGGGTGAGTTCGCCGTTTTCGTAGACCAGGTCGATGGATAGCCCATCGATCTTCAGTTCTGTCAGGTACGGTCCCGGCGCCTTGACGAGCCACTCGCGCATCTCGTCTTCGTTAAAAACGTTGTCCAGGCTCATCATGCGCTCGGGGTGGCGCACGTCCGCGAACGCGGTGTCGGTGGCGGGCGCGCCAACCTGCTTCGTCGGCGAGTCCGGCACGGCTAACTCCGGGTGGTCCTCCTCCAGTTGTTGGAGGCGGCGGAACAGCTCGTCGAACTCGCCGTCAGTGATGACCGGCTGGCCGTTGTAATACAGGTCGCGGTGCTTGCGTACCTCGGCGGCCAGTTCGTCCCATTCGCGGTGCAGATCAGCGGAAATTTCACTCACGGCAGCCGAGCTTAGCGTTCAGCCGTCGTGTGTCGGCGGGCTAGTTACAATGACCCGCATGGCCACATTCGACGCCTCCCGCATGCTCTCCTTCGACCTGGAGACCACCTCCGCCAACCCGCGCGAGGCCCGTGTGGTCACCTCGGCGCTTGTGCGTATCGACGACGGCGTGGTCGACGCCAACGAGACCCTCGCCGACCCGGGTGTGGAGATCCCGGAGGCCGCCGCGAAGGTCCACGGCATCACCACCGAGAAGGCGCGCGCGGAGGGCCGCGACCACGACGAGGTGGTGCGCAAGACCGTCGAGGCGATCAAGAAGGGCTGGGAGGACGGCCTGACCCTCGTCGTGTTCAACGCCCCCTACGACCTGACCGTGCTGCGCAACTTGACCGGCGATTTCACCGTCACCGGCCCGGTGTTCGACCCGCTGCTCATCGACCGGGCGAAGGACCGCTACCGCAAAGGCCCGCGCAACCTGACCGCGATGTGCGAGCACTACGGGGTGCGCATCGACAACGCGCACGAGGCCACCGCCGACGCGTTCGCGGCCGCGCGTGTGGCGTGGGTGCAGGTGCGCAAGGCGTACCCGGATCTCGCGCAGATGGACGCGGGCGATCTCATGGAGTACCAGGCCGTGGAGTACTTCCACATGCAAAACGACCGGAAGAAGTACTTCGAGGCCAACGGGCGCGACGCGTCGAACGTGCTGCCCGGCTGGCCGATGCTGGGCTAAAGCGCAGCTTGCAGCTTCTCGACGAACGCACGCAGCCCCTCGTCATCCCCACCCGATTCCAACGCGTGGGTCTCCCCAGATGAAGTGCGCACCACCATCGCGCCGCCCTCGCTGAACTCCACGGTGTCGATGCTGCCGACGTCAAGTTCGGTCTCGGATTGCTCGTCCGCCATCCGCAGCGTCTCGCCGTCAAACGACGCCTCGTATTCCTCATTCGTGGAAAAGACGATGAAGAACAACACCCCAAACGCCACGCCGAGGACGAGATCGTCCATCAACAACCCAAAGACGACGAAAAACATCGCTCCGAAGGTCGCCCCCATTGCGTAGTTGGTGGTTTCTTTCACCCACTCCAGCGTATTGGTCATACCTCTACTGTAAGTTCTTGGTGCATCTCGCGCGCGTTGCGAAGATTTTCCGCGTATCCCAGCAGCGCATCGGCGGCCTTGGCGTACACATCGATGGGGGTAGCAGCCGGGTCGATCTGGATCTCATCGAACACCCGATACAGTTCGCGCGGTTGCATCGTCGGGATCGCGATGCGGGTGTCCTGGTCGAGCAGCTTCGCCAACGCGTCGCGGTTGCAGGTGCGGGGATCGCAGGTCAGCCACGGGGTGTCGTCGATAAGCACAGGCGTGTTCAGCAGATGCTCACCGAAGCGGGTAAGCGTTTCCTGCGGCTCCGGGATGGCGGCGATGGTTTCGTAATCGGTCGCGCCCCTGAGGGTGCCGCGGGTGACGTCGCCGAGGCGCGGCTCGTCGAGTTGCAGCACCGCAGTGCCGAAGCGCGTTTCGACGTCGCGCACGTGGTCCGCACTCGCCTGCAGGAGCGCGTCGGTGATATCGCGCAACGCGCCGGGGTCGGTGATCATGCGGTGGCCGTTGGGCATCTCCACCTCGGCGGCAAGCGTGAACGGGCCGGCGAGCTGGACTTTGACGGCGTCCGTCTTGCCGTGCCAGAGGGCTTCGAGGTGGTCGAGGTCGCGGGCCATGCGGTCGGCGTCTGCACGCTTGCGGGCGGCCACGCGCCAGCCGCGCGGGCCAGGAGCGATCGGGATCTCGAGCAGCGCGGCGGTGCGGCCGACGAGATCGAAGCCGGCACCGCGGTCCGGCAGTTGCGGGATGTGCGGCAGTGGCGACTCCGAGAGCACTACGTCCGCGGCGGCTGCGAGATCTGTGCCGGGAAGCGGGCCGAGCCCGAAGGCGGTCGGCCCGATCATGCCGTCGCGCAGATGGTGCCGGAGCCGAGCACGATGTCGCCCTGGCCGTCCGGGTCCGGCAGGTAGAGCACGGCGGCCTGGCCGCGGGCCACGCCCTCGAGGGGCTGGTGGAGGGTAAGTGTCATGCGGTCGTCGTCGATACGCGCGGTGCAGGCTACTACCCCGCCGTGGGCGCGGATCTGCACGTTGGCCTCGAACTCGCCTTGCATCGCCGGGTGGAGGACTTTGAGGCGGTCCGCGGTGATCTCGTTGACCTTCAGCGCCTCGCGCGGGCCAACGGTCACGGTGCCGGTGGCGGTGTCCACGTCCGTGACGTAACGCGGCTTGCCGTCGGCGGCCGGCCTGCGGATGTTCAGACCCTTGCGCTGGCCGATCGTGTACTGGAACGCCCCGTCGTGATCGGTGAGCTCGTTGCCCTCGGTGTCCTTGATCATGCCGGGACGCATGCCGATGGAGCGGCCCAGAAACGCCTGGGTGTTGCCGTCGGGGATGAAACAGATGTCGTAGGAGTCCGGCTTGGACGCGGTGGCGAAGCCGTGGCGGGCGGCCTCCTCGCGGATCTGCGGCTTTTCCGTGTCGCCGACCGGGAAAATGCAGCGATCCAGCTCGTCGCGGGTGAGCACACCGAGGACGTACGACTGGTCCTTCTTTGGGTCGGTGGAGCGGCGGAGGTTGCCGGCGTCGTCGATGATCGCGTAGTGCCCGGTGGCGATCGCGTCGAAGCCGAGCGTGACCGCGCGGTCCAAAAGTGCCGCGAACTTGATTTTTTCGTTGCAACGCAGGCACGGATTCGGGGTCTCGCCGTGTTCGTAGGACCAGACGAAGTTGTCGATGACCTCTTCTTTGAACCGGTCCGAAAAATCCCACACGTAAAACGGGATGCCGAGTTTGTCGCACACGCGGCGCGCATCGGCGGAGTCCTCGAGCGAGCAGCACCCGCGGGCGGACTCGCGCGTCTGCTGCGCGTCCTTGCTCAACGCGAGGTGCACGCCGACGACATCGTGGCCGGCCTCCACCAGGCGCGCAGCAGCGACAGATGAATCAACTCCGCCGCTCATGGCCGCTAATACTCGCATGTCGCGGGAGTGTAGTCCCGCGAGCACGAAAGGCGAAACGTCCGGCTGCGCGCATGGAGACAGTCTCCTGGACATATACCCCTATGGGGTATTAGTCTAGGAGACGGGCGCCGTGCTAGGCCCCCAGCACGGCCGAACCGATCACAACCATGAATTGCAACGAAAGGACAGAACCATGAACGACAGGCACGCCCACTCCGACACCGGACCCGGTGGGCACGCCAGCCATCATGAGCATGACGCTCACGAGGCCCATGCAGGACACGGTGGTCACGACCACGCAGGACACGGTGGTCACGACCACGCAGGACACGGTGGTCACGACCACGCAGGACACGGTGGTCACGACCACGCAGGACACGGTGGTCACGACCACGCAGGACACGGTGGTCACGACCACGCAGGACACGGTGGTCACGACCACGCAGGACACGGTGGTCACGACCACGCAGGACACGGTGGTCACGGTGGTCACGGTGATCACGTTGCCCAGTTCCGCAGACTCTTCTGGATCATGCTGGTTCTCGCGATCCCGGTCGTCGGATTTAACGAAACCTTCGCCCATCTCATCGGCTACCAGCTGCCTGACGCGGAATGGGTCCGGTGGATCTCGCCGCTTTTGGGCACGGTCATTTACTTCTGGGGAGGTCGCCCATTCTTGACCGGGGCGGTCTCAGAGATCCGCTCCCGCAAACCCGGCATGATGCTGCTGATCGCGCTCGCGATCACGGTCGCCTTCGTCTCCTCTTGGGGTGCGAGCCTGAACTTGCTAGACAGCGGGCTGAATTTCTGGTGGGAACTGGCGCTGCTGGTGGTCATCATGCTGCTGGGGCACTGGATCGAGATGCGCTCCCTCGCCCAGACCACCTCGGCCCTGGACTCGCTCGCCGCTCTTCTGCCCGACGAGGCCGAAAAGATCGACGGCGACGAAGTTGTAAAGGTCACCCCGGCGGATCTTGAGGTCGGCGATGTCGTGATCGTGCGGCCCGGCGCGTCCGTACCTGCCGACGGCACAATCGTCGACGGCAGCGCCAGCATGGACGAGTCGATGGTCACCGGTGAGTCGAAAACGGTGCGCCGCGGTGAAGGAGAGCAGGTGGTCGCTGGCACCATCGCGACAGACTCGGGTCTGCGCATCGAGGTCACGGCCACGGGTGGCGACACCGCGCTGGCCGGCATTCAAAAGCTCGTCACCGATGCGCAGGAATCGTCGTCACGCGCGCAACGTCTCGCGGACAAGGCTGCTGCCTGGCTGTTCTGGTTCACCCTCGGCGCTGCCATTCTGACCGCCGTGGTCTGGACCGTCGTCGGCATGCCAAACGACGCCGTGGTGCGCACTATCACGGTGCTCGTCATCGCCTGCCCCCACGCCCTAGGCCTTGCGATCCCGCTGGTCGTCTCGATTGCGACCGAGCGCGCCGCCCGCGGCGGGGTGCTGATCAAGGATCGGCTCGCACTTGAATCCATGCGCACCGTCGACGCAGTACTGTTCGACAAGACCGGCACTCTCACCAAGGGCGAACCCACCGTCACCGCGATCGACACCGCCGGCGGGCGTGATAAAGAAGACGTGCTTGCCCTTGCGGCGGCCGCCGAGGCAGACAGCGAGCACCCGCTCGCACGCGCCATCACCGGGGCTGCTCAGACCCGTGGCGTAGCCGTCCCGCAGGCAATCGACTTTTCTTCGTCCCCAGCAGTGGGCGTGAAGGCAACTGTTGACGGTGAGGTAATCGAGGTCGGTGGCCCCTACCTGCTGGAGAAGCATTCCGCCGAAGAGCTCCCCATCGCAGACGAGTGGCGAAAGGAGGGCGCGATCATTCTCCACGTCCTCGCTGACGGCGAAGTGATCGGAGCACTCCGGCTTGCCGACGAGATCCGTCCCGAGTCCCGCGACGCCGTCGACGCGCTGCACTCTGCGGGCGCCCAAGTCGTCATGATCACCGGCGATGCGCAGGCCGTCGCGGACACCGTGGCCAAGGACCTGGGCATTGACCGGGTCTTCGCAGGCGTGCGTCCCGAGCACAAGGCCGCGAAGGTCAAGGAACTGCAAGCCGAGGGACACAAGGTCGCCATGGTCGGCGACGGCGTCAACGACGCCCCCGCGCTGGCCCAGGCCGATGTCGGCCTCGCGATCGGTGCTGGCACAGACGTGGCCATCGGCTCGGCGGGTGTCGTCCTGGCAAGCTCCGACCCGCGGTCGGTGCTTTCGGTCATCGAGCTCTCCCGTGCGTCCTACCGGAAGATGAAGCAGAACCTGTGGTGGGCGGCCGGCTACAACCTGGTGTCCGTTCCGCTGGCTGCCGGTATCCTCGCCCCAATCGGGTTCGTGATGCCGATGAGCGTCGGCGCCATCCTGATGTCGGCCTCAACCGTCGTCGTCGCCCTCAATGCGCAGCTGCTCCGCCGCCTCGACCTCACCCCGCAGAGCAGCACCGACCGGATCCTTGACCGGTCCAAGTAGACCGGTACCGTCCACACCAAACAAGGAGACCCATCATGAACGACCATGGCTACATCAGCGAGAAAGACCGCTACCTCGCTCGGCTCAAACGTATCGAGGGGCAGACCCGTGGCATCCACCGCATGATCGACGAAAACGCCTACTGCATCGACATCCTCACCCAGATCAGCGCCGTCAACGCAGCGCTGAAGGGCGTAGCGCTGGGCTTGCTGGACGATCACTTGGAGCACTGCGTCGCCAATGCCATCAACGACGGGCAAGAAGCCGAGGACAAGATCAAAGAGGCGTCTGCCGCTATCGCGCGGCTGGTGAAGTCCTAGGCTCTAGTACCCTCACCTGCCATGGTCGCCAAAAGTGAGTTTCACGAGATCGACACCGGTGTCGCCGAGGTGCTCCACGAGCCCGACGGCTCGATGGTGCTGCTCGTCAACGGGGTGCCCAGTTCGCACATCGTGCCGGGTGATCCCGAGCGCCTCGACTTCGAGTACATGCGCTGGATTGCGGATTTTCTGGACACCCACTACCCGGACGAGGCGAAATCGAAGTCGCGGATAACGCACCTTGGCGGCGGGGCGTGCACGTTGGCGCGCTACTTCGCCAGTAAGTGGAAGGGCTCGCGCAGTACGGTCGTGGAGATCGACAGCGATCTCGCCGTGCTCGCGCGCGAACTGTTCGACATCCCCCGGGCGCCGACGGTGAAGATCCGCGTCGGCGACGCGCGCGAGGTCACCGCCTCGTTCAAACCCGCCACACGCGACGTGATTATCCGCGACGTGTTCTCCTCGGCCACCACCCCGCGGAATCTGACGACGGTGGAGTTTTATGCGGCGGCGCGGTCGTCGCTAAGCGAGCGCGGCTTCTACATTGCCAACTGCGGCTCACACGCGAACCTGAAGGAGGCGAAGGAGGAGATCGCGGGCATGCTGGAGGTGTTTCCGCACGTCGCGGCGATCGCGGACCCGCCGATGTTCAAAGGCCGCCGGTACGGAAACATCGTGCTTATCGGCGCGAACCGCCCCATCGAGGCGGGCGACGTACTCACCCGCGAGTTGCTCAAAGGCGGGGTACCCGCGCAGTTCAAGGGCGAGACGTGGGCGCGTCGCTTTGCGACGACCCCACGCCGCGACTAAGCAGCCTTCAGCGCGTTATCCAGCAAGATGAGCAGGTCGCCGACCTGATAGTCGCCGACCATCATGTTGCGTAGATCGTCGATCGGCAGCTCGCCTTGCGCCGCGAGTTGCTTGACCAGGTTCGCGATGTTGTTCGCATCGGTGATGTCGAAGCCGGCGAGGCGGGCGGCGTCGATAAGCTGCTGCGCGCCGAACCCGCCGGCAGCGAGCGCAAGGATGGCCACGACGAGCTTGGTGCTGTCCTGCTCGAGAACCTTCAACTCGCCGGAATCCGGTGCCTGGAACGCCTCGAGTACGCCGCCGCCGGCGCGCAGGTTGCCCGCGGCGAACTGGTTCAACTGGCCGGAGGTGCCGTTGTAGATGTTCATGTCCACCGGCGTGTTGATACCCACGACCCGGCCCGAGTCGCTGCGCTGCCAAAACGACAGCTTGTCCCACCCGCCGACCGGGGCCGGCGGCTGATTCTGGTAGGCGGCGAGCCACAGCGGGTACGAGGTGAACGCGGAGGTGTTGCTCATGCGCTCGTACCAGAAGTAGCGGTACGTGTAGAGCATCGGGCGCTTGCCAGTCTGCGCCTCGACCTCGGATAAGAAGCGCTGCGTCCACGCCGCGAGCTGGACGGGGCCGAGCCCTTCGTCGACCTCGAGGTCGAGCACCGGCGGCAGCTGCGTGGCCGGGCCCTGGTTGACCACGGAGGCGAAGTAGCGCGCCTGTGTCACCGGGTCCTCGGCGGGGCGGGCGTAGTGGTAGGCGCCGACCTTCAGCCCGGCGTCGGTGGCGGCCTTGGCGTCCTCGTCGTAGAAGACGTTCTTCCAGCCCTCACCCTCGGACGCCTTCACAAACGCGAAGTCCTGCCCGCCGATCGTGCCCACGGAGCGCCAGTCGATGGCGGCGCCGCCCGGTCGCTGGTGGCCCGCGACGTCGACACCGGAGACCACGCCGGGGATCGATTGCGCATCGGCTTCACCCAGCGGGGTCACGGTCGTGGCGACGAGCAAAGCGGCCGCCGCGGCGGCTGCGGAACGGATACGGCGAGTCATCTGCATGCGGGCAACACTAGTGCACCCAATTCACACAAGTCACACGCGACACGCTAGAGCGCGCCGGCCGCACGCGCCCGCTCCACCACCTCGGGGATGGCGGCGAGGAACTGCTCCACGTCCGCTTTCGTGTTGGTGCGCCCCACCGTGACACGCAGCGCGCCCATCGCCTCGCGCTCGTCGAACCCCATCGCCTCGAGCACGTGGCTCATGCGCACCACCCCGCTCGCGCACGCCGACCCGGCGGAGACCTCGATGCCGTGCGTGTCCAGCAGCATGATCAGCGCGTCCGCGTTCGCGCCGGGGAACAAAAAGTGTGCGTGCCCCGGCAGCGCGGGCGCTTGCGTGACGACGACCACCCCATCCACCCGCTCCCGCACCCCGTCAATGAGCATGTCGCGAAGTGTTTCAATCTGCGCGGTCTCGGCCACCGCCTCCTCGAGGGCTGCGGCGGTCGCGGCGGCCGAGGCGACATCGACGGTGCCAGAGCGGATCCCGCGCTCTTGCCCGCCGCCCAAGATGACCGGCTGCGGCGCCGGCGACCGCTTCGCCAGCAAGATGCCACTGCCGCGCGGACCGCCGAACTTGTGCGCGCTGGCCGCCAATGTGGTCGCCCCGAGGGCGTGGAAGTCGACCGGGACATGGCCGACGGCCTGCACCGCGTCGACGTGGACTGGTGTACCCGCCGCGCTGGCGCGTTCCACCACCTCGGCCACCGGCTGGATCGCGCCGGTTTCGTTGTTCGCCCACATCACCGCCGCCACCGCCGCCGGGGTGTCCAGCAGCGCCAGATCGCTCACATGCCCGTCGCGGCCCACCGGCAGCCACTCAGTCTGGCCTAGCGACTTGACCACCTCGAGCACGGCCGGGTGCTCGATCGGCGTGGCGACGACCCGGTCCAGCTCCGAGGCCTCAAACAGCCCCCGCACGCCGATGTTGTTCGCCTCGGTGCCGGATCCGGTGAACACCACCTCCACGGGGTCGGCGCCTAAGACGGCGGCGATGCGCTCGCGGGCGTCGGCAAGCACTGCGTTCGCGCGGCGCCCGGCGGCATGTTGGCTGCCGGCGTTGAGCGCGCCGGCGTGTTCCACCCACGCGTCGATCGCGCTTAGGCGCATGGGGGTTGTGGCGGCGTGATCGAAATAGACCATGCCTGCCAGGTTAGGCGTGCACGCGGCTGCCGCACACATGCGCCACCGCGCTATCGCCCACGCGCGCGATGACCACCGCCATCTGCGTCGTCCCGCGCAACTTCAACTTCTTGCGCAACTGATCCGGGTCCACGTCCACGCCGCGCACGAGGATCTCCACCGCGCCAGCGCTGTGCGCTGCGAGCGCCTTCTTCAGGTTGCGCAGCGGCACCGCTTCGATGAACGGGAACCCGGAGTAGCCGGCCGGGATCGCATCGCCGGTGAGGTACGCGATGTGTTCGTCGAGCATCGACAGCCCGTGCCGCGCCGCCCAATTGCGCACCAGGCCTGCGCGCACGATCGCACCATCCGGATCAACGATAAACCCACGCGGCGCGGTGATCTCCACCTCGTCCGGATCGCGGTCGGTTACGCGCTCTTCCCCCTCGCGCAGCACCACCGCTTCTCGACGAACCCCCGCCCCCAACCCCGGCGTATACAGACAAGCCTCTTTCACCCCGCCGCCCACGGACACCACGCTGACTAACCCGTCCCACCCCGAGTAGTCGATGCCCGGCGCGCACTTAATCGCGAGTTCCGCACCCGCGTGCGCCGCGACGAGATCCGGCAGCGGCGGCAGCAACTGCGCCGGGTCCGTGATACGCCGCCCGCCCGCGCGCCGGGCCGGGTCCGCAACGACCACGCCGCCTGTCGACACCGGGGCCAGCGCGTCGGCCTGCGCAAGCCACGCGTCGGCGCCGAGGTTGTGCCGCGCCATGACCAGCCGCGCCATATCCAGATCGGAGCCCAACCACGCGATCCCGCGCTCCCGGAACGCGGGCGCCTCGGAGCCGATGGAGCACGTCACGTCGTGGACGAACTCGGCGCCGGCCCCCGCGATGCGCCCGGCGCGCACCTCGGCGACCCGGGCCGGGGTGGCCTGCTGGGCGGCGTCGGCGTCGGTGAGCCAGCCTGCCGGGAACTTACCGTCCGCCCCGCGCCGGGCGGCGATGCACACGCTCACCGCGCGGGCGTACTCGCCGAAGTGGCGCTCGAGCAGCGCCCGGTCGGCGAACACCGACTGCTTCGTCAGCGCCACCTCCGGCTCCACGGCGGCGATGTCGTCGGCGTGGGCGGCGAGGTAGCGCGCCTCGGCAACGCTAAATCCCATAGCGCTTGCCGATCCTATCCACCGGCACAAACGTGAAGAACTCCCGGTAGCGCGGGTCGTCGACCGGGTCGCCGATCACCGGGGCGAGGCTTGCTCCGGCGGCGGCGAGGACATCCTCGACGGTGTCGAACGCGAGCAGCTCCGTCAGTTGCGCCCAGGTGGACGGGGCGAGGCGGACTAGCCCGTGGCGCCAGCCGTCGAGAAGCAGCTGCGGCGGAAACCAGTTCGCGTCGTCCGCTTCGCCGGTGTGGGCGTCAGGCTCCTGGCCCTCCGGGTTCGCGGCGACGAAGGTGAACGTGTCAAACCAATTACCGCGCTCAGACCGGCCCACCCAGCGCGCCGCGGGCCGAAGCAGGTCGGCGTGCACGTTCAAGTTGGACTCGCGCAGCACGTCGGTGAGCGACAACTCGTGGGATTCGAGTTTGAGGCGGTGGTCGTGGAAGGGGCGGGCGTCGGCGAGCAACACGCCGTCGTCGTCAACCGCGAGCAGCGTGCCCGTCTCCTCGAACAACTCGCGCACCGCGGCGAACATCAGCGCGTGCGCCTTGTACTTGGTCACGCCCGTTTGGCGCGCCACCGAAATGGCGGAGCGGCCGAGCCACAATTCGCCGTCGTCCCACGCACGCGGCGGGAAATCGCGCGAGTCCACCCCGCCGCCCGGAAATACGGTCAGCCCCGGGTAGTTCGGCATGGACAACACGCGCTCTTGCATCCACACCTCGAGCCCGCTGAGCCCGTCGCGCAGCAGGATCACCGTCGCCGAGAGCCGCGCGCCGAAAAAACCGCTCTGCTCGCTCGGGTCGATCGAGTCCGCGGCGTCGTGCGAGACGTGGCGATTGTTCGTGGGCATGGAACTCCCCCGGCCTTTCTAGGCGCGGTGCGCACCCCCGCGGGCCTTGCGGGCCCGGCGAGCGAAAAACCGGCCGTCGTCACGCGTGACCTCGATGGGCTGGTGGTAGGCGCGGGAGACGTTCTCGGAGGTGAGGACGTCGTCGATAAGCCCCTGTGCCACAACCTCACCCTCGTCGAGCAGCATCGCGTGGGTAAAACCGGCGGGGATCTCCTCGAGGTGGTGGGTGATCATCACAATCGCCGGTGCATCCGGGTCCAGCGCCAGATCGCCCAGGTAGGCCAGCAGGTCCTCGCGCCCGCCCAAGTCCATGCCGGCGGCCGGCTCGTCGAGTATGAGCAGCTCCGGGTTCGTCATCACGGCCCGCGCGACCAGCACGCGTTTCTTCTCGCCGTCGGACAGCGTGCCCCAGCGGCGGTCGATCAGGTGCATCGCGCCGACCTGCTCGAGCACCTCGAGCGCCTGGTCGTAGTCCATGGTGTCGTAGTCCTCTCGCCAGCGCCCCAAAATGGCGTAGCCCGCGGAGACAACGAGATCTCCCACCGTCTCATCCTCCGGGACGCGCTGGGCGATTGACGACGACGTCACGCCGATCGCCGCCCGCAAATCGCGCATATCCGTCGCTCCGACACGCTCGCCCAGAATGAACGTCGTGCCCTCCGACGGGAACTCCTGCGCCGAGGCCATGCGGATCAGCGTGGTCTTGCCGGCGCCGTTCGGGCCGACGATGACCCAGCGCTCGTCGAGTTCAACCTGCCAGTCGACAGGCCCGACGAGCGTGCGCCCGCCGCGGACGAACGAAACGTCGCGCATGTCGATGAGCAGGTCCGGATCGGTCACCAATTCCTCTGTCTGATTCACGCCTTCCATCTTGGCCTATTTCAGCCCGCGTGTGTGGTTGCCCCGCGCTACCCTGGCAGGTAAATCGCAGGCCGGCTGGAAGGTTTGATTCATGGTTTCGCGCTTCGGCATCGACGACGTCCGCCCCCAGGTCTCGGGGCGCACCCTGCCGTCGAAGGCGGTGGTCGGCGAGGTGGTCCCGGTCTCGGCGCTGGTATGGCGCGAAGGCCACGACGCCATCGCCGCCACGTTGGTACTCGTCGCACCGTCAGGCGCGCAGTACCAGGTGTCCATGCAGCAGGAGTTCTACCGCCCGGACTACTGCCACGCGGTGTTCGTGCCCGACGAGCAGGGCCTGTGGCGCTACCGCGTCGACGCGTGGAGCGACGTCATGGCCACCTGGCGCAACGCGGTGGAAAAGAAGCTCGCCGCCGGCCAGACCGAACGCGAGTTAGCCAACGACATCGCCCACGGCATCAAGCTGTTCGACGCCGCCATCGCCAACCACCCCGCCGACGCCCTTATCGCCGCCCGCGCCTCGCTTCTCGACGACACCCTCCCCCTCGACAGGCGCATCGCTCCAGGGTGCTCGCAAAAGGTGCGCGACGTGCTTGCCGAGCATCCCCTGCGCGAACTGGTCACCCGCGGGCCGGTCGCCGACATCCTGGTCGAGCGCCGCGCTGCCCTGGTGAACTCCTGGTACGAACTGTTCCCCCGCTCCACCGGCGGCGTGGACAACAACGGCAACCCGGTCCACGGCACATGGGAAACCACCACCGCCCAGCTGGAGCGCGTGGCCGCGATGGGCTTTGACACCGTGTACTTCCCGCCCATCCACCCCATCGGCGAAGTCAACCGCAAGGGCCGCAACAACACGCTCACCCCGGAAGACGGCGACGTCGGCTCGCCGTGGGCGATCGGCTCGAAGCACGGCGGCCACGACGCCTTCGACCCGAACTTAGGCGGCGAGGACGAGTTTTTGGACATGATGGACCACGCCAACGAGTTAGGCTTGGAGATCGCCCTCGACTTCGCCCTGCAGGCCGCGCCCGACCACCCGTGGGCGAAAGAGCACCCGGAATTTTTCACCGTGCTCGCCGACGGCACCATCGCGTACGCCGAAAACCCGCCGAAGAAGTACCAGGACATCTACCCGCTCAACTTCGACAACGCACCCGAAGCGCTTTACGACGAGATCTACCGCGTACTTATGTACTGGGTGAACCTCGGCGTGACCACCTTCCGCGTGGACAACCCGCACACCAAGCCGGTCAATTTCTGGCACTGGCTGATCGCCAAAGTGCACGAGACCGACCCGGACGTGATCTTCCTCGCCGAGGCGTTTACCCGCCCGCCGCGCATGTACGGCCTGTCCAAGGCGGGCTTTTCGCAGTCCTACACCCACTTCACGTGGAAGACCACGAAGGCGGAGCTAACCGATTTCGCCCAGCTGCTCGTCGACGTCGCCGACGTGTCGCGGCCCAACCTGTTCGTCAACACCCCCGACATCCTCCACGCCACGCTTCAGGAGGGCGGTCCGGCCGCGTTCGCGCTGCGCGCCACCCTCGCCGCGACAATGAGTCCGCTGTGGGGCGTCTACTCCGGCTACGAACTCTACGAAAACCGCCCCGTTACCGCCGGCAGCGAGGAGTACCACGACAGCGAGAAATACCAGCTGCGCCACCGCGACTGGGCCGCAGCACTCGAAGAGGGCACATCGCTCGAACCGTACCTGACGCTGCTCAACCAGATCCGTCGCGACAACCCGGCGCTGCAGCAATTGCGCCAGATCCGCTTCCACGACATCGAAAACGACCAGATCATCGCCTACTCCAAGGTCGACGCGATCACCGGTAACACGGTGCTCGTCGTGGTCAACTTGGACCCCACCTCCACCCAGGAGGGCATGTTGCGTATCGACGCCGACGCCGTCGGCCTCACCCCCGGCACCTTCGACGTCCACGACCAGATCACCGGCGAGTCCTACACCTGGACCACCGCCGAAACCGGCAACTTCGTCCGCCTCGCCCCCGAGAAGAACGTCGCGCACGTGTTCCGTTTGCCGGAGGTGGCTGCGGGTCGTCGTCAAGCACTCGCGTACCGTCAGATCTCAGACCACGACTACCGCCCATAAGGAGCGCCATGACAACCGACCTGCATATTCCGGACTCGGACCGCGCGCGCCTGCTCGCCTGCACGCACCACGCCCCACACGACTTCTATGGCTGGCACGCGCAAGGCCAAGGCTCGGTGGTGCGCACGCGGTTTATTGGCGCTGAGCGCGTCGAGCTGCTCATCCACAACGGCGCGCAACCCATGCAGCCGCTTGGCGACGACATCTTCGCCGCCGCCCTCGACGACACCCACGCCCCCGACTACCGCTTCCGGGTCACCTACCCCGGTGCCGAGCCGGTCATCGTGGCCGACGCCTACCACTTCCTACCTACCCTCGGCTCGCTCGACCTGCACCTGATCAACGAAGGCCGCCACGAACGCCTCTGGGAGGTCCTCGGCGCAAACGTGCGCACCTACGACACCACCCTCGGCGTGGTCACCGGCACCTCGTTCGCCGTGTGGGCGCCGAACGCGCAGGGCGTGGCCGTCATCGGCGACTTCTGCAACTGGAACCCCAGCCAGTACCCCATGCGCACCCTCGGCGTGTCGGGTGTGTGGGAGATCTTCATCCCCGGCGTCGGCGACGGCGACGCCTACAAGTTCGCCATCCACACCGCTGACGGCACGCGCATCGACAAGGCCGACCCGCTGGCGAAACGCACGCTGACGCCACCGGAGACCGTCTCGGTCGTCGCAAGCCCAAGCGAATTCGAGTGGAGCGACGGCGACTGGATGGACGCCCGCGCAGGCTTCGACGCCACCAACTCCGCCATGAGCGTCTACGAATGCCACATCGGCTCCTGGAAGCAAGGCTCCAACTACGCCTCGCTTGCCGACGAACTCGTGCCCTACCTCGTCGAACACGGCTTCACCCACGTTGAATTCCTGCCGGTCGCCGAGCACCCCTACGGCGGATCCTGGGGCTACCAGGTCACCGGCTACTACGCGCCGACCGCGCGCTGGGGAACACCGGACGAGTTCCGCCGGCTCGTCGATACGCTGCACGCGAACGGCATCGGTGTGATCGTCGACTGGGTGCCCGCCCACTTCCCCAAAGACGATTTCGCGCTCGCGCGTTTCGACGGCACAGCCCTGTACGAACACCCCGACTGGCGCCGCGGCGAGCAAAAGGACTGGGGCACGTACGTGTTCGATTTTGGTCGTCGAGAAGTGCGCAACTTCCTCGTCGCCAATGCCCTGTACTGGTGCGAAGAGTTCCACCTCGACGGCCTGCGCGTCGACGCCGTGGCCTCCATGCTCTACCTCGACTACTCCCGCGAACCCGGCGAGTGGCTGCCCAACCAATACGGCGGGCGCGAGCACTGGGAAGCCGTGCAGTTCTTGCAGGAAATGAACGCCACCGTGCACCGCGAGCACCCCGGGGTGCTCACCATCGCCGAGGAATCCACCGCCTGGCCAGGCGTGACCGCCCAAACCGACGCCGATGGCCTCGGGTTCTCACTGAAGTGGAACATGGGCTGGATGAACGACACCCTCGAGTACTTCGCGCTCGACCCCATCCACCGCTCCTACCACCACAACGAGATCACCTTCTCTCTGGTCTACGCGTTTTCCGAGCGCTACGTGCTGCCGTTTAGCCACGACGAAGTCGTCCACGGCAAGGGCTCCATGTGGCAACGCATGCCCGGCGACGACTGGAACAAAGCCGCAGGACTCCGCACCCTGTACGGCTACATGTTCTCGCACCCCGGCAAGCAACTGCTGTTCATGGGCTGCGAATGGGGGCAGACCACCGAGTGGGACGAAGCCACATCCGCCAACTGGTCCGACCTCGACGGCGAGTACCACCAAGGGGTGCGCCGCCTCGTGCGCGACTTAAACCGCATCTACCGCGACACCCCGGCGCTGTACTCGCAGGACAACACCCCGATGGGCTTCCAGTGGATCAAAGGCGACGACGCCTCGAACAACCTGCTCGCCTACGTGCGCTGGGGTGTCGACGCCACACCGGTACTCGCCGTGGTCAACCTGTCCGGTGTCTCCCAGCCCGCCTACCGTCTCGGCTTGCCGGAGGCCGGCGAGTGGGAGCTGCTGGTCAATACCGACAACGCCTGCTACGGCGGCGCCGGCAACGACCTTCCGGGCACGCTGCGCACCGAAGCGGTCGAGTGGGACCGCTTCGACCAGTCCGTGGAACTGCACGCACCAGCGATGAGCGTGCAGTACTACATCCTCCGGCGGTAGTCGCCGAACAGTTTGTCCATCACCCCGCGGTTGGTGTTTTTCACCGGGTAGCCGCGGGGTGAGATCCATACCGGGGCGCCCCGGATCATCACGATCCGGCCGCGTCTTTTACGCCACGGGTCATCGTCGTTGATGCGGTTGTGGTAGCGGCACAGCGGCGCCAGGTTGTCCAGATTGGTCTCACCGCCGTGTTTCCACGCGGTGACGTGGTGCAACTCGCACGCATCGGCTCCGTGCCGGCAGCCGGGGAAGGCGCACAGGGGTGAAACCATCTTCGCCAAATCGCGCTGCTTCTTATTCGCCCGCCGCTCGGTGCGGTACAAGTTCACCGCACCGGCCTCCGGGTGAAACGCGGCCACCTCGAGGATGTCGCCGAACTGGGCTGCTAAAAACTCCGCACCGGTCATCGTCGTCCCATCCGACAACGCCAACACGACGTCGTCGCCCTCGCCGGCCATAATCCGCACAAAGTCCGGCAGCCCCACCGCAAGGATCGGCCGCGGCACCGGCACCTGCACCCCGCCACCTTCACCGGTGAGGATGTCGGCGAAGTTACGCATCATCTGCGGGCCCGACGTCTTTGATGTATCCAGCCCGTCACGCAGTCGGTGCTCCAACGCTGCCAACAGGTGCTCGTCGCCGGAGCCGCAAAAGCGCCGCTTGCCGTCTTTGGATTCGGAGAAGTTGATGTAGTCCTCCGGAACCGAAGGCTCCTGCGCCGGCAGGATCTCCTTCGCCCTGCGGGTAAACGAGTTGTACGGCCCGCGCAGTTCCAAAAGGCGGTGGCGCAGGCGCCAGCGCTCGGTGTCGTCGTCAAGCAAGCGCAGCGAACGCTCGATAAACGCCAACTTGTCCAAACTCGCCCCGTGGGAGCGCGCCAATGACACCGCTTTGGCCTGCTGGCGCTTAAACCTGGTCGGGCCGTAGTAGACATCGCGGATCTTCGACCACTCGCGCACGCGCGTGGGGTTGACGCCGAGGTCGACGAGCATGCCGCGGTCGAACGCGGCAAGCATGTCGATCGCGCCGGCAGCCAGCGCGTGAGCGAACGATTCGAACAGGTTCATAGCACCGGAGCCTAAACCACCGGCGCAACCCCACCGTCCGAACCTGTGGAATTTCGGTTTCGCACCCTGTGGATAACTCTAAAACAGCGAGCTAGCGAGCCTCGTGCGCGCGGAAATCACGCGCGGGTCGTCGGGCGCCAACAGAGTGAGCAACTCGAGTAAACGATCCTTCGCGCGCGGCTCCGTTTTCACCAGAGCAAGCAACGCGTCGAACGCGCCTTCCGGGTCCCCGCCGACGAACTGGGCGTCGGCGGCGAGCAGCTTTTGCTCCACCTCGTCCGCCTCGTCGCCCTGCGTGTTCAAGCGCTTGAGCACGGCGACGGTGTTCTTCGCCTGCTTCACATCGGCGTTGGTGGGATCGGAGGCGAGGATGTCGTCGTAAAGCGAGATCGCTTTGTCGAAGTCGCCGGCGTTGAGCGCCTCGGTGGCCTCGTCGAGGCGTGGGTCCTCGGCGGGCTCGGAGGAATCGTCGGCAAGCCCCTGCAATTGGCCGCCCAACTGCGACACAATTTGACCGACCCACTGCTCCAACTGGTCGGCCGGCTGGTTGCCCTCGAAGTTAGCCACGGGGCGGCCGGCCGCGAGCGCGACAACGGTCGGCAGGACGCGCACGCCGAGCATCTGCGCGACCTGCGGGGTGGCGTCCGCGTCGACGTAGGCGACCATGAACGAGCGCTGCCCCGCGGCGAGGCGCTGGAAGGTGGCCTTGAGGGCCTCGGAGTCGTCGGAACGCGAAGTGCCCACCATCAAAATCACGGGGACCTGCTGGGAACGCTCGAACGCCTTCGCCTCGACGTTAGTGGCGTCGACGGTGACAAACGGCTCGAAGTCGCCGGTTTCGGGCTCGCGGGCGAGCGCGCCCAAATCGATCGCGCCGCCGGTGAACTGCGGATTGGTCATCTAGGCCTCCAGGTGCTTTTCCAGGGACTGAACTTTCTGCTCCAGCATGTTCTCGTAGCCGGGTCGGATATCCGCCTTGACCACCAGCGACACGCGCGGCGAGACCTCCTCGACGGCTTGGGTGGCGCGCTTGATCACGTCCATGACCTCGTCCCACTCGCCCTCGATGGTGGTAAACATCGCCGTCGTCTCGTGCGGCAAGCCGGATTCGCGCACCACCTTCACGGCGCGTGCGACGATGTCGGACATCTCCGCGTTGGCATTTTCCGTCATGGTCGGTGCGACCGAGAACGCTGCAATCATGCCCGCCAGTCTACGCGTGCTTAACGACGAGACCAGCAATGCTTATGCCAGTGCCTCCGGTCATCGACACCCCTGCCGGTGTCCTTCGGCCACGCCACAATGTGCGCCACACCCGGCGGGATGTTCTGGTTGCACCCCGGGCAGACGTAGAACTTCGTCGCCGCGGCTGAGCCGATCTGGCGGACCTTGAAGATCTCCCCGTTGGTCCAGGAAGGGCCCTCCATTTCCTGGGTGCCGATAAACGTCGACCCGTCGCGCGGGAGAACGTAGCGTGGCGACTGGTGTTGACGGCGATTCCTGCGCGGCATTAGAACAGGCGCAACTCGGTCGACTCGATGCCGCGCAGCTCGTCGTAGTCGAGGGTTACGCACTCGAAGCCGCGGTCGGTGGCCAACGTGCGGGCCTGCGGCTTGATCTCCTGTGCGGCGAACACTCCGCGCACCGGCCGCAGCAGCTCGTCGCGGTTGAGCAGCTCGACGTAGCGCGTGAGCTGCTCCACGCCGTCGATACCGCCGCGGCGTTTCACCTCCACGGCGACGGTGCCGCCGCGCGGGTCGCGCGCCAAGATGTCCACCGGGCCGATCGCGGTCGGGTATTCGCGGCGCACCAGTTCGACGCCCTCGCCGAGGGTGGAGATGTGCTCGGCGAGCAGTTCCTGCAGGTGGGATTCCACACCGTCTTTAACCAGGCCGGGGTCTTCGCCGAGCTCGCGGGTTTCGTCGAGAAGCACTTCCGCGATCGAGATTCGCAGCTGTTCGCCCTTCGGATTTTCGACGATCCACAACTCCTCGCCGGTGTCCTCCCCGTCGACGTCGACGACGTTTTCCACACGGATCGTGCACGGCGGGGTCATCCAGTTCAACGGCTTGTACGCGCGGTCGTCGGCATGGACGGACACTGAACCGTCCGCCTTGACCAGGATGAGGCGCAGCGCTTCAGGCAAGTGGGCATCCAAACGGCCCACGTAGTCGACAGAGCAACGGGCGATGACAAGACGCATGCGCCCTAGCGTACCGACGACCCCTTGCCCGCTAGCGGTCAGTCTCCCGCTGTGCCCTCTGCGCCAGCGCACGGATATCGGTGCGCTCTGCACGCGCGTCCGGCGCCGATTCAATCCACGACACCAACCCCATCTCCGTACGGCGATCGGCGGCGAACTCCAATCCCCCATCCGGCGCCTTCACCTCGAGCACGTGCGCGATGTCGTCGGGGATGAACTCGCGCTCTTCGCCTGTGACGTCGCGGAACCCGGTGCACTCGAGCACGCGCCGGTCCACCACCATGTCGTGTGTAAACGACAGGGAGCGCAGCTTGTAAAACAGCAAACGCTCCCCGTCGTACCGCAACACCCCGTGGCGCCATCCGTGAATGCCGTCCGCCGGAAGGCACCGGACCATTGCGCGCGCACCGCTGCCGCGCACCCGGCTAAACCGCCACGCCGCAGACGCCCCCAACGCGACCACAACAACCGCAGCCACGACGAGAACGACGACCATCACAACCTCCAAACAGCGTGTAATAAGGGCTATCTTAACGCATAGAAAAGCGCCCCCGCCCGGATTGTCTCCGGTCGGGGGCGCTCGGTCAGGTCGGCGTTTACGCCTTCCTCGGCGCAGCTACTTCTGCTCGTTGCGGCGCACCGCCGCAAGCTCCGCCTCCGAGCGGGCCTGCAAGACCCGGTCCTCGTTGTCGAGATTCGACTTCGCAACCTCGGAGTCGATCTCGTCGGCGAAGATGGCGTAGTCCGCGAGGACCGTCACCTTGTCGCCGACAACGGAGAGGAACCCGCCCTGTACGGCCGCGACGATGCGCTCGCCGTCGACCGGGCGGATGGTGACCACGCCGTTGTCCTTGAGTTGCCCCAAGAGCGGCTCGTGCCCAGGAAGGATGCCGATCTCACCCTCCGTGGTCTGGGCGGTGACGATGCTTGCCTGGCCCTTCCAGAGCATGCGGTCAACCGCGACCAGTTGAGCGGTAAGTTCAGCCATGGTTTCCTCCTACGCCTGCAGCTTCTTGTACGCAGCCTCGACGTCGTCCAGACCGCCGAGACCGTTGAAGGCCTGCTCCGGGTAGTGGTCGAACTCGCCCTCGCAGAGACGGTCGAATGCGTCGATGGTCTCCTCGAGCGGGACGTAGGAACCCTCGTCGCCGGTGAACTTCTTTGCGACGAAGAAGTTCTGGCCCAGGAAGCGCTGAATCTTACGTGCGCGCTGCACGGTGATCTTGTCTTCCTCGGAGAGCTCGTCCATACCCAGAATGGCGATGATGTCCTGCAGCTCCTTGTTCTTCTGCAGGATGCCGATCACCTTCTGCGCAACCGCGTAGTGGCGCTCGCCGACGATGCCCGGCTCCAGGATGCGCGACGTCGAGGTCAGCGGATCCACTGCCGGGTAGATGCCCTTCGACGCGATCGAGCGGGAGAGCTCGGTGGTCGCATCGAGGTGGGCGAAGGTAGTTGCCGGAGCCGGGTCGGTGTAGTCGTCCGCCGGCACGTAGACGGCCTGCAGAGACGTAATCGAACGGCCCTTGGTCGAGGTAATGCGCTCTTGGAGCACACCCATCTCGTCGGCAAGCGTCGGCTGGTAGCCCACGGCGGACGGCATACGGCCGAGCAGCGTGGACACCTCGGAACCTGCCTGGGTGAAACGGAAGATGTTGTCGATGAACAGCAGCACGTCCTGGTTCTGCACATCGCGGAAGTACTCCGCCATGGTCAGGCCGGACAGGGCCACGCGCATACGGACCCCTGGCGGCTCATCCATCTGGCCAAAGACAAGCGCGGTATCCGGAAGCACGCCCATGTCCTCCATCTCGAGGAACAGGTCGGTGCCCTCACGGGTGCGCTCGCCGACGCCGGCGAAGACCGAGGTACCGGAGAACTCGCGTGCGATACGCGTAATCATCTCCTGGATCAGCACGGTCTTGCCCACACCAGCGCCGCCGAACAGGCCGATCTTTCCGCCCTTGACGTACGGGGTGAGCAGGTCGATGACCTTAATACCGGTCTCGAGAATCTCGGTCTTGCCCTCAAGGTCCTTGAAGGCCGGCGGCTCGCGGTGGATGCCCCAGCGCTCGCCGGTCTCGCCGACGGACGGATCGTCCAGGCACTGGCCGAGCGCGTTGAACACGTGGCCCTTGACCTGGTCGCCGACCGGGACGGAGATCGGGTTGCCGGAGTCCGCCACCTTGGCGCCGCGGACCAGACCGTCGGTCGGGGCCATGGCGATGGTGCGCACGAGGTTGTCGCCCAGGAACTGGGCAACCTCGAGCACGATGGTGCGGGACATCTCGCCGAGGTCGATGTCGACCTCGAGAGCGTTGTACAGAGCGGGCAGCTCGCCACGCGGGAACTCCACGTCGACGACTGCGCCAATGACGCGCACGACACGGCCGTTCTCGGAACCGCGCGGGTTCTGAGTGTTCTCGACCCGATCTGCGGTCTGGGTGTCGGACTCAGGAAGCGCCGCACCCGCCAGATCGTCGTTGCGCTCATCAAAAGAGTGAGCAGTAGTCATGATTTAGTCACTTTCTCCACTACCGGACAGCGCGCCAGCGCCGCCGATAATCTCGGTGATTTCCTGGGTGATCTTTGCCTGACGAGCCTGGTTTGCCTCGCGGGACAAATCGTTGGCCAGTTCGGTGGCGTTATCGGTCGCATTCTTCATTGCCGTGCGGCGCGAAGCCGACTCGGCGGCAGCCGCCTCCAGGAAGATCGAGTAGAGCAACCTGGAAACGTACACCGGAAGCAGCTCCTCCATGAGCGTGTCCGGGTCCGGCTCGAAGTTCATGTCCGGCAGCACGTCGCCAGAGGTGGCGAGCATGGAATCCTGCTCGTACTTGAACTCGTCCAGGACCGGCTCGATCGGCAGCAGCTGCTCGACGCGGGCCTCCTGGGACAGCATGGAAATGAACTCGGTGTAGACGACGTGGACGACGTCGAAGCCACGGACGGCCTCGCCCTTTTCGCCGTCTTCACGGCGCTGGAACGTGCCCTCGGAGCCCGCCATGTAGCCGTCGATGATCTGGTGGCGCACGTCGTGCGTGTCCTCCCAGGCCGGCTGTTGCGAGAATCCGGTCCACGATCCGGCGACATCCATGTCGCGGAACCTGTAGTGCGTCACGCCCTTGTTACCGGTGACGAGGCGCACCACCTCGTAGCCTGCGTCGGAAAGCATGCGCTCAAGCTGCGCGGCCTTCTTCAGCACGTTGTGGTTGTAGCCGCCGGCCATACCGCGGTCGGAGGTGACCACGAGGATTGCCGCGACCCGGCCGTTCTCACGCTGGTGGAGCATGGGGTGGGCCAGGGAGCTCGCGGCCGCGAGGCGTTCCATGACGTCTTTGAGCTCGTCGGCGTACGGCTTCGCCGCTTCGACGCGCTGCTGGGCCTTGGTGATCTGCGCGGTGGCGATCAGTTCCTGGGCCTTGGTGATTTTCTTCGTGGAGTTGACGGACCTGATGCGGTCACGCAATTCGCGAAGCGTTGCCATGGTGTTTCCTCCCTTCCTTAACTAGTAGTCCTTGAACCTGCGCGGTCTTAGGAGCGGCTGACGTTGAGCTGGTTGCGGCTGACTTCGCCGGCATCGAGCGGCTCGTGCTCCGGCTCGCGGACGATGCGCTCGCCGGAGGACGCCTCGAAGTTGCGCGCCAGCTCGCCGTTGATGCGGCGGATGGTCTCCTGCGACTCGTCGTCAAGCGGCTTGCCACCGGAGATCTGGTCGTAGACCTGCGGTGCGTTGGCGCGGATGGCCTCGTGCAGCTCGCTTTCGTAGCGACGAACATCCTCGACGGGAACGACGTCGAAGAGGCCCTCGTTCGCGGACCAGATCGAGATGATCTGGAACTCGACCGGCTGCGGCGCGTGCTCGGCCTGCTTCAGCAGCTCGACCAGGCGCTGACCGCGCTCGAGCTGCTTCTTGGAAGCTGCGTCGAGGTCGGAAGCAAAGGCCGCGAACGCCTCGAGGTCGCGGTACGCGGCCAAGTCGAGACGGAGGTTACCGGCAACCTTCTTCATGCCCTTGGTCTGTGCGGCACCACCGACACGGGACACGGAGATACCCACGTCGATAGCCGGGCGCACGCCCTGGTTGAACAGGTCGGACTGGAGGAAGACCTGGCCGTCGGTAATCGAGATGACGTTCGTCGGAATGAAGGCACCGACGTCGTTCGCCTTGGTCTCGATGATCGGCAACGCGGTCAGGGAGCCGGCACCGAGCTCGTCGTTGAGCTTCGCGGCGCGCTCCAACAGGCGGGAGTGCAGGTAGAACACGTCGCCCGGGTACGCCTCGCGCCCCGGCGGGCGGCGCAGCAGCAGCGAGATCGCGCGGTACGCCTCAGCCTGCTTGGTCAGGTCGTCGTAAATGACCAGGACGTGCTTGCCCTGGTACATCCAGTGCTGGCCCAGTGCTGCACCGGAGAACGGTGCGAGCCACTTGAAGCCTGCGGAGTCGGACGCCGGAGCAGCCACGATGGTGGTGTACTCCAAGGCACCGGCCTCCTCCAGCGTCTGGCGAACGCCAGCGATGGTGGAGCCCTTCTGGCCGACGGCGACGTAGATGCAGCGCACCTGCCTCGACGGATCGCCGGTCTCCCAGAACTCCTTCTGGTTCAAAATGGTGTCGATGCAGACCGCGGTCTTACCGGTCTTGCGGTCGCCGATGACGAGCTGGCGCTGGCCGCGGCCGATCGGGGTCATGGCGTCAATCGCCTTCATACCCGTCTGCAGCGGCTCCTCGACCGGCTGGCGGTCGAGCACGCCTGCGGCCTGGAGCTCCAGGGCACGCTCTTCGTCGGACTCAATCTGGCCCAGTCCGTCGATCGGCTGGCCAAGGGGGTTGATCACGCGGCCGAGGAAGTTCTCGCCGACCGGGATGGAGAGGACCTCGCCGGTCCGCTTGACTTCGTCGCCCTCGGAAAGGGTCTCGAAGTTACCCAGCACCACGACACCGATGGAATCGGTCTCAAGGTTCTGGGCGACGCCGATGACGCCGTTGGGGAACTCGAGCAGCTCGTTCGTCATGCAGCCCGGCAGCCCAGAGACCTGGGCAATGCCGTCCGCGGCCGAAGTCACCACGCCGACCTCCTCACGGGAGGCCTCCGCAGAGTAGCTCGAGGTGTAGTTCGCTATCGCGCTACGGATCTCATCGGAGGAGATCGTCAGCTCCGCCATGTTCTTCCTGCTCTCGGTAGTTTTATCCAGCATATTTCTGTGTTAATTAGCCGCCTGGGCCGCCACTTCGGTGCGCAGACGCGCGAGCTTGCCGCGCGTCGAGCCGTCGATGACTTCATCGCCCACACGAACCACCATTCCGCCGAGGAGGCTGGGGTCAACCTCAGAGTGGATGGCGATCTCGCGGCCGTAAATCTGCTCCAGTTTGCGGGCCAGTGCGCCGCGCTGGTCGTCGTTAAGCGACTCAGCGGTGGCCACACGTGCGACCGTCTTGCCGCGCAGCTCCGCGACGCCCTCGGACAGTGCCGCAAGGTCGTCGACGGGGTTGTGCTGCGGGCGGCCGATGACCTGCAGGGCCAGAGCCTCGGTGAACATCGTCACCTTGCCGTAAATCACGCTAGCCAGCAGTCCGCGCTTCTGTGCTGCGGTTGCGGTGCGGTCGGACAGGAGCTGGGTGAGCTCCTGCTCCTTGTCCAGGAGGATCGACAGTTGGTACAGCTCGTCTTCGACCTGCTCCAATTGGCCCTGCGCCTCGGCGCCCTTCTCCAACGCATGGCGGCCCAGGTTGACCAGACCGGCGCGGAATTCGCGCGGGCTGGACCACTCCTGCCTCGCTGCGGCGGAAAGGATGTCCAAGGTGGGCTCCGCTACCTTGCCACCGAAGACGTCCTTGATAATGCCGACTCGCTGGTCGGCTTCAAGCGACGCGTCGGCGACAGCCACGCGCAGTGCACGCTCGGCGTCGAGCTGGTCCACGGTGAGGAACAACTCTGTGCCGATCTGCGCGGCGGTGGCGACTGCGTTGTCGGCGCTGCCGATCAGCGAATCGAGCTGACCGGTGACGTGCGACTGTGCTTCGCGACTAGCTGCCTTCATCTCGCCTACTTTCTCGTCGAGACGGAATCGAGCTCGGAGATGAACTCGTCGATCGTGTTCGAGCGGCGGGTCGAATCCGACAGCTCAGTGCCAAGCAGACGCTCTGCCAGCGAAATGGAGTTCTGGCCCATCTCGTTGCGCAGTTCGGCGACAACCTGGTCGCGAGCTGCCTGCAGTTGTTTCTCGCCTGCCTCGAGGATGCGGCGGGCCTCCTCCTCGGCGCGGGCACGGGACTCAGCCTCGATTTCCTTGCCGCGGGCACGCGCAGCCTCGCGGATCTCGGCGGCCTCGTGGCGCGCCTCCGCAAGCTCGGCGTTGTTCTTCTCCAGGGCAGCCTTGGCTTCCTTCTGGGCGACCTCAGCACGCTCGATGCCGCCCTTGATTCGGTCTTCGCGCTCCGCCAGCACATCCTGGAACTTCGGAATAACGAACTTCCAGAAAAGCAGGCCGACGATGATGAATACGACAAGAGACCAAACCACGTCGTACGCGGCCGGGACGAGAATGGAAGGTTCATTCTCGAGCGGCAGCTTCTCGGAGCCTTCTGCGGCTACGAGGAATGCAGTGACGTTAGTCATTGGTTGCTCCTGATCTAAAAAATGGACGGGTTACTCGTTCTCGTTTTTAGAACAGGAAGCCGGCAACGAGGCCGATCAGGGCCAGCGCCTCAACGAAGGCGATACCCAGGAACATGGTGGTGCGGAGCTGGCCTGCCATCTCCGGCTGACGAGCCATGCCCTCGACGGTCTTGCCGACGAGGATGCCGATGCCGAGGCCCGGGCCGATGGTTGCGAGGCCGTAGCCGATGGTGCCGAGACCCTCGTAGCGGTTCACGGTCTCCGCTGCCTGAGCAAGAATGATGTCGTTCATGTGAAAGTCGTTCCCTTTCTAGGCGTTCCCCCGCGCGCCGCGGGAGAACTTGTGACAAATGTTGGGGTTATTTAGTTGGCCGTGTGGTCGCGCTTTGTTAGTGCGCATCCGCGTGCAGCGACAGCTCGATGTACACCGCGGTCAGCAGGGCGAAGATGTACGCCTGCAGGAAGATGATGATCAACTCGTACGCGGTGAACAGCAGCGCTGCGATAAGGGTCAGGCCACTCACTGCCGTCCATGCGTTGAGCTGCCAGAAGAAGAAGTTCGTGGCGGAGTACAGCAGGACGAGAATGATGTGGCCGGCCAGGAAGTTCGCCATAAGACGAAGTGCCAGGGTGACCGGACGCAGAATGAACGTCGAGAAGAACTCGATCGGCACCACCAGAAGGTGGAGCGCCGGCGGCAGGCCGGGGATGACGGTCGAGTGCTTGAAGTACGCGGCGCCGTAACGCTTGACGCCTGCGTAGATCATCGCGATGTAGGCCGCAACAGCCAGCACGACCGGCATGCCGATACGTGCGTTAGGCGAGATGTTGAGGCCCGGGATGATCGTCGCCGCATTCATGAACAAGATGGAGAAGAAGATGGTGCAAAGCAGCGGCAGGAACCGCTTGCCGTCCTTCTTGCCCAGGGTGTCCTCCGCAATGTTGACGCGGACGAAGTCGACGCCGATCTCGGCGAAATTCTGCAGGCCCTTCGGAACCAGCTTGGGGTTCCTAAAGGCGATAACAAAGAGGAGCACCAGAATCGCCGCGATGAACAGGCGGACGATCATGATGCGGTCCAGTGCGAACCACCCATTGGCGAAGTCTTCGCCAATGATCTGGCCGTACGTTTGCCCCGGGAAAAATTCTGGACCAAGCGAAGGTGCGTGGAATTCACCCTTCATGGCCAAAGTCGTAACGCTCAGCGTTCTCTCCCGTTCTCGGGCCGCTCCCCGGGTGTCCGGAGGGCGGTGCGATGGACGTCTTCAACAAGGCTGCCTCCGCGGCGGACTCCGTCGCACATCTGCTTCCGCGGGGGCAGGGGATGTCGTTCCCCGGCCGGTTTGCCCTGCGTATGAGGGGTGAGATCGACCTGGAACAAACCCAGCGGATATCCTAACAGGCCACCTTGGGAATGTGGGTTTCACCTGTGTGCTTGTCCCCCCGCTTTAAGGCCCCACCACCCCGTCAGGCACTAATCACCCAGCTCTAGCGCGTTTCTAGGGGTTTGTTAGGTCTATCACAGCATCCCCACACCCGGGTTAGCTCAGGTACGTGGTTCGGGTGGTGATGACACCCCATGTCTCGGCGGCGAGGGCGACGACGAGTGCCGCGATCGTCGTCACGCCAAACGCAAAGTGGTCGTAGAAGTCGAAGCCGCGGATGAACATGAGAAAGACGGCGAGCAAGCCCATCTTGATCAGCCAGCCGCCGAGGACGACTGCCATGGTGGTGTTTGGGCTCGAATTCGACGTAGCGAGCACTGTCGCGGCGGTGGCGAGGACGAAAGTCCCTCCGACTGCAACCCCCATCAGCGCCGCCCAGATGCCCGGCAGGTCGCGGGCGGCACCCCACGCCATCAACGAGACGACGGTGAGCACCACGAGCGCAATCGCCGCCACTTTCAGTGCGCGGATGAGGGGCTGGCGGTGGTCGCTTACCTGCGAGGTGTCGTTGACTTCGAGCGGTTCCATGCTGGGTCATCCTACCGGCCGGGAGCTTTTGCTTGACGACGACGCACCCGTCGGCCCGATCTTGCCCTTGGCTAGAGGAACGAGCGTGAGCAGGAACGCAGTCACCAACGCAACAAGGGTGAAGCCCACCGCGAAACGGAACGGGATAACTGAGAAGCTCACCGCGCCGAAGGCGACCGCCGAGACCCACATGTAGAGCACGAGCACGGTGCGCCGGTGGGTGTGTCCGAGTCGGAGGAGGCGGTGGTGGATGTGGCCGGCGTCGGCCTGGAACGGGCTTTGCCCGCGGGCGGTGCGGCGCACCACGGCCCACACTAGGTCAAGCACCGGCAGCGCGATCGCGGCGAGCACGACGATGATCGGGCTGACCAGCGCGACGAGGTCTGCCGCGCCGTAGAGCGACATGTTGATCTTGCCGGACGCGGAAATGGAGGCGGCCGACAGCAGCAGGCCGATGAGCATGGCGCCGGAGTCGCCCATGAAGATGCGCGCTGGTTCGAAGTTGTGCGGCAAAAATCCCGCGCAGATGCCGACGAGCAGCGCGCAGATGATCGCCGGCGGATAGGCCGACACTGCCCCGCCCTGGTCGTGGAGGACGGACAGCGAGTAGATCAGAATCGCCGTGCCTGCGATCATGCCGAGGCCGGCGGCAAGCCCGTCGATGCCGTCGACAAAGTTCACGGCGTTGATCAGCAGCACGGTGAAGATCGCGCTCAAGACCATGCCCTGGATTTGATCCAGGATGAGCGTGGTGCCCTCGCCGAAGGGGACGTAGAACACCGTGAACGCGATGCCGAGCACGGACATCACTGCCGCGGCGGCGAATTGGCCGAATAGTTTGGTCAGGGCCCCGAGCTCGTAGAGGTCGTCGACAATGCCTACCGCCAAAATGGCCAAGCCGCCGAAAAACACCGCGGTCATCTCGGGCGTCAGCGGCGCGAAACCGCGGGTGAGCGCCGGAAGTTGCTGCGCGAGCAGGTAGGCGCCCGCGAAGCCGGTGAACATCGCCAGCCCGCCGACCGAGGGGGTGGGCTGGGTGTGCACGTCGCGCTGTCGGATCTCCGCCACCCGCCCGGTGCGTACGAGCGCGGAGCGCACCACGCCGGTGGCGAGGTACGTGATTGCCGCAGCGACGAGCAGGACCAGGCCTAACTCGCGAAGCGGCACGCCGGCTCCGGACATCGTGTACTCCCCCGCTACTTCCTGCGCAGCGCCTCTGGGTCAAGGCTTAAGACTTCACCAATGCGCTCGAGCGGGATCGCACCCTCGCGAAGCACTACCGGGTTCGGCTTGGAGATGTCGATGATTGTGGACGGCTCCCCGACCGTCGCTGGACCGCCGTCGAGGTAGATGCCAACTGCGTCGCCGAACTGCGCCTTCGCGTCAGCGGCAGACTGCGCCGGAGGGTTGCCGGAGATGTTCGCAGACGACACCGCCATCGGTCCGGTCTCCTGCAGCAGTTCGAGCGCGAGGGGCTGGTTCGGCATCCGCAGCAGCACGGTGCCGCGGGTATCCCCCAGGTTCCACGGCAGGCTCGGCGCCTCGGGTACGACGATGGAAAGCCCACCAGGCCAGAACGCCTCGACGAGCGTTTTCGCAGTGTCGGAGAACTCGCGCACCAGACCCTGGACTGTCACCCAGCTGCCCACCAGCACCGGCACCGGCATGTCCGGCCCACGGCGCTTGGTCTCCAGGAGTGTGGCAACTGCGTCGTTGTTGAAGGCGTCGCAGCCAATGCCGTAGACCGTGTCAGTCGGCAGCACCACGCAGCGGCCGGCGCGCACGGCGTCCGCAGCAGCGCGCACGCCGTCGCCGCGCACCTGCGGGTCGAGGCAGTCATAGATGGCGGACATAGCGCTCCTTCATCATCGCGAAAGTTACCGGGCCAGCTTACTAGCTGTGACAAACCGGGCCCGGCCGGTGAGGTCGTTGACCACGGCAGGCACACCGAACACCCCGGAGGCGCGGACCACGTCTTGCACCGTGTCAGAGGTGGTGTCGTCGTGCTCGATCCCCAGCGCGCCGCCGTCGCGAAGCAGCCGCGCGGCCACCGGCACGAGCCCGCGGATCGCGTCCATGCCGTCCGCGCCGGAGAACACCGCCTCGTGCGGGTCGGCGTACACCTCCGCATCCAAGTCCCCGGTCTCGGGCACGTACGGCGGGTTGGTGACCACGAGGTCCACGCCCCCGTCGAGCTCAGCGAGCAGTTCCGGGTCGGTCATGTCACCCGCGACAATGCGTATCGGCGACGCGTACCGGGCCACATTTTCCTCCAGGTAGCGCCGCGCGTCGGCCGACCGCTCCACCGCAAAAACGGTCGCACCGGGTTTCGCTCGCGCAATTGCAATCGCCAGCGCCCCGGTGCCGGAGCCGAGGTCGACGACGGTCGGCGTGGGTTCGTCGTCAAGCGAGCGCACCGCCCACTCGGCGAGCAGCTCAGTCTCCGGCCGCGGGATGAACACGCCTGGGCCAACGGCGAGGTCGATGTCGCCGAACGGGGCGGTGCCGATGATGTGCTGCAACGGCTCGCGGGCCGCGCGGCGGGCGATCAGGGCGGCGTAGTCGTCGTCGAAATGCGCGGGCGGGTCTGTGAAGATGAGCTGCATCGGCCCGACATCGATGAGGTGTGCGGCGAGCAGGCGCGCGTCGACCTCGGGCGACGCAACGCCCGCGCCGGCAAGGGTCTGCGCGGCGCGGGCAATGGTGTCGCGGAGGTTATTCGGCTTCAAGGCGCTCCTGGCGCTCATGCGTCTGCAGCGCGCCGATGAGGTCGTCCATGTTGCCGTCGAGCACCGAATCAAGGTTGTTCGCCTTGAAGTTGATGCGGTGGTCCGAAATACGGTTTTCCGGCCAGTTGTAGGTGCGGATGCGCTCGGAGCGGTCCATCGTGCGCACCTGGGAGGCGCGGCCCTCGGCCTCCTCGGCCTCCTGCTTCTCGCGCTCGAGTTGATCGAGACGAGCTTGCAGCACCTGCATGGCACGGGCGCGGTTCTGGATCTGCGAACGCTCGTTCTGGCAGGTCACGACGATGCCGGTGGGCAGGTGCGTAATGCGCACGGCCGAGTCGGTCGTGTTCACGCCCTGGCCGCCCTTGCCCGAGGAGCGGTACACGTCGACGCGGATGTCCTTGTCGTCGATGTTCACGCTTTCAATCTCGTCCGCCTCCGGGAAGACGTACACGCCGGCAGCGGAGGTCTGGATGCGGCCCTGCGATTCGGTGACCGGCACGCGCTGCACGCGGTGCACCCCACCTTCGAACTTCAGCTTCGACCAGGCGCCGTCGCGCGACGGGTTCTTGGACTTGACCGCCACGGTCATGTCCTTGACACCGCCGAGGTCGGACTCCGCGACATCGAGCACCTCCCACGTCAGGGCGTGCTTCTCGCAGTACTTCTGGTACATGCGCGCCAGGTCGCCGGCGAACAGCGCGGCTTCCTCGCCGCCGGCGCCGGCCTTGAGCTCCATGATGATGTCGTCGCCGTCGTGCTCGTCGCGCGGGGCGAGCAGATCCGCCAGCTCCTCCTCCAGGCGCACGATTTCGCCCTCGAGACGCTTTGCTTCCTCGGCAAACTCTTTATCCTCGTTCGCCATCTCCGCGGCCGCCTCGTGGTCCTCCTGCGCCTGCGTCAGGTCGTTGTAGACGTTGATGATCGGCTGCAGCTCGGCGTAGCGCTTAGACAGTTTGCGGAACTGGTCCTGGTCGCCCGCGACTTCCGGGTCGCCCATCTGAGCCTGGATGCCCTGGTATTCGGCAACGTAGTCGTCGACAAGCGAGACCTGCGATTTTTCTGCCATTAGGAGTAGTCCTCCTCGTCGTTTTCCGTCTGCGCCATCGGTGCAGAGTTGGCCACGCCGATGAGGAATTCGCCGTTCGTCTTCGTCTTTTTCAGCTGCTTGATCAGCATGTCGATGGACTGCTGCGGATCAAGTGCGGAGAGGATGCGGCGCAGCTTGTGCATCACGCGCGCCTCCTCCGGGCTCATGAGCAGCTCGTCCTTGCGGGTGCCTGACGGGTTGACGTCCACAGCCGGGAACACGCGACGTTCCGCAATCTTGCGGTCGAGTTTCAGCTCGGCGTTGCCGGTGCCCTTGAACTCCTCGAAGATCACCGTGTCGCCGGCGGAGCCCGTCTCCACCATCGCGGTGGCGATGATCGTCAGCGAACCGCCCTCCTCGATGTTGCGGGCGGCACCCAGGAAACGCTTCGGCGGGTAGAGCGCGTTGGAGTCCACACCGCCGGACAAGATGCGGCCCGACGCCGGCGAGGAGTTGTTGTACGCGCGGCCCAAACGGGTAATCGAGTCGAGCAAAACGACGACGTCCTGGCCCATCTCTACCAGGCGCTTCGCGCGCTCGATGGCGAGCTCGGCGACCGCGGTGTGCTCTGACGGCGGGCGGTCGAACGTGGAGGCGATGACCTCGCCGTTGACGCTGCGCTGCATGTCGGTGACTTCCTCGGGGCGCTCGTCGACAAGCACGACCATGAGGTAGCACTCCGGGTTGTTGGTCGCGATCGCGTTGGCGATGTTTTGCAGAATCGTCGTCTTACCGGCCTTCGGCGGGGAGACGATCAGCGCACGCTGGCCCTTACCAATCGGCATGACCAAGTCGATCACGCGCGTGGTCAGGATCTTCGGCTCCGTCTCCAGACGCAGGCGACGGTTCGGGTACAGCGGGGTGAGCTTGTGGAACTCCTTGCGCCCGCGCGCGTCCTCGACGCTCTGGCCGTTAATCGTGTCCACACGCACGACCTGGTTGTAACTACGGCGGTTGCGGCCGTTGCCCTGCTGGTGCGACTGGCCGTTCGCGCGGACCTGGCCGGTCACCGCGTCGCCGGAGCGCACACCCGACTGGCGGACAAGCTTCTGCGGCACGTACACGTCCGAAGTGGACTGACGGTAGCCGGTCGTGCGGATGAAGGCGGAGCCGTTGTCCTGCACGTCCGCGATACCGGCGACCTCCTGCAGGTCCTCCGGATCGAAGTGCTGATCGTTATTGTTGCCGCCATTGTTCCCGTGGTTATCACGGTTGCGGTTCCGGTTGCGACGACCCCGGCGACCGCGGCGGCCACCGCCGTGGTGGTCGTCGTTGTTGCCGTGGTTGTCGCGGTGGTTGTTGTCGCGGTTGCGGCCGCCGCGGTCGTTATTGCCGTCCTGGTTGTCCCGGTCGCGGTTGTCGCGGTTGTCGCCGCCGCGGTCGTTGCTGTCCCGGTTGTCCTGGCGGTCCCGGTTGTCCTGGCCGTCGCCCTGCCCGTTGTCCTCGTGCTGGTTGCGCGCGCGGTTGCGGCGGGCACGGCGAGCGGCGGAGCGGGAAGCGCCGCGGGAATCGTCATCGCCGTGGTTTTCAGCGTGGTTGTCGCCATTGTTGTCGCCCTGCTCGGCCTTGTCGGGCGCCGCCGCCTGCTCCGGCTTGTCGGCCTTGTCTGCCTGGTCGGCCTTGGCGCTGCGCTTTTCGGGGCGGGACGAGGTGTCGTCGTCAAGCGCCTGCTTCTGCGCCTTCTTCGGGACCTGGCCGGTCGTGATCGCCTGGATCAGTTCGCCTTTGCGCAGCCCGGAGGTGCCTTTGAGACCCTGTTGTGCGGCGAGCTTGCGCAGCTCCGGGAGCTTCATGGCGGCGAGGTCTGCGCCTGCCGCGGTGCCGGTATCGGTCACGTGTGTCCTTTCGTCGCTCGACCAGCCATGCTTCACGCGTCAAGCGCGCGGCGATACAGGCTGGAAGCGGTGCGTTTTTTCGGGATTGGGCCCTGGCATAAAAACTCAAAGGCCCCTGCCGGATCTCGCGGGCGCAGGGTGAAACTGCTGTGCGGCCCGCCAGCGCACCCCCACCTGGGTCGTCCCGGCCGGGTGCGGTTCGCACGATCCTTCGCAAAGTGTAGCGCATCTGAGCGCATGTATTAATCCAGGGCGTGTCGGCTGGCTTCGCTAACATTGCCAGCATGCTTTCAACGATGCAGGAAGTGCCGTTTTCCGTCGCCCGCATCCTCGAGTATGGGAGGACAGTCCACGGCGCAATGAAGTGCACCACGTGGCGCACCGACGGCGCGGAGGAGACCACCTTCGCCGAAATCGGCGCGCGCGCCGCCGCGTTTGCGCATGCGCTTCACGACGACCTCGGCATCGACGGCGACCAGCGCGTGTCCACCATGCTGTACAACTGCGCCGAGCACCTCGAGGTGATGTTCGCGGTGGCCGCCAAGGGCGCGGTGTTCAACCCGTTGAACATCCAGCTCATGATTGACCAGATCGCGTACGTGGCCAACCACTCCGAAACAGAGCTGGTTGTGGCCGATCCCCGCCTCGCCGAGAAGCTGGCCAAGGTCGTGGAACAGACGCCGAAGGTGCGCGCCGTGGCGTTTACGGGCGCCGAACCGTTCGACGACGCCGCCGCGCTGTTGCCCGACCACATCGAGGTGTACAGCTACGAGACGCTTCTCGACGGCCGCTCCACCGTCTACGACTGGCCCGAACTGCCCGAAAACACGGCGGCCGCGCTGGTGTACTCCACCGCCACCACCGGCGCCCCGAAGGGCGTGGCCTACTCCCACCGCTCGCTGTGGTTGGAGGCGACGGGTTTGCGCGCCACCGACTCGCTGGCTGTTACCCACGGCGAGACGTTTTTGTGCTGCATCCCGATCTACCACGTGCTGAGTTGGGGCGTGCCCTTCGCCGCTTTCCTCGCCGGCACCCCACTCGTACTGCCGGATTCGGACGTTTCCGCGCCCACACTCGCAAAACTCATCGCGGGCACCCACCCGCGCGTCGCCCACGGCGTGCCCACCCTGTGGATCCAGCTGATGGTGCACTACCTGCACAACGCCCCGGAGCGCATGAGCCTGCAGGAGATTTTTGTCGGCGGCTCCCCTGCCCCGCCGGCGTTGATCAAGGTGTGGGAGGAGCGCTACGGCGTTGACATTGTGCACTGCTGGGGCATGACGGAAACCTCCACGGTGGGCACCGTTGCCCGCCCGCCCTCGGGTGTGTCCGGCGAGGCGCGTTGGGCGTACCGCATCTCACAGGGCCGCTTCACCCCGGCACTGGAGTACCGCGTAGTCAACGACGGCCAAGTCATGGCCTCCAACGACCGCACCCAGGGCGAGATCCAGGTGCGCGGCAACATGGTCGCCGCTGGCTACTACCACTCGCCCACCCAGGAACCGGGCGAAATCGCGGCCACGTTCCGCGGCGAGGATGTAGACGACGTTCGCAAGCACTTCACCGCCGACGGCTGGCTTCGCACAGGCGACGTGGGCACCGTGACCAACGCCGGGTTCATGACTCTGTACGATCGCGCCCGCGACGTCATCCGCTCCGGCGGCGAGTGGATCTACTCCGCCCAGGTGGAAAATTTGATCATGGAGTCCGAGGACGTCATCGAGTGCGCCGTGATCGGCATCCCCGACCAGAAGTGGGGCGAGCGCCCGCTCGCTGTGACGAAATTGCTCGCCGGCATCGAGCCGTCCAAGGAGACCGCGGCCCGGCTTCGCGCGTCGCTGGCGGAGAATTTGCCGAAGTGGATGGCACCGGAATATTGGACGTTTGTGGACACCATCGACAAGACGTCTGTCGGGAAATTCGATAAGAAAGACCTGCGTAAACACTTGGAGCGCAACGAATTTAACATCATCGCCCTGCCGGGACCCGGCAGCCGCCAGAATTCCGGCTCGACAAAACGCTAAGCGCGGTACGCTTGGGAGGCATGACGACCAAGCCACGCATTTTCTCTAGCCCATCCCGTTACGTTCAGGGCAAAAACGCCATCCACGAGCTCGGCACCTACCTCAAGCAGCTCGGCACCAACCCGCTACTGCTTGCCGACGACACCGTGTGGGGCCTCATCGAAGATCAGTTGACCGACGGCTTCAAGCAGGAGGACCTGCCCGTTAACCGTGTGCAGTTCGAGGGCTTTGCCACCGCAAAGCGTGTCGACGACACCATGCAGCTCATCAAGGACAACAACTACGACGTCGTGGTCGGCATCGGTGGCGGCTCCGCAATTGACTCCGCGAAGGCCGCCGGTTTCCAAGCCGGTATCAACTGGGCATCGGTGCCCACCGCCGCATCCTCCGACGCCCCGACCTCCACCCTGTCGGTGATCTACACCGAGGACGGCGCCTTCGACGAGTATCGCTTCTTCCCGCGCAACCCGGACCTGGTGCTCATTGACACCCAGCTTGTCGCCGGCGCACCGGAGAAGTTCCTCGTCGCCGGCATCGGCGATGCCCTGGCCACCTGGGTCGAGGCGCGCGCCACCGCCAAGGGCAACGGCACCACCATGAACGGCGGCAAGCCGACCCGCGCGGGCGCAGCCCTTGCGGAACTGTGCGCGAACATCCTGCGCAAGGATGCCTTCGCCGCTCTCGACGCGGTGCGCGCCGGCATTGTCACCCCCGCCCTCGACGCTGTTGTGGAGGCCAACACACTGCTGTCCGGCCTGGGCTTCGAGTCCGGCGGCCTGGCGGCAGCGCACGCCATCCACGACGGCCTGTCCGCAGCCGAGCAGACCCACGGCCTATCGCACGGCGAGAAGGTTAACATCGGCACCATCGCGCAGCTGATCATGGAGGGCGCCGACACTGAGGAGCTCGAGGACTTCATCGAGTTCTCCACCAAGGTCGGCCTGCCCACCACCCTGACCGAGGTCGGCATCGACCCGGAGGACCGCGAGACGCTCGAGGCTGTAGCCAAGGCGGCCACCGCCGAGGATGAGACGATCCACAACATGCCGTTCCCGGTCGAGCCGGAACAGGTCGTCGAGGCGCTGATCGTGCTCGAGAACACTGGCCGCCGCGTCCGCGAAGAGCGCGGACTGCCGGAGCCGAAGAAGTACGTGAACAAGCACTAAGACACTGAAGTGCCGGAAGGCCGCGCTGGGGTATCCCGCGCGGCCTTTTGTGTGTGACGGAGTATTAGTCGCGCACCAGCTCTGCGGTCGCAGGCCCTGCCACGTCGAGTTCGATGACGCGGAGGCCGGCCTCACGGGCTTCGTCGAGAAGCGATGCGTCAACGTCGGAGGTGGTGAGCACGAGCGCGGTCGGGCCGGCGCCGGAGAGGTATGCGGCGTGGCCGCGGTTGCGCAGACGGTTGACCCACTCCGCGGTCACCGGCAGCACATCGGCGCGGTACGGCTGGTGCAGGCGGTCGCGGGTGCCTTCGAACAGCAGGTCCGGGTGGTGCTGCAGCGCGGCGGTCATCACGGCCGTGCGCGACACGTTGAAACGCGCGTCGGTGTGGGTGACGTGGCTCGGCAGCACTTTGCGCACCGCGTTGGTGGACGCGTGGAAGTCCGGCACGAGCGCGACGGCCTTGATGGTTTCGTCGACAGGAATCCGCACGGCGCGGTACGACGGCTTGGAGCGGCCGTCGACGGGGATGTCGGTCCAGGACACCACTGCGCCGCCGAGTGCGGAGGCGCCGGCGTTGTCCGGGTGGCCTTCGAACTCGGAGGACAGCTGCACGATGGTGTCCTCGTCGAGCGGCGAGCCGGCGAGCGTATTCGCGGCGACGACTCCGGCCACGGCGGCGGACGCGGAGGACCCCAGCCCGCGCGACTGCGGGATCTGGTTGTGGCACACCACGCGCAATCCTGGCGCGGACACATCAGCCGCGGTCAAACCCGACTGGATCGCCTTGACCACCAGGTTGGAGGAATCGCGCGGCAGATCGTCGGCACCCTCGCCGAAGATCTCCACCTCGAGGCCGGATACGGTGACTTCCACCTCGACGGTGTCGTAGATACTCAGCGCGATGCCGAGGGTGTCGAATCCGGGGCCCAAGTTCGCCGAGGAGCCCGGCACAGTCACGCGCGCCTTCAGGCCTGCCTGTAGATCGGTTGCCATGTCAAGCGCTCCTTTACGCGTCGAGGCGGATTACGGAGTTGACGGCGAGAACGTCGTCGTGGCCGGAGAGCTGCGTGACAATGTTGTCCAGGTCCTCCTCGCGGGCACCGTGCGTGACCACGATCAGGTGCGCCTCATCGCCGGACTCCTCCTGACGCACGGCCGACAGGGAGATTCCTGCCTTGGCAAAGCGCGCGGTGAGGTCGGCGAGCACACCGACGCGGTCGTTGACCGTCATGTTGATGTGGTAGCGGGAGGTCACCTCCGCAAACGGGACCACCGGGTAGTCCGCGTACGGGTTCTCCGCCGGGGCGCGGCCGCCGTGGACCTTGTTGCGTGCGGCGCCGACCAGGTCGCCGAGCACTGCGGATGCTGTGGGGGCGCCGCCGGCGCCGTTGCCGTAAAACATGAGTCGACCTGCTGCTTCTGCCTCGACGAAAATTGCGTTGTAGCTCTTGTCCACGCTCGCCAGCGGGTGCTCGTTGGGCACCAGGGTCGGGTGGACGCGGGCGTTGATGCCGGTGGTGTTACCGGCATCGTCGACAAGCCGCTCGCAGATAGCCAGCAGCTTGATGGTCTGGTTGGACTTCTTCGCCGCCTCGATGTCGTCGGCGGTGACCTTGGTGATGCCCTCGCAGTACACGTCGTCGAAGGTCACGCGGGTGTGGAAGCCCATCGACGCCAAGATGGCGGCCTTGGA
Organism: Corynebacterium lujinxingii; assembly: GCF_014490555.1. Lineage (NCBI taxonomy): Bacteria > Bacillati > Actinomycetota > Actinomycetes > Mycobacteriales > Corynebacteriaceae > Corynebacterium > Corynebacterium lujinxingii. Next base: position 973,101 of record NZ_CP061032.1, on the reverse strand, counting down.
CGCGGCGTCGTGGCCTTCGACGTCGGCGGTCGGGTCAGCCTCGGCGTAGCCCAGGCGCGTCGCCTCGGCGAGCGCCTCCTCGTAGCTCGCGCCGGTGGCGGCCATCGCGTCCAGGATGAAGTTCGTGGTGCCGTTGACAATGCCGGAGATGCGCTGTACCTGGTCGCCTGCGAGCGAGCGACGCAGCATGCCGACGACCGGGATCGCGGCTGCCACGGCGGCCTCGTAGTAGAGGTCGACGCCGGCGGCGTTGGCGGCGTCGGCGAGTTCCGAGCCGTGCGCGGCAACGAGCGCTTTGTTGGCGGTGACCACCGACTTGCCCGCGCTGAGCGCCTCGAGGACCAACTTGCGCGGGTAGTCGATGCCGCCGATGAGCTCGACGACGATGTCCACGTCGTCGCGGGTGACCAGTTCACTGGCATCGTCGGTCAGGTACAGGCCCTGGATCTCGGGCGCATCCTTGTGCTTGGCCAGGTCTGACACCGCCACGCCACGGACCTCGACAGGCCCGCCGATGCGGTGCTCGAGGTTGGAGGAGAACTCGCTGAGCAAACGCAGCACTTCCGTGCCCACGGTGCCCTTGCCCAGCACCGCAATGCCGACCGGCGTGCCGATGCCCTTACCGGGGTAATTTCCGTTGATGCCCTCTGCACTGGCGACAGTCATGGTCCTAGTGCTCCTTCTACGTTTGTCGAGATGGTCGTATGAACCGCTTGGTCTACTATCGCCGAAGCGGGAAGACGGGGTCAATTAATATTCGCGGGCGAGCAGATCTTCCACTGTCTCGCGCCGCACCATCGGCGTGATGTGTCCACCGCGCACTGAGACCACCGCGGGGCGGCCGAACGCGTTGTAGTTCGACGCCATGGAGTAGCAATACGCTCCCGTCGCCGCGAGCGCGATCAAATCGCCCGGTGAGACGTCCTCCGGCCACTTGGCGTCTTCGACGAGGATGTCACCGGATTCGCAGTGCGAGCCGACCAACCGGGTGTCGGTGGTCTCGCCGTCGACGAATCGGTTGACCACGCGGGCGTCGTAAAGCGCGCCGTACAGCGACGGGCGGATGTTGTCGCTCATGCCGCCGTCGACCGCGATGTAGCGGCGCGAGGTGGTGTACGAGGTGTCGACCTCCTTGATCACACCGGCGGTGTAGACCGTCACCGCGGACGGGCCGGCGATGGCGCGGCCCGGCTCCACGACGACGGTCGGCGCAGCGATACCGAGCTCGTCGGCGACATCCTGCACGGCGGCCAACAGGTCGCGCGCGACGGCGGCGACGTCGAGAGGCTCCTCCCCCGGCATGTAGGCGATGCCGTAGCCGCCGCCGAGATCCAAATAGCCGAGCGCCACACCGCAGGTCTTCCAGACCTCGGCGTACAAGCCGAGCACGCGCTCCGCGGCGAGTTTGAAGCCTTCCGCATCGAATACCTGGGAACCGACGTGGCAGTGCAGGCCGGTCAGTTCGAGCGACGGCGAGTCGATCGCCGCGACGGCAGCTGTCAGCGCATCGCCGGTGGCCAGCGAAATGCCGAACTTCTGGTCTTCGTGGCTGGTAGCGATAAATTCGTGCGTGTGCGCGTCCACGCCGGGCTTGACGCGGATGAACACGTCCTGCTTCACGCCCGCCTCGTGCGCGACGGTCTCGAGTTGCGCAAGTTCCTGGTGCGAGTCGATGACAACGTGGCCGACCTTCGAGTCGACGCACAGGCGCAAAAACGCGTCGGACTTGTTGTTGCCGTGGACGGTGATGCGCTCCGGCGGGAAGTTCGCGGCCAGGGCGATGCGCAGCTCGTTTTCGCTGGCCACGTCGAGCGCGAGTCCTTCTTCGTCGACCCAGCGCGCGATGTGGCGGGTCAAAAACGCCTTGGACGCGTAGTGCACGTTCGCCGGCGCGCCGAAGGCTTTGGCCATGTCGCGGCAGCGGGAGCGGAAATCGTCCTCGTCGACCACAACCACCGGGGTGCCGTACTCTGCAACGATCTCCGGCAGCGGCACACCTGCAATCGTGACCACGCCATCTTCTTCACGCTTGGCGTTGCGCGGCCAGACGTGCGCAGGTAGGTCGTTGAAGTCGCCTTCGTCGGTGCTGTACGGGGTGGAGATGAAAACGGTCATTTACATCCGCTCCGGTGCGCTCACGCCGATCAGGTGCAGGGCGTTGGCGATGACCTGGCGCGTCGCCATGGCCAGCGCGAGACGCGCAGTGTGCACTGGCTCAGCCTCGTCGCCGGCCTTCGGCAGGATCTGGCACGAGTCGTAGAACTTGTGGAAGGCGGAGGCCAGCTCCTCGGTATAGCGGGCAATGCGGTGCGGCTCGCGCAGCTCCGCGGCGGCGCGCACCACAGCCGGGAATTCGCCGATGGTGCGGATCAAATCGCCTTCTTTGTCGTGGGACAGCAGCGACAGATCCGGGTCCTCGTAGGAGACCCCGGCCTCGTTTGCCTTGCGCTCGATCGAGCACAGGCGGGCATGGCCGTACTGCACGTAGTAGACGGGGTTGTCGGAGGACTGCTTCGTCCACAGGTCCAGGTCGATATCCAGCGAGGAGTCCACCGAGGAGCGTACGAGCGAGTAGCGGGCGCCGTCGACACCAATCGCGTCGACAAGGTCTTCCAGCGTGATCACGGTGCCGGCGCGCTTGGACATCTTTACGGCCTTGCCGTCGCGCACCAGGTTGACCATTTGGCCGATGAGCACCTCGACTGCGTCGCCGTTGTAGCCCAGCGCCTGCGCAGCAGCCTTCAAGCGTGCAATGTAGCCGTGGTGGTCGGCGCCGAGCATGTAGATCGCCAGCGTGTGGCCGCGGTCGAACTTGTCGGCCACGTACGCGATATCGCCGGCGATGTAGGCGGCGTCACCGTCCGACTTGATCACTACGCGGTCCTTGTCGTCGCCGAAGTCCGACGAGCGCAGCCACCAGGCGTTATCCGCCTCGTACAGGTTGCCGTTGTCCTTCAGCGTGGCAATCGCCTTGTCCACCGCGCCCGATTCAAACAGCGAATTCTCGTGGAAGTACACGTCGAAATCCACGCCGAATTCGTGCAGCGACGCCTTAATCTGCTCGAACATCATCTCCACCCCCGCCGCGCGGAAGGTCTCCTGCACCTCGGCGTCCGAACCCTCGAGAGCATTCGGGTGCTTATCGACGACCGCCTGCGCGATCTCGCGGATGTAGTCGCCTCCGTAGCCGTCCTCGGGTGTCGGGTCGCCCTTGGCCGCAGCCACCAGGGAACGGGAGAAGCGGTCGATCTGCCCGCCGTGGTCGTTAAAGTAGTACTCGCGGGTCACCTCGGCGCCAGCGGCTTCAAGTACGCGGCCGAGCGAGTCGCCCACCGCGGCCCACCGGGTGCCGCCCAAGTGGATCGGGCCGGTTGGGTTGGCTGAGACGAACTCGAGGTTGACCTTTTCTCCCTTGTAGAGCTCGGAGTGACCGAAAGCCTCAGCTTCACTTAGTACCTTCGCAACCAGCTGGCCCTGCGCACCGGCAGCCAGGCGCAGATTGATAAAGCCGGGGCCTGCGACCTCGGCTGCATCGATGGCGGGGTCGGACGAGAGGTCGTCGGCAAGCCAGCCTGCAAGATCGCGCGGATTGGTGCCGGCTTTCTTCGCCACTTGCAGGGCGATGTTTGTGGCGTAGTCGCCGTGCTCCGGGTTGCGCGGCCGTTCCACAGTCACGGTGTCGGGCACGACGGAGGCATCGAGATCATGGGCTGCGAGCACGCGCGATGCGGCTTCTTTCACGGTGGTTGCGAGTTCAGCTGGCGTCATGGGGCACAAGTCTAAATCACCCGCCGACACGGCAAGCAGCTCGTCCCAATCTTCCGGTATACCGCTGCTACCACTATAAGTGGATTAGGTCACACCAAACTGCTCCCCCTCCATTCGTCACTTTCAGGGTGTAGATGGCATATTTAGTCCAGTCATTGTCCCTCCCTGACTCGAAAGAGCACTCCTATGGACCAATTCCAAGTCGTCACCGACGCTGTCGGTGGCAGCACGGGGCTGTCGGCGCTGGTTTCAACACTGCCGCTGTTAACCTTCTTCATCATGCTGCTGGGCTTCAAGGCCCGCGCCCACACTTCCGGCGCAGTTGCGTTGGTTGTGGCAATTTTGATCGCGATCCTCGGCTTCAACATGCCAACCGCAATGGCGATTTCTTCGGCATTCCGCGGCGGCCTGTTCGGCCTGTTCCCCATTGTCTTCGTCATCCTGACAGCGATCTGGTTCTACCAGATCACGGTCGCCTCCGGTCGCTTCGAGGACCTGCGCCTGGTCTTCGACAAAATGGGCAACGGCGACGTGCGCATCCAGGCGATGCTCATCGCGTTCTGCTTCGGCGGCCTCCTTGAGGCCCTCGCCGGCTTCGGTGCACCGGTTGCAATTACCGCGACGATGATCCTCGCCCTGGGTATTCCGCCGTTGAAGGCCGCGACAGTTGTCCTTATCGCGAACACCGCCCCAGTGGCGTTCGGTGCTGTAGCCATTCCGATTACCACTGCCGGCGACGTGGGCGGCCGAACCTTGGAGCAGACCGAGAACATCGCTGCGATTGTGGGCCACCAGACCCCGTTGCTGGCATTCTTCGTGCCGTTCATCATCGCCTTGCTTATCGACGGCTGGCGCGGCGTTCGCGAAACAGCACCCGCCGCCGGCGTCATCGGCCTGTCCTTCGCTATAGCGCAATGGTGGACCTCCAACCACTTCGCATATCAGCTCACCGACGTCATTGCCTGCATCGTCGCGCTCGGCGCCGCGTTCGTCCTCCTGCACTTCTGGCAGCCGCGTGGCGTCCACGAGATGCGTGAGCGCCTGGGCCTCGAGCCGTACGCGGGCGAAGCCGCCGATGCGGAATCGGGCCGGCTTACCGGAAGCCGCATCTGGATGGCGCTGATGCCCTACGCAGTCGTTGTCCTTGTCTTTGGTATCGCAAACCTGGGCACCACGATTCCGGAGTGGCTCAAGTCCTTCAAGCTGACTTTCCCGTGGCCGGGTCTGGACGGCAAGCTTTACGACGCCGCCGGCGAGGCAGTCAACAGCGACTACACCTTCGCCTGGATCAACAACCCAGGCACCCTGCTGGTCATCTCCGCGCTCATCGTCTCCATCGCGTACATGGTGTTCAACGAGAACGGCCGCTACAGCCTCACCTGGGGCCAGGTGGGCAAGGAGTTCACCGACACCGTGTGGAAGATGCGTTGGTCCGCCCTGACCATCGTGCTCGTGCTCGCACTGGCCTACGTGATGAACTACTCCGGCCAGACCGTGACCATCGGCGAGTTCTTCGCCAACCTCGGCCCGGCGTTCGCATTCTTCGCGCCGATGCTCGGCTGGGTCGGTGTAGCAGTCACCGGATCCGACACGTCCGCTAACGCGCTGTTCGCCAATCTTCAGGTCACCGCCGCGCACAACCTGGGCCTCAACCCGGATCTCATGCTCGCGGCGAACACCACTGGTGGTGTCGTCGGCAAGATGATCTCGCCACAGTCGCTCGCCATCGCCGCAACCGCGGTCAATATGGAGGGCAAGGAGTCCGAACTCTTCAAGAAGGTTGTGGGCTGGTCCTTCGGCTTCCTCCTCGCCGTGTGCGTGATAGTCTTCTTGCAGTCGAACGTCTTGAGCGCTTTGGCTCCGGTGGTTCCGTAACTGCACTGTTTTTTTACGGAGCTCCCGAAGCCCAGGCGGGCTCGGGAGTTTCGTCATTTTTCCAGAGATTTTCCACGATAGGAGCCCCGATAAATGCGAGTAGCTCTGTTCTCTACTTGTATCGGTGACGCCCTCTTCCCCGACGCACACAAGGCTTCGGCCATTGTGCTTTCCCGCCTGGGCTACGAGGTTGTCTTCCCCGAACAGCAGACCTGCTGCGGCCAGATGCACGTCAACACTGGCTACAAGGAGCAGGCCGTTCCCATCATTGAGACCTACGTCGACGCATTCGCTGATCCGTCGATCGACTACGTCGTGGCTCCCTCCGGCTCCTGCGCAGGTGCCGTGCGCGAGCAGCACGTCGAGCTGGCGGAGCGTTTCGGCTCCAAGGCTCTTGTCGACGGCGCAAAGATCGCGTCCAAGAAGACCTACGACCTCTCCGAGTTCATTGTCGATGTCGCAGGCACCTACGACGTCGGTGCGTTCTTCCCGCACCGCGTGACCTACCACTCCTCCTGCCACTCGCTGCGCTTCCTCAAGGTCGGCGACCGTCCGACCGAGCTGCTGCGCCACGTCGAGGGCCTGGAACTGGTGGATCTGCCGAACTCCGAGGAGTGCTGTGGCTTCGGCGGCACGTTCTCCGTGAAGATGCCGGAGGTCTCCTCCGCCATGGTTTCCGACAAGGTTCGCCACATCAAGGAGACCCAGGCCGAGTACGTCACCGCCGGTGACTCCTCCTGCCTGATGAACATCGGCGGTGCGCTCTCCCGCCAGCGCCAGGGCATCCGTGCCGTGCACATGGCTGAGATCCTTGCCTCCACCAAGGAGAACCCGCTGACTCCGACGTCCGCTGCGTACACGAAGGAGAAGATGCTGTGAAGGTTGCACTCGGTCAACCCACGATGCCGCCGTTTGCCAACGGCCCGTCCCACCTGCGCGGCAAAGAGAAGTTCCAGAAGGCTGCGCACCACGAGCTAAACGACGTCACCAAGCGCCGCAACTACCAGTACGCAACCACGACCATTCGTGTGAAGCGTCAGGCAGTCGTCGACGAGCTGGACGACTGGCAGCAGCTGCGCGAAGCGGGCTCCACGATCAAGCGCGACGTTGCGGCACGTATGCCGGAGCTGCTCGAGCAGTTCGAGGAGAACGTGACCAAGCGCGGCGGCCACGTCCACTGGGCACGCGACTCCAAGGAAGCCAACGAGATCATCCAGGATCTGGTGAAGGCAACTGGCGAGGACAAGGTCGTCAAGATCAAGTCCATGGCCACCCAAGAGATCGCGCTGAACGAGGAGCTGGAAAAGGCCGGCGTCTTCGCGCAGGAGACTGACTTAGCTGAGCTCATCGTGCAGCTCGGCGAGGACTTCCCCTCCCACATTCTCGTCCCGGCGATCCACCGCAACCGCGCGGAGATCCGCGATATCTTCACCGCGAAGATGCCGAACACCGACGAGACACTGACGCAGGAGCCTGCAGAGCTTGCCGAGGCCGCGCGCCAGTACCTGCGCCAGCAGTTCATGGAAGCCAAGGTCGCTATCTCCGGCGCCAACTTCGGTTGCGCCGACACCGGCACCGTCTCCATCGTCGAGTCCGAGGGCAACGGCCGTATGTGCCTGACCCTGCCGGAGACGCTCATCACCGTGATGGGCATTGAGAAGCTGCTGCCGAACTTCGAGGACCTCGGTGTCTTCCTGCAGCTGCTGCCGCGCTCCTCCACCGGTGAGCGCATGAACCCGTACACGTCCCTGTGGTCCGGTGTGACCGAGGGCGACGGCCCGCAGAACTTCCACATTGTTCTTCTGGACAACGGCCGTACCGCGGCAATGTCCAACGAGATCGGCCGCGAGGCGCTCAAGTGCATCCGCTGCTCCGCCTGCCTGAACGTGTGCCCGGTCTACGAGCGTGCCGGTGGTCACTCCTACGGTTCGACCTACCCGGGCCCGATCGGTGCCATCCTGTCGCCGCAGCTCACCGGCATCGACTCCAGCGATGACCCGAACGGCTCCCTGCCGTTCGCGTCTTCCCTGTGCGGTCGTTGCAACGAGGTCTGCCCGGTGAAGATCCCGATCACCGACATCTTGCTGGAGCTGCGCTACCAGAAGGCGAAGAATGAGCCGAGCTACATCGAGCGCGCCTCATTCGGTGCCCTGTCCAAGGTTTGGGGCAACAGTGGAGCGTGGAACCGCGTCGTCCGCCTGGCGACGCTGGGCCGCATTCTCGGCGGCTTTAACGGCACGATCGAGACCATGCCGCCGCCAATTTCCGGTTGGACGGAGTTCCGCGATGTCGCGGTCCCGCCGAAGAAGACCTTCCGCGAGTGGTGGGAGACCGACGAGGCGAAGAACCTGCTTGCCGACGCACGCAAGCAAGGTGTTCCGGAGGGCCAGAACGTCACCGGCGAGCGTTTCGAGGAGGAGAAGTAAATGACTACCCGCATTGGTAACGCTGCCGGCTCCCCCGCCCGCGACGCACGCAACGAGGACGCGAAGCGCGAGATTCTCAAGCGCATCCGCGATGCCCACAAGCTCTCGGACGTTCCCGAGCACGTCGAGGTGGTCCGCGAGTACCGCACCACTTCCGACATCAAGGGCGACGAGCTGCGCGAGATCCTCATCGACCGCCTCGTGGACTACAAGGCTGACGTCGTCGAGACGACCGAGCAGACTCTTCACGACGATCTGCTGAAGGTCCTGGCCGACCGCAAGTGCAACGACGTCGTCTACGCACCGGGCCTGGACGCGAAGCTCTTCGACGGCTTCTCCGGCACCGCACGCCCGGACGACAACGCGACCGATCCGCGCGAGCTCAGCGACGTCGACGCCGTGGTGACCGATTCCCACGTCACCTCCGCGCAGACCGGCTCCATCGTCTTGGAGTCCGGCGACGTGTGCGGCCGCCGCGCCCTGTCGCTGGTTCCGGACCGCCACATCTGCATCGTGCGTGCCGACACCGTCGTCTACGGCGTGCCGGAGATGATCGCCCGCATCGACCCGGAGCGCCCGGCCACGATGATTTCTGGCCCGTCCGCTACCTCCGACATCGAGCTCGTGCGCGTCGAGGGCGTGCACGGCCCACGTGACCTCATCGTCATGGTCGTGAAGTAGCCCGCCCCCGCTGGTGCTGCCCAGCGCCGGTAACGGCATAACGAAACGGCCGGTCCCTTTCGGGGCCGGCCGTTTCGCTGTCATTGTTTCCCGTGTCACGCCGTTCCCGCGGCGCGCACAAATCATTATGGGGCGCAGCTGTTGAAAAACCATGGCGTGAAGCTGAGAGATCCCCTAGCGTTGCGTGCCGATTCGCTACCGGCACATAACCACCATGCAATTTCATCGCACCGCGTCGTGGGTGCTAGTCTGATTAGCATTGTCTCCGTAGCTCAGTGGATTAGAGCATTGGTTTCCGGTACCAAAGGTCGCAGGTTCGAATCCTGTCGGGGACACGCTTTGTTTTGGGGGTTTCACGAAACTAATCCAATCTTTTCACGAAACCTCCTGCCGGCCGAAGGAAAACGGCCGCGAACACATAAATGACCCGCTCCGTTCGTTCGGAGGGGTCATTTTTCTTTGTCTGAACGCCGTTCCTGCTCGGGTTATAGCGCGGATTGTTTATGAGCGCGGACCGAGCCACGGAAGAGTTTCCGTACTCATCTGGTGGCGCGGTTTTTGCAGCGCTTCATAGCGGTCTTGTTGCTGTGATCACGCAGGACTGGCTGCGGGTAGTTGTTGGGGTCTGAACCGAGAGGGGTGCGCCCGGTCGGGGCCGTTTGGAACGCTGCCGCTACGTCAGAGCCCGAAGGCTCCGCCGCTGACGAGGATCACGATGCCGAGGCCGATGAGAACGATGGGAAAGAGGATGTCCTCAAAGCGTTCGAGCACTTCCGCGATCGGGGGGCGGGTTGCGACGAACTTTGCCAGGGCCACCAGGACCGCAACGAGCACGAGGAAGATAACGCAGTAGGCGACTACTGTGAGAGGTTCCACGCTGAGGAATACAGGGGTGTAGACGCCGATATTGTCGCCACCGTTGGCAAAGGTGACGCCTGCGACTGTCCCCACGCCGACTTTCTTGCCGGCAACCTTGGCCTCGTCATCGTCGTCATCGTCTCCGCGCCAGGCCTCCCATGCGGCCCAGAGGCCGATACCCAGAGGGATGAGACCAAAGTATGGAATAGCTGCCGGGGGCAGAAATGCTCCGGCGCCGACGGTCACAAGGATCGCGGCGACGAGGATGCCGGCAAATCCGAGGTACTGGCCGGCCAGAATACGGGCGGTGGTGCCGCTCTGGCCTGCCCCTCGCGCGAAGAAGAGGGCGAGCACGATGATGTCGTCGATGTTGGTAGCTGCGAACAGGCCTATCGCCTGCAAGACCGTGGTGAGCATTACGCACCCTCCCCAGCTGCGTAGCACCCGGGAAGCGTGCAGGCGGGATCCATGCACGGGGCGTCTTCGTCTACTGCCAGGGTGGCATCGACCAGTGCCGCCAGTGCCTGTGCCAGGTGCGGATCGGCGATCTCGTATCGTGTCCGACGCCCCTCGGGCTCGGAGACGACGATCCCACAATCGCGCAAGCATGCCAGGTGGTTGGACACGTTCGGGCGTGTCAGGTCCAAAGCTCGAGCCAGTTCCGCCGGGTAAGCGGGATGGTCGAGCAGGGTCAAGATGATCCGCGATCGAGTGGGGTCGGCCAGTGCACGACCCAGGCGGTTCATCACGTCGAGACGTGAAGCAATAGTAAGCATGCGCTGAACTATACAGCGAGCACTGAACTAGTCAAGTTCCGGGTAGCGGTGCAGCTGTGTGTGCTGCTCAAGAGACAGTGGAAGGAGCAGAGATGGCAGAGATTCCGGCAAAGTTGCGAAAACAGCGTCGCCAGCTCGAGATTCAAGTTGCGCACGAGCCTGGCGTAGTTCGGGAGATCGGTTTTCAGGCCCCAAGCAATGATCCGAACGGGACAAAACTCGATGGCCTCATCATCTTGAACCGCGAAGGCTCGAACAAACTTATCTACCTCATCCGCAGCCTCGACTCGATTCCCGTTTACAGCGGGGCACCTCGGGGTTCGACGACGGTTCGCGCCGCCAAGGAGAGCCTTGCCGGATGAATTGCCGAGAGGGACAACGAGGGAGACAACACTGGCGACGGTGCATACTTGGTTGAACCACGCTCGTTTCTGATGATCGGCCCATGTGCGATTTGTGCCGCGCCCAAGGCAACCGAATTGGCTCGAAGTTCCGTAGCTTTGAAAGTTTCCGCTCGAACCGCAAGTCACCGGAGGTGCTCACCTTTGACGAGCTTGTCGAGCGTTCACGGTGGAGCGTGGAGCTTGCCGAGAGGCAGGAAGAGGCGGAAGCGGAATTTCCTGACTTCCCGTTCTAAAAAGCGCTCCTGCTCACGTCATATAATTGACTTCTGTCGTGTAACCGGAGTCGGAACCCGGTGTAACCGGGGTGTAGCCACGAACCCGCTACAACTGGTCGGGGGTTTACTGAAAGCTCCGTTGTTTCGCGACATCGTTCCTACGGTGTCTCGAGATTTTTGTTTTCGGGGTCGTTCCGGGAGTGCAATTCACAGCCCTCTCTTTGTCGCACCCGTTGTCACGCGGGCGGTATTAAACTTTTTGTAGTAAGGAGGCTTTGGAATGGGCTCTCGGTTCGAAATGGGGTTTGGCGGGGCACTTGCCACAAGAGAAGAGAATGGAGCGCCATGGGTTCCGCCATGGTGGCAGAGATTCATAGTCGTCCCCTTGGCCGTCCTGGCCATGTATATCGTGTTTCCTGTTGACAGGGACAATTTCAACCTAAGCAACTTACTCAAACCGGCCGCGTGGACACTGGGGGTCTACTACATCGCCATTTTGCCAATCTTTGACTTCCGCAGGTATCGCTGGGATAAGAAACACGGCGAGTAGCGAGGAAGGTGACATCTTGAACGTCTCTACATCCCCCGCCTACCACCTCCTTGGCCGCGCGTATCGACGACCCACCGCACCGCCCAACAATGGCAAACCCACTCCGCCCCGCCCGGCGTGGTGGCGCCCGCTGATAGAACTCATCATCGCTCTGGTGCTTCTGGTCACGCTGACGAGCGCGGCGATCGGCTTGTACTACCTGTACGAGAAGATCGCCCATCCTACGATCAGTGCATTCGAGGAATACTCGTTTTTGGAGCATCCGTACCTCGCAGCCGCCACATTCATTGGGTGGGTGGCGGCGATCCCCGCTGGATTCATCGCTGCCCGAGTGACAGGCCGCGACCCGCGGGCGCTGTGGTCCACGGAACTGCGCTTTAGGTGGCGCAACTTCGGGCTCGCTCTCTTCCCTGCCCTGCTGTTCCTTGGCGCCGAAGGGATCTACGCAGTCGTTATCTCGGACCGGTCCCAGGCGACTTTCACTCCGATGAATCTCGCGGCACTGGCCGTCATCGTCGCGATGACGCCGCTCCAATCGCTGTCCGAAGAACTCTTCTTCCGCGGCTCGCTCGTGCAGATCACCGGCCAGTGGTTCTCCCCCGCCGTGATTGCGTATCTGCTGCCGCTGCTGTTTTTCCTGTCAGGCCACCACTACGGATGGCAAGGCATGGTCAGCGTCACCGTGTTCGCGCTGTGCGCCATCTTCCTCACTCACACAACCGGCGGGATTGAAGCGGCGGCTGCGGTGCACGCCGTCGGCAACACGTTCGCCTACGCGCCGGACGCATTCGGTGTGGACGGGGTGGACTTGGCGGTGTCGTCGTCAAGCGATCTTGCGATCTCGTTAGTGGCCACGGTGGCGGCGACCGCCGGAGCATACGCGCTCATTAGACGCGCTCAGTAACACGAAACTCCAAAACGGCCACGAAGATTACCTGCTGGGGTAGCATCGGGGGCAGAAGACGGAATAAACAGGCGATTTAGCCCACATTTCCTTCCGATTTTTATGCGGTTGGCCCCTCCATTGCATATGATCATACGTATGACAAGCACGCAGTACTCCCAGACCCCCGCAGTGTGGCCTGCTGTCCTGGTCACCGTTATCGCGCTCGTCGCCACGTACTTTGCCGTCGAGGCGGAACTGAGCATCCTGTCCTACGCCCTGATCGCCCTGTTCTTCGGCTGGGCCGTGTGGCTGCTGTCTCGTCGCATTGATCTTGCGCTTGACGACGACTCCTTGACCGCAACCCTCGGTCGCCGCACGCGTACGATCCCCTACTCCCAGATCAAGTCTGTCGAGGAGGGCAAGCGCCCAAAGTTCCACAACTACTCCAAGATCACCTGGCACAACCGCAAGCCGATGCGTTTCGACGACGCCGACACCTTCACCCTTGGCGGCAACACCGTCCGCATCTGCGTCGACGGTGACGAGGACTGCATCGTCGCGGTGCGCGACCGCGACCGTGCGATCACCGAGATCAACGAGCGTATCCGTCCGCTCGGCGGATCCTCCCAGGCAGTCACTGCCTAAGAAAGCGTTCAAAAATGCCCCAGCAGCTTCTCAGCTGCTGGGGTAATTTCGTCTATAGGTATTTTTCGAACTAAATGAAGGAGCCCGTTATGTTGAAGTCCACCACAAAGCGCCTCGTCCACCGGGGTGCTGCTGTGTTGGGTGCACTCGCGCTCGCGCTCACCCCGACCACCGCACCGACCGCGTCTGCTCAGCCAAAGTCCCCAGCCATCACCTGGGAAGCGTGCCCGTTCTATGTGGACGCGAACGGCGCGAAGTGCGGCCGCATCAATGTGCCGATGAACTACAAGGATCCGAAGGCGGGCTCGGTATCCCTCGGCTTTATCAAGATCCCGGCGCAGGTGCCCAGTGCCCGACGCGGCGCACTGTTCGGCAACCCGGGCGGCCCCGGCGGCGAGGCCTACAGCTACTTCGGCACGGAGGGCGGCTTCGAGTGGCCGAAAGAAATCCGCAACGAATGGGACCTGGTGGCTGTCCAGCCGCGCGGCCTGCTCGGCTCCACCCCGCTTAACTGCGCGGAGCCCAATATCAACGACCCTGCGCAGATAGCCAAGTTGCAGTTCGATTCCTACGCAAACAGCGGCGCACTCACCCGCGATCTCTGCGAGCGCCCGCGCCCGGGGTATTCCAAGTCGATCACCACCTATAACAACGCCCGCGACTGGGACATGGTGCGCTGGGCGCTCGGCTACGACCGGATTTCCATTATGGGCCTGTCCTACGGCACCTACCTGGGATCCGCCTACGCGTCGATGTTCCCGAAGCGCACCGACAAGGTCGTGCTCGATTCCGCCATGAACCCGAACGACCAGTGGGCGAAGCTGATGTCGGATCAAAAGGGCGGCTACGAGCGCGCACTGCACGAGTACTTCGCCTGGGTCGCGGCGAACGACGCGAAGTACCGGATGGGCAATACCCCGCTGAAGGCTTACCAGTACTGGTCTAGCGTGGTGGCGAAGCAGGCAGGCACGAACCCGACGGTGACTCCCCCGCCGGCGCGCGTGGGCGATCTTCCCCCGGCGCTGGCATTCGCGGGCCAAGCGGGTGCGGACGCGATGAGCGCCACCGGGAAGGCCCGCGCCGAGGGCGAGGGCATCGTCTCCCGCATGCTTAACCCGGGCGCGAACCAGGTCATGTCGCCGCTGCTGCAGACCACCCGCGGCGCGATCACGCACCCGACACAGTGGGATACCCTGGCGCGGATGACCAACGGCACGCTGCCTGATGCTTATGAGAAGCCGTCTCCGCAGGTACAAAAGTTTATGCAGGAAGAAGCCAAGGCCCGCAACGAACTGCTTGCGGTGCAGACTTGCAACGAAAACGTCGCCGCACCGGATTACCTGCAAGTTCCGAGCGCGCTTTGGGCAATGGAAACCGGCGAGATCATCACTGCCCCGGCACAGATCTTCGGCTCCGGTATGGCATGCAACGGCGCAGCTCCGGTCATCGGCAAGATGCCGCTCAACGGCTCGAAGTTGGCCACCCGCCCGCTGCAGTTCAACGCCACGCGTGACCCGCAGACGATGTACTCAGGCCGCTTCGGCATTGCTAAGCCGATGAACTCGCACCTGGTCACCGTCCACGGGCCGGGACACGGCCACGTCGGCCGCGGCAACAAGGCCGTCGACCAGCAGGTGATCAACTACCTGCGCACCGGCGATCTCGGCCCCGTCAACCAGCCGGGCCACTTCGGCTAAACCCGTCCGAGACGCCAACGCGCCCGCCGAGATTTAGAACTCGGCGGGCATAATTACCCAGGCGATGATGTAGGCAAGCACGCCCGGCATCACGCCTGCCAGCACGAGCGCGATAAAAATGATGCGGATGAGTGTGGAATCCACGCCGAAGTACCTGGCGATGCCACCGCACACGCCGGCGATGTACTTATCGCTCATCGAGCGCTCGAGGCGCTTCGGGGAGTTGTTGTAATTCTGCGGGGTGTACATGTTCGACATGCCACCCATCCAACTCCCCTGCACGGAATCCTGCAATGGAAACCGCTTCGACTTCGGCAGTTAAGGCTGCGTCTTGTCGCCTGTCGCGCCTGCGATGTCGTCGAGGAGGCCTTGCAGCGCGGCTGTACGCTCGTCCGTGAGGTGGTCGAAGATGAGGCGGCGCACCGTCTCCACGTGGTCGGGCGCGGCAGCAGCGAGTCGCGACAGCCCGTCGTCGGTGATTGTGACCAGGATGCCACGGGCGTCGCCTGGGCTGACTTGCTTTGCGACGAGCCCGCGTTTTTCCATCCGCGTCACCTGGTGCGACGTGCGGGAACGGTCCCAACCCAACTCGCCGCACAGATCACGAAGCCGCAAGGTTCGGTTGTGGGCTTCCGAGAGCACCACCAGCACCGAGAAGTCGGGCGAGGACAGCGCTGCGGTGTCCTGCAAGCGGTCGTCGATAGTTGTGGTGACGTTTCGGAACACCTCGAGGATGGTCCTCCAGAGGTGCTGCTCGTCGTCACTCAGCCATCGCGGTTGTGCAGTCATAATCTCTCATACTATCCGAGCCGGTCGGACGTGGTTTTTAGGTCGTCGATAGACAACGTTTCTGCGGCCGCGACACGGTCGAAGCGCTGCGGGAAACACGTTAGGACGAGCACCTGCGAATGCTTGCCCACCTGGCTAAACAATGAGTTCATGCGGGCAAGCCGCTCTGGGTCGGTCGCGCCGAGCGCATCGTCGACGACGACCGGGACCGGCGAACCCGCGCCGTCGCCGGACACAAGGTCCGCGATCGCGAAACGGGTAAGGATGGCGAGCTGCTCTTTCGTGCCGCCTGACAGTTCTTTCAGGGGCACTGTCACGCCGTCGACGGTGCGCTCGGTGATCGTGAGGTCGTCGCCGTAGTTGAAATCGACGCTCGGGCCGAACAGCACGCGGGCGCGCTCGCGTACTGCCGCATTGAACGGGGCGGCGTAGCGGGCACGGGCGGCGTCGCGGTGGCGCAACATCGTCTCGCGCAGGAGGCGCGCGGCCTCGGCGCGGCGGGTGGCGCGGGTGAGTTCTGTCTCCGCTGCGTCGAGTTTCGCCGCGGCGCGGTCGGCACGCTCGGCGGCGCCGGTCGCCAAATCGATGTACCCGGCAAGTTCGCGGATTCGATTTTCGGCGTCTACCTTGCGCTTCTCCAGGTTTTGCAGGCGTGTAGCGGCACCTTCCAGCAGTGACGCGGCAACGTCCGGATCCGCCTGGGCAAGCGCAGCGTCCAGTTCGGCGGCGGCGTCGGCTGCTTGGCGCTCGGTGTCGCGGGCTTGTGACGCGGTGTGCTCGAGTGTGTCGGCCGCGGCGGTCGCTTCGGCGCGGTCCAGTTCGGCGGCAGCACCTGCGGCTTCGGCCTCTTTCGCCTCGAGTTTGGTTTCGAGCACCGTCAGCGCGTGCGCCGCGGTTTTATTCGCGTACGGTTTCAGGTCTGCTTCGGCGGCATCGACGTCGCGCTCGGCGTCGCCCAGAGCCTTCTGCGCCTTTTTGAGCTCGTCGTCCGCGGCTGACTCGTCCAGATCCGCCTCCGGATTGAACTCGGGCGCGAGAGAGGCAAGCACCTCGGTGGACTCGTCGACCTGTGCGGAAAGTTTCGTGCGCTCGGCACGCAGTTCGTCGGCAGATGCGCCGGCAAGGGTGTCGTCGAGACGCTGGCGGGCAGCCTTGAGCTCCGCGGCGTGTTGCTTGGATACGTCGCGTGCTGCGCGGGCCTCGTCCACGGTGGCGCACCCGGTCGCGGCGAGCGCGTCGGCAACATCCTGCTGCGCCTTTTCCACGGCTTGCTGGGGGTCTTGGGTGCCCTGCGCGGCGCGGAACACCACGCCGAAGCCGCCGAGTTTCAGAGTACTGCCCTCGTGGACGGCAACGGTTTCGGTCCCGTCGACGCTGACCTCGTCACCATCGACGGTGATGGTTGCGTCGTCGGCGGTGATCTCCAGTTTTGCGGAAGCGGCGTCACGCAGACGGCGCTGCAGGGTCAGTTCGCTTTCGGCCTGCTCCAGCACGCGAACCTGGGTGTCGGTGACGTCGCGCTCGGGGGCGCTGTCAAGCAACTTTTTGTATTTCTGCTCCGCCGTTTGAATGCGCTCCAACTGCTCGCCGATCGTTGTGAGACGGCGCTTCGCACGGGCGAGGTCTCGGATGGCTTCGGCCTGTTTAACAGCGGTCCGGGCCTCGGCGAGCCTCTCTTTCGACTTGTCCACCACAGACACCAGACCCGCGATCTTCTCGTGTTCGTCGTCCCGCGCCTGCTGGGCCGGTTCGAGCTGCTCGCGCAACTGTTGTTCCTCCGCGCGGATGTGCGCGACGCGTTTGGTGAGCGCCGCGCGATCCGCCAGGTCCTGCTCTGCTCGCTCGCGGGCCACTTTCGCATGCGCGAGGCGCTCGGCGGCTGCCGCGGCCTTCTCGCGGACCTGGTTCGCTTCGGCGAACGTTTTCTCGCGGTCCCGGTGTTCCTCCTCCGCCTCCGGTAGTTCGCGGCCGATGGTCTCAATCTCGGCTTCGCGTCGCTCCACCTCGTCGACGTACTGGGCGAGGCGGGCAACGTCCGCTTCGTGCGACGCCGCTGCCTCGCGGGCCTCGTCGACGGCGGTGAACAGCGCGGCATAGGTCGACTTCTTCTTCGGCGGGGTCGCGTTAGTCCAATACTTCTCGTACTCCGCATCGATGGCGCGGGCGAGATCGGAATCCTCCTCGCCGGTATCGCCCTCCCCCGCCTCGGCGTCCAGGGCACGAGAGATCGACGGGATACCGGCTGCGGCCACCCCAGGATCCAACTCGCCTTGACGCAAAAACAGCGTTTGGGCGAGGGCGGTGTCCATGTGCTCGTCCAGGATGCGGATGAGTTCGTCGTCCGCCTCGCGGCCGGTGTAGTTCGCACGCACTGGGGCGTGCACGGTCAACTCTGCACGCTTTCCTTTCAGCCACCGTTTGCGCATGGTAAAGGTGGTCTCGCCCACGGTGGCGTGAAGTTCCACTTCGGGGGATGCGTCGCGCCCTGCCGGGGCGAGTGCCTTGACCTTCTTGCCGGCGCCGGTGTGGCGCTCGTTGAGCACGGCGTCCAGCGCGTCGAGGATGGTGGATTTGCCGGCCTCGTTGCGCCCGTGGACGACGATCACTCCGGTCTCCGGCAGGTCGCGCATCTCGAGGTGCTCGATGGCGCGGACATTGTCAATGGTCAGCGAGTGGATGCGCATGCTTAGTGGACCTCCTTGGACAGGCGGAACAGCAGGTTGACGGCATCGCCCGCGGTGGTGTCGGTGCCCGCCTGGTCCACTAGCTCACGCATGGCGTCCTTGGCGTAGCCGGTAAGCGGCAGGTTCTCCAGTTCCTCGGCGTCGGGTTCGAGATGCAGACTCATTAACCGGTCGCGTTCGTACAGCGCGGCGAAGACGGGCTCGAGGTCGTCCAGTTCCCGCTGCAGGGTGCGTGTCGCCTCCAGGCCAAGCGTGCCGGACAAGGCGTACTTGATCACCGTGCGGTCTTTATCCGGATACGCCTTGAGGTCCTCGATCACGGCGTCGACATCGTCGGCGTCCGCGACCTCCCAGAACATCGCCTCGAACGTCCAGGCACCGACGGGTACTTTGTCCACCTCGACCGACGAATTCAGTCGGTCCTTGTGCACCGTGACCACGAGCGCGTTGCCGGAGTCCGTCTCCCCGCCGGCGATTCCCGGGGTGCGGTCAAAGTAGTCGGTGGTCTCCGGCGAGCCAGAAAACCACACGCGCCCGGACGGCGACAGCGACTGGGTGGAGTGGGTATCACCAAGGGCGACGTAATCGATCACCCCGCGGGAGATAGCATCGTCCAAACCGGCGACGTCGATCAACGCGGCGGTGTCTTCCGTGCCGTACCCCACGGTCTGCCCGTGCCCGACGAGGATGCGCACGTTCTCCGTCGGTTCTAGGTCCCGGGTTGCTTTGGCGCACAGGTCCTCGGAAGCGCGTTTCGCCAGCAGCGGTGCGCCGACGACCTCTACACCATCACGGACCACAACTGGCTGGGAATCACCCAGCACTGTCACCCCGGCGATGTCCGCCGTGGAATTGAAAATGGAGTCCGCCACCAGCGGGTCGTGGTTGCCTGGCAGCAGATACACCGGAACCGGCAGCGCGCGCAGCACCTCGAGTGCGCGTCCGCGGGTTTCGCGCTCGAGGGAGTTGTGTTCGAACACGTCGCCTGCCACGACGATGAACTCGGCGCCGCGCTCGTCAGCAAGCGCACCGAGGCGTTTTACGGCTTGCAGCCGGGCGTCGTCGAAACGCGCCTGCGCCTCGGGCGACAAGAACTTGCGTGTCATGCCGATCTGCAGGTCGGAGGTGTGAATGAACGTTGTGCGCGTCATAGCAACAACTCCTACCATCCCGCCACGACGCGGGACACGCCGAATGCGAACATGCGTTCTATGGGCGGGTGAGTTCGTCGTAAAGATCCTCGATATCCGCCACCGCGCGCAACTGGTCGATGTTGGTAAACGACACCGTCTGCATCGCACGGTGGAGCAGATCAATGTTGGAATCCTCGATCATCGGCGCCACCTTCGGCCGCGGCAGCTCGGGCATCTCGTGACCCTGCCAAAAATAGGGCGAGCCCGGCGCCGAATTCTCCTTGGCCAGCGAGTGGGCCTCGCGGCGCTTGCGGTCCTCGAGGGCGCTGTAGGTGATGCCGCGCATGGTGAGGATGACGCTGGGGTCGGCGTCGATAAGCAATGCGGCGCGCTGGGCGACGGCGACAGAGTGTTTGCACACGACGGCCGGGTCCGGGCAGTCGCAGGTGAAGCGGACTTCGTCCGGGGTGGCGCACAACAGGATGTCCAGCACCGCGGAGCTCATTTGCCCGGCGCGTAGTTTTGCGATGGATCCGGCTTCGCGCACGAGCGCGTCCATGGCGTAGTTGATGTCGTCCGTGTCGCGGTACGGCAGGGTGATGTTGACGTTGAACGGCTCGTTCTGGCTGCCGATGACCTCGCCGGAGGCACCCCTGGGGCGCGGGCGGACATCGAGCACGTTGCCGCCGTTAGCGTAGGCGCGGCCGCGTTTTGCCCGGCCCACGTCGGTTTGGCGCAGCGCGGCGTTGAATAGGCGCATCGCGGGCGCGGACAGGGCGTTCGCGCTGTTCGGCGCCGGTTCCGCCTGGCCGGTTTCCTCCGCGGACGACACCCGGGTGCGGGCGCCGAAGTTGGCGTAGATGACGTTGTCTTCTTGCGGTCGCTTCCCCATCACTGCCCCTTGTAGCTGATCAGTTGTGCAAGGTCGTCGGTGTCGAGTTCGGTGATCCAGCCTTCGCCCTGGCCAACGACGGCGCCGGCGAGCTGGGTTTTGCCGTCGAGGATGTCCTGGATGGATTCCTCCATGGTGCCGCGGGTAATGATCTTGTACACCGTGACATTTTTGTCCTGTCCGATGCGGAAGGCGCGGTCGGTCGCCTGGTTTTCCACTGCGGGGTTCCACCAGCGGTCGAGGTGGATGACCATGGAGGCGGCGGTGAGGTTGAGTCCCGTGCCGCCGGCTTTCAGGCTTAAAATCATCGCACGCGGGCCGTCGAGCGCCTGGAAGCGCTCCACCATCTTGTCGCGGGCGGTTTTGCCCACCCCGCCGTGCAGGAACGGCACTTGCTCGCCGAGCCTGCTGGACAGATACGGCTGCAAGATGTCGCCGAACGCCTTGTACTGGGTGAAGATGAGCACGCGCTGGTCGGTCTCGATCGCCGTGTCCAGCAGCTCCATGAGTTTTGCCACCTTGCCGGAGCGGTGCTCGCCCTTGATCGCCACCGGGGAGCCGTCGCCCAGGTAGTGCGCGGGATGGTTGCAGATCTGCTTGATGCGCGTGATCGTCGACAGCACGAGCCCCTTGCGCGCGATACCTTTGCGGTTTTGCAGCTGCTCTTGCATCGTGTCCACCAGCGCCTTATACAGGGCCGCTTGCTCGGCCGTCATGTCCACGGCAATGACGTGCTCGGCCTTTTCAGGCAGGTCGCTGATGATCGCCGTATCCGTTTTCAGCCTGCGCAGGATGAACGGCGCGGTGAGTCGCTGCAGCTGCTCACTCATCTCCTCGGCCAGCGCGTCGCCGGCTCGCGACTCGATGACCTTGGCAAAGTGATTGCGGAAAAACTGCTGCGAGCCGAGCATCCCAGGGTTGACAAAATCGAGGATGCTGCGCAGTTCGGACAGTTTGTTCTCAATCGGGGTGCCGGTCAGCGCAATGCGGTGGCGCGCACGCAAGGCGCGGACGCTTTTCGACGACTGCGTGCCCGCATTCTTAATCGCCTGCGCCTCATCCAACACCACGTGGTCCCACTGCACCTTGGATAGATCCTTCACGTCCCGGGCCATGGTGCCGTAGGAGGTGATGACCACGTCGGCGCCGTCGGCGGCCTCGAACAGTTCGTCGCCTTTTAACCGCCCGGTGCCGTGGTGGACGCGCACGTTGAAGTGCGGCACGAAGCGGGCGGCCTCGCGCGCCCAGTTGCCCACCACGGACGTCGGCGCCACGACGAGCGTCGGCCCGGTCTTCACGCCGTTGGCCTCCTCCACTGCGAGCAAGGTGAGCAGTTGGAGGGTTTTGCCGAGGCCCATGTCGTCGGCAAGCACTGCCCCGAGGCTGTTGCGGGACATGAAGTAGAGCCAGTCCACGCCGCGGCGCTGGTATTCGCGCAGTTCGGCGTTGACGGTGTCGGGGATTGCCACACGCTCGGGTGCGGGGCGGTCCGTGCCGCCGACGAGCGAGGTAAACCACGGCGAGCCGGTGAACTCGATCGGGGCTTCCGCGCCTGCCTCGAGCGACAGTTGGCGCAGCTCGGCTGCGGTGACCACGCCCTCGCCGTCGGATTGCTTCGCGTGCTCGTATTCCTCGCGCGCTTTACGGGCTTTCTCGGCGAGTTCTTCCGCGTCCTCCGAACCGGCGGCCTCCGCAAGCCGTGCGCGGATCTCCGCGGCCTCGGCTTCGGCCTCGAGGTTCTTCAGCGTGCTGGCGTTGAGTTGCTCGAGGTACTTCTCCGATTTGGCAATCTGCTGCGTATCCGCCAGCACCCACTCGCCACGCAACTTGATCAGGCCCGATTTGGAGCGGGCGAGTTGCGCCATTTCCTCGTCGGTCAGTTCCACCCCGCCGACGGACATGCGCCAGTCGTACTTGACCAGGGTGTCAAAGCCCATGCGGGTCACGGTGGAGGAATCGTGGGGGTCCTCGTGCCGCGACAGTTTGAGCTTCGAGGTCGTCTCCGCAGTCGTCCACGCGCGCGGCAACATGACCGCGAACCCTTTGGCACGCAGCGCGGATGCACCCTTGGTGACAAACTGGACGATCTCGTCCGCGTTGAGCATCAGGTCCCAGTCGCCGTCGGAAAGGCCGTGCGCGCCGTGCTCGGAGGGATCCACCAGCGGGGTCGCCTCGATCGCCCCGCGCAACTGCGCACGCAAAGTCTCCGCCGTCGCGCCGTCGAAATCCGTCAGCCGCACCGGCCGCGGCGAGTCGGCCGCCGAGCGCACCTGCACACGCACCGGCCACTGCGGCTGGGCGGAACCTTCGTCCCCCTCCTCGGCATCGTCCGGCGACTCCGCGATGAACACCAACTGCAGGTTCACCGC
This sequence comes from Corynebacterium lujinxingii, assembly GCF_014490555.1. Lineage (NCBI taxonomy): Bacteria > Bacillati > Actinomycetota > Actinomycetes > Mycobacteriales > Corynebacteriaceae > Corynebacterium > Corynebacterium lujinxingii. Next base: position 950,453 of record NZ_CP061032.1, on the reverse strand, counting down.
CGTGATCGTGCCGTTCCAATCCCCCACCTGGCGCGCCAGGCTCGCCCCGCCGCGGCGCAGCGGTGAGCCGTAGAGCAGCGAGGTGACAAAGTCGTGCCGCGGGTACGGCCGCCCAGATGAATTCTCCGCCGAATCATGCAGCAACGTCGACGCGATCCAGTGGGTGAACGTGGTGGCGCAATCCTCGCTTAAATTCGGGTTGTTCGCGGTGAGCACACCGGGAGCCGCCGCGACCATCTCGGCGAGCCAGCCGCGCTCGTCCAACCCGGTACCCAACTGCCACTGCGCAAACCACTGGCCGTCGCGGTACGGCACGTGGATGGACACGCGCCCGGCGCGGATGTACTGGCGCAGGCCCGCGTACATGCGAAGCAGCCAGTACAGGTCTGGTGCGATCGAGCCACGCTGCGCAGGCGTTGCTGCCGGCGACGGCCCGTCGAGGTGGACGATGCTGTCTAAAAAACGCACGGCGTCGTCCGGCACGAACGCGGCGACCGGCGCGCGCAAGGTGACGTGCTTGCCCCGCGGGGTTTGCAGCAGGAGGTGTTCGCGGTGGCGGAAACGTGAATCGTCGAGAAGCGAATGCACGATCGGCGGGAATGTGCCGTCGGGCACTTGGCTGATGGTGACAATCCGGTGGCCTTCCACCTGCTCAGCCCAAATCACGAGGCCGGCGTCGGACAGCCAGAGCCCGTGGAGAAGGAATTTAGGCATAACCACCCTTATACCACCCATGCTAGACACAGCCCGGACACGATTTTTCGGATGCCCGGCAGCGCAAGCCACTCTTACGTTATGGTGTGGCGAACCTTACAAACAGATTGGAGGAACTATGTCAGAAGGTTTCTGGCTTGTCCTGGCGATAATCCTGTATTTCGGAGTCATGGTCGCCATCGGATTTTATTCGTGGCTGCAAACCCAAAAGTACGACGACTACGTACTCGGCGACCGCGGACTCAACCCGGTAGTCGCCGCCCTGTCTGCCGGCGCGTCCGACATGTCGGGCTGGCTGCTCATGGGCCTGCCCGGCGCGCTGTTCGTCTCCGGCTTAAGTGAGCTCTGGATTGTCTTCGGCCTGTTCATTGGCACGTGGGCGAACTGGAAGTTCGTCGCGCCCAGGCTGCGCGCCTACACCGAGGTGTCCAACAACTCGATCACGCTGCCGAGCTTCTTTGAAAACCGCACGCATGACCAGTCTCGCATCCTTCGCGTGACGTCCGCCGTGATCATCATTTTCTTCTTCACCTTCTACGTTTCCTCCGGCATGGTCTCCGGCGGCCGCTACTTCGAGTCCACCTTCGATGGTGACTACCTCACCGGCGTGCTCATCATCGGCTCCGTGACAGTGCTCTACACATTCATCGGCGGCTTCCTCGCTGTGAGCTACACCGACGTTGTCCAGGGCACGCTCATGTTCCTCGCACTTCTGATCGTCCCGATGCTGGCGCTGTTCGCGCTGAACGATCCGTCCGACATCCTCACCTGGCCCACTGAGCAGCCCTACGGCCCGTGGGAGAACGGCAACCCGGACTACTTCAACCTGGTCGCGGGCGTGTCCGCGGCGACGATTATCGGCAACCTCGCATGGGGCTTGGGTTACTTCGGCCAGCCGCACATTGTCACCCGCTTCATGGCGCTGCGCTCCCCGGCACAGGCGAAGACCGCCCGCCGCACCGGTACCATCTGGGTGTTCATCTGCTACGTCGGCGCCGTGCTCACCGCCATGGTCAGCACCGCCTACTTCGGCCAGAAATCGGCGTCCGTGACCGACCAGGAAGGCTTCGAAACCGTCTTCCTGGACCTCGCGCGCATCATGTTCCACCCGCTGATCGCCGGCATTGTGCTCACCGCGGTGCTCGCCGCGATCATGTCCACGATGTCCTCGCAGCTGCTGGTCACCTCCTCCGCGCTTATCGAGGACCTCTACCGCATCGTGAACAAGAACCCGAGCCAGACTTCCCTGCTCGTCCTGTCGCGCACCATGGTTGTGGTCATCGCCCTGATCGGCATGCTGATGGCGCTTAACCCGTCGGATACGATTCTCGGCCTGGTCGGCTTCGCGTGGGCCGGCTTCGGCTCCGCGTTCGGCCCGGTGGTCATCGCCTCGCTGTACTGGCGCAGGCTCACCTCGCAGGGCGCACTCGCCGGCATGATCGTCGGCGCAATCACCTCGTTCGTGTGGGGTTCGTTCTTCGGCGACATCATCTACGAGATGGTGCCGGGCGTCATCCTGGCAACGCTGGCGATGGTCCTCGTCTCCCTGGCGACCCGCCCGAAGGAAGGCGTCGAGGAAGAATTCGACGAGGCGATTGCCGCCACCGACTACGCCCTCGACCACCCTGAGGTCTCCTTCCCGGATGCGCTCGAAGCAGTCAAAGGGAACCGGACAGGCTCCGCTGCCGTCTAAGAAGGTATGCGCACATACCTCATTCTGCTGACCACGCTGACAATCGCGATCGTGCCGTTTCCCACGGCACGGTCGCGTTTTGTCGTTCCGACCATCCCCCAGCGCGCCACCGTGCTGGGCTACGACCGCACACTCTTCGGCCCTGGCTGGGCCACCGACGGCACCGGCTGCGACACCCGCGAACGCATCATCGCGCGCGATCTTGACGACGACCCCTGCTCCCGCCCCGAACATCCACCCACGCCACGCACCTCGCACGCGCTCGACCCCTACACCGGCGGCGCGCTTGCCCGGAACGACATCGAAGTCGACCACATCATCCCGGTCTCCGCCGCGTGGGATTTGGGCGCCCACAGATGGGACGCCGCCCAGCGCGCGAAGTTCTACAACGATCCGTTAAATCTCGTCGCGGTCTCCAGTGCGGCCAACCAGGAAAAGTCGGACAAGTTGCCGTCGGAATGGATGCCCGCGCGACGGCGCGCCCGATGCGCGTACGGGGAGCGGATGGTGGTCGTCGCTAAGCAATACGCCCTGCCGCTGCCCGAGCCGGACTTGCGCGCGATCAAACGGGCCTGTTCCGGCCTTTTGGGACTGTCTGCATATAGGCACCTGTGATGTAAAGTAGCGCCACATGACTACTTTCCTTGTTTTCCTCCACGTCACGGCCGCGATCTTGCTGCTCGGCCCGGTCGTCGTGGCGTCTTCTATGTTCCCGCGCCAGGCCGCTGAAGCCCGTCGTGGCGGCGAGGAAGCCATCGGCCGCGCAACGATCCTGCACCGCATCACCAAGACCTACGGCATGCTCTCCGCGCTCGTCCCGCTGCTCGGCGGCGTCGTCATGGCTGCCGACTGGGGCGCCTACAAGACCAACTTCTGGCTGCACACCGCCATCATCTTGTCCGTCATCGCGTGGGCGATCCTGCTCGCGATGGTCATCCCGCAGCAGCGCCGCATGCTGGGCACCATCGGTGCGCTGTCGCCAGCTGAGGCCGACCCGTCGGATGTGACCCCGGACTTTGAAAAGTCCAAGGCGAAGGCGAACGCCGGCGCCGGCATTTTCAACCTGCTCTGGGTCATCGTGCTCGTGCTGATGTTCCTGCCGAACCCGCAGGACATGTTCTAACCTCAAGAACACCAAAGACGCCCCGATCCGCGAACTGCGGGCCGGGGCGTTTTTCGTGTGTTACAGGAACTGCAGTGCGACCGGGTTACTTGGCAAAGCTCTGGTACAGGTTCCACAGCGCTGGGGGTTCAGCCTAGCCCGAGCCGTATACCCAAGCTCGAATATGTTCGAATCTTTCGAGTGGGGATGGTCACATGTAGCGCAACGCGGACGGTCCGCGGAACCCCAGGCTCCCAAACAGGCCGAACACCGCATCGAAGATCTTCCGCACCACCTCCGCAACGGGGCTGGTCAATCCGGGCAGGAACGCATTCTGGGCCCAAAGTCCGACCAACCGGACCTCCGGCACCGCTGGACCGTCATGAGGAACCACCCCGACGACAAAATTGACGTTGCGCACGCCCGGTAGCGGGTTCGACGTCCACGTACTGGAAATCACCCCCACGAACCCGCGACCCGGCACCCACAGCGGACCGCCGGAGTCGCCCGGGCGCGTCAGCGGGGCATTGACAAAGAAGGTGTTGTCCGCCGACCCGCCGAACTTCCCGCACGTCCGCCCACCGCGCGCGTGGGAGGTGCGCCCGAAGTAGCACACGGTCTCCCCCATCCGAATATCGTTCGGGTGCACCCACGCGTCGCCGGAAATTCGGTTGCCGCCGACACGTACACCCGGCGCCCACTGGATCGCCGCCCAGTCGTTACCTAAGCGGTTGTCGTAGGCCTTGGAGCGGTGCAGCGTGCCGACGACCCCACTTCGCACCCCATTCGCCCCCACCAGCTCCACGCGGGCACCGTCAGCGCCACAGTGCGCCGCGACAAAGCTGCGGTGGCGTGCCGGGTCGTTGTATCCAAGGGTGCAAATACCGGTCCCGTGCACCAGCACCGCGCCACCCTGCTCAGCAGTTCGGGTTTGCGCCGACACCGGCGCAGCGGTGATACCCGCCCCGGCAACCACAGCGATCAAAAACGCGGCGAAGAGAGACGAAAAGCGCTGGTAGTGCATAGCGTGAGAGCTTTCTTCAAACATGACGGCAAAGGCCGCCCCGGCGGAGCAATGTGAGTGCACACATTACCCGTTGCCAGGGCGGCCTTTGTCGCTTACGCGCCTGCAAATTTAGTCGCGGTATCCCCCGCGTCCGCGTCCGCCGCGGTCGTCGCGGTCACGGCCACGTCCACCGCGGTAGCCACCACGTCCGCGTCCGCCGTGGTCGTCGCGGTCACGGCCGCCGCGGTAGCCGCCTCGGCCGCCGCGTCCACCGCGATCGCGCGGCGGGGCACCGTGGTCGCGCTGAATGTTGATCAGCTGACCGGAGATGCGGGTGTCCTCCAGTCGGTCGAGCACCGCCTGGTCGAGGTTCTTCGGCAGCTCCACCAAGGTGAAGTCGCCACCGATGGTGATACGGCCGAAGTCCTTCGAGCTCAGACCACCCTCGTTCGCCAGCGCGCCGACGATCGCACCCGGGCGCACGTGCTGACGCTTGCCCACATCAAGACGGTAGGTGTCGAAGTTCTCGTTGTCGTTGTGGCGACGTCCACGACCGCGGTCGTCGCGGTCGAAGCGATCACGGCGGTCACGGCCACGGCGGTCGTCGCGGTCGAAACGGTCGCGACGGTCACGCTTGTCGCGCGGCGGCTCCTTCATCAGGAACTCGTCGCCGGCCAACGCCTGGGTGGCAAGCGCAGCAGCGATGTCGTCCATCGGCACGTTGTTCGTCGCCGAGTACTCGCGCACCATCGTCTTGAAGATCTGCAGGTCGCTGGCCTCGAGCGACTCGGTAATGGAGTCCATGAAGTTCGCCTTGCGCGACTCGTTGACCTCGTCGACAGTCGGCAGGTCCATCTCTTCGATCGTCGCGTTGGTCACGCGCTCGATGGAGCGCAGCATGCGGCGCTCGCGCGGGGTGACGAAGAGGATCGCCTCGCCGGAGCGGCCCGCGCGGCCGGTGCGGCCGATGCGGTGCACGTAGGACTCGGTGTCGTTCGGGATGTCGTAGTTGAGCACGTGCGAGATGCGCTCGACGTCCAGGCCGCGGGCGGCGACGTCGGTGGCCACGAGGATGTCCAGGCGGCCGTCGCGAAGCTGGTCGACGGTGCGCTCACGCTGTTGCTGGGCGATGTCGCCGTTGATGGCAGCGGCGGAGAAACCCCGGGCGCGCAGCTTCTCGGCGATTTCTTCCGTCTCGTTCTTCGTGCGGACGAACACGATCATCGCCTCGAACTCGGTCACCTCGAGGATACGGGTGATCGCGTCCAACTTGTTGCGGTGCGCCGTGAACAGGTAGCGCTGGCGAATGTTCGTGTTGGTGCGGGTCTCCGATTTAACGGTGACCTCTTCCGGGTTGTTCAGGTAGTCGCGCGAGATGCGGCGGATCGCGTTCGGCATCGTCGCGGAAAACAGTGCAACCTGCTTGTTCTCGGGCGTATCCTCGAGGATGCGCTCGACGTCTTCTTGGAAGCCCATGTTGAGCATCTCGTCCGCCTCGTCGAGCACGAGGAAGCGCAGGTTGGAGATGTCCAGCGAGCCCTTCTCCAGGTGGTCGATCACACGCCCCGGCGTGCCGACGATCACCTGTGCGCCACGACGCAACCCCGAGAGCTGGATGCCGTAGGCCTGGCCGCCGTAGATCGGCAGCACGTTCACACCGCCGAGGTGGTCGGCGAACGACTGGAAGGAGTCGGACACCTGCAGCGCGAGTTCGCGCGTCGGCGCGAGCACGAGCGCCTGGGGGTGGCGCTGCTTCGGGTCGATCTGGGACAGCACCGGCAGCGCGAACGCCGCTGTCTTGCCGGTACCCGTCTGCGCGAGGCCGACAACGTCGCGGCCTTCCATTAACAGCGGGATGGTCTGCGCCTGAATCGGCGAGGGCTGCTCAAAGCCGACGCGCTTGACGGCCTCGATCACCTTGTCCGGCAGGCCGAGGGTCTCGAAGCCGTTCTCTGGCTCCCCCTTAGCCTCCGGCTCCGCAGCCTCAGCAGCCTCAGCAGCTTCGGCCGGCTCGGTCACCTTTACCACGTCGTCTTCAACGTCAATGGCCGCGGCATCGTCCGCGGCGCCGGTGGTATCAGCAATCTCCGCATCCCTGGTGTCCTCTACTACGGCCTCAACGATTTCGGCCGCGACATCCTGCGGATTTTCCTGATTTTCCGACACATTCGTATCCGGCTTCTTCTCGCCGCCGGTGGCGTTTTCGGAAATGCTCATCGCCTGCCAACCCTACGGCATTAGCCCCATAATCTGCTATTTCAACGAAAACGCCAAAGACGCTCTCATCGCTGTCTTAGGATCCACACATGACTTCCCCTCTCGCGCTGACGTTGCTCGGGTTGGCCATCATCGTGGTCACGGTCGGGCTGCTGCTCAAAGGGAAGACCCATCCGATCGTCGCCATGACGCTCATCCCTATCATCGGCGCAGTGCTCACCGGCGCCGGGGTAGCGGAGATTTCGGATTTCTACCTCGACGGCCTCGACCGGGTGATGAAGGTCGTGGTGATGTTCATCTTCGCCATCATCTACTTCGGCATTCTCTCGGATGTCGGCCTATTCGAGCCGGTAATCAAGGGCCTGATCAAAACGACCCGGGGCAAGCCGCTGCTGGTCACACTCGGCACGGCGGCGATCGCAATCGTGGCGCACCTAGACGGCTCCGGCTCCACCACATTCCTGCTCACCATCCCCGCGCTGCTGCCGCTGTATGAGGCGATGCGGATGTCGCGCTACGTGCTGCTGACCCTGGTCGCACTGTCGGCATCGGTGATGAACATGCTGCCTTGGGGTGGCCCGGTCGGCCGTGCGAGTTCGGTCGTCGGTCCGTCGCCGAACGAGATCTGGGCGCACCTGCTTCCCGTCCAGGGCGTGGCGATTGTGCTGGTGTTTGCCGTTGCAGCGATCTTCGGCGTGATCGAACAGCGCCGCGCCGCACAGCACGCCGATGCACAGCTTGTCGACGTCAACGCCGTCGCCGAGGACTTCTCCCGCCACCAGCGCGAGGAGCGCGCAAAGTTGGAGTTCACCCAGCGCTCCGGTTCCTGGGTCACCTGGGTGAACACCCTGATCACGCTGGCGCTGATCGGCGTGCTGGTCGCAGGCCTCGCCTCGCCCGCGCCAGCGTTCCTCGTCGGCACGGCGCTGCTGCTCGTCGTCAACTTTGCCACCCTCGACGACCAGAGCGATGCGTTACGACGACACGCCCCCACCGCCTTGTCCATGGCCGGCGTCATCCTCGCCGCAGCGATGTTCCTCGGCGTTCTGGACGGCACGGGCATGCTCGAGCAGATCGCCCTGTCGCTCATCGCGGTGCTACCGGATTCGGTCGGCCCCTACATCCACGTCATCGTCGGCCTGCTCGGCGTGCCGCTGGATCTGGCGACCTCCACCGACGCGTACTACTTCTCTGTCCTGCCCATCGTCCAGCAGACCGCCGAGGCCTTCGGCGTCTCCGGCATGGGTGCTGCCTCCGCGATGATCGTCGGCAATGTGATCGGCACCTTCGTCAGCCCCTTCTCCCCCGCACTCTGGCTCGCACTGGGTCTCGCGCGTGCGGAGATGGGCAAGTACCTGCGCATCGCGTTCCCTATCTGCTGGGCGTTTTCCGTTGCGTTGGTGCTCGGTTCCTGGGCGGTGGGTGTCTTTGCTTAATAGAGTCGGCCCCATGAAAACCACCCGCGCAACGCTCGCCGCCACCGTCACCGCCGCACTCGCGCTCGCCGCCTGCTCTACGGAAGAGGAGTTCCTCGAAGAACCGGAGCAGGTGCTTGTCGACGACACCTCCGCACCCGTCGAACGCGACCCCGAGGACTTCACGATGAACGGCGAGCCCTCGGTCTACGCCGTGTCCTTCAACCGCGGCACAAAGTGCGCCTACTTTGACAAGGGCCCGGGCCGCGACGGCTACTTTGCCTGCGACCTCGACCTATCTGGCGAGATCCCGCCGCTGGATCACGACGCAGGAATCGACACCCCGACCGATTCCGTGCTCTGGGACGACGAGATCGGCTTCGCCACCACCCACGACACCGGCGGCGGCGAGATCGACCCGATCGGCGAAACGCTCGCGCCCGGCGAGCAGGTGACAATTTCCTCCTACACCTTCACCCACGACAAGGACGGCACCGTGCGCGGCGAGCGCGACGGCCACTGGTTCGAGGTCTCCCCGGACGGCCAATACGCCTCGGACCACTTTTCGCCGTAATACACTTGTGCGCATGCATATTTCCCGCGCACACCGCATTTTTACTCTGGCAGCCGCGAGCCTCATTGCTGCTGCAACCCTCACCGGTTGCGGCAACAGCTCCAATGACGCACTCGAGGAACCGACCTTCGATTCCTCGGCAGAGCCTTCCACGTCCGAGGAGGCACCCTCAGAAGAAGAGAAGACCTCAAAAGAAGAGAAGACCTCGGAGTCCAAGAAGGCGGCACAGGACGAGTACACAGATGTGGACCCGTCGAAGTTCGAGTACGGCATCGTCGGGCTGGACTCCGGTGTGCTTGGCTGCACGGTCCGTGCAGTCGAGGGTGAGACCCCGGTGTTCTGCCAGGTGAACTTCGCCGCCCCGCTGCCGCCGGTGGAGCACAACGGAGGCGCCCCGCAGATCGATGAGCCGAACGTCGCCTGGTACAAACCAGACCGTGGCGGCTTCATTACCGCATTCTCGCCCGGTTCCCAGGGCTACATGAACCCGCCGACGCCGCTGAACAGGGGCGAGCGAGTCACCATCGACGACGCAACGATTACCCACCTGCTCGACGGCGGCATCCGCGTCGAGTATGCGGACGACGCGTTCGAGGTCCACGACGGCGTCTACCACCGCCCGGGCAAGACGCAGAGCATCACGGAGGAAAACAGCGTGGCCAAGGGCGAGCAGTGCGGCACGTGGAACATGGCTGGAAAGGAGTTCGGCGTTTACGCGCTCGAGGACGGCACCACGTGCGACGTCGCGATGAACACGCTGGCTGGTTACTCCAACGCGGCGAAGAACGGCGAGCTGCAGGGGTCGGTCACCGCGTGGACTAACGAGAAAAGCGGATGGGGCTGCATCGGCCGCTACATCATCGACGGGATGGAAGACACCCCGTCGAACCGCAGGACTGCCTGCACGGACACTGACATGAGCGGCGATCCAGCAGTCGAAGGCTCCGGCGGCGTTGTCCTCCTCGATCCGTCCGAAGCAGGCCTGCTGCAAAACTAATTTCGCAATTTCTGCACACCCACCAAAACTTCGTGTTAGAGTCTTTCTCGTGATGAACCGCAACGCACTTTCCGCCACGGCCACCCCGGCCGTCGCTTTCGCGTTGCCGAATACTCAGCCGGCCCGCCTGCATCATCATCTGTAGCGCGGTGTCGGCCGACTTTTCGCCCCTGCGCTAACTGCCTCGCAGCACTAGCGCGGGGGCTTTTTCGTTAGCCAGGTATCTGTCGGACTTACGCCGCGCACCCGGAGACCCTCCCCCGCGGCGAGCCCTCTTTCGATGTGTGAACCGCCGGACGGTCAAACCGGGAAGACGCAGCCCAGCACGGGCACCTGTCATCACAATTTCCCTTTCGCTGCGACTCGATTCGCGCAAACCCACACGAAAGAGCACAGTTAATGTCCACCATGACTGCACCATCTGAGAAGCCAACTGGCACCACCCAACCGAAACGCCGCGGCCTGACGCACCGCCACATCCACTTCATCGCGCTGGGTTCCGCCATCGGCACCGGCCTGTTCTACGGCTCGGCCGGCGCCATTCAGGCGGCTGGCCCGTCGGTACTGCTGGTGTACCTGCTCGGCGGCGCCGTGGTCTACTTCATGCTCCGCGCGCTTGGCGAGATGTCCGTGCGCAACCCCATGCGCGGGTCCTTCGCGGTGTACTGCCGCAAGTACCTCGGCGGCTGGGGCGGCTACATCACAGGCTGGATGTTCGCCTTCGAAATGATGATCGTCTGTCTGGCCGACCTGACAGCCATAGGCATCTATATGAAGTTCTGGTTCCCCGACACAGCCGCCTGGGTCTGGATCGCCGTAACACTGTTGATCATCGGCGCGGCAAACCTGGCCACCGTGCGCTGGTTCGGCGAGCTGGAATTCGTCTTCACCATCATCAAGGTCACCGCCGTGGTCGCAATGATCTTGGGCGGCGCGGCCATCCTGGTGTTCAACCTGGGCCAGCAGCCGGAGATGACCGGCATTAGCAACCTGTGGAACGACGGCGGCTTCTTCCCCAACGGCGTTGAGGGCATGATTGCCTCGTTCATCCTGGTGCTGTTCGCGTTCGGAGGCACGGAGATCATCGGCGTCGCCGGCGCCGAGGCCGAGGATCCGGAGCGCTCCATCCCGCAGGCGGTTAACACCGTCCCGGCGCGCATCTTGCTGTTCTACGTGCTGGCGATCTCGATCATTCTGATCCTCAACCCGTGGCGCACGATCACGGGTGAAGAGTCCCCGTTCGTCCAGATCTTCAACACCCTCGGCGTGAACTGGGCCGCCGGCCTGCTGAACTTCGTGGTCATCACCGCGGCGCTGTCCGCGATTAACGCCGACCTGTTCGGCACCGGCCGTGTTCTCACCGGCCTGGCCAAGGAGGGCCTCGCGCCGAAGAAGATGGCCAAGACGTACCGCGACGTGCCAGTGATGACCATCGTCTCCCTGCTCGCTGTCCTGGTCATCGGTGTATTCATCAACGCGAAGTACCCGGACGTGTTCGAGACCATCGCAGCCCTGGCAACCTTTGCCACCGTCTTCGTCTGGCTGATGATCCTGCTCGCCCAGGTGGCCATGCGCAAGCAAATGACCCCCGAGGAGCAAAACGCGCTGAAGTTCGCGGTGCCGTTCTGGCCGTACGGTCAGTGGTTCGCCATCGCGTTCATCCTGTGCACCTTCGGCATCATGGCCTGGTTGCCGGACTTCCGCCTCGCGCTCGGTATCGGTGTGGCGTTCACCGTGATCATGACGTTGCTCTACTTCACCACCCGCCGCGACAAGGCAATCGAGGTCGCCGAGTCCGCCTAAGAGCGTTTGCTTGACGACGACCCCCTGCCCCCGCCCGGCCACCGGACGGGGGCAAAATCTTTTGAGATCACACAGCGCGATCCGCGCAAACGTGCAACAATAGGTGATATGAATTCACAGCATGTGACCCCAGGATCGAAAGTTGTTCTCATCGGCGCCGGCGCAGTCGGCATCGCGTACGCATACGCCATCTTGAACCAGGGCCTGACCGAGCACCTGGCCATCATCGACCTCAACGAGGACCTCGCATGGGCGCAGGTTGAAGACCTCAACCACTCCATCCCGTTCTCCGGCCAGCACGCCAAGGTAACGCTCGGCACCTACGAGGACTGCAAGGACGCAGCGCTCGTCGTCAACTGCGCAGGTGTCGCCCAGCGCGACGGCGAAACCCGCCTGGACCTCGTCGCACGCAACGTCAAGATCTTCGAGTCCATCAACAAGGACGTCATGGCCTCCGGCTTCAACGGCATCTACCTCGTTGCCACGAACCCGGTCGACGTGCTCACCTACGTCACCTGGAAGCAGACCGGCCTGCCGTCGAACCAGGTGCTCGGCTCCGGCACGGTGCTCGACTCCGCACGCTGGCGCCACAACCTGGCGCAGCACTTCGACATCGCCCCGTCGGATATCGAGTCCTACATCATCGGCGAGCACGGCGACACCGAACTTCCGGTGATCTCCACTGCCAACGTCAGCGGAGTCCCACTGCCGCACCTGCTCGGTGAAGAAGAAAAGTCCAACCCGGAGATCCACAAGCAGATCGACGAGATGTTCGTGCGCACCCGCGACGCCGCCTACGACATCATCAAGCGCAAGGGCAACACCTCCTTCGGCATCGGTTCCGCGCTCGCACGCATCACCCGCGCGCTGTTCCGCAACGAAAACGTCGCCCTACCGGTCTCCGCGCTTCTCGAGGGCCAGTACGGCCTCGACGACCTCTACATCGGCACCCCGGCCGTGCTGAACCGCAACGGCGTGCGCAACGTCGTTGAACTGCAGCTCGACGAAGACGAGAACTCCAAGTTCCAGCATTCCGCCAAGGTCCTGCGCGAGGTTATCGACTCGACTGAGATCTAAGCACTCGCTTAACGACGAAGGGCCGCGGTTTACCGCGGCCCTTCACCTATGCACCAAAGATCAGCTAGAAGTTTTAACGAAAATATTTTCGATCCATACGTTCCATTGTCTTCTACCTCGTCTAACTTCTTTATCGTCCACAAAAAATGAGGATGTTTCTTTAAACCACTTCTACCCCATAGACTGATGCCTAATGAACACTCCGTTTTCTTCTGTAGAGATTTGCGCCGGCGCAGGTGGCCAGGCGCTCGGGCTTGAAGAAGCAGGTTTCAACCTTCGTGCTGCGGTGGAACTTGATCCGCATGCAGCGGCAACGCTCCGAGCAAACCGGCCATCCTGGAACGTGATCGAGGGTGACGTACTCAATTTCGATATCACCCCTTATTCCAAGGATTTAGACCTACTTGCCGGAGGAGTCCCATGTCCTCCGTTTTCCATCGCCGGTAAACAGCTTGGACGAGATGATGAGCGCGACCTGTTCCCTCGTGCGCTAGAACTGACACGGACCGCGAACCCCAAAGCCGTGATGCTGGAGAATGTCCGGGGTTTGTCTCAACCAAGATTCGCCGCCTACCGCCGTGAGCTAATTAACGAATTTGAGGCGTTGGGATACCAGGTCTTCTGGGAGCTAATTACTTCCGCTGATTACGGTTTGCCGCAATTGCGCCCCCGTTTCATTTTGGTGGCCTTAAAAGAAGAATACGCAGACTTTTTCGATTGGCCAGAACCTGCCGACCACGTATCTACGGTTGGCGAGGCCCTCTACGATTTGATGGCCGCCAATGGTTGGCCCGGGGCTGAGAAGTGGGCTGCAAATGCACAAGGCATTGGACCGACCCTAGTTGGGGGTAGCAAGAAACATGGTGGCCCGGATGTAGGGCCAAGTCGCGCGCGGGAAGCATGGGCAAAACTTGGCGTTAAGGGATCCTCCATTGCCGAAGACGCACCGGGCCCTGAGTTCCCGACCGACCCTGCGATTGAGATGCCCCGATTAACAGTCAAGATGGGAGGGGTCTTGCAGGGATTCCCGGCAGATTGGAAGTGGCAAGGTGGAAAGACCGCAGCCTGGAAACAAGTGGGTAATGCTTTTCCTCCACCAGTCGCAGCTGCCGTCGGACGTTCCATTCTAGCCGCATTAAACAAGCTGCCGTTGGCGCCCTCCAATTTCGCCGCCCAACCACAGCGACCAGATTCAACCTTGTTAGAGGTCCGCCCATGACTGAGAATGCCCACTCGGATAAGTCAATTATTACGGCTAACAGGGAGCTGTTTCACCAGAAACTTGTTCTTCAAGGCATTGTGTCTATTTCGCCTGCAGGAGTTGCCTCCAATGCAGACAGCAATAGCAATGCAAGTAAGAAAATCGCTTTGCATATGGCGCGATCGTTGGGCGCCGAAACCAAGGCGAAGATGAAGGGACAGTCATCGGGCTCGCTCTTCGAGGAAGCAGTCGCATCTTTTATTAGAGGAACGTTCCCTCTTCTTCAATCGGTTCGTCCGGGTGATTGGAAAGCTGAAGCTGTCGGCAGCTCGCGGCGCGGTGGACATGTAGAAAACTACGAACCTTATTGTCATCTCGCTGACCTAGCCCAAGCAGTTGGTGAAACGCCGGAGTTAGCCGCTGCACTTGGCAACTCGTACACCATCAGCCCGGATATTCTGGTTACCCGAACCGCGATTGACGATGACGCTTTGAACCGCGAGCACGCGATGGTCGATTCCCTCTCAGGCCTCGCCTCCCCATTCAGGGCGGCAAACTCTGACAAGCCGGTCGAAATCCTTCATGCAGTAATCAGCTGCAAATTAACCATGCGTAGCGACCGGGCACAAAATACGCGCGCGGAAGCACTCAACTTGATTCGAAACCGTAAGGGACGGTCACCGCACATCATCGCGGTCACTGCTGAGCCAATGCTTTCGAGAATTTCCTCACTGGCATTGGGAACCGGCGATATCGATATGGTCTACCATGCAGCACTCCCAGAACTCAGGGCTGCAGTAGCAGCCGAAGGTTCAGAGGAAGCCAATGAACTCCTGAAAATGCTGACCAGCGGCAACCGCCTTCGCGACATCTCGGATTTACCGCTGGATCTTATCGGCTGACGGAGAGCCTAATATCGCTAGCCTTTAGACACCCCATCTGTGTTCATGCTGAGCAATGATAGATTCCGTATGGAGTCGATTCGACGCTCCCTACCGCGGCGTCGAATCAATAAACTCCTACTTAGTTGCGCGCAATGCGAGACCATCCAGAATGTGCATCTTTTTAGACAGCCGGTAGCTGATACCGCTGCTGGCGCTTACGAAAGGCTTCTTCGCCACCATCCAGGATTTCCACAACGTGATCGCGAGTACTCAATCGATCCAGCTCAAACCCTGTACTGCCGACGTTCTCGATTGACTCGAGGGGTCCGGAAGCGTAATCAAACACCCTATCATCTTCATTTGGCCGGTCGACCCCGTGTCGATTAGCTACGATGACCAATTCCGCATCCGCCCCGACGACCAAATTCGCATTGTGGGTCACCATTAAGATTTGACGCCGTTGCTTCTGCCGACGCAAGAATTGGACTACCGATTCATAGATCGATTTGCTGTCGAGATCGTCTTCCGGTTGATCGATCAAAAGGGGCCAGTCTTCACCCACGTCACTCAAAATGAGGGTGAGTGCGAACAATGCTTGCTTGCCTGGAGTCATCGTCGAGGAACCGAAGCCTCCGATAGTGTCTCCATCCATTTCAGCAGCAAATCGGATTTCCGGCCTAGCAGAAAGAATCATACGGGCCAGCGACTCAGGTTCGTATTCCTTTTTGACCTTGAGGCTTCCCGTCGAAACTTCATGCAGGAAGGTAGCAACATTGGCCTGCGCTGACCGAATATCCAGGCATCGATCTTCCGTGATGAAATCGGACTTGCTCCGCGCGTTAAATCCTGCCGAACACTTATTAACTTGATCGGGTGAGAAGGATATCTCCACCTTAAAAATCAGCCCATCTGCGAACGGTATTACTCCGGAATTAAACTCCTTCTCAAGAAGCGATTCCTTGGCACTGCGCTCGTCGATTTTCGCATCGATTTCACGCTCAAGCGAACGCATCTCTTCTGTTAAATCTGCGACTCTTCGAGCCTTATTTTCCAGATTATCAAGGTCTAGTTCAATCTTTGAGATTCGCTTCTGAAGATCCACCAACGCTGCATTCTTTTCAAACCTCTCGAAAAGATCCTTATTATCACGCTGGACCCGAGCTACTTCTTCGTTGCTGCTTGCGAGCGTGGATTCCGTGCTTTCCGCCAAAGCATCCATCTTCATCCGGAATTCGCTATTGAGTTCACGCTGTTTTTCCGCTCGCCAATCTTCGATCTCTTCGAGCTGGTCGGCCGAAAGCTCCGCGCGCATGGTTCCGATTCCAAGGCTTACTCCTACTAAGTCATCAGTTTGGGAACCCGTTCCCGTATTAGCAGTACTTGTGAGACACTCCCGAATCGACGCTGCACGCGACTTGAGATTTTCTATCGATATGCGTTTCCGGCCAAGCGTCTCTTTCACCGCCGCTACATGCTCTAGCTCTTTATCATTCAAGTTTGCGGAAACAGACATTGCAGCCATATCTGACTTGAGCTTCTCATGTTGCGCCCGCAGGGCATCACGATCTGCGAAATCTCCTAGCTCCTTTTGGCTAGTGCCGAGTTCTTGCGATTTCTGAAACCACAGTTGAACCAGTTCTTCAATCAGCCGCGATATGGAGTCTCGTTCCTCCACCCTGGAATCGAATGTTTTCATTAATTCTTCGTTCGCAGACCGCACGGCAGGACGGATTCGTTTGGTCACCTCATCAGCGTTGTCGCTTAAACTATTTAAGAAGTTTTGCGGAACGTACACGATGTTTCCCTGGCCGCTGTTGTCATCCCGCCAGTTGACCTTGCACAGCTGACTGTTATTGGTTTCCCACACGAAGCCTGCTGCCGGCCCGGGTTTATCCATTCCTGCCAGCTTCTGCTGTGCCTCCGTCTCGTCCGGGCGCACACTGTGTGCAATATGCGCAAGTAAGGATGACTTCCCCGAAGAACGACTACCGATAATTGCGTTCAGGTTGGGGTTAAGGTTGATTTTATCGGGAAACAGTTCTGGACTCGAGAACTCGATGGACTCAATGATCAGGTAGTCGTTTTTAGCATCCGGGATAGTGGGCTGAATCCGGACTCTGTCAGCAGGCTCGGCAAGTGTCTGCCGAAACCCCTCCCAAGTCGGTTCTGCTTTGACCCACGTAGTCTCCCATCTGCGATCATCATCCTCACCGTTTTTGCCCAGCATCTTTTCTAGTCCTTCGAAAGAATGCGCATCCGAGCCGTAAAATGTTGGGTGAGGTTTTATGTTCCTTCCAGTGCCTTCACCTCGTGAAGTATCCAGCCAATGCGGTGCATTGGTGGAATTACTAAAAATAACGTGACCATGCAGGTCGTAATTATCAATCAGTTGCCCCTTCCGATCGTTGAAGTCACCGGGAGACAGGCCATCCTTGTTGCCTGAAAAGGCGATCATCACTTTCGAGTCATATTCGCCAGTCTTCACGTCATCGAGAGTTTCTTGAATCGCGTGCAGACATTGCTCGAAGTTGACGGTTACGCCCTTCAACACTTTTTCCGAGGAGTTCTTATGCTCTGATAAGAGCTTGCTTCGCGTCCCTTCTCCACTTTGAGAGGAAGTCGGGATGTGAGAAAGCAGCAAATCGACAGTTTCTTGTGTTATGTCCGGAGGGAAAATTAAATGGGCATTGATGTTCGAATCGGAGTGGTGTACAGCAACATCAAGCCGCAGTTCAAGATTAGGGAAGAAGACTTTGTTTGAATCGGGATAAAGTTTTTCAAAATGCCTCTTGAACTCGAAAAACGAGTCCAAGCTGAAGTAATCAGTAATACCAAACACTTCCACATCGGATTCTTGCAGGATCTTGCAGAACCGATCCCAGTCCGTGTGGCCGTTTACCTTATCGAATTGGTTATTCATTCGAGTATTCGGAACATGTACATGCAAATCCCATTTCCGCCAAACTGCCCCTACACTTGACGCACGAGCCACTCTCACAATGCCTTTCTCCTCCGTTTAAAGATTTGGATTTAGTTTAGAACGCATCATCAAAATTCGACGAGAGTTGTGGCCTGTCACCTAAGACAACTTCGCAAAACTTCATTTCGCAGCCAACGCCGATCTCACCGCGCAAGCCTTCCGCTAATTAAGAAACCAAACTATTTGAATCGAGCAACTTGTCAGTTCCGTTATAAGTGAGTCGAACCGTTTCAACTCGGCACAGATATCTATCACTGGAATGCGTACTCAACCGCCGCATACTTCCCCACCTCCGCTGCGAAGTCGGCGTCGTGGCAGGTGAAGATCACGGCCTGGCCGCGGGCGAGGCCGTCGGCGATCAGTGCGTGGGCGCGGTTGCGAGTTGGAGTGTCGAGGCCGACGTCGGGTTCGTCGAGAAGCACAAGCGGGCGGCCTTGCGCGAAAACCTGCGTGAGTTGGGCGAGGCGGAAGTGTGCGGCCGGCAGGTCGAGTGGGTGCGTGTCCGGGTCAAGGTCGAGGGCGCGCACGGCGTCGTCGTCGCCGATAAAGGCCGCCACTGTGGATTCCGCGAGTTGGTCGGCGGCGCGCTGAAGCGCGAGCGAAACCGCTACCCTGCGGGTCTGCTCGAGTCCTGGGTTGCCGTCCAGGCCCGCCATGGCGCGCAGCAGCGTCGTCTTGCCGGCACCGTTGTCGCCGCGCAGCCACACGGCCCCGCCGAGGCGCACGGAGAGGTGGATCGGACCGGCGGTGAAGGTGGGCTGGGTGTCGTTCCGGAACTGCCACCACTTTCGTTTCGAGCCGCCGCGGGTGGCAGAGATTTCCCCGAGGTCGATCGGCGCGCCTACGGGGGTGACGCGCTGCGGCAGTTCCAGCGGGTGCGGGGTTGGGGCGCCGGGGGTGAGATGGCCGCCGGCAAGCGTGAGTACCTCGGAATCGATGTCGCGTGTGCGGGTGCCCAAGATGACCACCTTGGACGGGAGCGTGTCCAAAAGGTGCGCGATGCGGGTGCAGGAGGTGGGGTCGAGGCCGGCGAAGGGGTCGTCGAGAAGCAATACGTCCGGCTGTAACACGGCAACTGCGGCGATGGCCAGGCGCCTCGTCTGGCCGCCGGAGAGTTGTGCGGGGTTGCGCTCAGCGAGGTCGGCAAGGCCGGCGGCGGTGAGGATGGTGTTGCAGCGCTCGAGCATCTCGAGGGTGGGGGTGCTGCGCTGTTCGAGGCCGAGGGCAATTTCCTCGATGACGGTATCGCGAAGATAAGACACGTGCGCGGTGGCGTCCTGCTGAACCACGGCGGCGCCGGGCCACTCGCGGTGGATCTGGGTGGCAAGCGTGGTCAGGCCCGCGCCGGAATCGCCGACAACCTGGACTGTGCGGTGCGATCGCAGAGACTGCTCGAGCAGCGTCACATCCATACAACCACCGCTATGCAGGCCAGCGGGATGAGGATGCGGGTGGCGCGCTGTACGGCGCTGTCGTGAACTGGTCGCAGCACGGTGCGCGGACCGGTGAGGTCGTAGCCAGCGGTCTCCAGCGCCTGGCCGCGCGATCCTGCCTGGGTGAGCAGTTCGGTGAGCACCGGCATGATCACGTGCGGCACCACGGTGTTCCATGTGACCGGCCGGCCTTTGAGACGGTTGGCGTCGCGGACGATGCGTGCGCGCATAGCACCCTGGGGCCCGAGTTGCAGCGTCGTGCCGGCGATGTAGCCGAGGCGGTTGCCGCCGGGTGCGGCCTGCAGCGCTTTCGCCAGATCTGGGGTGCGGGAAAACGCCACTGCGGCGAGCAGACTCGCGATCAGTGCGGTGAAACGCGCGGCTAACTCCCCTGCTGTTGCCAGGCCGTCGCTGGTGATCAGCGGTGCAATTCGGTGCTCCCCGTACGGCGCGTGGATGAGCAGCATCGACACCGCCACCGGGGCCGCGAGCAGTGCCGTCGCCGCGGCGAGCGCCGGCGTTTTTGTGCGCCACGAGCCCAATGCGACGGCGAGGATGATGACGGTGAGCGACACCGCGGGCCGGTTCAGCCCCAGCACCAAAATCCAGCACGACGCCCCGATGGCCAGGGCGGTCAGCGGGTTCACGCGGGTGCGGGGAGCGGTCACGGACGTCTATTCGGCGGTTGTCGTCGTGGGTGCAAACGCGGCGACAGTGCGCTTCGGCAGAGCTTTCACCGTGGCATACGCGATGAGCATGACGATGACCTTGTCCACCGGGTCGGAAATGAACGCCTGGGTGGTCACCGAGGCGATAAGCGAGCCGCCCATCTCGCGGAACAGGCTCACCAGCGCACCAGTGCCCACACCGGCCGTGCCACCGTAGACGTAGGCCGCGACAGGCGCTGCGACCATGCCGCCAATAATGCCGAGCAGGATGCCGAAGCCCACCACCGTTGCGATGTTGCGCAACGCGTGGAAGCGGTGGATGAACACGCCGGCGAGCCAGCCGACGAGCGCGGCACCGGCAGCAAACGGCAGCGCAGCCGGGTTGACCAGCCCCCACACCACGTTGTTCAGCGCACCGGTGGCCATACCGGCCACCGGGCCGGCAAGGGCCGCGACGAGCACGGTGCCCACCGAGTCCAGGTAGAGGGGCAGACCTATAGACCCGACGATCTCGCCGATAACGGAGTTGATGATGATCGCAATCGGGATCAGCCCCAACGTGCGCGCCGGCAGCACCGGGATCACCGCCGCGAGCAGCAGCAAGGTGCCGATGCCGTAGCCTGCAAGCAGCGCGATGCCCGGCCCGGAGCTGGTGACCTGATCCCAGTCCGCTGGGTGGACGAGGACGAAGTAGAGCCAGGTTGCAGCGATGATGAGTGCGCCGAGCGCGACAAGGACGCGGCGCAGCGGGGTCCACTCGGCCGTGCTTGCGGCCGGGGTTGAAACGTGTGACATGTGTTCTCCATGTGGTGGAAGGGGACGAAGGTCCCGCGTCGCCTATGTCACCTCGGCGGACGCGTTCAAAACCGGCAGTGTAGCAGTTAGTCGTCCGCGCGCAGGTGCCGCAACTCCTCTAAGGCGACGTCGCCAGCTGCGATGCGTGCGTGGATGCTGCAAGCCCACGCAAACGCGTCCCATGCCGCGTCGATGTCGGCGTTCGTGACCAGGCGGCAGTTGGGCTCGCGCTCCCAGATGCCGCGCAGGTCCGCAACCGACGTGCCGCGGGTGAGGTCGGAGTTGGCCTCGACGTCGATCGTCGTTACGCGATGCTCGTGCTCGACCGCCCCCAACGCGATGAGCACGGTAAGTAGGTCGTGGATCTGCGCCTGGTAGCCCTCGCCGACGTCGTCGTGGAACTCGAAGTAAAACCGCGTGATCGCCTCCAGCTGCTCGGCGATTGGAGCACTGCCTAGCTTTGCGACGACCCCCTCGAGCCGCTCCGGAGTCAGCAGCATTTGCTCCGTCACTCCGAGCGAGCACAACGTGATGGGTGTGGGCATCATGGCGAACACGTCGGCCGCGGCGTGCGGGTCGACCCAGAAGTTCCACTCGGCGCTGGGGGTGGTGTTGCCCGGGTAATTCACCGCCCCGCCCATCACGGTGATGTGCTTCAGGCGGGCGAAATGCTCCGGGTGAGCGTGCGCGAACACCGCAAGGTTGGTCGCAGGTCCGGTGACGATGAGGTGCAGATCATCCGTTCCACGCTCGATCGCGTCGATCCACAGTGCTTCCCAGTCATGCTCGATGTGGCGCTCGGGCGCGGTGGCGTAGCCCAGGCCGGTCTCGCCGTGCGTTTCCGGCGTGGTGGTGAGATCCACCTCGAGTGGGGCCGGAGTTCCGGCGGCGAGCGGGATGATGGGCAGGCCGCACAGGGAAAGAATCCAGGCGGCGTTTTTGGCGCACTGGTCGGCGTCGACGTTGCCGGCGGTCGTCGTCACGCACTCAAGCTCGTGGGCGCCCGCATGGGCCGCGGCGGTGAGCCAGATGAGCGCAAACGTGTCGTCCACGCCCGGGTCGCAGTCCAGGATCACTCTCATCGCGACTCCTTCGCCATCGTTTCCTTGCCGACGACCAACCACACCACCGCAGCGACCGCACACAGCGCACCGCACACCCCGAAGGCTGCGGTAAAGCCTGCCGCCTGGGCGATCGCGCCAACGACAATCGGGGCGACGATCTGGCCGGCGTCTTGGGTCATCTGGAAGGTGGACAACACCTTACCGCCGGAGCGGTCGTTGCCGATGATGTCCGCCAGCGACGCCTGGATCGCAGGACTCATTGCACCGGAGCCCACCCCCGCGAGCGCGGACCAGATAAGCAGCGGCCAGAAACTCGTCGCCGTACCCAGCACCGCGGTGAACACGCCGGCCATAGTCATGCCGGCGAGGATCATCGGGCGCCGGCCGAGCCGGTCGGCCAGCCGTCCGGAGAACTGCAGCATGACCGCCATGCCGAACGCGAACGCGGTCAACGCAAGTCCCGCCGCTGCCCCGCCGCGCTCGAACACGGAGGCCGCGAACAGCGGCAGCACCGCCACGCGTGCGCCCATATTGACAAAACCGTTGGTAAACGCCGCGACGAGTAGGCCCTTGTAGGTAGGCACCTGCCAGGCGCTGCGCAGCCGCATCGCCGGCTTCGCCTTCGGCAGTGGTTTCGAACCCGGTCGGTGCTGGGTCATAAACGCAACTAGGCACGCGGCCACACCGACTGCGGCGCCATAGATGGCGAACGGGATGCGGAATCCCAAAAACGACAGGGCCGCGCCCACGATCGGCCCGAAAACGTTGCCGACGAGAAACGCCGTGGCATAGAGCGCATTGGCGCGCCCGCGTATCGAGGGATGCGTCACCCGCACAATCAGCGCCTGCGCCGACAACGTGAACATCGTCGAGCCGAAGCCCGCGATGAACCGCAGCGCCATGATCTGCCAGTAAGCCTGCGCGAACGCGACGAAGAACGTCGATGTAGCCACGATCGCGAGCCCGGTTAGGTAAATCGGGCGCGAGCCTAGCTTGTCGACGAGCACCCCCGCCCCCGGCGCCCCAAGCAACCTCGCCAGGGCGAACACGGATACGACAGCACCCGCCGCCGCCATGGACACGCCGAAGCTGCCCGCAAACTGCGGGAGCACCGGGGCGATCAGCCCGTAGCCGAGCGCGACGATGAAGGCGGCGCCCGTAAGCACCCAAATGGTGCGCGGGATCGACGGGTTCACCACCTTATTTGTACTCATACCCAGCAGCGTACAGCCCGTGGCAAATTGTTCTAGTCGCTCACATGTTCGAATGCGCGGTTTGCGTGTCTGGCGCGGGCTTTACTCTCAGCGCCATGAAGTTGAACACGAAGAACCCCCTGTCCCTGTTCCGCACGACCCCGACGTTTGCAGAGTCCTACTCCCCCGCCGCGCTGGCGAGCGACATCCGCCGCCGCTTCCCCGATACCCTCGACGCCGTCGACGCTGTAATTCACCACCCGCGCTCCCTGTCGCGACCCGTCGCAACCTGGCGGCCACCGGTCGTTTCGCTGCCCCGGATAGATAACGGGCCGTCGTTGTCGTTGGCGGTGACGCGCCGCCGCGTCGGCCCGCGAGCCAAGGCGCGCATCCAGGGCTACGGCGGGCGGCAAGTGCCGGCCTACTTAATCGAGCTGCGCCTCACCGACACCGCCGGCATCCCCGCCGACACCGCACTGACCGAAGCATGGGTGCGCGCACTTATCCCGGACGACGCCGCCGAGGCCGTGCACGAGATCCCGGGCCCCAAGGCAGCAAGTTACGTCTGGCTCACCGACGGCGCATTCCAGCCGATCGCGTCGCCTCCGTCGATGTTCGAGGGGCTCAGCGCGGCCTAGTCGTCGTCTTCCTCGTCGTCGTCTTCCTCGTCGTCTTCTTCATCGTCGAAATCGTCCTCGTCGAAGCCGCCTTCGTCATCGTCCTCGTCGTCCTCATCGTCTTGGCCGAAGATGTCGTAGACGTCCGGCTCGTCGAAGTCGTCCTCGACAGGAAGCAGTTGCGCCTCCCATTCCTCCGCTTGGTCGGCGGCGAGTGAAAGGACGTCGAAAAGGCGGTCGAAGTCGGTGAAGGTGCCAAGCTCGAGCTTCTCGGCGTCGGCGACGGCCTCGTCGTGGATGACGTCGAACAGGCGGGCGCGGTCTTCGTCGGTCAGTTCCGCATCGCCGTCGGACTCCCAGAGTTCGACTTCGGCGTCGTCGATGACGTCCTCGTAGTCCTCCGGCAGCGCGACGAACACCACGGCGGCGCTCGGCACACCCTCGACGGCCTCGACGACGACCTGGAGCTCCGCGTTGGTGCCCACCTCAGCGCGCACCTGCTGCGGGTTCAAGTGGTCCTGGAAAAACTCGAGGTCCACAATGCGCTCGTCGGTGCCCTCGAGCAGGTCGCGCAGCACCGTGACCACCTGGTCGGTGGCAATGTGCTCCGCCACCGCAGCCACGGCCGCCTCAACCGAGAACACCACCGCGACCAGCACGGCCTCGAACTCGTCGTCGTCCTCGTCCACGTCCGCTGCGGCGATGTAGACGTTCGCCGCCGGCAGCAGCGGATCGATCTCCACGAACTGCAGCTCCAGCGACGCCGACATGGGCACAAACATGGTGTCCCCGCCGACGCGCGACTCAATGCCCTCGCGGTCCAGTGCGGCCGCGATGTCCTCGAAAAAGCTCATGACAGTGGGTTCCTTCCCGCCTTCGACCTTGGGACCTGCCTTAGCCTAGCCACGTTTCCTCCCATGTGCGTGGGAAATTGGCTTCGGCCAGGCGCACCCTCGTCCAAGTTAATCCCAGAAGTCGACGCGGTTGACGCCCCACTCGCGCATGTCGAAGGACTCCCACGCGGTGCGGTGTTCCGCCTTCGGGTCGTGCTCGACGTGCATGCCGGTGTCGAACACCGCCGTGGCGCGCCCCGGCCTGTCGTCGCGGCGGAACCCGTAGACGGGCCAGTCCTCGCCCGGCGCGCCGGTGTGGAAGAACGTCCCCCAGTGGTGCTGCATCAGTTCGCTGACCTTTTCAAAGGTCTCCTTGGAGCCGAAGCGGTCGAACTTGGCGGCCTTAGTGGCGTACGGGTCGCCGTAGACCGCGACCAGGTCGGCGGCGTGCATGGCGCCAAGGCCCAGCATGCGCATCGCGGCGGAGGCGTAGGCGAAGCGGTACATATACGTCGGAGCGACCATGCGGTGCGCGGTGGCCACAATGACGGTCGGTGCCCAGAACACGGCATCGCCCATGAGTGCGGCGAAGTCGCCGCGTTGGCCGACGTCGCCGTAGGCCTCGATCACATCGCCCGCGTTGTCCGGGTCGAACACGTCGAGCGCCCGGCGCGCGGCGCGCAGGCGCTGGCCGGCGGTTTGGTAGAGCGCTTTGGCGAAGCTCGCTTCGTCGGAGTTGGTGCCCACGATCATCGGTACCGGGGCCTGCTTGCCCTGGTTGAAGGTGTCGATAGGGTGCTCGGCCAAGGTGGCGGAGTCGATCGTGGGCATGAAACTGGTGTTGAACTGCAGCAGTTCCTTGCTGTTGATCATCATGGACTGGCCGGCGCGCACGAGGTCTTCGGCGGGCATGGCGCGCAGGTCGTCCAACGTCGCCGTGGATGGCAGCCCGACACGGCTGGTCAGGGCGCGCACCCACATCGTCGCCTGGATGCGCGAGTGCACGCTCGCCGGCGGCGGGGATTGCGCGATCGCCCGGTGGAACAGCCCGCGGGCGCCTGGGGCGCACATCAAGTGCATCACGGCGGCACCGCCGGCGGATTCGCCCATGATGGTCACTTGCTCGGGGTCGCCGCCGAACGCGGCGATGTTGTCCTTAATCCAGGCAAGGGCGAGGATTTGGTCGTGGATGGCGGGGTTGGCCACGCAGTCGTCGCCAAGCGAGCGCACATCTAAATACCCCAGCACGCCGAGGCGGAAGTTCACGGAAACGTAGACAATGTCGGTGGCCTTGGTCAGGTGGTGGCCCTGCAGCACTTTGTCGTGGCTGGCGCCGGTGACAAAGGTGCCGCCGTGCAGGCACACAACCACGGGCAGCACGTCGTCGGTGTCCGGGCGCACGATGTCCAGGTTGAGGCAGTCCTCGGAGCCGAGCACGGTGCCACGCAGGCCGAAGGTGCCCTGCATGGCGGGCGCGCCGAAGCGGGTGGCGTCTAACTCGCCTTTCCAGGGGTCGACCGGTTGCGGGGCGCGGAATCGGCCGGTGATCGCGGTGGAGGCGCCGAACGGCACGCCGCGCCACGTGCGTACACCGGTGCGCGGGTCCACCTCGCCGCGCACGGCGCCGGCCGCGGTATGTGCGACAGGCTGGCTCACGGCGTTCATGCGGCCCAGCCTAGACCGTTTACCAAATGGGTTGGCTGGGTTGAATCGTTCTATGCTGAACCGACGATAAAAGCCATGTGCACGGCAGGAGGATCTACGTGTTCGGTAAGAAAACGCCCGCGAAGAAGGACGATGCGGAGCTCCGCCGCGAGATTCAAGCTGCGCTCAAAGAAGACGCGGCGCAGTTGGAACAGGACGCCGGCAAGCTCGGCAAGATCTTCATCAGTGCGGTGGATACCGCGGTCCACCTGCAGACTTCGGTGATCCGGAGCTATGTCGACTGGCTGCGGCGCGACAACCCTGACAAGTCGCCGGCTGAGATTCAGAAGATCATGAACAAGCACTTGAAGAACACGGTCACCGGCACCGGTGGAGGCGCAGGTGCCGCCGCGGCTGTGCCTGGTGTCGGTCTGTTCACCGGTGCGGCCGCTGTTGCTGGCGAGTCCGCGCTGTTTTTGGACTTGGCGGCGTTTTACGCCATGGCATCCGCGTACTTGCGTGGCGACGACATCTCCGACCCGGAACACCGCCGCGCCATCGTGCTCACCACGCTGATGGGCACGAAGGGGCTGGCGATCGTCGATACGCTGCTCGGCGAAGACGCCGGCAAGCTGCCGGGCAAGTCGACCCTCGCGCGCTTTTCCGGCCCAACCCTGGGTGAGGCGAACAACGTGCTGGAGCGCATGGCGATGCGCTCGCTGCGCCGCTCGATGCGCCGCGCGTGGCTGGGCAAGATGCTGCCGCTGGGCCTCGGCGCGATCGCCGGCACCACGGTAAACCGCAAACTCGCGGGCAACATCATCGACAACATCCAGGAGTCGCTCGGACCGGTGCCGGCGCAGTTTGCCACCCCGATCACTATCGACGACACCGCCGACGAGACCGGACGGTTTACAGGCAAGTTCAACCCGAAGGACTTCGCCGAATGGGTCCTGAGCAACTTCCGGAACAGCGACAAGAAGGGCAATGAGGACAACTAGCCCACTTCTCACCCGCTCACTCAAGGCGAATGCGGCCCCGGCCGTGGCGGCGTTTGCCACCGCGATCCTCGCCGCGTTGACCCGCGTCGCCGAGCCCGCGCTGACCGGCCGGGCCATCGACATCGCCACCGGCAACGCCGACGGATCCGTTGCCCGCGTGGCCTGGCTCATGGTCGCTGTGGCCGCGGCCACCTACGCGTTCAGTTTCATCCGCCGCACCACCGCGGGCCGGCTCGCAACCACCTCACAGCACTGGCTGCGCACTGAAATTCTGCGCACCCTGCACCGCTTGGACGGGCCGGGACAGGATTCGATAGTCACCGACCAGATCGTCTCGCGCTCCATTTCGGATTTGAACCAGTTCCACATGGTGCTGGCCAGCCTGCCGATGCTTCTCACCCGCATCGTCCAACTCGCCGTGACACTCGTGGTCATGCTGCGCATGGACATCCCGCTGACCCTGATGTCGCTGGCGCTGCTGCCGCTCATCCTGTGGGAGGCGAACCGCTCACGCAAAACGCTCTACGCCGCCACCTGGGTCAACCAGCACGCCACCGCCGAGCTTGCCGAGCACGTGGAACAAACCGTCTCGGGTGTGCGCGTGGTCAAAGCCTTCGGCCAGGAACAGCGCGAAATCGACCGGTTGGATTCGCTGGGCCGGAACCTCTACGCGGTGAAAATGCGCGCGACGAAACTCACCGCGCGCTTCCAGCCGGTGCTCTCCCAGCTGCCCAAAGTCGCGCTCGTGGTCACCATCATCGCCGGCGGCCTGCTCGCCATGAACGGGCAGATTTCCATTGGCCAGTTCGTCGCGTTCACCGCCTATCTGACCTCCATGACGTCCACGCTGTCGATGCTGACCAACCAGTACGTGCGCATGCAGATGGGCATGAGCTCGTTCGACCGCCTCGACGACGTGCTCCGCCTCGCCCCCGAACCCGCGCCCGAACACCCCGCCGGGCACGAAGGCTTGCGTTTTCACGACACCCACTTCACCACCGGCGGCCACCCCGTCCTCAACGGTTTCACCCTGCGCGTCAACCCCGGGGAGACGGTCGCGCTCGTCGGACCGCCCGGCGCAGGCAAAACCATGGCGGTGCAGCTCGCCGGCGGGTTCTACCAGCCGGATTCCGGCACCGTTTCCGGCGACAGCGTCGTGTGCGTCTTCGACGACGCCTTCTTGTTCTCCTCATCCATCCGCGACAACATCGCCATGGGCCTTGCGGACACTATGGCGCCGGATGCGCTCGATCAGGCCGTGCGCGAGGCCGCGCGCCTTGTGCTTGCCGACGAATTCATCGACAAACTCCCCGACGGCTACGACACCCAAGTCGGCGAGCGCGGCCTGACGCTTTCCGGCGGCCAGCGCCAACGCATCGCGCTGGCACGCGCACTGATGGCGCGTCCGAAGGTGCTCGTGCTTGACGACGCCACCAGCGCTATCGACGCCGTCAACGAAGCCGAAATCCTCCACAACCTGCGAGAGACGCTTAAGGATATCGCCGTGCTCACCGTCGCGCACCGCCAATCCACGGTGGACCACGCCGATCGGGTTGCGGTGGTGCGCGGTGGTGTCGTCGTCAAGCAAGGCCCCCGCGACGAGGTTATGGAAACGGCCGAGTACCGCGCCTCGATGGACCCGGACGCCGATGCCGCTCCGGAGGAAACCGGCGACCTCTGGCCCGAGGTGGACGCCGAACCGGACGCGCGTGCCACCGCCGCCACCCCGGAGTTGCTCGCGCGCGTGGAACGGCTGCCGAGGGCCCGCGAAATGCCGGATCTTGCCGACGCCACCCTCGAGCGGATCCGCACCCGATCCAGCGACTTCAGCATCCGGGAGATGTTCAAGGCGGTGCGCTGGCTCATCGCGGGCACCGTCGCACTGCTGGTTGTCGGCGTGGTGGCGGACCTGGCGTTTCCCACGCTCGTGCGCGGCGCGGTGGACCGCGGCATCACGCCTGGCGACCGCGACGCACTGATCACCACTGGCCTTATTGCGCTCGCCGTCGTCGCGGTGGCGTGCGCGTCGAGCGCGCTAATGACCGTGCTGTCGTCGCGCTCCGGCGAACGCCTGCTCTACGGGCTGCGCCTGCGCTCCTACGCCCACCTGCAGCAACTCGGTTTGAGCTACTTCGAATCGCGGCTGTCCGGCAAGATCATGACACGCATGACCACGGACATCGACACCCTGTCGAGTTTTCTGCAGACCGGGCTCGCCCAGGCCATCGTCGCCTTCGGCTCGCTTGTCGGCGTGACCGTGATGCTGGTGGCCACCGACGGCGAGCTCACCCTCATCGCGCTTGTCGCCGTGCCCGTCATCATCGCCGCCACGTGGACGTTCCGGCACTTTTCCAAGCGCTACTACCAGGCCGCCCGAGAGCAGATCTCCGCGGTCAACGGCGCATTCGCCGAACTCATCGGTGGCATCCGCATCACCCAAACCCACCGCGCGCAGCCGCACTTCGAGGCCATCTTCGACACGATGAGCAACGATTACCGTCGTCTACGCATGCGCTCCGTGCGCCTGGTCGCGCTGTATTTCCCCGGCATGCAGTTCGTCTCGCAGGTCATGACCGCGGTCATCGTCGGCGTCGGCGCGGGCCGCATCGCCGACGGCACCTTATCCGTCGGCGTACTCGTCGCCTTCACCATGTATCTCGGCCAACTCTACGGCCCGATCCAGCAGCTCGGCCAGATCTTCGACTCCTGGCAGCAAGCCACCGTCAGTTTCGACCGCATCCGCGCCCTGCTCGCCGAGCGCACCACCGTCCCCGACACCGGCACCCGCCCCGGCGCTTCTGTTGCCGCCTCCGGGCAGTTGCTTCTCGACGACACCACGTTCGCCTACTCCCCCAACACCCCGGCAGTGCTCGACCACATGGACCTCGCCATCGAGCCGGGCACCACCGTCGCGCTGGTGGGTCCGACCGGCGCCGGCAAATCCACCGTGGTGAAACTGCTCGCCCGCTTCTACGACCCGACATCCGGCACCGTGCGCGCCTCCGGCACCGACATCGCAAAGTTCCCACTCGCCGATTGGCGTCGCGCGCTCGCCCAGGTGCCGCAGGAGTCATACCTGTTCCCCGGCACCGTCGCCGACAACATCGCCTACGGCCTGCCCGGCGCCACCGAGGCTCAGATCGAAGCTGCAGTTGCGCGCATTGGCGCGCTCGGTGTCGTCGGCACGATCCCCGGCGGCTTCAACGCACGCGTCGGCGAACGCGGCCGCGGCCTGTCGTCCGGCCAGCGCCAGATCATCGCCCTCGCACGTGCGGAAATGCTCGAGCCCGCGGTGCTGCTTCTCGACGAAGCCACCGCCACCCTCGACCCCGCCACCGAACGCCTCATCCTCGACGCCTCCGACCGCGCCACGGCGGGACGGACCTCGGTCGTCGTCGCGCACCGCCTCGCCACAGCCGCTCGCGCAGACCGCATACTTGTCGTCGATGAAGGACGTATCATCGAAGACGGCTGCCACGAGGACCTCCTTTCCGCCGGCGGTAGGTATGCCCATATGTGGGCTGTCAACCGCTAACGGGGGTGAAAGGAAGGTCCCGAGTGGACAGGAACAACAGAAGTTCGCGCCCTACCAGCGCGGACGATTACAGTCAAAGAAACGTTCCGCGAAATCAAAACAGAAGGAAGGCGAGAACCTGCCGTGAGCAGTGAAAACACGTTCGGCCAGAATGATTGGCTGGTTGACGAGATGTTCCAGCAGTACAAGGACGACCCGAACTCGGTCGACGCCGAATGGCGCGACCTATTCGAGAACAAGGGTGCGCCGAATACTGCTAAGGGCACCCCCACCGTCACCCCTTCCAAGGACAGTGCGAGCCAGCCGAAGACCGACCCGAAGGTCGCCCGCACCACCGGCGCCCCGTCGCAGGACGGCCGCGAGACCAAGGTCGACGAAGCCGCGTCCAAGGTTTCCGACGCCCCAAAGCGCACCGCCCCGAAGCCGAAGGCCTCCCCGCTGGACAAGCTGGGCAAGGTCGACGTCGAGCCGGGCGAGTACCAGCTCAAGGGCGCGTTTAAGGCCATCGCGAAGAACATGAACGAGTCGCTGTCGGTGCCGACCGCGACCACCGTGCGCGACATGCCGGTCAAGCTCATGTTTGAAAACCGTGCGCTGATCAACGACCACCTCAAGCGCACCCGCGGCGGCAAGGTCTCCTTTACCCACATCCTCGGCTACGCGATTGTCCAGGCAGCCAAGCTGCACCCGGACATGAACAAAAACTACAAGGAGGACGGCAACAAGTCCTTCGCAGTGCAGCCGGAGCACATCAACCTCGGCCTGGCGATTGACCTGCCGGGCAAGGACGGCTCCCGCTCGCTCGTCGTCGCCGCCATTAAGGAGTGCGAGACGAAGTCCTTCAGCGAGTTCGTCGAGGCGTACGAGGACATCGTCAAGCGCGCCCGCGACGGCAAGCTCACCATGGACGACTTCTCGGGTGTGACCATCCAGCTCACCAACCCGGGCGGCATCGGCACCCGCCACTCCATTCCGCGCCTGACCAAGGGCCAGGGCACCATCGTCGGCGTGGGTGCGATGGATTACCCGGCCGAGTTCGCCGGCGCCTCCGAGGACCGCCTTGCCGAGCTCGGTGTGGGCAAGCTGGTCACCCTGACCTCCACCTACGACCACCGTGTCATCCAGGGCGCGGAGTCCGGCGAGTTCCTGCGCGACATCTCGCAGCTCATTATCGACGACAAGTTCTGGGACAACATCTTCCAGGCCCTGGAAATCCCCTACTCCCCGCTGCGCTGGGCCCAGGACGTGCCGAACACCGGCATCAACAAGGACACCCGCGTCATGCAGCTCATCGAGGCCTACCGCTCCCGCGGCCACCTCATCGCGGACACCAACCCGCTGCACTGGCACCAGCCGGGCCTGCCGAAGCCGGACTCGCGCGACCTGCTCATGGAAACCCACGGCCTGACCCTGTGGGATCTGGACCGCTCCTTCCACGTCGGCGGTTTCGGCGGCAAGGAGAAGATGACGCTGCGCGAGGTGCTGTCCCGCCTGCGCGCCGCCTACACTTTGAAGGTCGGCTCCGAGTACTCCCACATCATGGACCGCGACGAGCGCGAATGGCTGCGCGACCGTGTCGAGGCCGGCATGCCCAAGCCGACCAGCGCGGAGCAGAAGTACATCCTGCAGAAGTTGAACGCCGCTGAGGCCTTCGAGAACTTCCTGCAGACGAAGTACTTGGGCCAGAAGCGCTTCTCGCTCGAGGGCGCCGAGACACTCATCCCGCTGATGGACGCCATCATCGACACCGCCGCGGGCCAGGGCCTGGAAGAGGTCGTCATCGGCATGCCGCACCGCGGCCGCCTGAACGTCCTGTTCAATATCGTCGGCAAGCCGATCGAGACCATCTTCACCGAGTTCGAGGGCAACATGCGCGCAGCCCAGCAGGGCGGCTCCGGCGACGTGAAGTACCACCTCGGCTTCGAGGGCGAGCACATCCAGATGTTCGGCGACGGCGAGATCAAGGTTTCGCTTGCCGCCAACCCGTCCCACCTCGAGGCGGTCGACCCGGTGCTCGTCGGCATGGCGCGCGCCAAGGAAGACCAAGTCAAGCTCACCAAGGGCCGCGAAGACCACCCGGTCGTTCCGCTCATGCTGCACGGCGACGCATCGTTCGCTGGCCTGGGCGTGGTCCAGGAGACGCTGAACCTGTCGCGCCTGCCGGGCTACACCGTCGGCGGCACCATCCACATCGTGGTCAACAACCAGATCGGTTTCACCACCACCCCGGATTCGGGCCGCTCCTCCTACTACGCCACCGACCTGGCCAAGGGCTTCGACTGCCCGGTCTTCCACGTCAACGGCGACGACCCGGAGGCAGCCGCATGGGTCGCCCAGCTCGCCACCGAGTACCGCCGCGAGTTTGGCAAGGACGTCTTCATTGACCTGATCTGCTACCGCCTGCGCGGCCACAACGAGGCCGACGACCCGACGGTGACGCAACCGGTGATGTACGACCGCATCAACTCCCACTCGTCGGTACGCACGCGCTACACGCAGGATCTCATCGGCCGCGGCGACATCACCGAGGAAGACGCAGAGAAGGCCGCACAGGACTTCCACGACCAGCTCGACTCCGTCTTCTCCGAGGTCAAGGCCGAAAAGGGCCAGCCGAGCGACCAGACCGGCATCACCGACTCCCAGGATCTCACCCGCGGGCTGGACACGAACATCTCCGAGGAGCAGTTCAAGCGCCTCGCCGATGCATTCGCCACCCTGCCGGAGGACTTCGTCGCCAATAAGCGCCTGAAGACCGTGCTGAAGAAGCGCGGCGGCTCGTTCACCGACGGCGACATCGACTGGGGCTGGGGCGAACTCCTCGCCTTCGGCTCGCTCGCCGAGCAGGGCAAGTTCGTCCGCCTCGCCGGCGAGGACTCCCAGCGCGGCACCTTCACCCAGCGCCACGCGGTGCTGTACAACCCGGACAACGCCGAGGCCTACAACCCGCTCGACCACAACGCGCAGGAGGCCGGCAACGGCGGCCACTTCCAGGTCTTCAACTCCGCGCTGACCGAGTTCGCGGGCATGGGCTTCGAATACGGCTACACCCTGGGCAACAAGGACGCCGTCGTGGCGTGGGAGGCGCAGTTCGGCGACTTCGCTAACGGCGCCCAGACGATTATCGACGAGTACGTCTCCTCCTCCGAGACTAAGTGGGGCGAGATGTCGTCGCTGATCTCCCTGCTGCCGCACGGGTACGAGGGCCAGGGCCCGGACCACTCGTCGGCACGCATCGAGCGCTACCTGCAGCTGGTGGCCGAAGGCTCGATGACCATCGCCCAGCCTTCCACCCCGGCCAACCACTTCCACCTGCTGCGCCGCCAGGCCATGGGCGAGATGAAGCGCCCGCTGGTCGTCTTCACCCCGAAGTCGATGCTGCGCAACAAGGCGGCCGTGTCCCAGCCGGCGGACTTCATCGAGGTCGACCGCTTCCAGTCCGTCATCGACGACCCGAACTTCGTCGAGCGCGGCAACAAGGTCGTCGGCGACACCGATAAGGTGAAGACGATCCTGCTGTGCTCCGGCAAGATCTACTGGGAGCTGGACAAGAAGCGCCAGAAGGACGGCCGCGACGACGTCGCCATCGTCCGCGTGGAAATGCTCCACCCGATCCCGTTCAACCGCATCGCCGACGCGTTCAAGAACTACCCGAACGCCAAGGAGATCCGCTGGGTCCAGGACGAGCCGGCCAACCAGGGCGCGTGGCCGTTCTACAACGAGCACCTGCGCACCCTCATCCCGGACATGCCGGAGATGGTCCGCGTGTCCCGTCGCGCCCAGTCCACCACCGCAACCGGCGTGGCTAAGGTCCACCAGCAGGAGGAGAAGCAGCTTCTCGACGAAGCCTTCGCCGACTAGCCCCGCGACCTATCAAAAAGCACCGGGCCGGCCCCGCTTGGGACCGGCCCGGTGCTTTTTGTTGCCTGCCGTTAGGAGGCGGAGTCCGGGTCGACGGCGTCGTCCGGATCGCTCGGGGCGTCGAAGTGGACGTCGATGTGGGCGAACTCCATGATCCAGTCTGCAATCGCGTCCTTGACCGGGGTGCCGTCGTCGACTGCTTCCGCCATGTCCTCGAGCCTGTCGGTGGAAAGCACGCGGGTGATGAAGTTCAACCGGTTCATCTCGCCGCGGTCGAACGTGCCTTTGTAAAACACCGGGATGACGTTTTGCGGCAACTCCCCCGCCTTGCCGCAGCCTTGCGCGGGCGACGGGTCGACGCTGCGCATGTCGCCCGGCAGCGTGGCCACGGCGGCGTCGTAGACGCTGTCGGTGTAACCGCCGTCGGCAATATCGCCGCCCGCCAGCTCCTTAGCCGCCGCCGGGTCTGTCTGCTCGAGCATGCGGCCCGTGCAGGTGACTACGAAGTCAGCGCGCAGTTCGCGCAGCACCGGCACCGGAGCCGCCGCGGCAAGCCCCTCCACCGCCGTGACGCTGTTCGGCCGGCCCTGGCTGTTGAGCACCTGGGAGTAGATCTCGCCGAGCACGATCTGCTCCGTCGAGCCGCCGTCCACCACAATAGAGATGGCCTCCTTCTCCGGCCGCTGCTGCGTGTAGATGTTGTCCTCGCTCGCGCAGCCGGACACCGCAAGCGCGGCCGCGGAAAGCGCGGCGGCCGTCCGATACACCCGCATGGCCTACTCGCCGATGACGTGCTCGCTCGCCGGGGTGGTCCCGCCGGCCTCGGCGATCAGGTCGCGAGCCTCGGGTGCTGCGTCGGGCTCGCACAAGATGTCGTAACGCCCCGCCACGATCGCGGTTGCCGACGAAAAGTCGCGCTTGCCGCCGGTAAACGCGTAGGCCACCGCCGCAAACACCGCGCCGAAGATCGCACCGATCAACAGAGCCCAGATGAAGGTGGCGAAGCCGGAGCCCTCCACCGTGAGCAGAGAGAGCAGCAGGCCGAAAAACAGGCCCATCCACAGACCCGACAATGCGCCGGTGCCGAGCACCTTCGGCCACGACAGCCGGCCGGTGATCTTTTCCACCTGCATCAGGTCCACGCCGACGATGGAGAGCTTTTCCACCGGGAATTCCTTATCGGAGAGGCCATCCACGGCCTGCTGCGCCTCCGCGTAGGTCTTAAACGAGCCGACCGGCCAGCCGGTTGGCACCTGTCCCTTATTCATGGGTTGAGTCATACGGCCAAGTCTATCGGGATTCCGGATAACCACCGAACGCGCTTATAATCCGGTGGCAATGGCTACTGAAGAAAAGTTTGTGGAAAGCGACGTCCGCGAAGCACTTTCGCGGGTGGAGGACCCGGAGATCGGCAAGCCGATTACTGAGCTGGACATGGTGGAATCCATTGCCATCGACGGCGCCGATGTGGCCGTCGGCATCTACCTCACCATCGCCGGCTGCCCGATGCGCGACACCATCGAGTCCAACACCCGCGCGGTGCTCGAGGAACTAGACGGCGTGGGCAACGTCTCCGTCACCTTGCACACTATGAGCGACGAGCAGCGCCGCGCCCTCGCCCAGAAGTTGCGCGGCGAGCAGTCCGGCCCGGTCATCCCGTTCGCCGACCCGGATACCCGCACCCGCATCATCGCGGTCGCCTCCGGCAAGGGCGGCGTGGGCAAATCCTCCATGACGGTCAACCTCGCCACCGCGATGGCCGCACAGGGGCTGACCGTCGGCATCGTCGACGCCGACATTTACGGCCACTCCGTGCCCGGGCTGATGGGCTCCGACGACAAGGGGCCCACGCTTGTCGACGAAATGATCATGCCCCCAATCGCCCACGGCGTACGCCACATCTCCGTCGGCCAGTTCGTCGAGGGTAACGCCCCGGTGGTCTGGCGCGGCCCGATGCTCACCCGCGCAATCCAGCAGTTCTTGGCCGACGTCTACTGGGGCGATCTGGACGTGCTGTTCATGGACCTGCCGCCGGGCACCGGCGACGTTGCCATCACCGTCGCACAACTGGTGCCCAATGCGGAGCTGCTCATCGTGACCACCCCGCAGGCCGCGGCCGCGGAGGTCGCCGAGCGCGCCGGCACCATCGCGCAGCAGACCGATCAGAAGATCGCCGGCGTGGTGGAGAACATGTCCGGCATGACCATGCCCGACGGCACGGTGCTCAACGTCTTCGGCGAAGGCGGCGGCGAACAGGTCGCCGAGCGCCTGACGCAACTGACCGACTCGGATGTGGAACTGCTCGGCTCCGTCCCGCTCGATCCGAATCTGCGCGAGTCCGGCGACAGCGGCACCCCTGTGGTCATCTCCGATCCGGAGTCGCCGGCTGCGAAGGCGGTGCTAGCGATCGTCGATAAGCTGAAAGTGCGCCCCGAATCCCTCAAGGGCAAGAGCTTAAACCCGCAGGTTAAGTAACGTCCTCCCAGGAGAACCCCTTGCGCTCGGGTGGCTTGCGCGGGCCCGAGCGCACCTGCTCGTCTTGCTGCTGGGCGGCGGGGGTGTCGTCTTCGAACAGCACCTTCGCCATCGCGCGCTTCGGGCCCATCGCCGCGTAGCGCGACACGGTGTCGATCGGCTTTTTAAACTCGTCGAACTCCTCGAGCTCGCCGTTGAGCTCCGCCTTGGCGTTGTTAATCGCCTTCTTCGCGGCATAGATGGCGGCGCGCACATCTTCCACAACCGACGGCAGACGCTCCGGCCCGATCACGATTAACCCGATGATCAGGATGAAGAAGATCTCGCCCCAGCCGATGGATGAAAACACCTACATCACCTTACCCGCGCTGGGTCAGCGAGCGAAGCGCGGACTCCACGCGGCTGCGGACGCCTAACCGCTCCTCCTCGGCATCCTGGATGTCCTCCGCGCGCATCCGCGCCAGCCGCTCCACCAGCGACGCCGGCGCGTGCACACCTGAAGTGTCGCACACGCGCAAGCGTTCCGACGTCCCCCGCTGCGCCCGCACCTCCTCGCAGCACTCCGGGCATTGGCCCAAATGGCGCTCCGCGCGCGCGGCCGCAGCAGGCGTCAGCTCGCCGTCCACGTAGGCGGCCACGGCCTCCGGGTTGAGGTGGTCCGTGGAGTTAAACCTTGTCACAGCGTCAACTCCTTTTCTCTTACCGGGCGCGGATGAGTTCCTTCGCGGCGGCGTCGTGAAGCGCCTGCGCCTCGAGGGATTCGCGCATCTGTGCGCGACCGCGGTGGATACGCGAGCGTACCGTACCCATCTTCACGCCGAGCGTTTCCGCGATCTCCTCGTAGGTCATGCCGACGACATCGCACAGGACCACCGCGACGCGGAACTCCGGCTTCAACTCGTCCAACGCGTGCTGCAGCGCCGGATCCAGGTTCGCCACCGAGTACGCGTCCTCCGGGGTCATGTCCGTGCCCGGCACGCGCTCGTAGTCCTCCGGCAGCGCCTCCATGCGGATCTTCGCGCGGCGGCGCACCATGTCCAGAAACAGGTTCGTGGTGATGCGGTGCAGCCAGCCCTCGAACGTGCCCGGCTGGTAGCCCTTCAGGTTGCGGAACACGCGCATGAACGTCTCCTGCGTGAGATCCTCCGCGTCGTGCTGGTTGCCCGCGAGGCGAAACGCCAGACGGTAAACGCTGTCGGCATGTTCCTCCACCAGCTCCGCCCAAGTGGGCATCGCTGCCTGGCCTGCGTCGAACGCCGCGGTGCCGGTGAGGGAAACATCAATACTCATGGCGGTCAGTTTTGCAGACCAGCCTGCCTAAGACCAGCCGATGAGCTAACAGTCTCCTGTGAGCGCAACGCCGCTATGATGACCCGTGTGAGTGAGACCGCATTTACCCAGATGAACTCCTACCTCGACGCCCGCGCCGCGGACGGCGGCCACCTGCCGGAAGCGGTGCTCGAGGCGCTGCGCACAGCGCGCGAGGACGCCGCCGAGAACGGCACGCCCGCCCCGAGCCGCGTCGTCGGCGACCTGTTGACTGTGCTCGCCGCGGGTGCGACGTCGGCAAGCCAGGGCGCAGTTGCCGTCACCCCGGCCGCCGGCGTGGTCGGCCTGCACCTGCTCGCGGGGCTTCCGGAGAAGGCGACGCTGACCTGCATCGAGCCGGAGGCCGCGCTGCAGGCCGGCGCGAAAGAGGCCGTGCGCAGCGCCGGCTTCACCCCGTCGCGCGTGCGCTTCCTCACCGCGCGCCCGCTCGAAGTCATGGGCCGCCTCGCCACCGAGGCCTACCAGCTCGTCTACGCGGACGTCTCCCCCGTCGAACTGCGGCAGCTCATCGAGGCCGCCTGGCCGCTGCTCGCCCCCGGCGGCACACTGGTCCTCGCAGGTTCGCTTCTCGACGGCACGGTCGCCGACACCACACGCCGCGACCGCGAAACGGAAGCCGCACGGGAAGCTGACGTGTTCGTCGATACGCTCACGCTCGAGCGCGGCGCCGCCGTGGCCCGCCTGCCGCTCGACGGCGGGCTGACCCTGGTGACGAAGATCGGTTAAACCACTTCACTCTTGCCGACGACCACAACTCCCGCATCCGAGACCGTGAACCGCTCCGCGTCGCGCGCGGCGTCGACGCCGACGGTTGCCCCGTCCGAAACGTAGACGTTTTTGTCCAGGATGCAGTGGCGCACCACCGCGCCCTTGCCCACGCGCACGCCCGGCATGAGCACCGAGCCCTCCACGGTCGCACCTTCGGAAACACGCACGTCCGTCGACAGCACCGAGTTGCGCACCGTCGCACCCGAGATGATCGAGCCGGACGCCACGATGGACTCCTGCGCGATCCCGCCGAGCACGAACTTCGCCGGCGGCAGGTTGTCCTCGTCTGTGGCGTGGATCGGCCACGCCTTGTTGTACAGGTTGAACACCGGGTGCGAGGAGATGAGATCCATGTGCGCCTCGTAGAACGAATCCACCGTGCCCACATCGCGCCAGTAGCCGCGGTCGCGGTCGGTCGCGCCGGGCACGTCGTTGCGCGAGAAGTCGTACACGTTCGCCTCGCCCTGGGCCACGAAGTACGGGATGATGTCGCCGCCCATGTCGTGGGCTGAGTCCTCGTTCTGTTCGTCTTCAAGCAGCGCCTGGATGAGCGCTTCGGTGGAAAAGCAGTAGTTGCCCATCGACGCGAACGTTGTCTCCGGGTCGTCCGGGGTGCCCGGCGGGTTGTCAGGCTTTTCCAAAAACTCGGTGATCGTGCCGTCGTCGTCGGACTGGATGCAGCCGAACGCGCTCGCCTCCGCGCGCGGCACCCGGATGCCTGCAACGGTGGCGGCCTTGCCGGAGGCGATGTGGTCCTCCACCATCTGCGACGGGTCCATCCGGTAGACGTGATCCGCGCCGAAGACGAGGACGTAGTCGGGCATGTCGTCGTAAATAAGGTTTAGCGACTGCACAATCGCGTCCGCCGAGCCCGAGTACCAGCGCTTGCCGCGGCGCTGCTGAGCCGGCACCGACGCAATGTACTGCGACGTGGGCCCAGACACGTTCCACGCCGTGGCCACATGCCGGTCCAGCGAGTGGGACTTGTACTGCGTCAGCACCGCAATGCGCATGTAGCCGGCGTTGACCAGGTTGGACAGGACGAAATCGATCAGGCGGTAGTTGCCGCCGAACGGCACGGCAGGCTTAGCCCGGTCGGCGGTCAGGGGGTAGAGGCGCTTGCCTTCCCCGCCGGCCAGGACGATGGCGAGAACACGAGGCTGGCTTTTCATAACCGCAAGGCTAATGGGATTTTCAGGCCCGTGCAGGGATTCGGCAACGTCAGTAGGCTCGGCGGGCATGAAAGTAGGAATGCTCACGCGCGAGTACCCGCCGGAAGTCTACGGAGGCGCTGGTGTCCACGTCACGGAACTGACGCGCTTCATGCGCGAGTTTGCCGACGTCGACGTGCACTGCATGGGCGCCCCGCGCGACGCCGCCGGCGTCTACGTCCACGGCGTCGACCCGGCGCTGGACGACGGCAACGGCGCGATCAAGACCCTATCCACCGGTCTGCGCATGGCGGACGCGACCGCGGGGCTGGACGTGGTGCACTCCCACACCTGGTACGCCGGCCTCGGCGGCCACCTTTCGGGCCTCCTGCACGAGATCCCCCATGTGGTCACCGCCCACTCGCTCGAGCCGGACCGGCCGTGGAAGCGCGAGCAACTCGGCGGCGGCTACAACGTCTCTTCCTGGTCGGAGAAAAACGCGATGGAAAACGCCGACGCCGTCATCGCGGTCTCGTCCGGCATGAAAGAGTCGATCCTCAACGCGTACCCGCGTATCGACGACTCCCGCGTCCACGTCGTCCTCAGCGGCATCGACCCGGCCAACTGGTACCCCACAACCGGCACCATCGCCGACGAGCTCGGGGTGGACACCACCAAACCCGTCGTCGCCTTCGTCGGCCGCATCACCCGCCAAAAAGGCGTCGCCCACCTGCTCAAGGCAGCACAGCTTTTCGACGACGACATCCAGCTCATCTTGTGCGCCGGCGCGCCCGACACTGAGGAGATTGCTGCGGAGACCCGTGGGCTCGTCGATAAGCTCAAAGCCCAGCGCGACGGGGTGTTCTGGGTCCAGGACATGATGCCGGCGGAGAAAGTGCGTGAGGTCTACTCGCTTGCCGACGTATTCTGCTGCCCGTCCGTCTACGAGCCCCTCGGCATCGTGAACCTGGAGGCGATGGCGTGTGGCACCGCGGTGGTAGCCTCGCGCGTCGGCGGCATCCCCGAGGTCGTCGTCGACGGCGAAACGGGCGTGCTCGTCGACTACGACGCGGGCGACGCCGAAGGCTTCGAGCGCCGCCTCGCCGAAGCCGTCAACGCCGTCGCCGGCGACACCGACCGAGCCGCCACGATGGGCCGCGCCGGGCTCGAGCGCGCGAAGAACGAATTTTCCTGGCGCACAATCGCACAGCAAACAGTGGATATTTACAAGGGGTTGATCTGATGACGGTGTACCGTCCCGAACTGCACGTGACCGCCGAGCGCGGCATCCTCGAAGGCCCGGCGGGCGTGTTCCGCACCGGCGGTCGCGACGAGCGCGTGTGGCACATGTTCTACCAGTTCCGCCCCACCCCCGACGCGCCGAGCCGCTGGGGCCACCAACTCAGCGAATCGGACCCGTTTAGCTGGCTCGAGTGCAACGACGTCATCGCCCCAGTCGGCGACGAAACCAACGTGCGCGCCGGCTCCGTCATCCCCGTCGGCGACGGCATCGACCTGTTCTTCTCCTCCGAAACCCCCGCCGGCAACACCATCCAGATCGCGCACGTCCCGCTTACCGACGACCTCTGCGCCGACGAGGACGACCTCGACGTCTCCCCCGTCGCCGAACGCATCGGTGCGGTTGTCGACGACTCCGCCGGCGACACCAACTTCCGTTCCCCGTGCGTCATGCCCGGCTGGGACAGCGAATCCGACCGCGACCAAGGCCACGCCGGCTGGCTCATGCTCGCCGTCACCGGGCCTGTCACCGACCCGAAGCCGGTTGTGCTCACCTCAGACGACGGCCGCTCGTGGACACTGATCGGCCCGCTCGAGTTCGACGGCGACACCGGCATCGACCTGGATGCCTCGCTCGTCGCCCCGCGCATCCTGCGGCTTCGCGACGAAGTCAGCGGCGACATCCGCGACGTCCTCTTCGTCACCTTAGAGCGCGACGGCAAAGACACCGCCGTCTACGCCGTCGGCGAGCTCAAGGGCAACGTCTTCCGCGTCGAGACTCCGTTTACTCTGCTGGACTACGGCCACGACTTCACCCGCCCGCGCAACACCACCTACACGCTTGCCGAGACCGCAAAACTCTACGAGCGCGCCTACCTCTACGGGTTCATGACCAACACCGACCGCGCCGGCGACCCCACCCGCGAGCCGAACTGGGACGCCGAAGGCTGGGCCAACGCGCTGACCCTGCCGCGCCGTGTCACCCTGCAGGGCGGCCGCCTCTACCAGGTCCCCGCCCCGGGCCTGCCGGATGCCGTCAGCGCCACCGACCGCGCCCGCATGTGGGCCGGCGTGTGCGAGATCCCCACAGGCTCCGAGGTCACCATCGAGGTCCTCGACGCCGCCGGCGAGCCCGCGGCCGTGATCACCCACGACGGCGAAACCGTCACCCTCGACCGTTTCGACGGCACGCCCGCCACCGCGCCGCTTCACGACGACGACGAGGACAACGTCACCGTCATCGTCGACGGCACCACCCTCGAGGTCTACGCCGGCGGCGGCAGCGTCGTCATGTCCTCGCGCATCTGGCCCGAAGGCGGCTGCTTGGGCATCCGCTCCCGTGCGCGCGGTGAGGCCTCCATCAGCGGCGAGTGGCGCCGCGGCTTCGCCGCCCGCTGGTAACCGGTTGTTGCCTACGCCTTGCGCAGCCGGATCAGCTGCGCGCGGGCGGTGACCTCCATCTGCTCCGGCAGATCCTCGAGGCGCTGCTTCAACACGTCGGCGTCCAAGTGGCGCGCCGACGGGCTCATGCCCACCTGGGCGGCGATCGCGCCGCGGCCGAGCTGCATCGGGAAGGAAATCAGCTCCGGGTCGCACACCGGGGTCAGCCACTGCGACGCCTGATCCACCAGACGCTCGACCTTGCCGTCCTCCACACCGAGGATGCCCAGCGGGTCGCGCAGCTCGTCGAGGTGGCCTTGGTCGGCGACGAGGATGACGGCCTCGCCGTCGTCGACAAGCACACGAGCAAACTCGGACGGGTTCCGCGGCGCGAACACCACCGTGACCACATCGACGGAACCGGTGCGCACGGGCAACTGCTCCCACGCGTCCGCCACAACGGCCCCCAGGCGCGGGTGCGCCTTGGCCAAGTGCTTCGCCGCCGGCACCGAAATGTCCAACCCCACCCCGCGCGAGCCCTCAATCAGGTCGAGCGTATGCGCCAGGTAGTAGCCAGTGCCCGCACCCGCCTCCAGGATCACCGGGTCGCGGTCGCCGGACGTGCGTTCGACCACATCCGCCACGCGATCGGACACCGCCTCCACAAACGGGGCGAAATGCCCGTTAGAAAGGAACGTCTCGCGCGAGTTGATCATCTCCAGCGAGTCGCCCTCGTGGTTCAACCCCTTGCCCGAGGCCAGCGTGACGTAGCCCTGCTTGGCCACATCATAAGAATGCCCCGTTTCGGAGACGAGACGCGCAAAGTCGTCTTCGCCCCGAAGCGGGGTCAGGTCTACCGGATCCGCGAGTACGTCCACGATGTCGTTGAGCATGTGGCGATACTACCGCGTCGGGCCGGATTTACTCTCCTGCAGCCTCAGTGAGCAGGCGACCGAGTTCGCCGGCCTCTTCCTTCGTCAGCTCGACGACGAGGCGGCCGCCGCCGTCGGACGGGATGCGCATGACGATCTTGCGCGATTCCTCCACTGCCTCCATCGGGCCACTTCCGGTACGCGGCTTCATTGCTGCCATGCGTCAACACTCCTTATTGGTTTGTGCTCGAAACGTTTTCTTCGGGCGATTCTACCCGTGTTTCCGGCTTCAGTGCGCCGCCGGCCAGCTGCTCGATGAGCACATCGACCTGATCCATGCGGTAGCCGCGCTGCACGACCTCGAGCTG
The DNA here is from genome assembly GCF_014490555.1 of Corynebacterium lujinxingii. Taxonomy (NCBI): domain Bacteria; kingdom Bacillati; phylum Actinomycetota; class Actinomycetes; order Mycobacteriales; family Corynebacteriaceae; genus Corynebacterium; species Corynebacterium lujinxingii. The sequence continues at coordinate 906,567 of NZ_CP061032.1, read as the reverse complement.
GATGTCGCCGAAGTTGCCTTCTTCCACCGCGCGACGGTTCGCCTCTTTGACCTCCGCGGTCGGCGGCATGGGCGGCAGCGCCTCGCCACGGCCGAAGACGGTGGCGAACAGTTTCACACCGATGATGCTCAGCAGGATGAGCACGAGGATGAGGATGATCCAGGAAAGCATGGCGCTTAGTTTAGCTGTCCGTCCAGGCGGGGCGCTCGGCGACCTCGTCGGCCACCGCGCCCGCGCGCGCGAGGATCGTGCGTGTGACCACGTCCGCCATGCCGGCCAGTTCGGCGAGCGGGCGGTTGCGGTGGGTGCGCGGGCTCAACTCCGCCTGCACGACGGCGTGCGGGCCGAATTGCGTAGCGACGTCAATGAGCAGCCCCGCCTCCACCCCGTAGCCGGCGACAAACGGCAGCGTGAGCGCAGTCGAGCGCCGGATCGCGTACTCGCCGGCGAGCGGCTGGTCCACCCTGATGCTCGGAAACAGCGCGCGCAGCAGCGGCTTCGCGGTCAGTTCGGTGACTCGCCCGCCAGCGCCTTCGCGGGTGTAGGAGGCTTTGACGAGGTGGACGGTGTCGTCGTCAAGCGGGGCTGCGAGCGCGTCGACCCACCAGGGCTCGAGCGAGGTGACGTCGGCGTCGATAAACACCACCACGTCGCCGCGCGCGGCTTTGACCCCGCGCCACAGCGCCTCGCCCTTGCCGGGCCACGGCTCGCGCGGGTCCACGTCGCGCCAGTTGACCACCCGCGCCCCGGCCGCGTCAGCGCGCGCGGCGGTGGCGTCGGTGGAGTCGGAATCGATCACGATCACCTCGTCCGCGCGCGACGCAACACACTTAGCGACGACCCCAGCCACCGTCGCCTCCTCATTCAACGCCGGGATGACCACGCTGACCCTCACGCGAGCCCCCGCACGGTATGCAGCGGCGCCGCGGTGCCCTGGATGGCGGCGGTCATGCGGATCACGTCGACGGTCTCCGCAACCTCGTGGACGCGAAACGCCGCCACCCCGCGCGCGGCAGCCCACGCGGTGGCGGCGAGCGTGCCGGCGACGCGCTCGCCCACCCCGCGGTTGACGGTCTCGCCGACGAAGTCCTTGTTCGACAGGGCCATGAGCACGGGCCAGCCGGTGGCGACGATCTCGTCGATACGCCTCAAGATCTCCAGCCCGTGGTAGGTGTTTTTTCCAAAGTCGTGAGTCGGGTCGATGAACACGCGCTGCGCCGGCGCGCCGAGCGCAACGGCGCGCTCAGCCAACGCGGTGGTCTCCGCGATGACGTCGGCGACCACATCGTCGTAGTGCACGCGGTGCGGGCGCGTGCGCGGGGTGATGCCGCCGGTGTGCGAGCAGACGTAGCCCACGCGGTGCGCGCCTGCGACCTCGACGAGTTCGGGGTCGAACCCGGCCCAGGTGTCGTTGATCAGGTCGGCGCCGGCGGTGATTGCGTCCTCGGCAACGGCGGCGCGCCACGTGTCCACGCTCACCGTCACGTCCGGATGCCGCTCGCGCACCGCGGCGATAACCGGCACAACGCGGTCGATCTCCTCGGCGACGGACACGTCGTCGCCCGGGCCGGCCTTCACGCCGCCAATGTCGATGATGGTTGCCCCGGCGGCGATGGCGTCGTCGGCACGCGCGACGGCTTTCTCAATCGCGAACGTCGCGCCCTTGTCGTAAAACGAGTCGGGCGTGCGGTTCACGATCGCCATGACCTCACTCATCGTGGAGACGCTGATCCGTCATCACCTCATGCTTCTCGACGATATGCGCCACCGCCTCCTCCACCGAGTCGGTGACCAAAAACAGGCGCTCGTCGCCAGGCGAAATGAGCCCGCGGCCAAGCAGCTGCTGCTCGATCCAATCCACCAGGCCGGACCAGAACTCGGTGCCGATGAGCACGATCGGGAAGTTGGTCACCTTGCCGGTTTGCACCATGCACAGCACCTCGAAGACCTCGTCCATGGTGCCGAAGCCGCCCGGCAGCGTCACAAACGCCTGCGAGTACTTCAAAAACATGGTCTTGCGGGCGAAGAAGTAGCGGAAGTTCAGGCCCAGGTCGACCCAGTCGTTCAAGCCCTGCTCGAACGGCAACTCGATGCCCAGCCCCACCGACAGGCCGCCGGCGTTGTGCGCGCCCCGGTTCGGCCCCTCCATTAGCCCGGGCCCGCCGCCGGTGATCACCGCGTAGCCGGCCTCGGCGAGCGCTTGACCGAGCTCGTAGGCCTGCTGGTACTCCGGCGTGCCCTCCCCCAGGCGCGCGGAGCCGAAGACGGTGACGGCCTTGGGCATCTCGGACAGCGCATCGAAGCCGGCGACGAACTCCGACTGGATACGCATCACGCGCCACGGGTCCTCGTGCTTCCACTGCCCGTCGGAGTGCCCCAGCGACTCCAAAAGCCGCTGGTCGTGGGTGGACGACTGGTAATCCTGGCCGCGCAGCGCGAGCGGGCCGCGCAACTTCCTGTCGCGGTCGGGGCGGGGGAAATTCAGCGGTGCCATTGTTTACTCGCTTTCTGCGCTTAAGTACTCGAGCAGCTGCGCGGAGACCTGGCGGATCTCGTCGACCGGGCACTGCTCCTCGGGTTTGTGGGCGTACCCGGGGTCGCCGGGGCCGAAGTTGACCGCCGGCACCCCGAGGCTGGAAAAGCGCGCCACGTCGGTCCACCCGAACTTGGCGCGGAAGTTCCCGCCGACAGCCTTGACCAGACCGGCCGCGACCGGGTTGCCGAGGCCGGGCAACGCACCGGCGGCGACATCGTCGTAAATGAGCTCCAGGCCATCCTCCAGCGCGAGCACCTCCTCCAGGTGCGCCTTCGCCTCCTCCACTGAACGGTCCGGCGCGAAGCGGAAGTTCACGATCAGCCGCGCGTGGTCCGGCAGCGTGTTCGTGGCCACGAAGCCTTCGAGGCCGACGACGTTTAAGCCTTCGCGGTACTCGCAGTCGTCGATAAGCACACTGCGCGGCTCGTACGCGGCGATGCGCGAAAGCACACCGGCCAGGTCGTGCGCGGCGTTGTGCCCGAGCCACGCGCGCGCGGAGTGGGCGCGGGTGCCGTGCGCGTCGACGAACACGCGGATCGTGCCCTGGCAACCGGCCTCGATCATCGCGCCGGACGGCTCGCCGAGCAGCGCGATGTCGCCTTCCAGCAGCTCCGAGTGGTCGCGCTCGAGGTGGTAGAGACCGTTGTACTTCGTCGCCACTTCCTCGCCCTCGTAGGCGATGACGGTCAGGTCGTGCGCGGCCTTGCCCGGCTGCGCGAGGCGTGCGAACGCGCCCAGGTAGCAGGCCATGCCGGATTTCATGTCCACGGAGCCGCAGCCGTGCAAAATCGTCTCACCCGTCGGCGAACTTGTGAGCCGGTGCGGGGTGTTGTCGGCAAGCGGCACCGTATCGATGTGCCCGGCCAGCACCACCCGCGAATCCAGACCGAAGTTCGTGCGCGCCACCACGGTGTTGCCGAAGCGCTTCACCTCGGCGTGCTCGAGGTCACGCAGCGCTTGCTCGATGGCGTCGGCGATCGCCTCCTCGTGGTGCGACGGCGACTCGATGTCCACGAGCGCCGCGGTGAGATCGACAGGGTCCGCAAATAGATCTAAGGAAGTCACACGGCGATCCTACGTTTACAATTGCGCGCATGTCTTGGTCAGCGCGCGGCGTCGGGATCGCCAACATCGCCATGGACGGCACCGTGCTGGACACCTGGTTCCCCGCCCCTGAGCTTTTGCTTAACGACGACACCACCTCCTCCACCACCACCCGCGTCTCCGCCCACGAACTCTCACCGCAGTTCCTGCGGCTCATCGGCGCCGACCGCGACCGCCTGGTGGAACTCGTGCCGGTGCGCACGGTCATCGCGGACCTGTCGGCCCCGCCGGTGGACGCCCACGACGTGTTTTTACGCTTGCATCTGCTGTCGCACCGGCTGGTGAAGCCGCAGACGATCAACATGAATGGCGCGATGGACCTGCTCGTACCGGTGGTGTGGACCAACAAGGGCCCGTGTCTGGCCGACAACTTCGAAACCGTGCGCACCAACCTGCGTGCCCGCGGTCTCATCCACGTCTACAGCATCGACCGGCTGCCGCGCATGGTCGATTACGTCGTGCCCACCGGGGTGACCATCGCAGAGGCCGAACGCGTCCGCCTCGGCGCCTACCTCGCCGAAGGCACCTCCGTGGTGCGCGAAGGCTACGTCTCCCACAACGCCGGCACGCTCGGCCCCGCGCGCGTGGAGGGCACGATCTCCGCGGCGGTCGTCGGCGCCGGCTGCACCCTGCACCCGTCGGCGGGCGTGATCGGCCTTAACCTCGGAGAGCGCTGCGAAATCGGCGCCGGCATCACGTTGGAACCCGACACATTGCTTCTCGACGACTCCACGCGCCTTGCCGCCCACCACCTTTCCGGCCAATCGAACCTACGCATCACCCGCGAGCCGGACGCGCCGCTGCCCGTCCTGCGGCGCATATAAAGGCCAATACAATGCAGCTGGCCGCATGGCGGCGTTTAAGGTGTTCGACATGTCGACACCAGTTTCCCCCGTCGCCGACTCAACCGCGCTCGCCCGCGGGCTGAAGACGCGCCACTTGACCATGATGGGGCTCGGCTCCGCCATTGGTGCCGGGCTGTTCCTCGGCACCGGCGTGGGCATTGCCGCCGCCGGGCCCGCCGTCATCCTCGCCTACGTCGTCGCCGGCTTCATCACCGTGTGCTTCATGCAGATGCTCGCGGAGATGGTCGCCGCGCGGCCCTCCTCCGGCACGTTTTCCACCTACGCCGAGCAGGCCTTCGGCCGCTGGGCCGGTTTCGCCATCGGCTGGCTGTACTGGTTCATGATGATCATGATCATGGCCGTGGAGATCACCGGCGCCTCCGCGATCGTCGCCGACTGGTTCGGGATCTCACCCTGGATCCCGGCACTCGCCGCCATCGCCGTGTTCACCGTGATCAACTTCGCCGCCGTGAAAAACTTCGGCGAGTTCGAGTTCTGGTTCGCGCTGATCAAGGTTGCCGTCATCGTCGCCTTTTTGGCCATCGGCGTGCTGCTGTGGCTCGGCGTGCTGCCGGCCAGCGGGTTCGTCGGCCTGTCCAACGTCAAAGACGTCGGCTTCATGCCCAACGGCTGGGCGGGCGTCGCAACGGCACTGCTCGCCGTCGCGTTCGCGTTCGGCGGCATCGAACTGGTCACCGTCGCCGCCGCCGAATCCGAAAACCCCGAAGCCGGCGTCCACTCCGCCATCCGCTCCATCATCTGGCGCATCTCCGTGTTCTACATCGGCTCCGTGCTACTCATCGTGCTGCTGCTGCCGTTCAACCAGATCGGCGGCGCCGACTCCGCGGCCGACTCCCCGTTCACCGCGGTGCTCGAGATGGCCAACATCCCGGGCGCGGTCGGCATCATGGAGGCCGTCATCGTCATCGCGCTGCTGTCCGCGTGCAACACGCAGATCTACGGCTCGTCGCGCTTCCTGCAAAACCTCGCGGTGCGTGGCGACGCCCCCATCTCCTTCGCCCAAACCGACACCCGCGGCGTGCCCGTGCGCGCCGTCGTCGTGTCCGTCATCTTCGGCTTCGTCGCCGTCGCCCTGCAGTACTGGAACCCGCCCGGGCTGCTCGCCTTCCTGCTCAACGCGGTCGGCGGCTGCCTGATCGTGCTGTGGATCGTCGTCGCGCTGTCGTTCGTGCGTCTGCACCCGAAACTAGTGGCCACCGGCGAAATCACCGACGTGCGCATGTGGGCCCCGAACGTCCTGCCCTGGGTCATGATCGCGCTCGCCGGCGGCGTGATCGCGCTCATGCTTGCCGACCCCGACGGGCGGTTCCAGATGTTCGCCGTCGCCGTCGTCGTCGGCATCGTCACCCTCGCGGGCGTCGTGTGGACGCGCGTGACCGGAAAGAAAGAAGTGCAGTAAATGGTGTCGTCGACAAGCAATAGCGAACTAGGCTCCGGCCTGAAATCGCGCCACCTCACCCTCATGGGGCTGGGCACCGCGGTGGGCGCGGGGCTGTTCCTCGGCGTCGGCGTCGGCATCCGCGCCGCCGGGCCTGCGATCCTCATCGCCTATGCCATCGCCGGAGCGATCGTCATCGCCGTGATGCGCATGCTCGGCGAAATGGCCGCCGCGCACCCCTCCTCCGGCTCGTTCGCCACATACGGGCGCATGGCGTTCGGCCACTGGGCCGGCTTCCTGCTCGGCTGGATTTACTACTTCCTACTCATCATGGCATGCGGCGCCGAACTCACCGGCGCATCCGCGATGATGGCGTCCTGGTTCGACGTGCCGCAATGGGTGCCCGGCCTCATCGTCGTCGCCATCCTCACCGCCGTGAACCTCGCGCAGGTCAAAGGCTTCGGCGAATTCGAGTACTGGTTCGCCATGATCAAAATCGCCGTCATCGTCGGCTTCCTCATCATCGGCGTGCTGCTCTGGCTCGGCGTACTGCCCGCAAGCGGCTTCATCGGCTTCGACAACATCCGCGAATCCGGCTTCGCCCCCAACGGCGTCGCCGGCATCGCCGCGGGACTCCTCGCCGTCGCGTTCGCCTTCGGCGGCATCGAAGTAGTCACCATCGCCGCCGCCGAATCCGAAGACCCCGCCGACAACATCAAACGCGCCGTCAACTCCATCATCTGGCGCATCGCCATTTTCTACATCGGCTCCGTCGCCGTGATCACGCTGCTTTTGCCCTACGCCTCCATCGACGGCGCCGACTCCGCCGCCGACTCCCCGTTCACCGCGGTGCTCGAAATGGCGAACATCCCGGGCGCCGCCGCGTTCATGGAAGTCGTCATCGTGCTCGCGCTGCTGTCCGCGTTCAACGCGCAGCTCTACGGCACCTCCCGCCTCGGCTACCAGCAGGCGCTCGAAGGCGACGCCCCCGCGTGGATGGCGAAGACCAACGCCAACAACGTGCCGACGAACTCCGTGCTCGTCTCCGTGCTGTTCGCCTTCCTCGCCGTGGGCCTGCAGTGGTGGAACCCGCCGGGGATGATCGACTTCATCATGTCCGCCACCGGCGGCTGCCTGATCGTCACGTGGATCATGATCACGCTGAGCTTCATCAAACTCCACCCACGCATCGCCGCCTCCGCGGTGCGCGTGCGCGGCGCATCGTGGGTGCCGTGGGTGACGCTCGCTGCGCTGCTCGGCCTGACCACGCTGATGCTTTTCGACGACGCCGCACGCTCCCAGGTCATCTCCGTGACCGTCCTCTCGCTCGCGCTGGTGGCACTGTCGTTGCTCACAAAAAACCGCACTAACGTAAGGTAATTGATATGACTTCTCCGACTTCTGCATACGCACGCGGCATCGCGACCATCACCCACGACGGCACCGTCCTCGACGTTTGGTACCCCGCTCCTAAGGTTGACGAGGCCACCGGCGAAACCGGCACCCGCCGCCTCGAGGAGCCCGACGCCCGCTTCGCCGACCTTGTGGGCCCGGACGAGGCACGCGGCGTCGCGCGCGTCGCAGTAGAGACGACGATCGCCGACCTGTCCGAGCCGGCCGTCGACGCCTACGACGTCTACCTCCGCCTGCACCTGCTGTCGCACCGCCTGATTCGCCCGCACGGCGCGAACATGGACGGCGTGTTCGGCCTGCTGTCGAACGTCGTGTGGACTAACTACGGCCCCTGCGCGGTGGCCGACTTCCAGATGACCCGCGCGCGCCTTTCCGCCAACGGCCCGGTCGTCGTGTACTTGGTGGACAAGTTCCCGCGCATGGTCGATTACGTCGTGCCGTCGGGCGTGCGCATCGGCGACGCCGACCGCATCCGTCTCGGCGCCCACCTCGCGGAGGGCACCACGGTGATGCACGAGGGCTTCGTGAACTTCAACGCTGGCACCCTCGGCGCCTCCATGGTCGAGGGCCGTATCTCCGCTGGCGTGGTCGTCGGCGACGGCACCGACATTGGCGGCGGCGCCTCCATCATGGGCACCCTGTCCGGCGGCGGCAAGGAAGTCATCTCGCTCGGCGAGCGCTGCCTCCTCGGCGCGAACGCTGGCGTGGGCATTTCGCTTGGCGACGACTGCATCGTCGAAGCCGGCCTCTACGTCACCGCCGGCACCAAGGTCGTGTTGTCCGAGCCGGTGGCGGAGGCCCTGGGCAAGGAAGCCGGCAGCACCGTCAAGGCGCTCGAGCTCTCCGGTGCCAACGGTCTGCAGTTCCGCCGCAACTCGGTCTCCGGCTCCGTCGAGGCGGTGCCCGCCAAGGGCATCGAGCTCAACGAAGCCCTCCATGCCAACTAGCTCTTCGTGGTGGCCGCCGGGCGACGACACTCTCGTCGACGGCGGCCTCACTCTTCTGCCTTGGTCCCAAGTCGGAACCATCGCAGGGGCACGCGAGGACCTATTCGCCGCCTCTACGGATCCACGCATGGTCGCATGGACCACTGTCCCCTCCCCTGTTACCTCTGAGATGCTCAACGAATTCTTCGACAGCGTTCCGAAGGGGGTGTTGCGGTGGGCGATCGTTGTTGAGGATCGATATGCAGGAAACATCGAACTACGTCTTAAGCCAGACGACGCCGCTCACTTCGGCTACAACACTGCCCCGTGGGCGCGCGGCCGCGGTGTGATGACCCGAGCGGTGAAACTCGTCACCGATTACGCCTTTAGCCTAGGAGCGAAGACCCTCAGGATCAGTGTGCTGCCAGGCAACATAGCCTCCCGCCACGTCGCGGAAATGAACGAATACGTGTTTGTCGGCAAGCACAATGGGCACGTGCATTATCACAGGCATGCCGAATAGCCCGCTCGGTGGCGGGGTATTCGGCTAGTTGAAGAGTTGTTCCATGGCGCCGGGGGTCTCGTTTTCTACCGGTGTGCCCCCGGGGGATACCCAAATCGGGGTGCCGTCTCTGATGTGGATGCGCCCGTATCTTCGCACCTCGGGGTCGTCGTCGTTTCTGCCGTTATGAAACCTGCATAACGGCACCAGATTCGCCAGGTTGGTCTCCCCGCCGAAGCGCCACGCGTCGATATGATGCATCTCGCACGAATCAGCCCCGTGCCGGCAGCCCGGCACCGGACACGACGGGGTCATCATCGACGCCAACACCCGCTGCTTATCGTTGGCAAACCGCGCCGTACGGTACAAATTCACCGCACCTTCCACCGGGTGGAACGCGGCGACTTCCAATGCGTCGCCGAACTCGTGGACCAAAAACTCCGCCCCGGTCATCGTGGTGCCATCCGTCAGCGTGAGCACCACTTCGTCGCCAGCGCCGGACTGAATGCGTGTCCACTCCGGAAACGGCACCATAATGATCGGCCTTGGCACCGCACGCGCCACACCACCACCCTCAACGTCGCCGTCGCCGCGCAGCAGACGCACCAGCGCATCAGCCATCTGCTCCGCGGCCGGCAGATCCGGGTTAATCGCAGAGCGCAGCGAGAATTCTAAATCGGCGATGTCACGCTGGTTGTACGTCAGCGCCACTGTGCGCATCCCGCCGCGGGTTTTGGTGAACCGGCACGCCTTTTTCGGTGCGGGTTTCTCAGCACCGATCAGGCTGTCGGCAAGCCGTGACAACGCATCATAACGGCCGGAAAACTCGAGTAGCTCCAGTCGCAGCCGCCACCGCTCAGCGGGATCGGACACCGCGGCGAGTTTGCGCTCGATCAACCCCAACTGGTCCAACGGGGTCGAAGCTCCCACACGCCGGGCAGTGGCTTGTTTGCGCGTGAACTTCGTCGCCCCGAAGTAGACATCATGCACGCGAGACCAGTCCCGGACACGCGACGGGGCCACGCCAGCATTCAGCGCGGTGTCGCGGTCGAAGTCGGCCAGATCCGCCAAACGGGGGCCGAGAAGGTCTGCAAAAGCCATGACCCAAACGCTACGAAGCGCAGCAACGCAGCACAAGGGCGAGCAAAAACTGTGGATAATTTCGGCACCGAAAACGCCGGGTTATCCACAATCCGCAGGTTAAATCCCCTTGGGTTTGCCGAAAGTCCAGAGCTTATTGATGATGAAGTTCACCGGCATCGCAATGAACGTCGAGATGGCTTGGGCCCAGTAGGACTTGGTGCGCAGGCCGGTGGAGTCATCGAAAAGCGAGTCCGGAAGGCCCAGCGGTGTGGTCGGGTTCATGAGCAGCGTCATGCAGGTCAACGACACCCCGAACGCGAGCAGGCCGGTGGCGAGGAACGGGAAGAAGCCGCGGATCCAGGAGCGCGCGTGCACGCCGCGGAAGGTCCAAGAGCGGTTGAGTTGGTAGTTCCACGTGTTGGCCAAAAGGAACGCCAGCGTGGACATGAGGTGGTACCAACGAATGTTCCAGCGGGTGGAGCCGAGTTGCATGAACACGTCGTTGGCGTGCAGGTCGAGGCCGTTTTCCAGGGCTTTGTTCGCAAGGTAGAAGACGATGAAGTTGACCAGCACGCCGGAGCCGCCGACGATGCCGAATTTCACGAATTGGCGCAACCCCGTGGCGAGGCGCACGGCGGTGCTGCCACCTTGCGGCGGCGCGGCGACGGGCGGCTCTTGAAGCACCGGTGACCTCCTCGGCAAAAGACTGCAAACTTCTAAGAGTCTAGTCCTTTGAGCCGGAAAACTAGGAAACGAGGCGCCGCGCGGCTTCGGCGATGCGCTCGTCAGGCGCGGTCAGCGAGATGCGCACGTGGTTCGAGCCGGCCGGACCGTAGAAGTGGCCGGGGGCGGCCAGGATGCCGCGCTCGGCAAGCCAGGACAGCAGGGAACGCGAGTCCATGCCGTCGCGGCGGGCCCAGAGGTAGAGGCCGGCGTCGGAGTCGTCGATAGTAAAGCCTGCGTCCTGCAGCGCCTTCATCAACGTCACGCGGCGGGCGGCGTAGGTGGAGCGCTGCATTTCCTCGTGGAGGTCGTCGCCAAGCGCTGCGACCATGGCGGCCTGGATGGGGCCGGGCACGATGAGGCCGGCGTGTTTGCGCACGAGCAGCAGTTCCTGCACCAGCGATTCGTCGCCGGAGATGGTGCCGGCGCGGTACGACGCCAGGTTGGATGTCTTGGACAGCGAATGCAGCGCGAGCAGGCCGGTGTTGTCGCCGTCGGTGACGCTCGGATGCAGAATGGATACCGGCGAAACGGACCATCCGAGGTAGAGATAGCACTCGTCGGAGGCGATGATCGCGCCGGTGTCGCGGCCGAACGCCACCCAGGCGCGCATCTGCTCCACGGACGCTACTCCCCCGGTCGGGTTCGACGGAGAGTTGACGAATACGAGGGCGGCGTCGCGCGGGGCGTCGGCGGGGTCGTCGCAACGCACGACCTCGCAGTCGGCCATCAACGCGCCGACTTCGTAGGTGGGGTAGGCGACTTCCGGGATGACCACCTTCTGGCCGCGCACCCCGAGCAGTGTCGGCAGCCACGCCACCGCTTCCTTCAGACCGATGACCGGCAGCACGGACCGTTCGGACAGCCCTTCGATGCCGAACCGGCGCGCCAGCGACGACACGATGGTCGCGCGCAGCTCCGGCATTCCGGCGGTTTGCGGGTAGCCGGGTGCGGCGGCGGCTTCGGACAGCGCGAGTTGGATAGACGGCGCGACTGGGTCGACGGGGCCGCCGACGGAGAGGTCGATGAGCCCATCCGGGTGCGATGCCGCCTTCGCCTTAACGTCGGCGATGGTGTCCCATGGGAAATCCGGCAGTTGTGATCCGAGCGGGGTTCGTGCCAAGGCCTAGTCCTGGTTCTGCGGCGGCAACGCTGCGACGAACGGGTGGTCGTAGTCCTGCGGGCCGGTCTTGGCGGCGCCGCCCGGGGAGCCGAGTTCGTCGAAGAAGCCGACGTTGACGTCGTAGTATTCGGCCCACTCGTCGGGGAGGTCGTCCTCGTAGAAGATGGCCTCGACCGGGCATGCCGGTTCGCAGGCGCCACAGTCGACGCATTCGTCGGGGTGGATGTAGAGCGTGCGTTTGCCCTCGTAGATGCAGTCAACGGGGCATTCTTCGACGCAGCTGCGGTCCATGACGTCGACGCACGGTTGAGCAATCACGTAAGTCATGGCACACAGTATGTCACTTTGCGCGCAACAGGGGCCAAACGCCTCCCGCAACGCCGGCGGTAAGCAGTGCCAGTGACCAGCTAGTCGGGGGCAAAATCACGAGTGAAACTAAAAACGCTGCCGCCCACACCCCCAGCGGGAGCAGCGCGCTTGACGACGACCACAGCCGCGCCGTTTTCGTCAACACCGCATTAAACGCCGCGGCGATGATCACCCAGATCCAGTTGAGATAGGCGACCTCCAGCACCAGCGAGCCGACTGCGCCGACGCTGAGCCAGATCAAGCCGGCGATGGCTTCCCCGCGGGAGAAGTTGTCGCGTACGACGGGGTGGCTCATCGGGGGATTCCGGAGAGGACGTTGGTGGTGTCGTCGTCAAGCGGGGTGCCTGCGCCCAACTGGAAGTGCTCGACGCGCTGGATGGGCTGGATGATGAGGTTGGACAGCGCGTAGTAGACCACGGGGCCTTGGGCGAGTGCGGCGTGGGGGTTGACGTCGGTGGTGCGGCCGTCGGCGATCCACAGTTGGGTCGCGTGCGCGCGCATGGCTTCAATTTTTGCGCTGTAGGCGTGCTCGTCGAGGGCGACGGCGATGTCGGAGGTGTCTACCCCGTCGAGTTCGCCGGGCTCGGGCAGGCGCCAGCCGTCGGGGGCGCCGGCGGGCATGAGTGCTGCTGTCTCCGCTGCGAGGCGCACCGTCCACAGGATGCGCGGAACGGGCACACGCTCCGCAGCCAGGTGGGCGATTTCGTGGGCGCGGATGTGGTCCGGGTGGCCGTAGCCGCCGTCGGGGCCGTAGGTGAGCACGAGATGCGGCCGCTCGGCCTCGAAGATGGCGGCCAGCTCAACGACGGCGGCGTCGCCGGAGTTCACAAACGCGCGCGGGTTGCGGCTCGCCGGCGAGCCCGCCATGCCGGAGTCGCGGAAGCGGCCCGCCCCGCCGAGAAACGCACCGCGCGCGCCGATGGCGCGCAAAGACGCGCGCAGCTCGCCGATGCGGAACCCTCCTAATTGGTCGGCTTCGCCGACGACGAGGTGCTGGTACGGCTCCCCGATCACCTCACCTTCCTCGCCGAGGGTGCAGGTGACCACGAGCACGTCGGCGCCGCGGCGGGTGAGATCGGCGATGACGCCCGCGGTGGTGATGGCCTCGTCGTCGGGGTGGGCGTGCACGGCCACCACTCGGTAGCCGGCAAGGTCGCGCGTGGTCATGGATTCTCCTTCGTCGTTGTGGGCTTCACTGTATCGGCCGGGCGCCAGCGTGCCGCATCCTTCACCCCGCCGGGCCAGTGTCCGGTGTTGGCGGTAAGACGGGTCTCGCGCATGATCGGCACCCACACGGCGGCGCGAGTTTCGGCGTCGGCGACCAGGCCGCGCGCCTCGCGCAGCCCGACACCGCCGGCGAGGATCCGCTCCGCGAGCGCCTGGTTGCCCACGGTGCACAGGCCGGACAGGTTGCCGGCGCGCAGCGTTGTCGGCGGGCACGCGACGCGTCCGGCAAGCGCGGTCAGCGCGGCAGCATCGTTTTGCCACACCACCGCGAGGTCCACCTCGTTTTTCGGCAGGCTGCGCCCGGCAAGCGTGGTCACATCTGTGGAAACAAGTTTCGCTTCCACACCAGCGCCGTTAAGCGTATCGACGAGCGTTCGCGCCGCCGCGGCCGCCGCCGGATCCATCGCGTCCGCCCCGACCCGCAGCGGCGTGGTGCGCGCATTCAAGCCCGGCACGGCCTTCTCCCCCGGTGCATAGTCGTTCGGTGCGACGGCCAGGTTGGTGCTGCGGCGGGCGGCGATGTGGGCAAGCAGGGGGACGTCGATAAGCGAGCGCACCTCCTCGCGCAGCGTTTGATCCAACCCGCTAGTGGCGGACACCACCACGCCGAGCATGCGTGACGACGACTCCTCGCCCACCTCGACCCCTGGCACCAGGCCGAACACCTCAGTGGTGGTCTCCTGCGGGGTCACGTCGGCGAACGCGAGTTGGCCGGAGCGCAGCTGGTCGGCCGTTTGGGTGGTGTCGCGCGCGGCGGTAAGCGTGAGGATGTCGACGCCGGCCGGGTGCTTGCCCCAGTACCGGTCGTTGCGGTTCAGCACAATCGAGCCGCGGGCGCGTCCCACGTCGTCCATAAGGAACCGGCCAGCCGACGCCGGCACCGTGTGGCGAAGTGCGTAGGCGAAATCACTCGCGTCCGGGGCGAACAGGTGCGACGGCAGCAGGTGCGCGAACAGTTCGTGGCGCTGGGCGACGGGGCGCTCGAAGTCGACGTCGACCACTCTGCCGCCGTGTCCGGACACGCGGATCGACGCGATCGCGCGGTAGCCCGCCGGGTTCAGTGTGCCCGGGGTGGAGACCATGCCGCGCCACAGGTAGACGAAGTCCGCGCCGGAAATCGGGGTGCCGTCGGACCACTGAGCTTCCGGGGCGATGACGTAGCGCACCGTCTGGGCCGCGGGCGAGGTGGGCAAGGTGGAGACGGCGACCAGGAGGTCGTCGTCACGCTTACCTGCGGTGTACGCGCTGGGCAGGGTGAGATCCGCAATCGCTTGCACCGTCGCGGAGTCGTCGGCCGCCAAATGCGGGTTGAAACCGCCGCGCACCGGGTCGACGCCCACCTGGACCTGGGTGCGGTCGGTGCGGGGTTCGGCGGGGGCGGGGGTGGTCGTCGATACGCGAGGCTCGTCAGGCTCCACCAGCGGCGGCGGGCCGGGATTCGCCGCGCAGGAGGCGAGCAGGCCACATGCGAAAAGCGCCGCCGCAGCGCTTCGGGCTGGGCGACGCGATCGACTGGGGTGCATAAAAGAACAGGCTAGCTGTTCTTCTGCTTTGCGCGGGAGCGGGCACGGCCACGCTCGGTGGCGTTCAGGATGATCTTGCGCACGCGCATCGCTTCAGGGGCGACCTCGACGCACTCGTCGTCGTCACAGAACTCGATCGCCTCGTCGAGGGACAGTGTGCGCGCCTTCTGCAGCGTGACCGTGGCGTCCGCCGAGGCGGCGCGCATGTTGGTCAGCTTCTTTTCCTTGGTGATGTTGACGTCCATGTCCTCGTCACGCGAGTTCGCGCCGACGACCATGCCCTCATAGGCGTCCGCGCCCGGCTCGACGAAGAAGTCGCCGCGGTCCGCGAGCTGCTGCAACGCGTACGCGGTGACCTGGCCGGAACGGTCGGCAACCAACGAGCCGGTCGGGCGGCCCTTGATCTCGCCGGCCCACGGGCGGTGTTCGATGGAGTACGAGTTCGCGATACCAGCGCCGCGGGTTTCGGTGAGGAAGGTGGTGCGGAAGCCGATCAGGCCACGCGACGGCACGTCGAACTCCATGCGCACCCAGTCGCCCGAGCCTGTGTTGGCCATCGAGGTCATCTGGCCCTTGCGGTTGGCCATGAGCTGGGTGACGGCACCCTGGTGCTCGGACGGAACGTCGATGATCATGTGGTCGTACGGCTCGTAGGTCTTGCCGTCGACTTCCTTGGTCACCACCTGCGGCTTGCCCACGGTGAGCTCAAAACCTTCACGACGCATCGTCTCAATGAGCACGGTCAGCGCCATCTCGCCGCGGCCCTGGACCTCCCAGGCGTCCGGGCGCTCGGTCGGCAGCACCTTGATCGAGACGTTACCGATCAGCTCCTGGTCCAGGCGCGCCTTGACCATGCGGGCGGTGAGCTTGTCGCCGCCGTTGCGGCCCGCCATCGGCGAGGTGTTCACGCCGATGGTCATGGAGATCGCCGGGTCGTCGATAGCAATACGCGGCAGCGGCTCGACGTGCTCCGGGTCGCACAGGGTGTCGCCGATCATGATGTTTTCCACACCCGAGATGGCGGCGATGTCGCCGGCGACGACGTCGCCCTCGGCCGGGACGCGGTCCAGGCCCTCGGTGACGAGCAACTCCGCGATCTTGACGTTTTTCACCTGCTGGTTGCCCTCGTCGTCGTAGTGCACCCACGCGACCGTCTGGCCCTTCTTCACTGAGCCCTTGTACACGCGGATCAGCGCGATACGACCGAGGAAGGACGAGGAGTCCAGGTTGGTCACCTGCGCCTGGAACGGCGCGTCGATCTCCGCGGACGGCTCCGGCAGCACGTCGTAGATGACATCGAATAGCGGCTGCAGGTCCTCGTTGTCCGGCAGGTTGCCGTCGCCCGGGTTCTCCAGGGACGCACGTCCTGCGCGGCCGGAGGTGTAGAGCACCGGCAGCTCGAGCAGGTTCTCCGCGGCCTCGGCGGCCTCCGGGTCTTCCAGGCCGGCGCCGAGCTCGAGGAGGAGGTCTTGTGCTTCCACCACGACGTCGTCGATACGCGCGTCCGGACGGTCGGTCTTGTTCACGCAGATGATGACCGGCTTCTTCGCCTCGAGCGCCTTACCCAGCACGAAGCGGGTCTGCGGCAACGGGCCCTCGGACGCGTCGACGAGCAGCACAACGCCGTCGACCATTGACAGGCCGCGCTCGACCTCGCCGCCGAAGTCGGCGTGGCCCGGGGTGTCGATGACGTTGATGATCAGGTCCGTGCCGTCTTTGCCCTTGCCAGCGCGGCGGATGGCGGTGTTCTTGGCCAAAATGGTGATGCCGCGCTCGGACTCGAGCTCGCCGGAGTCCATCACGCGGTCGCCGTGCTCGCCGTGGTCGCCGAACACGCCGGACTGCTCCAGCATGCCGTTAACCAGGGTGGTTTTGCCGTGGTCGACGTGGGCGACGATGGCTACATTGCGAAATTCAGGGTGCGACACTCAACAGATCCTTTTGGATTGGCGGAAATAACGCCTAAACGATACTCCCCTGTCGCCAACGCTCGCACACGCTAGGGCCGTTTCCACTTGACGCTGTTACTTATGTGACTAATGTTGCTGTAGTTGTTTCCTTGACCTCGGACAAAAGGACGGTTGTGCGCACTCCCCGATCCCTTGCACGCTCCGCAGTCGCGGCGGTTTGTGCTGCCGGCATGCTGGCAGCCGGTGTCGTCGATACGCAAACTGCCCACGCCGCGTCGTCGAACCCGCTCGACGAGCTCGGACGCCCAACCTCAGAGACCATCGCGCGCGTTAACGCGTTCGCCGACCAGCCGTACGTGCCGGTGCAGGTGGGCAACGCGCTGCGCACCGCAGTGGCCTTCTTCGCCGGCTCCGGCGAGATGGGCGGGCCTCCCCTGCCCAAGGACGCCCCGGCGTTCACGCAGTTCGCTTGGCCGACGGTGTCGGGAAACTGCATCGGCAAGGGGATGCACTCCACCGCCTCCGCCATTGCGGTGCCCGGACCTGCGAAATCCCCCGCCCCGGGCGCGAAGGCCGGGCAGACCACGTTCGTGTTCACCGCCCTCGGCACCCCAGCGGCCGCGCAGAAGCAGGGGCTCATGAAGGTGTACTGGGTCAACCTGAACACGCTTCGCACGGGTGTAACGCCGCTTGGCAACAACGGGATTAACCCGACAGGACCGTCCACCTTGTCCGCAACAGCGGACACGGGTTCGGGTCGCGTCCTCGCAGTTGTCGACGGTAGCGTGCGCACCACCGATCGGACCTGCGCCTTTGCCCCTACTGCCGCATCAATCAACGTGAGGTAACCGATGAGCGTCGACCTGCACCCCGTCAAGCAAGAGACCTTCGACACGGCTGCCAACATCAACACCGACCCGAAGGGTTTCCTGCGCGAGGTGGACACGTTCCGCGTCACCGACTTCGGCCTCTACATGGCCCGCGGCGCGAACCACCCGGAGTTCGGGTACCTGGAGAGCTGGCTGTTGCCCGAGCTGGGTCTGCGCGCGAACATCTTCCACTACCGCGAAGGCGCCGAGCGCGCGCAGGACTTCTACTTCGACATCGCGGATATCGACGTCGACGGCGACGTGTGGAGCACCCGCGACCTCTACGTCGACCTGGTGTCGTTGACTGGCAACCCAATCGACGTGCTCGACATCGACGAGCTCGCCGCCGCCACCTCCGCCGGCCTCATCACCGCCGAGGACGCCGAGAAGGCCATGGACGTCACCCTGAACGCGGTCGAGGGCATTACCCGCCACGGCGACGACGCGATGGAGTGGCTGCGCGCCCTCGGCATCGAACTAACCTGGGCCGACAAGGTCGAGCTCACTCCGGTCGGCGCATAACTTCCACGTCTACCGGCATTTTCGCCAGCGCCGCCTCCTGCCGCGCCCACATCTGCCACCACAGGACGTAGCCCGGGTCCCGCGCAAGCGCCCGGGCTTTTCTCGTGTTCTCGTCCGCGGTCACCCGGATCGTGTCCACGTCCCCGCGCATCCGGGCAGCGCGTATCGACGACTCCGTGACCGCCCCAACCCCTTCCACCACGAGATCCTCCCCCGGTTCGAGCGGCACCCACTCGGCGCGGCGGTGCCGGTACCAGTCCCACCGCCAGTATCCGGGGCGCACCGGGTGCAGCACGTCGCGCGCCACCATCGCGGCACCTTCTTGCAGGCCGTACCAGCCCGGATAGAAATCGTCGAGGTGCACCACGCGAATGCCCAGCGCGTCGCCGATCTGGCCGGCGAGGGTGGTCTTGCCGGACCCGGAGGCGCCGTCGATCAGCAGCGTGTAAGTCATCGCACCGACCACACCGGGCGTAGATCCCCGGTAA
Source organism: Corynebacterium lujinxingii (assembly GCF_014490555.1). Taxonomy (NCBI): domain Bacteria; kingdom Bacillati; phylum Actinomycetota; class Actinomycetes; order Mycobacteriales; family Corynebacteriaceae; genus Corynebacterium; species Corynebacterium lujinxingii. The sequence continues at coordinate 888,005 of NZ_CP061032.1, read as the reverse complement.
TCCACGCGACGCCGAGGGCGACAAGCGCGGTACCGAGACAGACCGCCATGACGATCCAGTCGCGAGTGTGCAGTTTGGATTCGCGCGCCCAGGACCGTGTCGTCGGCCCACCGAAGGCGCGGGCTTCCATGGCGGTGGCGAGTTTTCCTGCGCGGCGCAATGACATCACGAGCAGCCCGAACGACAAGGAGAACCAATACTTGATCTTGCCCTGGTCGGCGATGCCTCTGGCGCGGCGGGAGCGGCGCATGGCGTCGAGGTCGTCGCGAAGCAGGGTGAGCATGCGAAGCGCTGCAACCGCGCCGATGACAAAGCGTTCCGGTAAGTGCAGCACCTGCGACAGGCCGTCGCCAAGGTCGGTGGGATCCACGTCGACGGACAGGAGGACAACAGGTAGCGCGATCGCGAGTACGCGCAGGATGACGGCCCACGCGAGCGACACCGACAACTCGGTGACGTGGACGAGCCCCCACTCGAAGTAAGTCTCGCCGCCCGCTTGTCCGTAGAGCGCCATCGGAATGCCTGCCAGTGGCGCGACGATGAGGATCGGCAGTGCCCTTTTGAAAAAGCGGCCGTAACTCAAACCGCACAGCGGCACCATGACCACAGTGAAGGCGAGCACGAAAGTGGCGGAGACCCAGTCGATGGTGAACATCAGCGGCGTGGTCAGCAGCGCCAAGCCGAGGATGCGCGTGACGGGGTTGATATTGGCCAACAGGTTCATGGGCTAGCTCTCCCCCGCCGTGATGTGCTCGGTGTGGTCGCCGAGTGAGGCGATGAACGCCTCGTCGTGGGTGATCGAGATGACCGTGACGCCGTTGTCCGTCAGTTCCCGGATCAGGCCGACAAGTTCCACGAAGGTGCGGTCGTCCTGGCCGAACGTCGGCTCGTCCAGGATGAGCAATTGCGGGGCGTTGACCAAAGCGGTAGCCACCGACAGGCGGCGCTTCTCCCCGCCGGAGAGGGTGAACGGGTTCGCGGTGACCAGGTGGTCGAGGCGGAGGCGGTGCAGGAGGTCGTCGATACGCTCCTGCGGCGCACCGGACAGTGCCATCTCCTCGCGCACGGTGGCGGTGACGAACTGGTGCTCCGGCTCCTGAAACACGTAGCCGATGCGGCTGGCCAGGTGCTTCGACGACCAGTCAATCGACGGCTTGGTCAACCCCTGGCGGATCGTTTCGGAGTACTCCACCACGCCGCGCTCCGGCGGTGTCAGACCCGCGAGTACCTGCACAAGCGTGGTTTTGCCGGAGCCGTTCTCGCCGGTGATCACGGTCGAGTAGCCCTCCGGTGCGCGAACCGTGCGCGGCGGGCCAAAACGCGTGAGCAGATTATTCGTGGCCACGGCGTCCTGCACATCAGATGGGACGTCCTTTGCCGGGGGCAGCGGCGGTGCGTCCGGAAGCTCCTCGGCAGTGATGCGGCGCAGTCCGTCGCGGTCCAGGCGATAGTAGGTGTCCACTACGTGCGCCCAGTGCTTCGGGCGGTGCTCGACCACGATCAGGGTCGCGCCGGTGCGTTTGCACACGCGGTCGACGGCATTGATCACCTCGTCTCGGCCGTGTGGGTCGAGGTTCGCGGTCGGCTCATCGAGCACGAGGATGTCGGAGCCCATCGCCAGCACCCCAGCAAGGGCGAGGCGCTGCTTCTGCCCGCCGGATAGGTGCGCGGTGCGGTGGTCGAGTGGCACGTCGAGGCCGACATCGTCCAGCGCTACCTCGACACGGCGCCAAATCTCGTCGCGGGGCACGCCGAGGTTCTCCGCGCCGAAAGCGACATCGTCGCCCACGCGGGACAAAATGGTCTGTGCCTCGGGATCCTGCAGCACCATCCCGACGGTCCCGTCGACGTCCAGGGTGCCGGCGCGGCTGCCGTCCTCGGAGTCGTCGATAAGCCGTGCGATCACCGCGAGCAGCGTCGATTTCCCGGAGCCGGAATCTCCGGTGATCAGGATGCGCTCGCCGCGCTCGACGTCGAGGTCGACGCCGGAAAATGCGGGCTCTGGACGCGTCGCGTGCTGGTAGGTCAGCCCCCGGGCGCGGATGACCGGCGCCATTTACGCAGCCTGGTCGAAGCGCTCGCGGCCGGCGCCGAAGCGGTCCAGCGCGCCGGTCTTCGCCAGCGCCTTGACCAGGTAGTACGAGAACACGCCGGCAAGGATCGCGCCGGAAATGATCAGGCAGGCCAGGTAGATGAGGTTGAACTGCAGGCTCATCGCCAGGTTCGGCGTGAGAAACAGCTCCAAGATGAACGCGCCGACACCGGCACCAATGCCGGAAAGTACGGCGACCGGCAGATCGAAGCGGCGGTAAGCGAAGATCAAAAACAGCAGCTCCGCGCCGAAGCCCTGCGCCAGGCCCGAGTACAAGGTCTCAATGCCCCACTGGCTCCCCAGCACGGCCGACACAGAAGCAGCAACTACCTCGACGAACACCGCGGCGCCCGGCTTGCGGATGATCAGGCCACCGAGCACACCGCCGGTAAACCAGATACCGGTGACCAGCCCACCCAGGCCCGGGGTCAGGGCGTCGAGCGCCTTAAACCCCGCGTAGCCGATGCTGTTCCACACCCAAAACAGCAGGCCGCAGGCCACACCCAACACAGCGGCGGTGACAATGTCGATCACACGCCACGAATAGTTCTTCGTCATAATCTTCCTTCCTCGCGCCGGCATTACCCGGATCAGGTTCTACGGTTCGCCGTCAACCGGCATCTCAGCTGCAACGCAGCTCCCGTGCAGTGTTCAGTTCTCCGGCGATGCTACAACATGGCCCAGACATGCTTATCGACGACGTCCGCAGGCCGGCTGCGTGGCGTCGTCGATAAGCAAATGGCTCCTAGCCGCGGCCCAACTCGATGTTGAGGCCCGGCACGGAATCGATCAGGTTGCGGGTGTACTCCTCCTGCGGGGTGTCGAAGATCGCGTCCGCGGGGCCCTGCTCCACCACCTTGCCCTGGCGCATGACCACGATGTCGTCGGCGGTCTCGCGCACCACCGCGAGGTCGTGGGTGATGAACAGATAGGACAGGTCCATCTCCGCCTGGAGCTCCTTGAGCAGGGTGAGGATCTGGTCCTGGACCAGCACGTCGAGGGCCGAGACCGCCTCGTCGAGCACAATGACCTCCGGGTCGAGCGCCATTGCACGCGCAATCGCGATGCGCTGGCGCTGACCGCCGGAGAGCTCGTTGGGGTATCGGCGCATCGCGGAGCGCGGCATCTGCACCTTGTCCAGCAGCTCCGCCACGCGGGCCTCGCGCTGCTTGCGGTTGCCCACCTTGTGCAGGCGCAACGGCTCCTCGATGCAGCGGTAGATGGAAAACATCGGGTCGAGCGAGCCGTACGGGTTCTGGAACACCACCTGCATCTTGCGGCGGATGTTGAAGAGCTCCTTGCGGCTCAACTTCGAGATGTCCTGGCCCTCGAAGTACACGGTGCCGCTGGTCGGCTCGAGCAGACTCAGCGCCATATTGGCCACGGTGGACTTACCGGAGCCGGACTCGCCGACGAGCGCGAGTGTGGTGCCGCGGCGCAGGTCGAAGGACACCTCGTCTACGGCGCGCAACACCTTCTTGTCCGCCTTCTGGCCGCGGACATCGAACTCCTTGACCAGATTGTTCACGCGGATGACCACGTCCTCCGGTGTGGTCTCCACCGCCTTCGCGCTTTCGCCGGTGGAGGCGGCCTGGGTGCGGGCGGCGGCGAGCGACGGTGCGGCGTCGACAAGCCTGCGGGTGTACGGGTGCTTCGGGTTGCGCAGTATGTCCAGGCTCGGGCCACGCTCGACCACGCGGCCGCGGTGCATGACCAGCAGGTGGTCGGCGCGCTCGGCGGCCAGGCCGAGGTCGTGCGTGATGAACAGCAGCGCAGTCTGCGACTCCTGCGTGAGCGTCTCAAGGTGGTCCAGGATGCGCTTTTGCACGGTCACGTCGAGGGCCGAGGTCGGCTCGTCAGCAATGAGCAGCTCCGGGTTGGCGGCCAGGCCCATCGCGATGAGCGCGCGCTGGCGCATACCGCCGGAGAACTCGTGCGGGAACTGCGTCGCACGGCGCTCCGCATCCGGCAGGCCGGCGTGCTCGAGGAGCTCGATGACGCGCTGGTGGCGCTCGGAGCCCTCCACGATGTTGTTCGCCTTGAGCGACTCCTCTACCTGTGTACCGATGCGCCACACCGGATTCAGGTTGGACATCGGATCCTGCGGCACCAAGCCGATCCTGTTGCCGCGGACCTTCTGCCAGCCCTTCTCGTCCAGGCCGGTGAGTTCTTCGCCACGCAGCTTGATCGAACCCTGCGTGACCTTGCCGGTGCCGGGGAGAAGACCCAGCACGGCCATAGCCGAGGTGGACTTGCCGGAGCCGGACTCGCCCACGATGGCCACCTTCTGGCCCGGGTAGATGGTCAGGTCGAAGTCGCGCACCGCCTCGACCACACCGGTGGAGGACTCGAACGTGATGCGCAGGTCCTCGACCTCGAGGAGCGGCTCTGGGACGTTGCCGTTGGCGTTGTTGTCGTTACCAATTGCGGTGGTCATCGCTTCCTCGCCTTCGGATCAAGGGCGTCGCGCACGACGTCGCCCATCATGATGAAGCTCAGCACCGTCAGTGCGAGCGCAATTGCCGGGTAGAACAGCACCATCGGCTCCGTGCGTAGCGACGCCTGCGCAGCCGAAATGTCGCCGCCCCAGGACACCACCGTCGACGGCAGACCGATACCCAGGAACGACAGGGTCGCCTCCGCGACGATGAACTGGCCGAGCGCGACCGTGGCGTACACGATCACGGGTGCTGCGGCGTTGGGCAGGATGTGGGAGGTGATGATCTTCCAGTCGCTCGCGCCCACAGCACGTGCGGCGGTGACGAACTCGTCGTTCTTAATGCCCATCACGGCACCGCGGGTGATGCGCGCGATCTGGGTCCAGCCGAACATCGACAGCGCGAAGACCACCATCCAGATGGAGCGGCGGTCCTGGAACATGGACATCACGACGATCGCGGCGAGCACGAGCGGCACTGCGAAGAAGATGTCGGTCAGACGCGACAGCAGGGTGTCCCAAATACCGCCGAAGTAGCCGGCGATCGCGCCGACCAGACCACCGAGGACGGTGACAATCAGCGTGGTCAACACACCGACGGTGACGGACGCGCGGGCGCCGTAGATCATGCGCGAGTAAATGTCGCAGCCTTGACGGTCGAAGCCGAAGATGTGGCCGTCCTCCGGCCCATTGAGCGAGCGTGAGAGCATGCACTCGCGCGGGTCCGTGCTGGTGAACAGCCCCGGGAACAGCGCGATGGCAATCGCGAGCACGATGAGGACCGCGGAGATCCAGAACAGCGGGCGGCGGCGCAGGTAGTGCCAGGCTTCCGACCACTGGCTCGTCGGAGTACCCGCCTCCGGCACGGCATCGACGGCGCCGAGGCCCGTTTCGTCGGTGTCTGCGACAAAGTATTCCTGTCCGCGCAGCACCCTGGCGTTGGTGAGCGTGCGGTCTGACGTGAGACCGGGTTGTGGAATGGAATTAGTCATAGCGGATCCTTGGGTCGAGTACTGCGTAGAGCAGGTCAACGAGCAGGTTGGCGATGATGTAAATGATCACGAGCACCGTCGTGATCGACACCACGGTGGCGGGCTCACCCTTGATGATCGACTGGTAGATCTGGCCACCGATGCCGTTGATGCCGAAGATGCCCTCGGTGACAATCGCGCCACCCATCAGTGCGCCCAGGTCGGCGCCGAGGAAGGTGACCACGGGGATCATCGAGTTGCGCAGCACGTGGCGCTGCATCACGGTGCCCTCGCTCAAGCCCTTCGCGCGGGCGGTGCGCACGTAGTCGGCTCGCAGGTTCTCACTCACGGACTGGCGCGTCAGCCTGATCACATAGGCACACGACAGCGCTCCCAGCACGATTGCCGGCATGAGCAGCGCCGTAAAGGACTCGTTGCGTCCCACGGTGGCGGGCAGCACTCCCCATTTCACGCCGAGGAGGTACTGCAGGACGAAGCCGATGACAAACGACGGGATCGCGATAACGATGAGCGAAGCGACGAGAATCGTGGAGTCGAAGATTCCGCCGCGGCGCACACCGGCGATGACGCCGAAGATGATGCCGAAGACGGCTTCGAACGCGAGCGCCATCAAACCGAGCTTGATGGTCACGGGGAACGCATTCGCCATGACCGACGACACCGGCTGGCCGGAGAAGGTCTTGCCGAAATCGCCCATGAAGATGCCCTTGATGTAGAGCAGGTACTGGACGAGAAACGGCTTATCCAGGTTGTATTCCGCTTCGATGCGGGCACGCGCAGCCTCGGACAGGCCGCGGTCGCCACCGAGCGCCTGCACAGGGTCGCCCGGCATGAGGAAGACGAGGGCGTAGAGCAACAAGGTGGCCCCGAAGAACACGGGGATCATTTGGAGCAGCCGCCGCCCTATATAACGCAGCATGGTTCCGGGCTCTCCTTTTCAACATGTTTGGGTACGAAAACCATAACGGGTGTGATGCAAGTAATGACCCGCCGCAAAACGCGAACGGGTCACCCTGCGTGGTTGTTTAAATTACCACTTAGTTTTTGGTGATCTGGTGCAGCTCCGGCAGCGAACGCCAGGAGAATTCGACATTCTCCACGTTCTCCGAGTAACCACCGGTCACGTTCGAGTACCACAGCGGGATCGCCGGCAGATCCTCAAACAGAACCGTCTGGACCTCGTTGTACTTCTCCGCTGCCGCCTCCGGGGACTCGGCAGACGCCGCTTCCGACAGCAGGGTGTCCACAGCCGGGTTGGAGTAGCGGGCGTAGTTGGACGATCCGTTGGTGCTGTACAGCGGGATCAGGAAGTTACCCAGCGACGGGTAGTCCGCGCTCCAGCCGGTACGGAACGCGCCCTTGACCGCGTCGTTGTCCATGTCGTCGAGAAGCGACTTGAAGTCCGGGTACGCATTGCCCACGGCCTCAACGCCGATGGCGTTACGGATGGAGTTCGCGACCGCGTCGACCCAGGCCTGGTGGCCGCCGTCGGCGTTGTAGGAGATCTCGAGCTCACCGTCGAACTTGTTGATCTTGTCGGCGGCCTCCCAGAGACGCTTCGCTTCTTCCGGGTCGTACTTGAGCACGTCGACGCCCTCGAGGTTGTCCGAGTGACCCGGGATGACCGGAGCGGCGAAGTCGGTCGCCGGGGTGCGGGTGCCTTCAAAAATGGTCTGGGTGATCTCGTCGCGGTCGATCGCCCTCGAGATCGCCTGGCGACGCAGCTTGCCTTCCTCGCCGCCGAAGTGCTCCTCGTTCTCGTTGAGGGTCACCGACTGGAACGCGGCAGCCGGCTGGTTAACGGCACGCTCGCCGAGCTCCTCTTCAAAGTTGGACATTGCGGAGTCCGGTACGGCGTCGAGCACGTCGAGGTTGCCGGAGAGTAGGTCCGCGTACGCGGCGTCCTGCTGGGCGTAGAAGACGAAGTTCACGCCGTCGTTCTGCGCCTTGCGGTCGCCCTGGTACTCCTCGTTCGGCACCACAATGGCGTCCTGGTTGTGGTTCCACTCCAACAGCTTGTACGGGCCGTTGGCAATCGGGTTCTCGCCGTAGGCTTCCATATCGTCGAAGGCGGACGGATGCAGCGGCGCGTAGGCGACGTAGCCGAGGCGCTGCGGGAAGTCCGCTTCCGGCTGCTCGAGCTCGATGGTGAAGGTCTTGTCGTCGACAACCTCAAGGCCCTCGAGCGGCTTGCCATCCTCGTAGCCCTTGATCGGCTCGAAGAAGGACGAGTTCATCTGCGAGTTCTCAACAGCGTAGTTCCACGCGTCGACGAAGTCGTTCGCCGTCACCGGAGTGCCGTCGGCCCACTTAGTGTCCTTCAGCGTGACGCGGTAGGACTTCTCACCTTCCGGCTCGATGGACTCGGCGAGCTCGTTGTGGCTCTCGCCGTCCTTGTCGTAGTAGGTCAGGCCGGCGTAGAGCACGTCGGTGATGCGGCCGCCGCCGGTCTCGTTGGTGTCGCCCGGCAGCAGCGGACGCTGCGGCTCGGAACCGTTGACCAGGATGTATTTGTCGCCGCCGTTGCCGCCGTCGGCTGCGTTGTCGGCTGAGTCGCTGCCGCACGCGGCGAGGCCAAGCGTCAGTGCGCTGGCGCCGAGAACGGCTACTGCTTTCTTGATGTGCACCTTGACTCCTTCTTTTTCGGGCTCCGCCGAGTGTGTGTCCTGGGACACTCAGCGGTCTATAAGGAGTTCACCACAACAATTGCACGTTCCCATAATTCGGTAACGCGAAAGAAAAGTCGGGAACGCGCGCAAAAAATAGACCGCGCCGCCACAACCCAGGGCAGATGTGGACAGTGCGGTCTGCTTTGGCGCCGTGAATCTAATTCATAGGGCCGCGGCCTAATTCTTCGTGATCTGGTAGTACAACGGGACCTGGTTCCAACCGAAGACAACGTTGTCCACGTCCTCAGAAGATCCACCGGTCAGGTTCGAGTACCACAGCGGGATTGCGGGCAGATCCTGCAGCAAGATTTCCTGGGCCGCGTTGAGGTCATCGACCGCCGCCTCTTGGTTCTCAGCGCCGTTGGCCTTCTTCAACAGGTCATCAAACTCCGGGTTGGAGTAGTCGCCGTCGTTGGATCCTGCGCCGGTGCCGTAGAGGGGACCAAGGAAGTTGCTCAGCAGCGGGTAGTCCGCCTGCCAGCCGGTACGGAACGCCCCGTCGATGGTGCGCTCGGTCACGTCGTCACGCAGCGACTTGAAGTCCGGGTACGCGTTGCCGGTCGCCTCGATGCCGAGCGTGTTGCGGATGGAGTTGGTCACCGCATCCACCCATGCCTGGTGTCCGCCGTCGGCGTTGTAAGCGATGGTGAACTCACCCTCGAACGGCGCAATCGCCTCCGCTTCAGCCCACAGTCGCTTGGCTTCCTCCGGATCGTACTCCAGCACTTCAGCACCCTCGAGGCTGTCGGAGTGGCCCGGCAGGACCGGCGAGGTGAAGTCGGTCGCTGGGGTGCGGGTGCCGTCGAAGATGGTCTCCGTGATCCCCTCGCGGTCGATCGCACGCGAGATTGCTTGACGACGAAGCGCGCCCTCCTCACCAGAGAAGTGGTCGGCATTTTCGCCGATCGTGATCGACTGGAAGATCGCGGCCGGCTGGTTCACCGCGCGCTCCCCCAGCTCATCTTCAAAGGTGGAGAACGCAGAATCCGGAATCGCGTCAAGCACGTCGAGGTTGCCGGACAACAGATCCGCGTACGCTGCATCCTGCTGTGCGTAGAAGACGTAGTCAAGGCCGTCGTTTTGCGCCTTGCGCGGTCCGTCGTACTCCCCGTTCGGAACAACCAGTGCATTCTGGTTGTGGTTCCACTCCTCCAGCTTGTACGGGCCGTTGGAGATCGGGTTCTCGCCGTATGCGTCGAAATCGTCGTACGCCGACGGGTGCAGCGGGTAGTAGGAGGCATACCCGAGCCTGCTCGGGAAGTCAGCCTCCGGCTGCGAAAGCTCGATGGTGAAGGTCTTGTCGTCGACAACCTCGAGCCCCTCGAGCGTCTTGCCTTCCTCGTACCCACTAATCGGCTCGAAGTGGTAGGCGCCGAGCAGGGAATTTTCGACAACGTAATTCCACGCGTCGACGAAGTCACTCGCCTTCACGTCGGTACCGTCGGACCACTTCGCGTCCCTCAGGGTGACTCGGTATCCGGCGTCACCTTCCGGCTCGATGGACTCGGCCAGGTCGTTGTGCACTTCGCCGTCGGCGTCATAGTAGACAAGTCCGGCGTAGATCTGATCCACGATGCGTCCACCACCGGTTTCGTTGGTGTTGCCGGGAATCAGCGGGTTCTGCGGCTCGGAGCCGTTGACCAGCACGTAGTTGTCGCCACCGGTCGCGCCACCATTGTCCGCGCTTTCGGACGAATCGCTGCAGGCGACCAGCCCAAGCGTCAACGCACCCGCGCCGAGAATCGCCGCAGTCTTTTTCAGTTGCATGTGGCCTCCTTCGACCAAATCAGGAAACTCGGCAATGTTCCGCAGTTCACATTTTGAGGTACGTGTATTCCAGCACACCGTTCAGGTCTTTGGTGGCGTTTTCACAAATAACTTTCACGCTATAGGTGTGGTCGTGGACAATCGTCGGTTTGTTTTACACTGTGCGCTTGTGGCGTTCGCGCCTGCTCGACCTGTCCCCTTCCTCCGAAAGGACCCTCATGGCCGGTGGCCTGCTAGCTCTTCTCGACGACGTCGCGCTCATCGCCCGCCAAGCGGCTGCGAGTGTCGACGACGTCGCCACACTCACCGCGAAGACGTCGTCGAAGGCCGCGGGCGTGGTTATCGACGACACGGCGGTAACCCCGCAGTACGTCTCTGGCGTCACCCCGGCCCGCGAGCTGCCGATGATCTGGAAGATCACCAAGGGCTCGCTGCGCAACAAGTTGCTCATCATTCTGCCGATCGCGCTGCTGCTCAACGCGTTCGCGCCGTGGGCGCTCGTCCCGATCCTCATGCTCGGCGGCGCGTATCTGAGCTTCGAGGGCGCGGAGAAGATCATCCACAAGCTCACCACCGACTCCAAAGAACAGGAAGAGCAAGCGGTCAATAAGTCCGAGCAGGACGAGGACTCCCTTGTCAGCAGCGCGATCCGCACCGACCTCATCCTGTCCGCGGAGATCATGATCATCGCACTCGACGAGGTCAAAGACCAGTCCATCTGGATGGAAGCCGCCGTACTGATTGCGGTGGGCATCTTCATCACCCTGGCCGTCTACGGCGCGGTGGCGCTGTTGGTGAAGATCGACGACATCGGCCGCGGCATGATCGAGCGCGGCAACGCTCCGAAGACCGGCCGAGCGCTGGTCAAGGGCATGCCGTACGTGCTCAACATCATCGGTGTCGTCGGCACCGTCGCCATGCTTTGGGTCGGCGGCCACCTCATCGTCCGCGGCCTCGACGAGGTGTTCGGCTTCACCTGGCCGCACGACCTGATCACCCGCGGCCAGGAGCTCGTCGGCGGCGAGGGCTTTGCCGCCTGGCTCGTCGACACCGGCGTCTCCCTTGTCGCTGGCCTTATCGTGGGCTTTACCATCGCTGCCATCGTCGGCGCGTTTGGCAAACTTCGCGGCAACAGCAGCGCTGAGGACAGTGAAGAGGACACTGAAAAGGCGGCCGCCTAGCGCGCCTACAATGCGCCCATGGCCCAAAAGCTCTACCCGCTGCCCCCGTCGACGTGGGGCGTAGCTGTCGAAATCCCGCTCGAGCACGTCTCCCAGGCGGCTCTGTTCACTGATTTCGCAGGCACCCGGGGCTCCACTTACGTTCCGGTTGTGCTCGAGGCGAATCCGCTCAACGCCTCCTGGCGGGTGCGCGTGCACAACCCCGTCTCCGCCGCCGGCCACCTGCCTGGCCCGGTCCTCGGCGAGATTTCACCGCAGTGGCGCGCGCTTTTCGACGAAACCGAGCGCATCCACTCCTCCTTTTTCAAACCCGTGACGTTGGCGGCGGTGAAACTCGACCGCGAGGCCGGCCGCTTCGAGGTCAATGTCCTCCTCCCCGAGCCCCAACTCGCTGTCCCCCGCAACAACGCCCCAGAGGACGCGGCGGTGCTGCCCGCCGGCGACATGCTCGTCATCAACACCGCCGAAGGCGAGTTCGACGGCGCGGAGCTAGACAAACGCTCGCCCGGCCAGTGGTTCGTGGGGCTGCAACTTGTCGACGACACCGTGGTCGCCACCCTCGACGGCCACGTCTTAGGCACCGTGGCAGAAGACGAAGTAGCCGAATGGGTGCGAGCCTTCGACCGGGGCACCCTGTGGGCGCGGGCACTCATTTTGAACGGCATGGCGGCGCTGGACGCAGGCGCGCCCGAAGAGGGCGTGGACACCGTGCCGCCGCTGAGCTCGGAACCGATCCGCCCGATCACGCCCTGGCAGATTATCGACTTCCCGGACGGCAGCTGGGCGGTCACCGTCGAGCGCGACGCCGCGACAGATCCCCAGGACACGGTCCGCCCGAAGCACACCGCGCGCTACGTCTCGCTTGAGGGCAAAGGCCGCCCCGACGAGCTCGAGGCCCCGACGGAGATGTTCGCGCGTCTCGACGAGCCGGAAACGCCGGCCGAAGAGGATGAGCCTACTCCCGCGCCGACAGCCGTTGCACAGGACCAGCCGCAGGAGCGCTACCTCACTGAGGTGGAGAAGGTGCAGCTCAGAAGGCGTAAGCGAGGTCGGCGACGCGGTGGGCGGCATCGTCGATAAGCAAACGCCCCTATGGTGGGAAGCGTAAGCGCCATTCCAACCGAAGGAGCGATTATGGCTGATCATGGACCGAACCCGTACGTCGTCGACATTGAGAAGGCGACGCTGGACAACGAGGCGTTCCGCGACACTCTGTGGACCGGCAAGAACCTGCAGCTGACCGTGATGACCATCCCAGCCGGCGGGGAGATCGGCGCCGAGATTCACGACGACCACGATCAGTTCCTCCGCCTCGAGGAAGGCGAGCTGGTGGCCAAGATCGGCGCGTCCGAGGACGACCTGGACATCGACCAGGCTGTCGGCGCCGACTGGGCAGCGTTCGTCCCGGCCGGCAAGTGGCACAATTTTGTCAACGAGTCGGACAAGCCGGCGAAGCTCTACTCCATCTACGCGCCCGCGGAGCACAAGCCGGGCACCCGCCACGAGACGAAGGCTGACGCGGACAACGACCCGCACGAGACCGACGCGGTCTAGCTCTTTCCAGTCAACGCACAGGAAAAACGTCACGGCTCCGGAACCGCACCGGGGCCGTTTTCGTTTGCTACATTCAATGGGTCTCATTCGCAATCCCCCACTTGTCTGAGAAGGCCTCTCCCCATGCGTTTTTCCCCGCGCCACCTGTCGCTTATTTGCGCCGCCACCGCCAGCAGCCTCGTCATGTCCGGCACCGTCTGTGTCACCGCGTCCGCGGAGTCGAGCTTGAGCTCGCTGTCGTCGTCACGCTCCGCCCCGAAGACGTTCACGCCGGTCAAGCCGCCGGAAAAGCGCGCATCCGAGCCGGTGACCATGCCCGACGGCACCACGGTGCAAATCATGGACGACCTGCTCGGCCGCTACTCGGCGCACACCGGGTTCCGCGAGGGCGACTTGGGCATCATGGCCCCGCTGACCAACAGCGACGAGTTCGCGCTGGTGTTCGGCGATTCGTTCCGCACCTCCATCACCAAGGGCAAGCACCAGTGGCTCAGCCCGGTCGGTGTGGTGGCGAAGCGAAACGAGGACGGCTTCATTGAAATTGTGCGTCCACTCAACGCCGGCGAGCGGGTGGAAAACCTGGTCTCTTACTACCGCGCCGACAATCTGACCTTGATCCCGTCGGACGTGATCAACATCGACGGCACGCTGTACATGCAGGGCATGTGGAACCAGGGCATCGGCAACGTGCTGCGCACCCAGATCTGGAAGTCCACCAACAACGGCAAAACCTGGCAGTCGGTCGCCGTAACGGGGGCCGACTACATCGACGGCATGGGCGACCTGCTCACCTGGGAGAAGGGCCAGGACGGCTATATCTACGTCATGTCCACGAAGTTTAAGCGGGAAGACTCGGTGTTCCTGTCCCGCTTCAAGCCGGAAGATATCGGCGATCGATACAAGTGGGAGCTCTATAACGCGTCCACCGGTGAGTGGGGCAACGTGGCTTCGCCGATTCTGGATAGCGGCGTGCAGGCCGGCGAGATGAACCTGCGCTACATCGACGGCCACTGGGTGCTCGTAATGTTCAACCGGAAGACGCTGGCTATCGAGGTCCGCATTTCCGACACACTGGTGCAGAATTGGAACGACGTGCCTGTGGCCACCGTCGCCAAGAACGGGCCGTGGTCTCGTGAGCAGACTCCGGAGAACTGGTCGCAGCCCTACGGCGGCTACATCGTGCCGGGCTCGCACATCGACGACATGGACATCGTCGTTTCGCAGTGGAACACGAAGACCCAGGAACGCTATATGTCCACCCAGTTCAACGTAAAGGGCCTGGACAAGTTCTTCGGCATTGACATCGACACCGCCTATCAGGAGCCGGAGGCGATCATGGTCGAAGAGTTCGACGCCGACGACGACACCCCGGACATGCAGGCGGAGGACTCCTTGTTGTCCAGCAGCTCGGAGGTGTTCCTCTCCTCTGAGGACCACAGCGCGCTGCGCACCGCCGGCATCGTCCTCGGTGTGCTGGCGGCCCTCGGCGCAGCCGGTGCGCTGGCGTTCCCGTTGATCAGGGATTACATCCCGGAGCCGGTGGTGAACATGCTGCCGCCGCAGGCGCGCCAGATGCTGCAGATTTAGTTCCCCACCCAAGCCCAGTATCATCTGCCCGGTGAACCAGATATCGAAAACTTCCCCGTGGCCGGCCTTGTGGTCGATGATGCTCGGGTTTTTCATGATTCTGGTGGATTCCACCATCGTCTCGGTGGCAATCCCGGCGATCTCGCAAGGCCTCGACGCCTCCTACAACGAAGTGCTGTGGGTCAACAGCGCGTATCTGCTCGCCTATGCGGTGCCGCTTCTGATCACCGGCCGCCTCGGCGACCGCTTCGGCCCGCGCACGATCTACCTCATCGGGCTATTCATCTTCACCGTGTCCTCGCTCGCCTGCGGGCTGGCGGACACGTCCGCAGCCCTCATCGCGGCGCGTGCGTTCCAGGGTTTGGGCGGTGCGATGGTCACGCCGCAGACGATGTCGGTGATGATCCGCACGTTCTCGCCGAAGGAGCGCGGCGGCGCGATGGGCGTGTGGGGCGCAACAGCCGGCCTGGCCACCGTCACCGGCCCGCTTTTGGGCGGGGTGCTTGTCGACGCCGCCGGCTGGCCCTGGATCTTCTACGTCAACGTGCCCATCGGCATCCTGGGCCTCATCTTGGCGTGGATCTTCGTGCCCAAACTCGAACAAACCAACCGCCACTTCGACTGGCTCGGCGTGGTGCTCAGCGCCATCGGCATGTTCTGCCTGGTCTTCGGCGTGCAGGAGGCGCAGCACTTCGGCTGGGATTGGCGCGTGTGGGCCCTACTCGCCTTCGGCGCCGTCGCGATGGTCGCCTTCTTCCGTTGGCAGGCGCGCCAGTCCACCAATGCGCTGGTGCCGCTCGCGCTGTTCGACGACCGCAACTTCTCGCTTGCAGCACTGACCATCTCCACCGTGGGGTTTGCGGTGTCCACCTACGTTATCCCGTGGATGATCTACGTGCAGACGGTGCAAGAGCTCTCCCCGACTCACGCGGCGCTGCTCATCTTGCCGTCTGGTTTGGTCTCGGGGTTCTTGTCGCCCTACATCGGAAGGCTGACCAACACCCACGACCCGAAACCGTTCGCCATCGCGGGCATGACCTTAGGGGCGCTCAGCGTCGGTGCGACCGCGATGATTACCGATCCGGGTGTGAGCACGAATTGGATGTATCTAATCTCGGTGGTCTACGGCGTGGCCAACTCCATGATCTGGGGGCCGCTTTCCATGATCGCCACCCGTAACCTGGATCCGCGCTTGGCCGGTGCGGGCTCGAGTGTGTATAACACCACCCGTCAGATCGGCGCGGTGATCGGCTCCGCAGCGATCGCGGCGATGATGTCGGCACAGCTGGATGCGCGCCTCGGCAGCGATGACGCCGGCCCAGCGCCAACACAGACCACCGGTGTCCTGCCGGAGTTTCTGCACGAGCCGTTCGCGCTTGCTATGGGCACCTCGATTTGGTTGCCCGGCGCGGTCATGGCTGCGGGTGCGATCGCGGCATGCTTCTTCGCAAAGACGAAGTCTTGGAGCGCGTAAGCCCTGGTACCTACCGTTGCAGGCGGATGCGGTCCCAGTGGTCGAATTCGTCGAGCGTGTAAATTACCCGATCCGAGTGGAGCCGGTCGTCCCACAGGAAGGTGAATTCGAAGTGCTCCGGCTTCACGCACCACACGTTCAGGCGCTCACCGCCAAAGTGGCGCGAGGCGGTGCCCCGCACGCGGACCGCCCTGCGCAATGGCTGCCACCAAAAACACATCGCGGCAGCCCCCACCTGTTCCAGTTGCGACACCTTTGCGGTCTTCGCGGAGGTGCCGAAGTGGAAACCTTTTTCGTCAAGCGAAATGATGTCGACCATTCGCGCGTCGGGCATGCCGTGTTCGTCGACAGTGGCCACTGTCACCGCGGAAGGGTCACCGACACCGTGCGCCACCGCCTCCTCGAACCATTGGGTGAACAGTTCGTTCGGGTCGCGAGGAAGCGAGCTCAAGTCGAATTCCGAGACCGAGGCATGCGTCTTCGGAAGCTCGCCGATATAGTCCTGCGACAGATACACCATATTGCGATCGTAACAACCAGCGTCGCAAAATTTGTCCCGTTGGTGCCACGTTGCCCAATCAACCGATAGAAATTGTCCATGCCTAACCCGCGCCGCAAGCCGCGCACCCCGAAGCGGCGCATTGCTGGCTCCTACCCGATCGCATCCGGACACGCGACCATCGTCGCCGACCCCGAGCGCGACGGCGCGTACATCTTGGAAGTCAACAACGTCCCGTCGTCTTATGTGGTGCCCGGCGCGCCGGAGGTGCTCGAGTACGACTACATGCGCTGGATCGCTTCCTTCATCGAGGGCGTCGCGTTGCCGGTGCCGTTCACCGCGGTGCATTTAGGCGCTGCCGGCTGCGCATTGCCGAGTTATGTTCAGCACCGGTGGGATAGCGAAAACATCGCAGTTGAGCTGGACGGCGCGCTGGCGAAACTGGTCCGCGACGTGTTCGACCCACCGGTTGCCATCAAGGTTGCTGAGGCCCGCGCGTTCACCCATGCGATCGCACCTGGTTCGGTGGACGTGATCGTACGCGACGTGTTTGCCGGTCCGGATACTCCGCGCCCGCTGACCACGGTGGAGTATTACCGTGCTGTTTACCGGTCGCTGCGCCCGGGCGGGGTGTTCGTGGCTAATATCGGCGATGCGCAAGGTCTCGCCCGCACCCGCGCGGAACTTGCTGGGCTGAGGCAATTGTTTGCCCACACCCGCGTGGCCGCTTCCGCGCCGGTGCTCACCGGTGGCGCCTACGGCAACGTTGTTGTCGCGGCGTCCGACACTCCACTGCGTTTCGATGGCGAGGTGCCGAGCAAGCCGGGGCAGTTGCTTATCGACGACTCCCCCGCCCGCCACGACTAGAGCTTCAATTCGGTCCCCAGCGACGGCTGGTAGAACGCGGCGTGATCGGCGGTGAGATCCTTGAAGTGCGGCGAGGTGACCTCCGCAAGGGCCGCAATGTAGTCTGGGACCACGGCTTTCGGGATGCGCAGCCCCATGGTCAGGTGCGGGATCCAGCGCGGGCCGCGTCCCTCAGGATTGGCCGCGCTGACCTGCTGGGCGGCGCGCTCGAGGTCGTCGGGGGCTTCGAGCAGCCATGCCACGGTCTGTTTTGACTTGGTGCCGAAGATGACGACGCCGGTTCGTCGTAAAGCGGAGGGCAACACGGGAGGCAATAGCGCCGCGGCCTCCCCGATTGCGCGGCGGTGCATGGTGGGAGCGAACGTCACCGAGATGTGCGGGCGCTGGCGCTGCTCAGGCAGACCGCGCTCGGCTAGGGCGGCGTAGATCTCGCGCACTGCCTGTTCTTCCTGCTCAGGAAGGCGCAACAGAATGTTCTCGGGTGACACGCCAGCGAGCGTACTATCGGGGCCACTATTCACAAACGAAAGGACAACCGACATGCAAAACGATCCCGCAAAGCCCGGCTACACCACCGCAGGCAGCGACAATAAGCCGGTCGACCACGACGAGGACCAGTTCGCGCAGGACACCGGCTCCGCGCTTGGCTACGGCGAGACCGCCGAAGAAAACGTGGACGACACCACCAACGAGGAGGACTAGACCTCCCAGCGGACCTCATTCGGGTCCTTGTCGTCGCGCCAGCCTCGCCACGAGGCCTGGCGCACTTTGTTATCCCGCGTCTTGCCCGCCAACTGCACCTCAGCGACGTACTTTGGGGTGACCCACCACGCATCTTTCGCGTCGGATTGGGGCACATCCACGGCGGGTGTTTTGCGCTCGATGCGGCGCAGTTTTTTGCCGATCTGATCCAGCTGCGCGTTCGAAAACCCCGTGCCCACGCGCCCCGCGTACCGCAACGTTCCGACTTCATCCGGCACCGCGACCAGCAGCGACGCAATCCCCCGCTTGCCGGTGCGCACGCCGACCACCACAACCTCCTGGTGCAGCGCACGCTTGACCTTCAGCCACTTCTCGCTGCGCCCCGGCTCGTACACCGAACGCACGTGCTTAGCGACGACACCCTCAAGCCCCAACTCACCCGCCGCTTTCCATGCGTTGTCAAAGGAGCCGCGGTACGCCGGCGGAATGACAACGTGATCTGTGGGGTCAAGCTGCTCGAGCAGTTCGCGCCGGGTCTCCCACGGTTCGCCGGTCAAGTCGCGGCCGCGCAGTCGCAGCAGGTCGAAGACCATGTAGCGCAGTTCGGCGGTGTCGTCGCTACCGTGGCGGTCCACCTTGTGCAGCAGCGAGAAATCCGGCGTGCTGTCGGGGCCAACGGCGATGAGTTCGCCGTCGGCGACGGTGTCGTCGTCAAGCATCTGCTCGAATTCGTCGGTGTGCGGGAAGAGGTCCGTGTAGTCCTTGCCGCCGCGGCTGCGCAGGCGGATGCCGCCAGACGATTCGGCGAGGATGCGGTAGCCGTCCCACTTCATCTCGAAGGCGAAAGTGGCGCCGTCCTGCTCGTCCAAGGTGATGTCGCCGCGAGTGGCGTTGGTGGGCAGCATCGGCGCGAGTTCAGGTTTGCTTTTAGCTTCGGTTTTCGGCTGGTCGTGCTTCAGCCGCAGCAACCAGCTGTTGTCGTTTGTGCGGATGAGGACGAAGCGGCGCGGCACGCCGCCGAGGCCGCCGTCGCTACGCCCCTGCAGCACGGCGATGATTTCGTTGTCGCGCCACTTTTCAATCTCACAGGTGCCGATGTCCCAAATCTTTACCGTGCCCGCGCCGTACTGACCCTTCGGGATGGTGCCTTCGAACTCGGCGTATTCGATCGGGTGATCCTCGGTCTGCACCGCCAACCGGTTGAGGTCCGTGGACAGCGGCGGGCCTTTCGGCACCGCCCAGGAGACGAGCACGCCGTCGTGCTCGAGGCGAAAATCCCAGTGCAGATGCGAGGCGTCATGCTCGCCGATGACGAAGATCGGCTCGCCGTTCCTGGGCGAGGGCGCCGCATCCGGCACGGGCTCGCCGGTCTTGGTCTTGTCGCGCATGGATCGGTAGGTCGCGAGCCGGTCCTCGCCCGGCGCGCCGAGGGCTGCGATCGGGTCGATGCCGTCTTCGACGCGCCGTATGACCTCGTCGAACTCCAGCTGCGCGAGGTCGTTCGAGGCGATTTCCTCCCACGTCCGCGGCGCGGCGACGGTCGGGCGGGCACGGCCGCGCAGCGAGTACGGACACACGGTGGTCTTCTTCCCGTTGTTTTGGCTCCAGTCGATGAACACTTTGCCGTCGCGCTGGGCTTTGGCCATGGTCGCGGTAATACGCTTCGGGTGCTCGCGCTGTAGGTGCTGCGCGAGCGTTTTCGCCACCTGCGACACTGCGTCTGCGTCGCTTGTGCCATCCAGACCGGCGTAGAGGTGGATGCCCTTCGACCCGGAGGTTACCGGCACGCAGGTCAGTCCCATGTCTTCGAGGATCTCGCGGCACATGAGCGCAACCTCGGCGGTGTCATGTAATTCCACGCCCGGACCCGGGTCCAGATCGAGCACCAACCGGTCGGGGTTTTGCGGTTTCCCGTCTGCGCCGAAGCGCCACTGTGGGGCGTGCAGTTCGAGGGCTGCGACTTGGGCGAGCCATGCCAGGGTGGCGGGGTCGTCGAGAAGCGGATACGCGTTGACGCTGGTGGTGTGCTGGATTTCGCCGGTGGGGATCCATTCTGGCGCGGAGTCTTCGAGGTCTTTGCGGAAGAAGCTGTCCGCGCCGACGCCTTCGGGCCAGCGTTTACGCGTGATCGGGCGAAGGCGCGCTTGCGGGATGAGCACGTCGGCCACGGCGAGGTAGTAGCGCATCACGTCCGCTTTGGTCGTGCCGGTTTCCGGGTAGAGCACCTTGTCCAGGTTGCTTACGGTCAGTTCGCGGCCGCCGACGCGGACCTTTTGGTCGCTTGCCATGGCCCCACAATAGAGGCGCGCTCGCGATGCGGGGCGCGTGTCGCGGGTGCTGCGTAGAGTGTGGCGCATGCGCGCTATTTGGTCCGGTTCTGTCACCTTCGGTCTCGTCAACGTCCCTGTCAAAGCGTTCGGGGCGACTGAGGACCACGATTTGTCGTTCCACCAGGTCCACGACAAGGACGGCGGGCGGATCCGTTACGAGCGCCGTTGCGAGGTGTGCGGCGAGAAGGTGGAGTACAAGCACATCGACAAGGCCTTCGAAGAAGACGGCGACACGGTGGTGCTCACGGACGAGGACTTCGATTCCCTGCCCGAGGCCGACAACGACGAGATCGAGGTCGTCCAGTTCGTGCCGGCCGACCAGATCGATCCGCTGATGCTGGAAAAGTCCTACTACCTCGCGCCTGAGGGCAAGACGCCGAAGTCGTACCTGCTGCTGCGGCAAACGCTCGAGGATTCGGATCTGATCGCGGTGGTGCGTTTCGCGCTGCGCCAGAAGACGCGCCTGGGCGTGCTGCGGGTGGTGAACAAGGTGATCGTGTTGCAGGGCCTGATGTGGGCCGACGAGGTGCGCCAGCTCGATTTCAACGGCGAGTTCAAGGGCACGAAGTCCCGCGCGAAGATCGGCGACAAGGAGCTGAAGCTGTCCAAGCAGCTGGTCGAGTCTTACGCGTCCGACTTCACGCCCGAGGAGTTCGAGGACGACTACCAGAAAGAACTGCGCAAGTTGATCGATGCCAAGTTCGAGGAGGGCGACACCTTGGACACCGACGCGACGTTCGGCGAAGCCGAGTCCGAGGACGACGACAGCGACGACAACGTGGTCGACCTCATGGAGGCGCTGAAGGCGTCACTGGACAAGCGTTCCTCGAAGGAGAGCGCATGAACCCGTTTGAACGCGCAATTGCCGCAGCACCCGACTATGTTCCGTCGTATCTTTCCGCCGTCTCGCCCGGAGCATTTTCGCTTGACGACGACTCCACGTGGCGCATCCAAGCCCGCAACTACCGCGGCGACGACGTGGTCTACGAACACGGCGCGCTGTAAGCGTGGCCTAGTTCCCGGTGAGCTTCTTCAGGCGGTCGATCTGCTCCGACGCTTGCGCCTTGGTCAGGTTCGCTGGGATTTGTTCGCCTGCTTGCTTGGCCAGGGAGTCGATGTATGACTTCTGCGCCTCGGTGGCCGGGTCATCGCCAGATACCCAATCGGAGGGATCTTTCTCCAACTCGTCGTCCTGTGCCTGGCTGGTAGCGCCGAGCACCTCTTCTCCGCTGTTCGCAGCCGGATCAGCGTGCGTTGCGTCTGGAGAAGGCTGGCCGGAAGCTTGCTGCTGCCCGTCGGTTGCGGGCTGGTCTTCGGTGGGCGGGACCTGCTCGTATGCCGGATCGTACTCAGGGTTATTTGGGGTGGTCATGATCGTCTCCTTTGCTCGATTGAATTGCTGTCATGTTACCCCCTGCCGCGACGGAAGCTTGACCGTAAGTAAGGCTTGCCTTAGTTTCTAGGTTCAGGCTTGCAAAGGTTAGCCTAACCATGTCGACGAAAGGACCCGTGTTGAAACTTCTTCACCGCGCCGGGGCAGTCATCGCCTCCGCAGCACTCGCCCTTGGCCTTACTGCCTGCTCAGGCGATGAACAGGCCCCCGATACTGCGGCGACGACTGCTGCGACGGCAACGCAGTCGTCGGCACGCGAATCGTCTGGCGCTGTCAGCGTCACGGACGCCGCAGGCCGCACGCTCGAATTCGACGAGCACCCCGACCGCATCGTGCTCGCAGAGGGCCGCGCGGTGTACGCCACCGCTGCCCTGCAGGACAATCCTTTCGACAACGTCGTCGCCTACGGCGAGGACCTGACCATGGCCGCGCCTGCCTTCAAGGAGAAGCTGCTCGAGCAGTACCCGGAGGCTAAGGACATGCCGACCATCGGCGCGATCCAGAAGGGTGACGTCACCGTGGAAAACCTGCTCGCGCAGGACCCGGACGTGGTGATCATGACCCTGGATCAGAAGCAGGCCGCCGAGGAAAGCGGTTTCCTTGCCGACATGGATGCAGCAGGGCTGAACTACGCGTTCATCGACTTCCGCCAGGAGCCGCTGGAAAACACCAGCGTATCCATGAGCCTCCTCGGCGGACTGCTGGACAAGGAGGAGCGCGCGGCGAAGTTCAACGACTTCTACACCGGCAAGGTCCAAACGGTCACCGACCGCGTCGCCGGCATCGAAGACCGACCGGACACACTCGTGTGGATGGCGGCCGGCTTCAACGACTGCTGCTCCATCGCGGGTGACGTCCACATTGGCAAGCTGGTCAGCGCGGCCGGCGGCAACAACATCGGCCCGGAGGTGCTCGGCACCGACTCCACCCAGATCACCGCGGAGAAACTCGTGGAGATCAACCCGGACAAGCTCATCGTCACCGGCGGCGAGTGGGCCCAGGACCCGACCAAGGGCGAGACCTACCGCCACGTCGAACTCGGTTACCAGGCCGACGAGGAGACGGCGAAGGAGTCCTGCGACGGTCCGCTGCTGACCCCGGGAACGGATCTGCTCGACGCGCCGAAGGACGGCAACTACTACGCCCTTTACCACCAGTTCTACGACAACCCGTTCAACGTGTTCGCGCTGGAGGCCATCGCAAAGTGGCTGCACCCGGAGGAGTTCGAGGACATCGATCCGGCCAAGGAGTTCGAGCAGTTCCACGCCGAGTGGCTCCCCTACGACTACAGTGGCACGTTCTTCATCGACCCGGAGACCGCGAATTCCTAAATGACACCAACTGTTGATTCACCAGCTTCCGTAGACCAGCAGGCGCAACTGGCAGCTATTGCGACGTACAAGCAACGGTCTCGTCGCAAAGTACTTGCGATTGCTGCCCTGTTCCTCGCGGCGGTCGTGAGTTTTATCATCGCGATCGTCGTGGGCCCGCTCGACATCTCACTTACTGACGTGTGGAACGCGGTGTTCAATCCGGAAGCGGTGGACGACCAAACGCGGACGGTCATCCGCACCCTGCGCCTGCCGGCAGCCGTGATGGCGGTGCTCGTGGGCATCGCGCTCTCGCTCGCCGGCGCGCAAATGCAGACGATTTTGGACAATCCGCTCGCCGAGCCGTTCACGCTCGGCATTTCCGCGGCGGCCGCGTTCGGCGCGGCGCTGTCCATCGTCCTCGGCATCATTGTGCTGCCGAATCCCCAGCTGAACCTCGCGTTCACCGCCGCGCTTTCAGCCCTGATCGCCGTGGCCATCGTCGCGGCCGCAGCAGTGTGGAAGGGCGCGAACGCCGAATCCATGATTCTGCTCGGCATCGCCCTGTCATTCCTGTTCCAGGCGCTGTTGTCGCTGCTGCAGTACGGCGCGAACACCGAGGCGCTGCAGCAGATCGTGTTCTGGACCATGGGCTCGCTGCAGCGCGCGAACTGGACCACCAACCTCATTCTGGGCGTGGTCATCCTCGTCGCGATCCCGTTCTGCGTCGCCAACGCGTGGCGCCTTACGGCACTTCGGCTTGGCGACGACCGCGCCGCCGCCCTCGGCATCAACGTCGCCCGCCTGCGCGTGACCACCCTGTTGGTCGCCTCGATCCTGGCGGCGGCTGCCGTGGCGTTCACCGGCATCATCGGGTTTATCGGCCTGGTCGGCCCGCACGTCGCCCGCATGCTCGTCGGCGAGGACCAGAAGTTCTTCCTCCCCGCCTCCGCCGCAGCCGGCGCGATGTTGCTCAGCGTCGCCTACGCGGTGTCGCTGTCCATCATCCCGGGCGTGGCCATCCCGATCGGCATCATCACCGCCCTTGTCGGTGTCCCGTTCTTCATCTTCCTCATCTTCACCCGCACGCGGCGGAAAGGATAAGGCATATGGCGCTTCAGGTAGACGATCTGACAGTCAAGTACGGCCGCAACACCATCATCGACCAGATGAGTTTCGGCCCTTTGGAAGAAGGCAAGGTTGTCGGGCTGCTCGGCCCGAACGCCGCCGGTAAATCCACGCTGGTGAAAACCCTGGCGGGCATCAAAAAACCCGCCTCCGGCACCTGCACCATCACCATGGACGGTACCGCGATCACCGACGCGCAACGCCCCGAAGTCGTCGGCTACGTCCCGCAGGACCTGCTCACCGGCGCGTCGCTGACCGCGTTCGAATCCATCGTTATCGCGGCACGCCGCACCGGCGGCACCAACCGCAACCCCGTCGAGGCCACTGCCCGCGTGATGAGCCGCCTCGGCATCACCGCACTTGCCGACCGCATGATCTCCGACATGTCCGGCGGCCAACGCCAACTCGTCGGCATCGCGCAAATGCTCGTGCGGGAACCGAGCGTATTGCTTCTCGACGAACCCACCTCCGCCCTCGACTTACGCCACCAAGTCGAAGTACTCCGACTGGTCCGCGAAGAGATCGAAGACAGCGACAAGCTGGGCATCATCGCCATCCACGACCTCAACCTCGCCGCCCGCTACTGCGACGAAGTGCTCGTGATGAAGCACGGCAAGAAGGTCGTCCACGACACCCCGCACAACGTGTTCACCACGGAGATGCTCGAGCGCGTCTACGGCATCCGCGCAAAGGTCATCGAGGACGACGGCGTGCCGGTCATCTGTCCGGTGTAGGTTCTAGTCCCACTGTGGGTTGTCGACATCCACGCCTGCGTTTTCAGCGTGTGCGGTGACCAGATCCAGTAGGTAATCTTGGGCGCCGTCGTATGCCGCGTGGAACCGGTCATCGCCGACGTACATGCGGGCCAGGATCAGCTGGCGGGCCGGGGTGACGTCGTACCACTGTGCGATGCTCGCACGGTGACGCTCCACCAGCGCCTCTGCTTCCTCCGAGCCCGGTTGAACCCCAGCGTCGCGGGCCTGGAGCAGGTCAGCGGCAAGCGCGTCCTGCTCGTCCTGGAGACGCTGAAAGTCACCCTCCCCCATCTTTGCCAGGTTCTCCTGTGACTGCGCCCACTCCGGCGTGTCACCCCAGCGCTGCTCCGCCTCCGCTTGGTAGGCCGGCATGTTTTCGCCGAGATACTTCTTCATTGCGTCCATGTCTATGGCTCCTTTGGTCGTACTGTTAATCAACTTGTTGACAGTGGCGAGTTGTTTGTCGAGGGCGTCTCGTCGTGAAGCAAGTGCACGCTTGTGGTGCTGCAGAGCGTCGGCGAGGGTGCGCGGGGAGGCGTCGAGAAGCATCGCGATCTCCGCAAGCGGCACTCCCACCCCGCGGTAGAGTGCGACTGCCGCGCCACGCTCGAGGTCCGCGTCGGTGTAGATGCGGTGATCTGCCCAAGAGCGCTCCGGTTCGATGAGGCCGAGGGTCTCCCAGTGGCGCAGCGCTTTCGTCGTTACGCCAACCGCTTCTGCTGCTTGCCCGATTGTGTACTCGTTACCATCTGCCATGATTGCAATTGAACAGGTTGCCGCAGGGGCAAGCACAAATTTGGAGGCGAACATGGACGACGTGCGTGTAGGCGATTCGGAGCGCTCAGCAGCCCTGGACAGGTTGGGCACGTTGTTCGCCGACGGCTACCTCGACGTGAACGAGTTCGAAGAACGCACAGGGCAGGCGGCAGTTGCGCGCACACGCGGCGAGATAGCCATGCTTTTCGACGACCTCCCGGCCGAACCCGCAACACCAGCACAACCGTCCGCTTCGGAGATGGAGCTGGAGAGCAAACTCTCCGCGAAGAAGAAGATGGATGCGGCCATGATGGCAACGGGGGTCCTCGGTTTCATCACGTTTTTCGTGCTCCAGATGGGGTTCGACCTCGATTACGCCTGGGTGGTGTGGCCCGTGATGAGCGCACTGATGATCGCCTGGTACGCGATATTCGACATCTCCGACGAGGAGGACGAGGTCCTCGAGGAGCTTCTGGAAAAGGACAAGAAGGAGCGTGCTGAACGGCTCAAGCTGGCCTACGAGCGCCGCAAGCAGCTTGACAAGTAGCCGGGTATTTCCTGTGTACTGCAGTTAAAGTTGACGCATGATGTTGCGTCGCGCCTTTGCGCTTGTTGCTGCCGGTTCCGTTGTGTTCGTCTCCGCCTGTGCGGGTGGGGATTCGCGGGAGACCGTGGTTGTCACCTCTGTGGAGTGGGTGGATCCGGACCCCGATGCGGGACAGGACCTGCCGGAGCCTGATGTGGAGGGCTCGGGCGGCGAAGGGTCGTCGTCAAGCGATTGGCAAAGCGAGTACGCCTGGGTGCTCAACCACCCCGGCGACTACCCCGTGAATTCGGCGGCGCAGTACACACCCGATGGCACATACGAGTACGCGCTGGTGGAAGCCAACGGCGGCGGCTCGCCAGAGCTTTTGCTTGCGGTCGGTGGAACCGACGTGGCTCCGGTAAACGTGTTCACGATTGGCGACGACGGTAAGGCCCACGCCTCCGAAGACGTGTTGTTGATGGGCGCGCCGGGTAACGGCGCGGGACGGCTGGCGGTGTGGGCGTCCGCGGATGGGGCGGGTGTGTACCAGATCGCGGGTTCGGCAGGATCGCGGGAGTCGTCATCGGAGCTGTTCAGGCTGGACGGAGCCTCGCTGCGCGGAGGAGCACAGGAGACGTTCCCGAGTGACAGTAACTTGGCGGACCACCTGCTCATCGACTGGCACCCGGTCAGCGATCCGCACCCTCTGCGCGCGGGCACCCCGACTGTGTTCGCGCCGTCGGGTGGTGCGTCTGCGCCGGAGAGTTCCAGCCAAATCGAGTTCGTGGGCAATGTTGTGCGCAAAACTGGCGAGGAACTCATGGCCCCGCGCGGGCTTGGCATGCCGAACGGACAGTCCCCAGAAAGTGAGTACTTCCTGCTCTGGCTGGATGAACCGATGACGGTGACGGGGACCGTAGGCGGCAGCACGGACACAAAAGAAATCGAGTTTGTCACCCTTGGCAGCCGGGAGTACTGGCCGCATGGCCCCAAGGAGTACAACACGCAGTGGGAGGATTTCGTGGGCAAGCGGATGAAGTTTACGAAGGACCAGGACGACATCGCTTTCCCGTCTGATACTTCCATGCCGCTCGGCTCGACCTGGATGGGCGACGAGGCTACGTATGAGGTGCTCAACTAGTCAATTTCGAACCTTTGTTCGAATGCGGTCTTTCAGTGTCGGGCGCGCTGTTACATTGAGTTCATCACTTCAGCGACCGACGGAGGGAGGGACCATGACCAGTGAAATCACCCAATGCGTCAACGAGATTTCCGTGGCGCTGCGCAAGTTGAGCTCGCTTTTCGACGACCCCTCCACCCTCTCGTTCGACGACATCCGGCGCGACATGGAACGCCTTGAAGAACAGTTCAAGAAGAAGGCGACCATCGACGCGTCGTTCGCGTTCATTGCAGATCGTGACGACGCCGGCCGCATCGTCGGCGCCAACTACCCCAACGCCTACCTCCAGCAGTACCTCGACCTATCCAAGGGTGAGGCCTACAACCGGCTCGAGCGCGGGCGCTTGTTATTCGGCCCGCCACCGGAGCCGGCCGCTCCCCTGCCGGAGGACGAGGAAGACGACGATCTCTTTGGCGCAGCTTCCTCGGATGCTGCTACTTCCGATACTTCCGAGAACGAGGAACAGCAGACTGACGCCCGCAAGAAGTCCTCACAGGTCAGCGCAGAGAAGCAGGACATCATCCGCCGCGAGTTGGACAAGCTACTCAAGGCCGCGTCCGGCGAACGTTTCCGCATCTACGCCGAAGCCATGGCCGAGGCACTTCTTCGCAGCCCGGAGGACCTGCGCCTCTTTGTTCGCCGGGCCGTCGATGCTGCGAACCGGGAACATGCCCCGCACTCGAACCCCAATGCGGGGTTTGAGAACCGGAACCTGTCATTTGGTCGTCGAAAAGCGGATGGCACCGTGGATATCCACATCACCGCCACGGCCGGGGCCGCGGCACTGATCAAGGCGCACGCTGACAAGGGGCTAGCGCCGAACTCGAACCTGCCGGCGGAGTTCCAGGACGAGAAAGACTCCCGATCCCCTGGTCAACGACGCTTTGACCAGTTCTTCGCCATCTTCCAGCAGTACGAAGAGAAGTGCCAGAAACACAATGGTGGCGCGGCGTCGGTTGTCATCTCGTTGACTCTCGACGACCTCGCCGACGGCGACGCTTCCATGCTCTTCGACACCAACGTCGGCATCGAAGTGGACTGCTTCGACCTCGTCCGCCTCGGCATGGACGGCACCACCGACTTCCTCCTGCAGGTCGACGGCGTCACTTCGGTGCCGCTCTGGATGGGCCGAACCACCCGCCTGGCATCGGTCGAGCAGCGCATCGCGATGTTCGCGATCCAGGGCGTGTGCTCTTGGCTCGGCTGCACCACCTCCATGTCGGAGTGCGAAGCCCACCACATCCTCGCGTGGATCAAGGGTGGTAACACGGACATCGAAAACCTCACCGGCCTCTGTCGCGAGCACCACAGATGCAACAATGACCACAGAGATGGCTCTTTTAACAAGGGTTACATGGATTTCGACCCGAATACGGGCAGAGCCGGGTACCGAAAACGCCCCTTCGACCCGTTGAAATTCAACCAGTCAGTGCCTGCCAGACACTCGGCGGTTAGCAGAATCTACGCCGCCCGCGGCCGATGCGACTGCGCACGGACCGGCACACCCGACCCTGCCCTCTACCCGCCCGGGCACCCGCCACCCGCTGACCCACCCATGCCGAAGGGCGCCTAACGTTTCAGGCATGCGTATCTACACCGTGGGACATTCCAACCTCGAGTTCGACGAGTTTGTCGCCCTGCTCGAGGCCGCAGGCGTGCGTGCCATCGTCGACGTGCGCAAACTCCCCGGCTCCAAGAAGTACCCGTGGTTCAACGACGACCACCTCACCGAGCACCTTCCCAAACACGGGATTTCATACTCCCGCAACGAAGGCCTCACCGGTCGTCGCAACGTTTCGAAGACCGTCCCCTTCGAAGTCAACGCCAACTGGCACAACCGCAGCTTCCATAACTACGCCGACCACGCGCTTGGCGACGAGTTTGCAGACGCCCTCGAAACCCTTCGCTCCAACGCCGAAGATGCGCCCACCGCCATCATGTGTTCGGAAGCCGTCTGGTGGCGCTGCCATCGCCGCATCATCGCCGACCACCTCCTCGCGCACGGCGACGACGTCCAGCACATCATGGGCATGACCCAGCACGGCCCAACGATCAACGCGGCGAAGCTCAACGAGGGCGCCGTGGTTGGCAATGACGGGAAGGTGCGGTACCCGGCGGGCGAGTAAACCGGCGCAAGAAGTTCACCGCAGCGCAACCCGGCCGCAATCTAGGTTTTCTAAGGTTGCTCTCACACAGCTCTCCGTCCAGAAAGGCCTTCCCGTGTCCCGATTTCGTATCCGTATCATCTCTGCCACTACAGCCACCGCCCTCGCCGCCGCGCTCGCCCCGGCATCGCTAGCTGCAGAAACTTCCGAGTTCACAATCTCGAACATCACTGACTTCCACGGCTACTGGGAGGAAACGAAACGCGAGCCGGGTGCAGCGCGCCTGAAGTGCGCGATCGACAAGGCCGCGGAGGGCCGCACCCACATTCTGACGTCCTCGGGTGACAACATCGGCGCGTCCCCGTTCGCGTCGATGCTTCTCGACGACGCCCCTACCCTCGAGATCCTGAACCTCATGAACTTGCAGGTGTCCGCCCTGGGCAATCACGAGCTCGACCAAGGTGCTCTGGATTACGAAAACCGCGTCACCGATATTGCTGACTTCGACTACCTCGCCGCAAACGCGGAGACACTAAGGAACACCAAGGACTATGTAATCAAAGAGCTCGACGGCGCGAAGGTGGCGTTCGTCGGCACGATTACCGACGACATGCCGAATCTGGTCAACCCCAAATCGATCGCCGGCATCACCTGGCACAACCCGGTGGATACCACCAACAAGCTTGCAGAGCGCCTGAAGGGTTCCGGCGAGGCCGACGTAGTGGTCGCACTGGTTCACGAAGGCGGTATCAAGGCGGGGCAATTCTCGGACGCGGTCGATGTTGCGTTTCTCGGCCACTCCCACCAGGAAATCAAACCGGCTGGTGAAAAACCGCTGCTCGTCCAAGCTGGTTCCTACGGCAAAGACCTCGCTAATGTGCAGTTGAGCTTCGACAAGGCGTCGAAGCAGGTCACGGTGAAAAACACCGAGTACCTGGATGCGGATGCGATCCGTGCCTGCGACACCCCACAACCGGAAATCGATGCCGTCATCAAGGATGCGCTAGAGAAGGCAGGCACCGCCGGCGACGAGGTCATCGGGCATGCCGATGTCCACTTCTACAGGTCAGGCGACAAGGAATCGCAGTTGAATAACTTCATTGCGGAAGCGACGCGCCAAGGCGTCTCGGCGAATTCCGCGGTGACCCCGGACCTTGCGGTGATGAATGCGGGCGGCGTGCGCGCCGAGATCGAGCCCGGCGAGGTGACGTACGCAGAAGCGTTTTCCGTCCAGCCGTTCGGTAACGAGAACACGTACGTCGAGCTGAAGGGCTCCGATGTTGTCGATGCGCTCGAGCAGCAGTGGCGCGACGATCCGGATCGCCCAATGTTCCCGCTGGGCGTCTCCGACAACGTTTCTTACGCCTACGACCCCACCGCCCCGGTCGGTTCGAAAATCACATCAGTGCTTATCGACGGCACCCCCATCGACCCGGATAAAACCTACACCGTCGCCGGATCCACGTTCTTGCTGGGTGGCGGGGATAGCTTCGAGGCGTTCACCCGCGGCACCGAGCCGGCGAACCTGGGGTACCTGGATTTGAACGCTCTTGTCGAGGCCTTGGGGAGAAAGGGCGCGGCGCCGCGCGGTGGACAGTCCAATGTAGGCGTCCACCTGGCCGCTCCATTGAAGGCCGGTGAAACCGCGACAGTAGACCTGAGCTCGCTGCTCTACGACCAGGGCGAAACTGCGACCAAGGTCACGCTGTCGCTTGGCGACGCCACCGCCTCCGCCACGATCTCCCCCGATACCAACACCGCCGGCGGCACCGCGAACGAGTACGGAACCGCGACCGTGAAGCTTGACGTCCCGGCGGGTGCGGCGGGTACCCAGGAAATGCGCATCACTACCGATGCGGGCACCGATGTCACAGTCCCGGTCGAGGTTGCTCCCGCTGACAGCGCGACCCCCGCCGAGCCGGAAGCTCCGGCAACGCCTACCGGCTCGTCGACCTCGGCGGCGTGGCTCATCCCGGTCGTGTTCGCGGGCCTCTTCGGCTTGGCGAATCTACTCGCCCTTGTGATGCCTCAGGCTACCGACCGCGTGTTCGGGCCGATCGCGAAGCTGTAGCAGCCCAGAACCCGCCGGCGACTAGGGCGAGCACTCCGAGCCCAAGCGCAACGTTGCGCCACGACGGCCCCGCCTCCTCTTCCGCTTCCATTTCTGCCGGATCAGCGCCTCCTACAACGTTGCTGATCCAGTCGGCCTGCTCCGCCACAGGGGCGACGGCCACCGCGGCGTTGGATGACATCTCCTCCTCGGTGGGGTTGTCGGGGTCCTCGAACAACCCGGCGGACATCACGCCCGCCACCTTGCCGCCGGAGAAGATGGCGCCGCCGGAATCACCCGGTTGGATGCGCGCGCCGTTGTCGAGTGCAACATCGAGTGCCACAGGGGCATCGAACAGCGCGAGCGGCGACTCACCCCGGACCGTCGCGGTGGCGGACGGCAACTTGGTGGAGCCTCCCGAGCCGTCGGAGGACCACCCGTAGATGTTCACGGAACCGGACGGCACCTCGTCGGCAATGGTGGCGTAGGTGGAAAGGCCCATGTCTTCGGTGGTGTGGAGCAACGCGATGTCGCCACGGGGCGCGACCTCGTGGCGGTCGACCTGGTATACGCGTTGATTATCGCCTTGCCCGACCCGGACCGAGCCGCCTGGCGTAGCGGCGGCCTCGACGCAGTGGCGCGCGGTGATGACCCAGTGCGGGTCGATAGCGGTGCCGGTGCAGACGCCGTCGTCGGGGTCGGAGTCGTCGACACGCACGGAGACGACTGGTTCCGCCTCAGCGGCGTCGCCGGCGAAGGTGGTGCTTTCCATCGCCCACGCGGGCTGGGCCAGGCACGCACCGACCACGATCACGCTAGCTGCGAGTTTCTTCATTCTGTTTCTCCTTTACAACCGCAGTAATGCGGTGAATAACGGTTTCTACTGGGCCGCGCGGAAAGCACGCGAGCCAGGCGTAACTGATTAGGGCGGCGCCGGTCAGGCTCGCCCAGATCCCCAACCATTGCGCGGTGAGGATGTGCAGGCAGTACACGGTCAGCGGCATCCTCCCCAGCGGCGCGAGCCACCGGAGGCGGCACTGAGCCAGGCAGCACAGCGAGCAGATGCTCACCGCGCAGCCTGCGCTGCCGATGACGTCGATGAGTCCGCCGGTGTGGCCGGTGGCGTCGAGAAGCGGAGGCAGCTGCGTGGTCCAGCGCAGCGCCAGGTCGGCTCCAAATAACACCGACCCGAACAGCACCGCCCCGACCGCACACCCGGTAACGAGCGGCATCCACCGCTGAAAGAGCAGGCCAGCGACCATGAGCGCGGCCCACATCAGTGGCGGGTACGGCTGCGCCGACGGGGCGAGCCAGGCTGAGCCGAACGCCAGGGCGGCAAACAGCCACAGCAAACACGGCGTGTTCCACCGTGGCGCCCAGGCGAGCAACGCCATGCAGACCCCGATGGTGCCGAGCACCACCTCGATCGTTCCCGCGAACGGCACGAGCACGATGTGCAGCGCGATAAGGCATACGCCGCGCACAATGAACGCAGCCGGGCGGGCGCGCATGTATCCCATCGACACCCCAGCGATGAACGCGAACAGCGCCGCGGGGAAGCCAAAGACCACCTGTGCGGCGATCCCCTCTTGGACGGTGAGGTGCGCACCCATCATGGCGATAAGCGCCACCGCGCGGGCGGCGTCGATTCCAACGTTTCGGGTCTGCATGGCTGGTGAAGGTACGCAGCCGGATGTTGCGGTGGCGTTAACGCGGGCGCAACAGGGCCGCCGTTACGATCGGCGCCATGACCATCCGCGTACTCGTCGTCGACGACGAAACTTATCTCGCCGACGCCATCGCCACCGCCCTCAACAGCGCGAACATGCAGGCAACCGCGTGCTACGACGGCCTGCAGGCGCGCTCGCTTATCGACGACACTCGTCCCGACGTCATCGTCTTAGACCGCGACCTGCCGGGGCTGCATGGCGACGAGGTGTGCCGGTGGGTCGTCGATACGCACCCTGCTTTGCGCGTGATCATGTTGACCGCCTCGGGGACGCTCGACGACCGGCTGGAAGGCTTCGACCTCGGCGCCGACGATTATCTGCCGAAACCGTTCGAGGTCCCGGAACTGATCGCGAGGGTGAATGCGGTGGCGAAGCGCAACGCCCCGGCGCGCGGCGAGGTGTACCGCTGCGGGGATGTGCGCCTGGACACGTTCCGGCACGAGGTCACGCGCGGCGGGGTCCCAGTCTCACTCAGCCCGAAGGAGTTCGCGGTGCTTCAGGTGCTCATGGAGGCCGCCGGCGGGGTGATCTCGGCCGAGGACCTGCTTGCAAAGGCGTGGGACGAGAACGCGGACCCGTTCACCAACTCCCCGCGGGTGACGGTGTCGCACCTGCGCAAGAAGCTGGGTGAGCCCCGCATCGTGCACACCGTCGCCGGGGCAGGTTACTACGTGGCGGAGAAACTGCGGTGAGGTTGAGTCTGCGCGCCCGCATCACGGTGATGTTCGTGGCCACGGTGCTCGGCGTGGGCGCGGCGCTGATCGGACTGGTCTACGCGTATTTGAAGCTCACCCCAGTCCCGGTGACGGCATCGTTTCCGGGCGCGGAGGTGGTAATCGATGGCGCCGTGCCGATCACCGACGAGATCCTGCGCCGCGTGCTTGCCACGTCGCTGACAGTGCTGGCCATCTTGACCGTGTTTGCCGGGACGATCGGCTGGTTCGTTGCCGGGCTCGTGATCAAACCGCTGCGCACTATTGCCGACGACGCCGCCACCGTCACCCGCGGCGACCTCGGCGCCCGCATCGCGCACCCCGGCTCCGACGACGAGGTGGGCGAGCTGGCGGACGCGCTCAACACCATGCTGGATGAGTTGGCGGGGGCGATAGGGCGCCAGCAACGGTTCGCGTCGAATGCATCGCATGAACTTAAGACCCCGATTGCAACGATTCAAACGATGGCCGACGTCGCCCTTTCGAGCACCAGCGACGACGCGCTTCGCCCCACCTTGCAGCGGGTGCGCGAGGTCAACGCCCGCAGCGCCGAAACCGTCGCCGCGCTGCTGCAGCTGGCCAACGTTGATGTTCACGACCGCCGACTGATCGACATGGCCGAGCTGTGCCGAAACGTGGCCGCAGAGCACCACATCCCGGCCGACGTCGAGCCGGCGACGGCAAACGCCTCCCCCACCCTCGCCCGTCAGGCGGTGGACAACCTCGCGCGCAACGCGCTCGCGCACGGTGAAAACCCAACGCTCACACTCCGGAAACGGCACAAGTTAGTCGAGGTCACCGTTGAATCCGGCGGCGCGCGCTTCACCGACGAGGAAGTGCGGACGTGGACGGAGCCCTTCACCCGCGGCGAGCGCACCGCCGGCAAAGGCCAGGGTCTGGGGCTCGCCCTCGTCGACGCGATAGCAAGCGCCCACGGCGGTTCGGTGGAGCTTGCGCCGCGGGCGGAGGGTGGGCTCGTCGTAAAGCTACTGCTTCCGGCTTAGACGGGCCTGCTCGAAGCGCTGCTTCGCTGCCTCGACATCCTCAGCGTTGTGGGAGGTCGGCACGTCGCCGCGGTCCGGGAAGACGGCCTTGCCCTGCGGGAGGTTGATGGCGGGCTGGTTCGGCTCCTCGCCGCCGTCGTCGACAAGGTGCGGCAGGGCGTAGTCGGCGGCGTGGTCGAGGAACACGCGCGGCGGGGCGAAGAAATTGCAGCCGGTCAGCGCCTCGGAGAAGTCCAGGATGCGGTCGTAGTTGCCTTCGGGTTCGCCGATGAACATGCGGCGCAGCATCACTTCGGTCACGCGCGGGTCGCGGGCGTAGCTCATGAAGAAGGTGCCCTGCTTGCCCAACGCATCGCCGAAGGAGAGATTGTTGCGCACAATCTCGAGGCCGTTGCCGTCTTCGTCCTCGACCTGATTGACGGCGACGTGGCTGTTCGGGGCCTTCTCGTCGAGCTCCATGTCGGAGTGCTTCGTGCGGCCGATGACCTGCTCCTGCTCCTCGACCGAGATGTCGTTCCAGGATTTCAGGTTGTGGACGTACTTCTGCTCGACGATGTAGCTGCCACCCTCCCAGATGCCGTCGCGGATGATGGCCACCTCGACGCCTTCACGGCCGCGGGGACTTTCGGTGCCGTCGACGAAGCCGAGCGGGTCGCGGAAGTCCTGGTACTGGAAGGCGTGGACCTCGTCGTAGTAGTCAATGTCGTCTTCCACGATGGCGTTGATGCGGCGCGCCAGCTCGAAGGCGACGTCGAATTCGTCGGCACGGATGTGGAAGAAGAGATCGCCCGGGGTGGACGGCGCGTGGTGTTTCCCGCCCTGCAGCTCGATGAATTCGTGGAGGTGTTCGGGCTTTTCCAGGTCGAAGAGCCGATCCCACATCTTGGCACCGACGCCGGCCACCGCGGTCAGGTGCGCGTCGGGGTAACGGAATCCGACGGCGTTGGTGAGGCTGGACAGGCTGGTCAGCGCCTCAAGCGCCGCCTTTTCGCCGCCCTCTTTGAAGCCGAGGGTGATAAAGAATGCGTCCCTGGACTGCGGGAGGATGACGGTTTGGGTCACTTCTGCCTGATTTCTGCTAGTCATGGCCAATAGTATTCCTTATCGCTCGGAATCTTGTGGACCCAGCTCCCGGATGTAGAGCAACATGCGCGAGCCGGCCTCGATGTTGGTGAAGCCGTGGCGCTCGTAAAACCGGCGGGCATCGGCATCGACCTCGTCGACGTTGATCTGCATCTCGCCCGCGCCGCGGGCGAGCACCTCTGTCAGCGCAGCCCGGATCAGAGCTGTGCCGATGCCCGCGTTGCGGTACCCCGGCGCGACGTAGAGTTCCTCGAGCATCGCCACCGGCCCGTCGTAGTAGGGGCTGGGCCGCAGCGTGAGATACGCAAACCCGACCTCGCCGGCCAGCAGCACGATGACGTCGTCACGCGCGAGCAACCGCGCGAACCGCTGCTCGAGATTGTCGGGCACTGGGGTGTCGAATTCGGTGTTGAAGTCGCAAAGTAGCTTGGCGACGACCCCCGCATCCCCCACTTTCGCCATCTCGATCACAGCACCACCCCGAGCGCGAAGGCGACCATGGCGATCACGCTCGGCAGCGTGAAACCGAGCCACGCCGCCAACATCCCCGCATACCCGGCGCGTTTGAGCCCGATCGCCATCCCGACCTGGCTCGACGCGGGGCCGGGTATGAACTGGCACAGGGCTATGAGGTCGGCGTATTCGTCATCGCGAAGCCACTTACGCTTATCGACGAACTCATCCCGGAAGTACCCCAAATGCGCCGTCGGCCCGCCGAACGACGTCAACCCGAGACGGGTGAATATGCGTAGCACTTCAAACACAAGCGCGATGCTAGCGGAGGCGGCTACGCTGCGGGCTGCGCAAACGCGTTTCTCCGGAAGAGCGCAATGACAACGGCAGTGGCGGCGGCCATGGCAACGAAACCTGCGGCGGTGGCGGGGGCAGACGTGGGCAATCCAAGATCCTGGACCGTGCCAAACGTGTTCCAGGCCAGGTGCACGGCCACCGCCACCCAAATCCCGTTGAACGCCCACACCAGCAGGGCAAACAGCAGCGCGTCGGCGAAGTAGTGCGCGATACCGACCGGTGAGCCGTACGCCTGCGGGTGCACGAGGACGAACGGGACCGCGGCGAGCAGCGCGCCGATCACCGGGTTCCGGGTCCACGAGGTAAACGCCTGGAGGAGCACGCCGCGAAACGCCACCTCTTCGGCGAGCGCGGCGAGCAGGAGCGCGACGAGCTCAATCGGGAAATCGGCTCCCATGTTGCCAACCACCTGCCCCCACGACGCGCCGTAGCCGTACACGCCCACCAGCGACATCATCGCGAAGATGACAACTACAGCCACCGCGAAGGCCGCGAACGGCACCCACGGTTTCGTGGCGGGCTGCCCGGTAAACACCGACGACACCGGCCGGCGCCCGATCAGCCATACAGCGACAAGTACCGCGAGAATCTCCACGATCACCGACCCGTAACCGAAGTACTTGTCGGCCGCGCCACTGGAGGTGTCTACACCTGCAGCTCCCAACGACAGGTCGAGCACTCCCGTAAACAGGACAGCGAGGACCGCCACAGCGAGGATTTCACCGAGCGGCCTCCACCACGCATAGTTCGGCTGATTACGTGCGACGAAAAAGAAGTTCCCGGTGAGGGACACTGCGGCATGCTCCTTGTCTTTGAGTTTCGGCTGTTAGGACCGCACCATAGTATGCCTGTTGGTTGATATGTGCAGGCCATCAGCCACGCTACGTTGCTGCCGATGCCGCGCTAGACTCTCCGCCGGATATTTCACGAGCGCATTCGGGAGGTTCACGGTTGCACCATTTCAGCCCGCTGTTTGAGATGGGCCCGGCCCGGCGTGACCACATCCCGGCGTTCCGAGTCGCCCTCGGCGTCGCGATCCCGATGTTTACCCTGCTGGCCCTGGGGCGGCTCGACCTCGCGATCTACGCCAACTTCGGCGCGTTCACCGGGGTCTACGGCCGCCACATGACCCGCCAAGTGCGGCTGAAGCACCACGTGCTTGCCGGGTGCGCGCTGACGCTCTCGGTCACGCTCGGCGCAACGATTGCCTGGCTCGATTTGAGCCCGTGGTTGCTCATGGTCGCGACCTGTCTCGTGTCCTCGACGTGGGCGACTGTGGCCCTGGCCAACGACATGAAGCCCACCGGTTCCGTATTTGTGGTTTTTTCTGTCGCGGCGGTCGGCTCCCTGAACAACCCCGTCCATCCGGCAATTGCCTTCGCTATCGCCGGCAGCGCCGCCCTGCTTTGCCTGGTGCTGGGCCTATTTTCCCACCTCATCGGCGAGGGTCCGGGCGGCGACGCGCAAACTCCTGAGCACCCCACCCGTGCACCGGACGCCGGACGCGTTGCTTGGCGACGACTCCGCGTCGAAGCCCGCCGCTTCTTCTTCGCCCCACTACTCGCCGGCATTCTCGGCCTAATCTCGGTGACACTGGTGGACCCGCTCTCCCACTCGTACTGGGCGATGGTCGCCGCCGTCGCCCCCTTAGTGAACTCGCGTTTCAAGGTGCAGTACTACCGCGCCATCGAGCGTGTGCTGGGCACCCTGACCGGCATCGCTGTGGCGGGCTTTTTACTGTCGCACCCGATGGAGGGCTGGCAGATCGTCGTGTGGATTGTGATCCTGCAGTACCTGACCGAGATGTACGTGACCCGCAATTACACCATCGCCGCCAGCTTCATCACCCCGACCGCACTCCTGATGGTGCAAACCGTCGACGCCGCCCCAGTCGGTCCAATGCTGCTGGCCCGCACTGCGGAGACCGTCATCGGCGCGATCGCGGCGCTCGTCGTCATCGCCGTGGGCTACGTGCGCAAGTACCCGACAGTGGTGTTGCCGGGCCGGTGACGCAGTTGCTTGACGACGAGCTCCGCCCCTACCTTCCGTCGCCAGTGGTGATGTTCCAGACCAGACCGAACTTGTCCTCCACGACACCGAAGTGCGCGCCCCACGGCGCCTTGACGAACGGCAGCTGCTCGCCCTCTTCTGCCGACTCCACCTCGGCGGTGAAGCCAAACACGCCACGATCGAGGGAGGTCGTCGCCACCGCCAAACGTGAACGGGCCGGTCAGGGTGCCGTGCGCGACCACGTCGCGAGGCGGGTCGAACGGGAATTGCGCGCCGCGGCCAAGCTGCTCACCGCAGGTGATGATGTCCAGCTCGCCGCCGAACACATCGTGGTAGAACTCAAGCGCCTCGCGGGCGTTGCCGGGGAAAGAAACGTACAGCGATGTTTTCATGCGTGCCAGTGGAGGCGGAGGCGTCGGGCGCTCGATTGACCGTTGCACACCAGTCACCCGCTGAATACACTGTATTCAGTTTGATGAAAGGGGGTACCCATGGCAACGATGACAATCCGGATGGATGACAATGACGCCGAGCTAGTGCGCAAGTACGCGCGCTTCGAGGGCGTAACTCTTTCCGACTTCGCCCGCAATGCGATCATGGAGAAGATTGAGGACGCGCACGATTTACAGGAGCTTCGCGACGCAATCGCTCACGACACCGGCAAGCGCTACAGTCTCGACGAAATCTTGGCCGACCTCGACCAGTAGCAACTTCCAATGAACGCAGCGGCAGGAGAGTACAAGGTCGAATTCACGGCCCGCGCCCGCAAGCAGTTGAAGAAGATGGACCGATTCGACGCGCGGATCATCGCCTCCTGGATCAAAGACAACTTGGAAGGTTGCACCAACCCACGAGCATTTGGGAAAGGGCTCACCGCGAATCGGCCCGGCGAGTGGCGTTACCGCGTCGGTGCGTACCGAATCCTCGCTCTCATCAACGACGGCACAATCACAATCGAGGTGCTTTCCATCGGCCATCGCCGCGAGATATATCGCGATTTTTAGCTCGGACGTAGGGTGGGCGACATGAACGACCTGACCATCGCGCCCGGCCCGGGGATCCCCGGCGGCGTGGTTATCGCGGCCGCCGACCTGAGGGAGCGGTTCGCAAGATCATCGGGGCCCGGTGGCCAGGGCGTCAACACCACCGATAGCAAGGTGCAGCTTTCCATCGATATCGCCGCGTGCGCATCGCTTTCCGACGCCCAACGCCGCCGCATCTTACGCAACCTCGAGCATCGCCTAGACGGCACCGTCCTCACCGTGGCTGCGTCGACCCAACGGTCGCAGATCCACAACCGCGCCGAAGCCCGCGAGCGCATGGCCGCCCTGCTGCGCGAGGCGCTTGCCCCGCCGCCTCCGCCGCGTCGCAAGACGAAGCCGACTCGGAGTTCGATGCGGCGCCGTCTCGAAGCGAAGAAGCGGCGCTCGGAGCTGAAGTCGACGCGCAAACGCCCCCAGATTCCCTAGCTCAGCCCCTACACGTTAAATTTGAACTCGACCGGTTTTAAGTATTCGGCCACCTTTTAGGCCACAGTAGCGACTGCAATTCCGTATTACGATATCTTGCATGAAGACGATAAACGGCAAGCCGATTAGCGAAGAGCAGATTGACGCATGGGTAGCCGAAGCCGAAGAAGGCTACGACGTGGAGAAGCTACGGAAACGCGGGCGAAAACCACGGGATGAGGAAGCCGCGCAAGTTGTTTCCATCCGCCTCTCCCCTAGCGAAGCCTTTCATCTCGACCAGTATGCCGCCTCACACGGGTTGTCGCGATCGCAGGCAATCCGCAAGGCTCTAAAAAATGCCATTTGAGATCGAGGTCCGCCGTAGCGCTGAAAAGCACGGTATCGAACCGGAATCCTCGCTCACTGCAGCCACTTCCGGATGTGTATACAAAGCGCCACTCGACGAGGATAACCCGCAGCGTGAACTTCGGCTCGGATTTGATTCCTCTATGCGGTTGCTGGAGATTGTCGTTCTCCTCTGGGATGACGGTACTGAAGCCATCATCCACTCAATGAAGGCGCGTAAGCAGTATCGTAGTTTGCTTGATTAGCCACGGAGATGAACCCCCATGCATTTCGTTGCTAATATCACCAATAGCTTGCCCACCGACTCCTCGGACCATGCATTCGATTCGGGGCAAACAGATCAATCAACTCTGCTGATGGACTACTCGGAGGTCCCGCCCAAATCGAACCAAGTAAATGGCGGGCGTCGAGTCAAAACCCACGGAAGTAGCGGGTGCCATTTCCAAAGTGGAATTTCCCAATCATCCGATCCGCAGGCATCCCGAAAACCTTCAGCTACTACGTCCCAATCATCGTCCCCAATTTCGAAATGTTCATCATCAAAAATGCCATCTCGGGACGGGATTTTAGCGAAAAGTTCAGGCATATCCTCCAGAAGACCCTGCGCGCCATCGAGAGCCGCTCCGATCAAAATCTCATCGATCAGGGGTCCTGGATGGTCAAACGGAAGCGTTCCGGACTGAATATCCTCAGAAATGACGTAACACCGTTGCCGGACTCCTTCTGCCCAAGCTCGATTCTCCCCCACGTGCATCATGACACGAAGATCGAAGTGGTCGAACGGCGAAACATCGTGGAGCGGCTCACTTGGATCCCGCAACCACTCCGCGATATCTGTGTCGGCCCAAAGATCCAGCTGTAGACTAATTGCGTACGCCTGTCTCGGCGTGAGCATGGACGAATCTTTCCATGAGCCAGCGAAAGCCTCATATGATTTGGAGAGCGTTCGCTCGAATTCCGAAGTAGCTTCGAGGACACCCTCGCATGCGACTCGAGTTTTCGCGCTTACCGAGTCTGGGTCTAACTCCCAGCGTCGCCAAGTCGCGAGAGAAACCCCAGCTTTTCGAGCCGCTTCCTCTTGCGTTAACTCAAGTTCTACACGTCGTTTGGTGCGGTCATCCACAAGGCTAGATTACTGAGCGCTCAGCGAGTAGTCAATCAGGTATACCATGTGGGGTTGAAGTCACTACACGTTGAACTTGAATTCAACCGAGTTTCAGTCGAAAGCTACCTGCCTTTTCGCACCATCCCCGGTATCGTCCAGTCAGCCGACATGAAAGCCGCACTCGATTGCGATCTCGGTCTGTGCCTTCTCACCAACACACTATCTATTCGTCGCTTGACGCTGCTTGAGACTCAGGTTCCGAAAACGCAGCTGATCATGGCTTGGATTGATATACCGTCCCTCCAGGTGATCGCATCAGACCAGTACTACAGCTCCGTCGATGCTGAAACTGTCCGATACGAAAGCGGAACACGGG
Organism: Corynebacterium lujinxingii; assembly: GCF_014490555.1. NCBI lineage: Bacteria > Bacillati > Actinomycetota > Actinomycetes > Mycobacteriales > Corynebacteriaceae > Corynebacterium > Corynebacterium lujinxingii. Next base: position 846,006 of record NZ_CP061032.1, on the reverse strand, counting down.
GAGTCGACGTCGAGTTGAAGGTCGACGGTGACGGAGTGGTCGTACACTACCCTGATCTCGCACGGCGGGTCTGATCCGGAAACAACTCTAACTAAGCTGGGCGGTATGAACGACCTGACCATCGCGCCTGGCCCAGGGATCCCCGGCGGTCTGGTCATCGTCGCCGCCGACCTGACGGAGCGGTTCGCGAAGTCGTCGGGTCCAGGCGGCCAAGGCGTCAATACTACGGACAGCAAAGTGCAGCTTTCCGTCGATATCGCTACGCGCTCATCGCTTTCCGACGCCCCGCGTCGCCGCGTCCTCCACAACCACGAGCACCGCCTAGACGGCACCGTCCTTACCGTTACCGCATCGACCCAGTGATTGCAGGTACGCAACCGCGCCGAGGCACGCGAACGCATGGCCGCCCTCTTGCGCGAGGCGCTCGCTCCGCCTCCTCCCCCGCGACGCAGGACCAAGCCGACGCGGAGCTCGGTGCGACGCCGTCTCGAAGCGAAAAAGCGGCGCTCGGAACTCAAGTCCACGCGACGGCGGCCCCAAATTCCCTAGTTCGAACCATCCGCGTGCATATCCTCACGCTGACGACCTGGTTCGGGTAACCGCTACGCCGAGACAGCGTGAACCGGCTGAATCCGCTCGATCTCGGCGAGGATTTTGCCTTCCGCCACATCCAGGTCGTACTGGGTTTGCAACCCGAGCCAGAACTGGGGGCTCATTCCGAAGAACTTAGCCAAGCGAAGGGCCGTGTCAGCGGTTACAGCGCGCTTACCGTGAACGATTTCGTTGATCCGGCGTGGCGGTACGCCGATGGAGACGGCGAGCTTGTGCTGGGTGATCCCCATTTCCTTGAGAAAGTCCTCCATGAGGATCTCACCGGGGTGAACCGGAGGGAGCTTGTCAGTGGTAGTCAACGATCTCAACCTCCTCTGGCCCCGCGGCGGACCACCGAAAACAGATCCGCCACTGGTCGTTGATTCGAATGCTGAACTGACCCCGCCGATCACCATTCAACGCCTCGAGCCGGTTTCCCGGGGGAATCCGTAACTCATCAAGAGTCTGCGCGTACCCAAGCTGGCGAAGCTTGCGCAGCGCTACTGAGTGAATGCGGGAATCGATCGAGCGAACCCGCTCTCGATTCCACAGACGCTCAGTATCCCTGTCAGCGAACGACTGGATCATGCTTCACCCTATCCCCCATAACGCAAAGCGTCAATAACGCTACACGTTAAATTTGAACTCGACGGTACGTCGTCGCAAAGTTACCCCCTCTCGTTAACACCATCAAAAGGAGTGTTATCCAATGAAAGCGTTCGGCTTCTTAAGCTTCGGGCATTACGCCTTCGGCAGCTAGTGCGGGCCATCTGCGGAAAAGATCGCCAAGACTCGTCTGGAGATCACCCAGGCTGCGGACGAAATCGGCGTGAACAACGCGTGCTTCCGAGTCCACCACTTCGCGCTGCAGGCCTCCGCCCCGATGCCGCTGCTGTGTGCTGTCGCGGCCACCACCAAAAATATCGAGGTGGGCACCGGCGGCATCGACATGCGCTAGCGCATATCGGGGTTGTAGCGTTTGAGTCATTGACTCCCGTCGTCTACAAGTACCTACACACTTGATCGGTGCTGCACGTTTCAGGGTCCGGGTGCGCGGCGTCCTGTCTGAGGTCTGCGATAGTGTCGCGCAGCACGGAGAGCTGCGCGATCTGCTGCTCGATCTCAGCGAGGCGCACGTCAAGCAGGTCGCGCACGTGCTCGCAGGGCGCATGGCCGCCGTCGCGGATGTCGAGGATCTGGTGGATCTGGGCGAGGGTGAGGCCCGCGGCCTGGCCGCGGTGGACGAAGTCGATCCGAGCGACCGTCTCGGGCGCGTAGTCGCGGTATCCGGACGGCGTGCGCTCGGGCGGGGGCAGAAGGCCCTGTTCCTCGTAGAAGCGAAGGGTCTTCGCGGTAGTGCCCGCCCTCTCGGCGAGTTCTCCGATCCGCATTGCTGTCTCCCTCCGTGGCCGCGCTTGACCTTCCCCTGCACTGGAAGGTCCAGTATGGCTGAGACAGAGCAGAAAGCCAAGAGTTGACAGGAGCAGCGATGCCTACGAAGTACGATCTCGCCATCATCGGATCGGGAGGCGGCGCGTTCGCCGCTGCGATCCGCGCCAGCACGCTCGGGAAGTCGGTGGTGATGATCGAGCGCGGGACGCTCGGCGGCACCTGCGTGAACACGGGCTGCGTCCCGTCGAAGGCGCTCATCGCCGCGGCCGGCGCGCGGCACGTCGCCGTCGACGCCGCAACCCGGTTCCCCGGGATCGCGACGACCGCGGATCCCGTCGACATGCCCGCGCTGATCGCTGGGAAGCAAGCGTTAGTGGAGTCGCTGCGCGGCGAGAAGTACGCCGACGTCGCCGACTCCTACGGCTGGCAGGTCCTCCGCGGCGACGCCTCGTTCGTGGGCACCCCTGATGCGCCGGTTCTCGATGTTGCCGGAGCCGACGGAAGCGTCGAGACCATCGAGGCCCACCACTACCTAGTCGCGACTGGTTCTCGCCCGTGGGCACCGCCGATTGACGGCCTGAAGGAGACCGGATACCTGACCTCGACCACGGCGATGGAGCTGACGGAGGTCCCCGAGTCGCTGCTGGTGCTCGGCGGCGGCTACGTCGCCCTGGAGCAGGCGCAGCTGTTCGCCCGACTCGGCTCGCAGGTCACGCTGCTCGTGCGGTCCCGGCTCGCCTCGAAGGAGGAGCCGGAGGTGTCGAAGGCGCTCCAGGAGGTGTTCGCCGACGAGGGTATCCGCGTCGTCAGCCGCGCAGTGCCCACCCGGGTCTCCCGCGGCACGGGAGGCGAGGCCGTCGTGACCGCCGCCTTGTCCGGCGGCTCGCAGGAGTTCCGCGCCGACCAGGTCCTGGTCGCCCTCGGACGCCGTCCCGTCACCGATGGCCTGAACCTCGATGCGGTCGGGGTGAATACCGGAGACTCCGGCGAGGTGGTCGTCTCCGACCGGCTGCAGTCCTCGAACCCGCGGGTCTGGGCCGCGGGCGACGTGACCGGGCACCCCGAGTTCGTCTACGTCGCCGCCCACCACGGCACCCTCGTCGCCGAGAACGCGTTCGCCGACGCCGACCGGTCCGTCGACTACGCCCGCCTGCCGCGGGTGACGTTCACCGAGCCCGCGATCGGCGCGGTCGGGATGACCGAGAAGGACGTCCTCGCCGCGGGGATCCGCTGCGACTGCCGCGTCCTGCCCCTGCACCACGTGCCCCGCGCCTTGGTGAACCGCGACACCCGCGGGTTCATCAAGATCGTCGTGAACGCCGAGACGAAAGAGATCCTCGGCCTGACCGCCGTCGCCAAGGACGCCGGGGAGCTCGCCGCCGCAGGCGTCCACGTGCTCGGCAGGACCGTCGCCGAGGTCGCCAACGCCTGGGCCCCCTACCTGACCATGGCCGAGGGCATCCGGATCGCCGCGAAGGCCTTCACCACCGACCCGTCGCTGCTGTCGTGCTGCGCATGAACGGCAACGCAGGCAATCGGGGAGATCTCATCCTGAAGCAGACGATGAGCGCCGATCAGGACCGCGACGAACGGCGCGCCGGTCCCGTCGTCGCTGCAGGGACCGGGCTGCTCTTGCTGGCATGCTGTGCGCTTCCGTCGCTGCTCTGCTGCGGCCTGCCGTTCATCGCGGCGGGCGGAGCACTCGCAGGCGTCGGTGGGCTCCTCGGTAATCCCTGGATCATCGGTGCCGGGACCGTCGTCGTGATGGCCGTCATGGCGGGGATGCTCGTCAGGCTACGGCGGCGGCACCGACGCCGCAGATCCGGCTGCTGCGAAAATCTTTCGACCGCTGATCGGAACCGGTAGTTCGAGCGGATCAAGCGATCACTGTCACCTGCGAAGGGCGCTGAAATCGGAGCCCGACGGGAGAAGGAGGAGCAAAAAGCGTTCGGATCAACCGGTGACGAGGATAATACTGAGGCTGGATCCCGGCCGTCGCGACGCGGTCTCCGCTTCCGCCGAGACGAGAAAGGGTTGTGGGCACCTAGGCTCGGCGGCATGAACGACCTGACCATAGCCCGGGGATCCCCGACGGTGCGGTCATCGCCGCCGCCGATCTCGCGGAGCGTTTCGCGGAATCGTCGACTCCAGGCAGCCAGGGCGTCAACACGACGGGCGGCAAAACTCGGCTTTCCATCAATGTCGCCGAATGCGCATCGCTTACCGACGCCCAGCGTCACTGTGTCTCGCACAACCTCGAGCACCGCCTAGACGGCTCCGTCTTTACCGTGACTGCGTCGACTCAGCGGTCTGTGTTTCGCTCCTGGTCCTCTCGCTTGCACCTGCGACACAGCCTCGTGCCCCCGGGCCGTAGCGTTCGGGGGAGCACAATAGCCCCAGTCCTCATCACGTCCCGGGATCAAAGAGTTCCTCGCAGAGGTTAAGCACTACACGTTAAATTTGAACTCGACGGAGTGTCGTCGATAAATAACTATTCGATGCGCAAAGTACAACGAAATACCGCTAGAAACAGACAACATATGGGGGTGCACAGAAACACATATAGGTTCTGCGGAAAACCTATAGGGTGCGTCGCTAAGAACCGCTGTGCGCGAAAAACATAAAGGGTTTACGGACCCGGTCCCAGACCCCTCAATACTCTGAGCCGGAAGAATGGAAAGTGGAAGGTTGATGTATCCCCACTATTTATTTTTTCCGTTTTTCGGAGTACATCGGGAGCTACAACTGCGGACCAGCTCTGTGTGAACTAGATGAGAAGGCGCAGCAGCGAATCATCGACGCTGGACAGTTGGTGCTGCGGGCACGCGAGCGGCACCCCCAGCGGTCACTCGCGGAGCACTACAACCCGTTATCGATGGACCCAATTCTGCTCAAGGCCCACAACAACTTGGACCGGGAAGTCGATAAGGCTTTCGATGTGGCACGCAAAATCACCAACGAGCGCCAGCGCCAGGAGCTACTGTTCGCCAGCTACGGGGAGTTGGCGAGGGGCTATGTCTCCTCGCTTTCATCAAAATCGAAACCACCAGCAGGGTCGTTCCCCGTGCGGGTGATTTTGATCGGTCCCGCTGCTGGGTGTAGAACCCTGTCGCTGGCAACGCCGGGAACTATGACTGTGCCCGACGAGAACACGTCACTGCCATAACGCGGCTCACGGTAGACGAACATGGGTCGTTCACTACTACTGGTGGATTTCGGTTTTGGTGGTGGGGGGATTACCGCCGCCGGCCTCGATTTTTCCGTTGAGGAGGGCGTTGACTACTTCCCGATTGTGAAATGGGCCGATGGCGCGGTGAAGAGGAACCAGTCACCTGGAAGAGATCGATCCAGTCGCTGGTGTGCAATCTGGGAGGTAGGGTTGCGGGGTCGATTCCTCGCGAGCGCAACCATGATTGTGTCTCTGAACGTGATGAAAACAACCCTGCCCTTCGGAGAATTTCCCCTATCCCGCGTCCCCGGGCGGTGAAAACGGTGTGCACCATCGCCTGAAAGGCTTTGCGTTGCTCTATCGGGATCTTCGGGTCACCCACCCGGCGGATCACTAAGATCCCCCCGTCAACGTTTGGCTGTGGCCGGAAAGCAGACCTTGGTACTCGGGAACCAAGGTGAAACGTGAACCATGGGGACCACTGAGCTGTCATCATCGTGCTTGCACCTACCCCGGCCCGGCGGCGAGCGACTTCCCACTGCATGAGGAGTACAGCGGCAGTCCATGCCGGCGCATGCAACAACTTTCGAAGAATGGCAGTGGTGAGGTGAAAGGGAATGTTTCCCACAATGACGCAGGGAGTGGCGGGTAACGGGAAGTTGAGGAAATCATCATGGACCACTTCGACCGACGCCGAGGCGGTCTTTTTTGTGAGTTTGGCAGCTAGTTTTGCGTCTACCTCAACTGCCGTTATTGCCCTCCCCAAGTGGGATATCGGGTGAGTGAGGGCACCGCTTCCTGGCCCGATCTCAATGATGGGGCCGGAGGTTTGTTTTACAAGATCGACGATGGAGTTGATGATCTTGTGGTCTGTGAGAAAATTTTGGCCATGTTCGTGACGGCCGTATCCGTATGTAGACATCAGGTGTGCTCCGTGGAGTTGAAACGGAGCCGGGCATGGCAAATGGCCGCCCGGCTAAAGGACCGGAGCGGTTTCTAACCTGCGGGAGGGAGAAAACCGCCTTAGCGGCTGGTGAGCGGCCGCATGAAAACGGAACCTGAAATCAACATGGGCCTATCGTATCCAATTAATTTCGCAGGGTCCAATACGGTGAGAAAGAAGACAACCGCACCGCAACAGTGCAAGACCTCTCTGGATTGGAATTTAATTGAACATGGGTTTGGGGTACGACGCGCCCTACTCGGAGTGGCACGGACACTACGGCTGCGCGCCCACACACAACAGTAAAGAGCTCGGCAATGCACAGACACGTAACGAGAGCGCCACAAATGTATGTACGTTTAAGTTACAGCATCGACACTGACGCTCCACATGGAGGGACGGCCGCAGCCCTGCAGCAAGCACACGGCAGGGTGTCTGCTTCGGGCGACGTGAAATTACGCAGAAAAATACGAAACACATCACCGCAGGTCACGGTAGGTATTTGCGGGTCATTTCGTAATCTCGTAAACGAAAAGAACAAAACTACGAAACACAAAAACATACGTTGAGCAGCGTAAATGGTTTTCGTTTCGTAATTTTTCCACTTTTTGAAGAAAATCTAAATAAGAAGAGACACCTTGATTGCGATTGTGTCCCGTGTCACATAGCTGCAACCCCTGCAGCGTGCCCTCAACGAGGACGCTCTGTGTCGTAGACATGTGCCTGCAATGCGTGTCTGTGTCTCTCTCTTAAAAGGTTTGGGTCGAAATACCGCAAAATTACGAAACACCGCCGAAATGTGACGTGTCTATGCAGGTCACAGCGTTATCGCGTGTTTCGTAGTTTTGTTCTTTTCGTTTGCGGAAATCACGAAACCGCAGGTAGAGCGTTTCGTAATTTTTTCGTATTTTGATCGGCAAATTACGAAACGAGGTCAAAACTACGAAACGAACACACAACACCTGTGTTGCGTGTCACACAACGGCGCGCCACGGACGTGTTGCAGCGTGGCAGTATCCCGGCCGTGTCACATAGCTGCAACCCCTGCAGCGTGCCCTCAACGAGGACGCTCTGTGTCGTAGACATGTGCCTGCAATGCGTGTCTGTGTCTCTCTCTTAAAAGGTTTGGGTCGAAATACCGCAAAATTACGAAACATCCCCGAAATGTGACGTGTCTATGCAGGTCACAGCGTTATCGCGTGTTTCGTAGTTTTGTTCTTTTCGTTTGCGGAAATCACGAAACCGCAGGTAGAGCGTTTCGTAATTTTTTCGTATTTTGATCGGCAAATTACGAAACGAGGTCAAAACTACGAAACGAGCGCGCTACAGACGTGTCTCAGGTCATAAAAAGGCGCGCCCCTTGCGTGTCACCGTGACGCAGCATCCCGGCCGTGTCACATAGCTACAACCCCTGCAGCGTGCCCTCAATGAGGACGGTCTATGTCGTAGACATGTGCCCGTAATGTGTGTCTGTGTCTCTCCCTTAAAAGGTTTGGGTCGAAATGCCGCAAAATTACGAAACATCCCCGAAATGTGACGTGTCTGTGCAGGTCACAGCGTTATCGCGTGTTTCGTAATTTGGTTTTCCGATTTTCGTAGTTCTACGAAACCGCAGGTAGAGCGTTTCGTAATTTTTTCGTATTTTGATCGGCAAATTACGAAACGAGGTCAAAACTACGAAACGAGCACACTATAGACGTGTCACAGGTCACAAAAAGGCGCGCCCCTTGCGTGTCACCATGCCGCCACACAACAGCTGCCCCACCACAACACCCCAGCCGTGCCACGTGGCGTGTAGAAACGTGCTCGGTTCGATTCGTAAAGATTAGGTCGCAGGCTATTGTGCGCGACGCATAAGTTCCGTACGATGGCCCCCAGACCGTATGTGGCGTTTTAATTCGTTTTTGGTTTAGCCAGCCGCATACGGGGGATAACCCCGAGGATAATTCATAAAGAGACAGCCTCTCGACCGTGATAGGCGCGGTTCCTCCGACGAGATAGACCGGTCGGCAACGGCATTGCCAACCACAAAAGCGGTCAGGTAGGGAGTAAGCGCTCCCGTAAAGCGATGGGACGGCAGACCACCGTTCTAGCGAGTTGAGCACGGCACTCCAAGCCGCCTGAATAGCAAGCCGGTAAAGCACCCCGCTCCGGGACAGATCAATCTGCCCAGGAGCGTTTTTCTATGTCCGAAAAGGACACGACTACCGCCGTCGCGCCACGCTTTTACACGCTGCAGGAACTCGCCGATCTCGGCGTCGGCTCCGAGTCCACGTTGCGAAAAGCTATTAAAGAGGGCCGTCTTTCATTCCACCGTTTCGGCACCGCCTATCGGATTCGCCAAGACGATCTCGACGCCTACCTCGCGGCCGCACGCCGCCCTGCCCCGCAGCTATTCGACGGCTTCGTCGATGCCGTCGTGAATGCAGCGCCCCAACTGACAGATGAGCAGCGCCAGCAGCTCGTCACGGTGCTGGGCGGTGTGAAGCACTAATGCGGACAAACCCGCCTACGACGAGATCCCGCCGCTTAGCTCAGCTAGTCAGGCTGGGTCTTGAACTGAGTGCGAGGGCTGATGGGTGATGGCCGTGCTACTACACACGCGCGCTCCACCGTCGTGCCCCGAGTCCAAATAAACAGTTCATTCAACCAAGGAGAACAAACCATGTCTTTCAGAGACGATTACGCAGCAGCGCTGCGCGATGAGCAGCAAGCAAAAGATACCGTGAACGAGGCGCGCCGTGCACACAAAGCGACAAAGGAGCGCCTTGCGCAGTTGCGCAAGTATGCCGAAGAGTTCGAGGTGAATCTCGACGGTGACAAGTCCGCCAGCACCGAAGGGGACGGTGACAAGTCCGCCAGCACCGAAGGGGACAGCGATACACCTGAGAACGGTGACGGCGACACGCCTGAGAGCACCGAGGGCAGTAAGCCGAAGCGGCATCTAGAAGTTGTACCCGACTAACCCTTTAGCCGTACACGCAATCACCTCATGTGTGTACGGCCACGCGGCGTGACGACGTACAGCCGTCACGTTTGATGTCGCCACACACCCCGCTCGCAAGGGCGGGGTTTTCGCGTGTGTGCGGGTGGCTGCGGCACCGCTACACGTGACACTGTCACGATGCTTGCGCCGGTATCGGCGACGGGGCATATACACGTCTGCCCCGTCGCCTGGATCATCCGCCACATGGCTGGCGGTATGTCGCGCTGCTGTTATGCGCGGTTCTGGCCGGCATAGTCTTGTGTGGACTTGAAATATGCCGAAGACGGGGCCGTGGGTGCAGCAAAGACAGCAGCGTGGACAGAGCAGATTTCAGCAGCTGTGCTGCTGAAGATGCAACCGCGACGGCAGATGGTATGCGGCGCATGCCGCATCATGCCGCGTCGGTAGAAACGTTGATGTTCATCACGGCACGCTTGCCGGGGCCCGGCCCCCGGAAAGTAGACACCATGGGGTGGTGAAATTATGGGGCTTACTCTAGCGCGTTATTACGCGGCGAGCGCTTCGTACTCTGTGGGGGTGAGATACTTGCACCAGGAGTGTCTTCGGCTGGTGTTGTAGCGCGCGCACCACGCGAAGACATCTCGCCGGCAGACGAGCTGGTTGGCAAAGACTTTCTTGTCTTTGAGGACTTCTCGTTTCAGGGTGGCGTTAAACGACTCCGCCAGTGAGTTATCGGCACTGGTGCCCACTGCGCCCATCGACTGGGTGACGTTGAGCCTGCGGCAGGTGGCCTGAAACTGCGATGAGGCGTACACACTTCCGTGGTCTGAATGAAAGATCGCCCCGGTAAGACTCCCGCGGGTGTGGTGCGCATGCTCGAGCGCTTCCTCGACAAGTTCGGTGCGCATGTGGTCGGCGATAGCAAAGCCGACAAGCATCCGGGAATAGCAGTCAATCACCGAAGCTAAATACATATTCGACCCGTCCGCGATCGGCAGATAGGTGATATCGCCAACCAGCACCCTATTTGCAGCTGGGGCTGTAAAGTCCCGCTTGACCAGGTCAGCAAACACCACGCGATGTGGGCCACGCCGGGTGGTGGTGATCTTGCGTTTTTTGGTGTAGCCACGCAGACGAAGCTTCTTCATGATCCGGGCGATGCGCTTATGGTTGACCGGCCCGTTGTCGTTGTAGGCGTCGTTATGCGTCAGCTCTGCCGCGATGCGTTTAGCGCCGTAGAGCTGGTCTTTGTCATCGAAGACCGCCTTGACCTTCGCCCCTAAGATGGCGTCGTCAATCAGTCGGCGGTGCCGCTGGGCGCTGCTGGTCTTCCATTTGTAGTAAGAGCTGCGATTGAGCCCAAGGACGGTGCACATCCGCTTGACCGAGTACTCGGTGCGGTGGTCATCGACAAACCGAAAGCGGATCACCAGTTTGTCTCTTCCATGAAATATTTGGCCGCCTTGCGCAGAATATCGCGTTCTTCTTTTAACCTGGCGTTTTCCCGCTGCAGCTGGCGTACCTTTTCGGCATCCGTGAGTTGTTTGGCACGATCAGCACGTGAAACCGGTGGACTCTGGGTCTTGGTGCCGGTGCCGTACTTGTCGACCCACGTGCGAAGCGTGGTGCGGTAGATCCCTAAGTCCTCAGCTGCGGCCTTGAGCGAGAGATTTGGATCGTTCTCGTACATCGCGACCGCGTCGCGCTTGAACTGATCCGAATAAACCTTCCTAGGCATGGAGGTAGATTACCTTTCCCCGACCCAACATGGCCGGAATCAGAGGTGTCTACCAAACAGGGGTCAGGTCCCCGTGATGGAGCGTTTCGTGATGACCCAAACACGACACACAGATGCTGGCATATCCGACTGTATATCGACAAGATATATCGGATTGCCGGCAGTGTCGTGACGTAAAGCATGGGTCATCACACAAGGTGCAGCGCCAGCTGCACTATTGGGCACCTTGACCGGAGCGCAGCGGAGGGAAAGGTAGACCCAGCCAGACCGAGCGAGCGAGGTCTGAGTCTGGGGCTATGAGGGGCGGCGCGCCAGCGCCGGGCACCGGGTTATGCGAGCGCCAGCGAGTAGTAATACCCGGTGCAGTGCCTCGGCTATGCCGAGCGCCGGAGCGCAGCGGAGGCGTCGCACCCCCTTATGCCCTTTTCCCCCTTCTACCCCTATAACGACAAACATATAGGGGTTTTGACACAGAAGGGGGCTGCGACCTGCGTGTTTCGGGTCTTTATGCGGTCTTCGACCCTTACCCGAAACGGCCCGTTGATGCGCGAAGCGCACATGGTGCCTACACAAAATCTGCAGGTCGCCACGCTGTGCGCACCACATACGGCGTCAGTCGTTGTATGTCGGTCTTAAAGTAAGGGCCGATGACGGGTGGAAACGCCGCTTGCGGCGTCTTCCCGCGTCATCGCGCACGCCGTGTGCAACGTGAGCTTGCGAACGTGCCACGGCGTCGAACCGAACGGCAAGACCGACATCGTTAACGTGGTGCGCACAGCCACACCCTGCACTCTGGCACCGCCGCTAGGCGGTCATTGCAGGGTGGTGAACATCCCGCAGCGAGCCATCCGCCGCAAGGCGGTGTTGATGCTGCTGCGGGGGTCAACGACACGGGCTGAGTAACACACTCCATATCGGCCCGTGCTACAAGCACACTATCGGTGCAGACGTATCACGTTCGCGGCGGCCATATGCGCGCAAGCGCATGTAACAGACACCGCCAGCGACGTGTGTTTCGCGAGCGCCCGCTCGCAGCAGATCCAGCGGCAGCTGTTGATGCAAATGTGTAGCGCCGCGACTCGATTGGTTCATCTTTGTGGCAGCGGCTGTACGGCCCTGTGGCGGCCGTAGACGCCTCGGATGGACGGAGTGCGCGTGCAGAAGAACAGTTTCGAGACGTCGCTGTTCGTCGTGTATCTGCCGAAGTCGATGTGCAAGGAGATCCCCGACTACTACACCAGTGAGGTGGACGGGCGCGAAGTGAAACGTCCGCGCTATGCAGCCCGCGACTACGAAGAAGCAATGATGTACCCCGAAGAGTCAATGCGTTGGCTCGCCGAGAACTTCATTCCCGGCGGTATCGACGCAGTCGCTGGCGGTGATATGAACTTCGACGAATCAACGCCACACATCCAGTTCCAGGCGGATACGTTCTCACCGAAGCCCGAAGATCCCGACAAGCTCCGTTGCCGCCCCGGCATCGCGTACAACACTGACACCTCAGTGCGGTACACATCCGGCCCGAAGAAGGGCAAGCAGATCTCGGGTAACCAGAAGTTCATCGACGCGCAACGGGGCCTGCGCGAACACATGCACTCGCTGGGCTATCCGGTGGAACTGGAAGTCTCCGAGCGGCATGACGAGTCGTTGAACCTCGGACGCTACGCAGAACAACAAGACCGGGAGCGCGACCTCGCCAAGCGCGAGGATGATGTGGAAGTCAAGAAGCGATCCGTGCAGCGCGATATGGACGCAATTGATCGTGACCGCGAGCAAACAGCAAAAGAACTTGAACAGGCAAAAGCTGCCAACGAAAAAGCGCAAGGTGTGTTGCAGCACGCCGAAGAACAGGCTCGCGCTGTTGCCGAGCGTGTGCTCAACGAGGCACGTGAGAAGGCAGAGCAAGAAGCCGAGCAGATCCGCAGTGACGCGCGCGAGAAGGCCAAGCAAGAAGCCGAGCAGACCATGGGCCTTGCCGAAGCGCAAGCAGACGAGCTGCTCGAACGAGCCGAAGAGACTGCACAGGCCAAGGCGGGCGAGATTACAGCCGCAGCCCGCAGCGAAGCGGAGTCGATCACACGCCAAGCCGACGAGGCCCGTAAGCAGGCTGAGCGCGACGCTGAGACGATCCGCAGCGAAGCACGAGATGAGGCCACAAGCATCCGCGACGAGGCCACGCGCGACGCTGCAGTAACGCGCACGGATGCCCGCGATGAGGCTGATCAGATCCGCCGCAACGCGCACACGGACGCCGAAGATGAAGCAGCCATCATCATCGAAGAAGCGGTGAAGTCAGGACAGCAGTTGGAGCATCTGGACAAGAAGTTCCTGGTGCAAGAACTGCATCGCAGCCCGGAGCTGCTTGAGCGCTACACGCTGTTCAAGCAGTCGCAGACCTCAGGCAAGAAGGGCGGGGCGCAGCAACGTGCGCGCGAGCGTATCGAGAAGCGCCGCCAGCAGCAACAGCAGCGTGATCGTGACGGCGGTATGGAGCTTTAGCAGCTCACCATGCGCTCTGCACGCCCGTCTGCGGGCCGTACAGGGCGCCGTCGGCGTCGTCGGTCATCTGCGGTATGAAACCGCTGAGATTCGGCGAAAATCGAAGAAATCTCGGCTAAGCGGGGCCAAGTGTCACTACGTTGCGCAGCGAATTGGCCGGTTAAGTGGCGGAGATATTGCGCAGCGCGTCGGTGTGTACGACGGCGCATGTGCTGCACAGCAAACATGCCAGCACACAGACCTGCAGAATGTCGTTGTCATCCTGTTGCGCAGTAAAGGTGTCAATAGGATGACAAACCACTTCACTGCCCAATTCACATGTCATTAAAGTGACAGGGCATTTGATTGCGCAGTAAACGTGTCGATGAAATGGGTGCCCAATACACAGTGCAACCTACGTGTTAATGAAATGTCACAGACACTACATAGTGCAGTGAGTTGCGCAGCAGAAACGCCAGTAAAAGCACCGCACCACTGCACCGTAAAACTGCACAAGTGATTCGCAGCAAATTGGCGTGTGAAATGGTTGAAAAAATAACCCCGCAGCGTATGCGGGGTTCATCCACGATTACAATTGCAACCGGGCTCACACTGCTATCGGAGGGTTAACTCCCCCTGCAACGCGTTCACAACGTCACGGGGAAGTACAGCTAGCGTGGGAGACGGGAATGTCACCACCACCACTATTCGGAGGTAAAACCATGACCCGCATCGCCATCATCGTCGGCAGCACCCGCCCCAACCGCCTGGCACCCCAGGTCGCCGAATGGGTGCACGAGCACGCGCAGCAGCACGGCGGCGCCGAGTTCGAGCTCGTGGACATCGCCCGACCAGAACCTGCCCCTGCTGGATGAGCCCATGCCCCCGGCCATGGGCCAGTACTCGAAGGATCACACCAAGGCCTGGGCCGAGAAGATCGCCTCCTACGACGGCTTCGTCTTCGTCACCCCGGAGTACAACCACTCCGTGCCCGCCGCACTGAAGAACGCCGTGGACCTCCTGTACGCGGAGTGGAACAACAAGGCCATCGGCTTCGTCAGCTACGGCAGCGCCGGCGGCACCCGCTCCGTGGAGGCGTGGCGGCTGATCGCCGCGGAACTGCAGATGGCCGACGTCCGCGCCCAGGTGTTCCTGCCCTTCAGCTCCGACTTCGAGGACATGTCGAAGTTCACCCCGACCGAAGGCGCCACCGGCGCTCTCACCGATGTGTTCAACCAGGTCACCGCCTGGTCGGAGGCGCTCAAGACGCTGCGCGGCTGACCGGTAGTTGGTCTGAACCAGGCCGAACGCGGCGAGAAACCTGTGGTTTCCCGCCGCGTTGTCGTTCGTTGCTCGCCTCAATGCCGAGCCGTTCGAGTTCTTCCGGATTGCCCCGCATCTCCCGGACCACCTCGGGCGTGCGGCTCTCAGTCGAGGATCTCCTCCACTGCCCGTAAACCGCTTGTCCGTCAGGTCGGGGTCGTCCTCGAAGGGGACCGGGGTTCCACCCGGTGGATTCTGCCCGGCCACTCCCCGACCGCGGGTCCCGCTCCACGGATGGACGCATCCAGGGTGGCGGTCAGGTAGCTGAAGTTCGCCGATTCCCCCTCGCACAGATCAGTTCTGGTGCCGTGGGAAAAGGGGTCTCTCCCCTGGCCCGGGACGGTGCCGGTTCGGCTGTCATACGCATCTTCGCCTGAATTGGACCCACCACGGCAATCCGCTGCACGACAGGCCCGGTGAGCCCTTGTTCCCCGTACCTCGCTCAGCTCGTCAGAGTCCCCTCCACTAGGCTCGGGGCACATGACAACTCGACCGAATTCCCTCCGGCACTGGGAGTACTTCGTCGCCGTGGCCGAGGAGGGCAGCGTCACCGGTGCCGCGGAGCGGCTGAGGCTGACCCAGTCCCCCGTGTCCCAGGGGCTGAAACGTCTGGAGTCGAATCTCGGCCTCGACCTGATCCGCCGCTCCGCCACCGGTGCCACCCTCACCGAGGCCGGCCGGTCCCTGCTCCCGCAGGCCCGGATTCTGGTCCGGGACGCCACGGAACTGCAGAGCATGGCCCACGCCATCACCGACGCCGGGGCCGAGGTACGCGTGGGGCTGGCCCCCTCGGTGCCGCCGGGCATCGCCTTCGACCTCACCTCCGCGTTGCGGGACGTCGGCCGGGTCAGTGTGCACACGGCCGAGGTGTCGCAGCTGGTCACCCGGGTGGGCGAGGGCCGTCTGGACTGTGCCGTCATCGAGGACCCGGCGCCGACGGGTGAGTTGTCTCGCGGGCAGCTGCACGAGGTTCCCCGGCTGCTCGCCGGGCCCGCCGAAAAGCCCGCGACCTGGGCGGCGTTGCGGGGACACACCCTGCTGGACAACACCGCCGCCGTCAGCCCGGCGGCCGCCGGACGCCTGGCCGACGCCTTCTTCACCATCGGCTTGCACCCGGAGACCGAGCTGTGGCCGGACCGGACGGCCCTGGCCGCGCGGCTCGGTGCCGGAGGCGCGATGGTGCTGCTCACCCCCGATCAACTCGGGGGCCTGCCCGCGTTCCCGATGCCGACGGCCTTCCACCTGCGGCTGCGGTGTGTGGTGCCGCCGCAACGGGGCGGGGCCGTCGGAAAGCGGGATCTGCGCGACGTCGTGGACCGTGCCCTGCGGCGCTCCCTCGGGCGTCTGGGAGAGACCGGATGACCAGGAGCCTGCGGGCCCGGATCGGCACCGAATTGGTCGCCGCGGGCTGTGACGGTTGGTGCTGGGCGCACCCGGTCGGCGAAGAGGCGGCCGGCGTCGGGGTCGGCGCCGACAGTCAGACCAGCATCTCGTCGATGTACAAGGTCCACCTCCTGGCCGCCTTCTGCCTAGCCGTGGACCGCGGGCTGCTGAATCCGCTCGACGCGGTGACGCTCAGCACGGATGACGGCCCGGTCGGGACCCCGGGAGTGGGGCTGTTCGCCGATCCCGTGACGATGAGCCTGCGGGATCTGGTGCGTCAGATGGTGGTGCTCTCCGACAGCATCGCCGCCCGGGTGCTGCAGCGGCGTCTCCCACCGGGCCTGGTCGGGGAGGTCGTCTCCCTGGCGAATCTCGAGGACACCACGATCGTCGCCCCGGGCACCACCGAGTCCGAACTCCCGGCCCTTCCAGAGGACGGCTCCGCGGCCAGCGAGGCGATCCGGCTGCTGGTCTCCTACCCCCGGGTCCACCAGGATCCGGCCACCTACCGCTCGGTGAGCACCCCACGCCAGCTGTGCCGCCTGCTGGACTGGATCTGGACGGGCCCGGATCTCACCGGGGTCTCCCGTGCCTTCGCCCGGACCGTGCTCGGGCAGCAGGTGTGGGGCCACCGGATCCCCTCCGGCTTCCCCGCCGGGGGCGTGCGCTTCCACGGCAAGACCGGGACGATCGGCCCCGTGCGCGGCGAGGTTTCCGTGGTGGCCGTCGACGAGGAGGCACCCATCGTCGTCGCCGTGATCACCCGTTCAGCCCGCAGCGGCCCGAACCTCGCGGCCGCGGACGCCGCGATCGGCCGCATCGCCCGGTTACTCGTCGATGAACTGCGCATGTCGCGCTGAGATTTCCCACCGGAGAACACCCCGCCGAGCAGGCGATATTCGTCTCCCGACTGGCCGGAAGTCGTGCGGGAACGTGGTAGCGGTGAGCCCGTGGGCCTAATCTCATCCGGCATGACCACCCGCACCACTGTCCGTGTCTCCGCCCTGCTCGCCGCTACGGCGCTCGCGCTCTCCTCCTGCACCGTGCCCTGGTTCCGGGACGCGGTGGACGAGTTCGTCGCCGCCTTCAACGCCGGTGACGACGCCGGTGCCGCCACACTCAGCGACGATCCCGCCCGGGCCGCAGCCGACCTGGAGCAGCTGCGCGCGGGCATCGGCGGGACCAGCGTGGAACTGGACGCCGGCGGCGAGGAGGACGGCGCCACCGAGATCACCGCCACCTGGACCGTCCCGAATGGCGATGAGTCCACTACCACCGGGACGATCACCCTCTCCGAACAGGACAGCGACCTCATCACCTGGGACAAGCGGATCTTCTCCACGGAGCTGAACGGGGACAGTCGCTTCCTCTACTCCGACGACAAGACCTTCACTCTGCCGGTGACCGACCGCAACGGCACCGACATCCTGTCCTGGACACCTGTCACCGTCGTCTCCGCGGGCCCGGAGCTGATCCCGCGGGCCGGGGAGATCGCCGCCGCCGTCCGCCCGGTCGTGCCGACCTCCACCGCCGAATCCGTCACCGCCCAGATCGAGTCCGGGGACGGCTCCCCGGTGGGGCTGTTCACCCTCCGAGAGGGGGACTTCGCCGTGATAGGGGACGCCCTGCGGGCGATCAAGGGACTGGACCTGCGGGAGGAGGGCCGCATGCTCGGCCCCACCCGGGACACCGCCTCCCCGGTGGACGGCGGCCTGCGCGACTACTGGTCGGAGAAGATCACGGCCGACGCCGGCTGGACCCTCCAGGCCACCTCCCCCACCGGCACGACCATCCTGGGGCAGGTGGAACCGGCGGAGAGCGAACCCGTGCGCACCACGATGGACCTCGGGGTGCAGACGGCCGCGAAGCGGGCCCTGGAGCCGATCGAGCAGCCCGCGGCGATCGTCGCCCTCAGCGCCTCCACCGGCGGGGTTATCGCCGTCGCGCAGAACGACGCCGCCGACGCCCTCGGCCCCGTCTCGCTGAGCGGGCTGTACCCGCCCGGCTCCACCTTCAAGACGGTGACCACCGCCGCCGCCCTCGAACGCGGCACCGTGGTACCCGACTCCACCGTCGCCTGCCCCGCCACCGCGGAGATCGATGGCCGCGTCATCCCCAACGACGGCAACTTCGCCCTCGGGGACGTCTCCATGACGCAGGCCTTCGCCCAGTCCTGCAACACCACCCAGGGTTTCATCTCCCAGGATCTGGAGCCGGACGACATGAGGAACACGGCGGCGCGTCTCGGACTGGGCGTGGACTTCACCGCGCCCGGCATGAACTCGGTGACCGGCTCCGTCCCCGTCACCGAGCCCGGCGCGGCCCGGGTGGAGGCCGCCATCGGCCAGGGCGAGGTCCTCTCCTCCCCCTTCGGGCTGGCCGTCATGGAGGCCTCCCTGGGCAACAACGGCCGGATGGTGCTGCCGACCCTGATCCAGGGTGAGGAGACCACCGCCGATCAGGACCCCGAGCCGCTCGACCCGGCGACAGTGCGGGCCCTGCGCGCGATGATGGCGGAGACGGTGGACTCCGGGACCGCCGCCAGCCTGAGCGACATCCACGGTCTCGGCGGCAAGACCGGGACCGCGGAGGTCGGGGGCAACCGGCCCGCCCACGGCTGGTTCGCCGGCATCAAGGGTGACCTTGCGTTCTGCACCTTCGTCGCCGGGGCGGAGTCCTCGGGACCGGCGGTGGCGGCCACGGGCCGTTTCCTGCGCGATGACGCGATGTCGGAGTGGCGCTGAGCGGACCCCATCACCCGGGCCAACGCTCACGTCGATCCCCCAAAAGTAGTATTAGTGCAGGTCAGCCCCATTCAGGGGGCGGAAGAGGACGTTCCGGACAAAAGTCCGCAATACCTCGGGTGATCACGTCAACTTCTGCGTTAAAAAATGAGGAGTCGTTCACTGTCGGTCAACATATTCGAGAAGGTAACCCGGTGTTTTCACGGGAAGCCGACTGACATGTGGTGAAGATCCAAGGAAAGTGACCATTGACCAGGCAAATTAGTAGTTGTTGATGTCACAATTTGCCTGCTCGAAGGGATCACCTTCAGGGTGAAGACTACCAGCTTCCATGTCGGTACCCCGCTCCTGCTCAACTGTGCTCGAACGCCGGACTCATGTTATTGGCCGCCACCGCCGACGCCGTCAAAGTCGCCGATGCCATCGACGTGGAACTGGCCGAGTGACAGAACCCGAACCTGCTGCACACCATGACCGCACTAGCCCTGGCACTGGCCCTCAGCGGGGACGACGCAGGCGATGTTGATCTCCTGGGCCCGTTGGTGGCCACCGGCCTGGTCGACCAGGTGCCGTCGCACTCCACGGTGCACCGCCGCCGCAAGGAACTCGCCGACCACGACGACGAAGCTGCCGGTGCCGGCACAACCGCGGTGCTGGCCGGCATGAAAACAGCCCGTACCGCGGACTGGACCGCCTGCGGTGCCCGCAACCCCGCCGCCGCGGCCAGCACCGATGCTCCGTTGGTTCTGGACCTGGACGCCACGGAAATCCTCGCCCACTCAGACAAGGAAAAAGCGGCCCCGACCTGGAAGAAGCACTACGGGTTCCACCCGCTGTGCGCGATCATCGACCACGGCGACGGGCTGACCGGTGAACCCGCAGCCGTCCTGCTGCGTCCGGACAACGTCGGCTCGAATACCGCCGACGACCACAAGGACGTCCTCGACCAGGCCTTGGCCGCGATCCCCAACCGCGTCGATGGTCAGGAGTGGGGGAAGCGTTTGCTGATACGCACGGATTCCGCCGGCGGATCCCAGGCCTTTCTGAGACACCTCAACCAACAAGGCCTGGCGTATTCGGTGGGGTTGCCGGTGACCTGGCAGATCGGCGACATCGCCTCCACGCTCGGCGAGGGCATCAAACAAGGCATCATCCGCGCGGGCGGTACGGTCAGCGACACCACGGACGCTTATGTCGCAGACATCACTTCCCGGATGCGATCCTGGGCCGGGGAACCACTGGGCATTAACCTCGACAAATACCCCACAGATATGCGGATTATCATCCGAAGCCCTGACGATGGCCTGGAAGGTACGAGGAGACCTGAATGGGGCGATTTTCCACTCGGATCACGGCAGTGTTTATACCTCTGAGCAGTACCGGAGGTTGTGTGAGCAGTTCGGCGTCACCCAGTCGATGGGAGCGATCGGGACGAGTGCGGATAACTCGTTGGCGGAGTCGTTCAACGCGTCACTGAAGCGGGAAGTCCTTCAGGATGAGCCTGTTTTTCCAAGTCAGCTGGTGTGCCGCCGGGATGTGTTTCGGTGGTGCACCCGGTACAACACGAAACGTTTGCACTCATGGTCCGGCTACCGCTCGCCGAATGCCTTTGAAGCCGCCTGATTAGCTGCACTGACTATCATGATCACCGCCTCCGCGGAACCGCACGGCGGGGCCGTCGACCCACTGCGGGCTGTCCCATTCGTCGAACGCGAGCAGAGCCCCGACACCGCACCGCTGCGTGCGCGCCCAATTGCGACCATTGATTCCGCTGCCCCACACCGAAGCAGTTTCACGGTCGCAAGCGTCGTGCTCGTCGCCGCCCTTGCTGTCGCAGTGGGCGCTTTTCGACGGATACTCCTCCAGGGCCGACCCCGGCATCGCTCCATTCACCACGGCTAAAACTCGCCGCGAAGGTAGTGCACCGAGACCAGATTGACTGGCGTCGCAGCGCTATCAGTAGGTCGCGGTCAGCGCTGCCTCGCGTGTGAGGGCCGGGCCTTCGGGCAGGAGACTGAGGATGCTCCACGGAACGGTGTCCACGTGCAGTGCGCCGACGACGTCGAGGTTGTCCCTGGTATCCACCAGATGGCGCTGACCTGAAGCGGACACGACGTGGTAGCCGGCACCGGTGTCGACGCCGACAGCACCGGAGGCTAACCCGACGAAATGGGTCGCGGGGCTGTCACCGGACAGCTCGACCGATCCTGCGGTCAAGACATCCGAATCTGGGGCAACGAGTGCAACAGAGCCTGACTCCGTCACGCACACGGCCGATCCTTGTGGATCAACCCACTCCGGCGCTTTCTCCGGAACGGCGATATCTAGCGGGACTTGGGCATCCGGATACGCGGCAATCTGGGAGGGGGAAGAGGTTGAGGTGGGTGCGGCGGCGTCGATAAGCAACTGCTTCTGTAATTCCGAAACGGGCTGAATGCCGCCATGCTGTGTGACAGCCCATGCTTCGTCGGTGCCGTCGGCGAGCAACAGGCGCGGCAATGGGTGTGGCAGGCGGACCGGCGGAAGTTCGCGGATCGCGGACAGCACCGGCGCACTGATGTCTGCGCGGACGACCCGCGCGTCGATGCCCAGGGCGCGTCGGATCAGCCTGCCCTGTGCATCGCTGTCTGGCGGGAGTTTTGCGCGCCCCTCATTGGTGAGCATCCACTCGTTGCCGCCCTGAGTAACCGCGACAGCCTGCCCGTCGGCAAGCTGCTGCACCGGTTCCCCGGCGACAACCGTGACACGCTCCTCCCCCTCGCACGCCGACCACGCAGCATCCACCGCATCACCCGGCGCGAACATCGCCGGCGCCGTGGCGATACCCAACGGCACACCGCGCGGCATCTCGGTGAGTCGCTCCTCCCCCACGCGCTGCGGCTCCTCCGCACTGCCTGCGATCAGTCGCGCCGACGTCAGGTTCGTCACCGGGTGCACTACCTCCCCGACCCGCACGTACATCGCCCCGTCATTGGCCCGCAGAATCGCCGCCGCGCCCGGATCCGGATTCGGCCGCAACCACGCGAACAGCCCCGATCCCGCCGCGATGAGCGCCACCGCGACCATCCCGAAGATCGCCGAACGACGCCGTGCCGCCAATGGATCATGAATCATCCGGATATCCCCGTAAATGAGCCCGTGCTCCACGCGCCGGCGCATGAAACGGTGCCCCGAAACCTGCGAACGCGTCGTCGGCAACAGCCTGCGCGCCTGCTTTGTCTCCCCCGAAACGGCATGAGTGTGCTGAGCCATGTGGACGCCCCCGTCGATTAGCAATGGCTTCTTTAAACGACGCTAAGCGCATGCGGGGCGGGCTTCAACCCGAAAATGCGCACTGAAGTGCGCAACGCTATTCGACGCCCGCGGCCGCCAGCTCCTCACTCGTCGGAGTCAGCTCAGGCAGCTCGGTGGAGCCGCCGTTGGCGACGGCGTCGCGCTGGAGTTCCTTGATCTCAGCTGGGGTGAGCTGCGCGTTGACGGCGAAGATGGTCACGCGACCGCGCTGGTAGACGGGCGTGACGCCGGGGGTGGTCCACAGGGCCTTGTCCACCTGCCAGTTTTTGGGCCCGGGCCAGAAGGTGTTGCCGGAGGAGACGATGAAGCGGACGCCCAGGTCGGCGGCGGCGTCGTCGGCGGGCGATTTCTCGTTCGGTCGGCCGCGTTCACCGGCGCCGAGTTGGCCGGCGCGGTCGGCGAGCAGGTTCGAGTCGACGCCCAGGCCGCCGTTGGGCCACAGGTAGTGGCGGGCGACTGTGGGCACGCCGTCGATGGCGTAGGCCCAGGAATACCCGTCGGTGGATTCGCCCATGACTAAGCCCTCGTGAGCCTCCGGGCGGGAGGCGAGCCAGGCGTAGGCCGTGAGCTGGTCGTCGTCGACCATGCGGTCGTTGAGGCGGGAGGCGTCGAAGGACATCTTCGCGCCGTCGACGGCGACGGTGGACGCCCAGGCGCCGGTGCCCCACCCGACGAGAACCGCGAGGATAGCGGAGGCAATCGACGTGCCCCACACCCACGGGCGGGTGCCGTAGCGGGCAGCGACGGGAGCGAGCGTGAACACGCGGATGATCATCGCGGCGCCGACAGCGGCACCGGCGATGACGGTCAGCGCCACGACCGTGATGATGCGGTGCGCGGAGTTGTAGTGCGGGGACCCGAGCAGGGTCAAAAGCGGTTCCCACAGTCCGTCGAACGGGTGCAGCGCATGCGCCGCGCTGGCCGTCATGAGCCCGTAGAAGACGGGCGCCCACACCTGCCCGCGCCAGACCACCATGGCGATCGCGCCGAAGCCGGCGAGCCACAGCAGGATGGTCGGGTCGAAGTCGGGGAAGAACTCGCCCACGTGGCGGGTGCTCATCTTGAACGCCTTCTCCCAGGCCTCCCCTGAAGTGACATTCTCGCTGGCGTCCCAGGTGTTCACCTCTTCGGCCTGAGTCTGGCCGGCGATGAGCTGCGGGAGGAACGCCACCGTCGCGCCGAGCGCCGGAATGGCCAGCCACAGGACATCGCTAACACGCGAGCGGTCCGGGCGCCACACCAGGTAGGTCAGCCAGTACAGCAGCACGGCGAGCACCACGACGAGCACCGCGGACGGGTGGACCTGCATCATGCCTAAGAACGCGAACAGCGTCGGCAGGGCCAGCGCGCGGTAGCGCGGCACCTGGTGGAACAACGCGATGACGATGCCGGACAGTCCGATCGCCACGATGTAGGGGCGCATGCCCACGAAATCCGGGATCCACACCAGCACCGGCGAGGCGTACACCGCGATGGCGGCCAGTCCCGCGGCGATCTGCGCGACCATGCCGCGGCCGCGCGCCATCGCCCACGCCAGACCAGCGGCGCCGGCGGTCAGGGCGAGACTCGGCAGCACGATCGACGCGAGGTTCACGGCTTCCACGGGGGCGAGGTCGCCCGCGCTGGCAAACAGCGCCGTCGCCGCGTGGAAAGCGGAAGGATAGAAAAGATCGATGTGCGTTTCGGGGTTCTGCAGCTCGCCCATCCGCGTGGGCGAGGCAATGCCTTCCTCCATGATGAAGCGCACCGCATTGACGTGCCACTGGATGTCCCAACCCTGGACAATATTGTCCAGCTGGCCGGGCACCTTCGACTGGAGTTCGAGCTGCTTGGCGATCAGCATCCACGCGCCAGCCACGACGCCGGCGCCGGGCAGCACCCACGACGGGTCGGCGATACTGCCGCGCCGCCAGTCGCCCGGCCACAGGGCACGCACCCAATTCTTCGCCGCGCGTTTTCTCGCCCGCCGCGCGAACGCGTAGCGCCACCCGGCCGCCAGACACAGCATGAGCACTAAGAAAACGATGAACGACGGCCACCCGAAGCGGATTCCCATCGCGCCGTACATCCAGCTGCCCAACCCGACGATGCCGAAGGTCGCGGGCAGCGACGACGCGGCCGCAGCGGGCAGTTTCGCGCCCGCGACCCACGCGAAGATCAGCCCCGGCAATGTGAATACAGCGATGGCCAACCACACGGCACCGACTGCATCCATGCGCTACCTCCCGGGGGCGACTCGTTCGGACAATTCCTGCCCAAGCAGTCTATTCCGTCGCCCGGGAAGACTCGGAGTGCACCTCCGAAGCGTCGCGCCGGTCGCGCGTCACTGCAGCGCGAGCTGCGAGTTCGTTATCTGCCGGGTAGTCGACGCCGAGGAGGGTCAACCCATTTGCGGGTGCCAAACTCACCGCGGCAGAGCGTTCCTTCTCCCCCAGCAAAGCCGCGGCCCACTCACCGTCGCGCTTGCCGGAGCCGACGTCGAGACACGTGGCCACCAGCGCGCGGACCATGTGCCAGCAGAACGCGTCGGCGACGATGACCGCCTCGTAGAGCTCGGGTTCCTCACCGGTGGACACGTCGCGCCACTCGAACGAGCGGACCTCCCGGATCGTGGTGGCGTGCGGCCGCGCTTTGCAGAACGCCGCGAAGTCGTGCAGCCCGACCACGGCATTCGCGAATTCTTGCGCCGCGTCCAGGTCCACCTTCTTCGGCCACACCGCGGTGTCCCTCACGCGCAGGGGCAGCGCGCCGCCGTCCGCGGTGGTCACCCGGTAGCGGTAGGTGCGCGTCAACGCCGAGAAACGCGCGTCGAAGCCGTCGGGCGCGGCGGACACTGCCGAAACGCGCACGTCGGGATCAAGCAATTTCGCTAATCGACGCACCAACCTCCCCGGATCCCCCTCAATCGACCTCTGGTCCAGTGACGACACCGGAATATCCGCATGCGCCACCTGCCCGGCGGCGTGGACTCCCGCGTCCGTCCGGCCGGCCACCGTCAGCTCCACCGGGTAGCGCAGGATCAGGCTCAGCGCGTCCTCCAGCACGCCCTGCACCGTGCGGAGCTCTTCCCCACCGGCAGGTTTCTGGCGCGCCCAACCGTGGAAGTCCGTGCCGTCGTAAGCGACATCGAACCGCAGGCGCACCATCTCTTCCGGATCGTCCGCACGGTCACCTACAACGTCGAAATCACTTTTTCCTGCGCCCATGCCCCCAACCATAAATGGCGCCACTAGATGCGTTTGAAATCGCTTCACAAAACCCCAGGTCAGTTTCCCTGCGGGGTTTCGTAGTTAGAACGGTACTTCTTCGCCCTCAGCGCCAGCCAGGGCGGCGGTCGCCGCCTCGCCTCCGCGACGGGCAGCGCGAGCAGCGGACTCCTTCTTGGAATCGATCAGCTGCACCGTGTCGATGCGCGCCACCAGCGGGTACTGCTTCACACCGTCCTTGTCGGTGTAGACGTCGGTCTTGAGCGAGTAGCTCACCGCAACGCGATCGCCGGAGCCGATGCAGCCGAACACACCGGGGTTCGCGGCGTCCTGGACGTAGCCGGTCAGCTCCACGATCTCGCTTTCCACCTTGCCGGTGGACTTGTTCTTGAAGGTGTTGCGCGCATAGACGCTGAGCTTCACCGTCGCGCCGCCGTTTGCGTGCTCGAACAGCTTGGGTGCGCGAGCTGCGTTGCCGACGATGGTGCCGTTGTTGAAGGGGTTGGACATGTTGGTTCTCCTTACGTGAGTGGGTGTGATTTGCCGTGCAATTTGGGTACTTAAGCAGCTGCTTTGCTGCTGCGGGGCGGTTGCGCTGTCGTTACAACACTGCCCAGGGCAGCGGTGTGCCTGCCGCCTCTAGGTCGCGCAGTTCTTGTGCTGCGCCCGGATCGGCGTCCTCGCCGTCGATGCCGTCGGCGAGCTGGTAGAGCAGTTCCAGGTCGGTGTGGGTGATGTCGCGCATCACGTGCCTCCTTGTTCGGATTGATGGTCAATCCGTCTGTTGGAGACAGCTCTGCTGTCTAAAGGTCACTCCCCTGCCTCGTTGCGGTGTCTGTCGTCGCAAGCCAAGGCCCCGCGAGAAAAAGAAACCCCGTTGCATTGCTACAACGGGGTGTGTGGTGCTACTCGGCAAACAAGATCGTGCGGGTCTTCTCAGCGCCCTCGCGGACAAGCTCGACCATCCGCTCGCCTTGGCCGATGTCGGTCAGCTTCGCGACCAGCGACGGGAAATTTTCGTCTGGCCCGATCTCGGTGGCCCGCTGCGCAGCCACGCCAGCTAACCCCGGCTGGCCCGTGGCGTGCGCGAGCACGGCGACAGTGGCGGTGAGCTGCGCCCGCATCCCCGGCCAGCTGGTCGGGACAGCACGCATAACCTTCTCTATGAACGCAAGGCCAGCCTGCGGCTCATCGAGCAGCGCCGCCAGCAGCGTGTCCCGCAAGCGCGGCGTGGTGAAGCATTTCAACGCAGACCGAACAGCGCGAGTGCTCGGCTGGGTCATCCCTGCCGCCGCCTGCTCGTACTCACGCTGCAGCATGTCGGAGAACATGGGCGGGATATACGCCAGCGCGTCTTCGATGATGTCGGCGTGTTCGGCAGCGTCGATGCCGTGTTCGGTGCTGTTCAGGCGTGCCTCGATGTCGTCTTTGCTCGGCTCCGGCAGCTCGCCAGTGTGCTCTAGCATCTGCTGCAGCGCCGCCGATGCGGCGACCTCGCCGACAACGCCGTGGCGCGGCTCGTCGATGAGCGGATGCTGATACACAGACCACCACGCAGCCCCAGTGACGATCTCAGGCACCTGCACCACCCCGAGCAGCGGCGGTAGGTGCACTGCCCCGCTGGTGAGGTACGTGGCCGTCTCATCGAAGATCGGTTGCGCAATGTCATCGCTGATCATGTACGCGATAACAGCGTCGAGTTCGAGGTGGTGGACCCACGCTGCGAACCGCTCGCGGCTCTCGGTGAGCTTCTCCACGGCCTCGTCCAGGTCGAACCGTGCGACCGGGCCGAGGCGGACGGTGTCGACGCCCTCGTCGTCGACGAAGAACGCGAGGATCAGCGAGTTATTCGGGTAAAACCCGAGGATGCCGGGGAGGTTCGCGAGGATCTCACCGTGGGATGCAAGCGTGTGGGAATGAGTGGACATGGCAGTGCTCCTTTGCACGAATACGGGGTGTACGTGGTCAATCCCGTATTCGGTCCGGCTCTGCCGGTCGCGCCCTGCCACGGCACCACCGCACCTGAAGCGTGCTGAGCGTCGCTAGCGCAGCCTGATGCTCGGCTTGCCGGGTGCGGGCGCTAGCGACGCAGCCTGTGATTAAGCGTCGGCGTCAATGCGCTTGAGAGCGCGATAGATCGTCGGCCGCGAGACGTTGAAGGTGCGCGCTACTGCGCTGACGGACTTGCCACCGTCGATAAGCTCCTTGGCCATCTGCGCCTGCTCAGTCAGCTACGCTGACCCAAGCAGCATAGCTAACCCCCGACGTGTCTACTTTCCGGGGGTCAGGCCCGTGCTCGACAACCCCAGCGGACTCAACGCCCACGCCAGCGTCGCGGACCATGCGGCCGGGTACCGGAAGGTGGCCAAGGCCGCGGGCATCGCGATTTAATCCCGCGCAGAGCCGGAGACTGTGACCTGGCGATCATTGATGCGCAAGGTGCTGTCAGCGGCAGCAATAACTGCGGCATCGTGCGTGGCGGCCAGAACGAGTGCGCCCCCGTCCGCAGCTCGCCGCAGGAGCGCGATAACTTGGTCGCGGTTAGTGGGGTCGAGGGAGGCGGTCGGCTCGTCAGCGAACACATAAGCCGCGCCGCGGAGCAGGGCTCGGGCGATCGCCAGCCGCTGCTGCTCGCCTCCGCTGAGAATAGCTGCCGGCCCGTCGAAGGGGACATCAAGACCGACTTCGCCGAGGGAGTGCAGCAATTCTTCTTTGGAGTATTGCTTCCTGGATAGCCCGAGGGTGAGGTTATCTTCGCAGCTTAGTTCGGGAATGATTCCGTGGTCTTGGTGGATTATCGCTGCGCGTTCTCGCCAGAACCTCCGCCTCCGCTTCATCCTCCACGCGGAGGCATTCTCACCGTCTATCCGGAGGAGGCCGTCCGCCGGCGGCAGGAGCCCGGCCAAGGTGTTGAGCAGCAAAGTCTTTCCGGAACCGCTGGCTCCACAGATGGCGACAAAGCCTGGCCCGGGTAGGGAAAACGTTGCATTTTCCACGAGGGACTTCTTCACCATCCGCGTGCTGCGCCCCACAGAAAAAGTCGACTCCGCGGCGAGACAGAGATGAGAGGTGGAAATCTCCGGCGGCAGAGTGGGGGACTGATTGGGGCTAGCCAATGACATTGTGACTCCTAGGGGAGGCGGACATGTGCTGAGAAATACTGAGACGGACAAAACCGAGGTAGACGATTAAGACAAGGCAGCTTAGCGCGGTGAAGGTGTAGAGGAACGGGTTGGGAAGCAGTAGCGGAGCCAGGACGGACAATATGACGACAACTGTCAGGCTGACCAGTTGGCTTTTGAATAGTCGCCACATCGTTTTGTCCGGTGATTGCCCAGCGCTGTGGAGGAGTACCAGGAGGCGACGGTGAACTCGGAGCTGGATGCGCGCCTGGACTATCAAGGCCGCAAGCGTGGCGAGCAAAGCTCCGAGGGCGCTCAGGATACTCAGCCAGAACAGCGCCGTGCTGGCTACTAGTTCGGCCAGACCGCGATCGGCCGCGCGTACCGGGTACACGTAGCCTTCGAGGCCGGCAGCGGTAAGTTCTGGACCCAGTTCCGAGAAATCCGCGAAGAGCAAATTTTCACTCGAAGCTGTGGAGCTTAGGAAGTCTGCGTCGAAGCCGGATAGATCGTCCGTTTCAAGCACGTAAAAACAATCGCCGGGAACCAGTTCCCCCGACATTGTTCCACTAATGAATCCGACCGCATGATCGGCACTGACCGGACCAATTTGCGCAGATTTAAGGAGCAGGTCGCCGGATTCCTGAGCCCACAGATCCACGGAAGCTGCGAAATGCTCTTGGGCTGCGGAATAGTCGACCGAGTGGTTGTCGTCTCCGGGACGGAACTGATAATCCTGCAGATCGTGCCATTGGCGGTTAGCAAGTGCCACGGGGCAGGAGTCCGGCACACCGGTACCTTCTTTCGGCAAAGTATGGCTGAGGACAGCCCCGTGCTCCCGCTCCCAGCTGAGCGCGAAGTCGCGGAAGTTCTGCTGCAGACTGGGCGGCAAGAGCTCGCCTCCTTCCACGCGGCCAGCAGGGCCGTCGAAGTTGGCTGAAAAATGCAAGGCTCCAAACTCCGCGAGAGATTTCCAGGTCTGCTGGGCCTCGGATTCCTGCTGGTAGGAGCGGAGCGCAGCCGCTGAGCTAAGACCCGCTGCTACAAAGGTCACGCAGGTAAAGACCGAAATTACTTTCAGCGCTTTTCCCGCCGCCTTCTCTGCGGGGGCACGCTGCCCCAGCAGCGCTACTGCGCGGCGCAACAATGGGGCGGTGACGGCTACGGCCAAACCGGTGGTAGCCAGGGCCAAGCCTATCCCGGCGGCGTAGAACCTGAGGAACAGGAGGGCAAAAGAATAGCTCCCTTGGCGGGCGAGGAATGTACTCGCAAGGCCAATGAGAACTAGGTGCGGGAGGATGACAAAGGTCCATTGCCGCCAATTGCCTTTTTGACTGCGGTGCCCTCCATTTATTGTGCGCAGCGCTGCCAATCTAAGACCGGAAACCCGAAGAACAAATACCAGGGCAAAAAGGGAAACGACAAATAGAAACAGGATCGCCACCAACGCGGGCAGGCGGAATACGACCGATTGGATGAGGTGAAGGAACTGCGTCTTTTCGCTTAGCCTGAGCCCGTCATTCCTGGCCGATTCGTAGAAGTGGTTCGCATTGCCACCCGTTGCTTTGGGAACCAAGACGTAGTCACCGTGGTAATCCAGCGACCCAAGCTCACTGGCCGCTTGGCTCAAGGCATCCGGCCGGTTGAGCCGGGGAATGCGTTCCGGTGCTGGATAATTTTCCTCCAGCGGGATGAAAACCTCGTGGGAAGTCCCGCTTGCGTCATCGGTGCCAGTCAGCCGGTAGATGGAGTAGCCGTTCTGCTCGGCCAATGAAACCAGTGAGTTACGGATTACCGTCGGTGCGTAGTCTGACTCAAGTTCCTCCGCGAGTGAAGTCTTAGGCTCGACGTAGTCAAGACTAAAGGTTGATTCGACCCCTAAGGACAAGGGCTTGGTGGAGTCAACCAGGGCTGTCAGCAGCCACCCAGTAGTCGCGATGACTGCAGCAAGAAGTAGGCTCAAAAGCCCAAGTACTAGGGGTCGAATACGCATGAGTTCTAGCAGAAGTTGTAGTAGTAGCTGTCCTTAGTGCCCGGCAAATTCGTTGCCCAAAGCTCGGCGATCGACTTCTGGCCGCCGCGGGTGTCGATGCTTTGTTGCCTTCTGTCGTTGACGATCACAGTCGAAGTATGGCACCGATTCACGGTGAAATAAGAACGCGCCTTAGCGTCCCAGAATCCGTACTCCCAGGTACCGCCACCTGCAGGGTAGCGAACTTTCCGGCCGACAGATGCCCAGTAGGTTGTGATGGCTGGTGCTGCCTCGCCGAGTAGCTCGGCCATCACACCGGAAGCAAAGCCTCCCTTGGCGCCGTGGTCTTGGAATTCTTCTGCGGAAGCAACGGCTGAGTTAGATACGGAAACGCTCAGAGCAGAGGCAATCAGCAGCGCTGCAAACTGCCGAGTGCGCTTTTTTGGGGGTCATAACAGTCTCCTTTGAGAGAGGAAATGAGGCGGGATTGCCTCAAAAGGGAGACTATCCTAAGTGAATACAAATGGGAATAGAACCAGTTTTCTAATTATATTGGTACTTTTCACAGGCCTTAGGCTCGGGAGGGCGTTGGTTGTCCTTGGTCCGCTATGTCTTGGATTCACCCCGTACGGAGTGGGGTTGCCCGCAACACGCCCTTTCGTCCTTGCTCTCTTCTGACGTCATCCTCGCCAACGTCAGCTGCGCGAAACTCCTGCCTAGTTTCGCACGCCGCAAGCGCACGGTGTCGTGCGCTTGCTTAGGCCGCCCCTAAGGCGCAGCACATGCGCGCGATTGTTGACGTGTCACACACTGCAACCTAGTTCCACACGATCTGCACCGATTCAGGGTTGAAGGTCTTGGTGCCGCGCACGCCACGGCGCAGGCGCACCTGGCACAGGGTGTTGATGACTCGACGCTGCACGGCAAGCTCTGCGTTGTCGAAGGCGTCCACGGGCGAGGCGTAGCCGGTTGTGTCGAGCAGCGCCGATGCGCCAGCAAGGCGGGCACGGCGCGTTTCGAGTTTCTCGATCTGCGGCTCATAACGGTTTCGCGCGCGCTTGAGGTCACGGGCCTCGATAAGCTCCTCGTCGTAGTCAGCCTGGACGCGGGCGAGCTTTGCGCGAAGCTCAGCGAGTTCGTCGTCGATGGCGTTGACCTCGTCGTCGTCCGCAGTCGGCAGCAGGTCCGCCAGGTCGTCACGACCAAGACGGGCACGGATCACGGCGAGGACAAAATCATCGACGCTATGTGTGCGCACTAAGCCACAGGCCGCGCAGCGGTAGCGGTCGGCATGCGTGCGCACGGGGTTGCCGCACTCGTCGCAGACATACAGACCCGAGCCGAGATGGCGGCGAGTGTTCCGGCGCTCCTTGTTTGTCAGCCGGTCGGGATCATCGAGCACGTTCTGCACACGCCACCACAGATCGGGTGTGACGATCGGCTCCCACTGCCCTTTTACCGGCTCGCCGGTATCGGGGTCGCGGACAATGTGCGTTACACGGCGGTATTTGTTCTTCACGCCTTTGCGTTTGGCCTTCTTGTAGGTGGAATAGCCGGCATACACGGGGTTGCGCAGAATCGAGTGCAACGACGTATAGGCCCACGGCTGCGCGTCGGGAACTGGCTTTTCTTCCTGGCCTTCAGCGCGGCGTCGAGCGTTGCGCTCTGTGACCACGGTGTGCATATGGCGCGGAGTGGTCGGGATATCCGGCAAGCCCGGTTGATCGACCCCAGATAGGGCGCGTGCAATGTCGCGCATGGAGTTGCCCCGCTCGACAGCCCGGAACATCCCGAGCACGGCGGCGGCTTCGGGTGGGATGATCTCGCCGGTCGAGGTGTAGCCGATTGGGCGCACACCGCCGGAGTACCAGCGTCCCTGCTCGGCGCGCTGCTGTTGCGCACGGGATTGGCGCATGCTTTTACGTTCGATCTCGCCGCGCGCCACGGCTGCTTTGATGCGCGCGTACATTCTGCCGCCGTCGGTGGCAAGGTCAGCATCACCGTTCGCGGTGACGAGTTTCAGCCCCTGCTCTTCTGCTCTGTCGATCCACTCTTCGAGCTGCCAGGGCTGTCGCGTGAGGCGGTCGAGGTCCCAGCAAATGATCGCGTCGATCTCGCCGCGCTCAAAGGACGCCACCATCGCGTCGTAGTCGGGACGGTCCACGTCCTTCTTTGATGCAGAGATCGATTGATCGACGTAGGTATGCACGACGTCCCAGCCGCGTTGCTCGGCAAGGGCTTCGCAGTCCTGGCGCTGCCGGTCGATGGCGAGGCCGTCCATGGCAGCGTCTAGCGAGATACGGAGGTAAATAGCAGCACGTGTAGTCATACGCTATTCATAGCGCATTTAGGTTACATTGAAACGAAACTCCACGACATCGCCGTCGACCATGACGTAGTCCTTGCCTTCCTGGCGGACCTTGCCGGCCGCGCGAGCCTCGGCCATGGAGCCGGCGGCGTCAAGATCCTCGAAGCCGACGATTTCGGCCTTGATGAATCCCTTTTCAAAGTCGGTGTGGATCACGCCGGCGGCCTTTGGGGCGGTGTCGCCCTTGCGGATCGTCCAGGCGCGGGCCTCCTTCGGGCCTGCAGTGAGGTAGGTCTGCAGGCCGAGGGTGTCGAAGCCGGCCTTGGCCAGAGTCTGCAGACCTGGCTCGTCTTGGCCGACGGCGGCGAGGAGTTCGGAGGCGTCTTCGTCGTCAAGCTCGAGCAGCTCGGTTTCGGTCTGGGCATCGAGGAAGACGGCCTCCGCGGGGGCGACGAGGTCGCGGAGCTCCTGTTTGCGGGCTTCGTCGGTAAGCACGTCCTCGTCGGAGTTGAACACGTAGAGGAACGGCTTTGCGGTCATGAGGTGCAGGTGGTGCAGCAGCGCGAGGTCGATGTCGCCGGTCTTGGACGCGGCGAACAGGGTGCGGCCGTCCTCGAGAATGGCCTGCGCCTTCTTCGCTTCCTCCGCCTGCGCGGCGACGTCCTTGTCCTTACGGCCGTCCTTTTCCAGGCGCGGCAGGGCCTTTTCGATGGTCTGCAGGTCGGCGAGGATCAGCTCCGTGTTGATGACCTCGATGTCCGAAGACGGGTCGACCTGGCCGTCGACGTGGATGACGTTGTCGTCGCTAAACGCGCGCACAACCTGGCAGATCGCGTCGGCTTCACGGATGTTGGCCAAAAACGCGTTGCCCATACCCTCGCCTTCGGATGCGCCCTTGACGATGCCCGCGATATCCACGAAGGACACCGTCGCCGGCAGCACACGCTCCGAGTCGAAGATTTCCGCCAGGCGATCCAGGCGCGGATCCGGCAGTTCGACGAGTCCCACGTTCGGCTCGATGGTGGCGAACGGGTAGTTCGCGGCAAGCACCTCGTTGCGCGTCAGCGCGTTGAACAAGGTGGACTTTCCGACGTTGGGCAGACCGACAATTCCAAGTGTAAGGCTCACGGCGCACCATCCTATCCCACTAGACCTATCCCACGAGGTTGGGCTGATTGGCAGGGGTTCGTCGCAAAGCGATGTGCGGTGGTGCACAATGGTGCGCGTGACCGCACCGATTCAGCCCGCAGATACTCGCGACGACCGCGTGGACCGCAACGTCGTGTTCAACGCCTGGATCGCCTCCGGCGCGAAGTTCACGCTGCGCATCCTGGTGATCGCACTGTTTTTGTATGCCCTGGGCAAACTGATCGGTGCCTTTTGGGCCGGTGTGCTGCCGGCGGTGCTCGCGCTGATCGTGTGCACGGTGCTCGCCCCGGTGGCCGCATGGCTGCGCGACCACAAGATCGCGTCTGGGCTGGCAGCACTGCTCACCATGTTGTTGTTTTTCGGTGTGCTCGCGGTGTTGGGCATGCTGATCGCGCCGGATATCGTCGGCCAGTCGCGCCTGCTGTACAT
Source organism: Corynebacterium lujinxingii (assembly GCF_014490555.1). Lineage (NCBI taxonomy): Bacteria > Bacillati > Actinomycetota > Actinomycetes > Mycobacteriales > Corynebacteriaceae > Corynebacterium > Corynebacterium lujinxingii. Next base: position 811,818 of record NZ_CP061032.1, on the reverse strand, counting down.
CCAGGCGCTCGAGGGCATTCAGCGCCTGCAGCTGTGGGCGCAGGGCCCGCCGCTGAACGTGGATCCGGAGAGCCTGAACGAGGGTGTCGACGAAATCACGCGTTGGATTCAGAACCAGGCGGGCGCGATCGCGGGCGGCGTGTTCTCCGGCATCAATACAGCCGCGGGCTTGTCCGTCACGCTCATGGTGCTGTTCGTGCTCACCTTCTTCTTCCTCAAGGACGGCCACCGGTTCCTGCCGTGGCTGCGCGGCGCCACCGGGGGCCGCACCGGCCTGTACGCCACCGAGCTGCTTACCCGCGCGTGGAACACGTTGTCCGGCTTCATCCGTGCGCAGGCGGTGTGCTCGCTTGTCGACGCCATCGTGATCGGCACCGGCATCGCCATCGTCGGCGTCCCAATGGCGTTCACGCTGGCCATCATTACGTTTGTCGCGGGGTTTATCCCGATCGTCGGCGCTGTGGTCGCCGGCGCCTTGGCCACCCTGATCGCACTGGTGACTCTCGGTTTCACGAAGGCCCTGATCGTGCTTGCCATCGTGTTGGCCACCCAACAGCTCGAAGGCAACGTGCTTTCCCCGCTGCTGCAGTCGCGGGCGATGAACCTCCACCCGGTGGTCGTGCTGATCTCAGTCACGGTCGGCGGCGGCCTGTTCGGCCTGATGGGCGGCTTCCTCGCCGTGCCAGCCGCGGCCATGATCGCGGTGGCGTACCGCTATATGGTGGACGTCCTGCGCATCAATGCCGGCGAGGTCGGCGCGGACGACCTCGACTTCGCCACAGAGGAGGGCCGCCTGATCGCGGAAATCGACGAGAAGGAGTCGGTGTACAAGCGTCAGGAGTGGCGCGGCGAGCGCGAGTGGGTCAACGCCCCGCAGACGCTTAACGACGACCCCGCCGACGAGCCGTCCTCCCCCGGCTTCAGCACGAGTCTGCAGAAACTCCGCAACGTGGGCAGCCGCACCATCCTCAAACGCAGGAATGTCGAACATAAGAGCGAACCCGACGCATAGCGTGTCGTGATCGCGTGGTTAACTCGGGCGCATGCCAACAACCACGGTCTTTCTCATCCTCGCCACGGGGCTGCTCGCCGGCTTCATCGCCGGGGTGTTCGCGGGCGTGGCCTGGTTCCGCCGCTCCGCACCGCAGCCCGCTCCCCCGCAGGACCTGCGCCCCGTGGCCCGCGCGCTAAAAGACATGCGCGAACAGCTCGACCACATGGATAAGCAGCAGGCGGTGTCGTCGTCGGCAATCGCAGGCCAGGTTCAAGCCATTGGCCGCACCTCGGCCCGGCTTGGCGACCGCACCGATCAACTCATCACCGCCCTGCGCTCCCCACAAACCCGCGGCCGCTGGGGCGAAATGCAGCTAGAGCGCGTCGTCGAGCTCGGCGGCATGCTCGAGCACGTCGACTTCGACACCCAGGCGCACATGCTTGTCGACGACTCCCGCGTCCGCCCCGACATGATCATCCGGCTCACCCAGGGTCGCAACATCGTCGTTGACGCAAAGGTGCCCTTCGGCGCCTACCTCGACGCGCTCAACACCGACGACCCCGAGGAGCACGACGCCTTCCTGCGCCGCCACGCGCACCTGTTGCGTGGGCACGTGGACACCCTGTCGGGCAAGGCATATATCAACGCGTTCCAACCCACCCCCGAGTTTGTCGTGCTGTTCGTCCCGGCCGACCCCTTCCTGGATGCGGCACTGAGCCTCGAACCGGATTTGTTGGACTACGCGTTTTCGCGCGACGTGGTCATCGCCACCCCCACCACCTTGTTCGCGCTGCTGCGCACCGTGGCGCTCGGGTGGCGGCAAGAATCCATCAACGCCTCCGCGAAAGAGGTGCAGCGCCTAGGCGCTGAGCTGCACCAGCGTCTGTCCACGATGGCGCAGCACTACAACAAGGTGGGCACCTCGCTGGAAAAAGCAGTCGAAGCATATAACTCCACGCTGGCCTCGATGGACTCTCGTGTCATGGTGACCGCCCGAAAGTTAGAGGAGGCCCACATCCCGTCGCGCCGGCAGGAGGCACCTGTCTTGAAACCGGCGTCGGCGCGTGCCCGCCACATTGTGGAAGAGGACGACAGGTAAGCTTCCTCTTCGTGTCACATGTTTCGAGCCGGAGCCGTACCTCCCCGTCCGTCACCTTCGTGGGTCTGCCCACGGGGTCCGGCATCGGCATCGTTTTCGCCGCATTGTTCACCGGCGCGCTGCTGTCGCTGTCCACTGGCGCGATCTCGTGGCCGCTGCTGGCCCTTTACGCGCTGGCCGTGATCGCGGTGACCACGCTGATCAACCCGAAGGGGCTCAGCCTGACGGTAACCTCTGCTCCCCTGCTGTTCGTGGCCACGCTTGTGGTCGTGGGCTGGATCATGTCCCGCGACAGCCTGGCCGCAGGCGGTGCCAGCGCGAAAACGGCACTGCTCGCCATCGCGTATCCGGTCGCGGAGTATTTCCCCGTCCTGTTTTTCACCACGCTCGGGTCGCTGGTGATCGCAGGGGTGCGGCTGCGACTGATCAAGCGGCAAAACGCCGGGATCCGCAGGCGCGAGACGGAAGAGCGCTCCACGATCAACCGCAACAACCGTCGTACCACTTCCCAGGGCCGTCGGGCCCGCGAGCAGGCGCAGTCCGTGCCGGTTCAGGAATTGTTAGACCGCGCCAGGACAGAGAAAACCCGCCGAAAGAAGGGAAATTCCGGCGGGTCGTCCCGGGTGGTCAACCGACTGGGCGAAGACCTGTATAAAGGCTAGGCCTCCAGCGGGGCTTCGCGGCGTGGCAGGCGTAGCTCGCGTGGCAGCGCGAACGTGATGGTCTCCACCGTGGTGGTGACCTCCTCAACCTCGCCGAAGCCGACCTCCTTAAGGTGGTCGAGCACCTCGCGCACGAGGATGTCCGGCACCGACGCGCCGGATGTCACGCCGACGGTGTTCACGCCGTCAAACCAGTCGTCGTCAATCTGCGAGGCGTAGTCGACCAGGTACGCCTTCTGGGCGCCGGCTTCGAGCGCGACCTCGACGAGACGCTTCGAGTTTGACGAGTTCTGGGAGCCGACCACGATCATCAGGTCCGCATCCGGGGCGATCTTCTTCACCGCGGCCTGACGGTTCTGGGTGGCGTAGCAGATGTCGTCGCTCGGCGGGTTCTCCAGGCTCGGGTACCGCTCGTGGAGCTTGTTGACGATCTCCATAGTCTCGTCCACCGACAGCGTCGTCTGCGACAGCCACACCAGCTTCTGATCGTCCGGGAAGTCCGGCAGGCGGTCCACGCCCTCGACGCCGTCGACCAGGTGCGTGATCTCCGGCGCCTCGCCGGCGGTGCCCTCGACCTCTTCGTGGCCCTCATGGCCGACGAGGAGGATGTGGTAGCCGTCGCGGGCGAAGCGCTTGGCCTCGTTGTGCACCTTGGTCACCAGCGGGCAGGACGCGTCGAGGGTCTTCAATTGGCGCTGCTCGGCGGATTCGCGCACCGCCGGGGACACGCCGTGGGCGGAGAAGACCAGGTGGGCACCTTCGGGCACCACGTCAGTTTCGTCGACAAAGATCACGCCGCGGTCCTGCAGCGTCTCCACCACGTATTTGTTGTGCACGATCTCTTTGCGCACGTAGACGGGGGCACCGTACTTCTCCAGCGCCTTCTCTACGGTCTCCACCGCGCGGTCCACGCCAGCGCAGTAGCCGCGCGGCGACGCGAGGAGCACTTTTTTACCCTGATCAGTCATGGAACCAACCCTAACTAATCTGCGTCAAAAACAGTAGGCGGGCTGCATCGGCCCGCCGGGTACTGTTTACCTGGCAAAGATACCGGGGAGAAAGGAGCACAGCGTGGCAGAATCACAAGGCGCGCCGCCGAAGAGCACGCCGGATACGCCGTGGTCGGTGGCGAAGCTCAACAACTCCGTGAAGAGTTGGATCGACCGGTTGGGATGGCTGTGGATCGAAGGCCAGCTCACACAGATCAACACAAAGCCGTCGTGGCGGTTGTCGTACCTGACACTGCGCGACACCCAGGAGCAAGTCTCGGTACAGTTGACGGCCGAGACAGGGCTGCTCACGGGCATGCAGGTGCCGCTCAAGGACGGCGACCGCGTCGTGGCCTACGGCAAGCCGACGTTTTATCCCGGCCGCGGCTCGTTTTCCATGAAGGTCGCGGAGATCCGCCACGTCGGCGCGGGCGAGCTGCTCGCCCGGATCGAGGCGCTACGCAAGCAACTCGCCTCCGAGGGCCTGTTCGACCCGGCCCGCAAGCGGCCGCTTCCCTACCTGCCGAAAAAAGTCGGGCTGATCACCGGCCGCGGCTCGGCGGCCGAGCGCGATGTGGTCACCGTCGCCCAGGGGCGCTGGCCGCAGGTGAACTTCGAGATCATCAACACCCCGGTCCAGGGCCCGACGACGGTGCCCGCGGTGATCGAGGCGCTGCACACCCTCGACCGCGACCCGGACGTCGAGGTGATCATCATCGCCCGCGGCGGCGGTTCCGTCGAGGACTTGCTGCCGTTTTCGGAGGAAGCGCTGCAGCGCGCCGTCGCCACCGCCGGCACCCCGGTCATCTCCGCGATCGGCCACGAGCCGGACAATCCCGTGCTGGACAACGTCGCCGACGTGCGCGCCGCCACCCCGACCGACGCCGCCAAGCGCGCTGTGCCGGACGTGGCGCAGGAGCGCGCGCTTCTCGACGACGCACGCGCCCGCATCACCGCCGCCCTGCGTGGCTGGGTACAGCGGGAACGTAACGGGTTGGCGTCGGTACGCACCCGCCCCGCACTAGCAGACCCGATGATGGCGATCACTCGCCGCCACGAGGAGATCGAGCGCGCCGGCACCCTGATGCGCCGCGACATCTCGCACCTGCTGTCGCGCGAGTCGCAGCAGATCGCCGCACTGCGCTCCCAGGTTGCCGCCCTCGGCCCCTCCGCCACGCTTGCCCGCGGCTATGCCGTGGTCCAGGTCGTCCCGCGCGACCACTCGGAGCCAGAAGTGGTCACCTCGATCGACCAGGCGGCCCCCGGCGCGCAGCTTCGCATCCGCGTCGGCGACGGCTCGATTACCGCCGCTTCCATGTCCACCACTCCCGCCGACTAGAACCCACTTACACCACGAAAAGGAATACAAAATGGCAGACAACACTTTCGGATCCGGCCAGGCCAACGACAACGCCTTCCCCGACCCGGACACGCTTTCCTACGAGCAGGCGCGCGATGAGCTCGTCGAAACAGTGAAGATCCTCGAGCTAGGCCAAATGAGCCTCGACGAGTCCCTGAAGTACTGGGAGCGCGGCGAGGCGCTGGCGAAGCGGTGCGAGGTGCTCCTCGACGGCGCCTCGAAACGCGTCGAAGAAGCTATCAGCACCCGCCAGGTCGACGGGCAGGCTAGTTCGGATCGACCGGAGTAGCCTCAAGCGCCGCGGCGATCAGCTCCTTGAACTCGTCTTCGCTGCCGGCGCCGGTGACCAGGAAGCGGACATCGCCGGCGTCAACGACCCACAAGTCGCGCACGTCGCGGTCGTCGGAGGTGTAGACGTCGACGTCGGCGTCGTCGATACGTTCGGTGCGCTCGTGGATGCGGGTGTCGCCGCCGGCGGAATCCAGCGCGGTGTCCTTGTCAGCGCCGGTCTGGGTGAGCTGGAGGTAGCCGCGGTCGGGCGTGACCCAGCCGATGACGGGTGCCGGGCCGCCTGCGATCACTGTGCGGCGCGCGGAGTTGGTGATCCACCCCTCCGGCATCTGCGGGTAGCGCACGGGGAAGTCGACTGCGCGCGCCTCAAGGTCCACAAACGACTCTGCATCCACTTCCTGCACCGGCCCCTGCTCGGGAGCACCGGGGTTGAAACTGCACAGGCCCGTCGCACCCACGGCGACAAGCATGAGCACGACGATGAGCACGGCGTTGATCGCCATGTCTCGGCCGTCTTGAAAGATGCGGGGTTTCTTGTCGTTTGCCACGCGCATTAGTATGGCACGCCCGACCTGTACCCCAGAACGGGCGGGTCGTTCCCCCGTAAAGGTGGGCGAAGCAAACACTTCCGGGGGCCGGGGTGCCAGAATAGAGGGGTCGAATTTTGCCCTGACAAAGGAAGGCCCCGCGATGACTGAACAGTCCGATCTTTTCCCCGACCGTAACCTCGCCATGGAACTGGTGCGCGTGACCGAGGCAGCTGCCCTCGCGTCCGGCCGTTGGGTGGGCCGCGGCCAGAAGAACGAGGGCGACGGCGCCGCAGTCAACGCGATGCGCAAGATGATCAATTCCGTGGAAATGGACGGCGTGATCGTCATCGGCGAGGGTGAGAAGGACGAGGCCCCGATGCTGTTCAACGGCGAGCAGGTCGGCACCGGCCGCGGCGCCGCGGTCGATATCGCTGTTGACCCGGTGGACGGCACCCGCCTGATGGCAGAGGGCCGCCCGAACGCCATCTCGGTCATCGCCGCCGCGGACCGCGGGTCCATGTTCAACCCGCAGGACGCGTTTTACATGAACAAGATCGCGGTCGGCCCGGACGCGGTCGGCGCGATCGACATCACCAAGTCGGTGGCGGAAAACATCGAGTCCGTCGCGAAGGCGAAGGGCGTGCGCCCCGCCGACATCACGGTGGTTGTGCTCGACCGTCCGCGCCACAAGCAGCTTGTCGACGATATCCGCGCCGCCGGCGCGAAAGTCCGCTTCATCATGGACGGCGACGTCGCCGGCGCGATCGCGGCGGCGCAGGACAACAACGGCATTGACATCGCGATGGGCATCGGCGGCACCCCGGAGGGTGTTGTCACCGCCTGCGCCCTGAAGTGCCTGGGCGGCGAGATCCAGGGCATGCTCGCCCCGCAGGACGACGAGGAGCGCGAGAAGGTGCTCGCCGCCGGCCACGACCTGGACCGCGTGCTGCACATCAACGACCTGGTCACCTCCGACAACTGCTACTTCGCCGCCACCGGCGTCACCAACGGCGACATGCTCGCCGGCGTGACCTACCGCAAGACCGGCGCAACCACCCGCTCGATGGTGATGCGCTCGAAGTCGGGCACGGTGCGCTACATCGAGTCCCAGCACCAGCTGGCCAAGCTGCAGGACTACTCGGTGGTGGACTACACCGAGCCGGAGAACTAAACCCCGCTCAGCAGGACAGCCTGCACGAGCAGGTTGTTACAGAAGTGAAGGATGAACCCCGCCCACAGCGATGTGTGCCACCGCGTCGCCAGGGCGAGGGCGATCCCCATAAATCCGGTGTAGATCATCGCCGCCGGCGCGATGTGGGCTACGCCGAAGATCGCTGAGCTTATGACCACGCTGACCACAGCCGGGACGACGGTATCGAGGTAGCCCATCAGCAGGCGCCGGAAGACGATCTCCTCGAGAAACGGTCCGACCAGCAGGTACGTGGCCAGGGTGAGCATGATGCCGAGGCTTGTGCCGTCGCTTAGCGACGACTCCCCCGACGGTTCGAGCCCGACGAGCGGGCCTATCCACGAAGACGTCGCCCCGGCAAATAGCACTGCAGCCGGAAATTCCCAGAGCAGGTGCCACCCCTTTGCACCAAGCCTGTTGAACCCCAGCGAGATGCCACGGCGCTTGAGGTAGCGAAGCAGAAAGATCGTCGGCACGCCGAGTGCAACGAGGGTCATAAATGGAAACGCGGTAAGCAGCGTGGACTTGTCGGCGTCTAAACGCATCATGAGGAACGCCTGCCCGATCAGTAGGGCATCCGCCACCACCACGCACGCAAGCCCAACCAGGGCGTCCCTCAAAGCGGGGGCTCTACCACGTTGAAGTTCGGGCATTTCGTCTCCTCCGTGTGTCCGGTTGATGCATAATCGTGCAGTAGAAAGGCACGCGCGCACTCTACCGTGCGCGACGTGCACACGACGGAAAGTAAAGGACAATCATGGCTGATCAGGAATACCGCATCGAACATGACACGATGGGCGAGGTCAAGGTACCCGTCGACGCCCTCTGGCGCGCTCAGACGCAGCGTGCTGTGGAGAACTTCCCCATTTCCGGTCGCGGCCTGGAAGCACAGCAGATCCGCGCACTCGGCCTGCTCAAGGCGGCGTGCGCGCAGGTGAACAAGGACCTGGGCAACCTGGACGCCGAGAAGGCCGACGCGATCATCGCCGCGGCGAAGGAGATTGCGGACGGCAAGCACGACGACCAATTCCCGATCGACGTGTTCCAGACCGGCTCCGGCACCTCGTCGAATATGAACACCAACGAGGTCATCGCGTCCATCGCGAAGCAAAACGGCGTTGAGGTTCACCCGAACGACCACGTGAACATGGGCCAGTCCTCCAACGACACCTTCCCCACCGCTACCCACGTCGCCGCCACCGAGGCCGCGGCGAGTGACCTCATCCCGGCGCTGAAGGTGTTGCAGGAGTCGCTGGAGAAGAAGGCCAAGCAGTGGCACGAGGTGGTCAAGTCCGGCCGCACCCACTTGATGGACGCTACCCCGGTCACCCTTGGACAGGAGTTTTCCGGCTACGCCCGCCAGATTGAGCTGGGTGTCCAACGCGTCGAGGCCACCCTGGAGCGCCTGGGCGAGCTCGCGATCGGCGGCACCGCTGTGGGCACCGGCATCAACACCCCGGCGGAGTTCGGCGGCAAGGTGACCGAGGAGCTGAAGAAGCTCACCGGTGTGGAGCAGCTCTCCGAGGCGAAGAACCACTTCGAGGCGCAGGCCAACCGCGATGGCCTGGTGGAGTTCTCCGGAGCGATGCGCACCGTCGCGGTCTCGCTGTACAAGATCGCCAACGACATCCGTCTGATGGGCTCCGGCCCGCTCGCCGGCTTCGGCGAGATCCACCTGCCGGACCTGCAGCCGGGTTCCTCCATCATGCCGGGCAAGGTCAACCCGGTCCTGTGCGAGACCGCCACCCAGGTCTCCGCTCAGGTCATCGGCAACGATGCCGCGGTCGCGTTCGGTGGTACCCAGGGCCAGTTCGAGCTCAACGTGTTCATCCCGATGATGGCACGCAACGTGCTCGAGTCGTCGCGCCTGCTGGCCAACACCGCCCGCCAGTTCGCGACCCGCCTTGTCGACGGCATCGAGCCGAACGAGGAGCGCATGCGCACCCTCGCCGAGTCGTCGCCGTCGATCGTGACCCCGCTGAACTCGGCGATCGGTTACGAAAACGCGGCGAAGATCGCCAAGCACGCCATCGCGGAGGGCGTGACCATCCGTCAGGCGACGATCGACCTCGGCTTCGTCGACGGTGAGAAGCTCACCGAAGAAGAGCTGGATAAGCGCCTCGACGTGCTGTCCATGGCCAACACGGACCGCAACTAGGTTCAGTCGCACCCGCAGCTAGAATCTGCCCCCAGCACAACAAACCTGATCGCTGGGGGCTTTTTCCATGCCTGATTCTTTCTCCGAGCTGCGTTCCGCAGGCGGGCCGAACAAGCCGTGGGTCGTCGGCGGAGTGCTCGCGCTGATCGTTGCGATGATCGGCGTCGCGCTCGCCGCGGTGTACTGGTACGCAAACCCGAGGCCCGAGCCCACCAACGAGGTGCCCGAGACAGTCACGGTGACCGCGCAGCCGCAGCCGCGTATCGACGACACCACCTCCCCGACCGGCACGTTCACCGGCACCCTCAACAGCCTGGAGGCGGACGCGAAGGTCAAGGCGTGGCCGGCGGTGGCGACCTTCGGCGGCGGCACAGCAATGGTGACCTACCCGCTGACCGGCTGCACCGCGCTAATCGGCGAAGGCGGCGAATCGACCCCGCTGACCAAGCCGTGCAACCAGGGTCAGGGCAGCTGGGACGTGGAGGACAAAGGTGAGGGCATCATCGCGCTGACCTACTCCGAGAACGGAAACGCGCTAGTCAAAGGCGAGCTTTCAGCCGGCTTGCCATAACGTGCACCGGGTGTAATATTGCACCCCGTGCAAAATCGGGGAATACGGGAGCAGAAGCGTCGCGAGACGCTGCAGCGGATCCGCGATGCGGCGGCCGGGCTCGTCGATAAGCACGGCTACGACAACGTCACCGTGGACGACATCTGCCACGCCGCCGGCATCTCCCGCCGCACCTTTTTCAACTACGTGGACTCCAAGGACGAGGCCATTTTGGGCTCGTTCCCGTTCACGTTCACCCCAGAAGCACTCGATCACATCCGGGACACTCCGAGCGAGAACGTCCTGGAGCTTGTGATCCGCTCGATTGTCGTCGAGCCGGGCAGATTCGACGGCCCTGCCGCGAAGTGCCGCCACGAGCTGCTGGAACACAACCCGGGGCTCATGCACGCCGAAGCCACCCGCAGGCGCGGTTTCCTCACAGAACTAGGACGGGCGATCTACGACCACTTCGAACGCTTCCCGGGGGATCGTCGTCACGCGGGCTCGCTCGAGGACGAAGCCCACTTTATCGTGGTGCTGTTCCAGGGTGCCGTAAGCCGCTACCTGTGGCACCCTCCGGACAGCGCTGACCCTATTGCTCAACTCCTTGAAAACGCTCAAACACTTTCGAATTACACAAAGGACATGACATGGTAGAAACCCACGCGGAATCACATCCGCTCCAGGCCAAGGGACCGAACGTCGGCCTGATTTTCTCCGCCCTGCTGCTCACCATGCTGATGAGCTCGCTGGGCCAGATGATTTTCGCCACCGCCCTGCCGACCATCGTCGGCGAGCTCGGCGGCGTGAACCACATGAGCTGGGTCATCTCGGCATTCCTGGTCACCATGACCATCGCGATGCCGGTCAACGGCAAACTCGGCGACATCCTCGGCCGCAAGTGGCTCTACATCGGCGGCATCGCACTGTTCATCATCGGCTCCACCATCGGCGGCTTCGCCCACACCATGGAGCTGCTCATCATCGGCCGCGCCGTGCAGGGCCTGGGCGCCGGCGGCATGATGGTGAACTCGCAGTCGATTATCGCGGAGGTCGTTCCCGCCCGCGAGCGCGGCAAGTACATGGGTGTCATGGGTGCCGTCTTCGGCGTGTCCTCGGTGCTCGGTCCTGTGCTCGGCGGCTGGTTCACTGACGGTCCGGGCTGGCGCTGGGCACTGTGGATGAACATCCCGCTGGGACTGCTCGCCATGGCGGTGTCGTCGACAGTGCTCAAGCTGCGCCGTGGTTCGGCGAAGGGCATGCACTTCGACTACCTCGGCACCACGCTCATGGTCGTCGCCACCGCATCGCTCATCCTCACCACCACCTGGGGCGGCACGCAGTACGACTGGACCTCGCCTACCATCATCGCGACCTCGCTTATCGCACTGGTGGGCGCGATCCTGTTCGTCATCGTGGAACTGCGCGCAACGAACCCGCTGATCCCGATGGATCTGTTCACCAACCGCAACATGGTGCTGACCACGCTCGCCGGCACCGTGCTGGGTTTGGCGATGACCAGTGGTTTGGCCTACCTGCCGACGTATCTGCAGATGGTTCACGAGCTCACCCCGACCGAAGCCGGCCTCATGATGCTGCCGATGGTCATCGGCATGCTCGCTACCGGCATGGCAGTCGGCTTCGTCATCTCCAAGACCGGCCGCTACAAGATCTACCCGCTGGTCGGCATGCTCATCACCACCGTCGGCCTGTTCCTATTCTCCCGGCTGACCGTGGAGACCTCCCTGACCGTACTGGGCGTGTACATGTTCATCTTCGGCTTCGGACTCGGCCTTGTCATGCAGGTGCTGGTGCTCATCGTGCAAAACTCGTTCCCGCTCGCCCACGTGGGCACCGCGACCTCAACGAACAACTTCTTCCGCCAGATCGGCTCCGCCATCGGCGCGTCGCTGTCCGGCTCGCTGTTCATCCACAACATGCGCGACCACCTCGACGAGCGCCTGCCTGAGGCCCTGGCCAAGCTCGGCCCCGAAGGTGCGGAGTTGGCACAAAAGTTCGGCGACGGCGGGGCGAACAGCCTCACCCCAGGCCTGGTGGCTACGCTTCCCCAGCCAGTGAAAGACGCCGTGCTGACGAGCTACAACGACGGCCTGACCCCGGTGTTCTTGCTCATGGTCCCCCTCGCATTCATCGCGTTCCTGCTGCTCCTTCCGGTCAAGGAGGAGACACTGAAGGAAGACCTGAGCTAGTTCGCTTAGCGACGAAAAACGGGCCCGCCCCCAAATGGGGACGGGCCCGAAGCCTTATCTCAGAAGGAAGGCTTACTTCTCGTTGATGATCGCGGTGAACGCGTCCTCAGTGCCGCCGCGGGTCCACTCGATGGTGCCGCGCTCGAACTCCTGGGTCCAGCCGGACTGGTCGGGGTTCTCGGTCTCCGGTGCGACCGGGAAGCCGACCTTCTTGTCCAGCTTCACGTCGGTGAGCCACTCGTTAGCGATCTGACCCCAGGTCGGAGCGCCACCGGTGTTCTCGTTCCAGGTGATGTAGTGATCGTTGTCGTAGGTCACGATCCAGCCCTCATCAACCTGCTCGACAGCGGTCGGCTCGCCCCAGGACGGCTCAGCGTACTGGTCCATAGCGGAAACGACACCGGCCGGAACCATTGCGGTGCCACCGTCAGCGGTGGTGATCTCCTCGGTCGCCTCGGCGTCCTCAGCCTCGGTGCCCTCAGCGTCGGACTCGGCGCCAGCGCTTTCGGTCTCGGTCTCGACGTTGGTCTCGGTGGCCGTCTCCTCGACAACCTCGGTCTCGGTGGCGTCGTCGCCCTCGTCGGAGCAAGCAACCAGGCTGGTAGCGGCAAGGGTCACAGCTGCAGCGGAAGCGACGATCTTACGGGAAAACATATTTATTGCACCTTTCATTCGAAATTGGTCCACCCACCATTATGAACACGACGTTAACGGCGAGCCTTCTTCCCACCCGATCGGGGGTGTGACTTCCCGCGGGAGGAACGCGGGGTGCGACCCTTAGTGATTCCAACAAAATCCTGGATAGCGTCGCAATCGTCCGCCTTGCGCCACACCAGCGCGATTGACGTCGACGCGGCACCGTCACCCTCGGACAGTTCCAGGGGGACAACCTGCTTTTTCGACAACGCCTTCAGCAGCGGCAGCGGACCATAGGCGATGCCGACGTTGGCGGCTACGACGGATAGGGCGGTGCGCAGGTCGTCGATTAGCGAGTGCTCGTCGTAGGTGAAGTTGACGATCTCGTCGGCAAGATCGGTGCGATTTACCTCCCCTACCTCGGCGTAGACAGAATCCTTCGGCACGGCAACGCCCGCGGCTTCCTCGTAGCAGCGCACCACGTGGAATTCGTCGGTGACGCGCTCGTCCGGCAGCCTGATCAGCGCCGCGTCCGCCTCGGAACCGATCAGCGGGAACGGGTCATCGCTCGGGATGGTCCGCGGCTCGCTTCCGGTCAGTTGCCCGTAGCGGCGGAACCACTTGCCCGGCTCCGTGCCGGTGACGAACGCGATGGTCAGCATGGCGCTCAATGCTACCGTTTTGCCCATGACTGATCAGCACCCATCTGGCACCGCGATGAAGCCGGTGACCGCCGCGAAGAAACTCGGCATCTACCTGCCCGCCACCCCGCAAGAATTCCAGGACGGCGCCGTCACCCACGCCGAACTGCGCGAACTCCAGGACAACCCGCCGGCGTGGCTGCAGGAGCTGCGCCTCAACGGCCCGCACCCACGCCCGGAGGTCGCCCGCAAGCTGGGCATCTCCGTCACCGCGCTGAAAAATGCCGGCGTGGAGCAGGCGATGACGACCGAGCAGATCCGCAAACTTCTCGACGACCAACCTGACTGGATCAAAAAAGCCCGCGCCACTCTCGCAGAGCAGCGCGGGCATGTTGTCGACGGCGACGATTCGGCCGCCGACGAGGATTAGAGCATCTTCCAGTCCTCGAGACCCGGGTAGAGCGGGTACTTCTCGGCGAGCGCTTCGACGCGGCCGCGCAGCGAGTCCACGTCGGCAGCCTCTCCCTGAATTAGCGTCTCGGCGATGATGTCCGCAATCTCGCGGAAATCTTCCTCGCCGAAACCGCGGGTGGCCAGAGCGGAGGTGCCGATGCGCAGACCGGAAGTCACCTTTGGCGGGCGCGGATCGAACGGCACCGCGTTGCGGTTCACCGTGATACCAACCGAGTGCAGCAGGTCTTCGGCCTGCTGGCCGTCCATCGGCGAATTGCGCAGGTCCACCAGCACCAGGTGCACATCGGTGCCGCCGGAGACGACGTCCACGCCGGCCGCCTTCGCGTCGTCACGCGTGAGGCGCTCCGCCAGCGCCTTCGCGCCGTCGATGGTGCGCTGCTGACGGTCCTTGAACTCGTCCATGCCCGCGATCTTGAACGCTGTCGCCTTCGCGGCCACGACGTGCATGAGCGGACCGCCCTGCTGGCCCGGGAAAACTGCCGAGTTGAGCTTCTTGTTCAGCTCCTCGTCGTTGGTCAGGATAAAGCCGGAGCGCGGGCCGCCGAGGGTCTTGTGCACCGTGGAGGACACCACATGCGCGTGCGGCACCGGGTTCGGGTGCAACCCTGCCGCAACCAGGCCGGCGAAGTGCGCCATATCCACCCAGAGGTAAGCGCCGACCTCGTCGGCGATCTTGCGGAACTCCGCGAAATCCTCGTGGCGCGGGTAGGCGGACCAGCCGCCGATAATCACCTTCGGCTTCACCTCGTGAGCTTGCTTGCGCAGCTTCTCCATGTCGATGAGGTGGGTGTCCTCCTCCACCTCGTATGCCGCGACGTTGTACAGGCGGCCGGAGAAGTTGATCTTCATGCCGTGGGTCAAGTGTCCGCCGTGCGCCAAGTTCAGGCCCAAGATGGTATCTCCCGGCTCCGCCAGCGCCATCAGCACCGCCGCGTTCGCCTGCGCGCCGGAGTGCGGCTGGACGTTGGCGAACTTCGCGCCGAAAACCTTCTTGGCGCGCTCCTGCGCGAGCGTCTCGACGACATCGACGTGCTCGCAACCGCCGTAGTAGCGACGTCCCGGGTAGCCCTCGGCGTACTTGTTCGTCAGCACCGAGCCCTGCGCCTCGAGCACGGAGCGCGGCACAAAGTTCTCGGACGCAATCATCTCGAGGGTGTTGCGCTGGCGCGCGAGCTCGTCGACGATCGCCGCGTGCACCTCGGGGTCAAAAGTAGCCAGATCCTGGTAGCGAAAGTCCTCAGTCACTTCCACAGGGTCCTTTCTTGTGTGGTCGGTGTTACCTTCATCGCAGTATAGGTAAATGTGCACTGCACCACGCCGAATTCCATGCATGGGTTGGCAGGTGGAACAATAGGGCCATGTCACGTGCCGATTCTTCGCCGTACCTCGACTTTCACCGCGAGGACTGGCGCAAACGCCGCGCCAAGATGCCGCAAGTGCTCACCGAGGACGAGGTGGCCCAACTCTCCGGCATCGGCGAAAGCCTCGACCTGCAGGAGGTCGAGGACATCTACCTGCCGCTGTCGCGTCTAATCCACCTCCAGGTGCGCGCACGGCAAAAGCTGACCAGCGCCACCGAGACGTTCATCGGCGGCGACCCGGGACACGTGCCGTTCATCATCGGCCTGGCTGGGTCAGTGGCCGTGGGCAAGTCCACCACCGCGCGCGTGCTGCAGGTGCTGCTGCAACGCTGGGACTCGCACCCGCGGGTGGACCTCATCACCACCGACGGTTTCCTCTACCCCCGAGCGGAACTGGAAAAGCGCGGCCTGATGGAACGCAAAGGATTCCCGGAATCCTACGACCGCCGCAACCTGATGCGTTTTGTCACCGAGGTCAAATCCGGCCTTCCCCTGGTCAAGGCGCCGATTTACTCCCACGAGGCGTACGACATCCTGCCGGACGAGTTCATCGAGGTCCGCCAGCCCGACATCCTCATCCTGGAGGGGCTCAACGTGCTGCAGACCGGCCCGACGCTGATGGTGTCGGACCTGTTCGACTTTTCCATCTACGTTGACGCGAAAACTTCCGACATCGAGCACTGGTACATCGAGCGCTTCCTCAAATTGCGCGATACCGCCTTCCAAAAGCCGGGCGCGCACTTCGCATCGTTTGCCGCCCTAGACGACGCGCAGGCCACCTACGCGGCGCGCGAAATCTGGCAGACGATCAACCTGCCCAACCTCGTGGAAAACATCCTGCCCACCCGGGTGCGAGCCTCGTTGGTGCTACGCAAAGACTACGACCACACGGTGCAGCGCGTGCGCATGCGCAAGATGTAGCTATTTGCCAAAGCGACGGGAGCGCTGCGAATAGTCGCGCAGCGCGCGCAGGAAGTCGATCTTCCGAAATGCCGGCCAGTACGTGTCGGTGAACCAAATCTCCGAGTACGCTGCCTGCCACAGCAGAAAGCCCGACAGGCGCTGCTCGCCCGAGGTGCGGATCACCAGGTCCGGATCCGGCTGTCCGGAGGTGTAGAGATGCTCCGAGATCGATTCGACGGTCACCTTGTCCGCCATGTCGGAGGCGGTGATGCCGGCCTTGGCGGTGTCGTCGAGAAGCGTACGCACCGCGTCGACGATCTCCTGGCGCCCACCATAGCCAACCGCAATGTTCACGGTGAGGCCGGGTTTTTCGGTGGTCGTCGCCGCGCTTTCGCGCATCCGCGACGCGACTTCGTCGGGCAGCAGATCCAGCTGGCCGACAAGCCGCACGCGGCACGAATAGTCCTCGGTAGCCAGGTCCTCGATCACGCCCGAGATGATGTCGAAGAGCAGCTCCACCTCCTCGGTGGTGCGCTGCAGGTTCTCGGTGGACAGCAGGTAGATCGTGAGCACGTCGATGTCCATTTCGGCGGACCAGCGCACCAAATCGCCGATCTTCGCCCCACCAACACGGTGGCCGTGGGAGATGTCCGTAAATCCTGATTCGCGCGCCCACCTGCGGTTACCGTCGGCCATGACCGCGATGTGCTTCGGCCGCTTCTTGCCGCGCAGCTCATGTTTCAGGCGCGCCTCGTAGAGCGGGTAGAGCGGGTAGCGCAGCTTGGAGAGGACAGACACAGCGATGATCCTAGCGGTGTTGCGGGGCCGAGTTAGATGGAGCGCTTCTTGCGCTGGTCAGCAACCCCGGCCTTTTCCATGGCCTCGTCGATCGCCTTCTCGTCGAACGGGTCGATGCCGTGCGCTTCGGCGAATGCTTGACGACGACGAAAGCGCGAGAACCGGCGGTGAAACGCATACCCAATCCCCAGCACCACCACTGCGAGCACGACCAGCAGCAACAGCCCCACCGGCGATGCCTTGCCGAAGTCCGGACCCACCGGGGTCTCGCCCGGGTTTTGCGCGAGCACGAGATCCACGGCAGCGGCTGCGTTGATGAGATGGGGCATCGTCTATTCCTCCTCGGCACCGGCGTCAATGCCGGCGAACAGGTCGTCTTCGGGCAGCGTCGTTTCAACCCGGCTGCGGGCCAGCTCAAACTCTTCGGTCGGCCACGCCTGCTGCTGGTCGGCAACCGGGCTGGCCAAAAACGCGCCGGCCGGGTCGATCTGGGTGGCGTGCGCGGTCAGCGCTTCGGCGCGCTGCGCGAAGTAGTCCGCGCATTCGACCTGGGTGGTCACACGGTCGAACACGTCGCCCTCGTTTTCCTCCCAGCGTTTGATCATCAGCTCGTAGGGGCTCTTCTGCCCGCGCTCGAGCAGCATCTCCTGCAATAGCTTCATGCGCTGCAGGATGAACCCGTGGGAGTAGTAGAGCTTCAGCGGCGTCCACGGCTCGCCGGCCTCCGGCGCGAACTCCGGGTCACCGGACTTTTCCCAGGCGATCATGGATACCGCGTGCACCATGAGATGGTCCGGGTGCGGGTAGCCGCCGTTTTCGTCGTAGGTGATGATCACGTGCGGTTTGAACTCGCGCACCTGCTCGACGATTTTCACCGCGACCGCTTCCGGGTCCTGGACCGCGAACGAGCCTTCCGGCAGCGGCGGCAGCGGGTCGCCCTCCGGCAGGCCGGAATCCTCGTAGCCGAGCCAGACGTGCTCCACTCCCAGCGCGGCGGCCGCGCGCGCCATCTCGCCGCGACGCACCTCGACCATGTTCTCCAGTACACCGGGGCGATCCATCGCGGGGTTGAGCACGTCGCCGCGGCGCCCGTCGGTGCAGGTGACCACCTTGACGCGGTTGCCTTCGGCGGCGTACTTCGCCATCGTGGCCGCACCTTTGGACGACTCGTCGTCGGGGTGTGCGTGGATGGCCATGAGGCGCAGACCGGTCACTCGAACTCTCCAACTTTTGTAGGGGGTGATGCAGAAACTCCGGTCCATCTTAGTACCATCCCACTAGAGTCCCTATCCCCCAGTTGTCCGAACGAGGTCGCAGCAGTGTCCACTCCAGTCAGCCGGTCGTCGCAACGCTATAGCTCGAATAAGGGCGGCGTGTCCGGGAAAGTGGTCGCTGTCATCGCAGTGCTGTTGGTCGCAGCGTTCCTCTTCGTCGGCGTCCGCGCGCTGTCAGACCGGTTCAACCGCCCGGTGACCGCCGATTTCATCTCGCAGGAGCATATCGACGACTCCACCGGACGCCTCTGGATCGACGTCACCCGCAAGGACCCGTCCGTGCCGTCCTACTGCATCGTCACCGCGGTGGACTATTCGCACGCGGAGGTCGGTCGCCGCGAGGTGATCTTCCCCGCCGGCGGCGAAAAGCACGAACGCGTGGCTGTGGAGATGCCGCTGCGCGCCCCGCTTGTCTCCGGCCGCGTCTACGGATGCTCGGACAAACTGCCGTTCTACATGGACGCGGACAGCGACTTTTACCAAGCCCGCTAGCGCAGGCGGAATCCGCCTGTGTGCTACCCTCGTGCGGTATATCTGCACACTTTCGCCCGCAGCTCGCGGGCTCGTTTTACGTATGAGGGAAGGGTGTTACCCCTATGGCTGATTCCCAGCAGCAGTACATTACCCCGGAAATGAAGGCCAAGCTGGAAACCGAGCTCCAGCAGCTGATCGACAACCGCCCGGTGATCGCAGCAGAGATCAACGAGCGCCGCGAAGAGGGCGACCTGAAAGAAAACGCTGGCTACGACGCAGCCCGCGAGCAGCAGGATCAGGAAGAAGCCCGCATCAAGCAGATTTCCGAGATCCTCTCCAACTCCACCACCGAGCGCTCCGGTGTGGTCGAGGGCGTCGCCCACGTCGGCTCCGTCGTCCACGTCTACTACAACGGCGACAAGGATGACCGCGAGACGTTCCTCATCGGCACCCGCGCCGCCTCCACCGACAACGCCGACCTGGAGACCTACTCTGAGCAGTCCCCGCTCGGCGCCGCCGTCGTTGGTGCAGCTGAGGGCGAGACCCGCTCCTACACTGCGCCGAACGGCCGCGAGATTAAGGTCACGGTCGTCTCGGCCGAGCCGTATGATTCAGATAAAGCTTCAACGCCCCGCGCGAAGTAGTTTTCCCCGTTCTTTTCGATAGCGAAGGATCATCCTGTGATTGCAACCTCTTCCCGCAAAGCCATGGCTGGCGTAGCCGCCCTCGCCGCCCTCGCCCTCGCCGGCTGCCACCCGCCGCACCAGAACCCGTCCGATAAGAAGGTCGACACCGCGCAGAGCCAGGACGCGGGTTCGCTCAAGGGTGCCGGCGCGTCCGCCACCGACGCCACCAACGTGGTCGAGGCCGACCAGCAGGCCACCACCACTGTTGCCGCTGAGGAAGTGCCGTCGCTGAACAACTGCGCCGCGCAGGGCCTGGTTCGCCCGACGCGCCTGACCGTGGACTGCGAGAACCAGGATGACTTCCTCGAGGACATCGTGTGGGACACCTGGGACGCCAACCTCGCCGAGGGCACCGCAACCCGCGTCGTCCTCAGCCCGGACAACCGCGAAGAGGGCGTCAAGGTCGTCCTTGGCAACCCGCAGGTTGTGGACAAGGAGCTGGTGTTCACCTCTGTTTCCGTCGACGGCACGAACGTCACCCCGGAGAACAACTACTAATCCGTTCTCGGGTATCTCACGCCAACGGCCCTGCTCCAGCGCGGAGCAGGGCCGTTTCGTAGTGCGCCTAACGATTGGGGCTAGCGGTCGTTGAAGTAGGACAGCAGACGCAGAATTTCGGTGTAGAGCCACACCAGGGTCACAGCCAGACCAAGCGCGATGCCCCAGGCTGTTTGGGACGGCGCATTGGTGCGCACCATTTTGTCCGCCAGGTCGAAATCCTGCAGGAAGGACAGGGCGGCGAGCACGACGCAGACGATGCCGAAGATGATGGACATCGTGCCGCCGCCGCGCAGCGGGTTCTCGCCGGTGAAAAGGTAAAGCAGCAAGTTGCCGATGGCCATAACAGCCACGCCGAAGATCGCTCCGGTCAGCATTCGGTTGAACCGCGGGGTGACGCGGATCGCCCCGGTGCGGTACACCACGAGCATGCCGATGAACACGCCGATGGTGCCCAGGATCGCCTGGAAGATGAGCGAGCTGGCGTTCGCACTGCCGACGTACCAGCCGGAGACAACGAAGGAGAATCCGCCGAGGAACAATCCTTCAAGCGCGGCGTAGGCAAGCGTCAGTGGCGCGGAACCGAACTTGCGCGAGAACACGTGAACCAGGGTGACCACGAATGCGCCGATCGCGCCGACGAGCGTCAACGCGCTGCCGAGGCCAGCGTTGCCGCCGATGAAAATAGCGAAGTTGACCGCGGCGAACGCGATGATCACGGCCAGCGTGATGCCGGTCTTGGTCACCACATCATCCACCGTCAGCGGGCGGTCTTGGGAAACCTCCGGCGCGTAACCCTCGGTCTGGGACGGATAGCCGTAGCCGGCCTGCTGCTCGTCGCCAGCCAAGTTCTTCAGTACAGGGTTGGTACTTCTCACGTCGTCCAACGTTCCTTTCGAGTCGTGTTGGGACCACTATTCACAGCTTGTAACGCATCGTCGGCCCAAATGGTTCCCGAGCGTAAGATTTTCCCACATGGGTGTGTTCGATCGTTTCCGACGCGGACCGCGCACAGGCGGTGCCACGGTGCTGACCGCACTGGCCACAGCCACCGGCGATGCGCAGGCCCACACGTTTTCGTATCCGGACGTGGACGTCCTGGCGTATTTCGTCGATACGCCTCTGCCCCACGTGTTGTACTGCACGTACGGGCTGTCGCAGGTGGAGTCGTCGCAACGCATCGCGGGCACGCAGACTGAGTTGACGCTGCGCGTACCCGACAACAGCGACGCGCTTCCGCCGAAATGGCCGGCGGACCAGCTGGCGCGGATGGCGCGCAACGTGCGACGTTCTGGCGTGGATATTGAGCCGGGCCACCATGTGTCGTTTGATTCGGGCGCGTTGTCCGGTTTTGTGTTCACCGGCGATCCGGTGCTCGGCCAGGTCGACGGCCCCACCGGTCGGATCCAGTTCACCTACGGGGTGGGGCTCAACGGCGACGACCTAGAGCGGATGCTGCGTTGGGATCCGCTGAAGTTTGCCACGCTCCTCGGCGACTTGTATCCGCTGGGGCTGACGGATCCCGCCCGCGCGCCGCTGTCGGCGGACGACAAGGTGCGCTTGCTTCTCGACGACACCGCCAACGCCGAAGGCTCCTCCATCGGTGCCGCCACTGCAAAATACTTGGAGGTCGACGCCGCCGGACGGGTAGATATGGACGAGCGCGCCGCTTCCGCGTTGCTGCGGGCGGCGCGCTACCGGCTGCTTTTCGGCCGGACGTTTGCCCTGGTGCGCGACGACACGTTTTTGCTGTTCGACCCAAACGCAGAGGCAGTGGAGTTAGCGGAAGACCACATCGTGGTGCCCGCCGGCGCGGATGTAGCCAATGAACTACTCGCCGTCTTCGACGCGGCGCCGGGCAGTTACAGCCTGACCACCGCACCGCTGACGTTGAAGGTCATCGACCCGGCGACGTAGCTGTTTTTTACTTGAAGACGACGCCCCACTCGTCGCGCTTGTCCAAAAACGCCTGGGCCTCGCGCTTGGCTGCCTCGAGGTCGTGGCTTGCACCCCAGCCGCACTGCTTCTCGTTCGCCGCCGGCACCTCGTCGGCGCCAACGATGTCGGTGAGCGTCTTTTCCACCAATTCAGCAACCTCGGCCTCGGACGGGTCGCCGGAGAGCATGAGGTAGAAGCCGGTCTGGCAACCCATCGGGCCGAAATCGATCACGTTGTCGGCGTGGTTACGCGAGTGTTCGGCGAACATGTGCTCCAGCGAGTGCACCGCCGGCATTTCCAGGTGCTCCACGTTCGGCTGCTTGAAGCGGATGTCCCACTTCACCAGCGTGTCGCCCTTCGGCAGTTCCTTGCGGTCCGCGAGCCGGATAAACGGTGCCGCTACCTTGGTGTGGTCGAGGTTGAAGGATTCAACATTCATACGATCGGTCATGGCTCCGACTGTACTGAAGGGAGCAACCTATGCCCACCACACTCGTCTGGTTCCGCGACGATCTGCGCGTCACCGACAACCCCGCGCTTTCATGGGCCGCTTCCCGCGGCGAGGTCGTGGGCTTGCTTATCGACGACACCACCGCCGCCCGTCCCAACGGCCGCGCCGCAAGGTGGTGGCGGGATCGCAGTGTGTCGTCGTTAAGCGAAAAGCTCCCAATGGTGCGCGAAACGGGCGATCCGCGCGAGATCGTGCCGCGGCTGGCGCACGAACTTTGCGCGGAGGCGGCGTGGAATCGTCGCTACGACGCCGTCGAGATCGACGCCGAGATCAAGCGTCTGGTGAATGCACGCACCTTCCCCGGGTTCCTGCTCGCGGAGCCGTGGGAGATCAACTCCGGCGCCGGCACCCCGTACCGGGTGTTCACGCCGTTTTACAAGGCAATGCAACAGCACCTCGCCACGCACCCGCCGCAGCCGGTGGCGGCACCGGTGCTGGCTGGCGGGGCTCGCCTCACGCCACCGGAAGCACCCTTCTGGGCCAGTGAACTCGCCGAGCACAACACCCCCGGCGAGGAAGCAGCATTGGATCGCTTCCACGGGTTTCTCACCGGACTCGCCGACGGCGTCGGCTACGACAACAACGACCTCTCCCCCGGCGCGACCTCGGGGCTCAGCGCGCACCTGCGCTTCGGTGAACTCTCGCCCGGCTACGTGTGGGCGGAAACTGCTGCCTTTGCCGACGAGCACCCGACCGCGGCCGCCGACGCCTGGGCGTTCTTGCGCCAGGTGGTGTGGCGCGAGTTCGCCTGGCACCGCTACTACCACCTGCCGGATTTGGCGGTGCATAACGTGCGCGGGCAGTTCGACAAGTTTGAGTGGGCGTGGAGTGAAAATGCCGCACCGTGGGAGCACGCTTCAGCGTTCGCGGATCCCGCAATGGAACCCGATGCTGAGGCGGCACAGCATCTGGGGCAGTTGGCCCGGTGGCAGCGCGGCGAAACCGGCGTGCCTCTCGTCGATGCCGGCATGCACGAATTGTGGCGCACCGGCCGCATGCACAACCGCGTACGCATGGTGACCGGCTCGTGGCTGACGAAGAATCTGGGGATTCACTGGCGCCACGGGGAGGAGTGGTTCTGGGACACGCTTGTCGACGCCGACGTCGCTTCCAACCCGTTCAACTGGCAGTGGGTCGCAGGCTCCGGCGACGACGCCGCGCCGTATTTCCGCATCTTCAACCCGATGACCCAGCAGGAAAAGTTCGATCCGTCCGGCGTCTATATTTCGCACTGGGCTCCGGAGGCGCTGCTCCCTGGCTACCCGGAGCCGATGGTGGATGTGAAGGAATCACGCAAGGTCGCACTCGCGGCGTACGAGGATATAAAGACAACGCAGTAAGTGGCGCGCGGGTACGTTCGGATTCCGTGATTGAATTCCGCGAGGTGTCTAAGACGTACCCAGGTTCGCCGGCCCCTGCAGTGGAGCGTTTTTCCGCATTCGTTGAGCAAGGCTCGACCACGGTGTTTGTCGGACCGTCCGGGTGCGGAAAAACGACGTTGCTGCGGATGGTGAACCGGATGGTGGATCCGACCTCGGGCGAGGTGGTCGTGCGCGGCCGCAACCTCGCCGACGAGGACCCTGTCCGGTTGCGTCGTTCCATCGGGTACGTCATGCAGCACTCCGGTCTCATGCCCCACCGCACTGTGTTGGACAATGTCGCCGACATCGCACGATTGGCAGGTGCTTCGAAATCGGAGGCAAATTCCCGGGCAGCTGAGATGCTTGAACTGGTCAACCTCGAAAGTGCGCTGCAGAAACGCTACCCCGCGGAGCTCTCTGGCGGTCAAGCGCAGCGTGTTGGTGTCGCCCGCGGTCTGGTCAATCGCCCGGACATTCTCATGATGGACGAGCCGTTCGGTGCCGTAGACCCCGTAGTGCGCCGCAAGTTGCAGCGCGAAATCATGGATCTTCGTGGCGCGCTCTCGACCACCGTGCTGATGGTCACCCACGACATCGACGAGGCGTTCGTCATGGGCGACGACGTGGTGGTCTTAGGCCCTCGCGGGCGCATCGAGCAATCCGGCACACCTGAACAGATCCTCGCGCACCCGGCCAACGACACGGTGGCTGAATTCACTGGTCTGCGGCAACGTGCGCTGTCAGTGGTAGAGCGCGGTGGGAAGCGTTTGCTTGTCGACGATACCGGCACCGTCAAAGGCGTCCTCGCATGAACTGGCAGTGGGTTATCGACAACGCCGGGCGAATCATCGACCTCGCGGTGGATCACCTCGCGATCACAGCGCCGGCTGTTGTTTTTGCGACACTTATCGCGGTGCCGTTAGGGTGGCTCGCCCACCGCTCTGGCCCGGCCCGGGAAGTCCTTGTGGCGGCAACGAGCTTGATCTACGTCGTGCCGTCGCTTGCGATGTTTATCCTCATGCCCTTGGTACTGGGAACCTCGATTCTGTCACCGGTGAACGTCGTTGCGGCGATGACGCTGTACGGCACGGCCTTGCTGGTTCGTTCGTCGGCGGACGCATTCGACGCAGTTCCCAGAGACGTCGTTCAATCCGCGGACGCCGCAGGGTATCCACCACTGAAACGGGTGTTTGCCGTTGAGTTGCCGCTCGCGGCACCGGCGTTGTTCAGCGGTCTGCGCGTGG
Organism: Corynebacterium lujinxingii; assembly: GCF_014490555.1. Classification (NCBI taxonomy): domain Bacteria; kingdom Bacillati; phylum Actinomycetota; class Actinomycetes; order Mycobacteriales; family Corynebacteriaceae; genus Corynebacterium; species Corynebacterium lujinxingii. The sequence continues at coordinate 786,987 of NZ_CP061032.1, read as the reverse complement.
TGTCCGCCTCCACGGTGAGCTTGGTGTCGGTTGGGGCGCTCATCGGCGTGCAGTCTTTGGGGACACTGTTTACGGAGGGGTTCCAGCGCTCCTTCCCCACCGAGATCCTCACGGGCCTCATCGCCACAGTTGTGTTGGCGGTTGCGCTTGATCTGGTAATTGTGGTGGTTAAACACACCACCCTTCCGTGGGCGAGGTTGAAGGGGTAGGGCATGAATTTCATTATGGAGGCGCTTGCCTACCTCACTGATCCAGGAAGCTGGTCCGGACCCTCCGGCCTTGGCGCCCGTGTCGCGCAGCACCTTGGGTATTCAGCTCTTGCGGTAGCGGCCACCGCCCTTATCGCCGTCCCACTCGGATTGTGGGTTGGCCACACCAAGCGCGGGTCCTCGCTCGTGGTTTCCGTGGCCGGCGCGCTACGTGCGCTACCAGCACTTGGCATGATCACGTACCTCTCCGTGACGCTGCCGAAGGGTGTCACCGTGCCCATCATCCCCGCAACCATCGCGTTGATGTTGCTCGGTACCGCCCCGCTTCTTGCCGGTATCGTCGCAGCATTCGATGCTGTGCCTCGTGATGTTGTTCTTTCCGCAAGAGCGGCCGGCTACAGCGAGCGCCAGATTCTTACCAGGGTGGAACTGCCGCTGGGTGCGCCGGTGATTATTGGTGGGTTGCGCTCCTGCGTCGCCCAGGTGTTAGCCACCACTACGGTGGTGGCCTATATCGGTCTTGGCGGGTTGGGGCGTCTGCTTATCGACGGCCTCGCCGTGCAGGACTATTCCCGCATGGTGGCAGGAGCGCTCGCGGTCACCGCGCTGGCACTTATCGTTGATCTCACCTTCGCAACAATCCAGCGCCTCGCCCAGCCGAAACTTCGTTCGCACAGGTAACATAAGCAAGCATGCACATTTCACGCGCAGCAACAGCCCTCCTCGCATCCGCAACCTTGCTGGTTGCCGGATGCAGCTCAGCAGATCCGTTGGATTCTGACGCAGCGGGTGGTGGCTCATCCGGCGAAACCGTCTCTCTCGGCACCGCGAATTTCCCTGAATCGGAGATCATCGGCCAAATCTGGGCGGAGGCGCTGCGCCAAGCGGGATATAACGTTGAAATAAAGTCCGGCATCGGCTCACGCGAGGTGTACCTCAAGGCGCTGGAAGAAGGCACCATCGACATCGTTCCGGAATACGCTGGCAACCTCACCCAGTACTACGGCGAATTGGAGCAGGGTGCTGGCGCGGACGATGTGCGCGCCACCCTCACCGAAGTGCTTCCCGATGACCTTGAGGCCGGCGAGTTCAGCCCGGCGGAGTCCAAAGACGCCTACCGCGTCACGCGAGCGACCGCAGACCAATTCGACCTGAAGACGATCGCCGATTTGGACAAGCTCGACGCAATCACCGTCGCCGCTCCTCCCGAATTCGCCGAGCGCCCTTACGGCCCGAAGGGTCTCACCGACGTCTACGGCATCGACGCGGGCAAGATCACTGTCAGCCCCATCTCTGACGGTGGCGGCCCGCTCACCGTCGCCGCATTGGTCGAAGGCGCTGCGAACACTGCAAACATCTTCACAACCTCCCCCGCTTTGCTTAGCGACGGCTCCGAGGCGGATCTTGTAACCCTAGAAGACCCGCAGCTGCTCATCCCGCCGCAAAACGTGGTGCCGGTGGTGCGCGCTGGGGCGCTTCCGGACGGCGCCCTCGATGCTGTCAACTCGATCAACGCGACGCTTACCACCCAAGACCTCGTTGCAATGAACCTGCGTAACGTGGGTGAGGAGCATGCAGAACCGGCTGTAATTGCTCAAGATTGGATGGAAAACAAATGAAATTGCTCGAAAAGTTGCTGATCCCATTGTTCGCCGGCGCCGGCGCTTTGCACTTTGTAAAGCCCGAGCCGTTCGACGGCATCGTGCCGGATTCGCTGCCCGGTTCCCCGCGCGCGTACACCTACGCCTCGGGTTTGGCCGAGCTCGCTGCTGCCACCCTGCTGGCCAACAAGAACACCCGATCCGTCGGTGGCAAATTCGCCGCAGCGCTACTGACCGCGGTGTGGCCCGCCAACTTCAACATGGCGTGGCAGTGGCGCGACGAGCCGTGGCAGAAGCAAATCGTCTCCATTGGCCGCTTGCCGCTCCAGATTCCGCTGATCAAGGCTGCCCTGTCGCTGGGAGATCGCTGAGGGCACGATTGCTAAGCGACGAACCCCCGGCGCTAAAGTAACTAACCTGTGCCCAAACCTGTTCATGGATCGACCCGCTACGTGCCCGCCCTCGACGGGCTTCGCACGATCGCGGTCTTCCTCGTTATCGCCTACCACCTCGATGTCCCCGTCTTTCAGGGCGGCTTGCTTGGCGTCGGGGTATTTTTCACCCTTTCCGGCTATCTGATCACGCTGGGGCTGATGGGCTCCAAGCTTCGCGACGACACCATGCGTTTGTCGTCCTTCTGGTTCCGTCGTTTCCGTCGTCTCGCGCCGGCAATGCTCACAACCGTCGCTGCGGTGGTGGTGCTTAGCGCCGCACTCGAACCTGACGCGTTGAAAACTCACGGCTGGGAAGCGCTGAGCTCAGTGTTCTTCGTGAACAACTGGCACAACATCGCCACCGGCGCCTCGTATTTCGACCGTTTCCAAGGCCCAGGGCCGTTAGACCACATGTGGTCGCTGTCTATCGAGGAACAGTTCTACCTCGTGTGGCCACTCCTCTTGTGGGTGTTGCTGAAAGTGCTGCGTAAACCGCGTCTCGTCGCTGCGGCGACGGCGCTTCTGGCTACTGCTTCATACCTGCTCATGGCCGTACTAGCCACCCCGGGCGTGGATCCCACCCGCATCTACGAAGGGACAGACACCCGCGCCGGGGGGCTCCTTCTTGGCGCCGCCCTAGCCATCGTGGTGGCCACCCGGAGCCACGAAGGCAAACGCGTTAGCTTCGGTCCTGTCGCATCGGTGCTCATCGGCACAGTCGGTATTGGCGGCATTGTCCTGCTGAGTGTCATGATCGAGCAAAACGACATCGTGCTCTACCGCGGGGGCATGCTGGGTGGCAGCGGAACACCGCAACGTGGTGGTGTTTGACTGGGCGCAAGAAGCCCGAGCACACCAGGACTGGTTCCTCGCCGGCGACGAGGTGCACTACAACGCAAACGGAAACGACGAGCGGGCGAAGCGTTTTGCCGACGCGCTCGCCACCGCATTCCCGCAAGGCATCGACATGGCCGACGTGCCGATGAATGCTGAAGTGTCCTCCGACGGAACACGGCGCGAAGGCTAGAACTTGTGCCCCCAGTCGGGCTCGAACCGACACTGAACGGATTTTAAGTCCGCTGCCTCTGCCAATTGGGCTATGGGGGCGCCGGAGGAATATGGTACTTCCCCGGTGCCTCCCGGCGGGAATCGCCTGGAAAAACTCGCCGAGCGGAAGCGGCTTTGCCGCCGTACACTCCCTGTGCGGAATGTAAGTTTCGCCTGAGTACTTCCCTCAGTCGCAGTCAATTCCTAAGGCAATGGCATATGAACATCCAACTTCCTCCCCCGCTCAATCACTTGGTCAAGGACCTCAACCTCGAACAGCTCATCGCAGCTGTCGCTGGCGCATTCCTCGTTGGCGGGCTGGTCGGCGGCGTCATTGTTGCAGCAACCGGTGGCAGCTCAGAGCATGCCGGTTCCAGCAACCGCGGCGATTCCCCGGCCACCTCCACACCTGCTCCCGAGGTGACTGGCCCGGTCCTCGAGGGCCGCGCTAAACTCTCCGCCCTCTACCAGGCACCGGGCCCTGACTCGGGCAAGGACGCCTTCGACGGCAACGGGCAAACCCACCCGTTTAAGGGCCAGGTCATTCCGGGGTTCTCCGGCATGATCGAAATCGGTGACGGCACCTTCTACGCACTGCCCGACAACGGCTTCGGCTCGAAGAAGAACTCCTCCGACTTCCTCCTGCGCGTCTACACAGTGAAACCGAATTGGGAGACGGCCGAGACGGCTCCAGACCCGAAGAACACTGGCGGCGTTGAGGTCCTCGACTACATCTCGCTGAAGGACCCCAACGGCAAGATCCCGTGGGGCATCGTCAACAACGACACTGAAGATCGTCTGCTCACCGGTGCAGACTTCGACCCGGAGTCGTTCGTCCAGGCCGCCGACGGTTCCTTCTGGATCGGCGAAGAGTTCGGCCCCTACATCCTGCACGTCGATGAAAACGGCACCCTACTCGAAGCGCCCTACGCGTACCCGGGGGTGAAGAGCCCATCGAACCCGACGCTTGACGACGAACAGCCGAACCTGCGCAACTCCAAAGGTTTTGAAGCCATGGCATGGGACGGCCGCTACCTGTACCCGATCTTCGAGGGCTACCTCGACAACGCGAAGGACAAGCGTGAGCGCGTCATTTCCCAGTTCGACACCGAAACCGGCGAATACACCGGCAAGACGTGGACCTACCTTGCCGAGGGCGACGACGCACTCATCGGCGATGCCTTCCTGACCAAGGACGGCCGCCTGCTCGTGCTCGAACGCGACGACTTCCGCGGCTCGGATGCGGAATTGAAGAAGGTCTTTGAGGTCGCGGACTTCAAGAATATTGAAGCTGGCACGACGGTGAACAAGAAACTCATGGCGGACCTGCTCGACATCGCCAACCCGGACAAGATCGGCATGGTTTCCGACGCCCGCGCCTACGGTGTCGGCGATCCGTTCGCGTTCGCGCTACTGAGCGTCGAGACCATCGTCCAGTTGGAGGACGGCCGCTACCTGACTGCATTAGACAATAACTTCCCCGGCGACGACGGCCGCTACCGCGGCAAACCAGACGACACAGAGATGATCATCTTCTCCGTGAAGTAGCAGCTCACTGCCCGCGGGACTCGCCCGGTAATCTGGCAACCGTATCGCCAGATCACCCGGACGGAGATCCCACTTGACCAGGCAATGGTTGTTCCTACTTCCCTGCGCACTCGGTGCGCTGGAGCTTTTTCTCGCGCGCCGGGCTGGCGACGGCTCGCCCGGGTTCTACTGGGCAACCGCGTTTACGGCCGTGGTCTACATCTCCGCCTGGTGGATGATGGGCAACCGCCGCGCGTTCGCCGGGCCAAACAAGGCACGCGACGTGCTCCGCGGCGTGCTTATCGGCGCCGCACTGGTGGTGGTGTTCATGGTCGGCGCGCTCGTGGTCAGCCGAATCCCGCTGCTCTCCGGCCCCGTGGCGGAGATCCTAGACACGCCCAATAAGGGTGGGTATCTGCTGACGCTGCTGGTGCTCGTCGTCAATGGCGTCGGCGAGGAACTTGTCTTCCGCGACGCTGTGCCGCGCCAACTGCGCGCCGGCGGGCAAAGCGTCGTCCAGGCTGGCGTGTGGTCGACCCTGATCTACTGCGTGGTCACCATCGTCATGGGTGTGCCGCTGCTCGTGTTTGCCGCGGGCGTGCTCGGCGCGGTGACCTATTTTGAGGCAGTGCGCACCGGCCGGCTGTACTCCCCCATCGCGGTCCACCTGACGTGGAGCATCGGAATGCTGTTCATCCTGCCGGCGATGTTGTAGCACCTACTCGCTAACGGAGAAGACCTTTTTCTTCGGTTCGTCGGCCACCGTGGATCCCGCAACGGAGATTTTCGGGGCGTCCAGCATGTCCGCCAGAAGGTCCGCGACCCACTGCAGCAGTTCCATGTCGCGCAAGTTTGGGCTGTTGATCGCCTTCGACTCGCGCGGCATCGGCACCTGCAGCGCCTTCGCCGCGGCGCGGAAGTTCGCGCCCGGGTAGAGCCGCTTCAGACGCACCTGCTTTGAATCCGGCAGCTCCACCGGGTGCAGCTTGATGCGGGTGCCTTGGGTGAGTATGTCGGAAACCCCCACCGCGCGGGCTTGGTTTCGCAAACGCGCCACGGCCATGAGGTGCTGGACCTCGGTCGGCAGGGCGCCGAAACGGTCGACCATGTCGTCGGCTGCGGCGGCCAGGGCGTCGTCGTCACGCGCTTCTGCGAGCTTGCGGTAGACCTCCAGACGCAGGCGCTCGGAGTTGATGTACGTCTCTGGGATGTGCGCGTCGACGGGCAGGTCGACGCGGATTTCCTTCGGGCCCTTGTCGGTGGCGTCGACAGGCTCGCCGCTCATCAGGCCCTTAAAAGTCTCCACGGCCTCGCTTACGAGGCGCACGTACATGTCGAAACCCACACCGGCGATGTGGCCGGACTGCTCCGCGCCCAGCACGTTGCCGGCGCCGCGCATCTCCAAGTCCTTCTGCGCCACCGCCATGCCGGCGCCCAGATCGTTGTTCTGGGCGATGGTGGCCAGGCGGTCGTAGGAGGTCTCGGTGAGCGTTTTGTCCTTCGGGTACAGGAAGTAGGCGTAGGCGCGCTCGCGGGAACGTCCCACGCGGCCGCGCAGCTGGTGCAGCTGCGACAGGCCCATGTTTTGCGCGTTTTCCACGATAAGCGTGTTGGCGTTGGCGATGTCCAAACCGGTTTCCACGATCGTCGTGCACACCATGACGTCGTACTCGCGGTTCCAGAAGCCCTGCACCGTCTGCTCGAGGACCTGCTCGCTCATCTGGCCGTGCGCGACGACGACGCGCGCTTCCGGCACCAGCTCGCGCAGTTGGCGGGCAGTTTTTTCAATGTCGGAGACCTTGTTGTGGATGTAGAACACCTGGCCGTCGCGAAGCAGCTCGCGGCGGATCGCGGCGGCGACCTGCTTGTCCTCCTGCGGTCCGACGTACGTCAGCACCGGGTGGCGGTCTTCGGGCGCGGTGGTGATCGAGGTCATCTCGCGGATGCCGGTCAGTGACATCTCGAGCGTGCGCGGAATCGGGGTTGCGGTCATGGTGAGCACGTCCACATGCGACTTCAGCGCCTTGATGTGCTCCTTGTGCTCGACACCGAAGCGCTGCTCCTCGTCGACAATGATCAGGCCTAAGTTCTTCCACTGCACGCCCGTCTGCAGCAGGCGGTGGGTGCCGATGACGATGTCGATGGAGCCGTCCGCCAGCCCCGCCATGATCTTCTTGGAATCGGCCGCGGAGGTAAAGCGAGACAGCTCACGGATTTCCACCCCGAAGCCGTCCATACGCTGGTCGAACGTGGAGAAGTGCTGCTGGGCGAGCAGGGTCGTCGGCACGAGCACCGCAACCTGCTTGCCGTCCTGGACAGCCTTGAACGCCGCGCGCACGGCGACCTCAGTCTTACCAAAGCCCACGTCGCCGACGATCACGCGATCCATCGGCGTGGGCTTTTCCATGTCTTCCTTGACGGCCTCGATGGCGGTGAGCTGGTCTTCCGTCTCCACAAACGGAAAGGCGTCTTCCATCTCGTGCTGCCACGGGGTATCCGGCGCGAACGCGTGGCCCGGCGCGGCCTGGCGCTTGGCGTAGAGCTCAACGAGTTCGCCAGCGATCTCGCGCACCGCGGCGCGCGCCTTACGCTTCGTCGACTTCCAGTCGGAGCCGCCCATTTTGCTTAACGACGGCTTCTCGCCCCCGGTGTACTTGCTCAGCAGGTCAAGCGACTCCATCGGCACCCACAGCTGGTCGCCGGGCTGGCCGCGCTTGGCCGGCTGGTACTCGAGCACGATGTACTCGCGACGCGAATCCTCGTCGCCGGCCTTGACGGTGCGCTCCGCCATCTTCACAAACTTGCCGATGCCGTGCGTGTCGTGCACCACGAAGTCCCCCGGCTGCAGCGCTAACGGATCGACCCGGTTGCGGCGGCGGGGTGCGCGGCGTTTCGCACCGGCGATGTCACCGACGCGGTTGCCGGTCAGATCCGTCTCCGTGACCACGACCAGGTTCGGGCCGCTAAAAACCAGCCCCGCGTGCGACAGCGCCTGGTAGAGCGTCACCGCGCCGTCGACAGGCTCAAGACCCGGAGTGGCCACACGTGCGGAAATCCCGTGCTCACGCAGGCGCTCCGCCATGCGGTCGATCGTGCCCTTCGCCGGCGCCACAAACGCGGCCTTGCCATGGTTTTGCGTGACGTGCAGTTTGAGTGTGGCGTAGAGTTGCTCGATGGCCTTCGGGTCCCCCTTCGGCGCGGGCGCGGGCTCAAACTCCAGCGGCAGTGTCTCCGCGTCATCGGCGGTGAACATGCCGGGCGGCGCGAACGTCCACCACGCGCTGCCCGCCTTCGACGCGGAGATCTCCAACGACTCGTAGGTGCGGTACGACGAGGCGGACACGTCCAGGCCCTCCACCACGACGGGGCCTTCAGCACCCATCGCAGCGGCCTCCCAGCCGGCCTCGAGGAACTCCCGGTCGGTCGCCTCCAGATCCTCGATGCGGGCACGGACCTTTTCCGGGTTGGTTACCAGCACCACCGAACCTGCCGGCATGAGCTCCGGCAGCACCGAATACTGCTTGTCCGTCAGCGCCGGGATGAGCGCTTCCATGCCGTCGGCCGGTTGCTTCTCCGAGATGCGCGCAAGCAGCGACGACAGCGTCGGGTTCGACGGGAATTTGCGGGCCAGGTCGTCGGCTTTGGCGGCAACGGAGTCGTCGATAAGCAACTGCCTCGCAGGGAAAAGATCGACCTGTTTCACGTCGTCGATGGTGCGCTGGTCGGCGACGGCGAACGAGCGGATATCGGTGACCTCATCGCCCCAGAACTCGATGCGCACCGGATTATCCGCGGTGGTCGGAAAGACGTCGATGATGCCGCCGCGCGTGGCGAACTCACCGCGGCCTGCCACCATGTCCACGTGGTTGTAGGCGAAGTGGACCAGCTGCTCGGTCAGGTCCTCAAAATCGTGCTCCTGGCCCACCGCAACCCGGATCGGCTCGTTCGCCGGCAGCACCGGCTGACACACGGCACGCGCCGCGGCGACGATCACGCGCGGCATCTCCCACAGCACCTTCGCACGCCTGCCGACGATGTCCGCAGCCGGCGACAACCGCTCATGCGGCAGGGTTTCGTAGGCGGGGAACTGCGCGACGTGGTCGTCGCCAAGCATCGCCTTGAGTTCGGCTGACAGATCCTCCGCCTCGTGCCCGGTCGCAGTGACCAACAGCACCGGCGCCTCCCGCGCAATCGCCCCGACGGCCCAGGAACGCGCCTGGTCAATGCCGGTGATGTGCAGCGAATCCTCGCCCACGTGCGTGACCAGACCCTTGAGTTTCGGATCCGTCAGCGCCTGCGTGAGCAGACCGCCGAGGACAGGAGGGGTGGTTTCAGTCATGTTTTACGCTTCCTTCTCTGCTTCACCGGCGTAGATGCGCGGCTGCGCCTCCATCCCGCGCAACCCGTTCCAACACAGGTTGGAGATGTGCGCGGCGACAGTGTGCTTGTCCGGGACGCGCTCGTCGAGCCACCACAACGCGGAATTCGACACCGTGCCGACGAGTGCCTGACCGTACAACCCGGCCATGGCCTCGTCTAGTCCACGGTGTTTAAACGCCTCCGCCAACAAATGGCTGACCTCGGCGGTGACACGGTTGAGGATCGTCGAGTACGTCCTGCCCTGCCCCGGCAGTTGCCCGTGCGCCAGGATGATGAACCCGTCGGTTTCCTCCTCTACGTACGTCAGCAGCGCCAGCACACCGCGTTCAATGCGCTCCCGCCACCGACCCTGCTGGATCGACTCAGTGATCGTCTGTTCCAGCCGGGTCATCTCTTCGCGCACCACCGCCTGGTAGAGGCCCTCTTTGCTGCCGAAGTGCTCATAGACGACCGGCTTGGACACCCCGGCGCGCGCCGCGATCTCCTCCATCGCAATCCCGTCGAAGCCGCGCTCCGCGAATGCTTGACGCCCCACGCCGATCAATTGGTCCCTGCGCTGGGGTGCTGTCATTCGCGTTCGAGCCATGTGACCTACTCTAGAGCGCGCGCCGACACACCCCGTCTTTGGACACCGGCGCGGGTGGTCTACAATCAGCGGTGCTATTCCCCATGGTGTAATCGGCAACACTACGGTTTTTGGTACCGTCATTCTAGGTTCGAGTCCTGGTGGGGAAGCTTTTTTAGGACACCCTGCTGCCTTGCTTTTTGCTGGTGGCGGGGTGTTTTCGTGTTTTTGGCGGGTTGTCGTTTTGCAGTGGTTTAGAGCGGTTTGTAGCCGTTTTTGTAGCCAAAATGTAGTCACGGAAATGTGGGCAACCTTCACCAACGGCACTAAACTTGCGTTATTACTAATACTGCGTTACTATAGTGGTGTAAGCAAGAGAGCAGCACCGCAAGGAGATCACAATGAACCTCGCCACCTACCGAGAAGAGCGAAACATCGCCCACCGCATCGAAGCCATCATCACCGCCCAGGCAGGCAACTTCACCTACACCATCGAAGACAACACGGGCACCAATCCGTATGAAGGCGCGGCTCTTGAAAAGAATTGGCGCAGCACCTTCCAGCAGGCTATCGGCGCAGCCGAGACCCACCGCATGCTCATCGACAACAGCATCGCCGATGGCATCGCCTACGGCGCATGGGACGAGATCCTGTCCGGCATTTACCAAAAGCCCACCACCCGCGCCGAACTTCGCACTGGAGAATGGATCGAAGAGCAGGAACAGGCCTTCCTCAAGGTGCTCAATGACGGCACCCTGCGTGGACTCATCGACAGCAAGGTCAAGGAGGCAGTCGCCAAATACGAGAAGCTGCGCGCTGCTGAGGAGCGCGCTATCGCCGAAGACCAGCACTAGCCACAACCCGGGGGCAGGCGCAGACCCGACCCCTTAAGGAGACGCTATGAGAGACGCACAAATACCAGACCTTGAGGTCGAGCACGTCGAGCCAGCCATCCGCGCCGCCCTCGACGGGGCTACCTCCACCACCGTCGAATGCGAGCTGCCACCGCTGAAACTCACGCTCGAATGGTGTACACACGGAGATGGCACGCCAATGTGGGATGCGCCTGTTTCAGGGCACCCGGGCAAGGTGGTCGCTATCCGCCCAGACGGAGAGACCCTTACCGTCCCACTAGACGACGGCCACGGGTGGGACGAGCTGGCAGAGCGTCTGGTGGACTTCTCTAGTGTCTGGGAGTACGAGGTTAAGCACGCACTCCAAGATGTGCGTTCTCAGACTATGCAGCTGCAGGAGGCAGAGAGGAGAGCGCGCATCCAGCGCGGCAATCTCGACGATGCTATCCGTGCCGCACACAAGCAGGGCGTGACAATGTACAAACTCGCCAAGGCGACTGGCTTTTCCCAGCCGACTATCAAGCGAATCGTGAAATAGGCATGAAAAAGACCCCCACCCTGGCCGTAGCCAAGATGGGGGTCGGGTTAACGTCCTGCGCGCCACTTGTGGAACGACGGGAAGGGCGGGTCAGTGAATTCGGGGATGGTTTCGAGGTGGGCGATGTACTCGGTACGCAGCCCGTTTTCGGCTTCGAGCGCGGCAAGGCGCTGATCACGCTCGGCGAGTTGCTCCTTGAAAAACGCCTTCATCTCGGTCGTGAGGGTTTGCCAGTTCGCGGGTTCTGCCGCCTCCGCCTGCGCTTTATTCGTGGCTTTAATGCCGGCGTAGGTGAGCGCTGCGCCAACAACGCCGACGATGAGGGTGACGAGAGCGCTAAGCATCTCGGAGTTCATGGGCGACCTCCTCACTAGTGGGCTTTGGCTCGCGCACCCCACGCCACACAGCCCACAGTGCAAGCCCCGCGATCGATAGATGATGCGTCGCGAACACAAGGTTTAGCAGATGGTTCGCGAGCAGCGCGTCCAAGAAGTACGAGCAGAACCAGATTCCGTTCAACCCGGCGAGCAGACCGATTCCCCACGGGGAGAACCGTGACTGCCAAAACGCGGCGACGAACGCGAACAGCGACGCAGCAAGCCACACCCACCCCCACGTACTCATCGGCGCGATATTCTCCACCGGGTGCAGCGGGCGCGTGATCGGCTCCATCACACCGGGAATGTAGGCGAGACCACGGACGAAGCCGGTGACACTCAGAAAGACCAGGGCGGGTCCAACAGTCAAACACCAGCCACGCAGCCGGTACGCGGGTGGCCGCATCCTCTCAGGCAGGTGATCAATCGGCATATGGCACCTCGTCTACGGTGGGGCCGGTGTAGACGGGCAGGGTTGCGGGGCGGGCCGCGTCAGCGTCGGCTTTCTCGACGCGGGCAGTCTCCGCAAGGAGGCGCTGCTCCTGGCCTTTGGTGACGGCGGGGACGGTAAAGCGCGCCAGCCCGTAGGCCACGAGCGACGCGGCCACGCCGAGCACGTCACCGGCGGCACCGGCCGTGGCGGGGATCGCGTCGATGTTGTCCACTATCAAGGTGGCGACCCACACGACCAGGGCGACAAGCGCGGACAGTGATTCTTTACGCAGCGCGAGCGGAGATTGCGTGCGGCGGACGTTTTCGACGGCGCGCTGCATGGTGTTCTGGCTCATTATTTTCCTCCCAGGTTGTCGATCTTGCGGGTGAGGTCGGCCACGTCGTGGCGCAGTGCTGCTACCGCGTCGACGAGGGTGAGGTTTTGGCCGGCCTTGTTTTTGCCGAGTTGCGGCCACCCGCCACCACTGGGCCCACGCAGTTGCGTCCACACGTCCTGCAACGCATCGATCTGCGGGCCGAAGAACCCCTTGATGAAGTCGGTGAAGTATTTGGCGGTGAGCATGACGCTTGATCCTCCTGCGGGGGTTTTCTTGGCGTGGCGACCTGTGGTGGTGCCGTTCTTTTTCGCCTTGAGTTCGTCGTAGAAACGCTGCGCTTCACCGATCAGTGCGGCGTTGTATTTCCCGCCGGGTGCGAGGTGGTAGGGGCAGGTGGTGGAGGTGAACTCGCGGTGGTAGCGCACGTTGTCACCGGACACGGGGCGACCTAAGCCGTAGTACAGGCAGACGGCTGCGATGAGACGGCCTGCTTCACGGATTGCGGTGTCGGTGATGGGCCACCCGGCGTTCGGGCCTGCACTGTTGGATACTTCGATCCCGATGGAGCGCTGGTTGGTGTACTGGTTGGCCGCGTGCCAGGCGGTGTCGCGATCCCACACGAGTTGACCGATTACGCCGTCGGATTGGACTTGGTAGTGGGCTGATGCTGCTCGCGTTTGCCACACCTGCCAGATTTGGTCGATGGATAGGACACCCGCGTTGTGGTGGACCACGACGCATTCCACCTTGTTCCCGCCGCGTCCTTTGGTGTAGTGCTTGTTCATTAGTTTCACGCGGTCTGGTTCGAGCGTGAGCCAGTTTTTCATCGTGCGCCCTCCTTTTGGGTATGAGAAAAGCCCTGCATGGTGGTGCGGGGCTTCGGGGTGGGTTTTGTGGTTAGGCGGGTAGTGGTCGCCATTCCTTCGCCTCGGTGCTGGGGCGCGTGTTTTCAGTGGCGCGGTGCAGGCGTTGGGAAACGTAGGCAACGCCGTTGTCGAGTGCGAGTTCCCCGGCGGAGTACCACTCCCCCGCTTTCCACGGCTGGGCCATGGGTGCCGGGGTGGTTTCCTCGGGTTCGGTGATGAGCCCGGGTGCGTCGGTGTCCACCTCAGGGTCGTTGCCGTCCGCGATCAGTTCCGGGCGCAGGTAGTGGGCGGTAACATCCTCCCACCCGTCGAACGGTGTGCCGGGTTCCTTGTCGGTCAGGCGGCGGGCGCGGTATGCCCGCTCGCTATGTTTGACGAGTGACATGGGCGGGTACGCGGACGCTTTGGACGTGGGCTGCACCCAGGCCGGCAGTTTCGCGAACAGATCCTCCAACGTTTCCGCCACCTCAACGTCGGTGGCGTAGTCGGGGGCTAGTTCGGGGTGCTGCTCCTGGAGTTGCGCGACGAGTTCCGCTTCCGCTTGCTCGATCTGGGGTGCTGCTTCACGTCGGGGGAACTCGGTGGTGGTGATCCAAGTGCGCAGCGTGCGCAGGTCACCGTCCGGCAAGGTTTGCGCTGCCTGTTGGACTTCTTCAAGCGTTGCCATGATGTCCTTTCAAAATGAGTGAACCCCGCGACGTGGCGGGGGTTAGTTTTCTGGTGGGAAGTTCACGATCTGCACCGACACGGAGCCGTTGTTCTGCGCATTCGTGGTGACGTTGCGGGCCTGCACGATGAGATTCATCGCATTGTCTGCCGGGGTGGAGATTTGGCCTGCCCACACGCGGATCGTCTCGTGGTCGACGAACGTCCAGGGCACTAGCTCTTTTTTGAACTGCGTATCGCCTTCAAGTTCGACTCGGAGCCCAGCGCTCGACATGCCGGTTGCGACGATGGTGACCATCGACATGCCAGCCGGTAGCGGGATACGAGTACCACCACCGACCACCCGGGTCATGTAAGCGACCTCCGCATACGGCTTGCCCTTGCGCTCCAAAACGTAGGTTTTCGGCAGCAGGAAGTCGATGTTCACATCAGGGGTGGTCATGCGGCCACCCCCTGCGCTAGGTGCCGATGATCGGCATGGGAATTACTCGGGCAACCGCCGTGCCACCAGCCGTGCCTATCGTCGTGCTGAGCGTTCCAACATGAATCCAGGTTTCTTGGCCAGGGCGTGCCACGACGGTGAAAGTTCGGCGTTCCCCAGAAGGAACCGCCGCTCCGCCACTGTCTGACGTAGCCATTGTGCGCCCGCTGGAACCGGCACCATTGTTCGTGTACAGCCAAACGTTCTGGTCTACCCAGTTTTGCAGCACGATCTGATAGGCAAAGCCCTCCGCGATCTGCGTCCACGCGGTGTTCTTGTCGGTCCTGTAAAGGACCGACGACACATCGCGTTTTTCCCATTCGATAGCGAACGGCATGAACAGATCCACATCGATGTTCGGGGTGGTCACCTACACCACCGCCCCGGCGCGGTCGGCTACTCGAAGTTGAGCGGGTAGACCTCCAAGGTGCCCTTGGTGCCCGACGAGAGTTGATGCCCGTTGAGGTACACGTAATCGTTCTCGACGGCTCCGACTGTGACCATGCCTTGGCGTCCACCCCCCCCCGTTTTTTCAGGGAGGTTCAGCACAGTCCGGTAGTTTCGCGTTCCGTTGGTTTGCACCACAATTGCTACTTTCTCCTCGCCCTCCCAGGACGCGGCGATACGGCACGGCCCGGGCGGTAGTTTCAGGCCTAAGTTCTGCAATTGCTTCGGGTGCGCAGTGGCCAGTTTCGGGTTGTTTGTCCCGTCACCCACTACCGTCACCCCATACGGCATGACAATATCCACTGGTGTGGTCATATTCGTACCTCCTAAAAAGGGTTGGTTGTCCACCTCACGGCGGCCAAAATATTAAACGGCAAGGCCCTTCCTGCGATACTGCGCAGTCAAAGCGCTCAACTGGCTGCTGTACCCGGGCTGCAATCCGGTGGGCGATAGAACGAACTGCAATCTCGCAGCGTTTGACTCACCAGACCGCAATCGCCGTACCAGGTCCGCGTTGTCAGATCGGATCATCAATTCACTGCCCCGAATCTCCACAAAACAAAAAGCACGATCCGTCACAGCCAAAGCGCCAGTAGAACCGTTGGATTTTCCAGCGCTACAGAATGCAGTGCCCGCGTACTTGGCCGTTTTCGCAAGGCTGATTGAAAACGCATCAGAGACCAGAGCGGAATTCGGATTGTTAAGGTTCGTGACCCCGGTGAATTCGACGTGCTCGGAATAGCCTTCCAGACTAATTCTTCCGTTATAGATGCGGGCTTCAAACGTCACCGACTGGGCGGACTCCGCCTGAATTCGGTTGTACTCAATCGAATACTCCGCAGCGAGGAGCGTCTTATCCCGGGATTTGTTAATCTCCCTTTCTAGTTCAACGACCTCGCGAAGTGACGCTTCGGCGTTGATTGCTTCTTCCGCCGTGCGTGTTGCCCGTTCTGCCGTGTCAGCGGCGTGCATACCCGTCTGCGCGGCGAAACCAGCAGCAGCACCCACAGCCCGGATTGCTTGATTCTGCAGACGATCCGCCGCTTGCAGGTTCTTCGTGATCTGGGTGAGCCCGTCCTGCGCGTCCTTCAGCACGTCCTGCGCGGCTTTCAGATCGGCGTTGATCTGGTCCTGGACTTTACCCGCTTCAATCAGATCGTCGGTGGCCTTCCGCAACTCGCCCTGCGCGTCTGCTAGGTCGGTCATCGCAGCGGAGTGCTCCGCCTGGACCTCCTCCAACAACGTGATCGCCTCGGTGTTCAACCTGCCGACTTCCAGCGCACTATCAGCGGCCCGTGCGGCGTCCTCCGCCGTCAACTGGGCATACATCGCCCCCATCGACGCCGACCCCGCAGCAGCACCAGCAGCACGCACACCACTGGCCACCGCACGAATCGCGGTATCGTGCGCATCAATCACCTCACCGTGCTTCTTAAGCACCTCCTGGTGAAGATCCAGCACCTCGTTCTGCTTGAGGTCGATCGCGGACAGGGCCTCGTCGGCCTCGCGCTGCAACTCCGTGAGTTTTTCGCCGGCCTTCTGCACAGCAGAATCCGCGCTATCCTTCGCAACCTTGGCATCATCAAGCGCCTGAACCGCCCGATCCGCCTCGTCCTTGGCTAACTGCGCCTGCTCCTGCGCGTCCGAATGGGCCTGACGCGCATCCTTAGCGTGGCTAAGCGCACTAGCCACATGCTGCTTACCCGCCTCGATCTCCTGGTGCGCCTGCTCCACCAGCGGCAAAATCTCAGCGCGGATCTCGTCAGCACGCGCCACATGCTCACGCGCCGACTCCTCATACTGGGCCGACAACGCCGTATGCGCCGACGCCGAGCCGAGCAGCCCCCGGAACTGGGCCTGCGCCACAAGCATCTGCCGGTGAAGTTCCTCCACCTGGCCGTGCAACGTCTCGACGCTTTCGAAGATGGCGCCGTTTTTATCCAGAATCCCGTCCGACTCATCAACCAGGCGCGTCACCTCATCAAGAGCGACCAGCGCATTCTCATACGACCCCCGAGCCAACTCGTACGACTCGTACGCTTCCTGCGCGTAGCCCCGGCCACGCTCCTCCGCAGCCACCAACCCCGCCAAAGCAGACTGAATCACCCCCTCCGCATCCTCAACGGTCTGCTTGATCTCATCGGCGGTGGCCTGCGCCGACACAGCCGTGGACTTGGCGCTCGAAGCGTCAGACCGGGCCTGCGCAATCCCCCTCCGATCCCCCTTCACCTGACGCCGCAACTCCTCATTCGAACGACGCAACTCCGCCAGGTCAGAGATCAGCATGCCGCCGACATGCACCCGCCACGCGACAACCCCCTCCGAATCAGACGAGATCATCGTGATGTCCGTGACCGGCAGCAGAAGGCGCACCAGTCCGCCCCACATCTCCACGGTGACGATGTCGCCGACGTGGAAGTCCACGCCCGGGACGAAACCGCCCAGACCAACAACGGTGATGTCGCGCTCGAAGAACACGTCACCGTCGGACTGCTTCTGCGCCGCATCAACAACCGCCTCCAGATCGGAGGTGTGCGCCTGCAGGTCCACGGTCACGTCGGCGCGGGCGAAGCCGACGTCGAACGGCCCGAAGTCGCCCTCAGGTCGGTAGACGTAGCCGTCCTTGATCCGCCCGTCCTGCTCCTCGCGCTGCTGCACGTCCTCCGGCAAAACGACGTTGAACTCGCCGAACGTCAGCGTGGACGTTTTGCGCCCCGCGGTGATGTCACCGCCGTCGGCGACGAGCACCACATCAGCCAGCACAGCCATCTACTTCACCTCCTGCATTTGCTCCACCCGCACCACGATCTTCGGCGCGCTCAACTTCAACCCGCCCACCGCGGGGTCACCTGGCAGCCACAGCCGCGCCGAGATACGCACGCCGGCACGGGCGGCTGCTGGTGCGACGGTGTCGAGGAGTTTGTCGTCAGTCATGCGCACCAGCACCTCCGGCGAGCGCAGCCCGGACCCTGCCGGGTCGACCACGATCGGCGGATCGGCCACAACCCCGGGTAGGCCGGACGCCTTCCACCCAGTCTCGAGCGAGCGGGCGATCGCATACCGAATGGTTTCTTCTGCACCTTTGCCGTCGCCGAGGGTGACACCGTCGGCTGTGGTGATCATCTTCACGTCCTGCAGATCACGCGGGCGCGAGAACATCACGCCAACGTGCTCCGGTCCCTCCCAGTCGCGGGTGAACCGGGTGAACTTGCCGGAAACGGTGGTGGGTGCGGTCCAGGCGATGTGCCGGTTAAGTTCCATGAGCATGTCGGTGCCGTGGATCTCCATCTGCCCCGGCGGCACGTTGCCGTCGCCGGAGACCACCACGTGGGTGATGCGGTAGGCGCGCAGAATGCCCGGACGCGCCACCACCACAAACCGGGTGGCCTTCAACGCGAGACGAAGACGCCCCTCACTATCCGCCTGGGCGGCGGAGACACCGTCGGCGAACAGTTCGTCGACGAGCGGGTCAATCTCGCCAGTGGGTGTGCGCACCACCACCGTCGCCCTAAACGACACCGGCACGTTCGTCGTTTCCGGCGCATCCATCGATAACAACGACGGCAGCACCATGATGTGCTCGGCGTTCTCATCGAACAGCCCAACCCACTGCCCCTCATCACGGATAACGGCGTTGCGGTGTTTCTTGTGGTCGGCCCACGTCACCTCCACGGGTCGAGCACCCCCTCACGCCATTGCGCGGTGGCCCCGGCCGGCAGGATGAACCGGCCAGTCTTGCCCGGCATCACCTGCTCCGGCAACGCGGAACGCAGACGCTTCCAGAGCGCCTTATCGACGACACCCTTATCGTCGCGCACAACCAGCGAGTGCTGACGCGACAAGAACAGGGTGCGCGGGGCGGTGACGGCCGGCAGTACGAAGCGAGCGCCGGAGGGCAGTACAACTGCCCCGCCGTCACCGTTCCACTTGATTTTCAGCCATGCGGGAACATCACCGCGATTCGTCACAGTGACGTTTCCGGTGCCCGAGCGCTCCGGCAGCCACCACAGCCCCTCATCCGCCACCAACGGAACAGTTAGATTCAGCACCATCTCGTCCCATGACGGATCTTCAACAGGGTCCGCGATCGGACCGGACAGTCGCACCCGCGCCTGCGCCTCACCCAACGGCGACGCAACCACAAGCGTGTTCTCCCGACCAATGATCGGCGAGAACGCCGCGCGCAGGTCCGCGGCCACCTGCCCCGCATCACGATCATCCGATGCGCGGCAGTGGAACGTCACCGCACCCTGAATCGGCTCGACCCGTTGCGACAGCACCACCTGCCCCACACCAGTCAACGGCGACGCTGTCACATCAGCAGTCGAGCCGACCAGGCCGTCGACACCGCCGGACTTAATGCCGGCAGCCCAGTCGCCGGTGAAGTCCCACCGGGTGTTCTTGAAGTCGCGCATGGCGACCGCGTACCGCCCCACAGGCGACACCTCCCTATTCCATGGTTTAGGTGCGGGCCAGGTAGCCCACACCACTGACCTGTGAGCGCGTCTGTTCCGGCAGCGCCCGCAGAATCTCCTGCAACAAGGCGGGGATCTGCTTCTCGACGTTCAACTGCTCGGACTGGATACGCTGCGATTCGCCACGCGAGCGCATCTGCTCCGCGTGCTGCTTCTCGGAGCGCTGCTTTTCCTCCGCAGCAGCGTCGCGGTACGCCTGCTCCAACTTCTCCGTCGGAGCCGCCACCGACTCGCGCATCATCTTCGCGTACTCAAGATCGCTTTCCGCCCGATCCCGGGCGTAGATGTAATCGATCTCCTTATCCAGCGACTGCATGTTGAGGTCGTGCTCCTGGCGGTCGAAGTCGAGGTTGAATGCGTCGACCTCGTCCGCCTGACGGCGCTGCAGTGCGGCCAGGCGCTGCTCGATGTCGTAGGACACCGTCCCGACCGTCGCGTCCACAATCTCCGTGCCCAATTCGGCACCCAACTGCGCCCCCTCAGCGCCGCCGAGGACACCGCCGGCGCCCGCAGCAACACCGCCGAGGACCGAACCACCGACCACGGCCACCTTGGATTTGGTTCCCATGCCCTTCCAGGCCTGGTCCATCTCCTTCTTGTTGGCCTTGATCTGCTTCGCGCCCTTGGCGGTGTCGCCCGCGCCCTTAACGGCCATGATCAGGCCGGGGATAGCGCCGAGCGGGCCCGCTGCTGCGAACCCTGCAGCGGCCATGCCGAGACCGCCAGCGATCTGGCCCGCACCGGAGGCGACCTTGCCGGCACCCTCGAATCCGGCGGCGGCGCCCGTCGCCTGATTCTTCGTCATGCCGTTCAGCTGCGCAGTCGCCTGCGTCAGGTGCTCGGTCTGCAACTGGAGCATCTGCGCCGCGCGGGTTTGCTGCAGCGTCGCCTCCGCCACGCGCAGGGTGGCGACCTCGCGCGCACGGGACGCCTCCAGGTCGTCGAGTGCGGCTTGTTTGCGCGCCACCTCGACACCCCACAGGGCCGCCTTGACCTCCTTCGAGTTCTCGATCTCGGCCTCGGTCAGGCCTTCGATGGAGAAGATGCCAGTCTCGTAGAAGCGGTCCATCGCACCAGACATCGCCTCAATGGACGTCAGTCCAGCGAACTTCGCGCTCTTGCGAGCCTGCTCCAACTCGTACTCAGCCTGCGCCACACCAATCGCGCCACGCAAGCGGACACGATCGACGTCCTGCGTCTTAACCTGGAAATCGGCCATCGCCTTCAACCGGTCAAGCCCCAGGGTCTTCTGCTGCATGTGCAACTTCGAGATGGACTGACGCATGTCGTCCACATAGGCGCCGAGCCTGCCGAACTGGTCGAACAGGCCGGCCACGATCTGGAACGACTTGCCCATCTCCTCACCGATACCCAGCGCAAGGTCGGACGCTGCCTGGTAGCGCGCCGCGACTGCGGTGCGTTCCGCTGCTTCCAGGTCGGCTAGGGCTTCGGAGTGTGCTTCGCGGGTGTCGCGGAGTTTGTCTTCTGCCTTGTTGAGCCGGTCCTGTGCCTTGCGGACTTCCTTGGCGTTTTTGTCCTCGGACTTCGCCAGGGCGTCGTCGGCGTCCTCGCGGGCGCGCTGCAGACGCTTCTCGGCGTCGGCGATCTTGTCCGGTTTGCCGTCCTTGCGGGCCTTGGCGAGGGCTTGCTCGGCGTCTTCGAGTTTGCGCTTCTGCGCAGTCGAGAGTGCCCCGCCCTTCTTCTCCGCCTCTGCCAGTTCTTTACGTGCCTCGGCGACTTCGTCTTCGGCCTTCGTGATGTTTTCGGCCTGGGTGACGATGTTCGCGCGGGTGTCGTAGAGACCTTGCTCGGCGTCTTGGACGATTTCGGCGGAGCCGAGGAAGTCGCCGCCGAGGCCACGCCCGGCGTTGAGCACCTGGCCCTGGGCACCGTCGACGGCTGCAGAGAACTGCTGTGCCGCGTTGGTGATCTGGCGGCCTGCCTCCGGCAGCGCCTGCGCGATCTGCGACTGGAACCGCCACTGATCATTCGTCAGAACGACCTCGTCCTTGCCGGACTGGTTCCGCCCCATCACGCCAGACGGCCATCGACCACCAACGTCGAACTTCGGGATGTTCGACATGGCCCCGGTGAGCGCACCAGCAAACTGGGCACCCATCTTCTCGTAGTCCTGCTCCCAGTACTTCCCGCTGCGCGAGTAGTTCCGGGCCTGATCGAAAAGCGACTGCGCCTTGCCCCACGACACACTCTTGCCGGATTTAAGCGTCACGCCACTGACCGAAGTGGACGCCACCTCCGGCATCGACGTGTCGTAGTCAGACTCGATCTCTTCAAAACCAATCGACAGTCCACCGTCAAGCGGCAAGTAAGCGTGGTCGGTGAAACTGGAGTGGTCAGCACCAGCGGCAGCACCACCGATCTGCCCGTTACCACGACCGCCGCCCATCTCTAGGTTGATGCGGTCACCATTGTCGAAGAACAGCGTGCCAGCGGTGTGCCCGCCGTAGGGGCCGCCGTTGAACCAGCCGAACGCCATGCGTGGACCAGTCCCCAGACCGGGCTTCGCCCCCATCGACCCAAGCACCTGTCCCTGGTTACCGGTGGCGTACTTCCGGCCGGCCAATGGCCAGCCGGCGATGAATGCAGAGATGCCAGACATCGACCCGGAGCAGTCGCCCCAGTTGCCGAGCAGGCCACCACCCCAGACGTAGCGCGCACCTTCCAGCGAGCGCGGCGCCTGCTTGCCGTCGACATTCTCGCCCTTCACGAACCGCAAGACATCGCTGGCGGTCACACCACCATCCGCGCGGAACGACTGCGACGTCGGTGCCACCGACGTTCCGTCGCGGCGCACCACATTCCCGCCCCGGTCCACAAGGCCAAGGCCGAAAATGTCGGCGGTCTCCGCAAGGATCTGCGTCGACCGCTTCCGCTTCGACATCGCGTGCGGGATGAACGACTCGCCCTGCGTCTCATCTTCCGCCCAGGTGAGCCATCGCCCGCCGGGCTGGATCTGGGCCTGCTGCTTCGAGAGCAGGCCGTCGGCGGCATAGCGCACAGCACCGTCCGCGAACGCCGACGATCCGCCGTTGTCATGGCGGCGAGTGAAGATGTTGACGACACGGTCCTTGATGGACGCAAGGAAACCTTTCGTCTCCTCGACTCCACGACGCGCGGGCTCGTTATTCACATCCGCGGTCGCGGTGCTCTTTTTCTTCCCGAGCGCGTCCAACTGGTCGTTGGACACCTTCACGCCAGTATCCAGTAGCGCTTTGTTCAGATCCGCTTGCGGTGTAGGCGACTGCGCTCCCAGGAACGCTAGGTCACCCATCGCAATCGAGTTGTTCGTCTGCAGACCGTCGATGATCAACTGCGCCTGAGGAGTCGGCTCCTCCAGGTCGAGGGCATCAAGAATCGCTTGTGCCTGCGACGCGTTGACTTCAATCTGTGTTGTGTCCAGGAATATCGTCGGCGAGATCTCGGAATCACCGAGTTCTGCCGTCATCTGGGTCACACGCTGGATGGCCTCGATGGCCTCATCGTCAGCGGCACTAATCTTGACGTTTTTCTCGCCATCGGGGCCAATGGTCTCCTCCCACTTGACCCCGATTTCGTCCATGACAGCCTTGGCATCCTCGCCCACAGCGGAGATCTCGATCGTGGACGTGCCCTCGCTTTTCATGTTTTGAAGAGCAGCCCAGACCTCGCCGACTTCCTGGGCGACCCCGTCCGCGCCCTCGAGCGCGATCGCGGTCTCCAAGACCTCCGGCACACCACCGTAAGCGGCAATGAGTTCCCGGACGCGTTCCTCGGTCAGACCGAACTCCTGCGCGGTGGCAGCGATGGCCGGCGCCATCTCATCCATCGCGGCCTGGACGTCGCCACCGTTGACAGCGACGTTCTGGAGGTCACCCACCATGCCGGTCAGCCGTTCGTGGAGGTCACGTGCAGACTCGTTAGCTGGATCGAGTTTGCCGTCCATGCCGAACAGCGCGTCGCCTAGCTGCTCGACCGGCCGGTTCGCCTGCTCCGCGGCTTGGACGATCTCGTCGACAGCCGCGGCGGCATCCATCATGGCCTGCTCCGCGTCCTTCGGGGCCAGGCCCATCGACTGCAGCAGGGTATGCAGCGCTGAGAGTTTGTCCTCGCCAGAGGCTGCAGAATCGGACAGGGTTTCGATCGCCTGCGAGGCTTCGACCATGGCGGGGTCGAGGCGACGCGCAGCGGCCACGGACTCATCGAGCACAGCACGTGCGGATTCGAGTTTGTCCGCGGCCATGTTGCCCTCGTCGCCCATCGAGCGAAGCGACGACAGCAGCTGCTGATACTCCGGCCCGCCCTTGGCGACGACGGAGTTGACGTCTTCGAGGGTCAGCCCCATCTTCGACGCCGACTCCTCCAGCGCCTCGTAGGACTCGCGCGCCTCCTTGTTCGCACGCGTCTGCTCAACGTTGGCCTTGCCTGTCTCGGTGTACAGGCCCGGAATCTTCGACAGGAATTCGTCGACGGCGACCGTCGACTGGTTAATGCTGTCGTCGATCCCCAGCGGGCGCGACCCCTCCGCGATCAGGCCCGCCAGTTCTGCCTTCGCGATACGCGCAGCCGCAGCAAGCCCCTGCTCATCCAACGCACCAGTGGTACCAGCAAGCGCCGCCTGCAGGTCCTTCTGCGCCTCAGCACCATCGCGGACGGACTGCGCCAACTGCTCCTGCGCACCCTTAGCCCCCTGCACAGCCGACTGCTGCTTCACAATCGCAGCACCAGCCACAGCCAGGCCGACAGCCCACGGCCCGCCGAACGCGTTCACAACCCCCTGCCCGGCGTCCTTAAGCCCAGTCAGCGCCGCGGCCCCGGTGCCCTTGACCGTGCCTGCGAACTTCGTGACCGTGGCGGACATGCTGTGGCCGGCCTGCGCCATAATCCGGTCAGTGGCGGTCCAACCATCACCGGCCTCAAGCGCAGCCAGACGGGCGGTCTGCGCCAGGTCGCGGTGCCCAGCGGACACTTCGCGCAACGGGGCCGACGCCTGCACGTAAGCCTGCGCCATCTTCTGCGCAGTACCCTCCCCGGTGTCCGCCAGCGCCATCATCCGCGAATCAAGCCGCGAGACCTCGACACCGTTGTCAGCCATGGCCTGGCGCATCTTGTCGGCGTAGGGCACGACCATGTTGAACTGATCACGAACCCCGCCGACGCGGTCGTTGAGCCCCTGCAGCGAGCCGGACATCTTCTCGGTGATGCCAGGCATGAACTTAAACCCGGCCCACGCGCCAACCGCGGCCGTGACCAGAGCCGGGTGCTCAGACAGGAACCCGGTCACCGCGTTAAGCGGGCCCGCGAGCGCGGACGCGGCCGACGCTGCAGCAGACAACGCACCTGCGAAAGCACCCCATGCTGCCTGTCCGAGTTGCAGTCCCGCCTGGCCGAGAGAGGTGGCGATGTTGCCGATGACCGGCAGCAGTTGCTGCCCAGCCGAGGCCAATTCGGAGAACACTGCCTTCGCGGTACCGAGCGTGTTTTGGGCGTTTGCGGACTTGAAGAAGTCAGCGGCGGCCGCGCGTGCGTTCTCCAGACCGGGAACGACGGTGCCGTCGAGGAACTGCTGCATGTTCGACGCCATGGGCTTCAGCCGTTCGTTGAACGCGTCTAGGCCTGCGGTGGCCTCCTGCATGCCGTAGCGCAGAATGCCGGTGAAGGCCCCCTCGACAGTGGCGCCGGCACGCCCTGCAGCAGCAATGGTGTTCTTGTAGGCACCCTGAATGGTGTTGCCGGCTTCAAGTGCGGCACCGCCGACGTTTTCGCGCAGCGCGCGCTCGAAGGTGGCGAAGTCGACCTCGCCCGCTGCGACCATGTCGGAGATCTCAGCGGAAGTCTTGCCGGTCTGCTCCGCGAGCATCTGCAGTACGGGGATGCCGCGCGACTGCAGCTGCATCAGGTCGTCGCCCTGTAGTTTACCGCGGGCCGCGACGGACCCGAAGATCGCGCCCATCTCGTCCATGGACGCACCGGCGATACCAGCCGTGTCGGCTGTGGTCTTGAGGACCTGCTCGAGTTCCTTACCCGGCTTGATACCGGAGGCCACGGCCATCGCAGCCGTGGTGGCGGCGGACTCCAGGCCGTAGGAGGTGCCCTTCACCGACGCGAGCGCGTTGTCCATGATCATGGACACGTCACGGCTGGAGTTGCCCAGCCCGGTGAGTTTCGCCTGTGCGTTCTCGATAGCAGTCAGGCGACCCATGCCCTTGGTCAGGCCGACACCGATCGCGCCGCCGGCTGCGACACCGACGGACGCGGCGCCGACCTTGAGGGTTTTGCCGATCCCGGACGCGAGTTTGCCACCCATCGAGTGGCCCTTCTTCTCCACATGCCCGTCGGCGGCGTCGAGCGCCTTCGCGATCTCCGGGGAGATGCGCGAGACCTCAGGCACAATGGAGATCCAGCCGGTGCCGAGTTCAGCCATGGTAAATACCGCCCTTCCAGCGCTAGTGGTGTGCCCGCTCTAACTGGGCTCGAATCTCTGCCGCGGACTTACGTCGGCGCGCAGGTTTCACCGGTTCAGCCGGTTTTGCCTCCCCCTGTGTTTGGCGCAGGTTGTCCAGCGCGCGCTGCTGCATGCGCTGCAGAATCGGCTCCGCCCCCGCGGTCGGGAACACGTGCCGCTCGACCAGGTCGTACAACTCCCCCACCACCGCCACATGCGGCGTTGCGAGTCCTTCCACCCAGGCGATGAGTTTCGCTTGTTCTGGTTCCTCCTTGCGCCAGAAATGCGACGTCATCGGCAGATGTTCAACGAAGGCACGCAGATCGGACCAGGTCATGGTGCGGCCCAGTTCACTAAGTGAGCGGCCGCGCTCCATGAGGTCGGCGCGTAGCGCGTCGGTTACTCCTCGGTCGCGGAAGAATCGTCGGTGGAGGCTTCGGATTCCCCCAGAGTCACCTCGGACTTCTCAGTCCAGATCTTGTCGATCTCGTTCAGCTGGCGCACGGTGAGAGCATCGATGGCGTCCGCTTTCTGCTTGCCCGGGTTGAAGTGCTTCAGCTGGAACCGCAGCAGAGCCGTCACCGTCTTTGCTGGATTGTTTACGTCATCGATCTCGTCGTCGTGCTCGTACTTTTTGAGATCGGCATTCATTTTCGCGATATCCGCCGGTGAGTAGCAGTCGAACGGAGGCACCGAAATAGTTACCGTTTTCGCCTTACCAGCGGGGATCTCAAACTCGATGGGTTCGAAATCTGCGGAGATTACAAAAGCCATGTGGACCAGACCTTTCGGGTTGGGGTTGTTGGACCGGGCAACGTTTAGGCCCACCCGGTGAAAGTCAGGGCAGGCCCGGTCCAAAGGGAGTGATTTTCCCTGCGTTCACCGGGTGAGAATGGGGAGCAGTGGTATTTGTTGACCCCTGCTGCTCCGCCCAGGGGTTGCTGGCGCTACTGGGTGGCGCCGGCCTCCGCGTTCGCGGTCTCGCGAGTCTCCTCGGCCGGACGGCCGTCGTCGCGGTACTCCACGACGTACACCTCGCGGTCCTCACCGTCCGCGTCCTCGAGCACGTACGGGAACGCCTTGATCGTGACGTTGTACTTCGTCGACGCGGTGTGCACATCCGCGGTCTTCTCCGCCGTGGTGATACGACCGCGCGGGATGACATAAGTCTTGTACTTGTCGCCGTCCATAGCGCGGATAACGTGCGACTTGATCGGCAGACGCTGCTTGGTGTGGTAAATCGTCTTCTGGGTGCCCTCTGCACCTGGGGTGATCACCACATTGTCCTCGCCGTATATCGTGTCGATGACACCCTCGTTGTCGTCCTCGAGGAATGTCAGGGTGACTTCCTCGGTGTAGTCGTCCTGGGTGTCGACCCAGTCACCGCCACCGAACATTTTCTCAGTGTTGGATGTGCGGGTCGGCTGGACGTTGAAGCCGTCCGGGCCAATCGCGCCGTGATCGATGAAGGCATCGTCGGGCATCTCGGTCGCGGAAGTCGGCAGCGGAGTACCGACCGGTGCGTTGAAGTACACGCCACCATCAATCGGTGGGGTACCGACGAACGCGTTGTTGATGTTCACAGCCATTGCTGCTCAGTCCTTTCAGGATCGTTGGACCGGGCCTGAAAAGGAAAACCACCTGCACCCAGCGCGTCAGCGCCGCAACTGCAGGCCACCCGTGAACTGGAAGCGATGATGCTTCAAATCCGGGTTGTCGTAGCGGGTCAGATTGTTGTCGGAATATGCACGGTGCAGCGGGGCGGGCCCGCGAAGACCCGCCCATGCATCCCACGCTCCGTCGGCGAGTTCTTCAGCCCCTAGTTCGGAGGTGTCGTAGCACTCGATGAGAAAGCGCGGGTCTTTCGTCGCCCAGTCGTCGGACCCGCCACCGATGCGCGAGAGGACAACGAAACGATCCGGCCTGTTTCTACTGTCCGGCAGTTGCGTCGACACACGGACGCCAAGGGCGTCCCGGAGCGCGGCAACTGCGATCTTTTGCGCGGAGATACCTGCCATCAGCCAAGCACCCGCACCATCACGTTCTCCCGCGCGTCACGGTGCTTCGCCGACCACGTGTCCGCGTAGACGATCGCGCGCTGGCGCGACTTGCCCATACGCTGCGACGCGACGAACCCGTCACCGCATTCGGCGGCGATGCGCTCGGCGTGGTCGGCGACCAAGGACGCGACCGGCGCAGAGGCCAGGACTTCACGTAGTCCCGCACGGTTAGGCTTGTACCTCGCTGGCATTCTCTGGCTCCTTCCACTCGAACGACAACCACCCACCCGGGCCATACGCGCGCTTTACCACGCGCCGATCGCCGTCTTCGAAGATGATTAGGGAGCCGCCGTCGAACGACATCGACCCAACGCGGACGAAATCGTCCGAGTTCGGGGTCTTCACTAGCGCCCAGCGTTGCTTCACTGCGTACCTCCCAGGTTGACCACTTCTAGGCCGGGTGCCCAGCCAAACAGGTTGTGCTCGTAGTTCTCCGGCTCGCCGATAACTTCGAGGACGTCGTCGCGCTCCGGGAGTTCGACCGCGTCCTGCGGACGAAACGTGCCAACCGGTGCAAACAGTTCGACCTCGACGGTGCGCCGGGCATGTCCGGCAAGTTTCGGCTCCGCCGCGCGCGGCACCGCCCACCCCGCAACACGGACAATGTCGCGTTCCTCGGTGACCGTGTCGTTGCCCAACTCGTCGGTCTCGATCGGGTTACCGAGGTCGTCGTACCTCGTCTCACCCGCAGGCTCGACGTAGGTGTGGGTGCGCCGCACCCGGACGACCTCGAACGGCAAACGAGTAAACACCACAGGTCCTCACCCGATCCCGATCGTGTAAATCCCGCGGCCACCGCTTCGGGCCTGCCTAAGCGACTGCTTGTCCGCAGCCGTCAACCACGGTGCTCCACCAGACGCACCGGTGGAGAACCGCTTCGTCTCCGAGAACGGCCCTGCCGCGTGCTGGACGCTCTCCGCGTAGAACGCTTCTGCGTCAGGCTGCTCCAGGACGCGGGCGACCATGCGCGACGCCACGACCGTTACCCGGCGCGGCACCGGCTGCGGAATCTTGCCGAGGTAGCCCTCGATAAGCACTTCCGCCTCCTCAAGCAGACCGTCGACGGCGTCGAGTTCGCCGTCGTCGAGGTCTCGTCCGAGGCGCTTGGCTACATCAGTCGGTGTCGCTATCGGCGGTGATGGACTTTGCACGGGTACCTCCCTTAGATGCAGTCGGCGCGTGCAGGTCGCCACGCACCTCCACACCAGAAGGCACCGTGTCACCCGCACGCAGTTTCACAAGTTCACCGTTCTTCTTGCGGGCGTAGACCACGCCGAAGAAATCATTCTTGATCTTCGCCATGCGTTACCCCCTTAGAGAACGGTTGCGGCCATCGCGAGGTTCGCGTCTGCGAGCGCCGGCATACCGATGGCGGCAGCCTTGACCCACACGCCGCGCGGATCCTCGTCCTGGTACGCACCGGCAACAATGCCCGGGCGGTCCTCGGTCTGGATGCCGTACTTCGGGTCCAGGGACTCCAGGGTGGTGCCCCAGAAGGTCTTGCCCAGACCGGCGGCGGCGTCCGGCAGGAACAGCAGGGTGTCCTCCGGGATGACGCGCTCGGCCACGCCGTTGACGCGGACGCGGCGGTCATACTTCACCAGCTGCGGCAGACCCTCGGACTCGAGCAGCGCGTTGATCTCGTCGAACGACGCGCGGCGACGGATGGAGTCCTTCGGCAGGAAGCCGTTGTACTTCGCCAGCGCTCCGATCGCCTTGGTGGAGGCGACGATGTACGCCGGGGCCTCGCCGTTGGCATCGGAGTATGCCTCAGCCCAGTCCAGAATGTCCTGCACCGGATCGGCGCTCGCCTCGCCCCACTTCGTGCCCGCGGTGACAGTCAGATCCTCGTCACGACCAAAATCGGAATCGACAATGAAACCGTTCTCGTTGATCGCGGCCTTGCCGGACACCAGCACACGACCACGCTCGAGCTCCATGCGGTCAGCAACAGCCTGGCCACGCAGCACCGCCGCCTTACCGATGGCGGTGCGGATAGCGGACTCGCCACCCTCGCCGAGGAACATCAACTGGTTGTACTCAGACACTCGACGCTTCTGACCGAGCGGCGGCAACTCGAACACGATCCGACGGCTGCCCTCACCACGGCCACCGATCGGGGTCTCTGCGTCGTAGGCGCGGTACTCAGCGGCCTCCACGAAACCGTTCTCACCGGCCTCAAGGGTGACGGTCTGGGAGAGCGTGTGCTCGTTGGGCAGGAACTGCGCCAGGTTGAACTCGTCACGCTTTTCGCGATCGCGGGCGGCTTCGCGCGCGACAACCGTCAGCTCCTGCGGGTCTGCAACATCAGTCCAAAGAGCCATGGTCTAGGCCTCCTTCACGAAGATGAAGTGCGGGTTGGCCGGCATCGCAGTGACGTCCGGCGCACCCTCGGGCAGGAACTTGACGCGGATGCGGCCGTGGTCAAGCAGCGGCGCGATCACGTCAGCGGTGGTGTCGACCGGCTGGTCGACAAGCAGGAAGCCGGCGAGCTCGTCGCTGGCGGTCGCGGGGGCGAACTTGCCGCCCTCTGCCGCGGTCAGCGGGGTGCCGGCGGGCACGAAACCGCGTTCGGTGAAAGCGTCGAGCTTGGTGCCGTCGATGGTGACGGTGCGTGCATTGTCCGTGGCGTGGGCGGAGCCGAGCCACTTCTGGACAGACACGTCGCCGCGCACCTGGTAACGGGGTGCGAACTGCATTCTTTATCCTCCTATGCAGTCAAATTTCAGGAATCTTTCCCCAGCAGTTCCTTGGCCCAGGCTTCAGCGTTTTGCTTCGCGCTGCCCTGGCTTCCGCGGCCCTGATACGGGTTTTCGGGGTAGTGCTGCTCGTGCTTCTCACCGAGGCGTTGCGCGAGTGCGCGCATGTCGTCCTCGTTACCTCGCAGCAGATCAACATCGTCTTTAGACAGTCCGTATTCGGCGCCGAGTTCGAACTTCAACCGTTCGGTTTTCACGCGCTCGTTTTCAGCGCGGGCGTCCTTGAGGTTCTGTTCGACTTCGGCCAGGCGCGCGCGGATATCGTCGTTGCCGCTATCGTTGCCGTCGTTTTTGGCCTTGGCACGGTCTTCCCATTTGCGGGAGTGCGCCTTCCACTTCTCGGCGTCCTGCTGGGCCTGTTCGAAGCGTGCCTTCCAGTCGACCTGCTCGGAGTCGTCCGACTCCTGGCCGTCGCCCTGGGGCTTATCGCCGTTGCCATCGGCGCCCTTTTCGGGCTCACCGTCAGCGCCGACAGAACCGCCAGCCTCAGATCCTTCGATAGCGCGCAGCCAAATCGGGTAGGTCTTGAACATCGTTGATCGTCTCCCTGTTTCAGGTGTGGGTCGCCCCATGCGGGGCATGATGAAACCCCCACACCTTCCGTGTAGGGGTTAGTGCCAGCCCAGGACTTGCACCTGGGTGTCTGCTCCGTCTGGCTAGTGTTTGATCCCGTCGATCTCGCGCATACCCGCCAGAATCGCCCGGAAATCAGTCGTCGACGACACCTTCTCCGACGCCTTGTAGTAAGTCTCCGTCCACTCGTTGACATAGTCCGGCACCTTGTACTCAGACGCCAGCACCGGAATACACCGGCAGTGCTTGTGGTACTGGTAACCGCTCGGCCCGCCCTTCGAGAACGCCGAGTTCGCCGACGTGTACGGCTCCCACTCCGTAGCACCACGAGTGGCGAGCATGCGGCAAAACGCACAAGCGTCAGCCCGCGCCACCCGATACCACCCCACCCCGGCACGGGCGAATGCCTCATTCGCATAGTCACGCCCCCCACCCAGCACCATCTGCTGAATCGCACCCGAAATCAGACCGACCGGTGAGGACACCCCCTTGCCGAATACTGCGTAGCGCAGCATCTGCTCAAGTTGGGCCTCGTTGATCCGACCCGCAGTCGTCGCGGCAGCCCGGCTGTAGGCCACGCCCTGGGTGGTGTTGTAGAACACCATCGCCGCGTCCGCCTGGGCGTTGCGGTACAGCTCGACGATCTCCGGCACACCGGCCTGCAGACCACGAAACAGCGTGTCCTTGTCCTCGGCCTCCAGCATCCGCCACAGTGCGACGAAGTCAGCCTGGGCCATGCGGTTAATCTGGTCGATAATCTGCCAGTAGTCAGCGAGTTCAGCTGCGCCTAGTGGCACACCAACCACCTCCCTACTCAGTGCGCTGCCGCGCCAACTCCTCCGCAAGCGGATCAGCCGGCAACTCCTTCTTCGACGCCAGCATCAAAAGCTCACGGAACGACTCCTGCGACCACTCCTGCTGAATCCGACGAATATCAGCATCCGAATAACCCATCCGCTCCAACGCCACAACGGAATTACGCGCCAGTGCGCCGACCTCGATCTGCTTCGTGACCGCATCCGTCGCAGCAGCAACCGTCGGCGTCGCCGGGTCACGCCACCGCGACGACACCGCAGCCATAAACTCCGGCGTCGGCACCGCAGCCTCCTCGGACCGCTGAGCCAAAATCGACTGCACAATAAACGCCACATCCGCGTCCATTGGGCCGGAATAGGACGTGCATCGTCGCTCCGACATCTTCACGTTACGAGCCTCGAGCGCGCGCTGCCCCTCCGCCGACGGCGGATTATCCGTATGAAACCCAAACCACGACGGCGGAATACCGGAATACGACGACAGCAGCTGCGTGATCATCTGCAACTCGTCGATGTACGGCGTCGGCGGCGCCGACTGATACTGCCCAGTCGACGGATTCTTCCCATCCTCCTCCTGAGTCGGAAGAATCACCGCCCGAGTCATCGCAACATCGAAGCCCTTCTTAATCCGCTCAAACTCCGACATCTCAGCGTCAGACTCCGGGTCGAAACCCAAATCCTCCGGCAGGATATTCGCGAACCACTTCTGCGGCGTCGTGTAAATCTCGCGGTTGTACTCCATCTCCAAAATCGTGCGCTGCGCATGATCAATCGCGTACCGCACCGGCTTCGTCAACTCAGACTGGCCGCGAGTGCGCCCGGCGCGCGACTTGTTCGGAAACGCCACCAGCCCACACCGGCCACGGTTATGCACATGACGCGTCACCCTGGACTCGCCATGCTCACGCACCACCGTCACCGTCATATCCGGCAGATACAACGTCAACAGGTCCTCCCCCTCCGGGCCCTGCTTCATCACCAGACCCGCCGACACACGGTTCGCGCGATCATCCCACAGATATGTCGCGTCAGAGGATGACACTGCGTTGATGATCACATCCGGCTCCCCCGCACCACCGGCAGTGACCTCTAGGAAACCGACGCCGGTGACGAGCGAATCGAGTTTGACCTTGTTGAACTCCGTAGACAGCCGGTTCTCTCGCGCGACAGCCTGCAGCCCGTCCGCCTGATCCTCGTCGGCAGTCCAGCCGAGCCAGTCAATGCGCTCCTCCAGGGCGTCGACAATGACCCCACCCCAGCCAATCGACGCGTCAACGTTGACCAGATTCGACGGGACCGCGATCTCCATGTTCTTCAGCTCGACATCGCCGTCGTAGTAACGCCACTTCGTGACGTTCTTCTTCCGGTACGACGCCAGATCATGCTGCAGCCGACCAATCAGGCGTGCCTCGTCCTCGGTGAGACCGCTCGACATCACCACAGGGACCGTCATAACAGCACCGCCTTTCTCCGCTTACCGCTACGTTTCTTCTTCGCCTTCTGCTTCGCCAGCACCCACACCATCCGCGCGCCGATCATGCACACACCGGCGTCGATCTTCTTCAATGACTTGCGCGACTCCTTGCGCGGCACAATGCCGAACCGCCCCTCATGCCGGCGCATGTTCAGCACGTGCTGCGTCAACCGCGAATCACCGTCATGGGTAAACAAGTGCTGGCGGATTTCCTGTTCGACAAGTTCCGACGCTTGGGTGAAGTCGTAGTCGTGCGAGCGCATATCCCACGCGATCGGCGCAGCCTTACGCCCACCTGTCGACGCCCACAGCCGGTACTCGCTCTTGTAGCGCTCCGGCCAGATGTTGTGCACGTAGGCTTCCCACTCGCGCACGTCCGCGAAAAACGCGACCACGCTCCAGCGCTTATGCGCCCGGTCGACAGCCGCGTCGACAACCTCGTAGTCGATCATCGGGCGATCATCCGGGGTGTCCTGCGTCGGCGCCCACACCCCCACAGTGAAGATGTGGCCGTCGTCCATCCGCGCGCCGATCAGCGC
Organism: Corynebacterium lujinxingii; assembly: GCF_014490555.1. NCBI lineage: Bacteria > Bacillati > Actinomycetota > Actinomycetes > Mycobacteriales > Corynebacteriaceae > Corynebacterium > Corynebacterium lujinxingii. The sequence goes on along the minus strand of NZ_CP061032.1, from coordinate 753,088 downwards.
GGTGTGGTCGTTCGACATCGAGCCGTCGAAAAACAGCACCACGTCCTCACCGTCGGCCGGCACCACACCAGGCCGGGCCATCTGCGCCCAATCCTGCGGGTCCACCCACGAATCCGACGACGCGGTCGGCCAGTTCAAATACTTCCGCTTCGAATCATCCACCTTCGACGACGTCTTCCAGATACGCGAGATCATCGCCTCGATGTCAGCCCACGGCGCGTCCGCATAGACGAACTCGAGCCCGGCGCGCAACGACTCCTCGTCCGCCAGGTCCGTATCCGGCGGCGCGATCCGCGCGTCGTACAAAATGCGGGTCTTCGCCTTCGCCATGCCCGACTCCTGGGCAACCCAGTCGTCGAAAACAGACTCTCCCACCGAGCCGATACCGGGCTTCCACGCGTTCAACGTGCCGATGAACCGGCTACCGGACTTCGTCAAGTTATCCACCAGCGTGTTATGCAACTCCACGCCGCTGTTTGACGGTGTCCAGTGCTCCAACTCGTCGCCGATAACACAAGTAACCTCAGCGCCCTCGGCGGTCGCCGCCGAGGACGTGATGACCTCAAGCTTGCCTTCCGGCGCAACGAAAATCTGGGTCTTGCCGACGTCGAGGTCGTAGTCGCGGTGCAACTCCGGCGCCCGCTGAGGCGCCACCATCGCGCGCACGTGCCGCATAGTGTTCTCCGTCTGGTCAAGCGACACCGCGGCGATCTGCACCCACGGCATATTCACCGGCTTGCCGACACACCCGCCGGGCACGTCCGGGTCGAACCGGTCGAACCGCACCGGGGCGAGCAATTCGATCAACGCCATCACAGCGGCGAATGGCGACTTGCCGGACCCCTTCGCCAGACGACGGTCACCACGGTCGAACAACCAACGGCCGTTCTCATCAACGGCGTAGAACCACAACACGAACCGGGCCTGCTCGCGAGAGAACTCCCAATGTTTCCCAGCCCGCATGCCGTTCGTGTGCCGCAGGTACGTACCCGCCCACACCAAAGCCTCATAGCCAAGCGTTAACTCCGGTAACCCCTCCGGCAGCGTGACAAGTCGATCCTGTGGGGCAGGCACACTACTCATGCCCACCTCCTACTCCGACAACTTCTCCCGATACCGGTCCATAATCGAGACGACCTTCCCGCCGTCCTCCTGGGCCTGCGGCGCCTGCAACTCCACCCGCAGTCGGCGACGCTCCCCCTCCGTAGTCATCAGCGACGCCGCTGCGCGGTTGAACTCGCCGAGCATCGCGGCCTTCACCGGCTCACCCGAGTTCAATTCCTGCGACATGATCTCCGCCAGAAGGCGCGCAGTCTGCCAATCTGACGCCTCGTAGAACTGCGACTGGCCCGACTCCTTCAGTGAGCGGAACCAGTCCTTCATCAGCGGGTGCCAGTGCGGCGACACGCGCGGCAGTTTCGGGCGCTTCCCGCCAGCAGCCGTGACAGTGGTCAACCCGTCCGGGTTCTTGTTGCGGCGGCGGCGCTGGTCTTCACGCTTCGGTGGTGGTCCTGGCACAGGTCACCTCCTTTTCTGGCAGCGGGACAAACGGAACAAAGTAAATCCTGAAACCCGTACAGCCCGTTTTTCCCTATGCCCTCGGGGCGGCCGTGGCCCCCGGGGTGGGAGGGGGCACCCCCTGGGGTGTCCCAATGGTGGGGGTTAGCCAATTAGTCCGGGGTGGGGCTTCTGGGGCAGTCGGCGCCGGGCGTAGTAGCGCTGGTGTCCTCGTCGTGCTTCTGCCCGGGTTTTCTTCTCGTGGCAGGTGACGCACAGTGTTTGCTTGTTGGCGTCAGTGTTGTAGTGGGGTCCGCGCGTGTTGTCGATGTGGTCGACTTCGAACGGGCCATCAGAGTCGCCGCATGCGGTGCAGCGGTGCCCGTCACGGTCGAGAATGCGGCGGATGTCGGCGGCGCTGTTGTGCCCGCGGTTAGTCCAGGCCAATGGTCTCACCTCCGGGCATGAGAAAACCCTCCGTCCCAGGAGGTCCCCGGGTGGAGGGTGAAATAGTGTCGTCGCGTCGAGTATAACACCCTGCGTGACACGACGCTACGGCTTTAAAGTTTCACGCAGGGATCTAAACCGTTTGATGATCATGCCGGACATCAGGAACAGGTGAGCCGAGAGGGCGGCGACGACGGCCACGGTAACCCTGGCTGCCCAGGCAATATAGTCAGGCGCAGAGAACAGCGAAGCGCTGACGAGTACTGCTGTCGTGATGAGGCCAACTACGACCGTGTAGTTGACGTTGGCGAAGAGCTCGTCAACTAACTCAAGAGTTACCTCGTCACCTTCCCTGAAAGGATCGTTTCTGATAGCCAAACTTTTGTCGAACACGTTGAACGACAAGTTGAATATCAGACCGGTGTATACAGCCACCGCTGCAAGAAGGGCGGCCGTATCGACGACGGGATTGCCCCATATGCCAGCACAGATGCCAAACAGCATCGGGATTACATACATGACAGCAATTGCCCCGTAATCTCTCTGCTTTTTCGACTTACCGACCCGTAGAGTATCCCACTGGTCACGAACGACCCCGGTTGGGGAGGCAACAGGGGAAAGAATACTACTCATCTAGCCTCCATTCCGTGACACCTGCCAACTCATCCGCGCTTTCAAATTCACTCAGTCCAACGAGTTTATCCGACGTCATATTGATGTAGGTACTTAAGACGCCAACAACTTCTTCAACCGTGTTGAGAAACTCCTCATCTGTGGGCTCACTGTCCTGATTCTGTCGCTCGATCGCGAAAGAAACAGATGCCGCTTCCTCGTTCTGGATTGAGATAGTCCGAGTCTTGCCTGCTTGATCCTCAACGGTGGCAACAACTTCGGTACTTTCTCCCGGGTCCGGAAGGTAACCGAATTGCTGTGACAATTGCTCGACAGTCTTGCCCCTAAACCATCCGAAAGTGCCCAGTCCACCACGTTGAATGAACTTGGTATACCTCTTCATGGAGGGGCGGGCGACCTTTTCAAATGGTTGGATCGTATCCTCCCCAGCAGCGCGGTCCGCCACATCAGATCGTTCAGGATTGATGATCGTCCTGAACTCGATAGCTTTAGTCAGCATGTCGCTGAGATCTTGCCCCACGGCTTTGAGATCCTGGATTGGCTCAAATTTGATGACCGTCTCTTGCAAGTTTAAACGAGCTGCAGCCTTAAGGGTATCAGACAAAACACCGTAGGCGCTGTAGTTTGCGACGCGCTCTACGAGGAGAAGACCCTTTCGACTTCCCGGAACATTGACGAACATGGCCCGGAGGTTGAACCATTCTGGGTCAGAGTGTTTGCGAGGCGCAGATGCACCGATGGAAGACAGGTCGAGGCTGCTAGTAAAGCCGGTCACTCCGACCCTCATCTTGAAAAGGACTTGGTCTTCGTAAGCAAGAACATCCACCCCTTCAAGAAGACGGCTGTCTGCGGCGCCAAATTCCCGTGGGTTTTCCTCTCCAACAAGGGAAAGAAAGCAGTTCGTCATGAACTCGGTGGCCGTGAGATCTGGGTTCTCACTCAGGTTCACCATTTTCCGGCTGTCTTCGGGTTTATACTTCTTCGCCACGGAGAAAAGGTAAGGAGTTAGCGAGTACTCGGCCATGTCGTATTCCTTCGTTATCGGGTGGATGACAATGCGACGCTGAACACCTCCGACAGGAGGTACCCATTGCGCCCATCACGGTGCGCAACTGTCAGCTTTCCACGTTCTGCCCACTTCCGCAGGAGATCCGGTGTCACGCTCACCCCCTGTTGGGCCAGTAACGCACAGATAACGGTGGAGTTGTGTCGGGCTTCCGCCCGTGGGAGTGGCGCACCTACGCGCTTCTCAATATGGCGGGCGATATACGCGGTCTGCTCGATGATGAGTTCCAAGAGGTCGTCGGCGGCTGGGAACTGGTTCGCGATCGCACCTGAGTGCAAGGCGACGAAGTTAGCGAGGCGGTGGCCGTCTTTGTTCTGAATGGTCTTGTTGTGGATGTAGCGTTGGGCGTCTACGACCATGTTGAACAATCCGCTGGGTGCTTCGTGGTTGGAATTATCGTCGTCGCCTTCGTCAACGAGAAGTAACTCGATGTTAAGCGCCCAGTCGCCGTCAGGGATGCATGATTGGGGGCCGAAGGTGGGTTTCATCTTGCGGGCCGTCGTTGATCGCGGTGGCGTCATTTTCAGTTCGTTGAGGGCCCGGTATTGGTCGCGCAGTCGGATGGCTGCGCGCTTCAGTTCAAACGGGTCGGTCATGCTGCGGTCCTCTCTGCTTGGTCGAGTTCGGCGGCGACGGCTTCGATGAGTGCGGATTGGGTGGTGTCCTTGCGCGCCAAGGCTGCGTGCACGTCTTGGTCGATCGAATTGGCGGTGTCAATGTGGATGATGCTGACCGGTTCGGTTTGCCCTTGCCGGTTCAGGCGCGCGTTCGCCTGCTCGTAAAGTTCCAGGGACCAGGGGGTGGTGAACCACACCATGATGTGCCCACCGGCCTGCAGATTCAGGCCGTGGCCGGCGGACGCGGGGTGGATCAACCCAACAGGGACTTTACCGTCGTTCCAATCCTCGAAGTCCTGCTTGGTGTCCAGCACGCGCGCCCCGGGGATGCGCGCGAGGATGCGGTCGCGTTCGTGCTTGAACCAGTAGCAGACCAGCAGTGTGTTGCCGTCGGCCTGGTCAGCGAGTTCAGCAAGGGCGTTGAGTTTCTGGTCGTGGACTTCGATGACGTCGCCGTCCTGGGAGTAGATAGCCCCTCCTGCCAGTTGGAGGAGTTTGTTGGACAGGGTGGCTGCGTTTTCGGCGTCGATGGTGTCGTCGCCGAGGTCCAGGACGAGATCTTTCTTCAGCGTGTCGATCATCTTCTTCTCCTTCGGGGCGAGGGTGACCTCGATGTGCTGGCGGGTGGCCTCCGGCAGGGTGAGGTAGTCGGTGGTGCGCATGCTGACGGTGATGTCGGCGATGTTGTCGTAGATCGCCTGGTCCGCGCCGGGCCGGATCTTCCACGAGTAGACGACTTGCCCGTTGCGCTTATCGGGCAGGAAATACTGGTCACGGTAGTGGGTGATGAACTTTCCGAGGCGTTGGCCGTTGTCGATGAGACGGAACGGCGCCCAAATGTCCAGCAGACTGTTGGGCGCTGGGGTGCCGGTGAGTCCGACGATGCGGGTGATTTTCGGCCGTACTTTTTTCAGTGCTTTGAAGCGCTTGGCTTGAGGGTTCTTGAACGATGAGAGTTCGTCGATGATGACCATGTCGTAGGGCCACCGTCCGCCGTGGTGTTTGACGAGCCAGGGGATGTTCTCCCGGCCGATGGTGTAAATGTCGGCCTGGCGGTCGGCGGCGGCGGCGCGCTGCCCCGCGGTGCCGATGATGGGGCTGACAGTGAGGTCGGCAAGGTGGTCCCACTTCTCGATCTCGGCGGGCCATGTGTCGCGGGCGACGCGGACCGGGGCGACGACAAGCACCTTGTCGACGTCGAAGTAGTCGTGCTTGAGTGCTTCGATGGCGGTGAGGGTGGAGATTGTCTTGCCCATGCCCATTCCTAGAAAGATGGCGCACTCGGGATGGTCGATGATGAATTGGGTGGTGTGGCGTTGGTAGTCATGCGGCTTGTATTGCATCGAGTATTCCGGTGATGGTGTCGGTGTCGGGGCTATCTAGGACATAGACGGGGATGTCGAGGTCGCGCAGTTTTTTGTGCTGAACTTTTTGGAGTGGTCGTGGTTGCTGACCTGGCGCTTTTACTTCGACGAACCCCATCTTTCCGCCGGGGAGAATGATGATTCGGTCCGGCATGCCAGCAGTTCCGGGGCTGGTGAACTTTGGGCAGTACCCGCCTCGCTCCTTTGTGAGGGTCATAAGTTTTCGTTCGATTGCTTTTTCGAGCATTTTCGTGAGTCCTTTCTTCGTTTCTGGAACAAAGTTGGGGTGGTTTGTAATTAGGTAATGGATTTAGGGGGTATGTTTGCGTCGCCGTACATTAGGCCCCCTAAACTCATATATTCTCTTTTTGTAAAAACTTTGTTCCGTTTGTTCCAGTGTCAGTGATTCCCCCGCTAGCGCGCACTTTTCGGGGTGGAACAAAGTGTGGAACAAAGTTTTAGTTTGTTCCGTTTGTTCCGGGGTGGAACAAAGTGCCAGACGCTTTGTCCACCACTTTGTTCCACCGGTTAGGCAACTCGAACACGTGAGCGCTCGAATAGTCTTTGCCTGCCGTAGATCGGGAGGCGCTTTAATTTGCCCGTGTCTTCCCAACCGTCGACTTGTTGCATGATCGCGGTGATCTCGTGCGAGTCGATCTTGCGCATCGCGTCCGGGTCGCGGCCGAAGCACTCCGACCAGATCTCGATCTTCGAGACGCTTGTTCGCTTCCCGGCTTTATCCCACATGTCCGGCGCTTTATCGGCGTCGGAGATTGACTCATCGGCGAGCCAGATCCTCCGAGCCGTGAGGGATAGTCGATCCCAGTTCGGCGGCAGGATTTTGTCGAGGTATTCCTGGACGATGCCGATGCGGTCGTCCGCCTCAACGCTCTCGGCCTGGGCGTGCTCGGCGGCTTCGAGCACCTCGCCGGTGAGGTAGAGGTCTTCGCCGGCGAGGTCGCGTGCGCGTGCTTCGGCCCAGAGTTGGTCGATGGTGTGCTGGTCAAGGTCGTGGGGTTTGCCGAGCCACCCCTCCCCTGTTACGTGTACGGGCCACCAGCGGCGGTTGCCGGTGGTGTCGCGCAAGAACCCTTCGTCGGCGTTGGTGGAGCCGACGATGATGCACTGGCGCGGGTAGGTCTGCACCGTGCGCCCGTAGGCCGGCCGGAATTTGTCCTCCGTGCGTGAGATGAAGCCTTTGACTGGTTCGGCTTCCGCTTTGCGCATTCCGGCGAGCTCGGAGAGTTCGACGACGAGGTTGCCGAGGAGTTTTTCGGCGCCGGTTTTGTCCTTCATATCGGTGATGGTGAGGCTGTCGGAGAACCATTGGCCAGCCATGCGGGCGAAGATGGTGGATTTTCCGACGCCTTGGGGGCCGACCAACGTTAAGACGTGGTCGAATTTGCAGCCGGGTTGGAAGGTGCGGCGGTGTGCGGCGACGAAGGTTTTGCGGGTGACCGCGCGGACGTAGTCGGTGTCGTCGGCGCCGAGCGTGTCAACGAGCAGCGTGTCGAGGCGTTCGACGCCGTCCCAGGGCAGGAGGTTGTTGAAGTAGTCGCGCACGGGGTGGAAGGCGCGCGCGCTGGCGGTGGAGAGGAGTGCGTCGTTCATTTTGGTGGGTGCGTAGAGCCCGCCGTAGGTGCGGGCGATTTCGGTTTTGAGCCTGGCTTCGTCGTTGTCGGTCCAGCCGGGTTTGACCTGGTCCCAGGGCAGGAGGCTGGGGTCTTGGACTTCGAGTTGTGAGGCGTGGCTGTTCCAGGCGATGTGGTTGAACCGGGGGTCGTGCTGCAGGATGAGTTCGAAGTTTCCGATGGTGTCTTTGAACGTGCCGTCCTGCTTCGTTTCGAGTTTGAGTAGCCAGTCCTTGCTGGAGGCCGGCTTCTCCCCTGCTCCGGCGGTGTCGACGGGCAACTTGTTGGTTTCTTCTAACGGTTCGTCCGCTGGTCCCGGCGCTGCCACAGATTCGTCGTTGTCGGTGGTGATCGGCTGGAAGACTTCGTCGATCATCGCGGCACTCGCTTTCGCGTTCTCGGCGCGGGCGCCCGGGTCGTCGTTGACGAGGTCCATCATCGCCACATACGAAGGCTTCTTGTTCGCCGGTGTGCTGGCGGTGGTGTCCGCGTCGAGGTCGCCGAAGCGGTGGATGCGCACGAGGTCGAACGCACTGTGGGAGTGGCCGTCGGCTGCGGGGTCGGTGGCGTGCTGGGAGTAGGCGAAGTGGCCGCCGTTGTAGACGATGAGTCCGTTGGACGAGGTGCCGCCGGTGTAGGTGTAGCGGTCCTTGGTGGTGCCAGGTTTGTACACCTCGGGCAGGAACGTTTCGATCGCGCGGGTGATTGGGTAGGCGCGGTTGAAGGCGCCGAGCATGCCGGGCTTGTCCCGCGGGTCGTCCAGCCTGCCGTTGGCTTCGAAAGCCTTGGCCTGTTCTGGGGTGATGCCGGGCCAGGTGGTGACGTCTTGCCAAGTGTCGTAACGCTCAAGGAAGTCGTCCGGGTTGAGGATGTCTTTCTTGCTGGATACTTCGACGTGGTAGTCGCCGTCGGTGAGGGTGGCCGGAGCGTACATCAGCCGTTCACTTTCGAACGTCGACGGGTCGAACCAGCTCAAGCCGGGGTTGATGTCCTGGGCAATACGGCGAGAAACTGCGCCATATTCGTCTGGCGAAATATCGCGTGTCAGCCACACCCAGACACGCCATCGTGGATTCTCGGGCGAGTGACTCAATGTGGTGTGCGCGAGCCATGCGTACGGCAGCGTCTCCGCGAGCACTGCTGCGAGGTCGACCTCGGCGGGGAGATTATCCAAGTCGAGGGTGACCAGCGAACGAGAAAGAACGTGGCCTTTGCGACGCCGGCCGTTTTTAAGGTGGCCACCGACGAATCCACCGACATCCTTGTGCTTGTCTCTTTCTCCCTTCGGGAGGGAGAAGTATTCGCTCTTGGTGAGCTCCACTACGACTGGCTCGTATGCCATTGCCGTCATGTCCTGGAGCGTGGTGAGCTTGTTGGTCCACTTAAGAGCGGTCTTGCTGGAAGCCGTGCTGATTTTCAGTTCTCGGTTTTGCACTGGTGGTTGCTCCCCTCGCGGATCGTTGATTGCATGATTTTTCGGTAGTAGCCATCGGCCAGCTGTTGCATTTGGCTGCGTTGGTCTTTGTGGTGGTACAGGTAGGCGTGCGCGCGCTGACAGGCGAGGCATTTTCGATGTCCTTGCTTCGCGCGACTGGGGACTAGATTCGGCTGCTGTAGCGCGTGTCCTCTGGGGCAATGTGTTCGGTTGCGGCAGTGGTTATTTCCGTGTTTCGTCCGATCGAGTGCGTTGGCGCTTCTGGTGTCGTATCGCAGGTTTTCAAGCCGGTTGTCGCCTGGTTTTCCGTTGTTGTGGCACACTTCAAGCCCTTCGGGGCGTGGCCCAATGAATGCCTCGGTGACGAGCGCGTGGATGAGTTTGACCTGAACTTTGTGGTCTTTCCACAGACTGACGTTTTTGTAGCCCTTACCAGTGTTGTTCGGCTTGAGCATCCGTTCGCGGATGGTTTTCGTTCTTCCATCGCGATAGAAGATGGTGCGGCCGAGGCTTCTCACCCTTCCCTGGTCAGAGACCTCGTAGCACCCTTCGTAGCCGGGGATGGGTTTCCAGTTCTCGAGTTGCATGGTGCGTCTCCTTCCAGGTGCTGGGCCGGGGATGTATGAAGTTGTGGGGTGGGAAGATTGAGATGGCCCCGCGCACAGTGGTTGTGGCGGGGCCAGATGGGTGGTGATGTGGGCTAGAAGTCCTCGAGCGCCGTGCGCGCGCGTGCGCTCATCACGACGCGGATGTAGACGTCCATTTACAGCCAGTCGTCGTCGGCGGACGATGCCGTGTCGGCACCGGCGACTGCGGAGAACATGTCCTCCGCCTCCAGCGTTTCGCCACCGAGGCGGTCGCCGTCGCGGACGAACTGCGTGCCGCGCAGGGACGCTGCGATGCCCTTGTTGCCGGAGTTCTCGTAGGCGTAGAACTCCACGAACATGTTGACGTAGCAGCCGGCGTAGATCTCGGACTCGTCCATGACGGGCTGGACGTTGGCGTCGACGACGGCCGGGCGGGGCTTGTCGCCTGGTGCCTTCGCGGAGATGAACCAGTGGCCGGCGAACTCCTCGCCGCGTTCGCTGCCGTCGTCCTTGGGGGTGTCGCCGTCACGCAGCGGGGGGTACTTGGAGCGCGAGGGGTCGACGGCTCCCTTGAAGATGCGGCGTTCGATGCCGTCTTTCACGGCTGCGTCGATGGCGGCCTGGATGCGTTCGACGGTGGCGGTGTCGGTCTTGGGGATGAGCAGGGTTGCTCCGTACTTGGGTTTGGCGGTCTCGTTTGCTGCGCGGGCGGTGAACAGGTTCGGGTAGGACAGTCGGCCTTGGGCCTTGACTGCGCGGTTAGAGATGGTTGCCATGATGGGTGCCTCCTAAAGGGCTAGAGATTTCGGTCTTCGATGTGCTGGTTGATCTGGTGGAGTTCGTCCGCGATCGCAGCGAGTAACTCTTCTATGAGCGAGCCTCGTCTCGGGGCGGACTGTTGCAGGATTTCCTGACCAGGTGGCAGGTCCTCCTCGAAGATGGACATGGTTCAGGCTCCTTTCTCGATAGGTTGGAAGACGTTCTCCGGTGTGGCGAGTTCGAGCGCCGGCCGCTTATCCGACTCCGGCACCAGGGCGGGCTTGCCCTCCGGCTTATGGACGTAGTCGCCGAGCAGGTCCTCGAAGCGCTTCTTGCCGAGGTGTTTCGTCATGGCGGTGATGCCGAGGACTTCGCGCGGTTTGTACGGGTCCTCCCCCGCTGCTTCGACTGTGCGGGCGACGTCGGCCTCGTCGGTGTACTTGCGCACCGACCTGCCCTCCACCAACTTCAAACCCGGGTAGTTGTGGCCCTCGGTGGCTTGCGCCAGGGCGTACGACTCCACCTTCGTCAGCCACTTTTTCAGTTCGCCAGCATGCGTGACGATCGTGGCGATCTGGTCGTCGGTGAGAGTGTCCGGGTCTGGTGCTGCCGGCACGTGCTCCGCTGAGGTGGGCACATGGGCGAACATCTCCGCGGCGAGTGCGGGGCATTGTGCGGCATGCCGGCAAAACCGGCACCACTCGCCCGCTTTGAGGTCGCCTTCGCCTGCGATTGCTTTCTCCGCCGCGGGACGCACAACATCTTCTGCCCAGGTGGTGAGTTCGTCGGCGGTGATCTCATCGACGCTGACGTTGCCGATGCGTGGCTGGAAGATCACCATGCGCACCTTCTCGATGTCGTAGATCATGCCGTAGGTGGCCAGCGCGCCGAGTGCGTACAGGCGCATCTGTGGATTACCTACGGCGGAGACTTCGACGCCTTTGCCGTACTTCAGGTCGACGATGGTGAGTGTGTCGCCGCCGAGGATGAGGGCGTCACCGGTGCCGAACCCGTCCGGCACAATGTGGCTGAAGTCCAGGCGCTCCTCGATGGAGAGGAACGCTGCCGGGTCGGTGTCGCGGGCGCGGGTGAGTTCGGCCATGACGTGGTCGGCGTACTGGTCGGTGTAGTCGTCCATCTCCTCGACATGCCACTCCGATTCGGGCCGGGTGGTGGGCATGTCGAGGAGCTGGCGGAGTTTATGCTCCGCGAGTTCATGGGCGGCCGTGCCCTCCTCCGCTGCCTCCGAGGTGGTGTCCGGGTGCTTTGCTTCCAGGTAAGGGGCTGGCGTGCAGTTGAGCCACCGGTGCGCGCTGGACGCGGAGAGCAGTGCGTGGTCACGGTCGGCGTGCGCGACAGGTTCGGTTTTCGCGGCAGTCGCTTCGACGACTTTGCCCAGGCCGTCGGTTTCGCGCGTCGGGCAGGTGCCAAGCGATTCGATCTCCTCGTACTTGAGGCGTTGCTTGCTGCCGGGTGATGTTGTGCGCGGGTCCTCGAGCGTGATGGTTTTCTTGTTGAACCGCCACAAGCCGATCTTCCAGACGTCGCCGGAGTGCGTGCGCGCGAAGATAAGCTTGTTATCGTTCGCTGCTTTTTCCAGATCGTCTTTGTCGTCGGGTGTCCACCCGCCGTCAGGGGCGGTGATGTGGGGCTGGTAGCCGTGGGTGTCGTAGACGAGGTCTCTGCGGCTATCGGTGTCGTAGCAGGTGAGGTAGCGCCTTAGTTCGGTCACTGCGTTTCCTTCTTCCTGTTCTTGGCTGCCTCGATGAGGGCGGGGAGTTTGTCGGCGGGGACGTCGGAGAGTTTCGCGACGCCGAATTTCGGTAGCAGGGTGGTTTTGATCCAGTCGCGGCCACCGGCGGCGCTGATGCTCTGCAGGAGGTTTTTCGCTTCGGTGAGCAGGTCGGCGGTGTTGTCGACGGCCGGCGGCTCCTGGGCGTCCGGCTTGGGGGTGGGTGCTGGGTCTTGCTTCGGTGTTTCGGGCTCGTCCGGTGTCTTCTCCGCGGGCGGCCAGTTCTCCTGGTCCGGCTCTTCCTTGATTCGGTCGAAGGCGGATTGGCTGGCGTTGGTGAGGATTGCGAGCAGGTCGAGGGCGAGGCCCTTAGTCATCCATGCCATTAGAGGGTTCCTTTCCGTAGTGTGAGTGCGCCGTGGGTGGTCAGGTGGTGTTTCCCGTCGTCGGTGGCGCAAATAAAACCGCTCTCCTCCAGGTGTTGGAGTTGAGCGGTGGGGAGTTTTTTGCCGGTCGCGAACCGGCGCAGGGTTTTGATTGCGAAGTCTTCGTCCAAAGGTGGTGTCTCCTTTTAGGGTTCGTCCCAGTCGATGTCGTAGGGGTCGTCGATGGTGTAGTCCGCGTCGTTGCCGTTGTCTTCGGTGGGATCGGCGCGACGTTCGACCCAGCGGAGTCGCTCGCGGTCGGGGTCAGGTGACGTCACTGCCCCACCTCCTTGCTCTCGCCTTGGATGGCGGTTTTCTTCCAGTAGTGGAGTAGCCAGTTCATGGTGAGTTCGCCGTTTCCGGCCATGGTGTACAGCCGGTCGGGGACGCTGGCCCCGTGGGTTTTGAACGTGTCGAGGTCGGCTTGTTGGACTCGTCCCCTCGCCCAGGCGGCGTTCATGGTCTTGATGAAGTCAGCGCTCATTTGTGCTTCCCCTCCGCTGTGTCGGCGGCGACAAGCAGGGCGTGGGCGAATTCGCGTGTTTCCTCCACGGGGCGTGCGTGTATCGTGGCGCGGTTTTCGTCGCGGTCGACTAGGCAGATTCCGACGAACCTGTTGGGTAGGCCTTTGGTCAGTACGAGGATGTCCGGGTCTTCTTCGTCTTCTCGCCAGGTGCCGTCCTCGTCGAACTCGATTTCAGACAGGTCTGGTGCGAGCAGGCCCGTGTTGTCTAGCCGGTTTCGTAGTATGGTTGAGTGCGGTTCTTTGCCGTTTAGAAACTGCCGGATAACTTCGGCGGCGCGCTCTCTGTTGCTCATTGGTTGTCCTTTCTGTGTGTGACTTCGCAGGTGAGGTGGTTTCCGCCTTGTGGTGTGCAGTGCAGGTACTCCCCCGTCTCCAACTCGTAAACAGCACGGTCGGTGGTGAACTCCTGGGCGAGGGCGAATACGCCCAGCACGCCCCCCAAGACCACGATGAGGAGGGCGATGCAGTCCACCAGGCCATGTGGCCTGGTGTAGCGCAGTAGGAGGATGGCCACGGCGATAGCCAGCGCATTTAAAAGTAAGGCGATGTCGCTCATTCGGTGTCCTCTATTTGTCCGGGTTGGTGATTTCGAGGTCGATGGAGTGGCAGTAGTATCCGCTGCCCTCGTTGCCTGTGATGTTTACGTCTGCGATGTGGTTGTTCGCGGCGAGGATGTGGATTGACCACGATTCGTCGCCGTATTCGCCGGTGGTGGTGACGTGGGTGATCGCGTTGTCGGTGAGGTTCTTTTCTTCCAGTTCCGCTTCGAACCACGCGCAACAGTCGGACGCGTCGTGGAACTTGAGCACTGTCCCGTCATGCAGCGTCATGGTGTTGTTTTCGGTGTCGATTTTGACGATCTTCTTGCCGACGAGTTCCTGTTCCAGGTCACCGTCGGTCATGTCGCAGTAGTCGATTCCGCTCATTCGGTGTCTCCGTCCAGTAGGTCGGTGAGGATGATTCGGGCGTGTAGCCCCTTGCTCGGGCTACTCTGCTTAAGCACGCCTAGTGCTCGCTCCACCCCGTCACGTAGTCGCTCGTTTTCTGCGGCGAGTTCGTCGTTCTGCCGCCGTAGCCGCTGGATGCGCTCTTTACTGTCGTAGAGGTCATCTTCGAGGTCTTGCACTATCCGGGTGGCGTAGTAGTCGTAAACCGGCTCGGTCATGTGTCGATTTCCTCCACCGCGTCTTCCGCGTCCGACACATCCCAATCGACGAGTTCAAACGGCTCTTGGTGACACGGTGATGTCCAACTGTGCTCGTTCAACGCTTCCTCAACGGCTTGCTCCGGGGTGTCTGCTTCCACGGTGACCGCCATTGAAGCGCCGGTTTCTAGGAGGACTTTGTACTTGCTCATTCGGTGTCTCCTTCGAGTAGGTGATTGCAGAAGTCGTGGAAGTGCTTGCGCTCGGCGTAGAGGGTGACGTAGGCGGCTTTCAGTTCGGGGCCGATACGATCTAGTTCCCCTACTACCCGGTCACGGTTTTCCGTAAGAACCCTGCGCAGACGGAGTAGTTCGCGGGCCATGTCCGGGGCGAGGGCGATAAAGTTCAGGTCGCGCTCGACCACCTCGGCGTACTCCCCTTCGGCTTCCATCTCCACGACAACACTGTCGTCCAGCCCCACCACCTGAAATTTGGTGACCTCCGGGTGGTGCTTGCAGGGTCTAGCGTCCACCCTCCACGGGAACGGCACGTCAACCTGCATAAACGCGTCCCGTAGCCGGTCGTAATCAAAACTCATAGTGTGACTCTCCTTTGCTCTTGCTCTGTCGGGTAGTTGGCTAGTGATTCCCCCACCTTGCAGCGCCCCTCTCGCAGGTGGTTGTAGCAACTCTTGCAAATGCCACGCGCTTCGTGGCGCTTCCGGTTTTGGCACCTGATGCACACGATCAGGCGCTTTCCTCGGTGTCCCATAGTCGGTCGAAATCTTCCTGTGTCATGGCGAACGTGTCGCGGTTGTGGACGATGCTGTGTCGTGCTTCCCGCCCGGTTTCTTGCTGGTAGACGGTGCGTAGGTTCTTGTCCGCAATCCGGCACGCGTCGGCATCGAGTTCGATCTGCCGCATTCGGTGGTGGTACAGGTCGTCGAGTTCGTCCGGGGTGAGCGTGGCGAGTTGCATCATGCGGGCGAGGTAGATGCCGGTGCCGCCGAACGGGTCAGTGATGCGGACTTGCGGGTCTGCCAGCGTGCGCCCTTGCTCGGCGAGGGTGTCGATCACTGCGTGTATCTGGAAGTCCACAATCTCCACCGGTGTGACCACTACCCCGTCGCGCTGCCCGCGCTGCTTCTCCGTGAGCTGCTGGTAGTAGCGAGCGATCCTGGTCTGTTCTTCCCGTTTTTCCCGGTCACTCATTCGGCGTCTCCTTCTTGATGGGTGTGAGTTTGTAGCGGCTTGTCCCCGGATTCCATCCGTAGGTGCCGCAGTCTGGGCAGCGGACGTTTTGCCAGTGGTGGCCGAGCCTGCGTGCCGCTTCCTCCGCTGCGTCCCCGTATCCGTCTGGGAGCGGGAAGTCGTGTAGGGGGTTGGGGCACTTGTCGCGGGTGGTGCCCACGCCGGTTTCCCCTCCACACAGCCGAATGAATGTGCTCATGCCCGTTCCTCCTGTTCTGCGAGTGCGAGTAGTGCGCCCGCGAGGGGGCGCAGTTCGTCTGGGCGGACGTTGATGGAATTGATCCCTCGGTCCTCCACCCAAAACGTGGTTCCGGTGTGGTGGTGCTCCCACCCGATCTTGATGGTCGATAGGCCAGGCACCCGGTCACCGCTGTGGGCTATGCGCGGTAGCGTGACCTCCACGGTGCGTGCTTGCTGGTCGGCGTAGTCTTGCGCTTCACGCCAAGTGTGGAAGAATGCTGCACCGCCACACCCCTCACGCTCGACGCACCAGGGTGCCACCCGGTGCCCAAGCCAGCGCGATTTGATTACCCGCCACCGTCCCGGCTCACTACCGGGCATAGGTTCTGGTCTACGCCCGATCATTCGGTGCTCTCCTTTTCCACAATGTCGAGCAGTCGCTCCCAGGCGGGGTTGTCGATACGGGACAGGGCGGACTGCTCCGCGCCCTCGTTGCGTCGCAGTTCGACTTCCAGGCGCACATCACGGGCGATCACCGAACGCGTGTTGTCCGACAACTGCTCCCAGTGCGCGATCACCCACTCGCACGTCATCTCCACGATGTACGTCGCACGGCCACGGGCGTACCGCACCGCACCAATCACCAAAAACTCGTCAGCGGGGGTCAGAGGGATCGGATTCTCCCAACTCACTCCACCACCTCCACATCCGACACAAGACGGCGCACAATACGCATTGGCGCGTCCTCCTGCTTCATGTCCAGGAACTTGCGGGCCTCGACCACATTCGGGAACTCGCCACCCCGCTCACGCCAATAGCCCACAAACTCCTGCACTGCGTACTCGTACCGCAGGTTGGCGATGGTTTCGAGGGCTTCCGCTACGTCTTTCCAGTCCATGTGCGCCATCAAGACCGCCGCGTCCGTACCCTCCGCATGGGCTAGCAGCCCGCGTGCTTCCTCCGGGGTCATTCGCCCCACCCCCAACGCAGCACGGCAACGGTCGGGTCGCCTGCCATGTCCTTCGACTCGAAAGTGAACCTGTCGCGGTGCCACTTCCCGTCGCGCTTCAACAGTGCAACGGAATCCCAGCCGGGGGCAGCAACGATTGTGCCTTCGGGCGCGTCCTCGTAGTCCTCCACCGTGGACAGCACCTCCGGGTGCTCCGGCTGGTCAGCCACAACTTTTTCATTAGATGAACCAGTTGCCTCGCAAGGTTGACCGTCCTTGTCCCACACACGCGGCAAGTCGAAGCGCGGAATCAACTCGTCCGGGTCAGGCGCCCATGCATGTGGCGTAGGAGCGTCGGGGTTATAGCATGGGACACGTCCCGCTCGGTTCACCCCACCTTCGATAATCATGAAATCACGCGGCTCGCCGCCTCGCCTGTACTCGGCCCACATGCCGGTCATGCCGGCTTGCTCTTCGGGGCTGTACTCGTCCATCGTCTTGGTGGACGGCTCCACTAGGTGTTCCGGCTCGGTGATTTCGCGGAGTTCGTACCGCTTCCCATTCGGGATTAGGTCGCCCATGTACGGGAAGAACATCCTCCCGTGGGGAGCGCCAAGGTCGATGGAATAGATTTCTCCAAGTCCAGTGGCGTCGATCATCACTACCGGCGAACCGTCTTTATAGTTCGCGCCCGCCAGGTGGTGCTTCTCGTGTTCCCATTCTGCGTCCGCCATAGTCGGCGGGGTTGTAGTGGCAAGAACAATCTCGGCTGCGGCGTTCGCCTCCGGGCCGTAATTCACCTCCGGCACAGACTTGATCCGTTCCGCCCACTCGCGGGCTAGGCGTTCCTGGTTGTTACGCATAGGGTTCTCCTTCTGGTACTGCGATGATCGTGGCGTGCGTCAAAATCGCGGCGGTGATGCCGTAATCCCCCACCTTCTGCGCGAAGTGGTCGAACAAGCGGCCTACATCGTCGCGGGCGTCCCCGTACACCGCGTCATGCTCCTCCACCGCTTTACGCTCGCGCGCAGCGTGCAGATCAGACGGCTTAGGCATCGACGTCTCCTTCCATTTCTCGTGCCCACCCTGGTAGCGGGCGATTACGAACAGCGGGGTGACGACGCATCGTCGCGAGTGCCTGCAGTTTTTCCACCTGCAGTTCCAACTGCTGACGCATGACAACCTCGCGGCGCCACGCGATGAACTGCGCAAGCCAGGCGGCGAACAGCACCACCTGGGAGGCGTAAATAATCGTCATGCGGCACACGCTCCGATCTGCAGCGCTGCGAACATGGCCAGCCCGTAGATCGGGCCCGCGAACCGCTCCAAGTCTCGAGACTTCGTATCGGGCTCGAGGACGTCGACGGCCCGGGCGACCGCTTCCAAATCAGACATGAGACACACCCGCTTTCGCGACCTGTTCGGCCATGCAGTTCGTCTCCGCCACGACGTCATCGATTGACCAGCGGCGCCCGTGCGGGTTGCTGATCGCCGAATAGTCACCGAGCTGGATCGTGTCGAAGCCGACGATGTGCCCGCCCTCGGTCTTCTCCGGCCCGAAGGTGACACCACCGTGAACGTCGAGCAGCGTTTCGTTGCCGAAGTCAGGATGGTTCTCCAGCGGGTGGCCGTCGGGGATGAGCACGTAGCCGTTCCTGCAGTCGTAGGCCGGGGCGTAGTGGATAGCGCACTCGATGCCCCGGTGTTGCCAGCGGGCGACCTGTGGGGCGGCGAGTTTCTGCTTGAAGATGTCGGTCATGCTGCTACCCGCCCTTCGAGGAATGGCTTGAGTGCTTGGATTGGGATGCGCCACCGGCCCTGGTCACCGTCGCGGTATGCGGGGATGTCCTGGCCGACGCGCTTGCGGATGTTCGTTTCGTGCTGGCCGACGAGCGTGGCGAACTCGGGGACAGTGAGCACGAGTTTCCGGGTGCCGGTGGCTGCTTCGACGAGGTCGAGCAGTTCCTTGTTGGTGATGTGTTTCATCGGCCCCACCTCATCCAGAAGCGGCGGGGCTCGCGGTGCCGGCCTATTCGGCGGCAGAACATGGTGCGTAGACTCATGGGTGGTTTCCTTTCTTGAGACCAAAAACAGGCCCCCGCGTGTGGTTGCAGCACAGCGGGGGCCGATCATTGAGTGTGGTTGGATTAGGTTCATGGCAAACCCAGCAGAATTACTTCACGACGTGTTTTCGGAATGGGGCTCCGAAGCTAGAAACGGCATTTCAACCTGCTCTTCGAGGGCCGATGATGGCGTTCTTACGCTGCATCGCCGTTGCGTTGGATACCTAAATCAGATCGAGGACGTCCTCGAGGCGATGGGCCGTGCGGGAAAGCGGGTCTCCACCTACCAGAAACAATTCCCCGTCTGGGTTAAAACCGTGTTCAACTACAACGGTAATTGGGCGTCCTCCGACTCCCCCATTTCAGACTTCGCCCTCGATATCCTCGACAACCTCATTGAGGCGATGGAACCTTTTGTTCCCGTCCTCGACGTGGATCGGTTTGAGGATCTGAAGCACTACCTCAAGGTGGTCCAAGAAGAACTCCAAGAAGACGAATCGCTTGCGCCTGGAGTTAAGCGCGGCGCTCAGGTGTTAGTAGAAAACGTTCTCACGCTCATCGACTCTTACAAAGTGGTGGGCGATTTCGAACTAGAGCAGGCGCTGAAATCCCTTCTCGGTAGTCTCGCCCTCGTCACGGTGCAAAGCACAAAGAAACAGAGGTGGCGAGACATCATTTCTGATTTCTTCATCCCATACTCGGTGAATCAAGCTCCTGGGTTGGAGATACCTCCACTACCTAAGCTGCTTGAACTCGTTCAGGGAGGGTAGCCAGTTCCATTGTTTCCTCTAGGGCTTGGTCGATGGCCAAGCCGGAGGGCGTGCCGTCGAGGATGGCCTGCTTCATCTTGCGGAGTGTCTGGCTGATTACCAGGCATTCCATCCGGGTGGCGTCTGCTGGGACGAACTGGGGGTTAGACATAGGCCAGTGCCTCCAGGATGTGCGGTGGCAGGATCGGCCAGATCACGTCCAGGACCTGGTGGATCGCGACCTGTGTGGTGATTGGGTCCATAGGGGGGTTTCCCTTCCTTGATGTTGTGGTGGTTTGAGGAGGGGCGGGTGGTGCAGGCGAGTAGTGCCGCGGCGGAACGACAAGGTTTCCGCGGATGCTGCCTTTAATACGCGGTTGCAAGGGAAAGAGAAAACCCCTGCGCACACCACCCACCCCTGGTGCCGATCCGTGGACTTGAACCACGGGAGTTCCCTTATCGGCCTGTGTTTTTCGTGCCCGCTTCTGTGGTGTTTCCTCGCTTGCTACCCGCTACGGTGGTCGGCGGTTCCTTGCCTGTCGGCGCCCGGCGGTCGTCGCAATCTAAGCCACATGCTCTCGCCGGTAAGTAGTCCCACTGGGACACGCCCCATCTATGCGTCCTGATGGGTAAGGCTCTCTATACAGTTCTCAATCAACGTGACCCCCGCGGGGTCGTAGTGCGCTCCCCGGCCTCGAACACGGGGTGGCTTCCGGCAGCGCCATAGCGTCACAGTGACGCATGCGGGGAGGGGTGTTAGTCCGGCAGTTTCACCCGCCAGTACGGATCAATCCGGTTCAGAACGTCGTTGAAGATCGACTGTGCGTTGGCACCGGCCAGTTGCTCGACCTCCTCGGCGAGCAATCTCATTGCTTCGCGGTACTCCCAGACACGGCCACCGTTCGTGGCCTCCAGGGCGTCGACGTCGTCGACGAACTGCGGGGCCCGCGCTTCACCGGTCTTGCACTTGTTCAGGTAGTCGAGGCGGTCAATCGCTTGAGTGAGAGACATGTATTGCTCCTGGCGTTTCGGGGGTTAGGCCGCTGTGGTTTCCGCGGGTTCTGTGGTGAGGATTTGGTCGAAGCTCCAGCCCGTCAGCCGCTGGATCTTCGCGACGGTCTCGAGGTCTGGTGACGTCTTGCCTGCGCGCCAGTTGCGGACGGTTGTGCCGGTGCGGTCGAGGAACATCTGGCCGAGCTGCTCGTCGGAGCGGGAGCCGGTGATTTCCTTGGCTTTGTCGAGGGCTTTGGGGTTGATCTGCATGTGGTCACCTCCTTGCGACTTCGTGCTTACGTTTGCCGATTTAAGCACACGTTAGCGTAATTACGCAAGCAGGATTTGCGATTTACGGCTTTTGCCAGGTCAAGACGTGCGAAAAGTTGCACACTTTGCGATTTTTCGCTAACGTTCGCAGCATGAAACACAGCGAATGGTTGACCACCACGACCGGCGACAGCGTCCGCAACGTCGCGATCACCATCGGAGTCGCCCCACGCACGCTCGCCACTCAGCTAGAGAAGGAACACCTCTCCCCCGAGAACGTCATCAAGATCGCCGAAGCCTATGAGGCGCACCCGGTCGGGGCACTGGTCGCCACGGAGTATCTGGACACTAAGTGGGCGGAGGGGATCGACCCGGAGATGGCCGTCCGCGAGCTCACCGACGAACAGCTTGCGAACGAGATCCTCCGACGCCTCCGCGACGTTCGCGGCGACCATGACGCCTTCCACACCCCAGTTGCTGACCTTGATGCGCGTCGTTCGAACACGCCCAACAGCGATGTCGACCCCCTCCCCTACGCTGCGAACCAAAGACCGCTGGAACCCGAGGAAGGTGATGACGATTACGGACCTGGAGCTTAAATTGCTCGAGCACGCCGAGCGCCTGGGCGTACGCGTCGAAGACGACCACGCCGGAGTGCTCCGGCCCGGCGACCACGGCGGCTGGTTCCCAAGCGCGCGCCTCATCGTCGTGCGCCCCACCCTGGGCCCGCGCAACCGCGTTCACACGCTCGCCCACGAGCTCGGGCATGCCGCGCACGGCGACCCCGCGGGCCACCACCCCCGTTACGAGCACCGCGCCGACCTGTACGCAGCGGATTTACTCATCGACCCGCAGGAGTACGCGGAACTTGAAATGATGTACGACGGACAGGCCGGTGCAATCGCCGCCGACCTTGGTGTCACTGTTTCCCTTCTCGCCACCTGGCGAGCCGACCTCGAAAAGAGAATCGCATGAGCACGACCTATCCCGCTGATAATGGCGCGCCATTGCCACCCCCGCAGCAAAGCCAAGCCAAAGTGGCAAAGAAGCCAGTTTGGAAACGATGGTGGTTCTGGCTAATCGCGATCATCATCATCGCCTTTGTCACCTTCCTCGGCTCCGCCCTCTACGAAGCGAGCAAGATTAATCAGCTCGATGCGAAGGTAGAAGAGCAGTGTCGCGAGAAGGTGATCGAGCAGGCGAAGTACCCCGGAGGGGTCCAGTTCGTCGATGAACCTGTGGTGAAGGAGGAGGGCATCACCGTCAATGATCGCGGCAATGATGTGCTCTCCATGGGTGGCAAGGTTGATTTCCCCAACGCCTTTGGCACTCCAACTCGTGGCACATACGTGTGTCTTTCTGAGGTGGACGGGTATGAGATTCTGCAAACGAAGGCGATCGTTTCTGGTTTTAAGAAGTAGCGCTTATGGGTGCGCCCCACGGGAGCGGGGGATGCTCAGACCGTGGGGCGACTTTATTGGGGGTCCAACCCACCGGGGGATGGTGTTCATTGTTGAACCGTTTAGGAGATTATCAGCATGGCAAGCATCACGCCATACATGACGAAAAAAGGTAAGCGCTACCGGGTGCAGTACCGCGACCCGTCCGGCAAGGTTCGCTCGAAGCGAGGGTTTGTCCGTAAGAGTGATGCCCAAGCGTGGGAGGCGAAAAACGTTGTAGACGTTAAATCGGGCGATTGGATTAACCCGGCACTCGGGCGCACAACTATCGAGCAGTTGCACCCGGCTTGGGTGGCGCGGCAGACGCAGTTGAAGCCGTCCACGGAGACGATGAACTCTGACATTTACCGGCTGCATGTCGAACCGGTGTGGGCATCGCGGGCCGTTGGCGGGGTGAAACCGTCCGAGGTGCAAACCTGGGTGAACTCGTTGGACTATTCCGCGAGTTATGTGCGCAACTGCCACATGGTGCTTGCGCAGCATTTCGATGTGGCGGTGCAGGACGGGATGTTGAAGAAGAACCCGGCGCGTGGGGTGAGACTGCCTAGCAAACCTGTACAGCCAGTGAAGGTGTATCTCACCTACGAGCAGTTGTGCGCGTTTGCGGACACCTCGAAGTACCCGGATTTGATCATGCTGCTTGGCACCGTGGGTTTGCGGTGGGGTGAGGCTGCTGCGCTTAGGCCGTGCGACCTGGACCCGAAGCGGGGCAGGATCAGCATTACCCGGTCGGCGTCGAAAGCGGGTAACCGCGTGGAGGTTGTCACGCCGAAGACGGGGCCGAGGTCTGTGGCGGTGCCGGAGCATGTGATGCGCATGTTGGTGCGCCGTAGCGCGAATCGTCCGGTGGGTGGGTTGTTGTGGCCGAACCGTGATGGTGAGCCGATGATTAGTCCGGGCCATAATTCTTGGTTTGATGGTGCAGTGAAGCGGTGCCAGAAGGCGGACCCGTCGTTTCCGCGTGTGACGCCGTATGGGCTTCGGCATGTGGCGGCGGGGTTGATGATTCAGGCGGGGGCTAATCCGTTGTTGGTGGCGCGCCAGTTGGGTCATGCTGATCCGTCGATCACGATGCGGGTGTATGCGTCGTTGTGGGAGGACGGTCTGGATGTGTTGGCGCAGTCGATTGGTGCGGATGTAGCCAAATTGCAGCCACGGGCGCTCGAATCGTAGGGTTTGCGCTGGTTAAATAGCGGTTTTACGCTAGGTTCGAATCCTGGTGGGGAAGCTTTTTCATTTGGAGGGGTAATGAAACGACTAGCAGCAGTAGCAATGTGCGTTTTGCTCACGGGGTGCGCGGAGCAATCGCTTATCGACGACCCCACGTCCCCGCCCACCTCTGCCCCCGCCACGGATGCTGACTCGGGTTCGCAGGCGTTCGTGTTCGACAGCGGCGTCCTAGAAATCGGCGACTTCGACCTCTACACGCTTGGCGACGACCTCTTCGACCCCTGCACCGAAATCACTGCCGAAGAATTTGCCGCCGCCGGCTTCGACAACGTGGAGCCGATGCCGGAGGAGTACGCGGGGCTGGCGCGCGGGTTGAGCAGCTGCTCTTTCACTAAGCATCCACAGGTCCCGTCTGAGGTTTTCGGAAACACCAATGCTTCCAAGAAGGACGTAGAAGCAGAGGTTGATCTCTTGACCGAGTACGGGTCTCAGGCGCTCCCATCACTGTTTGTGTACGGCCCCCGTGGAGGAATCGGAACGGGATGTTACGCGCAGGTTGATACTGGACGTGGTGGTTTAGTTTCCGAAGTAGGGGGTGCGGATGGTTTTCATCGACAGGAAACAACGTGCCAGATTGCGATTGAGAATCTAGAAAACCTCCACGCCGCCCACTCCCGCTGATCCACATGTCCAATAAAGTAGACATCCTCTTTCTTTCCGGATGAGAACCAACTACGTTCCCTAACTGAACAAGTTGAAAGATTTTCGGGGGGATTCTAAATGCGCGTAAAGCTCGAAACCACAAGTGTCGAAAGCGCGGTTGATTATCTGCGCACCATCGCCAGTTCACTTTTTGAGGTCAAGGGGTCAGGTCAGCGAATTGCACTAACCTCCTTCTCCCAAGCCGGGGGTCTCGATGAGGCAGGTCGGACGCTCAGCCCGATCTCGGATGAGCGTGCGCCGGAGGCGACGCAGGCGTTAGCAACGTACCTGCTGGGTACGGCGAACATTCTCGAGACGGCGCTGAACAACACGATGCGCACGGACGATTCGTTCTCCGGAGCGCTGGCGAATATGGGGTCGCTGTTCAACAACTACTTAAACAGCGCGCAGCCGCAGATCACCAATTTCATGATGCAATCGCGTGCCGTCGAGCCGAAGACGAACGAGTTCGCTAACCCGGCAGCGGTGGCGACGAGTGAAATTTCGTTGAACTCGGCACACACCAAGGTCACGTCGACGAATTCGGCTCTCGCGATCGCTGCGTCGGACTTTTGGAATTCGAATGCGAAGCTGATCAACAACGCTGTAGAGGAACTTAACGAGGTCCACCACGCGCTGAGCTCGTCGGCGGAAACGCAGTGGATCGCAGACGCGATGCGCACGATCACGCAGGTGCAAAATGCGGGTCTCGAGTACGCGGCGAATTCGCAGTCGCTCGCGCAGCACACCGCGATGCTTGCCGACGCCGCCGACTCCGAAAAGATCATCGCTAAGGCCGCGTGGTTTTCGTATCTGGCTGCGAAGAAGCCGGAGGAGAAAGAGGCCATCGAGTGGGCCTACCTCTCCGACTATCCGGGACGCATGACCAGCAACCTGGTGCCGGCGATCCCGACGTTTAACCGTTTGCTGCCGGATCTGAAGTCGATGCCAGGCGATCCGTATAGCACCCGCGACATCCCCTCCCCTGCTGCGCCGTCATTTGAGCCCACGTCGCTTCCCCAGCCGATCCGTGAAGCGTTAACCAACCGGGGCTTGGACGACCTCGCCCACGCGAGCACCCCGTCTGAGGTGATTCAGCAGATGGGCAGACCCAACCCCGAGATGATGGAGCGCCTCGCGGCGGGCGCCACCCCGACGCAGGCGGCGTCGGCGGTGATGGCCCCGCCGAGTCCGGCATCGACGATGGGACCGCTCACCGGCGGTGCGCCCGCAAGCGGCATGCACGGTGCCGGTGGGCCAGGAGTAAATAGCGGCTTCTCCCCTGTCTCCGGCGGTGGATTCGGCCCGGGTGCCGGCTCCGGCGCTGCGGGCGGCGCATCAGGCGCGAACGGTCTCGGCGGTCTCGGCGCGGTGGGGGCACCGGGTGCGGGCGCTAGCGGCCGCCACGCCGCCGGCAGTGCGAGCGGCGCAGGAAGGAGCATCGGCTCTGCAAACGGGATCGGAAATTCCGCCAACGGCGCGGCCCGCGGCGGGCAGATGGGCGCAGGCCTCGGCGCTGGTGCCAACGGTGCCTCGCGTGGCACCGCGAACATGGGATTCGGCGCAGGTGCAGGGGCCGGCTCCGCAGCAGGTGCCGGTGCTGGCGCGGGCCGCCCAGGCTTCACCAACACCGGCTTTGGCCCTGGCGGTGCCGGCACCGCAGGGTCGATGCCGGGCACACCAGGTGCGACGGGCGGTACCGGCATCGCGGCCGGGTCGAGCAACGTCTACGCCGCGAACAACTCTGCT
The DNA here is from genome assembly GCF_014490555.1 of Corynebacterium lujinxingii. NCBI lineage: Bacteria > Bacillati > Actinomycetota > Actinomycetes > Mycobacteriales > Corynebacteriaceae > Corynebacterium > Corynebacterium lujinxingii. The sequence continues at coordinate 727,690 of NZ_CP061032.1, read as the reverse complement.
GCCGGTCAGCGCGGCGGCGCTGTTGCCGGCCACCCGATGATGGGCGGGCGCGGCCAGAACAAGCGCGGCGGCGACAAGGCGGCCAAGGTGAAGACGGTCACCAGCGCAGTCGAGCGCGAAGGCAATCTCAAAGCGCTGCTTGGCGACGCCCCGCTGCTGCTTCCCGACATCATCGGCCACAACGTGCGCCGTTAAACCCGCCCGAAAAACGGCAATACACCCCAGCATCAACCGGTGCTGGGGCGTGTCGTCGATAGGCGAGCTAGTGCTCGTGGCCGTTCGGCAGCGCGAGATCCGGCTCCTGGCCTGGCTCGACCACGACGAACTGGCCCATCATGCCGTGGTCCTCGTGGTTGAGCATGTGGCAGTGGTACATGTACGCCAGCGTCGGGTCCGGGTAGTAGCCGATTTCGACGAGCAGCGTCACCGTCGACTTCGGCGGCACGTCGATGGTGTCGTGCCAGCCGGAAGTGAACTCAACCTCGCCGTTTTCGACTTCCTTGACCGCAAAGCGCGCGTTGTGGATGTGGAAGTTGTGCAGCATGTCGTCGTTTTCGTTGGTGACGTGCCAGATCTCGGGCCCGTCGTGGTCGACGACGAAATCCACGCGCGCCATGTCCATCGTCTTGCCGTTGATCTCCATGCCGTTGAGCGTGAACTCGCGCTCCACGCTTGCCGACGACGGCACGTCCAAGGCCACCAATTCCTCCGACAGCGCCGGCGATGCGGGGGCGTCGTCGGCGGGGGCGGCGATCTCGAGCAGGTCGAACTCGTCGCGTGCGCCGAACATGTCGGCCGTTTCCTTGTCTGGCAGGCCGTCGAGGTTCGGCAGCCCGTCGCTGCGCAGGGTGAGGTCCTTGCCGGGCTCGAGATCGACAACGATCTCCACGCGCTCGCCCGGGCTGAGCAGCACGCCGTCGACTTCCACCGGGGACTCGAGGAATCCCTGGTCGGTGGCGACGATCTTGAACGGCACGCCGAGCGACAGGTGGTGGAAGCGCAGCACGTTGCCGTTGAGCACACGCAGGCGCAAACGGCGGGTGGTCGCCTCGAAGCGCGGCTTGGTGATGCCGTTGATGATCATGGTGTCGCCCACCCAGCCGTTTTCCTCGTCCAGCTGGCCGTCTTCGGTGAAGTTGGCGTTGGTGAGGATCACCGGGATGTCGTCCACGCCGTAGTCGTTGGGCAGGCCGGAAATGGCGGTGGTGTCGTCGTCGATGATCAGCCCGCCCGCCAGGCCGCGGTAGGCGTGGTAGGCCGACTTTTCGTGCGGGTGCGGGTGGTACCAGCAGGTCGCGGCCGGCTGGTCGACGGTCCACGAGGGCGACCAGGACTCGCCGGTGTCGAACATCAGCGCCGGGCCGCCGTCGGCGGTGGCCGGCAGGTGCACGCCGTGCCAGTGCACGACGGTCGGCTCCGGCACCTCGTTGTTGACGGTCATCTCGATCTTTTCGCCGCGGCGCATGTACAGCGTCGGGCCCAAGAACGGGCCGTTGAAGCCCCATGTTTTAGTCATGGTGCCGGGGACGATCTCGGCTTCGCCTTCCTGGGCGGTCAGTTCGAAGCGGCGCACGTCGCCGTCGAGGGTGCCCTCGTACAGCGGCGGGATCGGCAGCGGGCGCGGCTCGGCGTCGGCGCCGCGCGGGGTGGGCTGGTCCGATTCGGAACAGCTCGTCAGCGCGGTACCTGCGGCCGCGGCGGCCGCGATAAAGACTGCGCCTTTGAAAAATGTGCGTCGGGAAACTGCCATAACTCCTCCAAGTTCGCCGATTAACGCCAATGATCCTACTATCCGCTGTTATGCGTAACGAGGAAGCGAACGCCCGCCGGTTCATCTGGTCGAACGGTCTGCAAAACATCGGCGATCAAGTCGTCGCCCCGAAAACGGTGCTGCCGTGGCTGTTTAACGCCGCGGGCGTGCCGGCGGCGTTCACGTCGTTTCTCGTGCCTATCCGCGAGTCCGGCTCGATGCTGCCGCAGGCGTTTTTGAGCCCGTGGGTGACGTCGCAAAGCTCGCGCAAGCGCGTGTGGCTCATCGGTTCGTGGGGCCAGGCGCTCGCGTCGGCGGGAATCGCGGCGAGCGCATTGCTTCTCGACGGCCCCGCCCTCGGCATCGTCGTCCTTCTCCTGCTGGCAATCCACGCGGTGTTCCGCTCGCTGTGTTCGATCGCGGGCAAGGACGTCCAAGGCCGCACGATCTCGAAGGGCCACCGCGGCGACATCACCGGCCGCGCCACCGCACTCGCCGGAGGGTTCACCCTCGCGATCGGCTTGGCGCTGACGTTTATCCCCAACGAGCTGCCGCAGTGGGCGCTCGCCGCACTGCTAGCTGGCGGCGCCGCCACGTGGGCGCTCGCCTCGCTCGTGTTCACGCGTATCGACGAACCCACCCCCGACACCGACGCCACCGACGGCCAGGGCCTCGCCGAGATGTGGGCGCTGGTCAAATCGGATAGGGACCTGCAGCGCTTCCTCGTCGTGCGCTCGCTGATGCTGGTCACGGCGCTGTCCACCCCGTTTATCGTGGTGCTCGGCAGCCGCGAAGGCGCGGATCTGACCGGCCTGGGCGCCTTCGTCATCGCCTCCGGCGGCGCGTCACTGCTCGGCGGCCGGATTTCGGGCCGGTTGTCGGATAGGTCGTCGAAAAGCACGATGGCGTGGGCCGCGGGTATCGCCTCCACGGTGCTGGTCCTCCTCGTTGTAAGCGCCAGGCTTGCCGACGACACCGTCAACGCCTGGGTCATGCCACTCGGATTCTTCCTGGTCAACCTCGCCCACACCGCCGTGCGCGTGAGCCGTAAGACGTACCTGGTGGACATGGCCGACGGTGACAAGCGCACCATGATCACCGGCGCCGCGAACACGGTGATGGGTGTGGTGCTGCTGGTGGTCGGCGCGGTGTCGTCGGCAATCGCGCTGGCGGGACCGCAGGCGGCGTTGATCTTCCTCGCCGTGGTCGGCTTCTGCGGCGTGTTCGGCGCGTCCAACCTCAAGGAAGTCTCGGGCAAGGACGCCTAAGCGTTATGCTTGGGGCCGACAAAACGCCCCCACCACAAGGAGTACTCGAGTGCCTAACCACTCCGAACGCGCCGTTGTCGTGCTCGCGGCCGGCGCGGGAACCCGCATGAAGTCCGACCGCCAAAAGACGCTGCACGAGATCGGCGGTCGCAGCCTGCTGTCCCACTCGTTGCACGCCGCCGCAGGTGTAGCGCCGACGCACCTCGTCGCGGTGGTCGGCCACCAGCGCGACCAGGTCTCGCCTGCCGTCGAGCAGATCGCCGAGCAGATGCATGTGGAGATCCGCCAGGCCATCCAGGAGGAGCAAAACGGCACCGGCCACGCCGTCCAGGTCGGCCTGTCCGCGATCCCGGACTTCGACGGCACCGTCGTGGTCACCAACGGCGATGTGCCGCTGTTGACGCCGGAGACGTTGCAGGCGCTCGTCGATAAGCATGAGTCCGAGCATGCGGCGGTGACGGTGCTCTCGCTCGAGTTCGACAACCCCACCGGCTACGGCCGCATCATCCGCGGCGAGGCCGGCGACGTCCTCGAAATCGTCGAGGAAAAGGACGCCACCGACGAACAGCGCCGCGTCCGCGAGGTCAACTCCGGCGTATTCGCGTTCGACGGCGCCGTGCTTCGCGACGCCCTCGCGCGCGTCACCCCCGACAACGCCCAGGGCGAGTTCTACATCACAGACGTGCTCGGCATCGCGCGTGGCGACGGCCGCAAGGTCGCGGCATTCGTCGCCCCCGACGCGCGCGAACTCGCGGGCGTCAACGACCGCGTGCAGCTGGCCGAAGCCGGCAAGGAACTCAACCGCCGCCTCGTCGAGCGCGCCATGCGGGCCGGCGCAACCGTGATCGACCCGGCGACGACCTGGATCGGCGTCGAGGTGGAAATCGGCCGCGACGTGGTCATCCACCCCAACACCCAACTGTGGGGCTCCACCGTCATCGGCGACGGCGCCGAAATCGGCCCCGAGACCACCCTGACCGACATGGAAGTCGGCGCCCGCGCCAAAGTTGTGCGCACCCAGGGTGAACTCGGCGTGATCGGCGAGGAAGCCACCGTCGGCCCGTTCACCTACATCCGCCCCGGCACCGAACTCGGCGCCCGCGGCAAGCTCGGCGGCTTCGTCGAGGCGAAAAACGCCAAGATCGGCGAAGGCTCCAAGGTGCCGCACCTGACCTACATCGGCGACGCCACCGTGGGCAAGCACTCCAACATCGGCGCCAGCTCGGTATTCGCCAACTACGACGGCGTGCAAAAGCACCACACCACCATCGGCGACTACTGCCGCACCGGCTCCGACACTATGTTTGTCGCGCCGGTGAACATCGGTGATGGCGCGTATACCGGCGCGGGTACAGTGGTCACTGAAGATGTGCCGGCAGGCGCGCTCGCCATCAAGGAGGGCCGCCAGCGCAACATCGAAGGCTGGGTCGAAGACCGCCGCCCAGGCACCGAGGCCGCCGAAGCCGCCAAAAACGCGAAGCAAGAGGGTTAGAACATGACTGGTTACTCCACCGAAAACCACAAGGACCTGAAGGTCTTTACCGGACGCGCGCACCCGGCACTCGCCGAGGCGGTGTCCAAGGAACTCGGCATCGACCTGGTGCCCACCACCGCACGCGACTTCGCCAACGGTGAAATCTTCATCCGCTTCGAAGAATCCGTGCGTGGCGCCGACTGCTTCGTCATGCAGTCCCACGCGCAGCCGCTGAACAAGTGGCTCGTCGAGCAGCTCATCATGATCGACGCGCTCAAGCGCGGCTCCGCCAAGCGCATCACCGCGATCCTGCCGTTCTACCCGTACGCGCGCCAGGACAAGAAGCACCGCGGCCGCGAGCCGATTTCCGCCCGCCTGATCGCGGACCTGCTCACCGCCGCCGGCGCGGACCGCATCGTCTCCGTCGACCTGCACACGGACCAGATCCAGGGCTTCTTCGACGGCCCGGTCGACCACATGCACGCCCAGCCAATCCTGGTGGACTACATCAAGTCCAAGTACCCGCTGGACAACCTCGTTGTGGTCTCCCCGGACGCCGGTCGTGTGAAGACCGCCGAGAAGTGGGCCAACATGCTCGGCGACGCCCCCATGGCGTTCGTGCACAAGACCCGCGACGTCGACGCCGCGAACAAAGTCGTGTCCAACCGCGTCGTCGGCGACGTCGACGGTAAGGACTGCATCCTCATGGACGACATGATCGACACCGGCGGCACCATCGCCGGCGCCGTCGGCGTGCTGAAGGAAGCCGGCGCGAAGTCGGTCGTCATCGCCTGCACCCACGGCGTGTTCTCCGACCCGGCCCGCGAGCGTCTCAGCGACTGCGGTGCAGAGGAGGTCATCACCACCGACACCCTGCCGCAGAACACCGAGGGCTGGAACAACCTCACGGTGCTCTCCATCGCCCCGCTGCTGGCGAAAACGATCCACGAGATCTTCGAAAACGGCTCGGTGACCACCCTGTTCGAGGGCCAAGCCTAAAGCTTCGCTTGACGACGACAGCCGGGGCAGCACTTCCGCTGCCCCGGCTTCACGCATACGGAAAGGACGGCCCGCGCATGACCCAACGCTTCGCCGACGGAGTGGAGATCACCCCCGACCTCGCGCACGCGAAAGCAATGTTCGACGCCGACGCCACGCTCGACTATCTCGGTGCCACGATCACCCGGTTGGAGCCGGGTGTGTGCGAGGGTGAGTTTGTCGTCGATAAGCGACATGCGAACGGGTTCGGAGTGTGCCAGGGCGGCGTACTGTTCACGTTCGCCGACGCCCTGTTCGGCGGCGCCTGCAACTCGCGCCGCGACGCCCCCACCGTCAGCGCCCAGTCCGACATGGTCTATCTCGCACCCGCGAAGATGGGCCGAGCCATCCGCGGTGTCGCCCGCGAGCGCCACCAGTGGGGACGCAACGGGCTTTCCAACGTCACCCTCTACGACGGCGACACCGTCATCGCCGAATTCCGCGGGCTGTCCCGCACCACCAACCGTCCCCCGACAGGAAACTAAACCATGACGCTCCAAGAACAGGGCCTCAACCGCGGCGTGAAAAGCCGGCAGCTGATGATGATCGCCTTCGGCTCGTCGATCGGCACCGGCCTCTTCCTCGGCTCGGCAGGCTCCATCCAGTACGCCGGGCCCGCCGTGCTGATCTCGTTCGCGCTCGTCGGCGTGATCGTCTACTTCCTCATGCGCATGCTCGGCGAGATGGCCGTCGAGCACCCGGTCTCCGGCTCGTTCGCCGCCTACTCGCGCGAGTACATCGGCCGCGGAGCCGGCTTTATCACCGGCTGGAACTGGTGGTTTACCACGGTGGTCGTCGGCATGCTTGAGCTCACCGCGATGGGCACGTTTCTGGACTACTGGTTTCCCGGCCTGCCGCACTGGGTCACCGCGTTGGTCACGCTGCTGGCAGTCGTCGGGCTCAACGTGCTCAACGTGCGCGTGTTCGCCGCCACCGAGTACTGGCTGTCGCTGATCAAAGTGTCGGCGCTGGTGCTCATGATCGTGCTCGGCCTAGGCCTCGTCGTCGGCGTCGGCTCGGAACCCGCGATTGGGCTGCAGCACATCACCGACCACGGCGGGTTCATGCCCAACGGCCTGTCCGGCGTGCTGTTCGCGCTGGTGGCGGTGACCTTCACGTTCGGTGGCATCATGTCCATCGGCACTGCCGCCGGCGAGGCCGACGACCCCGACAAGGCGATCCCCCGCGCGGTGAACTCGGTGGTGTGGCGCATTCTGGTGTTCTACCTCGGCGGCATCGGCACGATTTTGCTGCTCGCGCCGTGGAACGAGCAGGACACCAACGAAAGCCCGTTCATCCGCGTGCTCACCGGCGTCGGCTTCTCCGGCGCCGCCACCGCGCTGAACGTGGTCATCGTCGTAGCGGTGTTCTCGGTGCTCAACACGATGACGTACTCGGGCGCGCGCATGCTCCGCGACCTGGCACGCAACGGCCAAGCACCGCGCACCTTCGCCGAGACCAACCACAAAGGCCTGCCCACCAAGGCATTGCTTTTCGACGCCACCCTCATGGGCGTCGTCGTCATCCTCAACTACTTCTTCGAAGGCAAAATCTTCGCAGTGCTGCTCGCCATTATCGTGGGTACCGAACTGATCACCTGGGCCGGCATCTGCGTGTCCCACCTGAACTTCCGGAAACGCGTGCACAACACGAAGTTCCCCGCCCCGCTCTACCCGGCCGCAAACTGGATCTGCATCGGGTTTTTCGCCCTCGTGCTGGTGATGATGGGCATGCTCGACGAATACCGCATGGGCCTTGCCACCCTCGCCGGCTGGATTGTCGCCCTCGGCCTGATCTGGCTGACCACCCAACGAAGGAGCAACGCATGATCCGCCCCGACCTCGACTCCCTGCCCGCCTACGTGCCGGGCGTGCGCGACGAGCGCGCCATCAAACTGTCCTCCAACGAATGCGCCGAAGAACCACTGCCTGCCGTAGTCGACGCGATGGCGCGCTCCCTGGGCACCGTGAACCGCTACCCCGACATGGGCGCGCTGGAGATCCGCGAAGCCCTCGCCGCGCACCTCGGCGTGGCGGTGGAGCAGGTTGCGGTGGGCACCGGCTCGTCCGCACTGTGCCAGCAGCTCGTCGAAATCGCCGCGCAGCCCGGCGACGAAGTGATCTTCCCCTGGCGCAGCTTCGAGGCCTACCCCATCTTCGCCCAGGTCGTCGGCGCCACCGGCGTGCCCGTCGCGTTGGATCGCAATCACCGCGTGGATTTGCCCGCCATGGCGGCCGCCGTCACCACGCGCACGAAGCTCATCTTCGTGTGCAACCCGAACAACCCGACCGGCACCACCATCACTAACGACGAGTTCGCCTCGTTCATGGACGCCGTCCCCGCCGATGTCATCGTCGCGCTCGACGAAGCCTACTTCGAGTACAACCGCGCCGCCGACACCCCCGTGGCCACCGACGTGATCACCCGCTACCCCAACGTCGTAGGGCTGCGCACGTTTTCCAAGGCGTACGGCCTGGCCGGGGCGCGCATCGGCTACGCGTTCGGCCCCGAGCGCATCATCGCCGCGTTGAACAAGGTCGCCATCCCGTTCTCCGTCAGCTCCATGGCCCAAGTCGCAGCCCTCGCCTCCCTCGAAGCCACCGCCGAGCTTGAGGCGCGTATCGACGACACCACCTCCCAGCGGGAACGTGTCGTCGCCAAGCTAGGGCTCGGTGAGTCGCAAGCCAACTTCGTGTGGATCCCCGACGCGCCCGCCGAACTTCCCAAACGTCTGGCCGAGGAGGGCGTGCTCGTGCGCGCGTTTCCCGAGGGCGTGCGCGTGACCGTGACCAACGCCGCCGAAACCGACGCGTTTTTGGAAGCGTGGGACCGTGCGCAGTGAAAGACGCCGCGTCATCGCGGCAACCACCATCGGCACGGCCATCGAGTGGTACGACTACTTCCTCTACGCCGCCGTCGCCGGGCTGGTGTTTAACCAGACCATGTTCGGCCCGCTCGGCCCGGCTGCGGCAACAATCGTGTCATTCCTCACCGTCGGACTGTCGTTTCTGTTCCGGCCGCTCGGCGCGGTGCTCGCCGGGCACTTCGCCGACCGCCTCGGCCGACGCGGCGTACTCATGGTCACCCTGTTCACCATGGGCACCGCCACCACCCTCATCGGGCTGTTGCCCACCTACGACACCGCCGGCTGGCTCGCCCCCGCCGCGCTGATCATCCTGCGGATCCTGCAAGGCACCTCCGCCGGTGGCGAATGGGGCTCCGCGGTGCTACTCGCCGTCGAACACGCACCCGTAGACAAGCGCGGCCTCTACGGCACCGGCCCGCAAGTCGGCGTCCCCGCGGGGCTTTTGCTCTCCTCCGGGGTGCTCGCGCTGATGACCGTCATCGCGCCCGGCGACGCGTTCGTGCAATGGGGCTGGCGCGTGCCGTTTTTGCTGTCGATCGCGCTGACGTTCCTGGGCTGGTGGATCCGCACCGGCGTCGACGAATCCCCCGTCGTCGAAGAGATGCGCGAGGTGGGCACCCGCAACCCCGTCGGCACGCTGTTCAAAAACCACACGGGGGTCGTGCTCGCCGCGGCCGTCATTTTCGCGGCGAACGGCACCGTCGGCTACATGACCACCGGCGGCTACATCCAAAACTACGTCACCGACCCCGCGGGGCTCGCGCTGTCGCGCGGCGACATCCTCTGGGCCGTCACCGCCTCCGCCGCCGTATGGCTGTGCACCACCGCGTTCGCCGGCTGGGTCTCCGACCACATCGGCCGCAAACGCACCCTCGCCATCGGGTTCGTGGTGCAGGCGGTGGGTGTTGCGGTGCTGTTCCCGCTCGTCGATACGGGCTCGATCGCAAACATCACCGCGGCACTGATCTTCCTCACCGTAGGCCTTGGCCTAACCTACGGCGAGATCGGCGCGTTCTACGCGGAGCTTTTCCCCGCCTCCGTGCGCGCGTCCGGCGCGTCGATCGCGTACGCCTTCGGTGCAATCCTCGGCGGCGCGTTCGCCCCAACCATCGCCGCGGCGCTGCGCGAAGCCACCGGCGGCACCGCGGCGATCACGGCCTACTTGATGGCGGCGACGGTGGCGGGGTTCGTCGTCACGCTGCTCATGCGCGACCGCACCGGGATCCCGCTCGGACACGACCATGAAGCCGCGCAGGCAGCGGGGCATTTTGTCTGGCAGGAACGCCCTGCTACCCTATAGCGGTCTCGGCGAGGGCCATTTCAGGGCCGTTATCGACGCGATTTGAAGATCCTTTGCGATCACTCGACGAGCACATATCCGTTCAGTGGTCGCAGGCAAGGCCTGTGGCCCTTCCACCAAGAAGGAGTACAACATGGCTATTACCCCGACTGTCATTGCCGCGGAGCGCCGCGAGGAGTTCGGTAAAGGCTCCGCACGCCGCCTGCGTCGCGAAGGCAAGATCCCGGGTGTCCTCTACGAAAAGGGCATCGACAACGTTCACTTCGCAGTTGACCTCATCGAGATGACCGCAATTGTGCGTAACGACGGCACCAACGCCATCGTTGAGCTTGAAATCGACGGCGAAAAGCTGCTCGCCATGGTCAAGCACGTCGACCAGAACGTGCTCACCCTCGACATCGACCACATCGACCTGTTCGGCATTAAGCGCGGCGAGAAGGTCACCGTCGAGGTCCCGGTCGTCACCGAGGGCGAGGCTGCTCCGGACGCGGTCGTGTTCCAGGAAGGCGACGTCGTCGAGATCGAGATCGACGCACTGTCCATCCCGGACGAGATCACCGTCTCCATCGAGGGCAAGGAAATCGGCGACCAGATCACCGCTGCCGACCTCGAGCTGCCGGCCGGTGCAGAGCTGATCACCGAGCCGGAGACCCTCATCGTCAACGTCACCTACGAGCAGGTTGACGAGGAGCTCGAGGCCGAGGCCGAGTCCGTCGAGGAAGGCGGCGCAGAGGCTGGCGCAGAGTCCGAGGAAGAGACGTCCGAGGAAGACTCCGAGTAGTCCGCCTTTTGGCACGCCGATTGCCCCGTCCCGCATCGTGCGGGGCGGGCTTTTCGCCTAGTTGAAGAGTTGTTCCATGGCGCCGGGGGTCTCGTTTTCTACCGGTGTGCCCCCAGGCGATACCCAAATCGGGGTGCCATCTCTGATCTGGACGCGCCCGTATCTTCGCGCCGCCGGGTCGTCATCATTCCTGCCGTTATGAAACCTGCACAACGGCACCAAATTCGCCAGGTTGGTCTCCCCGCCGAAGCGCCACGCGTCGATATGATGCATCTCGCACGAATCAGCTCCGTGCCGACAGCCCGGCACCGGACACGACGGGGTCATCATCGACGCCAACACCCGCTGCTTATCGTTGGCAAACCGCGCCGTGCGGTACAAATTCACCGCACCTTCCACCGGATGGAACGCTGCCACCTCCAACACCTCGCCAAACTCGTGGGCCAAAAACTCCGCCCCGGTCATCGTGGTGCCATCCGTCAGCGTGAGCACCACTTCGTCGCCAGCACCGGACTGAATGCGCGTCCACTCCGGAAACGGCACCATAATGATCGGCCGTGGTACCGCACGCGCCACACCACCACCCTCAACACCGCCGTCGCCGCGCAGCAGACGCACCAGCGCATCAGCCATCTGCTCCGCGGCCGGCAGGTCCGGGTTAATCACAGAGCGCAACGCGAACTCCAAATCGGCGATGTCGCGCTGGTTGTACGTCAACGCCACCGTGCGCATCCCGCCACGGGTCTTGGTGAACCGGCACGCTTTTTTCGGCGCGGGTTTCTCAGCACCGATCAGGCTGTCGGCGAACCGGGCGAGCGCGTCGTAGCGGCCGGAAAACCCGAGAAGCTCCAGTCGCAGCCGCCACCGCTCAGCGGGATCAGACACCACCGACAGTTTCCGTTCGATCAACCCCAACTGGTCCAACGGCATCGACCCCGCAGCCTTGCGCGCTGAAGCTTGTTTGCGCGTGAACTTCGTCGCCCCGAAGTAGACGTCGTGCACGCGAGACCACTCCCGGACACGCGACGGGGCCACGCCGGCATTGAGCGCGGTGTCGCGGTCGAAGTCGGCCAAATCCAAAAGACGCGGGCCGAGAAGGTCTGCAAAAGCCATGACCCAAACGCTAAAGCCGCCCCCAACGACCCAACAAGGCCCAACAAAAAATCTGTGGATAACCCACCGGCACACGCCGGAAAGTTATCCACAGCGCGACCTACAGCCTTGGCAGCACCGGGAACTGCGGGATAACCTTACGGATTTCGTCCTGGTTTTTACTACCCTTTGCGGGGTGACCATTCTTATCGTCGGATTGGGCAACCCCGGCCCGCAGTACGAGAACACGCGCCACAACGCCGGCGTGTTCGTGATCAATGAGCTCCTCAACCGCGCCATCCCGATGCCCGCAACCTTGTCGGCGCACAAGCGCACGAACACGGAGGTGGCGGAGTTGGCTGCCGGGCGCTTAGCCGGCGACCGCGTGATTGTGGCCCGCACGCGCAGTTTCATGAACGTCTCCGGCGGGCCGGTCAAGGCGCTCGCCGATTACTTCGGAATGAAGCCGGAGGACGTTTACGTGGTCCACGACGAGTTGGACTTACCCCTCGGCGAGGTGAAGATCCGGCTCGGCGGCGGCGACCACGGCCACAACGGCTTGAAATCGGTGACCAAGTCGCTGAACAAGCCGTACAACAAGGTCGCCGTGGGCATCGGCCGCCCGCCGGGACGCATGGCGCCTGCGGACTTCGTGCTCAAACCATTCAGCGCGAAAGAGCAGGTCGACGTGGCAATCGCGGCTGCGGACGCGGCCGACGAGATCCTGCGCGCGATAGGCTAGCCGCATGCGACTCGCCACGATCAGGACCGGAGACACCACCACCGCCGCCAGGCTTATCGACGACACCCGCGCCGTCTCACTCAACGCCCCCGACGTGGGCGCGCTCCTGCGCGACGGCGGCTTCGAGGAAGGCGAGGAGTTCACCTTCTCTCCCACTGATTTGGCGCCGGTGATCCCGCGGCCGGGCAAGATCATCTGCGTCGGGCTGAACTACGCGAAGCACATCGAGGAGATGGGCCACAAACAACCCGACGTGCCGACCCTGTTTATCAAGTTCCCCGAGGCGCTCATCGGCCCGTACGACGACGCGGAGGTGCCGGCGTTCAACGCGGAGACGTTGGATTTTGAAGGGGAGCTGGCGGTGGTCGTCGGCAAGCGAGCGCGCCACGTGAAAAACGGCGCGGACTACATCGCGGGCTACAGCGTGATCAACGACTACACGCAGCGCGAATACCAAAAGCGCACGCAGCAGTGGCACCAGGGCAAGTCGCTGGAGAAAACCGCCGGGTTCGGCCCGTGGCTGGACACCGAGTGGCAGCCCGGGCCCGCGATTACGACGACGCTCAACGGCGAGGTGATGCAGCACTCGCTAACCGACGACCTCGTGTTCACCCCGGCGAAGCTCATCGAGTTCATTTCGCACCTCTACCCGCTCGAGCCGGGCGACGTGATCGCCACCGGCACCCCGGACGGGGTCGGCCACGCGCGCAACCCGAAGCGCTACCTCGCAGACGGCGACACGGTGCGCGTCGAGATTGAGGGCCTCGGCGCGATCGAGAACACCACGCGGGTGATGTAGCGTGTTCGGATTCTTCAGGCGCCCCAAAGCCGACTGGCTGGTTGTGGGGCTGGGCAACCCGGGTACGGAGTACGCGCGCACGAAGCACAACGTGGGCTTTCTCGCGCTCGACGAGCTGCCGAAACTCGACGGCGTGGCGCGCTGCAAGCCGCAGACGTACATGAACCTCTCGGGCGAAGCGGTCGCTCCCCTGGCCCGCAAGTTCAACATCCCTCCGGAGCGGATCATCGTGCTTCACGACGAGCTCGACCTGCCCGCCGGCAAAACCCGCGTGAAATTGGGCGGGAACGAAAACGGCCACAACGGGCTGAAGTCGATCACCGAGCACCTAGGCACGCGCGACTACATCCGCGTGCGCATCGGCATCGGCCGACCGCCACAGGGAACGGCGGTGCCCGATTGGGTGCTCAGCGACATCTCCGGCGAGGAGGACCTGGCGGCGGCTGCGGAGGCCGCGCGCCTGGTCGTCGATAAGGGCTTAGCGCAAGCGCAGAACGTTATCCACGCGCGCTAACTGCGGCCTCCAAGTCTGCGAGGGTGCACTCCAGCAGGTCAGCGTTCGCAGCCTTTTCCTGCTCAAATTCGGTGCCGAAGATGTTGACGCCCACCTGGTTGCGGATGTCGAACATGGAGAAATTGGACACGATCTGGCGCCAGTGTTCGATCGCGCGGATGGCGCCGGTAGCACTGTAGCCGACGAATGCGACCGGCTTGTCCGCCCACTCGGAACCGAGCGAGTCGAAGGCGTTTTTCATCGTGCCCGGCACGGAGCGGTTGTACTCGGGCGTGACAAAGACGAACCCGTCGCAGGCGTCCACGGCCTTCGACCAGGCGGTGACAGCCTCGTCGTCATACTGCTTGCTCGCGGCGCCTGGGACAACCGCGGCGGTGAGTGCCGGGACGTTGAAGTCGGCGAGGTCGAGCAGCTTGTACTCAACGCCGTCGTGCGCCTGGCCGGTTTCGCGCACCCAGTGGGCGACGCCTTCGCCGAAGCGGCCTTCGCGGATAGATCCTAAAATCACACCAATTGTTGTCATGTGCGCGACTGTACTCTTCGGGTGGGTCGTCGATAAGCTAACCGCCCATGAGCACTGTTTCCGAGGCCTCCCGCCGCCGCACGTTCGCTGTCATCGCCCACCCGGACGCCGGTAAGTCGACGCTGACGGAGGCGCTGGCGCTGCACGCGCACGTCATCGCGGAGGCTGGCGCGGTGCATGGCAAGGGCAACCGAAAGTCCACTGTGTCGGACTGGATGGAGATGGAAAAGGAGCGCGGCATCTCGGTGGCGTCGTCGGCGCTGCAGTTCGAATACGCTCCGGAGGGCCACGAGGGCGAGCCGTACGTGGTCAACCTGGTGGACACCCCGGGCCACGCGGACTTTTCCGAAGACACCTACCGTGTGCTCTCCGCCGTCGACGCCGCCGTGATGCTTATCGACGCCGCGAAGGGCCTCGAGCCGCAGACGCTGAAACTGTTCCGCGTGTGCAAGGCGCGCGGCCTGCCGATTGTCACGTTGATCAACAAGTGGGACCGTGTGGGGCGCGAGCCGCTGGAGCTTGTCGACGAAATCGTCACCGAAATCGACCTCCAACCCACCCCGCTGTACTGGCCGGTGGGCGAAGCCGGCGACTTCCGCGGTCTCGCGCACGTCTCCCGCGACGGCGAGGTCGACGGGTACACGCACTTCACCCGCACCGCCGGCGGCTCCACCATCGCCCCGGAGGAGCACTACTCCGTCGATGAGGCCGCCGCGAAGGAAGGCGACGTGTGGGACACCGCACTCGAGGAAGCCGAGCTGCTGCTCGAGGACGGCGCCGTGCACGACCAGCAACTGTTCGAGCAGTGTGTGACCTCCCCGATCATTTTCGCCTCCGCGATGCTCAACTTCGGCGTGCACCAGATCCTAGACACGCTGTGCGCCATCGCGCCGGCGCCGGAGGGGCGCGCCTCGGACCCGAAGGCGGTAGAGGCCTCTACCTCCGCGATGGACACCGAACGCGAGGTCGGCGACGACTTCTCCGGCGTGGTGTTCAAGGTGCAGGCCGGCATGGACAAAAACCACCGCGATACGTTGGCGTTCATGCGCGTGGTCTCCGGCGAGTTTGACCGCGGCATGCAGGTCACGCACGCGCAATCGGGCCGCAGCTTTTCCACGAAGTACGCCCTGACCGTCTTCGGCCGCAACCGCGACACCGTAGAAACGGCGTTCCCAGGCGACATCATCGGCCTGGTCAACGCCGGTGCACTGGCGCCGGGCGACACCATCTATGCCGGGCGCCAGGTGCAGTTCCCGCCGATGCCGCAGTTCGCCCCGGAGCACTTCCGCACGCTGCGCGCGAAGTCCCTAGGCAAGTACAAGCAGTTCCGCAAGGCGCTCGACCAGTTGGACGCCGAGGGCGTGGTGCAGATTCTGCGTAACGACGCCCGCGGCGACGCCGCCCCCGTCATGGCCGCCGTCGGCCCGATGCAGTTCGAGGTCATGCAGGCGCGCATGGAAAACGAATACAACGTGGAAACCGTCACCGAGCCGGTCCCCTACTCTGTGGCCCGGCGCACCGACGCCGAATCCGCGCCGGAGCTAGGCCGCCAGCGCGGAGTCGAGATTTTCACCCGCACCGACGGCGAGATCATCGCCCTGTTCGGCGATAAGTGGAAACTGGCGTTCGTGGAAAAGGAGCACCCCGAGCTCACCATCGAGCCGCTCATCGCGGACTAGCGCTACCTGTCGCGGGTGAGGAACTCGTGCATCGCGGGCCAGTCGCGCTCCACCTGCGACTGGCCGGCCGCGTAGTTCGCCCGCAGCTTCTCCGCGTCGAGCTCGGTGGACTCCACCCCCATCGCGTCGGGGAAGAAGATGTAGGCGTTGCCGGCGGCAGCTTCGTCGATAAGCGACTGCTTCGCAGCGTTGTAAATGGCCGGCCGAGCAACCATGGCGTCTGCGACTTTCGGCGTGTTGCGCATGATGCGGCGCACGGCTCGCTCGCGCTTTTGCGGCCCCTTGACGTAGTCGCGCGGGCGGGTAAGCACGGCGACAAAACGGGTGTAGCCGGCGGCGCGGGCGGCGTCGATAAGCAAACCGCCCGAGGTACCCAGCGCGCCGTCGACGTAGGGCACGCCGTCGATCTCGCGCATCTTCATTAGGATCGGCAGCGTCGACGACGTCCGCGCGGCGAGGGCGACGTCCTCCAAAGTGCGCAGGTCGTCCCGGTTAAACGCCACCGTCTCCCCCGTGTCGGCGCGCACCGCCTCGACGTGGACCTCCTCGGTGGTCCGGGCAAACGAGTCAAAGTCGAACGGCAGGACGTCCTCGGATTGCTCGTACGCCCATTCGCCGTTGATCAGGCCCTTGCCTCGCACCACAGAGCGCCAGCCGCCGAACTTGGGGTTGCCCACAAACTCCGTGAACGCGTTTTCAGAGCGCCACGTGTCGCGGGAGGCGAAGTTCAGCGCGTGGACCGAGCCAGCGGAAATGCCGCCGACCCAGCCGAACTGGACCTCTTCCGCGATGAGCTTTTCCACCACGGGGGCGGTGTAGGAGTTGCGGGTGCCTCCGCCCTCAAAGATGAGGGCGGTGTCGCGGGCGTCAATCATGCCCACGAGCCTACGCACACGTTCATGGCGGCGAACGGCGTTTGGACGGTGTTCAGTGCTACGGCGTCAGCGCACCACCGGTAACCGCAAGCGTCTCACCGGAGATGTATGACGCGTCCTCGGAGGCGAGGAACACGTACGCGCCGGCAAGCTCAGCCGACTGTCCAGGTCGCCCGATGTCGGAGCCCTGGGCGAAGTTGTCGACGACCTCCTCCGGCTGTCCCTCGGCTGGCTGGATCACGGTCCAGATCGGCCCTGGTGCGACGGCGTTGACACGGATGCCTTTCGACGGGAGGAGCTCGCCGGACAACCCCTTGGCGAGGTTGTTAAACGCCGCTTTAGTGATGGCGTAGTCAAGCAGTTCCTTCGACGGGTCGTAGGCCTGGATGGAGGTGGTGAAGATGATGGACGAGCCCGGTTCCATGTGCTTGACCGCTTCCTTGGTCACACGGAATGCGGAGTAAATGTTGGTGCGCATGGTGGCGTCGAAGTCGTCGTCGGAGATGTTGAGGATGCCGTCGTTCCACACCTGGCGCGAAGCGTTGTTGACCAGAATGTCGATGCCGCCGAGTCCCTCGACGGTCTGCTGCACCGCGGCGATGCAGTTGTCGAGTTCCTTTAAGTCGCCGGGGATCGCGACGGCCTTGCGGCCTGCATCTTCAATGAGCTTCATAATGCGATCCGCATCCTCCTGCTCCTCCGGCAGGTAGGCGATGGCCACGTCGGCGCCTTCACGAGCGAACGCGATGGCGGTGGCTGCGCCGATTCCGGAGTCGCCGCCGGTGATCAACGCGCGGCGGCCTTCGAGTTTGCCGGAGCCTTGGTAGCTCTCCTCGCCGAGGTCGGGCGCGGTGGTCATGTTGACATCGAGGCCCGGGTTCTTCTGCCGGGGTTCTTTGGGGAAGTCGGACGGGTATTTCTTTCGCGGATCGATAAGTGTCATGGCCACCACCCTACTCACGGTCTGCGGCACGACTGTCCAAGATTTCGTCGGCGGCGCGGTCTGTCCAGCGCCGCATCTGCAGCCGCCACGCAGCACCCGCGTTGGACCGCGGCGGGGCTTGGATGTTGCGTCGCGAATCCAGGCCGTCTTGGAGTTCTTTGGCCCGGAGCACCTCGGCGTCGATTTTCACGCCTTCGAGCAGCACGATGTTCATCAGCCAGATCAGGGCCAGCACCGCCAGTACGGTGCCGAACGCGCCGTAGGTGCTGCGGATGCCGACGAGTTTGAGGTACCAGGAAAACCCGACCCACAGCAGGCCAATGACCAGCAGCGCAGATGCGGAGCCGAGGGTGAGCACGCGGAAGCGTCCCGGTTTCACGTTCGGTGCAAAGTAATACAGCAGCGACACCAGCGCGATGGATGTCACCGCGATGACGGGCCCGCGCAGGTAGTCCCACACCGGCAGGAACATCGACGTCATGTAGTCGAGCTCCTCCTCAAGTTGCAGCGGCCGGGCGATCGGTCCGAACACGGCGTTGACGATGGAGTCCGTTAGCAGCGCGCCCAAGATGATCACCACCGCACCGATGACCATGACCACGGTGATCAGCCACATCGTCAGCCACGTCACCGCGATCGGGCGGCCCTCCACCCGCCCGTAGATCAGATTCGCGTTCCGGGAAAACGAGCGGACATACCCCGACGCTGATAGCAGCGAGATGATCACGGAGACCACCAGAGCAATCGTGCTTTGCGACGGCGTTCCCACAATCGTCGACAACAACCGCATCGCATCGGCCTGCAACTCCGCCGGGACGTACAGGGCGACGAGGTCGGCCATGAGCGAGTCCGCCATGTCGTCGCCACGCGGCATGAGCAGGCTGAAAATCGAGTAGGCGGCGAGCAGCATCGGCGCCATCGACAGCAGCGTGTAGTAGGTCAGTGTGGCGGCGCGGTCCACCATCGCGTCGTTGGAAAAGTCGGTGACTACGCGCCGAAACACCGACTTCCACCCGGGCCGGGTGAGCCGGTTGCCGCGCTTGAGCGGGGTCTCGTAGTCATGGGGTGGCACCACAAGTTCGCCGGTGCCGTACTCCATCACCAGGTCGGCGCGGTACGAATCTGCCATACGGCCACCATATACTGGGCCGACATGGGCATCCTTGAGCGCGCGCGGCAACTGTTCGGCTTCAATCAGCCCCGGTTGACGGAGGTGCCGGACCAGGTGGTTGAGGTGGTCGTCGACACGCTTGACGTGCACACCGCGAACCTTTCGCCGGACACGGACGAGAAACTGGTTATCGTCACCACCAACGCTTTCGCACTCACGGAGCTTTCGCGTATCGACGACCCCGTCACCCTCACCCACGCCACCCGGCGCCCCGTCACCTTCGTTCCGGTCAAGCGCACCGCCGTGCCGGTGCTCGATCCGAACCACGGGTGGCTCATCCCCGTCACACCTGACACCGCTGAGGAATTGGCGGCTCTGCCGGAAGGGCCGGGCGAGCACGAATTTTCGTCACTCCACCTCGGTCTGATCTTGGTGTAGTGGAAGCGTAGCATTGCGGGCATGGATCTGAGCTCGCAGTTGACCTACAACATGCACCACGGCGCGGAGGATCTGCGGATCCTCCTCACCACCGACATCACAAACAACTTCCTGCCCGGCTCGTGGCAGGACTCGCTGCGCGACCTGAGCTACTCGGTGATCGGGCTGTGGGACTCGATCGTGCGCGGCATTTCGCTACTGACCTAGCCAGAGTCGACGCCGCCGTTCGAGGATTCGCCGGAGGTCGCGAACCCGGCGCGGATCAAACTGAGTGGCGTCCAGGATTCGCTCCACCGCGCCATCGGTCGTAGACAGGGCCAGCTCCATCACGCGCTCTGCAGCCCTTGATGGCAGCCCCATTTCCTCGCAGAACGCTTTAAACATCTTCGCGCTGATGTTGTCTTTTCTTCCTTGCACGGACAGCGCCATGGTGGTGTCACCGTATGGAATGGTCGAGGGAATGTCGTAAATCGGCGCAGGCTCCACTACCCCGTTGCGCCAGATGAGCGAGAAATTTTTCGCGTGCAGATCACCATTTCCCGTGAGCCACGCCAACGCTACTTGAAAGGCGAGAGAACGTGCGGTGAGCACTGGGGCCGTACTCACCTTCATCATCGAGGCGGCGACATCTTCCATCGCGGGGTCGCACTTCGACCCCGGATACAGCCCCATGACCTGGGCGGCATCCTCAACATGAAAGCGTTGCTTCCCCTGCCGATCAAAGCGCGTGACGAGTAGTCCGGAACGGCCGTGCACATCGTGAAGTAACCGAGTTTCCGTGAGGGGGAATCCTGCGCTCCGGGCGATTTGGAAGCAAGCGGCCTCATTTTCGACAAGCCACGGATATTCGGGCGGAGAAACCTTGAGAATGAACTCACTTCCGGCTCCCGCAACGGGTGCGGCGATAGTGCGAGCCGATGCCTTATCCTGCACCCCTGGGACTGCCACAGGGTCGACAATTCCCGCGTCGGTGAGCGCGCTTGTGAAATCGAGCTCGCTATCAAGGTTGATCATCGCGGGCGAACGGTCGGGCTCTTTGCCATGGGGCACGACTTGGACATCGCCGATTGTGTCGGAGCCGACTGCCAGAAGCAGCGAGAGGTCGTCATCGAGCGATGCTTTCACGCGACGTTTCAGAGCGGACAGCCTCCTCCCCTCCGGCAGCAGATTGGTGAAAAACGGAGGCAGCGCGCCCGCAGCGCCAACGTACGGACCACCGTGTAGTGGCAGCGTTGTTGCAACCGGACTGGTTGCCGTTTCGAGGTAAGAAAACTCGACGGTGCCTTGCTCAGTCTTATGTATGTAACCTACGAGCTCGCCCTTGAGGTAGACATCCGCTGCAATCATGTCAGGTCACTCCGGCGAAGGATCGGTTCAAGTTCGAATCCGAGAGTGGACAATACGTCCATTACTTTGCCGATCTCAGCCGACGGTTTCCCTTTTTCCAGCTCACGGAGGAACCGGTCTGAAACTCCGGATAGGTCTGCGAGGTCCTGTTGGGTGAGCCTCTTCGCTTTGCGGTTCGCCCTGATGACCTCGCCGAGTGCCGCCACGTCCATACCGAGCACCTCCTCCCCAACGGAACGATCGTTCCGTTTTGTTTGCTAATGCGTTTCACTCTAGCCCATTTCGGACCAAAACAGAACGATCGCTCCGATTTCGCAGTCGACCCCCGACCCTTCCACCGAAACACGCCAAAACAGAACGATCGTTCCGCTGCCGATCCAAACTATAAAGAGTATAAAGAATATAAACACTCCAGGAGGATCACGTGCGCAATCCGTTCATCCCCACATTCGGCGTCTCACCACTCATCCTCGGCGGCGACGGCGATTTTATCCACGCTTTTGGCGCCGGCCTAGAGTCGGGGGCCGGCGACCCGCGACGCGCGTTGCTCATCTCGGGTCCCCGTGGGATCGGCAAGACGGTGACGCTCAACGAACTCGAGGACGCTGCAGCACGGCTCGGCTGGGTCGTGCTGCGCGCTCAGCCGTACGACCTTGTCACCCCACTGGTAAACACCGCCATTCCGGAAGCGCTGCACACCGTGCGCCAGCAGGATCCGGACAAGCGCAGGATCACCAGCCTGAGCATCTCAGGCGTCGGCGGGTTCCGGACGGAGTCTGCGGGTGGCGATTCAACGCCGTCGCTCATTTCGTCGCTCAACAAGCTTTGCGACGAACTCCCCGACGGCTCAGGCACACTCATCACCCTGGACGAGGTGCAAAGCGTCAATCCGAAGCAGCTCTGGGAGTTGACCGCCGCGGTGCAGGATCTGCGCCGCGATGGACGAGATATCGCCTTTGCCGCTGCCGGGTTACCTGACGGTGTGGCCGCCCTCCTCCAGCACCCGGGGACCACGTTCCTGCGCCGAGCGCAGCATGTCACGCTCGCACCGATGTCGCCGCAGGACACCGCTTCAGTGCTCGAGAACACTGCGCGGGAAGGGTCGGTCGACTTTTCAGGCCCGGTGCTCGATCGCGCAGCTGCAACCACCCGCGGCTACCCGTTCCTGGTCCAGCTTCTCGGCTACCACCTGTTTGAACAGGCCTCCGGCGATGGCGGAACGGTCACCGCGGAGCACCTCGAAGCGGTGACGCCAGACGTGCTGGACACGCTCGGATCGTTGGTGCACGAGCCCGCGCTGGTCCATGTCCCCCAAAGCGAGCAGGACTACCTCGCCGCGATGGCGGAAGTGCAGACCGACCAAGATGCGATCCCCAGCGCGGCGGTGGCGAAGCGCTTGGGAAAGACGGCCCAGCAGGTCTCCATGGCTAGGCAGCGCCTCATCGACCGGGAGTTGATCTATTCGCCCCGCCGCGGCTACCTCAACTTCGTTATCCCCCACCTGGGCTACCACCTGAACAAACGGCAAACACGCGACACCGGCTGGGACTGATTTTGCACACACTGCGCAAGTTTGCATACAGTGTGCAACATGTCTCGATTCCTCTACCAGCTAGGCAGCTGGTCTTACCGAAAAATCTGGCCATTCTTAGCCGTGTGGCTCATCCTCCTGGGCGCCCTGGGCTTCGGCGCCGTGAACTTCGCAAAATCTCCAAGCCCGACATTTTCCATGCCAGACATGGATTCCACCGTCACGCAGGAGGAGATGAACGAACGCTTTGGCGTCGACGACGACGCGATGAGCATGCCGTCCGGCACCGTCGTCATCCAAGCTCCTGAGGGCAAAACTCTGCAGGACCCCGACGTGATGGCCCAGGTCGACGAGATGCTCGACGAGCTCAAGGCGACCGGCGACTTCCGCGAACCCGAAGCGATCGTCAACCCTGTCCTCGCTGCCGGCGGCATGGCGAAGCAGATGGGCGAAGCGAAAGCCGCCCAGGGCATGCCGCAGGAGCAGATTGACGCGGACTTGGCCGCGCTCTCCCCGCTGAGCTCCGACAAGACGACCGGCACCGTGAGCGTGACGTTCACCGATGAGACGGTCATGGATATTCCTGCTGAAACGCTCGACGAGGTAGAAAACATCCTTGAGCGTTACGACGACACCGACCTCACGGTGAAGTACAGCGGCAACGCGTTTAGCGGCGCCGGTGAAATGGACGGCACAGCAGAGCTGATCGGCATGGCTGTCGCGGCGATCGTGCTGCTGGTGACCTTCGGTTCCCTTGTCGCAGCCGGTCTGCCCCTGATTGCTGCGGTCGTCGGCGTCGGCGTGGGCATCCTCGGTGTCCAACTGGGCACCCTGCTGACCGACTCGATCTCGGATATGACCCCGATGTTGGCGTCCATGATCGGACTCGCGGTCGGCATCGACTACTCGCTGTTTATCGTCGCCCGCTTCCGCAATGAGCTCATCTCCTCCTCGGGGCTGAACGATTTGTCGCCGAAGGAGCTCGCTCAGGCACTGAAGAAGATGGACAAGGACCAGCGCGCCCACGCAATGGGCATGGCGCTCGGCACCGCGGGTGGATCGGTTGTTTTCGCCGGCACCACGGTGCTCATCGCGTTGGCCGCGCTGTCGATCATCCGTATCCCGTTCCTGACCACGATGGCGCTAGCTGCCGCAGCAACCGTCGCTATCGCAGTGCTTGTCGCTTTGACGTTCCTGCCGTCGCTGCTCGGCCTGCTGGGCACGCGCGCGTTCGCGATCCGCATCCCCGGCCCGAAGGTGCCGGATCCGGAAGACGAGAAGCCGACGATGGGCCTGTTGTGGGCCCGCCAGATTCGCAAGCGCCCGTGGCTGAACCTCCTCGCCGGCGTGGTCTTGCTCGGCATCCTCGCCATCCCCGCCGCGAACCTGCGCCTGGCCATGCCAACCGACGGCACCGCGAAACTCGGCTCCCCGCAGCGTGAGGCGTACGAGATGGTCAACGACGCGTTCGGCCCCGGCCGCAATGCCCCGATGATCGCGTACGTGGACACCGCAGATGTTGCGGAACAGGACCGCATGGGCGCGTACCAGACGCTGCTGCAGGACTTCGCGGGCACCGACGGGGTGGTCAACGCGCAGATCGTGCAGACCACCGACAACTTCGACGCTGCCCAGATCCTGATCACCCCGAACTCGGGCGCGACCGATCAGGAAACGACCGACACGATGGAGCGTCTGCGCGAGTTCAAGCAGCCGTTCGAGGACGAAACCGGCGCCACGTTCGGCATCACCGGCATCACGCCGATTTTCGACGATATCTCGCAGATGCTCTCCGACGTCCTCGTGCCCTACATCGCCATCGTCCTGGGCCTGGCGTTTATCGTGCTGATGCTCGTGTTCCGCTCCCTGTGGGTCCCGCTCATCGCGGCGCTCGGGTTCGGGCTCTCCATGGCCGCGACCTTCGGCGTGACCGTCGCGATCTTCCAGGAGGGCATGTTCGGACTCATCGACGACCCCCAGCCACTGCTGTCGTTCCTGCCGATCATGCTCATCGGCTTGACCTTCGGGTTGGCCATGGACTACCAGGTGTTCCTGGTCACCCGAATGCGCGAAGGCTACGTCTCCCGCGGCAAGACCGCCGGCAACGCCGTGGCCAACGGGTTCAAACACGGCGCGCGCGTGGTCACGGCGGCCGCGCTGATCATGATCTCGGTGTTCGCAGCCTTCATGCTTATCGACGAGCCCTTCATCAAGGCCATGGGCTTCGCGCTGGCCGCGGGTGTGCTCATTGACGCGTTCGTGGTGCGCATAACGCTGATCCCGGCCACGATGTACTTGCTCGGCGACCGCGCGTGGAAGATTCCGCGCTGGCTGGACAAGGCCCTGCCGAACCTGGACATCGAGGGCGAAAAGCTGCACCAGGAGCCGTCGCACGAGGCGGCCCCCGCTACGGTGTAGCCATGAGCCTGCGCGAGGAAAAGAAGGCGGCGACTCGCCGCGCCATCTCGGAGGCAGCCGCCGCACTCCTGCTGGAGGAAGGCGAGGACGCTGCCACCGTCGCGCGGGTGTCGGAGCGCGCTGGCGTGTCCGCGCGGACGTTCCACAACTACTTCGCGGATATCGACGAGGCACTTGTGGAGTTTCTACGCAAGGTCTTTGCCACCATCGCCGACCAGATCGATGCAATGCCTACGGAAATCTCGTCGGCGGAGGTGATGGAGGCCATCATCATCGACGCACTCAACGAGGACGGCTTTGACCTATATTCCGCGTCCACGCTGGTTCTTTTAGGAGACCGAGCTAGACAAGAGGCGAAAACGCCGCCCACCGAGGAGGCGATGAACGAGCTGGCCGCGCCGCTCGTCGCCAGTTTGCGGCGGCGCACCCCGGGCGCGACGCGTTTCGACGCCGAAGTGCTACTTAGCGCCTACGGCATGGCCGGGGCGACCGCCGTCAAGGCGTACCTGGCCCTGCCGCAGCCGCGCGACCCCGAGGACGGCCGGGCGCTGGTGCGACGTGCGTTCGAGGTCTTGCGGGATATGCGCTAGCCGCGCTTGATGTTGTCGATGTTCTTGCCGCGCGCGAGTTCGTCGACAAGCAAGTCCATCTGGCGGATTTTGCGCATGAGGTCGTCGTCGACCTCCTCCACGCGCACGCCGCACACCTTGCCGGTAATGAAATCCGAGTTCGGGTTGAGCGCGAGGCCGTCGAAGAAGTCACGCAGCGATTCGCTTGAATCGGCGGCGGCGTGCAGCTCGTCCGGGGTGTAGCCGGTAAACCAGCCCAGCACGTCGTCGAGATCCTCCCTGGTGCGGCCTTTGCGCTCCACCTTGGCCACGTAGTTCGAGTAGATGTCGCCAAACGGGTAGGCGAAGACCCGCTCAAGTTTCGCTTGCTCGTCCATGGCCGCCGAGTGTAAGTCCGGTTCCATCCGGCGTGCACATTATGTTGTGCACGGTTGCTCTGGTGCTGGTGAAAGTGACTGGCTAGGGTCGCAGGTACGCGGAAGCGAGGGGGCTTCCGTCCGATACCTTGGGGGATTTTTCATGACTTTCACTGCCTACGAGCTCTTTTATTTGGACAGCTACGACGACGAAGTACACGAGCTGGTCTGCGACTACTGCTACGACGAGGATGACCTCACCTTCGAGGACATCGCGTGGCATATTGACGACGACTACATCATCGATCACGGCATCCGCGTCGCCGTGATCGTGCATGACACGGACAACGACGAAGTCGACATCGCGCTGATGCAACCGGGCGCAGTCGGCGCGCCGGCCTGGTACACGCTGGAGGATGCGGCGAACGCGGCCGCGGAACTCCAGCGCGTCCTTGTTGCACACGAAGACGGCACCATCAGCGTGACGCAAACCCAGGATCCCGCGTACGCGCTGCGCACGGGTACACCGTTTACGGCCGAAGACCTCACCACAGCCACGGCGATGATGGTGGGGAACTCGCAGGACAACGCCTGGTACGTCACCTTCTGCATTGAGTTTCGACCCAACATGAAATCCGACTTCGCGTTCCCAGTCGCGGTGTTCGCCTTCGATCCGCGCGAGGGGCGCATCAAAGCCCACGTGCTGTTAGAGGACAACCCGTTCGCGCCGCCGACGTTTAACCGGGCGCAGAAGAAGATGGTGCTGCGCAAACTCACCGAAATCGTGGACAGGGTAACCAACGCCCCACCGATTGGATCGCCGGGCAAGCCGGTGAGCCCGTTTACCAACCTGGGCCCGCAGTTCCGCTCCGAGATGCTGCCGTCGGTGGAGGCAGTGAGCACCGACCACGCGATCGCGCAATCAATGGACTACCTCGAACGGTTCATCAAGGAGCAGGCCGGCTAGATCAACCCCTGGTTGAGCGCCCAGCCGTAGGCCGCGGCACCGATGCCACCGAGCGCCAGCAGCACGCCGAGGACCACCGCGAGCGGGGTCGCGGAGCTGCCCTGCGCCTCAACCGGCGCGGCCGCGCCGGCGGTGGTGGTCTTGCCGGTGCGCTGCTTCGGCTTGAGCTTCTTGCGGGCGAGATCCTTGACGTACTCGTCGGCATCGGAGGCGAGCACCTCGTGGAGGACCTTTTCCATTTCCTCGTCGGTGTAGTTCAGCGCCGAAACCCTGTAGGTCTCGGTGAACACTTCCTCGCCGCGGCTGTTGGTCACCACCACGCTCACCGGCACGACGGGGGTGTCGATGAACGCGGCGCGGTCGAGCTGGATGTTGACCTTGCGGGTATTACCCGCCTGGCCGGCAGGTGCCAACTGGTAGGTGTCCTGGAACACTCCGGTGCCGTAGTTCACGCTCACCTTGTAGGTCTCCGGCACGGAGCCGAGGTTGGAGATCTTGGCGCGCAGAATGTTGTCGTCGCCGAGGCGCGTGACCACGCCGTTGTCGCCGTTGAGCGTCTTCTCCACCTCGAAGCCGGCCTTGCGGTCGTTGTCCTTCGCGGCGTTTTCCACGAGGGTGTCCACATCGATTTCGCCGATGACATCGGGAGCTTTGTCGGGAGCGGTGTTGTCGTCACGCTTCTGTTCCTCGCCGACGCCGACACTGACACTGCCCTTGCCCACGTTCGCGCCGGCGAAGTTGAGGTTCGCCCAGTCGGCCGGGATGTGCTTGCCGTCCTTGTTGGACTCGCGCTCGGCGTAGTTGGGCAGGGTGAACTGGTGGGCGTAGCTCATCACGGAGTTGTACCAGTCCAGATCGTCCTCGCGCGGCGCGGTGTTGCCGGCGACGTGTGGGCCGTAGTGCATGAGGTTCAGGGTGTGGCCGAACTCGTGCAAGATGGTGTTGCGCAGCTGCTCTTGGGTGGTCATTCCGGCGTGGTTGGCCACGAAGAAGATCGAGTCGTTGACCAGCGCGATGCCGGTTGATGGATCGTCCGCCGTGATGCGGTCTCCGATCACACCGACGCGGAAGGCGGATTTGCGCTCGCCCAGCAGTTGGTCGCGCTTCGGCTCGAGCAGTTCCTGGGCGCGCAGCGAATACTGCAGATCGTCCAAGCCGTCGAGCTCCGGCAAGTACTCAGCGCGGTAGTCCTCGGTTTTGCCGCCCTTACGGTCTTGTGCCGCAAGGGAGCTCATCGACGAACTCACATACGACCGTCCCGCATCGATGTGCAGGTTGACGCCCTTTGTTTCAAAACGGTCCTCGAGGTCCTTCAAAATCTCAGGCGACGGCGTGTAATCCTTCACGTTCGCGCGGGCGCATTCGGCAAATTTGGTGAAGTCCTCCACAGTGGCGTCGAAACGTTTCGTGCGCTCGCAGCCGAGCGTCTCCCACTCGGATTTCATCCAGTTCAGCTGGAGGAAGAGGTCCGGTTTGCCCTCGTCGGCACCCCACTTGTGGATGGGCAGCGTGGTGCCGTCGGCAAGCGTCATGCCGTTGGCCTCCCACGAGTCGCGCAGGCCGTCACCGTCGGAGTCGAGGGCGGAGGGCTGGGTGTCCACGTCGATCGTGCTCTTGGCGACGAACCCCTCCCCCGGCTGCAACGTCCTGTACCACTGCCCCGCCTGGTAGCGCGGGTTGCCGCCGGCGTTGGCGAGCGCGTCGGCGGCGCTGGCGCCGGTGCCGGTTTGGGCAGCGCGGCCGAACGACACAGTGGTTACGTAGCCGCGCTGAGCCGGCTGCACGCGCCACGTGGTGTAGCCCACCCTGTCCGCGGAAAGCTCGCCGCCCGGCAGCGCGCTGACCGCGTCTACGTGCACGTTCGCGCTGGTGCTGCCGCCGTTTTGCACGTCGACACGCATCTCGACGCGATTGTCCTTCACCCGGAACTCGCGGATGACGGTCACATCCCCCACAGTTCGGGTGTAGGCGACGATGTCCTCGCCGTTCGCGGATTGGGTGACCGGTGCCGCGTTCCAATCGGTAGTCATCTTCGCGCCGTCGATGCTCACGCCGGCCGACAACGAGAACTTGTGCACCTCGACGGCGGACTCGGGGTTGTTGTAGGTGAATTCACCCTTGCCGTCCGGCCGGATGGTGGCGTTGATGGACGGGTCCCACTCGCTTGCGCGCTCGCCCGTCACGCCGACCTGGCGGCTTTGTACCTCAACTGCAGCGCGCGCCGGAGCGGCTGCCGGCACGAGCGCGGCGCAGAGTGCGACCGCCACTACTTTGTTCGAAAAACGCATGTTAACCCCTCAACGCTTCCATGATCTTGTCCTGATTCAGCCACGCGCCGTAGCCCGCGCCGGCCAGCAGCGCGAGCACGCCGAGCAGCACAGCAATCCAGCTGCTGCTCACCGACGAACCACCGATCGACGAGCCTCCGCCCGCTTCGGCCTGGGCAACCACCGGTACGTTCACCGTCTCGGTCGAGCCGTCCGGGTACGTCACCTTCACAGGCACATTCGCCTTCGCACCGACGGGCACATCGCTTGTCGACGACACACTCAACCGGCCCGTGACCTCATCGATCGTGACCTTCCAGCCGGCTTCGTCGAACCCGTCGGTGCTGAACCTGGTGCCGTCCGGCACCTTCGCCGACGGCTGCTGCGTGGCCACACCACCGACGGGCACGTTCGCACCCGTGAAGTCCAACTCGTAGCGCTGCGCGTCCGACTGGGTCAGCACCTCGGCGACGACCTCGCCGGCGCTGCCGTCCGGGTACACCGCGCGCACGGTGACCTTGTACGTCTCGTCGAGCTGCGCGTCCTTCGGAACGGTGATTTTCAGCGCGCCGGAGTTCTTGTCCACACCGACATCGAGCCCGCCGTCGTCGACCACCGTGAACGACGCGCCGGCAGGCTGGTCGCGCTTGATCTCTGCGAGCACAGTCTCGCCCGGGCGCGCCACCGTTGCGGTGTATTCGGGGGCGGCTGTGGCGGCGTGTGCGGTGGTCGTCGCTAAGCGAGCGCCCGCGTTGCGCTCCAGCGAGGAGCCGTCCGGGAAGTACGCGACGACCGGCACCGTCACCTCGGATCCGCCGGACTCAGGTGCGGTAACACGGACGTGGCCAGTGACCTCGTCGACGTTTGCCGACCAGCCGGAAAGATCCGCACCGCCCTTGATCTTGAAGGTGGTGCCCTCCGGCAGCGCGGCTTCGCTCGTGCGAAGCAGTGTCACGGTGCGGCCCGGCAGCACCTGCAGGCCCTCTTCGTAGCCGTAATCGAGCAGGTCCGCGTAGAGCGGGTCGCCGACAACGAACGTCACCGTCACCGTGTCCGTCGACCCGTCCGGGTAATTGATCACCAGCGAAACGTCGTAATTGCCACGCTTGGCGTTCTTCGGCGGGCTGAACGTCACACGGCCGTTGGCGTCGACGCTCGCCCACTCGTGCTGCACGTCAAATGTCGTGCCGGGCGGCAGGACGCGATCGTCGTAGACGAATCCTGCTTCGGTGACCTGTGCTCGCAGCGACGGCGCGGTGCGCACGGTACCAGCCGGTGCGGCGACGGTCGGGCCGGTTACGTCGTAACGCTGCGCCATCGGCGGCTGCGGTGTCACCTGGACGGTGACCTTCTCGCGGGTGCCCGACGGCGTTTCGATCTCCACCTCGTACTCGCCCGGTGTGGCCCCGGCGGGCGGCGTGGCCACGATCGTGCCGTCGTCCTCGACCTGAATCCAATCCTCGACCGGGATGGACTCTTGTTTGCCGCCGCCCTTGCTCACCTGCGTGACGCCGACGGTCTTGAATCCCGTCGACGGGGGCTTCGCGTTGGTGCCCTGCTGTTTCGGATCGGTCAACCCGACTTCGCCTTGCTTGACCACGACCGGCTCCCACCGGTAGCTCGGCTTCGGTGTGGTCGTAGTGGGCATCAGCATCGAAGTCGTCGCCGGCGTCGGCGTCGTGGTCGGCGTCGTGGTCGGCGTCGGAGTCGGCTTCGACGTAGTCGGCTTCGGGGTCGGGGTTGGCTTCTTGGTAAGGGGGATTGCGCCCAAAGAAACCGATTCACCAGGGTTGACCTTCACGCTCTGCTCGACCGGCTCGTACCCAGGCGCCTCGATACGCACCGTGTATTCGCCGGGACGCAGGCCATCGACGTTGAGCGAACCGTCCGCACCGACCTGAACAGTGCGCGGCGTCCCATCCGGGCCAGTCAGCGTCACGGTGGCGCCTGCAACAGGGTTGCCGTCATCGTCGATAACGTCGCCGGAAATACTTCCCGGCTTCGCCACCAGCCCCGGCACATTGAGCTGCTTGTTCTCACCAGGACCGATGTTGATGGTCTGCTCGACCGGCTCGTACCCAGGCGCCTCGATACGCACCGTGTACTCGCCCGGACGCAGGCCATCGACGTTGAGCGAACCGTCCGCACCCACCTGAACAGTGCGCGGCGTCCCATCCGGGCCAGTCAGCGTCACGGTGGCGCCGGAAACCGCGTGGCCGGACTCGTCGACAACCTTGCCCGAAATACTTCCCGGCTTCGCCACCAGCCCCGGCACATTTAGGTGCTTGCTCTCACCAGGACCGATGTTGATGGTCTGCTCGACCGGCTCGTACCCAGGCGCCTCGATACGCACCGTGTATTCGCCGGGACGCAAGCCATCGACGTTGAGCGAACCGTCTGAACCAGCCTGAACCGTGCGCGGCGTCCCATCCGGGCCAGTCAACGTCACGGTGGCGCCGGAAACCGCGTGGCCGGACTCGTCGACAACCTTGCCCGAAATACTTCCCGGCATCGCCACCAACCCCGGCACATTTAGGTGCTTGCTCTCACCGGGGCCGATCTTCACGCTCTGCTCGACCGGCTCGTAGCCGTCAGCCTCGATGAGCACCGTGTACTTGCCCGGGCGCAGACCATCGACTTCGATAGAACCGTCTGAACCAGCCTGAACCGTGCGCGAGGTTCCGTCCGGACCAGTCAGCGTCACGGAGGCGCCGGGGAGACGGGTGTTGAACTCGTCGACAAGCACGCCCGTAAGCGAGCCGTCGTCGGCGGTGACAGTGAATGCTACCGTGGCAGTCTGGTTGGGCTCGACGGTCAGTGGCACGGGCCTGTCGCTGGAGACGGTGTGGTTCCTCGGAGCCTTGGCAGTCACGTTGTAGTTGCCCGGGTACAGGCCGGTGAGGATGTACTTGCCGTTCGTCTTCGTCAGCATCTCGGTCACTTCGTTGGGGCCACCCACAACGACGACGGACTCCGGGTCCGCATCGCCCGAGGTCGTGATCTCAACTGCGCCGCGGTGCAGCGGCACGGTGAGATCCACCGACGGGGTGCCGGACGTGCCGGTGACGGTGAACGACTTCGAGTTCGCGCCGTAACGGTCGGTCTTTTGCACCTGCGCGGTGTACGTGCCGCCGGGCAACCTGCCGGCGTCGAACTTTCCGTCCGCGTCCGTGCGGAAAGTTTTCACCTCAATGCCATTTTGCTTGACGACAACATTTGCCTCCGCCACGGCGTCACCGAGCGAGTCGACGACCGTGCCACTGACTTGGTTGTGTGAGCCGACCTTCACCGTGGTGGCGCCGCCGGTTGCGGGTTTGACCTCGAAGGCCTGTGAGTTGCCGCTGTAGGTATCGGACTCGACAACCTTTGCGGTGTGCTTACCCGGTGTGACACCGGTAAACGTCACTTCGCCGTTCGTGTCCGTTTCCCGCCTGCTGCCGGCGACGGTGACCCACGCGCCGCTGACCGGGGCGTTATTTTCGTCGATGACCTTGACGCTCGCGTCAACCTTGTCGGCGGTGATGGTGAAGTTCGCGTGCGAGGTCGCGTTCGGAGCGACGCTCACCCGCCGCGGGCCGGTCACTGAGTAACCGGCGGGCAGCGTGTCGCCGACCACCTCGACGGTGTAGTTGCCGGTTTCAATATTGTCGAGAGCGTACGTGCCGTTTTGCACGCTGATCGTGAAGCTGACACCCGTTCCTGCGGCGCGAACGCGCACCGTCGCTCCATTGGGCACGCCGGCAACCGTTCCGGTAATCGAGCCGTACTGCTGCTTGTCTTGCACCCTGATCGGGGATCCGATGGGGTTGTCGCGCTGGTCGCGGACGGTGAAGTTCGAACGCGTGGTCTCCTGCGTCCGGTCGGTCGCGCCAACGACCAGGTTGTGCGTGCCGGTGGGCACCTTGGTCACGGTGAAGTTGCCGTTGGCGTCGGTCAGCGCGCTACGGCCGCCGACGCTCACGCGCGCACCGGCGACCGGCTGACCGGAGGCGTCGAGGACCCGGCCGGTGACCGTGATCGGGTAGACATCGAAGTCCGGCTCCGGCGCGTCCTGGGACACGTCCCACATCCTCGTTTCAGGTGTGGCGAACCCTGCCGGCGGAACCACTTTGAGGGCGTAGGTGCCCGACGCGCCGTTGATGGTCAGGTCGTAGGTGCCGTCTTCGTTCACTGGCGTTTCGGTTGACGTGCCGCCCTGCTGGACCAGCAGCTTCGGCTGCCCGACCGGCTCAGAATCGGGGTTGTGCACCCGGATCGTTCCGCCGAACCCGGAGTTGACACGCGGCATGGTGAAACGGATGTCGCCGCCGGCGAGCGGCTTCGGGTACTTCGTCCCCATACCCGGGGCGTACAGGGCGAGCCGGTCGCCTGGTTCGACGGCAACATTCGGCAGTTCGTACGCGATGCGGATGGCCCAGTGGCCGCTCGGCGTCGGAACCTGGCTCCTGCGGCCAGTCACTTCGTACGATCCCGCCTCGACCGCTCGGCGGTTGACCAACTTGTAGTGCTTCACCGTGTAGGTCGCGGTTTCTGGAATGACATTGAACACCGGGTCGTCCTTCGGCGCTTCCTTGGGGCGCTCCAAGGAGCTTTGACCCGTTTTCTGCGGCACGAAGTCGATCGCGACGGTGTTCACCTGCATCGCTCCGTTAAAGAATACCGACGCCTCCCAGTCCGGGTTCACCCCGAACGTCTGGCGCACCGCTCCGTGGCTCAGACCGACCTGCGGAATCGGGGCGACCTGCGCGTGCGCGACCGGCACGCCCGTACCCAGCGGCACCTGTACAGCGGGTCCAGCAAGGGCGAGCGCGAGCGCAGTCGCGGTAATGCGCGTATGGCGCGGTCGCACAGAGTTTCCTCGACGCGGCATGGGGGCTCCCTTGGTGTTCAGCGTGAAATCTCCGGAAAGATTACCACTTAGTTGTCTGCTCAACCGCATCTAGATTCATCGACGGAACGTGGTCTCACCCGGGTAAAACCTTCGGGGTGGCGCGCTGCACATACCCGGCGCCGACGGCGTAGGGCATGTACCGTGTCCGAGAACGTGCCAAGTGAAATGAAAGGCGTTTGTCGGTGAAAATTGCGGTATTGGGCGGCGACGGATTTTGTGGCTGGCCGGCATCCCTGCACTTGTCTGACCTCGGGCATGAGGTTGCGATCGTCGATAATTGCTCGCGCAGGCGTATCGACGACGAACTCGGCGCCGAATCACTCACCCCCATCGCCAGTGTCGACGAGCGCCTGGACGCCTGGCGTGAAGTCTCCGACAACCAGATCGCGTTCCACAACATCAACGTCGCCGAGGACTACGACGACCTCGTAGCGTTCCTCCGCGACTTCCAGCCGGACGCCGTGATCCATTTCGCCGAGCAGCGTGCCGCCCCATACTCGATGAAGAGCCCGCGCAACAAGCGCTACACCGTGGACAACAACGTCAACGCCACCCACAACCTGCTGGCCGCCATTGTGGAGACCGGACAAGACATCCACGTCGTGCACCTGGGCACCATGGGTGTCTACGGCTACGGCACCGCCGGCATGAAAATCCCGGAAGGCTACCTGGATGTGAAGGTGGACGCGGACGGCACCGAGGTCGAGCAGCAGATCCTCTACCCGTCGAACCCGGGCTCGATCTACCACATGACCAAGGTGCTCGACCAGCACCTGTTCGCCTACTACGCCAAGAACGACGAGCTGCGCATCACGGATCTGCACCAGGGCATCATCTGGGGCACGCACACCCCGCAGACGCTTCGCGACGAGCGCCTGATCAACCGCTTCGACTACGACGGCGACTACGGCACCGTGCTCAACCGCTTTCTCATGCAGGCCGCCATCGGCTACCCGCTGACCGTGCACGGCACCGGCGGGCAGACCCGCGCGTTCATCCACATCCGCGACATGGTCAAGTGCGTCCAACTGGCGATTGAGAACCCGCCGGCGCGCGGCGAGCGGGTAAAGATCTTCAACCAGATGACCGAAACCCACCGCGTGCGCGACCTCGCCGAACTCATTGGCCGCATCGCCGGCGCGGAGGTGCAGATGGTGCCCAACCCGCGCAAGGAATCCGCGGAAAACGAACTTCACGTGGTCAACGACGCTTTCCTCGATCTCGGCCTGGAGCCGACGAAGCTGGAAGAGGGGCTGCTCATGGAGGTCGAAGACGTGGCGAAGAAGTACGCCGACCGCGCTGACCGGACGAAGATCCCGGCGCGCTCATTGTGGACCGCCGAGCAGTCCGAGGGCGTGCCCCAAGGCGAGAAGTAGATGCGCATCGCGCTGTTAACTGAGGTTTTCCTGCCGAAGATTGACGGGGTGGTCACCCGCACCACCCGCCATCTCGACCAACTGGCCGAGATGGGCCACGAGGTCATCATCTTCGCCCCCGGCAACCCGCCCGCTGAATACGCCGGGTTCGAGGTCGTGCCGATCCGCTCGCGCGACCTCAAGGTCTACCCCGAGGTCAAGCACGGCATGATGGGCCCGCGCACGCTGCGCAAACTCCGCGAGTTCAACCCGGATGTCGTCCACGCGATCAACCCGATCTGGACCGCCGGCTGGTCCACGCTGCTCGTCTCGCGCCGCTACCCCGTCGTCGCCTCATTCCACACCGACGTGCCGGAATACTGTCTCAAACTCGGCATCCCGTGGGTCAACCCGATCGCGAAGTGGGGGTTGCGCACCTTCCACGGCCGCGCGAAGGTCAACCTGGTCACCTCGGGGCCGATGATGGACAAGGCTGCCGACTACGGCATCGATAACGTGCGCCTGTGGCCGAAGGCGGTGGACACGGTCCGCTTCACCCCGACTGCACGCACCGCCGAGATGCGCGCCCGCCTCGGCGGCGACGGACCGCTCGTGTTGTTCGTCGGTCGCATCTCCGCGGAAAAATCGGTCGAGCGCTGCATCCCCATCATGGAGGAAGTGCGCAAGCGAGTCCCCGGCGCTCGCATCGCGTTCGTGGGCGAGGGCCCGCTTTACGACGACCTCCGCTCCCACGCCCCAGACTGGGCCACCTTCACCGGCTACCTCTCCGGCGACGACCTCGCCGCCGCATACGCCTCCGGCGACGTGTTGTTGTTTCCCTCCACCACCGAAACCTTAGGGTTCGCCGCGCTGGAAGCATTCGCATCCGGCGTGCCGGTGGTGGCGGCGAACGCCGGCGGGCTGCCGTTTGTGGTCGACGACGGCGACACCGGCGTCCTCGTCGACCCCAACGCCCCCGATGCCGCCTGGGCCGACCCGATCGCGCAACTGCTCACCGATCCGAACACCCGCACGCGCATGTCCGCCGCCGGGCGCGCCGAGGCGCAGCGCTGGACGTGGCGCGCCTCGACCGAAACCGTGCTGGGCTACTACGGCGAGGTCATTCGAAGCGCAAGACGATGACCTCGGCGATCTCCCCGCTCGCGTACTCGCGGGGCTCGACACTCCCGTGCACCGTCGCCACCGGGTCGATCTCCTGGTACGGCTCCACCCCCGGCCCGCAAGCGTCGACCCGGCGCGGGTCGAACCACTCGATCTCCGCACGGCCGCCTGCTATTACCCCGATGCCGGAGGCCGTCTCCCAGGCCTGGAGATTGTCGTCGATGCCGGGCACGTCGCTCGGGTCGAAGCCGAGGCGCTGCGCTTCGGTTTTGTCCGTGTACGGGCAAAATACGTAGGCCCGCTCCACCCCCGACCCCGCCACATCCGCGACGATAAAGTCCCCGGAGAGCGCGGCGTCTTGCAGCCCCATCTCCGTGCCGTGCGCACCGCAACCAGCCAGCGCGAACACGCTGGCAACGACGGCGAGCTTACGGCGCATGACCCTAGTTACTGGATCTCAGAGGGATCCTTGCGCTCCGGGTACACCTTCGGGCGCACGCCCGCGATGTCCTCAACCACGCGAACCACCTGGTGGGAGTAGCCGTACTCGTTGTCGTACCAGACGTAGAGCACGAGGTGGTTGCCGGAGGCGATGGTGGCCAGGCCGTCGACAACCGACGCGTGGGTGGTGCCCAAAAGGTCGGTCGAGACCACCTCGGGCGAGTTGATGTAGTCGATCTGCTGGCGCAGGTTGGAGTGGGTGGAAACGCGGCGCAGGAAGGTGTTCACCTCGTCCTTGTCCACTTCCTTTTCCAGGTCCAGGTTGAGCACCGCCATGGACACGTCCGGCGTGGGCACGCGGATTGCGTTGCCGGTGAGCTTGCCTTCAAACTCCGGCAGCGCCTTGGAGACGGCCTTGGCGGCGCCGGTCTCGGTGAGCACCATGTTCAGGCCGGCGGCGCGGCCGCGGCGGTTGCCCTTGTGGAAGTTGTCGGCCAGGTTCTGGTCGTTGGTGTAGGCGTGGACGGTCTCGACGTGGCCGTGCTTGACGCCGTAGCGGTCGTTGATCACCTTCAGCACCGGGGTGATGCCGTTGGTGGTGCATGACGCGGCGGACAGGACGCGGTCGTCGCCGATCATGTCCTCGTTGATGCCGTAGACGATGTTCGGGATGTCGCCCTTGCCCGGCGCGGTGAGCAGCACCCGGTCCACGCCCTTGGACTCGAGGTGCTTGGACAGGCCGTCGCGGTCGCGCCACGCGCCGGTGTTGTCCACCACGATCGCGTTGTCGATGCCGTAGGCGGTGTAGTCGATCTCGGCCGGGTCGTTGGCGTAGATCATCTGGATCGGGGTGCCGTTGGCCCAGATGATCTCCTTCTCCTCGTCCACGGTGATGGTGCCGTTGAAGGCGCCGTGGACGGAGTCTCGGCGAAGCAGCGAGGCGCGCTTGATGATGTCGATGTCGCCCTTCTTGCGCACCACCACCGCACGCAGGCGCACGCCGCCGTACATCGCTTCACGTGCGACGAGGATGCGGGCGAGCAGGCGGCCGATGCGGCCGAAGCCGTAGAGCACGACGTCGCGGCCCTGCAGCTCGGAGGAGGCGCCGATGACGTCGGCCAGCTCGCGGTCCAAAAACGCGCGCAGGTCCTGCTCGTCGGAGTGCTTGAACTCCTTGGCCAGACGGCCGAGGTCGATGGAGGCGGTGCCGAGGTCCATCTCCACCAGCTCGCGCAGGATCGGCAGGGTCTCGTCGAGCGGGAGCTCCTTTTCATCGATGCGGCGCGCGTAGCGGTGCGCCTTGATGATGTCGATGTCGGTGACGCCCACCAGCAGGCGGCCGTAGACCGAGGTCACCGCAGTGTGCTCGCGGTGCAGGCGGCTGATCAGCGGCAGCATCTCCTGGGCGAGGGTGAGCTTGTGGTTCCAGTCGTCGCGGGGGTTGGTGGTTTCGGTCAACGTTGCTCCTTCAGCGTGTGGGAATCGGGGGCAATTTCAGCCCCACACCGCCACATACTTTAGCGCCTGCGCGAACCCGCCGGGCAAGGATCCCCTAGCGTGTGTTCACTTTAATTTCATCTCGGAGGTTTAGCCTCGGCAGTGGCCTTGTCCCCCCTGTAAGGAGCCCGCTTCCCATGTCCATATTTTCCCGTCGAGCTGTATGTGTAATCGCAGCTGCGTCTGTAGCTGTCAGCAACGTTGCGGCTGCCAGCGCCGACACCGCGACGTACTATTCCACAAAGCAGCCCTACTTCCCTGCCGGAACCATCGACAGTTACAGCAAAGCCCCCGAAGGTTTTCAGCAGATCTACACGAGCTCGGTGAACCGCCACGGATCGCGAGGGTTGTCTTCATTCAAGTACGACGACCTCGCCGGCCAGATGCTCACCGCCGCGAAAGAACGCGGTCAGCTCACGGAACTCGGCGAACGCCTCATCCCGCAGGTCGAGGCGATGAGCAAAGCTAACCGCGAACTGACCGGTCCGGGTGAAGGCGGCTACGGCAACCTCACTGCCTTCGGTCGCGCCGAGTTGAACGGCATCGGCGAGCGCAACGCGCGGCGCAACGCGGAACTGTTCGACGCTATCGACCGCGAAAAGCACTCCATTAGTTTTCTGTCCTCCGGTGAGGACCGCGCGATTGAATCCGGCTGGTACTTCGGCAGCGGCTTGCTTGAAACCAATCCGGAACTTACCGACAACCTCACGTACGGTACGGCCGACGGCCATGTAGAGCTCGAGCCCCGCCGAGACCTCCTCTACGCGCACAAGGACAAAACCGCGCCGAGCTACGAGGCATATAAAGCGTGGGCCGACAGCGACGTACTCGAAGAAAAGGTGGAGCAAGCCTACGCAAAACCCGCATCCCGCGAGGCGGCCACGAGCCTACTGGGAAAGATTTTCGCGCCGGAGTTCATCGACGCGATCGATAACGGCACCCTGACGTTCGTCGGCGTTGAGAAGAAAGACAAGACCGTTGAGGGCATCGTGGATGCCGCCCTGCAGTTCTACAACCTTTACATCATTGCCCCAGCCATGGAGGAAGAGCCGGCGAAGCCCGCCGAAGGTTGGATCTTCGACGAATACATGGATGAGTCCGACGGCCCGACATTCGCATACCTTCTCGATGTCGAGGACTACTACGAGAAGGGCCCAGCCATTGAGGGCCAGACCGTCTCTTACGACAACTTCGCGCCACTGCTCGACCACATGCTCGACGGTGTGCGCGAGCGCGCTGAGGGCGGTGACACCGCGGCCGAGTTCCGTTTCGGCCACGCGGAGACCATCGTTCCGCTAGCGGCGTTATTGAAACTGCCGGGCTCGGAGAAGGGCGTGCCGGCGAACCAGGTCATGGACTACTCCAACTCCTCGTGGCGTGGCGACAAGGTCGCACCGATGGGAGCGAACATTCAATGGGACGCGTTCCAAAACGACAACGACGACACCATCGTCCGGATGCTGTACAACGAGGCCGAAGTTCCGTTCCACTCCGGCTGCGTGCCGATCGAAGAAGGTTCGATGTTCTACACGCTCGATGAGCTTGAAGACTGTCTCCCGCTGGGCGCAACCTCAGACCACGCAAAGGCCCGCCTCACCGAGACCGCGACGCCCGTTCCGGCGCCAGAAACGTCGTCCAGCAAGATGGGCGCACCCGAAGTCATCGCGATTGCCGTCGCGGCCTTCTTCTCGGTCTGGGCTCTGCTCGGCCTTGGTGGGCAGGTCATTACGCAGCTGATGCCCCGCTAGCCCAATAACTAATTGCGCAGGACGTCCCGGTACTTGCCGGGTTCTGGCTGCGGGGCGAAGTTCGGGGACTGGTCCTTGTCCACCAGCACCGCGCGCACCCCTTCGGCGAAGTCGGGTTCGCGCACCATTACGGCGGCCAAGCGGCGCTCGTTGTCGATGGCTGCGGCGAGGTCGTGCGAGGCGTTCGCGTGGAACAGCTCAGTGGCTGCGACCAGCGACGACGGCGACGCCTGTTTGGTTAGCTCCGCCACCTTGTCGCCGAATTCGCCGGTCAAACGCGACGAAATTTCGGGCCAGGTGCCTTGGAAGGCGGCCTCGATGTCGTCGTAAAGCGACGCAAGCGCGGATTCGCCCGGTTCAAGCGCGATCTCGTCGAGGTACGCCGGCCCCTTCTCGACGACACCGTCAAGCACCCCCTCGAGCGAGGCCACCTTGTGGGTGGCAAGGCCGGTGGCAAGCATGTCGTCGGGGGTAAGCCGGTAGCCGGTCAGCGCGAGGAACTTCCCCAGCGCCAGCGACGGGCGCTTCGGCAGGTTTTGAAACAGCCACGACATGCCGACGTCGGTGATAAACCCGATGTTCATCTCCGGCATGGAGGCAAACGCGCCCTCGGTGGCCACCATGTGCGAACCGTGGGCTGCAACCCCCATGCCGCCGCCCATGATCACGCCGCTACACAGCGCGATATACGG
The DNA here is from genome assembly GCF_014490555.1 of Corynebacterium lujinxingii. Classification (NCBI taxonomy): domain Bacteria; kingdom Bacillati; phylum Actinomycetota; class Actinomycetes; order Mycobacteriales; family Corynebacteriaceae; genus Corynebacterium; species Corynebacterium lujinxingii. Next base: position 687,296 of record NZ_CP061032.1, on the reverse strand, counting down.
CTTGGGGTAGTTCGCGATGTCCACGTTCATCGCGTACTCCTCGCTGAAGAACCGGTCGACGTCGTCCAAACGCCCCTCGAGCACCCCCTCCCGTGCCGCGCGCACGTCGCCGCCGGAGCAGAAGTGCTTCGCCGACGATTGGATGACGACTTGGGAAATGGTGTCGTCGCCACGCCAGCGCTTCAGCGTCTCGTCGATGGCACGCGCCATCTCCGGGTTGAGCGAGTTGAGCGCCTTCGGCCGATCGAGCGTGATCACACCGGTGGTGCCGCGGACATCGGTTTTCACGAACTCAGTCATGCACCCCAGTGTTGCACATCACACCGGTAGTGTGGGGCCAATGCACCGTTTGATCGCACTCGACATGGACGGCACGCTCCTCGACCCGCAGGGGCGCGTGCCCGAGAGCTTTTGGCCACTTTACGACGACGCCACCGCCCAAGGCGTCACCCTCACCCCCGCCTCCGGGCGGCAGTTGGCGACCCTGCGGCAGATGTTTCCCGCGTGCGAGACGTTCATCGCGGAAAACGGCTCGGTGGTGTGGCACGCGGGCGGGGTGGTCTCCACAACACCGCTTGACGACGACGCCGCGCGCCGCCTCATCGACGCCCTCGACGACGCGCCGTTTCCGGCCCACGTGGTGGTCTGCTCCCCCACCGTGGCCGCCACGCTCGCGCTGCCGGAGGCGGTGGACCGGGAAGTGGACAAGTACTACGCGTCGCGCACCACGGTGACGCGGCTTGCCGACGCCACCGGCCCAGTCATCAAGATCGCCATCTACGTGGACACCGACGCCGAGCGCGACGGCTACGCGTGGGTGCGCGATCACGCCCCGGAGCTTCGGGTGGTGGTCAGCGGCAAGCACTGGATTGACGTCATGGCACCCGAAGCCGACAAGGGCCACGCGCTCGAGCAACTCGCAGGTGCGCTCGGGGTGGACATGTCGGACACGGCCGCGTTCGGCGACTACCTCAACGACCTCGGCATGGTGCGCGCCGCCGGCTACGGCGTGGCGATGGGCAACGCGCACGAGGACGTCAAGAAGGCCGCGGATGAGGTGGTGGGCACGAATGCCGACAACGCGGTCGTCGAAAAGCTAAGGCAGTGGTTGCAATGATCGACTTCACGCAAACCGCCGACGTCGTCGCGCCGCAACTGCTCGGGTGTTTGATCACCCACAACGGGGTCACGGTGCGACTGACCGAGGTCGAGGCGTACCTCGGCGCGGACGACCCTGCCGCGCACACCTACAACGGCAAAACCGCCCGCAACGCGGCCATGTTCGGCCCGCCCGGGCGGCTTTACGTCTACTTCTCCTACGGCATTCACCACAACGGCAACATCGTCTGCGCGCCGGAAGGTGTCGGCCAGGGCTGTCTCATGCGCGGCGGCGAGGTCGTCGCGGGCGAGGCGCTGGCACGCGAGCGCCGGCAACGGCCCGACCGCGCGCTCATCCCGTTTGAGAACCTGGCCCGCGGGCCCGGCAACTTAGGCCAGGCGCTCGGGCTGGGGTTGGGCGACAACGGCACGCCGGTGGAGATCACCCCGCGCACCCACGAGCCGGAGTGGGTCGCAGGCCCGCGCATCGGGATTTCCAAAAACGCCGACGCGCCGTGGCGGTTTTGGATCCCGCGCGATAAGACGGTCTCCACCCCGCGCGGGTACCCTCGCTAGTCCTTCTTTTTCTTCTTCTTTTTCTTCTGCTTTCCGCGCTCCAACTTCGCGGCCACGTCCGGGACGTAGCGGAACTCGTCGCGAGGCGGGCGCTCGTAGTCGGTAATCTCCGGCCGATCCGGGATCTCCGGCAAGTCCGGGGTGATGTGCTCGTACGGAATCGTGGACAAAAGGTGCGAGATGACATTGATGCGCGAGCGCTTCTTGTCCTCGCTTTCCACCGTGTACCACGGCGCCGACGGAATGTCGGTGTGGACGAACATCTCGTCCTTGGCGCGGGAGTACTCCTCCCACTTGGTGATGGACTCTAAATCCATCGGCGAGAGCTTCCACTGGCGCAGCGGGTCGTTGCGGCGCGACTGGAACCGCTTGTACTGCTCCTCGTCTGAGACGGAGAACCAGTACTTGCGCAGCATGATGCCGTCTTCGACGAGCAGGCGCTCGAAGATCGGCGCCTGGTGCAAGAAGCGGCGGTACTCCTGGGAGGTGGCAAACCCCATCACGCGCTCCACACCGGCGCGGTTGTACCAGGAGCGGTCAAAAATGACGATCTCGCCTGCGGTGGGCAGCTTTTCCACGTAGCGCTGGAAGTACCACTGGCCGGCCTCGCGGTCCGTCGGCTTCGGCAGCGCCTCTACACGGCACTGGCGCGGGTTCAAGTACTGGGTGATGCGCTTGATCGCGGAGCCCTTGCCGGCGGCGTCGCGGCCCTCCATGACGATGACCACGCGCTCGCCATTTTCGACGACCCACTGCTGCATCGCGACCAACTCGGCCTGCAGACGCAGCAACTCCTTTTCGTAGGCCTCGCGGGACAACTTCGGCGGCTTCTTGGCTTGGCTCATGGTTGTAACCGTACCTACCCCCGGGGTACGCGCCACAATCCAGCGTGCTCACATTGTTGAACAATATATGGGTTATACTTCTTGAGCAATTACTCCAATTGGGTACTACCTGCCGATATCGTGCACAGTACCTCCGACTGAACACGGATGTCATGCTTGCTCATAACGTTTCCGCCGAAATCCGCAGAGCGATTTCGCGCGGCGAGTTTGCCCCCGGGCAAAAGCTCAACGAGGTCGCCCTCGCCGAGCGCTTCGGGGTTTCTCGCAACACGTTGCGCGAAGCCTTCGCGATGTTGACCTCAGAGGGGCTGTGCGAGCGCATCCCCAACCGCGGCGTGTTCCTGGCCACCCCCTCGGCGGAGTTCATCACCGACACCTTCCGCGCCCGCGCCGCGATCGAGCCCGCCGCGCTGTTGTGGGGCACCGACCTGGACGTCGACCGCCTCGAGGAGCTCAACGCCGAAGGCCGCGTCGCCATCGAAGAAGAGGACGACGACCTGTTCATCGCCGTCAACCAGGCATTCCACCACGTGGTGCTGTCGTCGATGGGTTCGAAAACACTCGGCGACACGATGGACCAGCTCGACGCGTTCCTCCGCCTGGCCACCCTGCCGATCCTGGAGCGCGACCCGTCGTTCAACCGCCGCTTCATCGAGGTCAACGAGCGCATTGTGGAGCTGTTGCGCAACGACGACCGCCAGGGCGCCTCGGACTTCCTCCAGCAACAGCTCCTCGAACTCAGCACCGAGATCATCGATATGCTCGAACGGATCAACAACGGAGAGGTGGGTTAAACCTCACACCCCCTTATGCCCGGGGTCACATTGCTCGGGCGGTATAACTAGGGTCATGCATATCGACCTCAACGCCGACCTCGGAGAAACGACCGCGGGCAACCCGGTCGCCGACGACCAGGCGATGCTGAGCATGGTCTCCAGCGCGAACGTGGCCACCGGATTCCACGCTGGCGACCCGCACTCCATCGCAGCCACGCTTGACGACGCCGCCGCCCACGGAGTCACCCTGGGCGCACACGTCGCCTACAACGACCCGGTCGGCTTCGGCCGCCGCTTCATGGACTACACCCCCGGCGAACTCGCCGACGAAACCCTCTACCAAATCGGCGCCCTCGACGCCCTTGCGCAGGCCCGCGGGCTTAAGGTGCGCTACGTCAAACCCCACGGGGCGCTCTACAACACGATCGTGCACCACGAAGCCCATGCACGCGCTGTCATCGACGGCATCAAGGCGTTCGACCGGAATCTCGCCGTCATGCTGCTGCCCGGCGGCGTGGCCGTAGACATCGCCGAACAGGCCGGCCTTCGGGTGATCCGCGAGGCGTTTGCCGACCGCGGCTACAACCCCGACGGCACCCTCGTGTCGCGACGCGAGCCGAACGCGGTCATGCACGACCCAGACGCCGTCGCCGAGCGTGTGCTCCAGGTCGCCTCCACCGGTGCGGTCACCGCCGTCGACGGCACCGAGGTCAACGTGCAGGCCGAATCCGTGTGCGTGCACGGCGACTCGCCGGGATCGGTGGAGTTGACGCGGCGTGTCGTCGAAAAGCTTCGCGCCGACAACATCACGATTGCGAGCGTGCTATGAGCTCAAACGTCAAACGCGTCGGCACCCGCGGGCTCATCGTCGACCTGCCGGACCTGACCACAGTGATGAACTACTACGCCGCGCTGTCCGCGAGTCCGCTCGACCACCAGACCGACGTCGTCGCCGCGGCGCGCACCGTGCTGCTCACCTTCGACTCGCCCACCGCGACGACCCGGGCGATCGAGACGCTTTCCACCTACAGCCCGGCCGCCGCCGAGCGCACCGCACCGCGCGACATTGAAATCGACGTGCGCTACGACGGCGAAGACATCGCCACGCTGGCGACATCACTCGGCATGGGCGAAAACGAACTCATCGACTGGCACACCTCCACCACCTGGGTCGCAGCCTTCGGCGGGTTTGCCCCCGGGTTCACGTACTGCGTGCCCGAAGACGCCTCTCGCGCGCTCGAAATCCCGCGCCGCGACACCCCGCGCATCGCCGTGCCCGCCGGCGCCGTCGCGCTCGCCGGCGACTTCTCCGCCGTCTACCCGCGCACCTCCCCCGGCGGCTGGCAGCTCATCGGCACCACCAACACCCCGATGTGGGACTCCACCGCCACCCCACCCGCGCTCGTCGCCCCGGGTGACCGGGTGCATTACCGCGCCGTGGCCACGCTTGACGACGACCGCGCCACCGCCCGCCACCACCTCGACACCCCACCCCGGCGCCCCGTGTTCACCCTGGACGACGCCGGCCTGCAAACCCTCTACCAGGACCTCGGCCGCCAGGGCAACGGCAACTTGGGGGTCACCACGTCGGGCTCGGCGGACCGCGCCTCCGCCCGCACCGCCAACGCCGCCGTGGGCAACAAACGCAACGCCACCCTGCTGGAAAACATCGGTGGACTTTCGATGACCGCCCTGACCGAAACCGTCATCTGCGTTACCGGCGCCGACGCCGACGTCACCGTGGGAGGCCGCCCCGTGCCACTTGCGACGCCGACGATTGTGCCGGCGGGAGCAGAGGTCGTCGTCAAGCAAGCGCGCCTCGGATTCCGCACCTACATCGCCGTGCGCGGCGGGCTCATCGCCGATACCGAACTCGACTCCGCCGCCACCGACATGCTCTCCGGGCTTGGCCCCGAGCCGCTTTCCAGCGGCGACCAGATCGCAATGTCGCTGGCCAAACCGCAATCCGCCAACTCGCTGTTGACCAACCCGCTGCGCGTCGAGCGCGACGGCGCAGACGTCGTCGGCACGGTGCGCTGCGTACTCGGCCCGCGCGACGACTGGTTCGGTGACGACGCCGTCGAGCAATTTTTCAACACCACCTTCACCGTCACCGGCGACTCCAACCGCGTCGGACTGCGCCTCGAATCCGACGCGCCGCTGCGCCGCGAACGCGACGGCGAACTGCCCAGTGAAGGCATGGTCGCAGGCTCCGTACAAATCCCACCGTCCGGACAACCCGTGCTCTTCCTGCGCGACCACGCCGTCACCGGCGGCTACCCCGTCATCGCCACCGTGATCAACGAAGACGTCGACATCGCCGCCCAACTTCCCCCAGGCGCCAAACTGCGCTTCGAACGATTCCCCCTCTAACGCTTAGGACCGATCATGACTTTGAACGCTGTACTCATCGCCAACCGCGGCGAAATCGCCGTCCGCATCGCACGCACCGCCCGCGACATGGGCATCCGCTCCATCGCCGTGTACTCCGAACCCGACACCGGCGCACTGCACACCCAAGTCGCCGACGAGGCATACCTTTTGCCCGGCAAGACATCTGCTGAAACGTACATGAACATCCCGGCGCTTATCGAGATCGCACACCGCGCCGGTGCCGACTGCCTCCACCCCGGCTACGGGTTCCTCTCCGAAAATGCCGACTTCGCCCGCACCGTCGAACAGGCCGGCTTGACGTGGATCGGCCCGTCGCCCGACGCGATCGAGCTGCTCGGCGACAAACTCTCGGCCCGCGCGCTCGCCGTCGAGGCCGACGCTCCGCTGGCGCCGGGTACCGGCGAGCCGCTCGAGACGTGGGAGGAAGCGCGCGACTTCGCCGACGAACACGGCATGCCGATCGCCATCAAGGCAGCATTCGGCGGCGGTGGCCGCGGCCTGAAGGTCGTGTTCGACGAAGCCGACATCGAGGAAGGCTTCGCCTCCGCCGGCCGCGAAGCACGCGAGGCGTTCGGGCGCGGCGAGTGCTACGTGGAGAAATTCCTCGTCCACCCCCGCCACGTCGAAGCGCAGGTGCTTGCCGACGCCCACGGCAACGTCGCCGTCCTCGGCACCCGCGACTGCTCCACCCAGCGCCGCTTCCAAAAACTCATCGAGGAAGCCCCCGCACCGTTCCTCACCGACGAGCAGCGCACCGCCATCGAGGAGGGTGCGCGCGGGATTATCCGCAAGGCCGGATACCAGTCCGCGGGCACGGTGGAATACATCGTCTCCGAAGACGGCACTGTGTCATTTTTGGAGGTCAACACCCGTGTTCAGGTCGAACACCCCGTCACGGAGGCTGTCACCGGCGTGGACATCATCGCCGAGCAGTTCCGCATCGCCGACGGGCTGCCGTTGTCCTTTGTCGGCGGAGACACGACCGACCCGGCAATTAGCGGCCACGCATTCGAGTTCCGCATCAACGCCGAGGACGTCACCAACGGCTTCGCCCCTTCGCCGGGTACCGTGACGCGTTTCGACGTCCCCACCGGACCCGGCGTGCGCATCGACACCGGCGTGCGCACCGGCGGTGAAATCCCGCCGTACTACGACTCCCTGATGGGCAAACTCGTCGTGTGGGGCCCGGACCGCGACACCGCGCTCGCTCGCGCGAAGCAGTCGCTGTCCGAGTTCACCATTGAAGGTGTGCGCACCGTCATCCCCTTCCACCGCGACATGGTCGAAGCCCCTGAGATCACCGGCGATTCCCTCGACGTCTACACCGACTGGGTGGACCACAACTACTCCCCGTCCGCCAACCACAACGGGGTCGACATCGAGCACATCTACGACGAGCGCCGCGACGTCGTCGTCGAAATCGACGGCAGACTCCACACCATCGGCTTCCCGGTCGCACTTCTCGGTGCGGGCGGCGCCTCTGCGGACACCGGCTCAGACGCGGCCCCCGCCGGAGACGCGGCAAACGCCGTAACGACGAAGTACGAGGCAACCATCGTTGAATGGCTCGTCGACGACGGCGATGTCGTCGCAACAGGCGACCCCATTGCCACCATTGAGGCGATGAAAATGGAATCGCAGATCAAGGCCCCCCGTGACGGCCAAATCTCCCTCGCGGCCAAGCAGGGCGAACGTGTGAAAGCCAACGCGACGATCGCCACTATTTCCTAGCCGAACAATCGGTCCATCACCCCGTGGTCGGTGTTTTTCATCGGGTAGCCGCGGGGTGAGATCCATACTGGGGCGCCCCGGATCATCGCGATCCGGCCGCGCTTCTTCCGCCACGGGTCATCGTCGTTGACCCGGTTGTGGTAGCGGCACAGCGGCGCCAGGTTGTCCAGATTGGTCTCACCGCCGTGTTTCCACGCGGTGACGTGATGCAACTCGCAGGCATCGGCTCCGTGCCGGCAGCCGGGGAACGCGCACACCGGCGAGACCATCTTCGCCAAATCGCGCTGCTTCTTATTCGCCCGCCGCTCGGTCCGGTACAGATTCACCGCACCGGCCTCCGGGTGAAACGCAGCCACCTCGAGGATGTCGCCGAACTGGGCGGTAAGAAACTCCGCACCGGTCATCGTCGTCCCATCCGACAACGCCAACACGACGTCGTCGCCCTCGCCGGCCATAATCCGCCCGAAATCCGGCAGCCCCACCGCGAGGATCGGACGCGGCACCGCACGCGCCACCCCGCCACCGCCGAAAAAGATCGACGCCAAATTCTTAGCGATCTGCTCCGCGGCCGGCTTCGCGGGATCGATGCCCTGGCGTCCGGCGAACTCGATATCGGTGATCTCGCGTTCGTCGAGGGTTAAATGCAGCGTCTTCTTCCCGTTGCGGGCAGGGCCGAACTTCGCAGCATCCGATGCTGGCGCGTCATTGGCCGGTACTACCTCGCGGGCGGCGCGCTCGATCGCCCGGTAGCCACCGTCGACCTGAAGCAGCGACAGCCGCAGCCCCCACCGCGCGGCCACATCCGACACCTTCGCGATGCGGCGTTCAATCAGCAGCAGTTCATCCAACGAAAACCCGCTCGCCCGCGCAAGCGCCTCACGCTGCTTGCGGGTGAACTTCGTGGGCCCGAAATACACCGCCTGCAGCCGCGATAACGCCCGCGCCCGGTCCGGGGCGAAGCCTGCGGCCAGCGCAACGTCGAGGTCGAAGCCGGCCAGCGTCTCCAACGCTGACGCCGACATCGCCTCCACGAGTGCTGCAAACGAATTCATGCCCCAAACACTAAACAGCCCACCCCAAAGCACAAGACCCCGCCGAAAAACTGTGGATAACTCGTCGAAAAGCACGTGCTAGTTATCCACAGAAAGCACGGTGATGTTGCCAGGACCGGGTTTTGTTGCTCCAGTGCTCCCGTCCGGCACGTGTGCGCCCCGGTCGGCGATCACCGACTCCAACACCGCACCGGCAGGCACACGAACGTCGCCGATGAGGATGCTGCGGCGCACTGTCGCGCCCGCCTCGACGACGACACCAGGACCGATGACGCTGTGCTCGACGTTGCCGGACACGTTTGCGCCGGGGCACAGCAGGCTGTCGTGGACCTCCGCCTGCGCATGTACGCGTGCAGGTGGCGTGGTGTGCACCTTGGTCACCAGGGGCCAGTCGGGGCGGAAGATGTCGAGGCCGTGGCCGTCGATAAGTTCCATATGCGCCTGGAAATACGCGTCGATCGTGCCTAAATCTCGCCAATACCCCTCCATGCGGAACTCGTGCACGGTGCAGTTTTCGACCATGTACGGCACGATCGTGTCGCCGTAGTCGGCCAACTCCTCGCCATCCGAATCGGAGCTGACCAGCGCGTCGCAAGCTTTGCGCAACGCCGTGACAGAGTAGACGAACACCTCCGTGGCCACCACAGACCCCGACGGCGACTCCGGCTTGTAGTCGTACGTGACCACTTCCCCGTCTCGGGAGGAGACGACACCGTAGCGCGACGGGTCCTCGGCAACCTCGGTGGTCACGACCGTCAGGTCACTGCCGAGACGGTCGTGCTGCTCCAACACGTCCCGGAAATCCAGCTGGTAGAGGTGATCCGCGCTGCACACCACAAGGGTGTCCGCGCCGAAGCGCTCGACCTCCTCGAGGTGCTGGTAGAGGGCGTGGCCGTTGCCTTCGGTAAAGCCGTCGCCCTCGCCGCCCTCGCGTGGTGGCAGCACGCGCAGCCCGTCGCGCGTGCCGTCCAGGTCCCACGGTCTGCCGCCCGCGAGGTGGCGATTGAGGTGGTTCGGCAGGTACTGCTCGGCGATCCACACATTGCGCAGACCGGAATTGGCCAGGTTGGACAAGGTGACGTCGATAAGCGAAAAGCTGCCGGCAAGCGGCACCGCGGGCTTCGGGCGGTGATCGGTCAGCGGACTGAGCCGGGAGCCGCGGCCGCCGGCGAGAACAAGAGCAACCGTCGTGCGTGTCATGGCACCTGATATACCAGGTCGCGCGCGTCCGTGATGAGCATCTTGCCCGGAGCGTGGCAGATCGCAAGATCAGGCTTGGACGACATCACGATCGACTGCGGCGTCACCCCGCACGCCCAAAACACCGGCACGGTGCCGGGCGGGATGTCGATAGCTTCGCCAAAATCGGGCGCACCCAAATCGGAAATGCCAATCGTGGCCGGGTCCCCCACATGCACCGGCGCGCCGTGCACCGCCGGGTAGCGCGACGTGATGCGTACAGCGTCAGACACCAACGACGCCGGGATCGGGCGCATAGAGACCACCATCTTGCCGCTGAACACGCCCGCTGGTTCGCACTCGATGTCGGTGCGGTACATCGCAACGTTTTTGCCCTGCTCGATGTGCGGTAGCGGCACGCCGTTGTCCAAAAGCGCCTGCTCGAAGGTAAACGAACAGCCGATCAAAAACGCGACGGTGTTCTCGGTCCAGTAGGAGGAGGCGGTGAGGGGTTCGTCGATAAGCGAACCGCGCTCGTAGACGCGGTAGGCGGGGATGTCGGTGCGGATGTCGCCGCCGGCGAGCAAGTCCGAGGAGACCTGGCCGGGCTCGAGCACGCCGAGGACCGGGCACGGCTTCGGGTTGCGTTGCGCGAATAAGAGGAAGTCGAACGCGTAACGACGATCCAGCGCAATCAGGTTCGCTTGGGCGAATCCTGCGGAAAAGCCCGCCGTTGTCGCCACATCAGTGGTGCGGAACAACGCGCGGGCCTTCGCCGGGGTCATGGATGCGGGCTGCACTTACGACCACACCGCCGGCAGGTTGGAGATCGAACCCCAGCCCATCCACACGCAGCCGATGAGCGTAATGGCGCCGAGGGCGAGCATCCACACCGGTGGCTTGTAACCGCGCAGCAGGTCGCGGCGGAAGAAGCCGGCGAAGAGCACCACTGCGAAGCCGATCGGCAGGATCAGGCCGTTGAACGCGCCGGCGAAAATCAGCAGTCGCTGCGGGGCGGAACCGAGCAGCAGGTAGATCACCGCGGAGATGACGATGAAGCCGACGGTGAGCCAGCCGCGCTTCTTCGGGTCGAACCCCTGCTTAGTCAAGAACGAAATCGAGGTGAACGATGCGCCGATGACTGACGACAGGCCCGCGGCCCACAGCACGAGGCCGAAGGCGCGGCGTCCGAAGTCGCCAGCGGCCTGGTAGAAGACGTCGGCGGCGGTATTGTCCTCGGACAGTGCGACGCCCGTTGCGACGACACCGAGCACCGCCAGGAACAGCAGCACACGCATGATGCCGGTGACGATGATGCCGGTTACCGCCGAGCGCGAGACGTAGTCCATGTTCTCGGGGCCGGTGTGGCCGGCGTCGATAAGCCTGTGCACGCCGGCGAAAACGATGTAGCCGCCGATGGAGCCGCCGATCAGGGTGGTGATCACCTTGAAATCCACCGCATCTGGCGCGACGGACTGGCGCATCGCTTCCGCCACCGGCGGGTTCGAGGAAATGGCGACGTAAAGCATGAGCAAGATCATCATCGCGCCGAGGATGCCGACGATGACATCGAGCGCGGCGCCCGCTCGCTTCCAGAGGAACACGACGATCGCGATGATCGCGGAGATAGCGCCGCCGATCTTCGGGTCGACGCTGCCGCCGGTGAGTGCCTGTACGCCGAGGCCGGTGCCGGCGATGTTGCCGATGTTGAACACCAAGCCGCCGATGCCGACGAGGATCGCCAGGAACCAGCCGAGGCCGGGCAGCAGCGCATTCGCCATTTCGCTGGCGCGCAAGCCGGATGCGCCGAGGATGCGCCAGACGTTGAGCTGGATAACGACGTCGACGATGATGGACAGCAGAATCGCAAATGCGAACGCCGCGCCCATCTTCGCGGTGAAGACGGAGGTTTGGGTGAGGAAGCCGGGTCCGATGGCTGAGGTGGCCATGAGGAAGATGGCGCCGATCATCGGCCCGATGCCCCGGGCCGCTGCCGGTGGCTTTGCGGGGACATCGGCCGCGGTGGAGCCGCCGGTTTGGGGGTCTGGAGCGGTCACGGGGCACCCCTTTCAAAAGTTCGGAAATGTGACGTACGAGATATTAGGGCATAAAAGCGCCCTGGGATACATACGTCACACCCGGGTTACCCCTTAGGAGACCTTGAACTCCGCCATTTCGTCCCACTCGGTTTTGCCCTCGATGAGGGTGTTGATGATGGTCGGGGTCTCCTTCAGGATCGTCGGGAAGAACTCCTGCGCCGCCTTGAAGTGCTCGGAGTTGACGTGTGCTTCGGCGGCGTCGTCCTGGAAGGCCTCGATGAGCAGGTACTCGTCGGGGTTGTCTTCGTTGCGGTACCAGTCGAAGAAGATGTTGCCCTCTTCGGCGCGGGAGGCGTCGGTGAAGTCTTTCACCAGTTCGCGGAAGTTTTCCACGTGTTCGGGCAGGGGCTTGAATCGCACGTTGATCAAAATCATGCGCCCCACCCTACGCGGAGTTAGCCTTCGAGCTCTTCGCCCAGTTCAAGCCATTCCATCTCGAGTTCTTCGCGGACGTCTTTCACCGCGTTGAGTTCTTTGGTTTTCGCGCTGATGGCCTCAAAGTCGCCGGCTTCCGACAGTGCGGTGATCTCCTGCTCGAGGGCGTCGGCACGCTCGTTTTCCTTCGCGATCTTGCGCTCCAGCGACTTCATCTGCTTTTGGATCTCGCGCTCTTCCTGCGAACTGAGGCCCGTTTGCTTCTCGACGACCTCCTGCCCCCGCTCCCCCAAATCCAACGGTCCGGTCGCGGTGTCTTCGGCTGCCCTGCGGTCGAGGTACTGCTGGATGCCACCGGGCAGGTTGGTGAGGTTGCCGTCGCCGAACAGCGCGTAGGTGTTATCGGCGATGCGCTCGATGAGGTAACGGTCGTGGGAGATGACCACGAGTGTGCCCGGCCAGGAGTCGAGGAGGTTCTCTAGTTCTTGGAGGGTGTCGATGTCGAGGTCGTTGGTGGGCTCGTCGAGAAGCAACACGTTCGGCTCGCTCATGAGCACGCGCGTAAGTTGCAGGCGGCGCCGCTCGCCGCCGGAGAGGTCGCGCACGGGTGTGCGCTGGCGTTTCGGGGAAAACCCGAGGCGTTCGGCGAGTTGGGAGGCGGACAGTTCGCCCTTGCCGAAGGAGATGTAGGTGGCGACGTCTTCGACGGCGTCGATCACGCGGCGCTCCGGGTCGAGGTCATCGAGCTCCTGCCGGAGCCAGCCGATACGCGTGGTTTGTCCTTCGATACGTTTGCCGGCTGCGAGCGGGTATTCACCGGCGAGGGTGCGCAAAAGCGTCGTTTTGCCTGAACCGTTGACGCCAACCAGGCCGATGCGCTCGCCCGGCGCGAGGCGCCACGTGAGGTGGTCGACGAGGGTGCGCCCGTCGGGGGAATCGATGCGCGCGTCTTCGAGCTCGATGACCACCCGACCCTGGCGCTGCTTGGAAAAGGCCATGAGTTCGACGGTGTCGCGCGGCGGCGGCACGTCCTTGATCAAGGCTTCGGCGGCTTCGATACGGTAGCGCGGCTTCGAGGTGCGCGCCGGTGCGCCGCGGCGCAGCCACGCCAGCTCCTTACGGGCGAGGTTTTGGCGGCGTTGCTCGATGGCGTCGGCTTGGCGGGCGCGCTCGGCGCGTGCGAAGGTCCAGTCGTTGTAGCCGCCCTCGTAGACGTCGACGGTGCCGTCGTGGACCTCCCACGTGAGTGTGGCCACCGTGTCGAGGAACCAGCGGTCGTGCGTGACGACGACCACCGCTAACTTGCGCGAGAGCAAGTGGTCGGCGAGCCACTGCACGCCTTCGACGTCGAGGTGGTTGGTCGGCTCGTCGAGCACCACCAGGTCCAAATCCTGCACGAGGGCTGCGGCGAGGTTGACGCGGCGGCGCTCGCCGCCGGAGAGGTTGCCCACCTTCGTGTCCAGCCCGAGATCGGCCACCCCGGTGCCCTGGAGCACCTCGCGCACCTTGGCGTTCGAGGCCCATTCAAAGGTCTGCAGGCCGAGTGGTTCCACGACGGCCTGGCCGACTGTGAGCTCTTCGTCGAGGTCGAACCGTTGGGTCACCACCGCCATACGCAGGCCCGAGTTATGGGATACGCGCCCCGCATCTGGCGGCTCGATGCCGGTGAGCACTTCAAGCAGGGTGGTTTTTCCGCCGCCGTTGACGCCGACGATACCGATGCGGTCGCCGGTCTGCACGCCGAGTGAGACGCCGTCGAGCAGCGTTTTCAGCCCCCAGGTTTTGGAGACGTTTTCCAGGTTGATCAGGTTAGCCATATCGGGTGCATAGTCTACGCACCTACCTCGTCACACCAGCATGCTGTGCAGGCCGCGTGCCCGCTGCAGGTGCGCGACGATATGCGCGCACGCCAGCGCGTCCGAATCTGCCCGGTGGTGTTCAAGCGCGAACCCCGGCGCGCAAAACTCTGCGACGGTGGGCAGGGTGTGGTCGGCAAGGTGCGGCAGCAGCCGGCGCGTGGTGCGGCAGGTGCAGTAGAACCGCTCGGGGTACGTGCCGGTGTAGTAGTAGCGGTCGAGCCCGCGCCACACGGACGCGTCGAAGGTGGCGTTGTGCGCGTAGACGGGCCGGTCGCCGACGAAGTCCACGATGTCGTCGGCGATGTCGAACCAGCTTGGCGCATCCTCGATGTCGCCGCGGTCGATGCCGTGGATGTGGCTGAACTCGAAGACGATGTACTCCTCCGGCGGGCGCAGGTACGTGCACAGGGTGTCCACGACCTCCCCGCCGGCCACCTTCACCAACGCGACCTGACAGGCGGATGCGCCGGAGATGCGGTTGGCGGTTTCGAAATCGACGGCGACGAATTCGTCGCACAGCAGCTCGTCCCTGCTCGGGATCCAGCGAGCGGGTTTGGCGGGCTTCGGGGCGCGGGCGCGGCCGGTCAATTCGGGGCGTGGGGTGCGCGGTGTGAGCTTCTCGGCAGCGACGAGGTCGCGCCAGCGGGCTGTGTGCGGTGCGGGGTCTCCCCCTGCCCGGCGTGCGAGGGATTCCTCTGCCTTAGCGAGCCGCTTTTCCAGGTTCACCCGCATGTCCGGGTGTGGTGCGGGCATGCCAAGTGCGAACCAATCGCGGATGACGGCGGCTGCCTTGTTGTGTTGGCCGAGGGCATGGTGCAGGCCGGCGACCTCGGCGACGTAGAGCTCAAGTGCGCTGGACGGGTCCGCAAGCGCGGCGTCGCGCATAGCAACAAGGCACTCTTCGGCAAGGGCGAGCGCGGCGCGCAGTTCGCGCCCGCGGCGCAACTGGGCGATGCGCGGCAGGTGCTCCCAGATCGGGCGACCCTTCACGTATGGAGGCGCCCAAGGCACAAGGCCAGCGAGCGAGGTTTCGACGGCGGAGGTCGCACCGTTGAGGTAGTTGCGGGTGGCGTCGAGAAGCGGCATGCGAATGAACCTACGCAGCGCGACGACGCCCACCACAGAAGTTAGAACACGTTTTCGACCACAGCGCCCTGATCAGGGCCTTCAGCGACGAACACCTCGTACCCGTCGAAGTGCTCGGCAAGGTGGTCGGCGACCCACTGGGCGTGCTCGAGGCTGTCGCATAAGACCGCCACCGTGGGGCCAGAGCCGGAGACCATCGCGCGAAGCCCGGCGTCGGCGGCGACGTCGAGCAGGCGGGCCAGTTGCGGGCGCATCGCAAGTGCCGGGCCCTCGAGGTCGTTGTGCATCGCCGCCGCCACCCGCGTCGCGTCGCCTGTGGTCAACGCCTGCGACAGCGCTTGGGTGTTCAGGTGCGGCACGAGGGTCGCGTTGTTGTGGCGCATGTCGTCGAGAAGCGAAAAGGCTTTGCCCGTGGGGATACCGACCTTCGGATTGACGAATACCCAGTGCAAACGCCCGCGCGAGAGCATAGCGACGAGTTCGTCGCCGCGGCCGGTGCCAAGTGCCGTGCCGCCCATGAGCGAAAACGGCACGTCGGCGCCGAGGGAGGCGGCGAGGGCGAGCAGGGTGTCGTCGTCAAGCGGGGTGCCATAGTCCGCCACCAGCGCGTTTGCAGCGACGAGCGCGGCCGCCGCGTCCGCCGAACCGCCCGCCATGCCGCCGGCGACGAAGACGTGCTTGTCCACCTCGATTCGCACCTCAGGCAGCGCTACCCCGGCGCGCGTGGCAACGGCGTCGACGGCGCGCCAGGCGAGGTTGCCGGGGCCGTCGATGTCCTCGTCGGGCGTGTCGACGAAGAACGTGGTCGACATCGAGCGCACAATCGGGCCGTCGGTCATCGTGTCGGAGGCGATGAGGGTGACGCGCTCGCGGCGGTCGACGGCGTGGAAGACGCTAACTAGCTCGTGGTAGCCGTCGGCGCGGGCCTCGCCGACGCCGAGGTGCAGGTTGACTTTGCCCGGCGCGGAGGCGACATACTTATGCACCACGGCCGAGCCTCACAAAGTCGTCGACGGTGAGCTTTTCGCCGCGCAAGCCCGGGTCGATGCCCGCGGCGCGCAGGGCGGCCTCGGCATCGGCGGCGGAGCCGAACTGGCCGGCAAGCGTGGAGCGCAGGGTTTTGCGGCGCTGGGCAAAGGCGGCGTCGACAAGCGGGAAGACCTTCCCCCGCAGTTCGCGGGGGTTGGTGTCGTCGACGTCGATGCGCACCAGACCCGACTCGATGTTCGGCGCCGGCCAGAAGACGTGTTTGCCGATCGTGCCCGCACGCGAAACCTCGCCGTAGAACGCCGCTTTCACGCTGGGCACGCCGTAGATCTTCGAGCCCGGCTCCGCGGCCAGGCGGTCGGCGACCTCTTTTTGCACCATGACCAGCACGCGCTTGATCGTGGGGAACTCCGCAAGCAGGTGCAACAGCACCGGCACGGAAACGTTGTACGGCAGGTTGGCCACCAGCGCGGTCGGCTCGGCGTCGAGGTCCGTGCGGCTGACCTTCAACGCATCGGTGTTGACCACGGTGAGTCGCTCGGCAAACTCGGGTGCGCGAGCCGCGACTGTGGCGGGCAGGCGCCCGGCCAGGCGCGGGTCGATCTCCAACGCGATGACGCGCGAAACCGTATCCACGAGTCCGAGCGTGAGCGAGCCCAAACCAGGCCCGACCTCCACGACGACATCGTCGGGCGAGAGCTCTGCCGCACCGACGATCATGCGCACGGTGTTCGGGTCGTGTAAAAAGTTCTGACCGAGCTTCTTCGTCGGCGTGACGTCGAGTTCGGCGGCCAGTTCACGGATCTCGGCTGGGCCGAGCAGGTGCGATGCCGCCATTTAGCGCAGGCCCAGACGGGCGGTGCAGGCCGGCCATGCGCCCCAGCCCTGCGCGGCTTGGGTCTTTTCCGCGATGGCGATCTGCTGTTCGCGGGTGGCCAGGTCCGCCGTCGGCGCGTAGGCGGTGCCGCCGTACGCGGCCCAGGTGCCCTGGTTGAACTGCAGGCCGCCGTGGTAGCCGTTGCCGGTGTTGATGGACCAGTCGCCTCCGGACTCGCAGGCCGCGATCGCGTCCCACACCGAGCCGTCGGCCACAGCCGGTGCGGCGGCGCCTGTGTTGCCGGCACGTTCGTCAGCCTTCTTGGTGCCGCGCGCGATGACGGCCGGCTTCGCCTTCTTCGTTTCCTTCTCTTCGGCCACGCCTTCGGACTCGACGACGCCGTTGACGCTCACGGTGCGGTGGATGACCTGCTTTTCGCCCTGCACGCCTTCCTTACGGATCTCCTCGACCCCCTCGTCGAGGTTCTCGTCGTCGACGTACTCGGCCGGCTCCTCCACCACAACGGTCTCGGGGCGGTCGGTGGTGGTCACGCGGTCGAGGACGATCTCCATGCCGGGCACGATGTCGTCGGTAAGCGCGTGGCTCACACGGTCATCGGAGTCGAAGGTCACGCCTCGCGCGGAGAGCAGGTCGCCGACGGTCTTCGCGGCGGCGGAGACGTAGGTCAGCTCGCCGCCGTCGCGCAGCGCGACGATCTTGGGAGTGGTCACGTCGACGTTGAGCCCCTCGGTCACAGTGTGGTCGCGGTCGAGGTCGACGCCGGCTGCGGTGGCGACACCGGCCTCGTCGAGCAGCTCGCCGACAGTCGAAGCGGTGGAGGTGATCTGCTGCGCGACACCGTCGACGACGACAGCTACCGGCTTCGCGGTGCGCACCGTCACGGTCTCGCCGCGGCCAATCTTCTCCCCCGGCGCCGGGTAGACAAGGTCACCGTCCGCGACCTGCACACCGGCGGACTCGAGCGCGCCAGCTACGTCGGAGGCGAAGGTGCGCACGTTGGTTTCCTCACCGTTGACGTCGACGGTGACCTGCTTCTGCGACGCCACCGCGGTCCCCGCGCCGCCGACCAGCACAGCGCCGGCGACGGTACCTACCGCGACGCGTTTCGCGGCGGAGTTTTTCGGGTTAATCCGCTTGATCTGACGGGACATGCGCGCTTCCTCCGAAGGGTGAACGTTAGATAACTTCGGTAACAATACGGTAACGCCCGCCCGGATTCAAGGACCCGCGCCGAGCAATGTCCGAGGTCACACCCCGTACACGCGAGCAAACGTCTCACTTATCTCACGTGCCACATCGGCCACTTCCATGCCGCGCGCGTCGGCAAGCACCTTGGCCGTATGACCGATCAACGACGGCTCGTTTTTCGCCCCGCGGAACGGCTCCGGCGTCATATACGGCGCGTCCGTTTCCACCAGCAACTGACCCGCCGGCGCAAGCGCGGCCGCCTGTCGCAACTCCTCGTTGCGCTTGAACGTGACGTTGCCGGCAAAACTGAGCACGTAGCCGCGCTCGATCGCTTCGCGCGCGACATCCAGCGGCGAGGAAAAGCAGTGCAAGATGACGTGCTTGGGACGCGGGGCGTCGTCCAGGATGCGCAGCATGTCGGCGTCTCCCTCGCGGTTGTGGATCATCAGCGCCTTGCCCGACTGCACCGCGAGGTCGATGTGGAAACGGAACGCCTCCTCCTGCACCTCGAGCGGCGCGGTCCCCTCGGCATCGTGCTTCAGCCAGTACGTGTCGATGCCGGTCTCCCCCACCGCCACGCAGCGCTCGTCGGCGGCCATGGCGGCAAGGCGGGCGCGGGCGTCGTCGCCAAGCTCCTGCGCCCTCGTCGGGTGGATCGCGCACGCGGCGAAGACACGGTCGTTGAAGTGCGCGGCCTGAAGCGCGAGTTCCGCCTCCTCGAGGCCGTCGCCGACAGTGCAGATGCGCTCCACCCCGGCGTCGAGGGCACGCGCGACAAACGCGTCGACGTCGCCTTTGGTGCGCGCCCCGCACGAGGCGAGGTGGGTGTGCGCGTCGATGAGGTGCTCGATGCGTTCAGCGGGCACGGGTGTGGGACGTGGCTTCTTTTTGCTCATACGATGCACCCTATGGCATTTCAAGACATCGACTCAGCCACCCAACGCCAAATCGACGCCGACCTCGCCGAAGCAGCCGGACGCGGCGTCAACGGCTCGCCTGCTGACATCGTCGGCTCGTTCGAGGCGGAACTGACCGACTACCTCGCACTTCCCCGCGACGTGCAGCGCGCCTTCCCCCGCGGCGACACCGCGCGCCTTTACGGCACCGCGCTCGGCCAAGCCCTGGTGCGGGAGGGCTTCGCGTGGCAATTGCTTGTCGACGACTACGGCACCGACCTTGTCGTCGTCAAAGATCCCGGCGGCGCGGACGAAAAGTACACCGCGCCACTGGTCGTCGTGGACCAGCGCTTCGAAGACGAGGAACCCGGCAAACTCACCGAGTTCCTCGCGCAGTTCCTCTAGCGCCTACTTCTGCACTGGGGCCCACTCCGGGCCGGTCTCGCCCAGCTCCGGATCCAGCTTCGCAATCAGCGGCTGCGGCTTATCCAGCGCGGTGCCCGGGGTGACCTCCACGCGGCCCCACATTGCCTGCTGCTGGGTGTAGTCGCCGGTGATCGTGAGGTACGTCTGCCCCTTCTCCGGCAGGCCGACGCCGACGAGGTTGTAGTCGGCGTCATCGACAATCTCCTCGATGCGCGGCTCCGCAGCCCATACGCCGTCGCGGCCGAGGGTCTCGTGGACCTTCTGCGCGGTGTGCGGGAGGAACGGGGTGAGCATGGCGTTGCAGTCGGAGACCACCTGCAGCGCAGTCCACAGCACTGTGGCGAGACGCTCGCGCTGCGATTCGTCCTTGGCCAGCTTCCACGGCTCTTGCTCCGCGATGTAGGCGTTCGCCTCGCCGACGACGTGCATGATCTTCGTGATCGCGTTCTTAAACCGCGCCTTGCGCAGCTCCTCGCCCGCGGTGGTGAAGGTCTCTTCCGCCAGATTCAGAATGCGCTCGTCGGACGCCTCGAGCGGGCCCGGCGCCGGCACCTGGCCGAAGTTCTTGTGCGCCATGGACACCGTGCGGTTGACCAGGTTGCCCCACCCGTTAGCCAGCTCGTTGTTCACGCGACGAACGAACTCGTCCCAGGTGAAGTCAGTGTCGTTGTTCTCCGGGCCAGCCACCGCAATGAAGTAACGCAGCGGGTCCGCACCAAACTCCTTCAAAAAATCCTTGACGTAGATGACCACGCCCTTCGACGACGAGAACTTCGAGCCCGACATGGTGAGGAACTCCGAGGACACAACCTCCGTCGGCAGGTTCAGCTCACCGTATTCATGCAGTTCGCCGCCCTTAGCACCCTTGCCCGCGTAGCCGAGGAGTTCCGCCGGCCAGATCTGGGAGTGGAACGTGATGTTGTCCTTGCCCATGAAGTAGTAGCCCTCGGTGTCCGGGTTCTGCCAGAACTCCTTCCACGCGTCCGGGTTGCCGGTGTTGTGGGCCCACTCGATCGACGCAGACAGGTACCCGACCACCGCGTCGAACCAGACGTAGAGCTTCTTCGACGGGTTGTCCTGCCAGTCAGCAACCGGAATCGGGATGCCCCAGTCGATGTCGCGGGTCATCGCGCGCGGGCGCATGTCCTCGAGCAGATTCAGGGAGAACTTGAGCACGTTCGGGCGCCAATCCTCGCGGGTGGACAGCCACTTCTCCAGCGCGTCGTGCAGCGCCGGCAGGTCGAGCATGTAGTGTTCGGTCTCCACAAACTCCGGCGTCTCGCCGTTGATCTTGGACACCGGGTTGATCAGATCCGCCGGGTCCAACTGGTTGCCGCAGGTGTCGCACTGGTCGCCGCGGGCGTCGGTGGCGCCGCAGATCGGGCAGGTGCCCTCAATGTAGCGGTCCGGCAGGGTGCGGCCCGTCGACGGGGAGATCGCGCCCTTGGTGGTCTCCTTGACCATGTAGCCGTTGTCGTTGAGGCCCCGGAAGAGCTCCTGGACCACCGCGTAGTGGTTGCGCGTGGTAGTGCGGGTGAACAGATCGTAGGACAGGCCGAGCCCGGCGAGGTCCTCCACAATCTGCTTGTTGTAGCGGTCCGCCAACTCCTTGACGGTCACGCCTTCCTTGTCCGCCTGCACGAGCAGCGGCGTGCCGTGCTCGTCGGTGCCGGAGACCATCAGCACGTTCTTGCCGGACATTCGCTGGTAGCGGGCAAACACGTCGGACGGCACGCCGAATCCTGCGACGTGACCGATGTGGCGCGGGCCGTTAGCGTAAGGCCAGGCCACGCAAACAAGAACGTTTTGAGTGGTGTCTGCAGCAGTCATGGCACCAAGCATAAGTTATGGCCCCGCCAAGCATTGCACTGCTTGGCGGGGCCAGTCGTCGATAAGCACTCGCGCACTCATCGAAGTTCAGGGTGTCTACTTAGAACGCGACTTGAAGATGCCCTTGACCTGCGCCTTGCGCTCTTCCAGCTGCTGCTGGTCGCGGTACATGCGGCGCTCGATGGCCAGCTGACGGTTGAAGCGCTCCTGCTCCTTCTTATCCAGGTAGATGGAGTCGTTCGACATGTCCTTGACAATCGCGAACATCAGCGCGATGAGGATGAACAGGAACGGCGTCGCCGCCACGATGGTGACGGACTGCAGCGAATTCAGCGCGTCCGAGCCACCCGAGACCAGTAGCGTCAGGCCCACAAACGCGGTAGCCAAGCCCCACATCGCGGCGAGCCACGGCTTTGCCTCGGTCTTGCCGGACTGGGTCATCGACGCCATCACAGTCGACGCGGAGTCCGCCGAGGTGATGAAGAAGGTGCCCAGCAGCAGCAGAGCAAACACACCCACGACGTAGCCGCCCGGCATGGAGTGCAGCAGGTTGAACAGTTGCTCCTCGTTGGAGCCGCCGCCGACGATGGACTCGCCGTTTTGCTCCATCTTGATGGCGGTGCCGCCGAAGATGGCGAACCAGACGGTGGACAGGCCGGCCGGAACCAGCATCACGCCGAGGCAGAATTCACGCACGGTGCGACCGCGCGAGATACGTGCCAGGAACGTGCCGACGAACGGCGACCAGGAGATCCACCATGCCCAGTAGAAGATGGTCCAGCCGGAGAGGAACTCGCCGGCCTCACCGTCCTGGCTCTCGGCGGTGCGCGCGGCCATTTCGAAGAAGTTCTGCAGGTAGTTGCCCACTGCGGTCGGCAGCATGTTCAGCTGCGCAACCGTCGGGCCGAAGACGAACACGAAGATCGCCAGCACAGCGGCGATGACCATGTTTGCGTTGGACAGCCACTGAATGCCCTTGGACACACCCGACATCGCAGACAGCAGGAATGCGAGGGTGAGCACGGAAACGATGCCGATGGTCAGCTTCGTTGACGGGTTATCCACAAAGCCGGAGGCCTCGAGACCCGAGGAAATCTGCAGCGCGCCCAGCCCCAGGGAGCAGGCGGTGCCGAAGATGGTGGCGAACACGGCAAAGGCGTCGATGATCTTGCCCGGCCACCCCTTGGCGGCCTTCTCGCCCATCAGCGGGATAAACGCGCTGGACAGCAGCTGCTTGCGGCCGAGGCGGAACGTCGAGTAAGCGATCGCCAGACCGATAATGGCGTAAACCGCCCACGGGTGCAGCGTCCAGTGGAACATCGTCTGCGCCATCGCAGCGCCAACCTCGTGTTCGCCGTGGCCCGGCACGCCGTCGTTGTACATCGCCAGCGGCTCGGAAGCGCCGTAGAACATCAAACCGATGCCCATGCCGGCGGCGAACATCATGGCGATCCACGACGTGGTCTTAAACTCCGGGCGCTCGTCTGCAGTGCCGAGACGGATGGTGCCGAAGCCGGACAGGGAGATCGCCAGAACGAACACCACAAACACGGTGCCGCCGAGGACGAAGGCCCAGCCCAAGTTGTCGATGACCCAACCGAACGCCGTGTCGGCGAAGTTGGAGAAGTTATCCGGGGCGGCCAGGCCCCAGGTCACGATGGCCGCGACGATGATCGCCAGCGGCGCCACGATGCCCCAGTTCACCGGCGCGTCTTCGGAGTCGGCCTCGCGCTCGATGGAATCTTCTGGGTCGGTGTATTCGGGTTGCGTGCCGTCGTGGTCGGCGCGCAGCAGCGCAGCCAATTGGCCGGCTGCAGACGCTTCTTCTGTCTTAATCGGATCCGTGCTCCGCGGCTCCGCATCGGGATCGTGTGGATCCCTTTGGGGGTCACGCTGAGACATACAATCTCTCCTCGCATTTTCTCAGGTTATTAATAGGGCGCAAGCAGGCTAACCTACATCACACCATTGCGCTAACCCGAGCGAGGTCAGTTGCGCGCGTCAAGCGCGGCGTCGTAGAGGTCCCCCACCTTCACGCCATGGGCCTTAGCCACCTGCTTTGCGGCGTCTTTCATGCGCTCGCCCGTATCGACGAGCGCGAGCACCCGCTCCACTAAATCTTCCGGCTCCGGCTGCTCCGGCTCCCCGCCTTCGATGACCAGGGTGATCTCCCCGCGCACGCCGTCAGCCGCCCACTCGGCGAGTTCTGCAAGCGAGCCGCGCTTGACCTCTTCATAGGTTTTGGTCAGCTCCCGGCACACGGCGGCGCGGCGGTCGGGGCCGAGCACGTCGGCGGCGTCGGCAAGCAATTGCGCGATGCGGTGCGGGGATTCAAAGCAGCACACGGCGCGGCGCTCGTCGACAAGCGATTGCAGCCACGCGCGGCGCGCGCCGGACTTGCGGGGCACGAAGCCGTCGAAGATGAAGTGGCCGACGTTCAGCCCCGATAGGGCGAGTGCGGTGGTCACCGCGGACGGGCCGGGGATGCAGGTCACGGGGATCCCGGCGTCGTGGGCGGCGGCGACAATCGAGTGGCCGGGGTCGGAGACGATCGGCATGCCGGCGTCAGTGACCACGAGCACGGTGCCGGTGCGGGCGGCGTCTAAAAGCTCGCGCGAGCGGTGCTCCTCGTTGTGGTCGAAGTTGGACACCACCTTCCCGGTGATCTCCACGCCGAGGGCTGCGGCGAGCGCGCGCGTGCGACGGGTGTCCTCGGCGGCGACGAAGTCGGCCCGCTCAAGCGCTTCAACGAGCCGCGGCGACGCGTCGGCGATGTTTCCCAACGGTGTCGCCGCGAGCACAACTCCGGTTGCGGGGATCTGCGTTTCAGAAACGTGCTCGTCGGACATAAGACTGAAGCATACGCGTCAGGCGCTAGAATCACGCTCCGTGACCACTATCGCGAGCACTTCCAGCGCCCAACCGGCGCCAGACGAACACGGCACGACACGCAGCCTCCGCCCGGGCCGCCCAGCGCCTCAAGCACCCGTGACGGTGCCGTGGAGCCAACGCGACACCATCGCGGCCAGTGTCATCGGCGTTCTCGCGCTGCTCACCCGTTTTCTCGGGCTGACGCAGCCGACGAGCTCCGACACCCCGGTCTTCGACGAGAAGCACTACGTCCCGCAGGGCTGGGACATGGTGGAGAGCTCCTTTAACCCGGTGCTCGGCGGCATCGAGTCCAACCCCGGCTACGGCCTGGTTGTGCACCCGCCGCTGGGTAAGCAGCTGCTCGCCATGGGCGAGACGATCTTCGGCTACACGCCGCTGGGTTGGCGCATCATGACAGCGCTGTTCGGCACTGCGGTCATCGTGTTCGTGTTCCTCATCGCCCGCCGCGTGAGCCAGTCGACCTCCATCGGCGTCATCGCGGGCATCATCGCGCTTTTCGACGGTGTCCTGCTCGTGGCCGCCAAGTTCGGCATGCTGGACATCTTCCAGGTGCTGTTCATCGTCATCGCCGCCTGGACACTCGCCGGCGACATGCGCCAGGTACACCACCGCTGGCACGACGCCTGGCTGGCCGGCAAACTCGACGGCACCGGCCCGTACGGCCCGAAGATGGGCTTCCGCTGGTGGCGCTTCGCCACCGGCGTGGCACTCGGCCTCGCACTGTCCGTGAAGTGGTCGGGCCTGTACTACATCATGTTCTTCGGACTGCTGTCCTCGTTCTGGGATCTCTTCCTGCGCCGCCGCTACGGCGTGGAAAAGCCGGTCGCGGGCACCTTGCTGCGCGATGTACCGGCCGCGTTAGCCTCCATCGTGCTCATCCCGGCGCTGCTCTACATCTGGTCCTGGCGCGCCTGGTTCGCCTCGGAGACCTCCGTGTACCGCCATTCGCTTGCCGACGGCACCATCGCCGGCTCCGACTGGCCCTGGCTGGAACACCTGCCGGATTCTGTCGCCGGCTGGCTGTACTACCACTTCTCTGTGCTGGACTTCCACGCGTCGCTGACGTCGTCGTCAGGCCACTCGCACCCGTGGGACTCCAAGCCGTGGGCCTGGCTCGTCTCCGCCCGCCCGATCCTATACTACTCGGCTACTGACCTGGAGTGCCAGGTGGCACCGGGCGACGGTACCTGCCGCGAGATGATCTACATGTTCGGCACCCCGGCTATTTGGTGGCTCACCGTGCCGGTGCTGCTGTGGGCGGGCTGGGTCTGGCTGACCCGCAAGGACTTCCGCGTCATCGTTCCGGTGATTGCCTTCGCCGCCGGGTTCCTGCCGTGGCTGGCCGCGTTCGACCGCCAGATGTACTTCTTCTACGCCACCGCTCTCGTGCCGTTTACGGCCGTGCTGCTCGCACTTGCCGTGGGCAATGTGGCAAAGAAGGGCGGGGCTGTGACGTGGAGTTGGGTAAACAAGCTCGCCGGCTTTGAGATGCGCTGGGGCCAACTCGCTGCCGTGGTCTACATTGCGCTGGTGGTAGCCAGCTTTTTCTACTGGTCGCCCATCTTCTACGGCCTGCGCATCCCGGATTCTTACTACGAATCCCTGATGTGGCTGCCGAGCTGGAAGTAGTCACTGCGGGTTCGCGCCGAGCACCCGCCACGCGCGACGCGCTTCCCCACCCCGGTCCGCGATCCACGTCCACACCAGCGCGATAACGCTGGCAAATGGGATGAACACCGCCACCGGCTCGAACTGGCCGGTCGCGAGCACCGCGTCGCGCACGGCGAACCCGACCGTGAACGTGAACATCGTGCCAACGATGAGCAGCACGCCAGGGATCTGACGAGGCTTCCACGCCGTAAATGCCAGCGCGAGCGCCACGCCGAGGCGCACCGATGCGCTGGAGGCCACCACCGGCTCTTCCCCGCCGGCGACGATGAGGCTAACCGCCCACAGCACCCACAGCACCACCATCACAAGCAGGAGTATGCGCCCGACGGCAAGCCCCAGGGCGCGTCGGTGCGACAGCCGGCGCCACTCGTCGTCGACGCTGGCCAAGATCACGGCGGACAGGTCCTGCGGCGGGTCCAGAGCGGGACGTTCGGTTCCACCGAATTCCTGCGACAGCGCCAACGCCTGATCCAAAAATGCGCGGCACTCGGCGCAGTTGGACACGTGGGCGTCGACGATGGCGTCGTCTAAGCCGGCAGGTTCGCCGTCGATACGCGCCGACAGCGCCGCCTGTACTTCTTCGTGGCTAACCACGCGTGAGCACCCCGTCCAGGCTGGCGCGGCCGGTACCGAAGACGATGATGATAAACAGCGCCGCCGCGAGGACAAGCACGTACTCCACGCCGCCCTGATCCACAAAGAACCCGTTGTCCAAGTGCACGAAGTAGAACGCTGCCAGCATGAGCAGCGCAAGCACAGACGCGGCGATGGTGGTCAACAGCCCCACCGCCAAAAACGCCCCGCCGATCAGTTCCGCGGTGCCGGTCAGGTACGCCGACAGCTGCGGCTGCGGCACCCCTAATGTGGCGAAGTCGCGTCCGGTCTGCGCCATGCCGGTGTCGAACCAGTGCTGGTAGCCGTGGGCCACGAACACGGCCCCGAGGACGAGGCGCAACACGAGCAGCGCAAAGTCGCGTACGGCGGGCCTATTCATGCCAATGAGCGTACCCGTGGAACCGAACGGGGTAGAAACGAGTCCAATACCTATGAGCGAAAACACGATGCCCAACACCGAGACCCCAAGCACCACCGACCACATCCCAGATACCGCCGGCTGGCCCGTCACAGGCGACGACGGCCGCGCCCGCCCGCCGTGGGCCGCCACCGACCCCCTCCTGCGCGACTACTACGACACCGAGTGGGGCAACCCCGTACGCGACGAGCGCGGCATGTTCGAGCGGGTCTGCCTCGAAGGCTTCCAGGTGGGCCTGTCCTGGCGGCTGATCCTGCAAAAGCGCGAGGCTTTCCGCGACGCGTTCGCCGGCTTCGACCCCGAGGCGGTCGCCGAGATGAACATCGAGCACTTGCTTGACGACGAAACCCTGATCCGCAACCGCCGCAAACTCCAAGCCGCGGTGACCAACGCGCAGGCCACACTCGCGTTGCGGGACGAAGGCACGCATTTAGGCGAATTCATCTGGTCGTATCAGCCGGACACCACCCCTGCCCCGCACACTATGGCAGAGGTGCCGACGCGCTCCGCGGAGTCGGAGCAGTTGGCCAAGGATTTGAAGAAGCGCGGGTTCACCTTCGTCGGGCCGGTGACGATGTACGCGCTGATGGAATCCACCGGCATCGTGGACACAAACCTTGTGGGCACATGGAAGCGCGGCAGCTCCGGGGTGTGGGCCTAGTCGTCGTCCATATCGGCGAAGGCGTCCTCGACGGAGTCGTGCTCCTCGCGGGAAGCCTCCCAGACTTCCTTCGCGGCGGACAGGTTCACAATTGCTATGATCGCGCCGACGACGATGTCGAACCACGCGGTGGACCACACGAAGGTGAGCAGACCCGCGACGATGATGAGGACGTTCGCCAGTGCGTCGTTACGCGCCGCGAGCCATGCGCCGGTGGCGAGCGACGAGCCGCCGTCGCGCAGGCGCAGCAAAATCACTGCACAGATGAGGTTGACCACCAGCGCGCCGACGGCGACACCGGTCAGCCCCTCCGGTGACGGCGGCTCCGGGTTCATGATCTTCACGACCACGGTGACAATCGCCGCGATCGCCGGGATGAGGATCAGGCCCGCGAGCACGCTTCCGGCGGCGCGGCGGCGCGCCAATGGACAGCGCGGCGATGAACTCGACGAAGAAGTACGCGAGGTTGAGCAGCGCGACGATGAGCACCGCGCGACGGATCTGTTGAGCGGACGCTTTGATTACACCCTTCTCATAGCGAAACCCCCGCGCGATCTCGTCATCGTGCGGGGTACTGAGTGGAGCTAAGGGGAATCGAACCCCTGACCTTCGCATTGCGAACGCGACGCTCTACCAACTGAGCTATAGCCCCTCGGGCGGTTTCCAACGTTACTCCTGCGAGTCCCGCTGGCTAAATCGCCTGTTCAGATGGTGTTAGCTGGCGCGCTGGTTGAAGCGGTCGCGGTAGTCGTAGCGCGGTGCGTCCGGCTCTGGCTCGGGCTCGGTGTAGCGGGTAACCGGCAGGGTTTCGAAGTCGGGGCTTTCGTCGTCAAGCTCGAGCACCACGGAGTTGGAGTGGCGGCGCGCATCGCGTGCGTGGTCGCTCTCTCCGGTCGCCACGCCCATGCGGGCGCGGCGCAGCTGGCGCAGACGGCGCTGGTGCAGCGCGCGCTCCTTGAGCACGGTGCTGCGCAGCGCGATCATGTACCAAGCGGTCAGTCCGAGCGCGACGATGTTAAGCGCCCACGTCCAGCCGCCAGCGACGAACGCGACGACGAAGGTGACTGCGCAGGCGGCAATGAGGCCGAGCAGGGTGCGCTGGCGGCGCTGGAAGCGGGTCGCGGATGCGGCCTTTTCTCGCTGCGGGTCGTACCCGCCGCGGCCACGGCGGGCCGCCGCGAAGGCGAGGTCGTCCTCGTCCGCCTCGACAACCTCTGCGGCTGCTGTCTGTTCCTCGGCGCCGTCTTCAGGCTCGGCTTCTGCTTCAGCGTCGTCGGCGACGGTCTCCTCTACCTCAGCATCGGCCTCTGCGCCGGTTTCTGCGTCGTAACCGAAATCGGCCGGGGAGGTGTAGGACTCGTCCATGTCGTAGTGGGCGTCCTCGTCGTCGTTCGACGATTCGTCGGCTGCGGACACCGAGATTGCAGTGGAGCCGCCGGCCTCCGCGGCGATCACCTTGGTGGAACCGGCCTGCGCGTCCTCGCCGGCGGCCTCGTCGGTTTCTTCGGTGTTGTCGTCAGCCTCGTGCTCGATTACTTCACCGTCAACGGTGGTGTCGTCCTCGGCGGTATCGTCGACGTCGTCGCGGCGGGCGGGTTTGAAGATGCGCAGGTCAGGTGCGTCGTCGATAAGCACCTGCTCATCGTCCGCGACGGCCTCGACCACCTCGTAATCGTCGTCCTCGTTGTGACGGTGGACGTCTGCCTTGGTCAACTTCGGACGGCGGCGCATGGCCATCGGCGCGTTGCCGCCCTGGTGCAGCACACGAGTTTCTTCGTAACCCTCGCCAGAGCGGCGGATGGGCTTGTTGTTGCCCACAGCCAGCGGTGCGAGCACGATGACCCACACGATGAGGATCGACACGATAATCAAGCTCGGGCTGCCCATCAAAGACCTTTCCGCAAACGACTTACACCCTAAGTTTCTTCACGCAACGGTATCGGCATGCGCACCGGACTCCGGGGTGGCGCGCCGTGGCCGGGGCAAATCAATTCACGCGGCCAGTAGTCCGCAGGCGGTGCACGGCGGTGGCCGGGTAGTCGTCGACGTTCAACGCGACGAGGTGGTGGTCGCGCCATGCCCCGTTGATGTGCAGGTTGCGGCGCAAGAACCCTTCACGAGTAAACCCGTTGGCCTCGAGCACCTTGCCGGACGCCGGGTTGTTCGGCAGGAACGTCGCGGTCACCCGGTGCAGGCCGACGCGCCCGAACGCGTGGTCCACGCCGAGCGCGCACGCCGCCGTCGCCACCCCGCGGCCCATGAACGGCGAGTGGACCCAGTAGCCGATCCAGCACTCCGA
This sequence comes from Corynebacterium lujinxingii, assembly GCF_014490555.1. Taxonomy (NCBI): domain Bacteria; kingdom Bacillati; phylum Actinomycetota; class Actinomycetes; order Mycobacteriales; family Corynebacteriaceae; genus Corynebacterium; species Corynebacterium lujinxingii. Next base: position 657,505 of record NZ_CP061032.1, on the reverse strand, counting down.
GACGATGCCGTGCTGGATGTTGCCCAAGGTCACCTGCCCGGCGAACGCGCCGTCGACTTCGATGACCAGCGGCACGACTGTGCCTTGTCCTGCCAGCCGCTTCAGGTTGAGCCACGTGTTGCGCCACGCGGCGTGGCTGTGGGCGTCCTCCCATGTGCCGTCCACTGTCGGCTCGACGGGCGCGAGCCATTGCTTATCGACGATCCGCGTCTCCGACCAGTCAGCCCCGTCCGACCCCTTCAGCGGGCGCAGGTGCAGCCGGCTGCCGTCGACAAGTGTGACGTACGGGGTTTCTTCAGGCCAGCCCGGCGTCGGCGGGCGGAACATGGACAACACGGCTAGCTGCGCTGGCGCATGAACTCGACCGCCACCTCGTCGCCCGGGCGCACCTGTACCGCCCCCTCGGGCAGGTGGATCATGGCGTTCGCCTCGGCGAATCCCGCGAGCAGGTGCGTCGGGCCTGCCTCGAGCACACTCAACGGCTCGACGAGGTACTCCCCCGATTCGCTGTCGCGCATGAGGCGGGCGCGGATGTAGCCGCGGCGGCCCTCGATCGATTCAATCTGGCGCAGCGACCGGGCGCGCACCGTCTGGCGTTTCGTCGTCGGCGCGCCGAAGGAGCGGCGGATCAACGGCCGCACAATCATCTCCGCAATGACCAGTGCGCTCACGGGGTTGGACGGGAGGAGGAAGACCGGGATGCGTTCGTCGCCAAGCACGCCAAAACCCTGCACCGAGCCTGGGTGCATGGCCACGCGCGTGGTGTCGATCTCGCCGGACTCACGCAAGATGTCCTGGATCGCTGCCGCACCCGAGCCGCCGACGGCACCGGTGATGATGATGCACTCGGATTTGTCCACGTAACCGGCGATGGTTTCGCGCATGCGACGCGGCTCGGCGTTGATGATGCCGGCACGCTGCACCTCCGCCCCCGCCTCCTCGGCTGCGGCGGCGACCGCGTAGGAGGCGATGTCGAAGACCTGACCCAATCCCGGGTCGCGTTCGAGGTCGACGAGTTCAAGGCCGTAGCTCATCACGGTCACGCGCGGGCGCGGGTAGACGAGCACCTTGTCGCGCCCGGCAGCCGCGGCCAGACCAATTTGCGCAGGCCCGAAAACGGTGCCCTGGCGCACAGCTACGTCGCCGGGCTGAATGTCGTCGCCGGGTTTGCGCACGAAATCGCCGGTGCGCACGGGACGCTGCGGGGTGACGCGCTTCCTGCCACGGTCGGTCCACTCGAGGGGCAAGACAGCGTCGGCAAGCGTTGGCAGCGGCGCACCCGTGGCCACGCGCACCGCCTGGCGCGGCTGGAGACGCAGAGGTTTCTGCGAGCCAGCGGGCACCTCGCCGACGACCGGCAGGGCGCGGTCCGGCGCAGGTTGCGGCGCGCGCGTTTCTTCCGCGTCGTCCTCGTCGGGTTCCGGCGCGCGCCTGCGCAGGCCAGCGGTGCCACCGACGTCTACGGCGCGCACCGCGAACCCGTCCACGGCGGCCTGAGCGAAGCCGGGCACCTGCTTGGTGGCCACGATCTCCTCGGCACAGCGCAGGCCCAACGCGTCGGTGAGCGCAACGCGGATCGGCTCCGGTGCGACTGCCGTGTCGATCACCGTCTGAAGCTGCTCCTCAACGCTGCGCATGGGTGTGGACCGCCTTTAATTCTCGTTGATCAGTTCGGGGTGTTCTGCTTCAAAGTCGGCGATGATCTTCTTCAACGCCGGGTACAACGCCGGACCGTACTTCTCATCGTGCAGACCGAAATCCACATTCGCCGGAATATAACCGCCCGGGTTACCCAAATCGTGGCGCTTGCCCTCATGCACCACCACATGCACCGGATGGCCCTCAGAAATCATCAACTCAATCGCATCCGTGAGCTGCAACTCCCCACCCTTGCCCGGCTCAATACGACGCAGCGCGTCAAAAATACCGCGGTCCAGCAAATACCGCCCCGTTGCCACCAGCGTCGACGGCGCATCCTCCACAGCAGGCTTTTCCACCATGCCGCGCACCTGCAACACATCAAAACCGTCAAACGAGGCGTCCGCATCCACCACGTCGAACACGCCGTAGTTCGACACCTCATCGCGCGAGACGTTAAACGCGCACAGCACCGACCCACCGAGACGCTCACGCACCTGCACCATCTTGTCCATCACACCCGCCGGCAACACAAGATCGTCCGGCAGCATGACCGCCACGGCATCTTCGTCGCTGCCAAGCGCCTGCTCCGCGCACCCCACCGCGTGGCCCAAACCAAGCGGCTCGTCCTGGGTCACCGCCACAGCCTCAATGAGCTCGCCTGCGCGGGCAACCTTATCGGCCTGCTCCTTTTTGCCGCGGCGGTTCATGATCTTTTGCAGCTCCTCGAACTCACCGAAGTGCCGCATGATCTCTTCCTTATTCGGCGCGACCACCACCGCAAGACGCTGCGCACCGCAAGCGGCAGCCTCCTCCGCGATCAACTCGATGCCCGGGGTATCCACCACCGGCAACAACTCCTTGGGCACCGTCTTCGTCGCAGGCAAAAAGCGCGTCCCCATACCCGCCGCCGGCACAACAACCGTCTTCACAGACGCGCTTGCCGACGTGCCCTGGGCCGCCGCAGTGTGGTCAGTAGAATTCCGCATAAGTCATGAGCATAACCCCCATCCCCGCCCGATCCCGCTAGCGACCCAAGGAGTTGCGTGCCCCAGCCCACGAAGTCCGAAATGCGCACCGCGCACCTCGCTTATCGACGATCCCTTGCCTCCCAAAGCAGGCGTAAACGCGCCCTTGACGACGCCCTCGTGCGAGCGACTTTCGACTGCATCCGGGCTCTCGGCGTGGGAGGAACCAACCTCGCCGCGTACAACCCGTTGCCATCCGAGCCCGGCCCGGCAAATTTCGCCGTCCAGCTCACCGCAGTCGCCCGCACGGTCTTCCTGCCGATCTCGCTTCAAGGAGGCATCCTCGCTTGGGCTGCCGCCGGTGCTGGCACGAGCGAAGCGGGCGCGTTGGGCGTGTCCGAGCCGTCCGGGGCGCGCTACACCTCCAACGTGCTGCGCTCCTGCGGGCTTGTCGTCGCGCCGGCGCTCGCGGTGGATCGATCCGGCATGCGACTCGGCAAGGGCAAGGGCTACTACGACCGTGCACTGGAACAACTCGATGTGCCGGTCGCGGCGGTGGTCTACGACGAAGAGGTGGTGGACGCAGTTCCCCACGACGCACACGATCGGGCTGTCGACCTCGTCATCACCCCAAGCGGTTTTTTCCGCGTGTAGGGAACCGCGCGAGCGTTGTCAGCGTCCAATACATATGGACTTTGCTGAACGTTTCGCGCACTGGCGCACCCCCGGTTACCGCCGCTCCGTGGCGATCCGGCGCGCGGTGGGTATTGCGCTAGTTGCCGTCGCCGCTGCACAACTGGTCATCGGGGCCGCGCGTGAAGATCCGGCCGTGCTCGTCTTCTCCCGTGAGGTCGCCCCTGGCGTGGCGCTCACCACCGACGACGTGGAGTTGCGCCGCCTGCCCGACACCGCCGTGCCGGAGGGTGCGTTGCGCGACGCGGCGCTTGTCGACGGCCAAGTGCTCGCCGCAGCGGCCGCCCCGGGAGAAGTGGTGACCACCACACGCCTAGTCGGGCCCGACTTAACGGCTGCGCTGGTGGCGGACGAACCCGAGGGCGAGCCCTTTTCCATGGTGCCGGTACCGGTTGCGGAGGTAGACGTGATCCCTCTGCTCACCCACGGCGCGCGAGTGGATGTCGTCGGCCAGGGCCCGCGCACAGTAGCAACCGGTGGCCGTGTGGTCACCGCAGGCGAAGAAGGGACTGTGCTGGTGCTGCTGCGGCAGTCGGATGCGGAGGAGGTGGCGGCGTCGTCGTTAAGCGAACCGCTCACGCTCGTATTGAGCGCACGTCCACGTGCGTTTACGATGCCGTAGCATGCTTCAAGGTTTTAAAGACTTTATCTTGCGCGGCAACGTCATCGAGCTTGCCGTCGGTGTGGTAATCGGTGCGGCATTCACCGCCGTGGTCACCGCGTTCTCTGACAACATCATCAACCCGCTCCTCGCAGCCATCGGCGGCGTGGACTACTCCGGCCTGGGCTTCTTCGTCCGCGAAGGCAACGATGCCACCTTCGTCGACTTCGGTGCGCTGATCACCGCCATCATCAACTTCCTGCTCATCGCCGCAGTGATCTACTTCCTGCTGGTTGCCCCGATGAACAAGCTGGACGAGGCGCAGAAGCGCCGCAAGGGTATCGACCCGGAGGAGCCGACTCCGACCGAAACCGAGCTCCTTACCGAGATCCGCGACCTGCTCGCAAACCAGAACCCAATTAACGCGAACAAGCCGTTGAACTAATCCCCGTGGTGCGGCGGCCGCTCCGCCTCGTAAAATTCGCGGCCGGTTAAGCCCGGCTCATCGTCGTCGAGTTGCACTTCGCGCTCACCGTCGAAGGCCGGGCTTTTGTGTTGCTGCGACGCCGTGTCCGGCGTGCGGTCGTAATCCACGTCCGCACGCCGAACCGCTCTCCGCCTCTTGCGCACCATTAGACCGAGTGCTTGTTCAGCTCGTCGATGAGGTGGCTGACCAGTGGCGCAATCGTCGATACACCATCGCGGATCGCCTGGCGACTCGGCGCAAGGTTGACCACCACAGTCGAGCCGGACACGCCGCAGATGCCGCGAGACGTGCACGCGTCGACTGCGCCGCACGCCTGGCCGGAGGCGCGGATTGCCTGGCTGACACCGGGCACCACCTTGTCGATGACCGCGCGGGTGGCCTCCGGCGTCTTATCGCGCGGGCCCACGCCCGTGCCGCCGAGGGTGAGTACCAGGTCCACCCCGCCGACCACACCGGTCTCAATCGCCTTGCGGATCTCCGACTTCTTCGACTTCACGCGCACCACGCCGTCGATCTGGTAGCCGAACTCGCGCAACAACTCCACGACCATCTCGTCGGTGTTGTCGCCCGGGGCGTCGTAGCGACGGTCCCCCACCAGCACCACAATCGCGCACGGCGCGGTCGGCGAATCGCATTCCAGTTCAGAGGCGCGCAGGGTGGCCTCGTCGGGTTCGTTCATGTCCAGCGCAGGCAGGTCGGTTTGCAGGTCAACCTGGTCGAACAATTCAGGCATTCTTAAACGGGCTCCCGTCCGTCAGCACAACAGTTGGCAAAGGTTAGCAAGAGTAGATCGCTAAAGAACTTACTCGGAACTCAAGGTCACCTCTACCGGAATGGGCTCGCTTTCACCCTCGCGCTCCACCTGGAGGGTCACCGTCTGCCCGAAGTCTTGCGAACGCGTTGCGGCGATCAGCGCGTCGGCCGAGTCGATGACGCGGTCGTCGAGACGCGTAATCACGTCGCCACGCTTCAGCCCCGCCTGCTCGCCGGGGCTGCCCGGCTCCACCGCCGCGACAACCGCGCCGCCCGTCATCGCTTGAGCGATGCTCACCTGCACACCCAGCATCGGCTGGGTGGCCTCGCCGTTGGCGATCAACTGTTCCGCGACGCGCTTGGCAAAGTTGGACGGGATGGCGAAGCCGAGCCCGATCGAGCCGCCAGAGCCCTCGGAGCCAAACCCGCCCGTCGACAGCGAGGCGATGACCGAATTCATACCGATCAAGTGGCCTTCCATATCCACAAGAGGGCCGCCGGAGTTGCCGGGGTTAATCGCCGCGTCGGTCTGGATGCCGTCCATCAGCGAGCTCTCGCCCCCGCCCTGGCTGGCACGCACCGGGCGGTTGAGCGCGGAGACGATACCGGTGGTCACCGTCGCAGACAGCCCAAGCGGCGAGCCAACAGCGACGACCTGCTGGCCGACGTTCAAATCGTGCGAGTCGCCGAACTGGATGACTGGCAGGTTGTCCACGCCCTCGATCTTGATTACGCCGATGTCGGTGTTGACGTCGGAAGCCACAAACTGGGCCGGGTGGCGCGACCCGTCGTTGAGCGTGACCTGGATCTCGGTGCCTGGCTCGGCGCCTGCCGCCACAACGTGGTGGTTGGTCAGTACGTAGCCGTCCGAAGAGATGATGGAACCGGAGCCTTCCGCCCCGCCGCCGCGGGTGGCCACCCCGATGGATACCACCGACGGCAGCACCGCCGCCGCGACCTTTTCCACGGAGCCCTCTGGGGCGTCCTCACTCTTTGCCACCGACGGGTTTTCCAGCGCGTTCTCGGGTGCCTGGCTCGGCTCGCCAAGTGGCGACTCGGTGCGTGCTTCACCGTCACCCGCGGACCCTGCGCCGCCCGCCAGATAACCTGCACCGCCACCCGCCGCGAGTGCGGTGACCAGCGCTACCGCGAAGGCGGTACCTGCGCCGCTGCGCCGCTTCTGCTTCGGCTGTGCCTGGGGCGGGACTGGGTACACCCCACCCGATGGGGCGTATTCGGGCTGGTGATACGACTGGTCCTCGTGGCGGGGAAACCTGGCGGTTTCGCCAAAATCGCTCTCATTACTCATGAGGTGCGAGTATGCCCTACCCCGCTGTGGTCATACTTGTCGCCCCACCGCATGAATCGTAACGGTACCTGAGTAGTTGCTGTGCGTGCTAGCCGTAGCTCTTCTTCGGGATCACGCGGGAGGACATCTCCTGCTGCTCCGCGTCATCAACCGGGGCGTCCTCGCTCGGCGGGCGCCCCGGGAACACCACCCGGAAGCGCGCGCCGCCGTCGTCTGATTCCTCCGCGACGATAGTCGCGCCGTGGCGGTCCATCACCTGCTTCACAATCGCAAGGCCCAACCCGGAGCCCGGCATCGCGCGGGACTCCGGAGCACGGTAGAACCGCTCGAACACCTTGGCCCGTTCCTCGGGCGGGATGCCGGGGCCGGAGTCGTCGACAATCAGCACCGCGTTGCGCTTCGCGGCCTTCAACGACACACGCACCGTGCCGCCTTGCGGCGACCACTTGGCGGCGTTGTCGATCAGGTTGATTGGGGCACGCCCCATCGCGAAACGGTCGCCGCGGATCATCCACGGATCAGCGTGGAACAAAAATGTCACGTCGGGGCGGCGGCGACGCACGCGGTCGAGGGCTTCCTCGAGCACTTCGTCGAGGCGGAAATCTTCCGGCTCGGTCTCGTGCGACTCGTCGCGCGCCAGGTTGACCAGATCGCCGATGAGGATGGACATCTCCTCCATCTGGGCGAGAACGTCACGCTCGAGATCCGCACGGTCTTCCTTTGAAATCTGATCCTCGCGGCCGGAGTTGTAGAGCATCATCAACAACTCGATGTTCGTGCGCATCGACGTCAACGGGGTTTTCAGCTCGTGTCCCGCATCCGCGACCAACTGGGCCTGGCGCTGTTTCGAATCCTCCAAGGAGTTGATCAGCGTGTTGATCGACGCGGTCACCGCGGCGAACTCATCGTCGCCCTCGACCGGAAGCTCACGCGGGCCGGTCGACTCGTTGGCCGTATCCAGCTCGCGGTGCAGGCGACGCACCGGGGTCAGCCCGACGGCAGAGATAAGAGCACCGGAAATCCAGGCCAGCAGGCTGCCTACACCGATGACGACGAGCAGCGCCGCCGCGCGGCTGCCGGAGACGCGCCCGTATGGGTCCTCCGACTGCGCGGCGGCGACAACCAAGCCGTTCGGGGTACGCCGCACGACGATCCGCTCCCCGCTGACCGACCGGGCGGACACGGCATCGCCCGCGGGCGTGCGTGTATATGGCCCCGCCACCGGGACAGGATCGCCGATAAACGTGTTGTCGTCCGCGGAGGACACAGCAATGCTGGTCATCGGATTCGCGCGGCGGAACGCCTCGAGCTCGGCGCGCACCGTATCGGCGTCCGCACCTTCGAGCTGCCGGGCAATACCGAGCGTTTTACTGCGCAGCTCGGTGTCGAGCATCCCCTCATGGGTGGTGTCCGACAGCCAAAACCCGACCGTCGTGGTCAGCGCAATCACCGCGGCGACAATGAACCCGGCGAGCACCGCCAGCTTCGCGCGGAGCGAACGCCCGGCCCCCGGGCGCCGCTCTCCTTCCGCCCGTGAGGTCGCGCGCACGATCACGGAGCAGTCTCCCGCAGGACGTAGCCGACACCGCGCACGGTGTGGATGAGTCGAGATTCACCGCCCGCCTCTGTCTTGCGACGCAAGTATCCGATGTAGACCTCCAGCGCGTTGCCGGACGTCGGGAAATCGTACCCCCAGACCTCCTCGAGGATCGTCTGGCGGGCCAGCACGTGGCGCGGGTTCTGCATGAGCAGGTGCAGCAGCGCGAACTCGGTGCGGGTCAGGGAAATCGGGCGGCCGGCGCGTGCAACGTCGCGGGTCGAGGTGTCCATGGTCAGGTCCTCGAACTTCAGCTTCGTCTTGTCGTCCTGCTCGGTGTTGCGCGACTCGGTGCGCGCGCGGCGCAGCAGCGAGCCAACACGGGCTAGCAGCTCCTCGAGCGCGAACGGCTTGGGCAGGTAGTCGTCGGCACCCGCGTCCAAGCCAGCGACGCGGTCGGCGACGCCGTCGCGGGCAGTCAGCATCAGAATGGGACCGTCGTAGCCCGACGAGCGCAGCGTGCGGCACACACCCAGCCCGTCAAGCTTTGGCATCATCAGGTCCAGAATGGTCAGGTCGGGCTGCTCGAGACGGATTTGATCCAACGCGTCCTCGCCATCTTCGGCGAGCACGACGTCATATCCGTTGAAGCGAAGGGACCGGCGCAGGGATTCGCGCACGGCCTGTTCGTCGTCGGCAACGAGAATTTTCATGCGGATATTATGACTTATTTTTCTTTAAGTGTGAAACGGGCACGAAAAAGCCGGGTTACCATGGGGCAACCCGGCTACCATCGCGGCTAAGAAAACCGCGAGAGCTTAGAACTGCTCGACGTCGATCAGGCCAGCCTGAGCAGCCTTGACCAGGCGGCGCGGGATCTGCACCTCGCGGCCGTCGATCTTGACGTTCACCAGATCGGGGTTGTTCGCCTTCCACTGGGAACGGCGCATGCGCGTGTTCGCGCGGGACTTCTTGAACTTAGGGGTTGCCATGCTTGTGCTCCTTTAAGACCCTTTAGTTGGCGGACTTCTTCTTGCGGCGTGCCATGGCACCGAAGCGCTGGTTGAACTTCTCAACACGGCCAGCGGTGTCCATGAGGCGCTGAGCGCCGGTCCAGAACGGGTGGGACTCGGCCGTCACGTCCACCACGATCAGCGGGTACTCGTTGCCGTCTTCCCACTTTTCGGTACGTGCGGAGGTCTGGGTGGAGCGCGTCAGGAACTTGTGGCCCGTGTTCGCGTCCTGGAAAATCACCGGGTGGTAATCCGGGTGAATGTCTTTCCTCATATGTATTCGTCTCCCTCAGGATTGAACTTCGGGTCGGTTCCGCTGCGCGCGGATCGTGCCCGAGTTGGGTGCGAAATGGTCTTTTCATCCGGCGGTCGCCGGACAACTCGGAGTATCTTACAGCTCGCCGGCGTGCATTCCTAATTGCGGAGCAGTTGCTTGCCGACGACCTCCGCCCTGCTCACCGCCTATTCTCTCCGGCTTGGACACCTATGAACCTTCGGACCCTCACGTTGCCGCTCGCCGCTACCGCCGGCCTGGCGGCCCTCGTAGCCCTCGACGCGGGCACCGCTGCGGGACTTTGCGGGCGGTTGCTGCCGGTGCTCGCCTTCGCCGCGGGCATGTCCGTCACCGTCAATCTCGCGGCCCGGGCACGGCTATTCGAGTGGGCAGTTGCCGCCCTGGATCGCTCCGTGGGGCGCCGTGAAATTGTTCTCGCGGGATTTTTGTCGCTGTGTGTCGTTGCCACAATGTTTCTGTCACTGGACACGACGGCGGTCATGCTCACCCCGCTGGCGGCAGTGTTGTGCCGGCGATTCGGCTTCAACCCGGTAGCGCTGCCCCTCGCGGTCATTTGGATCGCCAACCTCGCGTCGCTGCCGCTGCCGGTGTCCAACCTGACAAACCTGCTCGCGCTCGGCGCGGACGCCTTCACCTCCGCCCGCGACTACCGCGCCACGGCTGCTGCCCCAGCCGCCGCAGGCATTGCCGTCGCACTCGCTGCGTCATACCTCGTCCGGCTGCGCCACCGCAGCACGCCCACTGCGACGCTGACGGCAACGGAAGAAGTGCCGACGCGGCCAACCGCCGCGCTCGCCGTGGTCGCTGCAACCCTGCTCTTCCTGCTCACACCGGTGCCCTATTGGGCGACGAGCACAATCGCCGCAGTCGCAATATGGCTTACGACCGAAAAAAGTGCCCGCCCCGGTCCGGCCTCGCTCATCCCGTGGAACGCGTTGCTGCTCACCACCGCTGTCTCGGCGGCGGCGACGCTCGTGCTCACGCTGGGCGGAGAAGTCGTCGTTAAGCAAGCGCTCGGCGACGCCACCGGCCCCGCGACCGCGGCCTCGGGAGCGCTGGCGGCGAACCTGCTGAACAACATCCCGGCGTACTTCGCACTCGAACCCGCCACGGAAGGTGCGGTGGAAACCTTGGCACTGCTCATTGGGGTCAATTTCGGACCGGTAGTCACCCCATGGGCCTCGTTGGCGACGCTGCTGTGGGCCGACCAACTCAAACGCGCGGGAATCAACGCGCCGTGGAAGCAGTTCGTGGGATACGGCCTCCTGGTCGCGCCGGCGGCGATCGTGGCTGCGTTAGCAACACTCGGGTAGCAGCCGTTTTCAACGCGCTCGGCGATTAGGTTTCTCAGCCCACGACCTGTATGGTTGTCTCTCGCTGTTGTCGAAGTACACGTATACGCCTACGTCAACCGATTGCACTTGCGCCGCAAGCGGACCCTCACTCCGTTTTTACCTGGCGCTTTCCTCACATCGTGATCGTGTCGTGGGCGGCAAGAAGAGTAAGGAAGAAACCCATGTCGGCACATTGCCAGGTCACGGGACGTCAGCCGTCGTTCGGCAAGACCGTCTCGCACTCGCACCGCCGCCACTCGCGCCGTTGGAACCCCAACGTGCAGAAGCGGAAGTTTTACCTGCCCTCCGAGGGCCGTACCATCACCCTGAACGTTTCCACGAAGGGTCTGAAGATCATCGACCGCGACGGCATCGAGTCTGTTGTCGCCAAGATCCGCGCACGAGGTGAGAAGATCTAATGGCACGTAACGATATCCGCCCGATCATCAAGCTGAAGTCCACTGCGGGCACCGGCTTCACCTACGTGACCCGCAAGAACAAGCGCAACAACCCGGATCGCATCACGCTGAAGAAGTACGATCCGGTTGTGCGCAAGCACGTCGAATTCCGCGAGGAGCGATAATCCATGGCGAAGAAGTCCAAGATCGCTAAGAACGAGCAGCGTAAAGAGATCGTCGCCCGCTACGCGGAGCGTCGTAACGAGCTCAAGGCCATCATCAAGAACCCGGAGACCTCCGACGAGGATCGTCTGGACGCCCAGTTCGAGCTCAACCGTCAGCCGCGCGACGCCTCCCCGGTTCGCGTGCGCAACCGTGACTCGCGTGACGGCCGCCCGCGTGGCTACCTCCGCAAGTTCGGTGTTTCCCGTGTCCGTATGCGCGAGATGGCTCACCGCGGTGAGCTGCCTGGCGTCCGTAAGTCTTCGTGGTAAGGAGGACTCACATTTATGAAGCGCAACAATTCGCGTAAGCCGCGCATTGAGCAGTCCCGTCGCCCGAAGAAGAACCCGCTGAAGGCCAAGGGCATCGAGGCTGTCGATTACAAGGATGTTGAGACCCTGCGTCTTTTCATCTCGGATCGCCACAAGATCCGTTCCCGCCGCGTCACGGGTCTGACCCCGCAGCAGCAGCGCCAGGTCGCTACCGCTGTGAAGAACGCGCGCGAGATGGCTCTTCTGCCGTTCACGACCCGCTAATTAGCCGGTTGACGATGACAGCGTAAGAGTCTTCGACTCGAAGCACCCGCACTCCCCTCCCCGAGGGTTGAGAGCGGGTGCTTTTCTTCTAAGGTATTGCTCGACAGAAAGGATGGTGCGTATGGCGAACACGGTTGGACGCCCCCGGAAGCAGAGCCCCCGCCGCAAGGGTGCCACGGCGCGCGAGGAGATTCTCGACGCCGCTTCCGAGTTGTTCACGCGCAACGGCTTTGCGACGACATCCACGCACGACATCGCCAACGCCGTGGGCATCCGCCAAGCGTCGCTGTACTACCACTTCCCGTCGAAGCGCGACATCTTTCTCACCCTGCTCATGGGCACGCTCCAGCCGTCGCTGGATTTAGCCTCCGACCTGGCGAAGACTGACGAGACCGCCGCGGTAAAGCTGTGGGCGCTGGTGGCGGCGGAGTCGCGCATTTTGCTGTCGACGAACTGGAACATCGGCAGGCTCTACCAATTGCCCGTGCTGGTCTCCGAGGAGTTTCAGGAGTACCACGAGGCGCGCCGGAAGCTAGAGGAGATCTTCCGCGGGCTCGCCGCACAGATCGTCGGCGATGACGACCCACGCATCGACCTGCCGTTCCACATGACGCTCGCGGCGATCGAGATGCGTGACAACACCGGCACCGCGCCGTACCCGCTTGTCGACGACGCCCTGCCCGCCCCCTCCGTCACCCTCGCCGACGCGGTGCTCGACGTGTTGCACACCGACCTGCCGGAGCGCCGCACCGAGCGCATGCTCAGCCTGGTCGCCCAGGTCTCACGCGAAGAGAATTAACCACACGCCGCCCGCGGCAATAACCCCGCCTGCTCCTGCAGCGCCAGGGCGGCGGCGTTGAGCATCCCCTGCCCCGCCCCGTAGGAGCCGTCCGCCGGCAGCGCGGTGATTGCCACCGCCGCAACTGTGCCGTCGCCGCGCGGCATGAGCCCGAACTGGCGAGTGGTGTACATCCCAGCCTCGTCCGGTCCCCAGCCGCCCTTGTAGGCCGCATCGCCGGTCGTCCCGAGCCCGTAGGCCTGCGAGGCGTCGACCTGCCGCATGAGCGCCAGCACGTCCGCGGCCCCCGGCACGCACCCGAGTTGCCCCGCCATGACCGCTTCCTGCCCGGTGGTGAGCATCGTCTGCCCGAAGGTGCTAAACCCCGGACGTGTGAGCACCGTGTTCACCTGCGCGCCGGCCCCCATCTCGGCCAGGACCTGATTAACGGCATCGGGCCCGACGGCGTCGTAGAGCCTCGCTGCGGCATCGTTGTCGGACACGGTCAACGCCGCCTGCGCGTCCGCGTACAGCCCCGGGTTGGCGCGCAGCGCGGCGATCGCGATGGGCACCTTGATCGTCGACCATGCTGGACTCGGCGCGTCAAAACCCGCCATGGTGACACCGTCCGCCCCCGCCACCGCGATGCCGATGGTGCCGCCGTAGAGGGCGGTGATGTCGGCCACGATGTCGTCGAGAAGCGATTGCAACGGCGCTTCAGGCGGGGCAACGCTTGACGACGACACCCTCGCCGGAGCCGACACGGATACCGTGGACACGGTCGGCTCCGGCAGTTCGCTCGCAGTCGGCAACGCAGGCTGATCGGGGCCCGCACATGCGCAAAGCGCCGCCGCGCACACGAGTGCAACGGCGGCGCCAGTGATGCGACTTACCAAATCTTCACCCGGGCGTTGTTGCCGCCGGTGCAGTAAACGGTCTTGTCGCCGCGGCAGGTCATGCGGTACTCCACCCCGGTGACCGGGCTCCACGCGGTGATGGTTACATTCGGGTCGCCGCCCCGGTTGTAGGCGCTGACAAACGCGTCGTACACGTTGGACGCGAAGCTCGAGCTGGTCACGTCGGTGTCCGGCGACCAGTTGCCGTAGCTGCGCTTCTCCGGAGCCTTCTTCGTGGTCGACTTCTTTGACGAGGACGGCGTTGGTTCGTCGCTCTTTTCATCGCCGGTGGCGGAGTCGTCGTCACCCGCGCCGCGCGTGCTCGTCTCCACGATGGTGTTGGTCACCGGACCGCTGCTGCCGTTGAAGGCGCCGGAGACGTTCATGAACGCGTAGATGGCGACCGGGATCGCGAGCAGCAGCACGGCGAGCGCGACGATCCAGCCGACGTTGCTGCGCTTCTCCGGCTGCTGGAACCCGCCCGGATAACCGCCTGGGTACTGGTTCGGTTGCGCGTACTGCGGCTGCGCGTACTGCGGGTTGTAGTTTTGCTGCGGGAACTGCTGCGTAGGCTGCGGCTCCGACGGAGTGTTCCACTGGTTGTCGCCGGAGCCCCAGTTGTAGGAACCGTTCTGGTTCGACATGGCTACGCCTTTCTCATCGGTACTGGGGAGCAGATATTAGCAGCGTGCGGTGCGGAAATCGCCGCGCATTGCGGCAACTCCGTCCGCCAGCTCGTTGAGCATGGCAAAGCTGCCCTCGTGCCCCTTCGGGCTATGCGCGGTGATCGCCACGGCGACATCGCCGTTCGGCCCCGGGATCAGGCCGAACTGGCGTGCCAGGTGGCCGCCCTGGTAGTAGTTCCAGCCGCCCTTGAACCGCGCGCCAGGGATGCGGCCCAGGCCCCAGTGCTGGTAGTCCACAATGCGGCCCATCATGTCCAGCACCGGCTCGTGGCCCGGCACGCAGCGCAGGCCCGAGGCGAACGCGGCCTGGTCGCTCGTGGTCCACATCGTGCCCATCTGGTAGCCCGCCGGTGTGGTGGTGCGCGAGCCGGCTTGGTGGATGATGCCGTCGAGTTCCGCACCCGATACCTGCGCGAACATGCGGTGCGCCGCCGGGTTGTCGGAGCGCGTCACGGCGATCTCCGCGTCGCGGTAGTTCGCCTGGCTCTTGCGCAGCGCGGCGATGGACACCGGCACCTTCATCGTGGAAAACGCCGGTTCCGGACGGTTGTCACCCGCGGTAACGCCGCCGACGGACACGGTCGCGCGTCCCCCATGGCGCCCGACAACCTCGCGCACCAACCGGTTGAGCTCCGCTTGCGTATCGACGACACGCTTCGGCGCCGGCTTCTGCGCAGCTTTCTGCGGCGCCGTCAGCGGCAGCGGCAGGTGGATTGCGCGCTGCAGCTGCGGCGGCAACTGCTTGTAGGTCTGCACGATCGCCGGTCCCACCACCGGGATCTGGTCGATGGCGGTGTAGGTCGGCAGAGCAGGGATGGTGGGCAGAGACAGGCCGGCGGCCAGTGCGAGCGCCGCAAGTTTGGAGGACACGGGGTCAGACTTTCTAGTGAGCGAAGTGGCGGGTGCCGGTGAGGTACATGGTCACGCCGGCTTCCTTGGCCGCGGCGATGACTTCCTCGTCGCGGATGGAACCGCCGGGCTGGACGACGGCCTTCACGCCGGCGTCGGCAAGCAATTGGAACCCGTCGGCGAACGGGAAGAACGCGTCGGATGCGGCCACTGCACCGTTGGTGCGGTTGCGGCCCTCATCGAGCGTGTTCGCGCGGTCGACGGCGAGCTTCGCCGAGTCGACGCGGTTGACCTGGCCCATGCCGATGCCCACGGTGGCGCCGTCGTCGGCAATGAGAATCGCGTTGGACTTCACGCAGCGCACCGAGCGCCACGCGAACTCGAGATCCGCCAGGGTCAGCTCGTCGGCCGCCTCACCGGCAACCAGCTTCCAGTTCGCCGCGGCGTCGCCGTCGGCCTGGAACTGGTCGCGCTCCTGGATGAGCCAGCCGCCGGTGATCTGCTTGCGTTCCTCGTCGAGCTGCTTGGGGGCTACTTCAAGGATGCGCAGGTTCTGCTTCGTCTGCAGCAGCTCGAGCGCCTCCGGTGCGTAGGACGGGGCGATGACGACCTCGGTGAAGATCGGGTGGATCTGCTCCGCAAGTTCGAGGGTGACCTCGCGGTTCGCGGCAATCACGCCACCGTAGGCGGAGACCGGGTCGCAGGCGTGGGCCTTTTTGTGCGCGTCGGCGATGGACTCGTCGGACACAGCCAGGCCGCACGGGTTGGCGTGTTTGATAATCGCCACGCAGGCGCGCTCGTGGTCCCAAGCGGCGCGCCACGCGGCGTCGGCGTCCTGGTAGTTGTTGTAGCTCATCGCCTTACCGCCGTGCTGGGTCGCGGCGGCGATGCCCCAGCCGTCGCTTTCCAGGCGGGCGGCCTGGTGCGGGTTCTCGCCGTAACGCAACTCGGTCGTCGATGCGCCGGTATCGAGCTGGGAGGCCAGCCAGGAGGACACGGCGGCGTCGTAACGCGCGGTGTGGGTGAACGCCTCAAGCGCGAGCTCGCGACGCTGCTCCTCCGAGAAGCCGCCGGTCTTGACTGCTTCGGCGACGTCCGCGTAGCGCTCCGGAGAGGTCACCACAGCGACAGACGGGTGGTTCTTCGCGGCGGCACGCACCATGGACGGCCCGCCGATGTCGATCTGCTCGACGCACTCGTCAAACGATGCACCTGAGGCCACCGTCTCCTCGAACGGGTACAGGTTGACCACCACGAGCTGGAACGGCTCGATGCCGAGCTCGTCTAGCTGCGCTTTGTGGTCGTCCTTGCGCAGGTCCGCCAGGATGCCGGAGTGCACGCGCGGGTGCAGCGTCTTCACGCGGCCGTCGAGCACCTCGGGGAACCCGGTGACGTCTGCGACCTCGGTCACCGCCACGCCCGCGTCCGCGATGCGCTTTGCGGTGGAGCCGGTGGAGACGATCTCGACGCCAGCCTCGCCCAGTGCACGGGCGAGGTCCTCCAAGCCGGTCTTGTCGTAGACGCTGATCAGAGCGCGCTTGATCTCATTTTTCATGGGAACAGGACCTTTCCGTTTTCAACTGTGGCGTTGTGCAGCAATTCGACGATCTGCTCGCGCTCAACCTTTTTGATGCGCTCGTGCAGCTCTGCCTTGGTGTCGCCTGCCTCGACTGCGACGGGGCGCTGCGCGATGATCTTGCCGGTGTCCATGCCGGCGTCGACGTAATGGACGGTGCAGCCGGTGACCTTCACGCCGTAGTCGAGGGCGTCTCGAACAGCGTGGGCGCCCGGGAACGCGGGCAGCAGCGAGGGGTGCGCGTTGATGGTGCGGCCCTCGAACTGCTCGAGGAAGCCGGGGCCCAAAATGCGCATAAAGCCCGCGGAGACCACGATGTCCGGGTTGACTGCCGCCACTGCGGCCGCGAGCTTGTCGTTCCAGGCGTTGCGGTTGGTTTCCATCGGCACCACCGCGGTACGGATCCCGGCGTTTTTCGCCCGCTGGATCCCTGGACAAATTTGATCCGCCACCACGATGTCTACGCGGTAGCGGTCCTTCTGATTGTCGAGGATCGACCTCAACAAGGTGCCCGTTCCGGACACGAGTACGGCAACTGATTTCGCAGAATCACTCACGACGATCAGTTTAACGACCGCTATTGTCCGCTGCGCGTTGCCTCAGGGCTGCCACCCCCAGCACCGCCGCGCCCGTGACGGCGACCCAGACAAACAGCAGCAACGCGAGCATCCAGGGCTGGGCGCCGATCACGCCGTACGCCCCCGCGCGACCGGCGCTGAACACACCGACGCCAGCGCCGACGAGTGCCGACCACGTCGCGGTGGCGGCGATGCCCACCAGCGACAGGCGCTGCGAGATAAAGCAATGCGCGAGCACGCCGGCGGGGATGAGCAGCAGCACCGGCGCCCAGACGGGCACCTCGGCGGGCAGGGCGCCGAACAGCGGCAGTGGCGGGTACGGCACAGAGATAGCGTCAAAGAGGTTGATCTCGCCCGGGCCGTAGGTGAACGAGCCGCCGAGCAGCACCGCGAGCGTGCCCACGACAGCGTTGGGTAGGTACGCCAGGCACAGCACGATCAATCCGAGGGCACCGCCCCACCCCACGGACGGGTACTGGTCGAGCAACTCCCCCACTCGCGCGTAGCCTGCGGCGAGGAAGATGAGGTACACCACGCCGGCGGCCAGGAAGAGACGCGTTGCGATGCGGCCGGCGACCGCCCCGGCGTCGACGCTTTCTTTGGGGATGCCGGCGCGCTTTGCCAGCGCCTGCCAGACCACCTTCCGCACGCCGAGGCAGTAGCCGACCAGGTGCAGCAGCAACGGGCAGATAAAGGCTGCCGCAACGGGGGGTGCCTGCACGGCGTAGACCGACGAGGCGTCGGCGACCATGAAGTAAGCGATCGCACTGAGCACCAGGGCGAACGCGGCGACAAGCCCAAACAGCACCGTCAGGTCCAGGATGCTCACCCGGCCCGCGGTGGCGGCGCGGATCCGACGCGCGACGAGAGCGACCACGCCCATCGCAGGCAACAGTGGCACGGCGGCGAGCTCGATGTCGTCGATACGCACCGGCACCCCGTGGAAGACGAACCACACCTGCCCCACCGCGCCCGGCAGGTAGGTCAGGCTCCAGCCCGCGATAAGGATGACCGCGAAACAGGTCGCGAGGATGCCGAGCGCGATCACGGCGTTGGGCACGGCGACGTACGGCAGGTAGTGCTTGATGCGCTCCTGCGTGGTCTCCGGGACTTTCGCCGGGGCGTCTTGCCGCTTGATGCCGGTGATCTTGCGGGTGGATACGCCGTTGTTACGTTTGCGGCGCCCGCTTGTCGACGACGCCGGCCTAGGGCTGGGTGTGGTGCTCATCGCATTCAACTCTGCCACCCGGGCCGCCGGATCCGCCACATCCGTCCGGCGAGTCACACTGATTACACTGTGCCTCACGGTAACGTTGTGGTCAGTGCCCGCGATTAAGACAATATTCAGATTCGTCTTGCTCTGACGAGACCGATTCGTTACAGTTACCTCTCGTAGATAACAGGAAGATTACGATTCCCCGGCCAGCAAGCCCGCTAGCAGGGAGAATGCGGAATCAACGGAAGATCTCAAAGAGGGCACATGTTCATTTCGAAGCAGCAGGGCGGCAAGCACCGCAAGCAGACCCCCAACACGGGCCGTGTCGCAGTCGTTGCCGCCGCCACCGGCGCAGTCTCCACCGCCGGTTTCTCCGGCCTCGCCGCCGGCGCCCTGACTTCCGACAAGCAGCAGGACGACGACTACGCCATCGAGCTCGCCGCCGACACCGACGAGCTCACTGCAGACACCGCCGCTGAGGCCACCCCGCAGATCCTCGCGATCTCCGAGTACAAGCCGGTGGAAAACCTCACCGAGCAGCTGGACAAGGCCGTGCAGCACTCCGACGAGGTCGCACGCCAGGACGAGGCTGCCCGCGCACCGCTGACCGTCCTCCCGGCCGAGGGCGCGCACACCTCCGGCTTCGGCATGCGCTGGGGCACCCTGCACTCCGGCATCGACATCGCGAACGCCCCCGGCACCCCGATCCTTGCAGTTGAGGACGGCACCGTAATCGACTCCGGACCAGCCCAGGGCTACGGCCAGTGGATCCGTATCCGCCACGAGGACGGCTCCATTTCCGTCTACGGCCACATGCAGTCCCTTTACGTCGCCGTCGGCGAGCAGGTCCACGCGGGCCAGGAGATCGCCGGCATGGGCAGCCTTGGTTTTTCCACCGGCTCCCACCTCCACTTCGAGATCTGGCCGGATGGCGCCAACGCCATCGACCCGGCCCCGTGGCTGGCCGCCCGCGGCATCTCCCTCTAAGCCGCGTTCTGTTACTGCCCCGCTTCGGCGGGGCTTTTTGCGTTACGACGACACCGCCCCCACCTCGCCGGGGGTAGCGCTTTCACCCCCGCAAAGTAGTCACACGGGTAACATTTTCCACACCAGTCGCAGCGCGCTATGCTGCATCGACGGCGTCGATGTTCGAATTTTAGAACAAATGTGCAGGTCACGGCATTGCCGTCGATGTAGACAGACGTTAAGTTCTATTGCCGTGCGCGTGGCCCCAGCTGCGCCGAACCGGACCCGCGTAGAGAAGGTATTGCATCACCATGACCCGTCGAATTCTTCCCGGCGCAACCGCTGCCGCTGCAGCAGCGCTCGCGCTGACGCTCACGGCGACGTCCGCCAACGCGTTGACGCTCACCGTCGGCGGCGCCCCTGTTTCGAACCAGGGTGAAGCTCTCGGTGCGCTCGCTAAGGCTGCGGACGCCATCCGTGACAACGGCGCGACAATCACCGCCGGCGGCTACAAGGTCGTCTACGACCCGCGCGCGCTGGAAACCCCGCTCGCGACCGCGTTCGCGCCCGCACAGGGCACGGACTGGGTCGCACCGCAGCGCGGGCGCACCTCCGACGGCCGCACCGTGGTCATGCCGACAACGGGCCGCTACACCTCGGGCTACGGCCCGCGCTGGGGAACGGTCCACCGCGGCATCGACATCGCCAACGATCTGGGCACCCCGATCTACGCGGCGATGGACGGCACCGTCACCGCTGCGGGCCCTGCTCAGGGCTTCGGCAACTGGGTCGTGATCAAGCACGACGGCGGCGAGGAGACCATCTACGGCCACATGCGCTACTACGACGTCCAGGTGGGCCAGCGTGTAAAGGCGGGCCAGAAGATCGCCTCCATCGGCAGTGAGGGCCAATCCACCGGTCCGCACCTCCACTTCGAGGTGAAACCGGACGGTGTGAACCACACCGACCCAGAGGCGTGGCTCGCCCAGCAGGGCATCCGAATCTAGAGCTTTTCCATCGGCACCCCGCCGATGGTCATGAGCCGGACGGTGCCGGACGATCCGAAGTCGATCGTCACCGTCTCCCGCACGCCAGAGCCTTCCACGGTGAGCACCGTGCCAAGCCCGTACTTGGCGTGGTTCACGCGGTCTCCGGCAGACAAGTTCAAATTCTTGTGCACCGTCTGCTTCGGCGCACGGCGCGGCCCGCGCGACTGCGTGCGGGGACGCGACGGCGCGCCCCACGCGTCGGCGTTGAAGGAGCGCTCCGGTTCCAACCGGCGCCAGTCGATGAGGTCCTCCGGGACCTCGGCGAGGAAGCGGCTGGCGGGGTTGGTCACCGGGGAACCCCACGACGAGCGCAGCGTCGCTCGGGTCAGGTAGAGCCGCTCGCGTGCGCGGGTGATGCCCACGTACGCCAGGCGGCGCTCCTCGGCGAGTTCCGCCGGGTCCCCCAGCGCGCGCAGGTGCGGGAACTGCCCGTCCTCCCAGCCGGTCACGAACACGACTGGAAACTCCAGGCCCTTTGCGGTGTGCAGGGTCATCAACGTGACAACACCTTGCTCGTTGTCCGGCAACTGGTCGGCGTCGGCAACCAGCGAGACCTTCTCCAAAAACGCCTGTAACGACCCCGGCGCGGGTTCGCCTTCCTGCATGACCGCGTCGATCTCCTCATCGGTCATGTAGGCCACCTGGTTCGCCGCCTCGGAGGAGAACTCGCGGGCGACGGAGACCAACTCGTTGAGGTTGTCCAGGCGAGCGCCGTCCTGCGGGTCGTTGGAAGCCTCCAGCTCGGCCTTGTAGCCGGTGGCGTCCAGCACCCGGGCGACCAGCTGGCCCAGATCGGGCATGCCGGTGACCTCGTTGACCATGCCCGGCATTTCGTCGGCAAGCCCGCGCATCATGTCGACAAACCGGGTGATCGCGTTTTTGGCCGCCGGTTTGACCATGTCGACGTTGCCCGCGGCGGCGTCGGCAAGCGAGCGGCCGAAACTCTGGTTGTTCTGCTCGGCGTGCAGGGCGACCATGGCCTGCGCCTTGTCGCCAATGGCGCGCTTGGGCACGTTGACGATGCGGCGCAGGCTCACCGTGTCGTCTGGGTTTTCTAGCACCTTCAAGTACGCGATGATGTCGCGGATCTCGCGGCGCTCGTAGAAGCGCGTGCCGCCGACAACCTTGTACGGGATGCCGGAGCGGATGAAGATATCTTCCAGTGCGCGCGAGGCGTTGTTGGTGCGGTACATCACCGCGATATCGGAGTACGGCACTCCCCGGTCGGACAACGCGTCGACCTCGGAGGCGATGAAGCGGGCCTCGTCGTGCTCGTTATCCGCGACGTAGCCGATGATCTTTTCGCCGGCGCCCTGGTCCGTCCACAACTTCTTCGGCCGGCGGCCCTCGTTCTGCGCGATAACGGCGTTGGCTGCGCCCAAGATATTCTGGGTGGAGCGGTAGTTTTGCTCCAGCATGATCGTGGTGGCATCCGGGTAGTCGCGTTCGAACTCCTCGATGTTGCGGATCGTCGCGCCGCGAAACGCGTAAATGGACTGGTCCGAGTCGCCCACCACGGCCAGTTCCGGCGCGTCCGCGCCGTCGCCCACCAGCGTGTGGATGAGTTCGTACTGGGCGTGGTTGGTGTCCTGGTACTCGTCCACAAGCACGTGTCTGAAGCGGCGCCGGTAGTACTCGGTGACCTGCGGGTGCGTTTTGAAGATGCGCACGACCTCGCCGATCAGGTCGTCGAAATCCAGCGCGTTGGACTGGCGCAGCCGCCGCTGGTACTCGGCGAACACGTTGGCCACGGTGGTCTCGAACGGGTTGTGAGTGCGCTGCGCGTCCGCCTGCGCCTGCTCCGGGTCGACCAGCTCGTTTTTCAGGTTCGAAATTGCGTTGGCCAACACGCGCGGCGAGAACTTCTTCAAATCGAGGTTCATGTCCTTGCCGATCATGCCGAGCAGCCGGCGCGAATCGTCCGAGTCATAAATCGTGAAGTTGGTGTTCAGCCCCGGCACCAGCTGGGCCTGCTGACGCAGGATGCGCACGCACACGGAGTGGAAGGTGGCCACCCACATGCGCTCCGCCTCAGGCCCGACTAACTGGCCGACGCGCTCCTTCATCTCCGCGGCGGCCTTGTTGGTGAAGGTAATCGCCAAGATCTGCCAGGGTGCCACTCCCCTGTTTTGCAGCAGGTGCGCAATACGGCGGGTGAGCACCGCGGTCTTGCCGGAACCGGCGCCGGCGACAATGAGCAGCGGGCTGCCTTCGTGCACCACAGCTGCCTGTTGCTGCGGGTTCAGGCCAAGGGTCAGATCAGTCATGGCCGTTACTGTACTAACGCCGCCGACACGGCCCTGACCGTGTGTTCGAACTGGCATAATCTCAAAGCATGAGTGAGCTTGAAATCCGCGTCCCATCCGGCACCGACGACCCATTGTCCGATGCGGAGATCCAGGAGTACCGCAAGGAAATCGACCGCATGGACCGTGTGATTCTGGACGCGGTGAAGCGCCGCAGCGAGATCTCAAAGGCGATCGGCAAAACCCGCATGGGCTCCGGTGGCACCCGGCTCGTGCACACCCGCGAGGTGGCGATTATCAACCAGTTCCGCGACGAGCTCGGCGAAGACGGCCCGGCACTCGCACAGATCCTGTTGCGTCTCGGCCGCGGGAAGCTCGGCTAGGAATTCTGGCTCGCCCGCCGTCGCGAGCGCGTTTTCACTACGTTTGATCGAGGACAATCCGACCGCCCCCGGGAGGCAATAATGCACGACATCACGTCCGCTCAGAGCTGGTCGAAGCTCAAAAAACTTCACGCGGAAAAGACCCGCACCACCCTGCGCGACCTCTTTACTGCCGATGAGCGCCGCGCCGAGCGCTACACCTTCGACGCCGCCGGCCTGCACGTGGATTTGTCGAAGAACCTGGTGGACCAGGATGTCGTCGACACGCTGCTTGCGCTTGCCGACGACGCCAGCCTCCGCGACGCCATCAATGCGATGTTTTCTGGCGAGCGCATCAACGCCACCGAAGACCGCGCCGTGCTGCACACCGCGCTGCGCGCACCCGCGGACAAGGCGTTGAGCGTCGACGGCCAGGATGTCGCCGCCGACGTCCACGAGGTGCTCGGGCGCATGGAACGCTTCGCCGAGGCGGTGCACTCGGGTAAGTGGCGCGGCCACACTGGCAAGGCGATTACCAAGGTGGTCAACATCGGCATCGGCGGCTCGGACCTGGGCCCCGCGATGGCGGCGCAGGCGCTGCGCACGTACGCGGACGCCGGGGTGGAAGCGGAATTCGTCTCCAACGTCGACCCGGCCGACATCACCCGCGTGCTCGCGGACGCCGACCCGGAGCAGACCCTGTTTATTGTCGCGTCGAAGACGTTTACCACCCAGGAAACGCTGGCCAACGCGCACGCGGCGAAGCGCTGGGTGCTCGAGGCGCTTGACGACGACACCGCCATCGCCAAACACTTCGTCGCCGTATCCACAAACGCAGAGAAGGTCGCCGAGTTCGGCATCGATACGGACAACATGTTCGGCTTCTGGGACTGGGTCGGCGGGCGCTACTCGGTGTCGTCGGCAATCGGCTTGTCGCTGATGACAGTGATCGGGCCGGGAAACTTCCGCGACTTCCTGGCCGGGTTCCACGCGATGGACGAGCACTTCCGCACCGCCGACTTTGCCGAGAACGTGCCGGTGCTGATGGGGCTGCTGAACATCTGGTACCGCAACTTCCACGGCGCGCAGACCCACGCCGTGCTGCCGTACGCGCAGGATCTCGCACGCTTCCCAGCGTATCTGCAGCAACTCACCATGGAGTCGAACGGCAAACGCACGCGTCTCGACGGCACCCCTGTCGGCTTTGACACCGGCGAGATCTTCTTCGGCGAGCCCGGCACCAACGGCCAGCACGCCTTCTTCCAGCTGATCCACCAGGGCACCACGCTGGTGCCGGCGGACTTCATCGGTTTTGCGAAACCGCGCGCAGACCTGCCGACGGCCACCGGCGAGGGCTCGATGCACGACCTGCTCATGGGCAACTTCTTCGCCCAGACGAAGGTGCTCGCCTTCGGCAAAACACAGCAGGAAATCGAGGCCGAGGGTGTCTCCCACGACCTCGCCCCGCACAAGGTGATGCCCGGCAACCGCCCCACCACGACAATCCTCGCCGAGGAGCTGTCCCCGCATTCGCTGGGCGCGCTGATCGCGCTCTACGAGCACATCGTCTTCGTCGAAGCCGCGATCTGGGGCATCAACGCCTTCGACCAATGGGGCGTGGAACTGGGCAAGGCCCAGGCCAACGACCTCGCCGCCGCAGTCGCGGGTGAAGAAGCACCCGCCTCCGGCGACGCATCCACCGACAACCTCATCTCCTGGTACAGAAAGCACCGCTAATGGGCGACGCCATCTCCTCCGAGTCATACACTCCGCGCCAGCGCACCACCTACCGCCGTCGCCTCGACCACGAACTCGAGCGCTTCGACCGCCACCTGCAAGACGCGCAGTTTGTCAACCACGGCACCATTGGGTTGGAACTCGAGCTCAATCTTGTCAACGACACCATGCAGCCCCACCCCAACAATCAGGCGGTACTCGAGCTGCTTGATAGCGAGTACCAGTCCGAGATCGGCGCCTACAACGTCGAAATGAACCACCCGCCACTGGACATTCAGGGCCAGGGGTTGGCAGAGCTGGCCGAGGGCGTCGAGAAACGCCTCGCCCGCGTGCGTCAGGCCGCCGAGGACGCGGGCTCGCACCTCGCGATGATCGGCACGCTACCGACGATGACGTCGCAGTTTCTCGACAGCGACGAGTGGATGACCCAGGAGAACCGCTACGCCGGGCTGAACAACTCGATTTTGGAGTCACGCGGCGAACTGGTGAAAATCGACCTGCGCCGCGACGAGAAGTACACCCACTACTTCGAAACCGTCGCGCCCGAGTCCACCTGCACCTCGATGCAGCTGCACCTGCAGGTCGCGCCCGACCGCTTCGCCGATGCCTGGAACGCTTCCCAGGCCATCGCCGGCATCCAAGTCGCGCTGTCGGCCAATTCACCGTTGTTCCTGGGCCACAAGCTGTGGCACGAGTCGCGCATCCCGGTGTTCAAGCAGTCGATCGACACCCGCACCAAAGAACTGATCAACCAGGGCGTGCGCCCGCGCGTCTGGTTCGGCGAACGCTGGATCACCAGCGTGTTCGACCTGTTCGAAGAGAACGTCCGCTATTTCTCACCTCTGCTTCCGGAGGGTCGCGCCGACGCCGGCGCGCCGTTCATGAACGGCGACAACCCGGGGCTGCACTACCTCAACCTGCACAATGGCACGATCTGGCGCTGGAACCGCCCGATCTATGATCCGGCAGGCGAGCTCAGCCACATCCGCGTGGAAAACCGTCTCCTGCCCGCCGGGCCGACGGTGAAAGACATCGTCGCCGACGCCGCGCTCTACTACGGCCTGGTCAAGGTGCTCAGCGACCAAACTCGCCCTGTTTGGTCGCGCCTGTCGTTCGAGGCCGCCAACCGCAACTTCCTCGCCGGCGCGAAGGACGGTATCGACGCCGAAGTGGAGTGGCCGACGTTGAAGACGATCGGGGTGCGGGAGCTCGTCGATAAGTATTTGCTCGACCTCGCCCACGACGGTTTGCGCTCGCTCGACGTCGATGAATCCTGCGCCGAGGAGTACCTCGGGATCATCGAGGGACGCGTGCGCACCGGCCAAAACGGCGCCACATGGCAACTGGCCGCGCTGAACCGCGTCGCACCGGACACGAAAGCGCTGACCAAGGAACGTGCCGACGGCCTCGCCCGCGTTTTACGCCAGTACATGAAAAATTCCCAGGCAGGCGCGCCGGTGCATACTTGGACGCTCGAGGTTGAGTAGGGCAAGATAGGCCCAATGCAGAGCATCATCGACTGGATTGTGGGCCTCATGGAGACCCTCGGCGCCCCCGGCGTCGGCATCGCGATCCTCTTGGAGAACCTCTTCCCGCCGATCCCCTCCGAGGTCGTCCTGCCGCTGGCCGGATTCACCGTCGCGCAGGGCTCGCTGAACATGGTAAACGTGTTCATCTGGTCCGTGCTGGGCTCCGTTATCGGCGCGTATGTGCTGTACGGCGTCGGTGCGTGGCTCGGACTCGAACGGCTGCGCAAGATCGCCGACTGGATGTGGCTCGTTCGCGCCTCCGACGTGGACTCCGCGATGAACTTCTTCCACAAGTACGGCAAACCCAGCGTGTTCATCGGCCGCCTCATCCCCGGCGTACGCTCGCTGATCTCCATCCCCGCCGGCTTAGACAAGATGAACCTTGTCACCTTCGGCCTGTGGACCACCCTCGGCTCCGGCATCTGGAACGCCATCCTGATCTACCTCGGATTCGTCCTCGGCGCGAACTGGGAAAAAGCCACCGGCTACGCCGACGCCTACTCCAAGGTGATCTACGTGGTGCTGCTGCTGATCATCCTCGGGTTCCTGGTGTTCTTCATCCGCCGTGCGGTGCGGGAGCGCCAGGCTCAGGCTGGCACCGCGGACACCACCAAATAACCCGCTCCAAATCGCCCTCGCCGCCGAGGAAGCCCTTGGTGATCAAGGTGCCACACCGCCTGCAGGGCTTGTTGTTGCGACCGAACACGTAACTCGTCTCCCCCGCCCGCTTGATCCCCGTGGTCACGCGGACGGGGGCGTCTTTATTCGCCCACATCAGGCGCCTTGCCAGCCGCACATGCTTTTCGACGTCCACGTCGCGCACCAACTCTCTTGGGTGGGTCCCAGCCAGAAAATTGATCTCCGCGCGGTACTCGTTGCCGATGCCCGCGAGTTTCCGTTGGTCCAGCAATGCGCGGCCGATCTCGCAGTCCGGTTCCGCTTTGATGCGCCTGACCGCCTCATCAAGGTCGAAGTCTGGGGCAAGCAGGTCCGGGCCGAGATACCCCATCTCCTGCGCGTACTCCCGAGCCGGGAAGACTCGGACGAGGCCGAGCCAGAAGCCGACGAGTTCGATGTCGGGGCTGGGGTCGTCGTCAAGCGAAAGCACCACGCGAGCCGCATGACCAGGCTTTTTCCAGCGTGTGCCGGCGCGGTGCATCGACCAAGTGCCCTCCATTTTCAGGTGTGTGTGCAGGATCTGCGCCTGGTGGCCGTCTTTGACGAACTCCATGAATAGGTGCTTGCCGTACGGCCAGACGCGCTCGCAGATCATGCCCGTGAAGTCGACGGTGGCGTAGCGCGGCACGCGGATGCTCGTGGCTGTGACCTCACGGTTTTGCATCCACTGCAGCCGCTTCGAGAGCTGATAAACCGAATCCCCTTCAGGCATGGGCGAAAGCGTACACGCTAGGCCCTCCCCCTCCGCGCAGTTTCCAGCGAAGTAGTCGTAGCGAATCCCAGGAATTGGGCAATTCGCTACGACCATTTCGCTGGGTTTAGATCGAGCAAGCCGGAGGGGAGGGAAAGACCCCTCCTTGCTACCGCGTCGGCTCCGCCTTCGTGGTGGCTAACACGGCGGTCAGCCCCTTACCGCTGTCTTAGTCGTCGAAGCTCAGCCCGTCCGCCGGGCCGCGGGCGTCGTCGAGTTCCCCTAACGCTTCCGCCACGCTGCGACCGCGCCGCTTCGGCGGTGCCGATGCGCGCCCGCCGATCTTCACGCCCTTGTGGGTGACGGTCGCGCCGAACTCCTTGAGCGAGAACGCCGGCCCGCCGTTGAGCTTCTCCACGCCCAACGGTTGCATCCGGCCCGTCCGCACCGTTTGGGTCAGCGCATCGATGACCAGCGGCATGGGATCGCCCACCCCGTCCGGGAAGGTGTCGAAGAAGGTGGTCATGGTCTTGCCGCCGCGGGTGACGTGGGCGGCCAAAAGCCCATCCACCAACACCACCATCGCACCCGCCGAGCGGGTCGGGCCCTGCGCCGACCACGGCAGCGCCGCCCCGTACGGGTTCGCCGGATCGGTGGCGGCGAGCACGTGCACGTGCGGCTCGCGGGCGCCTGAGGGCCAGCCGACCACGTCGTCGGTGTCCTGGTGGCCACGCAGCCGGTCGATGGTCGCCGGAGTGGAAAACTGCGACGCACCGAGCCCCTCCACCAGGTAGCCGCGCATCGCCTTGCCGGACGCCTCGAACCCGGACAGCGTCTTGTAGGCCAGCGCGAACCCACCCAAGATGTCCTCGGCCACCACTGAGCCGCGGGTGACCACCCCGTAGCGGTCCAGCAGGCTCTCCCCCAAAGCCACCGAGCGACGGGTGGCGTCGTCGTCAGGCGTGGGCGTAAGCGACCAGCGGCCCACCATGTCGGGCGGCACCGCCGAGGCGAACGAGGTCCGCCCCGAGCGCACCCTGCTTCGCGACGGCCTCCGCCGCGCCCGATGCGCCACCTTCCCGCCCGCCAGCCGCGCCCGGATCGGGGCGAAGGAATCGGGGGCGAGGAAGCCCGCCTCGACGAGATCCCACATGGCCTCGCGCAGGTCCTCGGTTGTGGTGGTCGGCTCGAGCAGGTCGGTAAACAGGAACCCACCCCCGCCGCGCACCTTCTCCATCACCTGGGACTGGGTGAGCGACAGCATGGGCACGTCGACCTGCGGGGCGAGCTGGGCGGCGTAGTCGGCGGGCAGCAGCATGATCCACGGGTCGCGCGCCCCCGCCTTGCCGGCGCCCACGATGGCGATCTCGCCGGAGGTGGTCAGCTCGTCGAGCATCACCGGCGAGTAGTCGCCCACCCGGGCCGGCAGGATGTGCGACTCCCACGCGCTGGCGGGCAACCGCACCCCGGCGAGCTGCTCGAGCACCGAGTAGACCCCGTCGGCGCCCCGCAGCGCGGGCGTGACCCCCACCGGGGCGACGTTCGACCACGCCGGCAAGAACCTGCCGTAGGCGGACTGCGACACCGGCCTCGTTTGCGCGCGCGCCGCCGCCAGCGAGCGGGTGCGGATGATGCGCAGCACCTCGGCGGCGACGTACTCTTCCTCGTCGATGCCCTGCCGGTAGCGGCCCGGGATCACCTTGTCCTTGTCCACCAGCGGCTGCAGCGCGGCATGCGCCGCCCCCACCGCGAGCCCGAAGGCGTCCGCCAGATCACGCAACACAAACGGCCCGCGGGTGCGCACCCAACGGCCGACCAGCTGGGCCAGCGCGTCCGGGATGGTCTGCACCTGGGCGGCGACGCCTGGCGGGACGGGCACCCCGAGGCCGTCGCGAAGAAGCGGTGCGTCGAGCACCTGGGCGACGTGCTCGCGACCGCCGATGCGCACCCGCATCATGCGCGCCCCCAACGCCTGCTCCAATGACTCCAGGGGGACTGAGGTGTAGGTGGGGAGGTCGTCGATAGGCACGGGCCCCACGATGCGCAGGGTGTCGGCGAACTGCTCGCTCGTCTCGGCGCGGCCCACCCGGCGCAGCGACGCGTCGACCTCGGCGATGATGTCGGGATCCAACAGCTCGCGCAGCTCGACGGTGCCGAGCAACTTGGCCAACAGCGACGGGTCGAGCGAGAGCGCCGCGGCCCTCTTCTCCGCGAGCGGGGTGTCGCCCTCGTACATGAACGCGCCGGTGTAGTTGAACAGCAGCGACGACGCGAACGGGCTCGGCTGGTCCGTGGTCACCTCAGCGATGCGCACCCGGCGCGTGTTGATGTCGCGCATCACCTCCTGCAGCGCCGGCAGGTCGTAGACGTCCTGGAGGCATTCGCGCACCGTCTCCAAGATGATGGGAAACGACGGATAGTTGCGGGCCACATCCAGCAATTGCTCGGCGCGCTGCCGCTGCTGCCACAGGGGCGCGCGCTTGCCGGGATTGCGACGCGGCAGCAACAGGGCGCGGGCGGCGCACTCGCGGAACCTGGAGGCGAACAGCGCGGAGTTGCCCACCTGCTCGGTGACGATGCCGGCGATCTCGTCGGCGTCGAATTGGAAGATCGCCCCGTCCGGTTCCTTATCACCTTGCGGCAGGCGCAGCACGATGCCGTCGTCGCCCGCCACCGCCTGCGCGTCCATTCCGGTCTCCTGCGCGACCCGCCAACCGGTGGCCAGCGCCCACGCCGCGTTCACGCCTTTGCCGAAGGGGGTGTGCAGCACCACGCGCCAGTCCCCCAGCTCGTCGGTGAAGCGCTCGAGCACCAGCGTCCTCTCGTCGGGGAGGATGCCGGTGGCCTCCTCCTGCTCCTCGAGGTATTGCAGCAGGTTGCTGCGGGCGCGCTCGTCCAGGCTCTTGTCCAAGGAGCTTTTCGCTTCTCGACGAAACGCCCCCACCGCCTTGCCCAACTCATACGGCCGGCCGAGCCCGTCGCCGGTCCAGAACGGCAGCCGGCCGGTGTGGCCCGGCGCGGGCGAGACTTGGACCTGGTCGCGGGTGATGTTTTCGATGCGCCACGACGACGCGCCGAGGGTGAACACGTCGCCGACGCGGGACTCGTAGACCATCTCCTCGTCCAACTCGCCGACGCGGCGGGGTGCCTTGTCCTCGGCGCCTGCGAGCAAGAACACGCCGAACATGCCGCGGTCCGGGATGGTGCCGGCGTTGGTCACCGCGACCCGTTGCGCGCCGGGGCGGGCTTTCAACACCGAGCCCTCCAAGATGGCGCGGGGGCGCAGCTCGGCGAAGTCGGTCGACGGGTAGATGCCGATGACCAGGTCGATCACCGAGTCGAACACCTCGCGCGCCAAGTCCCGGTACGGCCAGGCGCGGCGCACCGTGTCGTACCACTCATCGACGTCCAAGTCTTCCACCGCCACCGCGGCGACCGTCTGCTGGGCGAGCACGTCCAGGGGGCTGCGCGGGGTGTGGAGCTCCTCGATGAGGCCTTCACGCATCCGCGGCACCGTCACCGCCGTCTGCACGAGGTCGGCGCGGTGCTTCGGGTAGAACGTGCCCTCCGAGATAGCGCCCACGGTGTGCCCGGCACGGCCCACGCGCTGCAGGCCGGAGGCGACCGACGGCGGCGACTCCACCTGTATCACCAGGTCCACCGCCCCCATGTCGATGCCCAACTCCAGCGAGGAGGTGGACACCACCGCGCGCAGCGAGCCCTCCTTGAGCATCGTTTCGGTCTGGGCGCGCTCATCTTTGCTCACACTGCCGTGGTGGGCGCGCGCGATCACGTTCGCGGCGTGCCCGGCGGTGTCGACGGACTTCATCAACTGCGCGGGCGGCCGCCTCGTCTGCGGCGAGAGCGCCTCCGGGTCGTGCTCCTTGGCCCACAGCTCGTTGATCTGGCTGGTGAGCCGCTCCGCGGTGCGCCGCGAGTTCACGAACACGATGGTGGAGCGGTGCGCCATCACCTCGTCGTACACCGCGCGCTCGATGTGCGGCCAGATGGAAGCGGTGGCGCCGGGCGGGGCGGGCGGGGGGTCGTCGTCAAGCGTGAGCGCGTCGTCGAAGACCGCGTCGCCGATGGTGGAGGCGTCCTCGGGCACGGGCAGGTCCGACATGTCGTCGACGGGCACGCGCACGTCGAGCTCCCAGCGTTTCTCCGCCGGCGGGTTGATGATCGTCGTCTTCGGCCCGAGGAAGTTTGCCACCGCCTCGATCGGGCGCACCGTGGCAGAGAGCCCAATGCGCTGGAAATCGCCGGCCAGCCGGCGCAGCCGCTCGAGCGAGAGCGCAAGATGCACGCCGCGCTTCGTGCCGGCCAGGGCGTGGATCTCGTCGACAATGACCGTGTCCACCGTTTTCAGAATTCCCGCCGCCTTGGAGGTGAGCATGAGATACAGCGACTCCGGCGTGGTGATCAGGATGTCCGGCGGCTTGCGCGTCTGCCGGGTGCGCTCCGCCTGCGGTGTGTCGCCCGAGCGCACCCCCACCGAAATGTCCGGCATGTCGCGGCCCAGCCGCTGCGCCACCCGCGCAATGCCGGCGAGCGGCGCGCGCAGGTTGTTCTCCACGTCCACGCCAAGCGCCTTCAGCGGCGAGATGTAGAGCACCTTCACCCCGCCGTGCGTGGAGGTGTTCCCGCCGTCGATCGGCAGGGCCTGCTGCCCGGCGCGCTCCACCAGCGAGTTCAGCGACCACAAAAACGCGGCCAACGTCTTGCCGGAGCCGGTGGGGGCGACAACCAGGGCGTTCTCGTCGTCGGAAATCGCGCGCCACGCCTGCTCCTGCACCGCGGTGGGCGCCGCGAACACGTCCTCGAACCACTGGGCCACCTGCGGGTGGAAGCGGTTCAGGATCGGCGCAGTCATCACGCCAACCTTAGCGGTAGGCTCGTGGCCATGACTGCCCAGTACTCGGATTCCCGGCTGACCAACCTCATCGCCGAGGGCACCGGCGAAATCCTCAAAGGCATCCGCGGCGTCGGGCTGCTGCGCGGCCGCGAACTCGGCGAAACCGGTGACGACCTCGCCCAAGCCTGGATCGAACGCGTCCTCGCCCAGCACCGCCCCGACGACGGAGTGCTCTCCGAGGAAGCCTCCGACGACCCGGCCCGCCTGAGCAAGGACCGAGTGTGGATCGTCGACCCGCTCGACGGCACAAAAGAATTCGCGACCGGCCGGCAAGACTGGGCGGTGCACGTCGCGCTCGTCGAAAAGGGCGTGCCCACCCACGCTGCCGTCGGCCTGCCAGATCTCGGCGTGGTGTTCAAATCCTCCGACGTGCGCCACGTATCCGGGCCGTTCGCCGGCAAGGTGGCGATGTCGCGCAACCGCCCGCCCGCCGTCGCAGGCTTCATCGCCGACGCCATCGGGTTCGAGACCGCCCAGATCGGCTCCGCCGGCGCGAAAGCCATGCACGTGCTGCTCGGCGACTACGACGCCTACATCCACGCCGGCGGCCAGTACGAGTGGGACCAGGCCGCCCCCGTCGGCGTCGCGCTCGCCGCCGGGCTGCACGCCTCGCGCCTCGACGGCAGCCCGCTTCACTACAACAACGAAGACACCTATATTCCAGACATGCTCATTTGCCGCCCCGAACTTGCCGACGACATCCTCGCCGCCGCCGCCCGCTACCACGACGAGCACGGCACCTTCGAGGGGGTGGCCAAGTAAATGGTCAACACGCCTTACGAGGACCTGCTGCGCGACGTGCTGGACAACGGCACCGCCAAAGGTGATCGCACCGGCACCGGCACCCGCAGCGTGTTCGGCCGCCAGATCCGCTACGACCTGTCCGAGTCCTTTCCGCTGTTGACCACCAAGAAGGTGTTCTTCAAGGGCATCGTCGGCGAGCTGCTGTGGTTTTTGCGCGGTGAATCCAACGTGCGCTGGCTGCAGGACAACGGCATCCGCATCTGGAACGAGTGGGCCGACGACAACGGCGAACTCGGCCCGGTCTACGGCGTGCAGTGGCGCTCCTGGCCCACCCCGGACGGGGCGCACATCGACCAGATCGCCGAGGCGCTGGAGACGCTGAAGCACAACCCGGACTCGCGCCGCAACCTTGTCTCCGCCTGGAACGTTGCCGAGCTGGACAAAATGGCGCTCATGCCGTGCCACCTGATGTTCCAGCTCTACGTCGCCGACGGTCGCCTGTCCATGCAGGTCTACCAGCGCAGCGCCGACATGTTCCTGGGCGTGCCGTTCAACATCGCCTCCTACGCGCTGCTGACACACATGTTTGCCCAGCAGGCGGGGCTTGAGGTTGGCGAGCTGATCTGGACCGGCGGCGACTGCCACATCTACAACAACCACGTCGACCAGGTGCGCGAGCAGCTCTCCCGCGACGCCCGCGCGTACCCGCAGCTCAAACTGAACAAGGCAGCTTCCCTGTTCGACTACACCTTCGACGACATCGAAGTCGAAGGCTACGACCCCCACCCCACCATCAAGGCGGAGGTGAGCGTCTAATGCAGCGTCCCACCCTGGGCGCGATCTGGGCGCAAAGCACCGACGGCATCATCGGCGACGGCGTCGGCATGCCCTGGCACCTGCCCGAAGACCTACAGCACTTCAAGCAGATCACCAGCGGCCACCCCGTCATCATGGGCCGCCGCACCTGGGAATCCCTGCCGATCAAGCCGCTGCCGGGGCGCAAAAACATCGTGATCTCCTCGCGCGAGGCGGGCTCTTGGTCGCAAGGCGCGTCCGTCGTCGCCGACATCCCCGACCTCTCCGCGGACGCGTGGATCATCGGCGGCGCCCAGGTTTACGCCGCCACCCTCGACGAGGTCGACGTCATCGAGCGCACGCTTATCGACGTCCACCCCGACGTGCCCGTCTCCAACGCCGTCTACGCACCGCGTATCGACGACGACTTCACCCTCGTGGAAGAAACCGGGTGGCTGGAGTCGTCGACAAGCCTGCGCTACAAGTTTCAACGATTCGAAAGGGCCTGACGTGTCTGTGAAAACCCCCGAAACCAACGCCGCTGTGACTATTTTCGCCGCCGACTGGTGCCCGTTCTGCCGCAAACTGCGCGAGCGCCTCGACCGCACCGAAACCCCCTACGACCTCGTCGACGTCGAAGCTGGCGGCATGGACGAGGTCAACGAGTGGATCATGTCCGTCAACGACGGCAACCGCATCGTGCCCACCGTGCTCTACTCCGACGGCACCCACGCCACCAACCCGGAGGCCTCCGCCGTACGCGCCAAGCTGCGCGAACTCACCGGCGAGGAGTAGTTAGCCGCCGAAGTCTTTCAGTGCGGCCTCGGCCGCCCACCACCCGGACATACCGTGCACCCCGGCGCCAGGGGCCGTCGACGCCGAAGCCATGTACAGCCCCTTGCGCAGCCGGTGCGGCTGGCGCATGAGCAGCTGCGACCCGTCCATGGCGCCGCCGGCGATGTCTCCGCCGACGAGGTTGGGGTTCCACGCTTCCAGCTCGTGCGGGGGTGTTTCGATCTTGGCGCGAACCACCGCGCTAAAACCCGGCGCGAACCGCTCGATCTGCTTCGCAATCCTCTCCGCCACCTCGCCGGGGTAGCGCTCCCTGTGGCCGTGCGGGACGTGGGCGTAGGTCCACAGCACCAGCCCGCGCGAGGGGTCGGCGACGTACTGCTGGGCTGCCATCACGAACGGCCGCTCGGGCATATGCCCCCTAGCTACGGCGTTCTCGGCCCGCACGATCTCGCCCGCTGTGCCGCCGACGTGCACCGTCGCCGCGCGGCCCACCCGAGGATCGGACCACGGCACCGGCGCATCGAGCAGGAAGTCCACCTTGTGCACGCCCGGGCCATAGCGCCACCGGCGCATCGATCGGGCGCGGCGGGTAGGAAGGGAAACCCCGTCGAGAGCAAGCACCTGTGCCGGAGTGAGGTTCAGAATCACCGCGTCCGCCTCCGGGAGCGCGCGGACCTCATCGCCGCAGCGCACCACCCCGCCGTGATCCTCGACGATCCGTCGCAGCGCCGCCGTGACCGCACCCGAGCCTCCCTCGGCCACCGGCCACCCTCGCGTCATGCCGAGCGCCCCAAACAGCAGGCCGAGCGCCCCGGTGAACGGTCGTGACGGCGCGGTGATCGAGTGCGTCGCACTGCCGGCGAACAGGGCGCGCGCCTCCTCGGTGCGAAACGCAGCCCGCCCCAGCGCGGTGGCCGGCCACAGCCCGCGCGCGCCGAACCGTGCCAACGCCACCGGGTGCCTGGGCACACGGGGCAGCGGCGCCAGCACGTCTCCGAGCAGGCCGTCTACATGCTCCACAACCGGACGGTGCAGCCGCTCCCATGCCCCGCCATCGGCGCCGAGCCCCGCCGCCGTGTCCTCCAGCGTGCCCGCCAGCATCGCCGCGCTGCCGTCGAGCGGGTGAGCCATCTCGTACGGCGCGCGCAGCCAGCGCACCCCGTAGTCTTCCAACCGCAGCGCCTGAAAGGCCGGGCTGGCTGCCCCGAAGGGGTGGCAGGCGGCGCCGAGGTCGGACAGGGTGTCGTCGTCAAGCGTCTGCGTCGCAGCCGCACCCCCGGCCTCGCCGGCGCGCTCGCGCACCTCAACTCGCCACCCGTGAGCCGCGAGACGAGCGGCAGCGGTGAGCCCATTGGGCCCGGCGCCGACGACAACTGCCTGAGGTTTCACGCCGTCAATGCTAGGATGCCGCAGAATTAAAACAACTGGGATGCCGGTCCGCCCAGCAAGTCGCGACTCATACGTCAAGCATGTCACGACTCATGACAATGGCGCCCCAGAGAGGAATCGAACCTCCGACACCGGCTTTAGGAGAGCCGTGCTCTATCCACTGAGCTACTAGGGCAATGGCGTAAAGAGTACCGCAGCGATTGCGCACTCCGAAAACAGGCTCGCACACCCTTCCGCAGAAACCTACGGTCCGGTAGGGTTTGAGCGAAAAGCCCCCCTACCCTGCGAGGCGTCCATGACTGCCCTGAATACCGGCCAAGTCCAGCGCACCTACGTGGTCGCGGACCGCGGCGACCGGCCAGTCGTACGCGGCTGGTTCCACCTAGTGGCCGCCGCCCTTTCTGCCATCTCCTCGGCCGTGCTGATCACGTTCGGGTGGATGACCCTGCCGTGGCCGCAAGCGCTCGGCGTAACCATCTACGGCGCCGGCGTGGTGCTGCTGTTCGGCGTCTCCGCGATGTACCACCGGTGGCCGTGGCGCTCGCCCGCGGCGGTGCAGTGGTGGCGCCGGGCCGACCACGCCACCATTTCGGTGTTCATCGCCGCCACCTACACCCCGCTGTGCCTGATCGCCTTCGAGCCACGCACCGCCGCGATCATGCTCGCAGTGTCGTGGGCGGGCGGCATCGGCGGGGCCATCCTCAACCTGGTGTGGATCAACCACCCGCGGTGGCTCGACGTCGTGGTCTACGTGGGACTCGGCTGGATAATCGTCCCGCTTTTGCCAACGCTGTGGACCTCCACCGGCCCCGCGGTGGTGTGGCTGCTGTTTGCCGGCGGGGTGGTCTACACGCTCGGCGCGCTGATGTACGGCTTCAAGTGGCCAGGGCGTTCCGCGCGCTACTACGGCTACCACGAGCACTTCCACACCGCGACCGTTGTGGCCGCCGTGTGCCACCTCGTTGCCATTTGGATGGTGGTTGTGGGCCACTGAGGCTAGAGTGACGCATGTGAATACCTTTAATCGCCGCACATTCCTCAAATCCGCCGGCGCCGTCGCTGCCGGCACCGCCGCCGCTGGCGCCGCCACCGCCGCCCTCTCCCCCGCCGCCGCGGCGCAGCAGCGCCGGGTACTTGGCACGGTGGTGGACTATTCGGCGGGGGTGCCGTCGGCAAGCGCCGTGAAGGCCGCGGGCCACATCGGCGCGGTACGCTACGTCTCCCAACGCCGCCCCGGCGCGGACTGGATGCGCGGCAAGCCGGTGACCATCGGCGAAACCCGCGACTACAAAGCCAACGGCCTCGCCGTCGCCTCCGTCTACCAGTTCGGCCGCGCCGAGACCGCCGACTGGAAGCGCGGCGCCCTGGGCGCGGCCGAGCACGCACCGCAGGCCATCGCACTGCACAAGGCCGCGGGCGGGCCGACGGGGCGCCCGATCTACGTCGCCATCGACGACAACCCGACCCTTGCCCAGTTCAACTCCCTGATCAACCCCTACCTCAAAGCCATGGGCGTGGCGCTCAACGCCGCCGGCTACCAACTGGGCGTGTACGCGAACTACTACACCATCGCATGGTGCCTGGAGGACCGCATCGGCTCGTTCTTCTGGCAGCACGACTGGGGCTCGCGCGGCAAGGTGCACCCGCGCGCGAACATCCACCAGGTCGCCGGTCGCCAGGCCTACATCGGCGGCGTGCAGGTGGACATCAACAATGTCTACGCCTCCGACTGGGGACAGTGGACCCCGGGCCAAGCTTCGACGCTGACCAACTTCACGCCGGACGACTGGTCCGCCATGCTCCAGGGCAGCAGCCAGCTTTCATCCTCCCTGTTCAGACGCTAGCTGATATTTTCTAGGAACTTACTTAAACTGTTCAAAGTAACCTCTCATCACTTTGACAGGAGTCCCGTGAAAACCACCCGCATCGTGGCGGCCGCGCTCGCAGCCAGCCTCGCCACCACCGTCATCGTCCCCGCCGCCTCCGCCGCCGATTGGATGTCGCAGGCCTTCAACCCCGGCTACTTAGACGCGGAGGTGGCTCCGGGCGCCACGGCCCGCATCCCGCTCGCCGGCAACGTCCCGGCGGGCACCACCTTCGACATCAACGCCATCAACGGCTGGGACTTCGACGTCGACGCGGACGGCACCGTCGCCGCCACCCCGCGCGGCCAGTTCCCGGGCGCGTACGCCCAGAACTACGTCACCATCACGTACCCGGACCGCACCGTGGATTACGCGCTGTTTACGGTGCGCGTCGCAAAGCCTTCTGTGCCGCTCGCTGAATCCCTCGACCTGAGCTGGGGCGATGCGACAGTCGCCCCGGGCGGCACCGTCACCCTGCGCCCGAGCGTCGCGCTTCCCGACGGCACCGAGCTCGCCGCCCCGTCAGGTTCGGGCGGCTGGCGCGTCGAGGCCGACCAGGATTCCGGCGAGGTCACCGTCGCCGCCCCGGCGGGTGCCCGCGCAGGTGCCGGCCTGCGCATCACCTTGGGGGTCGTGTTCCCGGACGGTTCCACGAAGCAGTACTCCTCGCGCATCACCGTGGGCAAGGCAGATCGCGTATCGACGAGCTCCGCCCCCTCCCCCGCCCCGACCATCACCACCACAGCGTCGGCACCGACCCCCGAGGTGACCACCACCGCTGCACCTGCCCCGGCCCCGGAGATGACCACCACTGCACCTGCCCCGGCCGTCGGCGAGTTCTCCTACGCCGACACCGCAGTGCCGGCCGGCGAGCGCGTCACCGTGTTCCTCGCCGGCGCCCTGCCTGCGGGCTCCCGCGTGATCGGCCCGAACCAGCGCTACAACGGCTGGAAGCTGGAAACCGACGAGGAAAGCGGCGCAATCACCTTCGTGGCCCCGCGCAATGCGCAGCCGGGCTACGCCTTGGTCGTCGAGGTCACCGTGGTGCTTCCGGACGGCTCCCGCCAGGACCTCACCGCCAAGGCATACGTCCCCACCTCCGCCGAGGGCGCCGCCCCGAGCACGACCACGACGTCGGCTTCTGCCCCGGCCCCGTCGACAAGCCCGGCTACCACCACCCGCACCACCCCGGCGCGGCCGGCCGCCGAGACCGCGGAGGTGGACATCGACAACGCCACTATCTCCGCCGGCGAGTCCATTGTGGTCACCCCGAAGGGCCTTCCCGCCGGTGCCCGCGTCTTCGTCACCGAGGAAACCCGCGGTGGCTGGACCATCGCCCGCGAAGGCGAGACCGGGATCCGGATCACGGCCGCAAAGGGCATGCGCCCGGGCAGCGTGCTGCGCATCAACGCGGCGATCCAGTTCGCGGACCGCTCCTCGGTCAACCGCACCTTCGACACCACGGTGGTCCGCGACACCGCGACGAGCGGCCTGACCACCGTCGCAACGACTCCGGCAAAGCCGTCCCCCGCCCCGGCGCCGGCACCGGCCAAGCCAACATCCCCGGCGGGTGTGATCACGGGCCTTGCCATTTCGCTCGGCCTGCTCGGCGCGCTGGGGTTCGTCGGCAGGTTCTTCCCCTTCTTCTAGGCGCATAGCAAAAGGGCCTGATCCCCATTTGAACTGCTCCCCATTAGTTGGACTGAGAAATCAGTTACCGACTAGTGGGGAGTAGTTTTCTGTGAGGGCACGAAGTTCGCTGAGTGAGCATCAGCGCGAGCAGTTGGTTGAACTGTTTGAGCAAGGTATGGGCTATCAAGCCGCTGCGAATGCTCTTGGTGTCTCCAAATATGCCGCCCGTAAGTTCTATCGTCGATTTAAGCTGCATGGCAGGCTATGTCTTGTGGAGAAACCGACTAAGCAGCAGTATTCGTTCGATATCAAAAAGGAAGTTGTCCAACGCCACCTTGCTGGTGAGACAGCGATGGATCTTGCGCGCGAATTTGGACTGTCATCAGAGCAGCTGGTCAGCGGGTGGTCATTGAAATGGCGCAAAGGTGGCGATGAGGCACTAAAACCGAAGCCGACAGGCAGGCCCAAAGGCTCGGTCGCGCCGAAGCCGCTCTCGGAGGAAGCGAAGCTGCGTCGCCAGATCGCACGGTTGGAAGCGGAAAACGCATATCTAAAAAAATTGCGGGACTTGAGGAATCAGGGACGCGCCT
The DNA here is from genome assembly GCF_014490555.1 of Corynebacterium lujinxingii. Taxonomy (NCBI): domain Bacteria; kingdom Bacillati; phylum Actinomycetota; class Actinomycetes; order Mycobacteriales; family Corynebacteriaceae; genus Corynebacterium; species Corynebacterium lujinxingii. Next base: position 617,159 of record NZ_CP061032.1, on the reverse strand, counting down.
GAAAGTCCAGGCGATTGTCATCCTCAAGTCACAGCATCGTCTGCAGTATCTTTTGGATGCGGCAGGCATACCGAGATCGACGTTCTTCTACCACCAGAAACGACTCAGCGAGCTGGATAAGCACGCTGCGCTCAAAGCCGCGATCTTGGAAAGTTTCGAGCGTAACAAGCATCGCTACGGCTACCGACGAGTGCTGCTTGACCTACGCAACCAGGGCTGGGTGGTCAACCACAAACTCGTCTACAAACTCATGTGCGAGATGGGACTTCGAGCCAAGATCCGCCAGCGCAGGCCATATGTTTCCTACACCGGGACGATCAGCCACATTGCCGACAACACACTTGACCGCAAGTTCACCCCAGATAAGCCGAATACTGTCTTTGTCAGCGACGTCACCGAGTTCAGGGTCGCAGGCCGCAAGGTCTACCTGTCACCGGTGATGGATCTGTTCGACCGTTCAATCGTTGCCCACACCGTGGCCACATCGCCGTCGACAGCGCTGACCGCCGATTCTTTAACTAAAGCGATTAAAGCGTGTGCGCCTGAACCTGGGTGGATGATGCACACCGATCAAGGTTTCCAGTACCAGCATTCGTCCTGGCGCAACCTGATTCATAACAACGGTGGTGTTCAATCGATGTCTCGTAAAGCCAACTGTTACGACAACGCGGTCATGGAGAATTTCTTCGGGCACTTGAAAACCGAGATGTACCACGGAGAAGTCTTCGACACCGTCGCAGAGTTCAACCAGGCGATCGACGAGTACATCCAGTGGTACAACACCGAACGCATCCAACAACGACTCAAGGGCCTGACCCCGATGCAATATCGAAATCAGACCCTTGAAGCCCTAACCGCCTAGAATTAAACCAGTCCAACTTTCGGGGGCCAGTTCAATTCGGGAAGATCAGGCCCTTTTGTTGTGCCGCTTTAGTGGTCGACCGGAGCCTCCACACCAACGCCGGTCAGGGAGCGGACCTCCATCTCGGCTTGCAGCTCGTCGAAGTTATCCGGCTTGCCAAGATAGGTGCCGATGATGCCGGCCAGGAACCCGATCGGGATAGAGACCAGGCCCGGGCTAGACAGCGGGAAGACCGCCCAGTCGGCGTTGGGGAACATCGACGTCGGAGTGCCGGAGACCGCCGGGGACAGCACGATGAGCACCAGCGCGGAGATCAAACCGCCGTAGATCGAGGCGACGGCGCCGGTGGTGTTGAAGCGCTTCCAGTACAGCGAGTACAGGATGGTCGGCAGGTTCGCGGACGCGGCGATAGCGAAAGCGAGCGACACCAGGAAGGCGACGTTTTGCTGCATCGCTAAGATGCCGAGCACGATCGCGACGATACCCAGGATGACCACAGTGATGCGCGAGACGCGGACTTGCTCTTCCTCGGCGGCTTGGCCGTCACGAAGCACTGCGTCGTAGACGTCGTGGGCGATCGACGCGGAGGCGGTAATCGCAAGCCCCGCGACGACGGCGAGCACCGTGGCGAAGGCGACCGCCGAGATCAGCGCCATAAACACCGAGCCACCCAACTCGAACGCGAGCAGTGGCGCCGCGGAGTTCGCCCCGCCCGGCGCGGACAGGATGCGGTCCGGGCCAACGAACGCGGCCGCCGCGTAGCCCAGCACCAGCGTCAGCAGGTAGAAGGAGCCGATCAGAACGATCGCCCAGGTGACGGACTTACGCGCCTCCTTGGCGGTGGGCACGGTGTAGAAGCGCATAAGCACGTGCGGCAGGCCCGCGGTCCCCAGCACCAGCGACAGGCCGAGCGAGACGAAGTCCAGCTTGGAGGTCGTCGACCCGCCGTACTTCAGGCCGGGTTTGAGAATGTCCTCGGCCTTGTAGCCCTGCTCCGCCATGTACGCGGAGGTGGTATGGGTGTCCATCGCCTGGTTGAACAGCGCAGACAGGCCACCTTTCGCCATGATGAACGCGAGCACGGTCATGATGACCACACCGGCAATGAGCAACACGGCCTTGATCATCTGCACGTAGGTGGTGCCCTTCATGCCGCCGACGAGGACGTAGATGATCATGATCACGCCGACGATAGCCACGCAAATTGCCTGCGCGGTAAAGGAGTGCAGGTCGAGCAGCACGGACACGAGCGAGCCGGCACCGGCCATTTGGGCGATCAGGTAGAACAGCGAGACGAACAGGGTGCCAAACGCCGCGGCGACGCGCACCGGCTTCTGGCGTAGACGGAACGACAGGACGTCGGCCATGGTGAAGCGGCCGACGTTACGCAGCGGTTCCGCGACGAGCAGCAACGCCACAAGCCAGGCGACGAAGAAACCGATGGAGTACAAGAAGCCGTCGTAGCCGTTGAGTGCGATCGAGCCGACGATGCCGAGGAAGGATGCGGCGGAGAGGTAGTCGCCAGCGATGGCGAGGCCGTTTTGGGTGCCGCTAAACGACGCGCCACCGGTGTAGAAGTCGGCGGATTCACTGGTCGTCTTGCCGGCACGCGTCACGATGTACAGGGTGACCACGATGAACGCGCCGAAGATCGCGATGTTGAGCATCGGGTTGCCGGTTGCGGCGCCTTCGGTTTGCGCGGCGAGGAGTTGGGTGTGCATGGCTTAGCTTTCCATTTCTTCGCGGATGTGGGCGGCGCGCGGCTCGATGTTCTTGTTCGCCCAGGTCACGTAGATCCAGGTGATGAGGAACGTGGTGAAAAATTGCGCGAGTCCGAGCCAGAGGCCGAGGTTGAGGCCGAGAAAGTCGCGCGCCATGGTGTCGGGCGCGAAGGTGGCGAACACGACGTAGAAGACGTACCAGAGGAACGCCGCGATCATGACGGGGAATGTGAATCCACGGAAGGTGCTACGGAGGTCTTGGAATTCGGGGCTTTGCTGCATTGCCACGAATTCGTCGGGTGTGGGTTCGCGACGTTGCGGTACTGCTGTGGAACCTGGCATTGCCCCGATCCTTTCTGTGTTGTGGGAGACTCGACAACGTGCAATGTAACCTATCACACATTGGACAGGCGTTTGTATCGCAATTCGCATTTTGCTTTGCGACGACAAAAGCCCGCCCGGCCACAACGGCCGGGCGGGCTCAAAACAAAGCGGGTGGTCTACCCCGGGAAGGTCAGCGGATCGCCGGAGAGGCGCTCGCCGTGCACGCCGTCGAGAAGCGCGATGTCCTCGTCGGTGAGCTTGATGTTGACGGCGCCGATGTTTTCGGCGAGGCGCTGCGGGTTTTGCGTCTTCGGGATGACGGAGCACCCGAGGTGCATGAGGTACGCGAGCGAGACCTGCGCCGGCGTGGCCTCGTGGGCGTCGGCGACGGCGCGGATCGCCGGGTCGTCGAAGTTTTTCCCGCGCGCGATCGGCATCCACGCTTCGGTGACGATGTCGTGCTGCTCGTGGTAGGCCCGCAGCTCCGGCTGGGTGAACCCGGCATGCAGCTCGACCTGGTTGAGCACCGGGGCGATGCCGGTGGCGTCGATGATGTCGTCAAGGACCTCCGGGTAGAAGTTGGCCACGCCGACCGACTGGAGCCGGCCCATGCCCTGCAGCTGCGCGATCTCCTCGAACGCCTTGATGTAGGTACCGTGTTGCGGCCAGGGCCAGTGCACCAGGTAGCAGTCGACGAACTCCAGGTCGAGCGCGGTGAGCGACTCGTGGTACGCCTCGGCGACGCGCTCTTGGTCGTCGTTCCACAGCTTGGTGGTGACGAACAGTTCCTCGCGGGTGACGTCGCCGGCGGCGATGGCGTTGTTGATCGCCATGCCCACCTCGACTTCGTTGTCGTATAGCGACGCGGTGTCGATGTGGCGGTAGCCCAGCTCGATTGCGGTGCGCACGACGCGCTCGACGTCGCCGCCCTGGAGCTTGTAGGTGCCGAGCCCCAGCAGGGGCAGATCGTAGCCGTCGTTGAGCGTGGTGACCGGGATGCGCATGACCGAAACCTTCTAGCGCGCGTCGAGCAGGTCGATGATGAAAATCAGCGTGCGCCCGGACAGCGGGTGCCCGCCGCCCGCCGGGCCGTAGGCCTTCTCCGGCGGGATGGTCAGCTGGCGGCGGCCGCCGACTTTCATGCCCGGGATTCCTTCCTGCCAGCCCGCGATGAGGCCGGCGAGCGGGAACTCGGCTGCCTCGCCGCGGTCCCAGGAGGAGTCGAACTCCTCGCCCGTTTCGTAATCCACACCCAAGTAGTGGACTTTGACGAAGCCGCCAGCCACTGCTTCTTCGCCCTCGCCAACGGTGATGTCTTCGATCACGAGGTCGGTCGGTGCCGGGCCCTCAGGTGCTTCGATGAACGGCTTTTCCATTTCCATGAGTGCGATCTCCTTGAAGATTTTTGCGGTAAACATTAAAAAACCGCCGAGAACTTCCCCCGAGAATTATAGGGGAACGGTGTCTCGACGGTTGAACCGTTGCGCTAGCGCTGGTCGCGCGGGACGAAATCGCGCTGCTGGTAGCCGGTGTAGATCTGGCGCGGGCGGTTGATCTTCGTGTTCATCTCGAGCTGCTCGCGGTACTGGGCGATCCAGCCCGGGAGGCGGCCGATGGCGAACAGGACGGTGAAGAAGTCCGTCGGGAAGCCCATGGCGCGGTAGATCAGGCCGGTGTAGAAGTCGACGTTCGGGTAGAGCTTGCGCTCGATGAAGTAGTCGTCGTTAAGCGCGATCTGCTCGAGCTCCATGGCCAGGTCGAGCAGCTCGTCGCCGCCGAGGTGTTCGAGGACCTCGTGGGCGGTGTCCTTCACGATGGCCGCGCGCGGGTCGTAGTTCTTGTACACGCGGTGGCCGAAGCCCATGAGGCGCACGCCCTTTTCCTTGTTCTTCACGCGCGTCATGAAGTCGGTGGCGTCGCCGTCGTGGTTGTTCTTGATGTCCTCAAGCATCTCCAGGACGGCCTGGTTGGCGCCACCGTGCAGCGGGCCGGCCAGGGCGTTGATGCCGCCGGCGATGGAGACGAACATGTTGGCCTGGGCCGACGCGATCATGCGCACGGTGGAGGTGGAGCAGTTCTGCTCGTGGTCGGCATGCAGGATGAGCAGCTTGTCCAGGGCCTTGGTCAGCACCGGGTCGACGTGGTAGTCCTCGGTCGGGTAGCCGAACATCATGCGCATGAAGTTCTCGCGCGGGTTGAGCGAGTTGTCCGGGTACATGTACGGCTTGCCGCGGGATGCGCGGTAGGCGTAGGCGGCGAGCATCGGCACCTTAGCCATGAGGCGCACGGTGGCCTTGTCCAGCTGTTCCTCGTCGAGCGGGTCGAGCTGGTTTTGGTAGTAGGCGGACAGAATGTTCACCGAGGAGGCCAGCACGGCCATCGGGTGGGCGTTGCGCGGGAAGATGTTGAACGCGGCCTTGAAGTCCTCGTCCAGCAGCGTGTGGTGGCGCAGTTCGGAGTTGAAGTGCTCAAGCTCATCGGTGGTCGGCAGCTCGCCATTGATCAGCAGGTAGGACACCTCGTTGAAGGTGGCGTTTTCGGCGAGGTCCGCGATGTCGTAGCCGCGGTAGCGCAGGATGCCTTCGTCGCCGTCGATGTAGGTGATCTTGGATTCGGTGGAGCCGGTGGAGACGTAGCCGGGGTCGAAGGTGACCAGGCCGGTTTCGCCGAGGAACTTGCCCAGCACGACACCGTCGTTGCCTTCGGTGGCGTGCATGATGTCCATTTCGTACTCGCCACCCGGGTAGTGGAGTACGGCCTTGTCCTTGTTGTCAGAAGCCACTGTTTTCCCTTTCCAACGTTGTATGTGCGCCCCCGTTGCGGCGGCGCGATTTCTGTAACGCACTCTAGCAAAGATTGTGACGCGCATGACAACGTTGCGATTTAAAAGGAATGACCACAAAGCAATAGCATGGCCGACGTGAACGTTACGCTGCCTTCTGACCTCCTCCCCCGCGACGGCCGTTTCGGGTGCGGGCCGTCGAAAATTCGTCAGGCGCAGCTGGACGCGGTGGCCACGTCCGCGGCGATGGGGACCTCGCACCGCCAGGCGCCGGTGAAACACCTGGTCGCTCGCATCCAGGAGGGCTTGCAAGAGCTTTTCTCGCTTGACGACGACCACCTGGTCGCCCTCGGCACCGGCGGCGCAACAGCGTTTTGGGATGCGGCGGCGTTCGGTCTCGTCGAGAAGCGAGCTGCGCACCTGGCCTTCGGCGAGTTTTCGGGCAAGTTCGCCAAAGCCACGCACACCCCGTGGCTCACCGCGCCGCACGTGGCCGAGTCGCACGACCCGAACGTGCTCGCAGGCGTGGACGCGGACGTGGTGGCGTGGGCGCACAACGAGACCTCCACCGGAGTTATGGCGCCGGTGGTACGGCCCGACACCGATGCGCTCACGCTTGTCGACGCCACCTCCGCAGCCGGTGGCCTCCCCGTCGACATCACCAACGCGGACGCGTACTACTTCTCCCCGCAGAAGTGCTTCGCCTCCGACGGCGGGCTGTGGGTGGCGGTGCTCAGCCCGGCGGCCCTCGAGCGCATCGAACGGCTGCACGCGCAGCGCTACATCCCGGCGAGCCTGAGCCTGCGCACCGCAGCGGAAAATTCGCGCAAGCACCAGACGTACAACACCCCGGCGGTGGCCACGCTGGTGATGCTCGCCGAGCAGATCGACTGGATGCTCGAGCAAGGCGGCCTGGACGCGATGGTGGCGCGCACCCGCGAGTCGTCGCAGATCCTCTACTCCTGGGCCGAGGCCCACCCGCATGCGTCGCCGTACGTGCAGGACATCAAGGCCCGCTCGCAGGTAGTGGGCACGATCGATTTTGATGACGGGGTGGATGCTGGAGTTGTCGCAAAGGTGCTGCGCGCAAACGGGATTGTGGACACGGAGCCCTACCGCAAGCTCGGCCGCAACCAGTTGCGCGTGGGCATGTTCCCGGCGGTGGATCCGGAAGACGTGCGCACTCTCACACATGCCGTGGACTACCTGCTGCGTAGCGGGGTAGGTGTTCGATAGGGTGAGATCCATGCGCGAGCTGTATTTCCTGGAAGACGAGTCGACGGAGACGTTTTACGTTCTCCGCGACGACGAGGGCGTGCGCTACCAGCTCGCCCGGGCCGAGTTAGCACCTTCGCTTGACGACGACTCCCCCGCCGCCGAGCCGGCCCCCAAATACGACACCGAGCTCGAACCCGCCAAGCAGGCGCCCGAGCCGGAGGTTGCCCCGGAACCGGTCGAGGCCCCGCGCTCGCTGCCCGAGCCCGACCCGCTCTACGCCACCCCGCTGTCGATGCGCCCGAACGAGATCCAGGCCCGCATCCGCGCCGGCGCCACCACCGCCGAGTTGGCCGAGGAGATGGGCGTGGCCGAAAGCCGTCTCGACTCCTACGCCCACCCGGTGCTGCTCGAGCGCGCCCAGGTTGCCGAGGCCGCCAAGCAGTCGCACCCGTTGCGCGAGGACGGCACGTCGAAGCAGACGCTGCTGGAAATCCTGGCGACGTCCTTCGCCGCGCGCGGGCACTCCATTTCGGACGCAACCTGGGATGCGACCCGCGAGCAGGGCGACACCTGGGTCGTGCACGTGACCTGGCAGGCCGGCCTTACGGAGAACGAGGCGCTGTGGTCGTTCAAGCGCTCGATGGGCTCGCCCGCGCAGACCGAGGCCCGCAACGGCATGGCCGCAGACCTCACCGACCCGGATTTTGCTCAGCCGGTGCGTTCCCTGTCCGCGGTGCGTTCGCTGGATAACGACGACGCCCCCACCACACCGGTGGACATCGTGCCGAACCCGCAGGAGAGCGACGAGGTACTCGAGGGCGATTTCCTGCGTCACCCGGACGAGGAGGAGCAGCCGCAGAAGCGCCGCCGCAAGTCGGTGACCCCGCACTGGGAGGACGTGCTCCTCGGCGTGCGCACGAACACGAAACGGCCGAAGCGGTAAGCCATGGAATTCAATGTCGTGGTCACGCTGTGGTTCGTCAACACCGCCGAACCCGCTGAAGTGTTACAGCGCGAGCCGAAGGCCGACCGCGGCTTCGGACGCAAACTGCTCTCCCAGGTCAACCCGGCGTGGCCGATCACGCCGATCGGTTCGTTCCCACTGAACCGCTCGTCGGTGCCGGGCCGCGACGAGTTCTACATCGCGGGTTTTCCGGGCATCTCCGTGGTGCGCATGCTTGACAGCGTCACCGAGCTGTCCTCCCCCACCTCGTGGCACACCGCGCTGCCGGCGGCGGACGTGTTCGTCATCGCGCAGGGCACCGACAGCGATTTCGGCGGCTTCGCGCATTTTCACGGCGACAAGGTGGTGCGCAGCTTCTGCGCCACCCGCACCCAGGTCATCGAGGACATCGGCCTGCCGGAGCCGTTCGAGGCGCCCTACTGGGCCGGCGAGAAGGCGGAGCAGGCCGGCGGCATCGCGCTGCCGTTCGAGCCGAAGGACCTCGCGCTCGCCGCAGAGCAGGCGTGGGTGGGCACCGAGATCGGCGCGGACGGGCCCGACATCAACGTCGTCGGCTACGCGGTGGACGGCCGCCCGGAGCCGAAGATCGAGGAGAAAACGCCCGCCGTGAAGTCGGTGGGCGATGTGGCGGCGAAGTTCGCCGAGCGCGACAAGGCGTACGACGACTACGAGGTGGCCTCGGAGAAGGAGGAAGGCGACGAGTTCGCTGAGCTTGCCGACGCCTCCGTCGCCGCCGCCAAACGCGTCGGCCGCGGCCTGCGCCGCCGGGCCGCGGAGTGGACGGCCGCGTTCAAGGAACGCATCCGGCACTTCGACCGCTAGCGCATCCGCTCGTAAAACGCGATGGCCGCCGAGGTGGCCACGTTGAGCGAGTCGGTGCCCGGTGCCATCGGGATCTTCGCGCGCACGTCGGTGGCGCGCATCGCGTGCGGGGTCAGCCCCGGGCCTTCCCCGCCGACCAAAAACGCGACCTTTTCGTGGCCGCCGATGGCATCTTTCAGGTCGACGGCGTCGTCGGCAGGCGTGAGTGAGACGAGCCACCAGCCAGCGTCGCGCAGCTCGTCGAGGGAGCGCTGCCACGTCGTCGGCGTGCCGTCGAGGTGCGCGAACGGGGTGCGCAGCACATGCCCCATGGACACGCGCACACTGCGGCGGTAGAGCGGGTCGGCGGTGGCGGCGCCGAAGAGCACGCCGTCGACGCCCATGCCGGCAGCGTTGCGGAAGATCGACCCGATGTTCTCGTGATCGCCCACGCCCTCCAGGATCACCAGCGTGCGGGCGCTTTCGATGACGCCGGCCACCGAAAGCGGCGCCGGCTTGTCGGCGGAGACCAACAGGCCGCGGTGCATGTCGTAGCCGGCAACCTCCCCCATGATCTGGCGGGTGATCTCATAGACCGGGATGCCGCGCTGCGCCAGCTCGGCGCCGTAGTCGGCCATGAACGACTCGAGCCGGCCGCCGAAACCAAACACCGCGCGCACCGGGAAGCGCGACTCCACCAACCGTCCGGCCACGAGCGGGCCTTCGGCGAAGACGAGGCCTTTCTCCTTGTCGGAGTGCTTCAGGTCGCGGATGTCGTCGAGACGCTCATCGCTCGGGTCGTCGATACGCACCTGCATTTAGCCCAGCGCCGCCAAGATCGGGCCCTGCGCGAAGTAGACGACAAACAGGGCGGAGATGAGCCACATGAGCCAGTGGATGTCCTTCGCCTTGCCGGCGAACAGCGACAGCAAGGCAAACGAGATGAAGCCGACGCCGATGCCGTTGGCAATCGAGTACGTCAGCGGCATGGTCACGATGGTCAGGAACGCCGGAAGGGCGACCGAGAAGTCGTTCCATGCGATCTGGCCGACCTGCATCATCATCAGCGCACCCACGACGACGAGCACCGGGGCGGCAGCCTCGATGGGCACAACCTCGTAGAGCGGGGTGAAGAACATCGCGGCGAGGAACAGCACGCCAGTGACCACGTTGGCTAGGCCCGTGCGCGCGCCGTCGGCGATGCCTGCCGACGAATCCACGAACACCGTGTTCGACGACGCCGAGGCCGCGCCGCCGACGACGGCGCCGAAGCCTTCGACGACCAGGGCGCGCTTCATGTCCGGCAGCACGCCGTCGTCGCCGGACAGTCCGGCCTGGCGGCCGAGCGCGGTCATGGTGCCCATGGCGTCGAAGAAGTTCGCCAGCACCAGGGTGAACACGAGCAGCGACGCGGAGATCACGCCCAGGTTCACAAACGCGCCGAACAGGTCGACGTCGCCCACGATGGACAGATCCGGGACGCCGCCGAAGGAGTCCGGCAGCGCCGGCACAGCCATGCCCCAGCCCTCCGGGTTGTCGGCGGACGAGCCGGCGCCGGTAATCGCCTCGACGATCATGGCGATGACCGTGGTGGCGATGATGCCGATGAACAGCCCGCCGCGCACGTTGCGCACTACCATGAAGCCGCAGATGAACAGGCCGACGATGAAAACGAAGGTCGGCCAGGACGCGATCGATCCGCCGGTACCCAGCTGGACCGGCACGGTGGTCATGGCGGCGTCGGGAATGCGGCGGACAAAGCCGGCGTCGACAAGCCCGATGGTGGCGATGAACATGCCGATGCCCACACTCATGGCCACCTTCATCGAATCCGGGATGGCGTTGAACACGGCGGTGCGGAACCCGGAGATGGCAAGCAGCACGATGATGATGCCGTCGATGACCACCAGCCCCATCGCCTCCGGCCAGGTCAGGCCCTGCTGGCCCACCATGGTCACGGCGACGAGCGTGTTGATGCCCAAACCGGTCGCGATACCGAACGGGTACTTGGCAATCACGCCGAACAGGATGCTCATCACGCCGGCGGCCAACGCGGTGGCGGCGGCCACCTGCGGAATGCCCAGCACGACGCCTTCGCGGTCGGGACTGGTGCCGATGATCAGCGGGTTAAGCAGCACGATGTAGGCCATCGCGAAGAAGGTCACCACCCCGGCGCGCACCTCGGTGCCCACCGTGGATCCGCGCTCGGTGATGTGGAAGAAGGCGTCCAGCCCGCCGCGCGGCTGCGGCTGGTCCTTATGCAGTTGTGCTCCCGTGGTCGTACTCACGGGGGCTTAGTTTTTCAAAGTCTGCTGGGAAAATGCAACTATTTGCCTGGCCCAGCAACCTCGGTATCGGAGTGGGCGCCGCAGCCATACGACGAGGCGACGACGTGCCCGTCGGCGGAGTATTCGTTGGCGCACACGCCGAAGTTCTCCCCCACCGGCTCGGCCATCGGGATGTAAAACGCGCAGGTGCGGCACGACAGCGCCGCCTTTTCCGCGAACTCGCTGTTTGGCCCGTAGTCGCCGGTCCGCCAGCGGTGCTTGGCGTCCTCGAGGCCCCGTTTGGTCAAGTAGTGCTTCGTGTCGCGGCCGGTGAAGGTGACGGCGTCGCGGGCGAAGGAGTCGTCGGTGACGCGGTCGTCGTCAGGGGCTAGCTCCAACAGGTCGCCGGGGCCGAGGTCGCCGGGGCGCAGCCGCTCGGAGTACGGCACCCAGTCCGGCGCCTCGAGTGCGCCTTGGGAGGGCACGAGGGCGACCTCGTTGACGGTGATGAAGGTGGAGCCGTCGGCGCAGGCGACCACGGCGTTCCATTCCCACCCGGCGTATCCGGGCACGTCGGCCTCGAAGCGGTGGGTGGCGACGTTGCGGGTCAGCCCGGTGACTCCGATGTGTTCGCCGATTTCGCCGTCTGCAATCTCGAGCAGCGCCTCGCGGGCGGTTGCTACTGCGTCGCGGCCGAGCAGCGGGTTGCGGGAGCGGTTTTTGGATCGTGACACGCTTACCCATTATGCGCGACGTGGGGCAGGATGGTGGTCATGGGTCATCGAGAAGCACTGTCCACACTCACCATCGCCGCCGCGCTGCTTTCCTCCTGCAGCGCCGATGCGGGGCCTGAGCACCTCACCGCCGAGGTTGTCGAGCGCTTACCGTTCGACGACACCAGCTTCACCCAGGGCCTCGAGGTGTCCGAGGACGGCAACATCTACGTGGCCACCGGCATGGAGGGCGAGTCGCGCCTGTACACCCGCACCGTCGACGGCACCGAGCTCACCTCGGTCGACCTGGAGCCTGAGTTTTTCGGCGAGGGCATCACACGTGTCGACGACACACTGTGGCAGTTGACGTGGCTCGACGGGACGGCGATTCGTCGTCAAGCAAACTCGCTCGAGGAGATCGGCCGCGCCACCTACGACGGCGAAGGCTGGGGGCTGTGCGCGCGCGAGGATGAGGTGATCTTCTCCGACGGCACCTCCGAGCTGCGTCGCATGGACCCGGACACGCTGGAAGAGCGCGAGCGCTTCACCGTGACCATGGACGGCGAGCCGGTCGAGGGGCTCAACGAGTTGGAGTGCGTGGGCGACGATGTCTACGCCAACATCTTCACCTCCACCGACATCGTGCGCATCGACGCAGAATCCGGGGAGGTGCAAGCGCTTATCGACGCCTCCGGCCTGCCCAACAACGCCACCGCAGATCCCAACCACGTACTCAACGGCATCGCGCACATCCCCGACACCGACGAGTTCTACCTGACGGGCAAGCGGTGGCCGGACATGTACCGGGTGCGCTTCAGTTAGGATCTGTCGCTATGGCTCAATCCCGGCAGTGGAAAACGTTGGTCGTCGCGCTTGTGGGCGTGGTAGTGCTCGTCGGCGCCGTGTACGCGTTTTTGGAGTGGCAGAACAACCGCCCCGCAACGCCTGTCGACGAGTTGACCGTGTCCGTTACCGCCAACGGCGAGACCCAAGACATCGGCGTCTACACCGTCTGCGAGTTGGACGAGGAGTGCCCCGGCGGCGACGCGCCCACGATGCAGCTTGGCGAAGACGACGTCACCGTCGCGCTTCCCGACGAGATCGCACGAAACAGCTGGCGGCTCTTGCTTGTCTACGACGACCCGGACGCGAACGAGGAGCGTGTGTTCACCTCGGGCGAGTCGGCGTCGGAAAGCGCGCCCGCCGTCACCGCATCGGGTGCGAAACTGGTGGTCGCCGAGGTGACCACCCTGGACATTAAAGAAGGCGATGACGGGGAGGAAACCCCTGTCATCGCCACGTGGTCCGTCGGCTTTAACTAGGCCGTAATTATTAGGCGTCGAGTTCGCGTGCGACGGCGCGCAGGATCTCGGCGACCTGGCGGCCTTCCTTGCGGTCCGGGTAGCGGCCGTTGGTCAGCGCGGGCTGAACCTGGCTTTCGATGAGCGTCATCACGTCGGCGAGCATGCTGCCCAACTCTTCCGGCTTGCGGCGGTGGATCGAGCGGCGCTTCGGCTCGTCGAGTACCTTGACGCGCAACGCCTGGGGGCCGCGGCGGCCGGCGGCGAAGTCGAACTCGATGCGCTGGCCGGCGACCAGCTCCTCTACCCCGTCGGGCAGCACGGACTTACCGACGAAGACGTCTTCGTCTCCCGGGTTGGATGCGAAGCCGAAACCCTTGTCGGCGTCGTACCACTTCACCTTTCCAATAGGCATGGCGGTCTCCCTTCCGTATTTACCTCACCGGTAAGTAGAACAAAGTAGAAAGATTACTATTTCCGGCCCTCGTTCCCGACATCCGCAGACGATGTGACCCAGAACACCAAAGTTTCGCGTTCTCGGCGTGCGCTGGGGAAACGTGTTCCCAATTGTCACGACCGCCACCGTTTCGACACACGAGCGTGACACAATCGTTACACAAGGTTAGGCTGTCCCGAGAAATTGGCGGTCAACCAACGAGAGGAAACGAATCAATGGGACGCCACACCAAGAAGACCACCTCCATGGGCAAGAAGGCTCTGGCAGGTTCCGCAGCGGCTGCTGCACTCGCCGGCATCGTTGCCCCGCAGGCAACCGCCGCACCGGATTCCGACTGGGACAAGCTCGCGCAGTGCGAGTCCGGCGGTAACTGGGCCATCAACACCGGCAACGGCTACTACGGCGGCCTGCAGTTCTCCTACGGCACCTGGCTCGCATACGGTGGCGGCGAGTTCGCCCCGACCGCGAACCTGGCCACCCGCGAGCAGCAGATCATCGTCGCCGAGCGCACCCTCGCCAGCCAGGGCTGGGGCGCATGGCCCGCCTGCTCCGCACGCTACGGCCTGAACTCCGCGCCCACCAACCGCGACGCCCAGGCTGCCCAGGCTGCAAAGCCGGCACCGAAGCCGGCCCCGGCCCCGAAGGCCGCCGCTCCGAAGCAGCAGGCCCCGGCAAAGACCGCCGTTGAAACCGACGCGCTGTACCGTCAGCTGCGCGACGCGATCCAGTCCTTCGGCTTCCAGGTCCCGGCTTCCGTGCAGTCGAACTACGTTGCAAACCGCAACGACTACAACGCGTTCTACACCGCGAACAAGCAGCTGATCGATGCAGCGCTTGCCGGCGACTTCGCCTCCGTGGCACGCCAGCTCGGCGCGAACTTCAACACCCAGGTCAACAACACCATCGCCTCGGTGCAGCAGACCTACCTGGCGCGCTAAACCGTCCCAGGTATACGAAAGGCCCACGCAGTGAACTGCTCCCCACTAGTTGGACTGAGAAATCAGTTACCGACTAGTGGGGAGTAGTTTTCTGTGAGGGCACGAAGTTCGCTGAGTGAGCATCAGCGCGAGCAGTTGGTTGAACTGTTTGAGCAAGGTATGGGCTATCAAGCCGCTGCGAATGCTCTTGGTGTCTCCAAATATGCCGCCCGTAAGTTCTATCGTCGGTTTAAGCTGCATGGCAGGCTATGTCTTGTGGAGAAACCGACTAAGCAGCAGTATTCGTTCGATATCAAAAAGGAAGTTGTCCAACGCCACCTTGCTGGTGAGACAGCGATGGATCTTGCGCGCGAATTTGGACTGTCATCAGAGCAGCTGGTCAGCGGGTGGTCATTGAAATGGCGCAAAGGTGGCGATGAGGCACTAAAACCGAAGCCGAAGGGCAGGCCCAAAGGCTCGGTCACGCCGAAGCCGCTCTCGGAGGAAGCGAAGCTGCGTCGCCAGATCGCACGGTTGGAAGCGGAAAACGCATATCTAAAAAAATTGCGGGACTTGAGGAATCAGGGACGCGCCTGAAAGTCCAGGCGATTGTCATCCTCAAGTCACAGCATCGTCTGCAATATCTTTTGGATGCGGCAGGCATACCGAGATCGACGTTCTTCTACCACCAGAAACGACTCAGCGAGCCGGATAAGCACGCTGCGCTCAAAGCCGCGATCCGGGAAAGCTTCGAGCGTAACAAGCATCGCTACGGCTACCGACGAGTGCTGCTTGACCTACGCAACCAGGGCTGGGTGGTCAACCACAAACTCGTCTACAAACTCATGTGCGAGATGGGACTTCGAGCCAAGATCCGCCAGCCCAGGTCATATGTTTCCTACACCGGGACGATCAGCCACATTGCCGACAACACACTTGACCGCAAGTTCACCCCAGATAAGCCGAATACTGTCTTTGTCAGCGACGTCACCGAGTTCAGGGTCGCAGGCCGCAAGGTCTACCTGTCACCGGTGATGGATCTGTTCGACCGTTCAATCGTTGCCCACACCGTGGCCACATCGCCGTCGACAGCGTTTACCGCCGATTCTTTAGCCAAGATGATTAAAACGTGTGCGCCTGAACCTGGGTGGATGATGCACACCGATCAAGGTTTCCAGTACCAGCATTCGTCCTGGCGCAACCTGATTCATGACAACGGTGGTGTGCAGTCGATGTCGCGTAAAGGCAACTGTTACGACAACGCGGTCATGGAGAATTTCTTCGGGCATTTGAAAACCGAGATGTACCACGGAGAAGTCTTCGCCACCGTCGCAGAGTTCAACCAGGCGATCGACGAGTACATCCAGTGGTACAACACCGAACGCATCCAACAACGACTCAAGGGCCTGACCCCGATGCAATATCGGAATCAGACCCTTGAAGACCTAACCGCCTAGAGTTAAACCGGTCCAACTTTCGGGGGCCAGTTCACAGTTGCGTGGGCCTTCTCTAGCTTTGCGGCTTAGCGTGCGCCGTTTTTCACCACGGTGATCTGCCAGCCTGCGTCCTGGTTCTGGACGAAGTCCTCCACCGCGTGACCGTTGTCCGCGGCCCACTGCGGAATGGACTCGGTGGCCTGGGTGCAGTCAAAGTCGATGATCAACCGGCTGCCGTCGTCGAGTTCCGCGATCGCTTCCTTCGCTTCAATCAGCGGGAAGGGGCAAACATCGCCGAGGGTGTCCAGGATGTAGCGATCGTCGCCAAGCGGACGCGCCTTGGTTTTCTGCTTCTGCGGCAGGGTGATCACACCGCTTGCGACCTGGAAGCCGCCCGGGGTCTGCGCCGGGGTGTCGAGCACAGCGTCCTCGGCGGATCGGATGGACTCCTCAGTGTTGTAGGTGTCGGTCTTGGTTTGCTTCTGCTTGGACGGGGTGAGCCAGAGCTTCGCGCCGACGTAGACGCCCAGCGCGATGAACAGGGTGGCCACCCAGCCCTGGAAGCTAAACAGCGAGGTCTGGACCATGCCGTTGCCCACGGTGCAGCCGCCGGCGAGCGAGGCACCAACACCCATGCCGGTGCCGCCGATGATGGCGCGGATGGAGGTCTTGCCGTCCGGTACGCGCACGCGGAACTCGCCGGACGCCTTCGCCGCGATGAACGAGCCGACGAACAGGCCGAGCACCAGTACGGTGCCCCAGTTCATGTAGTCGCCCTCACCGGTGACGATCCACCCGGTCAGATCGGACGTCGGGGTGGTGATGCTCAGGCCCGAGTTGCGACCCGAAGCAGCCGAGAGCGGCCACGCGATGACACCGATGATGCCGACGAGCAGGCCAGCCAGGTACGGGTGCAGCGGACGCTTGCGCGCGGGCAGGTTCAGCGTCGCCTTCGGGTTGGCGGCGTCGCGGGCGAGGTAGCGCTGCGCAAGCCACGCGGTGAGCAGCGCGAACGGGACGACGAACCACCACACGGACACGCCGAGCGCTTGCGGGATGGTGGTCAGGCCGGTCTCCCACTGCTTCATCCACGAGTTAAAGCCGGACAGCGCGCCGTACTTCATCGCGGCTGCCGACAGGCCGTAAAACAACAGCGCGAACCAAGACCCGACCAGCCCCTCCGCGGAACGGTACCACGTGCCGGACGCGCAGCCGCCGGCCAGGATGATGGCCAGGCCGAAGATGAACCCGCCGACCACAACGGCGACCGGCTGGAACGCGCGGTAGTCCGGCGAGATGACACCGAACGAGGTCAGCGCCGCAAGCCCGATGGCGTGCACGGCGATGACAATCAAGAATGCGACGAGTCCGCGACCGGTGCGCTGCAAGAAGACGTCGCGCATCATGCCGGTGACGCAGAAGCGCCCGCGTTGCATCACAGCGCCGAGGACGGCACCGACGGCGAGAGCCGAAAGCAACATGAATCCTCCAATTCAAAGGTTGTTCTTAGGTCGGAGGAAACATTAGACCACCCCGTACAGTCTTGTCTAGCCCGAATAGACCACTCGGTTCATAACAGGCAAAGAAAACCGGCACAGCAACATCGCCGTGCCGGTTTCCGCCGCGTAAGGCTTAGCGGTTGATGCGGGTCGTCGGGTGGACGTAGCCGGTCTGCTCCGCCGGGACCGGCAGGATCAGCTCGTCGCCGAACGGGCTCGAGGCGCCGGTGAGCTTCGAGGAAATCTCGGTGACCGGGTGGCCGTTACCAGGGGTGTTCGTGGGCCACGCCGGGTTCGCGCGACCGATATTCTCTACATCTTTAGCCATGCCTGTCATTCTTTCACGCCCGGAGGAAAAACGCACGTAAACTCACCCCCGCAATGTCTACGTTCCCCGAATTCTTGCGCTCGCTTAACGACGACCCCCTGCGCGCCCTCATCAACTCCCGACCGGACGCCTTCTTCCCCACCCCGCCTTCCGTGGGCTCGTTGGCCACCCGCCTCGGGCTTCCTGGCTCGGTAGCCCGGGCGCTGCGCCAGCTCACCGCGGCGGATCTGGCGGTGCTTGAAAAGCTTACCGACGCCGGCGCCGAGCTCGATCCCGTCGACGCTCGCGAGTTCGGCGACACGGGCCACCTGCGCGAGTTGGCGCTCGTGTTCGGGCCCGACGACTCCATTCGGATCTCCCCCGGCACGCTCAGCGCCCTTCCCCCGGGCTGGCGCGTGACCGACACGCTCCTGCCCGGCGCGGCCGAGGCGCTCGAGACGCTTCCCGCCCGCGAACGCAAGGTACTGGACACCCTCGCTGCCTCTGGCGGGGTGGGCACGACGGCTGCCGCGGCGCCGGATGCGGACCCGGATGCGCCGGTGGCGAAGTTGCTCGCTCACGGCCTGCTGGTGCGGGTCAACGCGAACACGGTGCGCCTGCCCCGGCCGGTGCGCGACGCAATGCGCGGCACCACTCCGCGCGTGTTCCCGCTGGAGCCGCCTACCGCCGACACCGTCGATCAGGCAGCCGTGGACGAGACCGCCACCGCGCAGGGCCTCGACGCCGTGCGCCAGATGCGCCAGCTCATCATGTCTTTGATGGACACCCCGGTCGCATTGAACAAGGACGGCACCGTCGGCGTGCGCGCGGAGACAAATCTGGAAAAGCAGTTGGGGTTCAGCCCGCGCCTGCTCGTCGCAACGGGCGAGGCGGCGGGCCTGATCGGGCGCGGCAACGTCGACGACGAGGACGTCCTCGCCGCCACCCGCGACGCGCTGACCTGGCTTGATGCCACGCTATCGGACCAGTGGGCGATCCTTCTCGCCGGCTGGGTCGCCTCCCCGTGGCGTGTAGACACGAGCGCCAAGTTGCTTGACGACGACACCCACGCCCCCGCCCTGCGCACCGCCCGCACCACCATCCTGCGCCATGCAGGCGACATGGATCGCATCCTCTTTTACGCACCGTTGGAGTCGGTCGGCTTTTCCGACCAACTGATCGGCACCGTCATCGCCGAAGCCGAGTTCGTCGGCGCCCTCGCCAACGGCGCGCAGTCGACGCCGCTTTCGGTACTCCTCGACGGTGGCGACACCGCGGCTGCAACGACCGAGCTCGTGCCGGCGTCGGTAAGCACGCTGATCGCCCAGGCGGATATGACGGTGCTCGCTCCCGGCCCTTTGGAACCCGCGATGGCGGGGTTCATCGAGCGCATCGCCGACCTGGAATCGCCAGGTCTGGCCAGCGTGTGGCGTATTTCGGAGGCATCGGTGCGTCGCGGCCTGGACAGCGGTCTGACCGCGCCGGAAGTCCACGACTGGCTTTCCGACCACGTCATGGGCGAGGTCCCCCAGGCCATGACGTTTCTTATCGACGACACCGCCCGCCACCACGGCGCCATCCGCGCCGGCGAGGCTTTCAGTTACATCCGCTCGGAGGACCCGGCCCTGATTGCCACCGCCGCCGAGCGCCTGAAGCTGCGCGTCCTCGCCCCCACCGTGGCTGTATCCGACCTGCCTTTGGCCAAGCTCATGGCCGCACTCCGGAATGCTGGGATGCAACCGACCGCCGAGGACAGCCAAGGGATCGCCTTGAACATGGCACCCGAGCCATCCCTTGTCGCCCCGACCCCGTCGACGCTGCCGCGCCAATCCAAGGTGTCGGCGGAGCAGGTGGAGCAGATCGTCGCAAAGCTGCGCTCCGACGACAGCACCGACACCGGCAGCGGCGACGCTTTTGAGACGCTGCGCGCGGCGGCGCGGGCGCGCAGGCATGTGGTGGTGGGCTTCGTCGATAAGCAAGGGCGCGGACAGACGCTCACCGTGCTGCCGCTGAGTGTGACCGCGGGCCAGGTGGACGCGCTCGACGAGGCGAAGGACCGGGTCGTGCGCATCGCGCTGCCCCGGGTGACAAAGGTGGTGCTGGCCTAGCGGCTCACGCGCTCCAGGATTTCCAGGATGTGCTCGTAGTCCTCGCCGGTGGCGGCCGTCAGTCCTAGCTCGCAGGTGCGGTTGGAGGACGCGTGGCGCGCCGACCCCAACTGCGCTGCCTGCTCGGCCTCACGCTTGGTGGCGGCGTGGGTGAGCTCCGGGTGCAGCATGCCGCGGTCGCCGGCGTAACCGCAGCAATTCCACTCGGAAGGAACGTGCACCTCCTGAGCAGCAGCGGCAGCAACGCGCTCTAGCGTATCGACGATCCCCAGGTGCGTCGCCGAACACGTCGGGTGCAGCGTCACAGAGTCCACCTTCTTTTTCACCTCGAGGCGGTCCAGCACCTCGTCTTCGACGAACTCGATCGCATCAATGACCGTGATGCCAATGTTTTCCGCCATGTCCTGGAAGCCGTGGGTGCAGCTCGACGCGTCCACCACGACCGGCAGCCGCCCGCCGTCGGTTGCGGCGATGAGTTGATCGTTCACGCGACGCTGCATGATGTCGTGGCCGTTGCTCATCCCCTTCGACGCCCACGGAGTGCCACAGCACATCCCGTCGATGCCTTCGGGAACCACCAGTGCGAGCCCGGCGCGTTCGACCAGTTTCGCAAATGCCTCGGAGGCACCGACGCCGTCGCCCTGCGGGCCAAACATGGAGTTCACGCAGGCGGGGACGAACACGCCGGACGGCTCTGCCGTCGAGGCTCCGATCCGGGTACCGAACGCCTTGGAGCGTTTCGCGCCACCCTTCGACAGCTCAGGGCGGTACTGCGGCACGGTGTCGTCGCCCACCAGGGTCCGGGCGACGTCAGTGACCTTCTGCACCAGCTTCGTCGGCAAGTAGTAAGCACCGGTCAGCGCGGTGGAGGCCAAGGTGTTGCCCGGGCCCCACGCCTTTGCAGCGGCCGCCCAGCCGGCAGACTCCACCGCGCCGGCCTGGCTGCGGCGCAGCGATTTGATGAACTTGCCGGTGTCAATACCGACCGGACATGCGGTGACACACATGGAATCCACTGCACAGGTGTCGATGCCGTCGTACTGGTAGGCCTCGTCGATGTGCTTGACCAGCTCGGTGTCGCCTTCCTGAATCGCCTTCGCGCGGGCACGGCGAACCACGATGCGCTGACGCGGAGTCATGGTCAGGTCACGCGAGGGGCACACCGGCTCGCAGTAACCGCACTCAACGCACGAGTCGATTTCGTCTTCCACCTGCGGATTGAGCTTGAAGTTTTTCATGTGTTCGCGCTCGTCGTCTGTGATGATCACGCCTGGGTTCATCACACCCCGCGGATCGGCGGCGCGCTTGAGCTGCACCATCACGTCGTAGAGTTCGTCGCCGTACTGGCGTCGCACATACGGCGCCATGACGCGACCGGTGCCGTGCTCTGCCTTCAGATTTCCGCCTGCGCCGAGCACGAGGTCAACCATGTCTTCGTTGAACCCGTCGTAGCGGTTGAGATTCTCGTCGCCTTCAAACCGGTCGGTAATGAGGAAGTGGATGTTGCCGTCTTTGGCGTGACCGAAGATGACGGCGTCGTCGTAACGGTAGGCATCAAAGAGTTGCTGCAACCCGCCGCACGTGTCGGCGAGGTCTTCGACCGGCACCGCGATGTCTTCGAGCAACGCGGTGGTTCCGGACGGGCGTGCCTCCGCCACCTGCGCGTAGAGCCCTTTACGGAACGCCCACGCCTTGGCAGCCTCGCCAGCATCGGTGGTGAACTTCGCCGGGGTCTGAAGATCGAACTCACGCAACAGTTGGGAGCCGGTGTGCTCGTATTCACGCAGCTGGTCGGCCTCGTTGGCGTGGTATTCGATGAGAAGGGCTGCCTGGCTGCCGAGTTCGAAGCCGGTGATCTGTTCCGGCACCGAGTCAAAGGTGCGGCCGACGTTAATGGAGCGTGAGTCCATCAATTCCAGTGTCGCCGCTTGCGAGTCGAACAGGGCCGGCAACGAGCGCGTCGCGGCATCGAGTGTCGGGTAGACGGCGATGGTGGTGGTTTTCAGCTTCGGCACTTCGATCGTGCGCAGTACAGCCTCTGCAATGAACGCGAGCGTGCCCTCGGATGCAACCAAAAGGTGCATGAATATGTCCAGCGGAGAGGCGTAGTCCAAAAACGCGTTCAGGCTGTAGCCCATCGTGTTTTTCAGCGCGAAGTGCCGCTCGATGGTGTCCACGGATTCCCGGTTGTCACGCACGCGGCGTTTCAGGCGCTCCAGCGTCTCAACAAGTTCCGGCTCCTGTCGCGCAAACTGTGCTTCCGCGTCTTCGTGGGCGGTGTTGATCACCGTGCCGGACGGCAGCACGAAGGTGACCGACTCGATGGTGTTGTAGGTGTTGTACTGCGTGCCGCACGCCATGCCGGAGGAGTTGTTGGCGATCACTCCGCCCATGGTCGCAGCGCCCTCGGACGCCGGGTCCGGACCAATCTTGCGGCCGTAGACAGCCAGGTGCGCATTGACCTGACGCACCGTCGATCCGGGTTGGACCCGCACGCGTTTGCCGCCGTCGAGCACCTCAACACCACGGAAGTGCTTGCGCACATCCACCATCATTCCCTTGCCGCCACCCTGGCCGGACAGGGACGTGCCACCACCGCGCAGCACTACCGGCGCCCCAGAAGACGCTGATGCCCGGAATGCTGCCGCAACATCATTCGCGTTGCGCGCCTCCACCACAACATCGGGGGTGTAGAGGAAGTGGGATGCGTCGTGGGCGTACTTGATGCGATCGATCGGGCGGGTGGATAGTGCCTCGTCGGAGCCAAGTTCGCGAGACAGATGGGCCGCTGGGGAGGAAATGGTTGCAGTCATAGGTCCATGCTAGCCCTCCTGGACATAGGCCAAAAGCGAATAGGCAGGCTTGACACAACATTGGGTTTATACAACACTTTATTGCGTGTCACCGAAGAAACTACCGAAGGACCCGATCTACAACCGGGTCCGCGTCCTGCGCGCCGAGCACGACATGTCACGCGCCCGTCTCGCGGAACTAATCAATGTCAACCCGCAAACCGTCGGCGCACTCGAGCGCGGCGACCACTCCCCCAGCCTCGACCTAGCTTTTCGCATCTGCGAAGTCTTCGAGCTGCCCGTCGAGGCCGTGTTTTCACGCACCGAGTTCGCCCCCATGTCGAAGGAGCTCTACACCAAATGAACCACATCGACACCGTCCGCAAGCAAGACCCGCTCAATGCCAAACGCTTCCGCAATCCACGCGACACCCGCCGGTTGGTCGTCGTGTTCTTCGCCGGTATTGCCGCGGCAATCGCGGGCACTGTCGTCGGCCTCGCGTCGGACACCCCTTGGCCATCCCTGACCCCACTGACCGCGGGCATGCTCATCAGCATGTACTGCTGGTCAATGCTGCGCGGCGCGCACGACAACGTCGACACCGCCCCAGACGACCAGGTCGACGAGTACGAGCACCACGTCCTAGACGTGTGGCGCAGGCGCGCGCTCAAGGCCTACTCCGCGCTCACCGGCATCGGTGGTTTCGTCTTCATGATGCTTGGCGCACTACGAGACTCCCCAAGCTCCACCGCGCTTATGGCATCCGGCTACTTCATGATGTTCACTTTTCTCGTCGTCTACCCGCTGCCAATGGTCGGCTATGCCATTACCTTTAACCGTAAGGAGGACAACAAGTGACAACAATCGAGATACGTGATCTACACAAGCGCTTCGGCGACGTTCAAGCGCTCGACGGTATGACCCTCAACATCCGCGACGGCGAGATGTACGGCTTCGTCGGCTCGAACGGTGCCGGCAAATCGACCACCATGCGCATCGCGTTGGGCGTGCTCAGCGCCGATTCAGGTGAGGTGCTGCTCAACGGCCGCCCGCTTGACGACGACACCCGCCGCCTCATCGGCTACATGCCAGAAGAGCGCGGGCTCTACGGCAAGGAAAAGATCCTGGATCAGCTGATCTTTTTGGCCAAACTCCACGGCGTCGACGGCGCGGCCGCGAAGAAACGCGGCACCGATCTGCTCGAGGAGTTGGGTCTCGGCGAGCGCCTGGGCGACAAACTCGATGACCTCTCCCTGGGCAACCAGCAGCGCGTCCAGTTGGCCGCGAGCCTCATTCACGACCCGGAGGTGCTCATCCTCGACGAGCCGTTTTCCGGCCTCGACCCGGTTGCCGTGGACGTGATGAGCACGATGCTCACCGATCGCACCCGCGCCGGCGTTCCCGTGATCTTCTCGTCGCACCAGCTCGATTTGGTGCAGCGACTGTGCGACCGCATCGGCATCGTCACCCGAGGCCGCATGGTCGCCGAAGGCACCGTCGACGAGCTGCGCGCGGGCGGGCCGGTGCAGTTCCGCGTCGGCACGCAAGCGCGCGGGTGGATCCCCACTTGCGCCACGCTTATCGACGACACCCCCACCCACGTGACCGTAGAAACCGATTCCACCGGCAACGACCAGGCGATCCTCAAAGCCGCGATGGCCGCCGGCCCGGTCCACGAGTTCACCCGCGTCGTGCCGGATCTCGCCGAGCTGTTCAAGGAGGTTGTGAAGTAATGAAGCCCTACTCCCCCATGCACACCATCACCACCACCGCGAAACGCGAGGTGGAAATCCTCCTGCTGAAAAAGGGCGTCATTTTCACGCTAGTGATTTTGCTGCTCGGCATCGTCGGCATGATCGGCTTCGCCACCTGGATGAAAAACAAAGAGGACTCCGAGGAGTCGGGCCCCGCGATCGCCGCCGTGGGCATCGAGCAGCAGCTTCTCGACGACGCCGGCTACGACACCCGCACCGCCGCCGACCGCGACGAAGCCCTGCAGTTGGTGCGCGACGGCGAGGTGGAAGCCGCCGTCGTCGCGGGCGATAAGACGTGGGAGGTGATCGAGGACGGTGTACCGACGACAAGCCTGTTAACCAGCGTCAACACGCTTTCCGAGCAGCACGCGCGCGCCGAAACCTTAGACAACCTGGGGATCACCGCCGGCGAATACGAGGCCGCCACCCCACAGATCGAGGTTGTTCCGGTGAACCTGGACAACGCCGACAGCGGCGATCCCGACGACTCCGAGGAGCACTTCGCCCGCTTGGGCACCACGCTTATCGCGCTCATCATCGTGATCTTCACCGTGACCACGTTCGCCTCCCAGGTGGGCAGCCGCGTCACGGAGGAGAAGTCATCCCGCGTGGTCGAACTCGTGCTGGCTTCGGTGCGCCCGCTCGACTTCCTCGCGGGCAAGCTGCTGGGCACGATCGTCTACGGCTTCCTCGCCACCGCGCTGCTGCTCGCCGTCGGTCTGATCGGCGTCAACGTCTCCGGGCTTGTCGACGACCTCGAGCTCGACTGGGCCATCCTGCCCGTCCTCCTCCTGTCGTGGCTGCTCGCCATGCTGTTTTTCGGCGGTCTCTACGCCGCAGCGGGCGCGATGGTCCAGCGCACCGAGGATCTGCAGTCCACGCAGATGCCGATTTTGATCTTGCTCATGGCGAGCATCTACGTCCCCATGTTCTCCTGGTCACAAACTGACTCCACGTTCATGCAGGTCATGAGCTGGATCCCGCCGTTTTCGATCTTCACCGCGCCGCTGTCCTACGCCGCCGGCGACTTCACCGCCCTCCAGCTCGCAGGCTCGTTCTTACTCGCCGCGGTCACGACGACGCTGGTCGTGTGGGGCGCCGCCCGCATTTACAAGCGCACGATCCTGAACAACGGCAGCGTGACCAAGTGGTCGCAATTGCTGCGCAGGGGTTAGCTATTCAGGTGGTGTTGTAGATCCATGCGTTGGTGCAAGATTCGGACCACATCGATGACACCGTCGTCTTCCCGGTAGAAGATGATGTGGCTCCCGACTGCTTTCTTTCGGTAGCCAGAGCGAACTTCGCTTGCGGAGCTTCCGAGCCGCGGGTTTCCTCCAAGCATGTCGAGCATATACAGAACTTGGCCAACATAGCGCTCAGCCTGGGACATTCCCCAACGAACGGCCGTGTAGTTCCAAATCTCTACAAGGTCAGATTCTGCTTGGCGCCTAAGCCGATACTTCATGGTTGTTCTTCATACGCGCGATGAACGCATCGGGGTCGAAGTCGTGGACAACTTCGCTCAACTCGCCTTTTTCTAGAGCATCGTTGAGAGCCTTGAATTTCTGCTCCCGCTCCTCTACAAGCCGCAGGCCTTCGCGCAGCACTTCGCTAGCGGAGGCATAGCGGCCGTCTTCAAGTAATTCGGCAATGAACTTGTCGTATCGTTCCCCGAGGACAACGGATGTATTTTTCGCAGCCATGCCCGTAGACTACCAACGCCTACGAACAGGAGGAGTAGATCGCATGGCTCTCGGCGACGGCCCACTTATCGTCCAATCGGACAAGACTGTGCTGCTCGAGGTCGCGCACCCGGACGCGCCCAAGGCCCGTGCCGCGCTCGCCCCGTTCGCGGAGCTCGAGCGCGCACCCGAGCACATCCACACCTACCGCATCACTCCGCTTGCGCTGTGGAACGCTCGCGCCGCCGGCTTCGACGCGGAGCAGGCCGTGGACGTGCTCGAGCGTTACTCCCGCTTCCCCGTCCCGCAACCGCTGCTCGTGGACGTCGCGGAGACCATGGCACGATACGGCCGCCTCAAACTGGTCAAACACCCCGCGCATGGTCTCATCCTCGAAGCGGACGACCCGGCGATCCTCACCGAGGTCACCCGCTCCAAGAAGATCATCCCGCTCATTGCATCGCGTATCGACGACACCACCGTCCCCGTCCACCCTTCCGCCCGCGGCCAGATCAAACAGGAGCTGACGAAACTCGGCTGGCCGGTTGAAGACCGCGCCGGCTACGTCGACGGCGAATCCCACCCCATCGACTTAAACCACGACGGCTGGGCGCTTCGCGACTACCAGCAATACGCCGCCGACTCCTTCTGGGAGGGCGGCTCCGGTGTTGTCGTCCTGCCCTGCGGCGCCGGCAAAACCATCGTGGGCGCGGCGTCCATGGCGCAGGCGCAGACCACCACGCTCATCCTGGTGACCAACACCGTCGCCGGCCGCCAGTGGCGCGACGAGCTGCTGCGCCGCACCACGCTCGCGCCTGAGGAGATTGGCGAATACTCCGGCGAGAAGAAGGAGATCCGCCCGGTTACTATCGCCACTTACCAGGTGGTCACCCGCAAGACGAAGGGTGAATACCGCGCGCTCGAACTTTTCGACTCCCGCGACTGGGGCCTGATCATCTACGACGAGGTCCACCTCCTGCCCGCGCCCGTGTTCCGCATGGCCGCCGACCTCCAGTCGCGCCGCCGTCTCGGCCTGACCGCCACCCTCGTGCGCGAGGACGGCCGCGAGGACGACGTCTTCTCCCTCATCGGACCCAAGCGTTACGACGCCCCCTGGAAAGAACTCGAGATGGCCGGCTACATCGCCACCGCCGAGTGCGTCGAGGTGCGCACCACGCTTACCGACGACGAACGTCTCACCTACGCCACCGCCGAAACCCGCGAGCGCTACAGGCTGGCGGCGTGCTCGGATGCGAAGCTGGCGGTCGTCGATAAGCTGCTTGCGAAACATGAGGGCCAGCAGACGCTGATCATCGGCGCGTATGTGGACCAGCTCGAGGAGATCGCCGCGCGAATCGACGCCCCTCTCGTCGACGGCAAAACCACCACCAAGAAGCGCGAAGCAGCCTTCCAGGCCTTCCGCGACGGCGAGATCTCCACTCTTGTCGTGTCCAAGGTGGCGAACTTCTCCATCGACCTGCCCGAGGCCGCCGTGGCCATCCAGGTCTCCGGCACCTTCGGCTCCCGCCAGGAGGAAGCGCAGCGACTAGGACGCTTGCTGCGTCCCAAGGCCGACGGCGCCGAGGCTGTGTTCTACACCGTCGTCGCCCGCGACACCCTCGATTCCGAGTACGCCATGCACCGCCAGCGCTTCCTCGCCGAGCAGGGCTACGCGTATCGACTCGTCGATGCCGCCGACCTCTAAACTTAACCCCCATGAAGGTATTCAAGTTCGATGTCGACGAGAACTACGCCAAGCAGCACAACGAAATGGTGCGCGACACCCGCAGCCTCGTCGCTTCCGGAGTTGCCCTCTTCGTCATCTCGCTCGCCGGCGCCGTCGCCGTCTGGTTCTTCGCGCCCGCCGACTCGCCGTGGCGCACCCTTGGCACCGTCGGACTGGCGCTCTTCGGCGTCATGATGCTCATCGTGGGCCTGCTCATCCCCCGCAGCGTGGGCAAGACGCAATCGCTTTACGACGCCCACCCCCTCGCCCCCGCCATCATCACCGAACGAGTCGGCACCACCATCACCCTGACTGCCCTGGTGAACAAGAACGTCGAGCCTTCCCTGCCGCCCCGCTGGGCCATCACCTCGCGGGTGTTCCACCCTCTCCCGAACACTCCGGACAAGGTGGGCACTAAGGTGCCTGTTGCTGCCGTCGGCGCACAGCGCACCCGCGACAACCAGGGCCAGTGGGAGACGATTACCCCGATGCCGATCGCCTGGGGCACCCCCGACGTCGATGTTGTCGACCAAGCCCGCAACTTCATCCCATCCGACCAATGGTCCCGCCTCGAGAGGGCCCGCAAGAAGAAGGCTCTGCTGGAGGAGTCCAAGAACACCGTCGTGGAGTTGTAGGTCTGGCTTTTCGGGGACCGCTGTGATCAATCGGCCCCGGCGGCGCTTCGGTTTTGGGGGTGTTCTTACCTGGCGGTGGGTTGCTGTTGTAAAAGTCGTTAAGTTTTGGGTTTTCGCCCGGTAAAGCCCCTGGTCGTGGTGGATGGTTTAACGAGTTTTACAAACACAGTCCAAAACCCGTGCGCCGGTGTAGGCTCCGCATTGCGGACACTTGGGTGGGCCCCACTATTGCCCTGAGAGTCTCGGCTTCGATGGTTGGGTTTTGTAAAAGTCGTTAGGTTTCCGGTTTTCGGCCGGTCAATCCCCTGGTCGCCAAAAGTCGTATAACGAGTTCTACAAAACAGTCCAAGCAGCGATCCGCCGGTGTGGTCTCCGCATTGCGGACTAGTGGGGTCACACCAACTATCTCGCTACCGTCAACATGTAGGTCGTCCGCATTGCGGACAATTAGGTGGACACCGACTATCTCGCCGTCACAGTTGTTTCGACTCTGCATTGCGGACACGTGGGTGGGTACCCACGATTGCACTGACAGTCTCGGCTTCGATGGTTGGGGTTGTAAAAGTCGTTAGGTTTCTGGTTTTTGGACCTGTAAATCCCCTGGTCGTGGAAATCGGGTAACGAGTTTTACAAACACAGTCCAAGACCGGTGCGGCGGTATGGGCTCTGCATTGCGGACACTTGGGTACACACCAACGATGTTGCCGCCACTGTGGTGTCGGTCGTCCGCCGTTGCGGACTAGTGGGTGAGCACCCACGATCTCGCCACGCCGGTGCTATCGGTTGTCCGCATTGCGGACTAGTGGGTGGCCACCCACGATTGCACTCACACGCCTACCAACGTGGAGGGAGATTCAGACGGAGACCGGGTTCTCGCGGGCCACAGTCGCGCGTCACGTTGCAGCCCTCAAGGAAGCAGATGAGTGGCCTGTGCCTTAGGGGTCTCACACCGTAAGCAATATACGGTTCCCCTGCCTCCTGGGCAGTGTGATGTTGTTTTCTTTTTCGATGAGAGCGCAACGGATTATAGATGCGTTGTTGGGAACTTCTTTTAACCGATTGCGGGAGATAGTTGACAGGCGCCTAATTACGTAATACGTTAATTGCATGCCTGTTAATATCACCGAGAAGCAGCTGAACGCCTGGGTTGCCGAGGCGGAGGATGGTTATGACGTCGATGCGCTGAAGAAGCGCGGGCGAGGCCGCCCGGGTCGTGGTCCGGAAGCTTCCCAGGTGGTTACGGTTCGTCTCACCCCGGAGGAGCTGGAGTCGCTCGACAGGATCGCCGCCGAAAAGCATCTGTCGCGTTCAGAGATGATGCGTCAGGCGATCACCGCTATCACTGCGGCATGAGGGTGGCGGCATCTGCCACCAAGCACGGCATCAGTGAGGAAGACGGTATCCATGCCGCTTCATTTCCGACATGGGTCGCACCCCTTGATGATGATCCCGTGCAATGGCGTGAACTGCGCCTCGGGTTCGACACCCACGCCCGCCTTTTGGAAACTGTCGTGGTTGTCGCCTCCGACGGGGACGAATTACTGATTCACGCCATGAAAGCGCGGTCGAAGTATATAGAGCTCCTTTAGTAACCGCTCGATGTGCCGGTGGTTACTTAAGGAGCTCTAAGGAAAGCTGCCTCCGGTTTGTGGGGGTGGGGATTTATCGGGCTGAGGCCCGTTGGGTGATCCGGTTGGCGGTGTCTGCGGGGTTGTCCAGGGAGACGATGAGTCGGGTGAAGTGTTCGTCGGTGAGTTCGATGACGACGGTGTTTTCGTAGCCGCTGACGTTCCAGAACTGGTTTTCTCCGTCGGCGTGGAAGGTGCCACTGATCTTTTGTCCGACGCGCAGTCCCGGGCCACGCCACCCCTTGGGCTCGTTCTTCATGCCGGGGTCGCGGGTTGCCCCACGCACGTGATCCCAGGGGACCGTGATGCTGCCGGCGAAGGACCAGAGTTTGTCGAGTCCGCGCGGTTCGATGATGAGGTGGGAATCGGTCAGGGTCGCGGTGTTGTTCACAGCTTTTTCATCCCCCATTCCCATCCCCCACGATCAGCATCAGGAGAGGGGGGAGCGTAGCAATGGGAAATCTTTGAAGCGTGAAAGTAGTCCGTGAACGGCTTTTGCTCAAGATGCACACATTCCTCAGAGTCCCATTCGAACGATGCCGATTCATGCCAGACCTCAAATTGTAGCCGCAAACAATGCAGATCCTTAAGGCCAAAAAAGCTGCATAGCTCTGAAATCGTAAACTCCGCAACGACTTCATCTTTGTACAGCTTAATCCGAACAACATGATGGTCAACGTCTACCGGTTCGCCACCCTCTAGGTTCCAGAGTGGGGTTTTTAACAATTTCATTAGAGCCTCCTTAATTAGACTCCCCTGAAAAGTCTCCCTGGCATCGTTCCAAGTTAAAGGAATGGGGATGGTGGTGCCACGTTATATCCAGCGCAACTGAAGTGTCCCAGGTTTTGTTCCGTTTGAGTAGATGGGAAAATCTGGGATATGCCAAGAAAATTTGACCGGATGCCAAGGACCGCGTGGTCCGTCTCGTGGAAGATCGCATCTTGGCGGAAAATATGTCGATGCAAGCCGCGTGCCAGGCAGTAGCCCTAAAGCTGGGGGTTTTATGGCACACGGCTCGCCAATGGACCTAGCAGGCCCGCCGTTCGGGAACCCAGAACCTGTGCCTGAAGACTTGGCCGCCGAAAACGCGAGGCTACGCCGTGAAATTCAAGAGCTACGCGACACTAATGAGCTGTTGAAGGCCGCCTCGGCTTTTTCGCGTCGGAACTCGACCCGAAACGCCGGAAATGATCCGGTTCATCGATGAATACCGGAATCGCTTCTCTGTCGAGTTCATTTGTAAGGCGTTGAAGAATAACCGGGCAGGTGGGTTTATCACCTCGCGTGGTTATCGCCAGTCCAAGGCCCGTGGATTAGGTGCTCGTCGCCTTCGCGATGCTGTTCTCGTTGAACGCATTAGTGCTGGTCATCGGGATAATTACGGTGTCTACGGTGTGCGGAAAATGTGGCATGCTCTTCACCGCGACGGAACTGATATCGGGCGTGAACAAACCGCCCGGCTGATGCGCCTGGCCGGTGTTTCTGGCAAAGGCAAAGGCGGATCACCTATCACAACCCGAATAGCTAACGTGCCTGATCTTCGCCCGGACTTAGTCGAGCGTGAATTCAAAGCTCAGAGCCCGAATAGGCTGTGGGTGGCCGACATTACGTATGTGCGCACGAAGAAAGGCTTTGTGTACGCCGCGTTTGTCACCGACGTTTACTCCCGACGGATCGTCGGGTGGGCGTTATCAGATTCCATGCGCACCGAAGCACTGCTGTTGCAAGCTCTCAACCAGGCGATCGGGTGTGCTGAGGAAACAACAGGTCTCATTCACCATTCGGATCACGGATCGCAGTACGTCAGCGTAGTGTACAACGAGCGACTTACCCAACACGGCATTACAGCTTCCACCGGAACTGTCGGTGACTCCTACGACAATGCTCTTACTGAAAACGTGAACGGCTCCTACAAGAACGAGCTGATCCATACCAGCAGGTGGAATGACGTTGTCGAGGTAGAAATCGCAACGTTCGAGTGGGTGTCATGGTGGAACGAGACAAGACTCCACCAGAGCTTGGGATACCGAACCCCGATCGAGGTGGAAACCGAATTTTGGAAGCAGAACCCGCCCCAAGCAAGAATAGAAACCAAGGCAAATGCCCAGGAACAAAACTCGGGGCACTTCAGCACAGCCGGCACCACCCACTACTGAAAGGAAGGTGTGGGGTGCAAAGGAAACCACCCGGTCACAACACGCGTGGTGTTGTGACCGGGTGGTTCATATGTGTGAAGTTGTTGGGTCGGCGGTAACCTACTCTCCCACTCCCTCCCGGGGGCAGTACCATCGGCGCGGGCGGGCTTAGCTTCCGGGTTCGGAATGGGACCGGGCGTTTCCCCGCCGCTATCAACCACCGACACATCCTTGGGGTGTGTGCCGGGTCGTCCAGCGTGTGGTGACCAGTATTCAAATTATGTGTTGTCCGTGACATGGTGGTGTGTTGTGTCAGGACTGCATAGTGGACGCGAACAGTTCGTTTTTGTTTTGTTGTGTTGTTTGCACCTTTTGTGTGCGCAAACAGGTGGTTGGTTTGTTCGGTGTATTAGTACCGGTCGCCTCCACACATTGCTGTGCTTCCAGGTCCGGCCTATCAACCCAGTCGTCTCCTGGGAACCTCAAATGAAACCTCATCTTAAAACAGGCTTCCCGCTTAGATGCTTTCAGCGGTTATCCCTCCCGTACGTAGCCAACCAGCAATGCTCCTGGCGGAACAACTGGCACACCAGAGGTACGTCCGTCCCGGTCCTCTCGTACTAGGGACAGCCTTCTTCAAGTTTCAACGCGCGCGGCGGATAGAGACCGAACTGTCTCACGACGTTCTGAACCCAGCTCGCGTGCCGCTTTAATGGGCGAACAGCCCAACCCTTGGGACCTACTCCAGCCCCAGGATGCGACGAGCCGACATCGAGGTGCCAAACCATCCCGTCGATATGGACTCTTGGGGAAGATCAGCCTGTTATCCCCGGGGTACCTTTTATCCGTTGAGCGACACCACATCCACAAGTAGGTGCCGGATCACTAGTCCCGACTTTCGTCCCTGCTCGACTTGTAGGTCTCGCAGTCAAGCTCCCTTGTGCACTTACACTCTAAACACCTGATTGCCAACCAGGCTGAGGGAACCTTTGGGCGCCTCCGTTACATTTTGGGAGGCAACCGCCCCAGTTAAACTACCCACCAGGCACTGTCCCCAACCCAGATCATGGGCCAAGGTTAGATATCCACTACGGTCAGAGTGGTATTTCAACAACGACTCCACCACCACTAGCGTGACGGCTTCAACATCTCCCACCTATCCTACACAAACCGCACCGAATGCCAATACCAAGCTATAGTGAAGGTCCCGGGGTCTTTTCGTCCTGCCGCGCGAAACGAGCATCTTTACTCGTACTGCAATTTCACCGGGTCTGTGGTTGAGACAGCAGGGGAGTCGTTACGCCATTCGTGCAGGTCGGAACTTACCCGACAAGGAATTTCGCTACCTTAGGATGGTTATAGTTACCACCGCCGTTTACTGGGGCTTAAATTCTCCGCTTCGACCAAAAAGGTCTAACAGGTCCTCTTAACCTTCCAGCACCGGGCAGGCGTCAGTCCGTATACATCAACTTAACCGTCTTCGCACGGACCTGTGTTTTTGATAAACAGTCGCTCCCCTCTATTCTCTGCGACCTGAACCAGCAACCACAGTCGTATGACCAGGCACCAGTCCAGGTCCCCCTTCTCCCGAAGTTACGGGGGTAATTTGCCGAGTTCCTTAACCACAGTTCACCCGACCGCCTGAGTATTCTCTACTTGACTACCTGTGTCGGTTTCGGGTACGGGCCGTACACACACATCGCTAGAGGCTTTTCTCGGCAGTACAGGATCACCAACATCACCCAACACTGGGCTACGCATCACGCCTCACACACATGACAGCCGCATTTGACATGCTGTCGTGCCACACGCTTGCACCACAATCCAATAAGTGGCTCGGCTACCTCACTGCGTCACCCCATCACTGATCTACCACGGATCAGGCCCCACGCATCACCACCAACCAACCAACCACAAGGGTCGGCAACAGCAGGTGGATCAGGGTGGTTAGTATCACCGCTTCAATACTGGGCGCGCGTGTACGGGTACGGGAATATCAACCCGTTAACCATCGACTACGCCTGTCGGCCTCGCCTTAGGACCCGACTCACCCTGGGAAGACGAACTTGACCCAGGAACCCTTAGTCATTCGGCGGATACGATTCTCACGTATCATTCGTTACTCATGCCTGCATTCTCACTCGCATGCAGTCCACCGCTCCTTACAGTACGGCTTCACCCCACACACGACGCTCCCCTACCCATAGCAAACACTATGCCGCGGCTTCGGCGGTGTGCTTGAGCCCCACTGAATTGTCGGCGCAGAACCACTCGACCAGTGAGCTATTACGCACTCTTTCAAGGATGGCTGCTTCTAAGCCAACCTCCTGGCTGTCTTCGCGATCCCACATCCTTTTCCACTTAGCACACCCTTAGGGGCCTTAACCGGCGATCTGGGCTGTTTCCCTCTCGACTATGAAGCTTATCCCCCACAGTCTCACTGCAATGCTTGACTTCACCGGCATTCGGAGTTTGGCTGACGTCACTAAGATGATAGTCCCGCTCGGCCATCCAGTAGCTCTACCTCCGGTAAGCACACATCACGCTGCACCTAAATGCATTTCGGGGAGAACCAGCTATCACGGAGTTTGATTGGCCTTTCACCCCTACCCACAGCTCATCCCCTCAGTTTTCAACCTAAGTGGGTTCGCGCCTCCACAACCTCTTACAGCTGCTTCACACTGGCCATGGGTAGATCACCCCGCTTCGGGTCCAGGACATGCCACTCAAACCACCCTATTCGGATTCGCTTTCGCTACGACTACCCCACACACGGGTTAACCTCGCGACATGCCGCTGACTCGCAGGCTCATTCTTCAAAAGGCACGCCATCACACACAAAAAGGTGCTCTGACGGATTGTAAGCGCATGGTTTCAGGAACTCTTTCACTCCCCTCCCGGGGTACTTTTCACCATTCCCTCACGGTACTATTCACTATCGGTCACACTGAGTATTCAGGCTTACCGGGTGGTCCCGGCAGATTCACAGCAGATTCCACGAGCCCGCTGCTACTCGGGGCAATGATCAGCACGCATTTGCAACGCCTTCACGTACGGGGCTAATCACCCGCTCCGGCGCGCCATCCCAGACGCTTCCGCTAACGCACAAACACACACCTGCGGTCAGGTAGCCCGCAACAACCACACCCCACAACACCGCACACGCAACCCCTACCCAGGTATCACACGCACACGGTTTAGCCATCATCCGCTATCGCTCGCCACTACACACGGAATCACAATTGTTTTCTTCTCCTGCGGGTACTGAGATGTTTCACTTCCCCACGTCAACCCCCACACAGGCTATGCATTCACCTGCAGGTAACACCACACAACTGATGTTGGGTTTCCCCATTCGGACATCCTCGGATCAACGCTTAGTTGGCAACTCCCCGAGGCTTAACGCAGCCTCACACGTCCTTCATCGGCCCAGCATGCCAAGGCATCCACCATACGCCCGTAACACAAAACAACACACACTGCTGCTTTATACACACGAACGACTACAAACTGTAGACACTCAACAAACAACACAAATTACAGAAAAACAAGATGCTCGCGTCCACTATACAGTTCTCACACAACACACACCCCACACCAACAACCACCACAACAAGCAGTCATCAGTAGGCGGGATGCCACAACAACAGGAACACACAATGTTGCCCCAGACACCCAACAGCATGCCAACACACACAAACTGATTTTTTCGTTGCCGCGACACCTCAGTGTCACACCACACGAGCACGCACACCCACACCAGGCCACACGCAGACACCCTGATGGCATCCACCAACACGACCCGGGGTGCATGTCCACCCGGAATTTCAACCAAACAATGCGGCAGTCGCACACTCGGCGACTCAACCACACAACACCCGCAACTGCGGGCACAAAACATAAGCTCCTTAGAAAGGAGGTGATCCAGCCGCACCTTCCGGTACGGCTACCTTGTTACGACTTCGTCCCAATCGCCGATCCCACCTTCGACAGCTCCCATTACAGGCCACTGGCTTCGGGTGTTACCAACTTTCATGACGTGACGGGCGGTGTGTACAAGGCCCGGGAACGTATTCACCGCAGCGTTGCTGATCTGCGATTACTAGCGACTCCGACTTCATGGGGTCGAGTTGCAGACCCCAATCCGAACTAAGGCCGGCTTTCAGCGATTAGCACACCCTCACAGGCTCGCAAGACGCGTTGTACCGACCATTGTAGCATGTGTGAAGCCCTGGACATAAGGGGCATGATGATTTGACGTCGTCCCCACCTTCCTCCGAGTTAACCCCGGCAGTCTCTCATGAGTCCCCAACCGAATTGCTGGCAACATAAGACAAGGGTTGCGCTCGTTGCGGGACTTAACCCAACATCTCACGACACGAGCTGACGACAACCATGCACCACCTGTACACCAACCACAAAGGGAAAGACCATCTCTGGCCCGATCTGGTGTATGTCAAGCCCAGGTAAGGTTCTTCGCGTTGCATCGAATTAATCCACATGCTCCGCCGCTTGTGCGGGCCCCCGTCAATTCCTTTGAGTTTTAGCCTTGCGGCCGTACTCCCCAGGCGGGGCGCTTAATGCGTTAGCTACGGCACGAACCCCGTGGAAGGGACTCACACCTAGCGCCCACCGTTTACGGCATGGACTACCAGGGTATCTAATCCTGTTCGCTCCCCATGCTTTCGCTCCTCAGCGTCAGTTACTGCCCAGAGACCTGCCTTCGCCATCGGTGTTCCTCCTGATATCTGCGCATTCCACCGCTACACCAGGAATTCCAGTCTCCCCTACAGCACTCAAGTTATGCCCGT
This sequence comes from Corynebacterium lujinxingii, assembly GCF_014490555.1. Taxonomy (NCBI): domain Bacteria; kingdom Bacillati; phylum Actinomycetota; class Actinomycetes; order Mycobacteriales; family Corynebacteriaceae; genus Corynebacterium; species Corynebacterium lujinxingii. Next base: position 580,319 of record NZ_CP061032.1, on the reverse strand, counting down.
ATCGCCTGCAGTCCCGCAGTTAAGCTGCGGGCTTACACAAACGACGCGACAAACCACCTACGAGCTCTTTACGCCCAGTAATTCCGGACAACGCTCGCACCCTACGTATTACCGCGGCTGCTGGCACGTAGTTAGCCGGTGCTTCTTCTCCAGGTACCGTCACTTGCGCTTCGTCCCTAGCGAAAGGAGTTTACAACCCGAAGGCCGTCATCCCCCACGCGGCGTCGCTGCATCAGGCTTGCGCCCATTGTGCAATATTCCCCACTGCTGCCTCCCGTAGGAGTCTGGGCCGTATCTCAGTCCCAATGTGGCCGTACACCCTCTCAGGCCGGCTACCCGTCGACGCCTTGGTAGGCCATTACCCCACCAACAAGCTGATAGGCCGCGAGCTCATCCCACACCGAAAAAACTTTCCACCACAACATCCAAGAAGTGGTCCTATCCGGTATTAGACCCAGTTTCCCAGGCTTATCCCGAAGTGCAGGGCAGATCACCCACGTGTTACTCACCCGTTCGCCACTCGAGTACCCAAGCAAGCTTGGGCCTTTCCGTTCGACTTGCATGTGTTAAGCACGCCGCCAGCGTTCATCCTGAGCCAGGATCAAACTCTCCACAAAAAGTTTCAACAAAACAACGTGAAACAGGCCGTGAAAAGCCCAAAACCCAACCAAAAACAAACCAACCAACACCACAACAACGCGATGCTGGACTGGCAAAAATCCAAACATTACCGGAAGCCAAAAACAACTCCCAACCGGCCCCAACAGCCCGACGGGGCAAAACAACAGGACCGGCAAAAACATCATGCACTCACAAAACGTGAAGCACACCACGCAAAAAGCAGTCAGGCAATCATTGGTTCACCCAACCACCACCGGCACACACCAAAAGGCATGCACACCCACGCGGCATACAACACCAAGCACACAACAACAAAAAATCAAATGCATTGGCACACTATCGAGTTCTCAAACAACACCAGCACACCCAACACACCGACCAAACCAGCCAGCCTGCCGAAGCGGCTCACACGAAGTTACACAACCAAGCAAACAAAAGTCAAACCCAAGTTCAACCACCGTTCACCCAACGGCAACCTCGTTTAGTTATCTTGTTCCCTCTCGCACCCTCAGGCGCTCGAAGCAACGGATGAAAATATAACCACGAACCAGCAACAAAACACAAACACCCAGGCCAATACACAAAAATGGCCCGGGTGAAATCGTCGACAAGCGCTACTGCATCTGATCCGAAAGGTCGTTGAGAATCTCGGTGTAGGTCACGATGGACCAGCCGGCCCCCTCCGGTGCGACGTACACGTGGTTGGCGTCCGAGTCCTGCGGATGAACCGTAAGCAGCCAATCGGGGGTGCCGTCGGCCGGGGTAAAGCCGATGACGTCGGCAAGCTGCGCCAACTCATCGCTAGAAATCTCGACTGTCTGCGCAGGGTTGTAAGTCTCGCGGGCGCGCATGACAGCCTGCGTGAACTCGCCGACGATCTGCTCCGCCTCGTCCTGTTTGCCAAAGATGTCGCCCATCTCGAGGGCCTGGCGGATGAGTTCGCGGTCGAAGGGTTCATCGTCACGTGGGGCGAAGTTCAAAACAACGTTGCCGGAAGCGATGTCCTCGTCGGCGAAGATCACGTCCGGGCCAGCGTTCGGTGCCACCGTCTCTACACCCCAGGATTCAAGCAGCTCGGCGGCGCGACCATCCGGCGCTGCGACACGCTCGGGATTGAGCGGAACCTCTTTCTCGCCCTCATTGTCGGTAACCGTGACAGTATCCACGGCCTCGAGCGTCGAGGTCGCGGACGAATCTGCATTGGACTGCGCTTCCGAGCAGCCACCGAGCACGAGCGCCGTGGCAACGAGCGGGATAAACGTGGTGCGAGTAAAGCGAATCATGCGCCCCACCCTACAGACGACGACTACTCGCCGGCCGTCTTCACAAACTCGATCATTTTGCCTTGGGCTGCGAGGGCGACGGTGTCGTCGTCAAGCAACCGCACCTGGGGGTTCGCACGCAGGATCGCCTTGAGCTCGTCGGCCTTGTTCGCGGTGGTCGGATCGCACAGGCGCATCGTTTCGGCGAGGTTGCCCACCTTGATCGTGCCGCGCTTGTCCACAGAGTAGGACGCTCCGCCGGAGTTGCACCCGTCGGAGTAGGACAGGCGGCCGTCATTGAAGTTCAGGGTGATGGAGTTGTCTTCCTTCGCGGCGAGCGGCTGGGTCAGTGCGGCCTTGGCCTGGTCTGCAGGCAGGGATTCGCCGGTGGCCGGCTTGAGCAGGAAGCCGCTGCCGTTGCTGAGCACCGTGCCGTTGTAGGTATCCCACCCCATCTGGACCCACTTGTTGACGTCCACGTTCGGGCCGACCGACGACGTCTGCGCGTGCGCAGCACCGGCGCCAAAGAATCCGCCCGCCAGTGCGGCGAGCGCGGTTGCAGCGGACAACGTCTTTGCAATCTTGGAAGCCATGTCCGCCAACGTACCTACGCTCCGATCAGGTTCAACCGTTTCAACGATCCTTTTACAGACCTCCAATCTCGCGTTAAGGCAAGTCCTCGGCAAGCGGTGCCGAGCTGGTGTCGCCACGCAGCCGTTTCAGCACGTTTTCCGCGGAAATGAGGCACATCGGCACGCCGACGCCCGGTGTGGTGGTCGCGCCGGCGTAGTACAGGTTGTCCAGCTTGCGGCTCTTGTTCGACCCGCGCAGGAACGCCGACTGCTTGAGCGTGTGCGCCGGCCCGATCGATCCGCCGGACCAGGCGTGATAGCGCTCGGCGAAGTCCGCGGGTCCGAGCGTTTGCTTGACGACGACCCGCTCGCCCAGGCCCTCTACCCCACACCACTGCTCGATCTGCGCGATGGCGTCACTTGCAATCCGCTCGACCTGCTCGGAAGCGCGCTCGCGGTACATGTTGCCATGGCCGATCGCCGCTTCGGCGGCCACCGGAACGAGCACGAAGAGGTTTTCGTGCCCCGCAGGGGCCACATCTGGGTCGGTTGCGCTTGGTTTGGACACGTAGGTCGAGCGCGACGCACCCAGTGGCCGCTGCGGGGCCGGGCCGTCGAATACCGCGGCGAAGTCGTCGTCCCACTGCGTAGAAAACAGCAGGTTGTGGTGGGCAAGTTCGGGAATCTCCCCCTCCACGCCGAGCATGACCAGCACCGTGCCCAGGCCCGGGTCGCGCGGGGCGAAGTAGCGCTCCGGGTAAGTGCGCTTGTGCTTCGGAAGCAGGCGGGTTTCGGTGTGGTGCAGGTCGGCGCAGGAGATGATGAGGTCGGCGGTGAGATGGTGGCCGTCGGCAAGCGTGACGCCCGTGGCGGTGCGGCCGGAGTGATCGATCGCGGCGACTTCCGCGTTGAACCGGAAACGCACACCCTGCTCCACCGCGAGGTTGTAGATGGCGTCCATCACGGCCGCGAATCCGCCCTGCGGGTAGCGCACGCCCTGGGTGAGGTCGGTGTGGCTCATCAGGTGGTACAGCGACGGGGTCCGAGCGGGGTGCGAGGACAGGAACACCGCCGGGTACGTGAGCATCTGGCGCAGGCGGGTGTCGGAAAAGCGGCGGGCCACAAACCGGTCCAGTGGCTCGGCAAGGTAGCGCGCAAGTTTCCCGTATTGGCCCTTCACCTGAGCAAACGGCGCCAGGGAGCGGAACGTGGTGTAGAGGAAGTGCTCCAGCGCCAGGTTGTAGGCTTCCTCAGCGCTGTCCAAGTACTCGCGCAGGGTGTCACCGGCGCCGGGCTCGATGGTCTCGAACAGTTTCGCGGCGTTGTCCCGGCCGGAGGTGACGTCGAGCGGGGCCTCCCCCTCCGCGAACAGCCGGTATGCGGGGTCCAGCGGGCGCAGGTCCAGCACGTCCTCGGTGCGTTTGCCAAACAGCGCGAAGAAGTGGTCGAACGCGTCCGGCATGAGGTACCAGGACGGCCCGGTGTCGAAGCGGAAGCCGCCGACGGTCTCATTGCCGGCGCGGCCGCCGTGTGTGGAAAGTTTCTCCACCACAGTGACGTCCATGCCCTCTTTGGCTAGCAGCGCGGCGGTGGCCATGCCCGCCACGCCGGCCCCGATGACGATTGCCGAATCCTGCCGGGTCATGCGTTTTTTACCTTCCGTATCGCCTGCGCAGTCAGCCACAGTTTCCGGTGGTTGGGCACGCTGATCCGGCGGGTGGACAATTCCTCGACCGAGGCTTGGGCGATGCGCTCGTTTAGCTCCCGGAACAGCGCCTCGGCCGCCGCCACTCCCCTGCGCGCGGAGGCGGGCAGCAGCGGGATCGCGGTGCAGGCCAGGTCCAGCTCGCGAGTGATTTGTCTGGTCAGGGTGCGCTTGAGGTCGTCGTCAAGCGGTGCGCCGAAGTAGGAACGCCCGAGCGCCTGGCGGTCTTCGGTGAGGTCGCGCAGGAAGTTGACCTTTTGAAACGCGGAGCCGAGCGCGCGGGCGCCGTCCTCCATCGCGCGGCGGTCGTGTTCGCTGGGAGTGCGGCCGCGCAGGAAGATGTCCAGGCACATCAGACCGATGACCTCGGCGGATCCGTAGATGTAGTCGCGCAAATCCCGCTCGGTGTAGTGCAACTGGGCGGTGTCCCGGCGCATCGAGGCGAAAAACGCGCGAACGTGGTCGTTGTTAATCCCGCAGCGGCGGTGCGTGTTCGCCCACGCGTGCAGCACCGGGTCGGTGTGGAAGCGGTGGTGCGGGGCGTGCAGCACAAGCTCCTCGTAAGCGTCGAGCGCGGTTTCGGGGCACTCGTTGGCCTGGGCAGCGGCGCCGTCGACAATCTCGTCCGCGATGCGCACCACCGCGTACAGGTTCCGGATGTCCCGTCTGGTCGCGCGGTCCAGCGCCCGCGTGGCCATCGAAAAACTCGTGGAGTAGCACCGGATCACCTGCGCCGCGGCCGCATCCGCCGTGCGGTCGTAGCGCGAGAGTGTCGAATCGTTCACCGCTGTAGCCTATCGCTTGCCGACGACCACCCGCCGCAGCCCATCCTGCTCCAGCTCACGTGCGATCCACGGGCTAAACGCGAACGGGGTCAGTTCCACGGCCCGCACCACGTCGGCTGGGTCGGCCCAGGTAAACGAGTCAACCTCTTCCTCGCAGGGGTTGAGCTCGCAGCCGGGACGCAGTCGCGCGGTGAACACCGGACAGATTTCGTGCTCCACCACGCCGCTCGAATCCGTGGCCCGGTAGCGAAAGTCCGGCACGACCATCGTGATCTCCTCCAGCGCGTCGGGGGCGCAGCCGAGCTCTTCGACGCTGCGGCGGATGACGGCGCCGGCAAGGTCCTCCCCCGGCGCCGGGTGGCCGCAGAAGCTGTTCGTCCACACGCCCGGCCAGGTGTGTTTGCTCAGCGCGCGGCGGGTCATCAGCAGTTGGCCGTCGCTATTGAACAGGAAGCAGGAAAACGCCAGGTGCAGCGGGGTGTCCGCAGTGTGCACGGTGGCTTTCGGTGCGGATCCGGTCGGGGCGCCGGTGTCGTCGAGAAGCACCACCAGCTCGTCGCGGCTACTCATGGTCATCCACCCTTTCTTTCCGCAAGATGGTAGCGCGCGGCGCCGTGGTGGGTTACACTGCCATGATTGTTGATACGTCACCTACCTAGTTCGGAGTGGTCACCATGAAGGCTTTCGGTTTCTTGAGCTTCGGGCACTACGCCTTCGGCGGCCAGCGCGGCCCGTCGGCGGAAAAGATCGCCAAAATCCACCTCGAACTCGCCCAGGCCGCCGACGAGATCGGCGTGAACAACGCGTCGTTCCGCGTCCACCACTTCGTGCCGCAGGCCTCCGCCCCGATGCCGCTGCTCGGCGCGGTCGCGGCGACGACGAAACATATCGAGGTGGGTACCGGCGTGATCGACATGCGCTACGAAAACCCGCTCTACCTCGCGGAAGAGGCCGCCTCGCTCTACCAGCTCTCCGGCGGGCGCGTCGCCCTGGGTGTCTCGCGCGGCGCCCCCGAAGTTGCCGAGCGCGGCTGGGAAGCCTTCGGCTACACAGGCAAGGCCGACAACGGCGCCGACGTGGCGCGCGCCCACCTCGAAGCGTTCATGGACGCCGTGGACGGCAAGGGCTTCGCCACCGCAGCAACCCTGGATAAGCAGTACCCCAACATATTCCAGCCTGGCTCCGCCCTGCCGGTCTTCCCCATGGCTCCCGAGCTGCGCAAGCACATCTTCTACGGCTCCGGTACCCACGCGTCCGCCGAGCAGACCGCCCGCGACGGACTGAACCTGATGTCGTCCACCCTGGTTTCCGAGACCACCGCGCACACGCTCGGCGAAATCCAGGTGGACCAGATCAACCGCTACCGCGCCGCCTGGAAGGAAGCCGGCCACGACTGGACCCCGCGCGTGTCCGTGTCACGCTCCATCTTCCCCATCGTCGACGGCGCCGACATGGCCCGCTTCGGCATGCAGGGCTCCGCGTCCGACCAGGTAGGCATGCTGCCCGACGTCGGCGCGTCCACCTTCGGCCGCACTTACGCCGCCGAGCCGGACAAGCTCATCGAGCAGCTCAAGGCCGACCCCGCAGTCATGGCCGCCGACACGCTGCTCATCACCGTCCCCACCGGCATGGGCGTGGACGTGAACGTGAAGATCCTGGAGAACTTCGCCACCCACGTCGCCCCCGCCCTGGGCTGGCAGCCGAATGCGGAGGGCCCGGTCACCGGCTACGAGATCGTCTAGCTAGCCCCTTCGGCGAACTAGACGATCGCGTACAGGGCAGGTTACGACTTCAACTGAGTCGGTTGACCATGTAACGACACTCAGTTACATTAAAGCCACGACGAGCCGGTTACCGGAGCGTTGTCGCCTAGAGCCGCGCAGGCTCCAGAGCTTTTTCTAAGGTAACCATTTTCGCTGATGAACCGCTGCGTTACCGAGCGATTTAACTAGCCTTCTTGTGGCTTTTCGTGCCGATTGAGACGCGCCCGTTTCTTCCCGGTGCCGCCGAAGAATGTAGACACACATGTCGGCCGATTGGACTCCTCGACTTCGACGGGAATCGACAAATTCGATACCACCGTCAATCGCGAGAAGTCTTTGCCCTCGGTAACCGGGAGTCGCAATACGCGTAAAGCCCTGGATCGCTTCGTTGAAGTCTTCCTGATGCGGCACCCATGTCGGCAATCACCTCGAACGTTTCCCATCGAAACTGAAGCACCAAACTTGCCGTGCAGATCCCTCCAGTCATCCAAACCGTTCATCAAAGCATGTCCATGGAATTCCGGCGACGCTTCCCACCTATTTCGGATCCGAAGATTCTCCGCTAACTCCTCCAACCGACTTTCGAGGACGTCACTCTGCTTTTCGTCGAGAAGCACCCCAGCCACGTAGTAATGGTCGTGCTGGTAAGATTCGTCAATGAACAGGCGAAACACAGGTGCGCCCCTCCCATCGTTGGATAGTCAACACCCTAACCTAGGACTCTCTGACTGAGCACGTCACCGGCTACGAGATCGTCTAGCTAGACCCCGAAGCGAACTAGACGATCGCGTATCGACGACCACAAACCCCCAGGTGATATTGAAACCCAAGTGCAGTACGGCGCTGATCGTCTAGCAGCACCCGCGGGGAGCTAGAGGGTTAAGTAGCAAAATGTGTGTCTGAGTTTCGGCGTTCTTGCTGATCAGTCTAGGTAAATCGGACGGATATAAGCAGCAAGACCTTATATCCGCCCGATTTGTGTTCAATCCACCGGAATGGCACTCGCATGTGCTAATCGGGGGTTGGTGTGCTTTCCGGGTGAGTAAAAACAGACCACGATGCCCAGTAGAGGGTGTCAGGAAGTTTGTGCGTGAGGCTCTGATCTAGAAGGAGTTTCACCGATAATGACTACGGTGTCACCGAAGAAAAACCATGACCCGGCGAGGGTCAACGAGATCAGCGAGAAGCTGATGGAAAATCCTGAGCTCGCCAGCCTGATCAGCGAGCTGTCGACCACTGCTGATGATGCCAGCGAGCTGGTCAAAGGCTTGTTGCAGGCATCGATCAACGCTGGTCTTAAAGCGGAGATGGATGCGCATTTGGGCTATAGCCGAGGGTGTCCGATCTACCGGGCGTTGGCCGACTAGTCCTTGTTGTCGCGCTCGCGATCTTCTTGGAGCGCCTGCTCCATAAAACCGAGCGTGATTTCTTCGAACGCATCTTTGATAGCGAGACGTTCGTAGTTGGCAGCGGCAACTTAGCCTAATCAGATGTTTCCCCTCAGGGGCCTCTAGGCGGCACTCCTGATGCCACCCCCGCATCCCTCCACCCGCTCACTGGCACCCGCTAGCTGTACGGACCGGAGACGTTGATCGATGGGACCGGCATCAGCCGACCATGTGCAGGGCGATTGATTCCTTGACCTGTTCAATGAACGCCCGAGTCGCCGACCAGTACGTGGCCGGCACTGAGCTGCGTCAGCCATCGCGGTGCGACGACCACTCCGCTGCCGTCCAGTTCAGTGGTGGTCGAGGCGGCGTCGACGCTGACCTCGCCCCGCTGCGGCCATGTGATCCCAGCGCCGCGCTGACCTTGTGGCATAGAGAAGGACCACCCTCGACAGAAGCGGCGCCGAGGGTGGCGGGCGCGACCTTACGCTGTGAACCGGTGCACAACCAGAGCCATCGAGTGACCCCCAAGGTCAGGTGGCGCCCCCTCGATGGCGGCGCGGCACCCGGAGCCTAGGAGCCAAGCTGGCCAGCGTCCGGCGAACCGCGAACGAATTCGCCCCGCGACAAGGCCGCGCCGGATGGCCGCCCTCGGACCGCGACGCTGCGGCTGGCGAGGGAGCGGACCAGGGTCAGACCGAGGAGAGCGCCCTTGCCTTGATCTGGTCGAACTCCTGCTGGGTAATCGCTCCCGAGTCGAGAAGGGCCTTCGCCGAGGCGATCTCATCGGTCGGGCTCGATCCGGCGGAGCCGCCGGCGACGGACTTGATGTACTCATCCTGCCGCTGCTGGAGCTCCTGGCGCGCCTCGACCGCGCGGTCGGTCATCCCCCGACCTCGAACAAGCAGGTACGCGAGCATTCCGATGAACGGCAGCGCGACGATGAACACCACCCACAGCGCCTTCGCGAAGCCGCCGAGGTCCTTGCTGCGGAAGAGATCTCCGAAGATCCACCACAGGGACATGAACCATGCGAAGAAGATGAAGAACTCGAACATGGCGAGTAGGAATGAGCCGTTGTCGTCGAACATCTGCTGACTGCCTCCTGACTGGATGGACGCTGGCCGAGCGGTCCACGCGGACCCCAGCGCACGACGGTTAGGAACAAGGACGTGCCCGGGCCGTCGCCGAACCACGTTAGCAGATCTTCCTCACCAAGCGTGGTAGCCGGGTTGCGACGCGCTGACCGGGTTGGGCTGGTGAAGACGGACCTGGGACTCCACGATTCGTAGCGACCAAGCAACGGATCGAGAGGAGTCCCAGGTGAGTGTTGAGGCTACCGTCCTGCCCGCTGCGATGCTCGGCATCTCGGGGTTGGTGGTGCTTGCCGCCGGTGAGTACGGCGGTGAGCTGGAGCTGTTGGTGGAGACCTCCGAGTCGGTGACCGGGTGCCCGCGGTGCGGGGTGGTCGCGGTGGCCCGCGGCCGGCGTGAGCATCTGGTGCGTGACATCCCCTCGGCGGGGCGGCCGGTGCTGCTGGTGTGGCGCAAGCGGCTGTGGCGGTGCGCCGAACCGGCGTGCCCGCAACGTACCCGGTCAGTACACCTAATAAAGCGACGTCAGTACGTTCGCTAATGCTCGAGCTGATCTTTCATCGCTCGTACCTCTCGGCTGCCAGTGTGGTCACTTATTCGCAACCGCCCACCGTGCGTTCTCTACACCCCTCACCGTTGCACTCACGTGAGACATTTAAACGCGCTGTGGCCTTATCCGTCCCCGCGGATTGCTCCTCGCCTGTCATTCCTGAAGGGTGTCAGGAAGTTTGTGTGTGAGGCTCTGATCTAGAAGGAGTTTCACCGATAATGACTACGGTGTCACCGAAGAAAAACCATGACCCGGCGAGGGTCAACGAGATCAGCGAGAAGCTGATGGAAAATCCTGAGCTCGCCAGCCTGATCAGCGAGCTGTCGACCACTGCTGATGATGCCAGCGAGCTGGTCAAAGGCTTGTTGCAGGCATCGATCAACGCTGGTCTTAAGACAGAGATGGATGCGCATTTGGGCTATAGCCATTCCGACCGCAAGGCCAAAGCCCAGGTGGAAACCGCGCAGGAGAGCAATCACCGCAACGGGTCGTACACCAAGACCGTCAATTCTGGCTACGGCGCGGTGGAAGTGACCGTGCCCAGGGATCGTGCCGGCACGTTTACTCCCCGGATGGTGCCCAAGGGCGCACGCCGGCTCACAGAACTCGACGACATGATCGTCTCGCTCTACGCCGACGGGATGACAGTGCGCGATATCCAGCATCACCTCGCGACCACCCTTGGGGTGGATATGAGCCCGGATACGATCAGCACCATTACCGATGCGGTGTGAGACGAGGTCATGATCTGACAAAACTGCCAGCTCGACGAGTTTTACCCGGTGATCTTCCTCGACGCGCTACGCGTGAAAATCCGTGACGGCCACCGCGTGGTCAACAAAGCCTGCTATATGGCGGTTGGTGTCGACATGGACGGCACCAAGCACATCCTGGGATTGTGGATCGCCGACAATGAAGGCGCTGCATTCTGGGCATCGGTGTGCGCGGATCTGGCCAACCGCGGTGTCCAGGACGTGTTCATTGTGTGCTGCGACGGGCTCAAAGGCTTGCCGGAAGCCGTGGAGGCAACCTGGCCGAATTCCATGGTACAGACCTGCATTGTGCACCTGATTCGGGCTGCGAACCGGTGGGTGTCGTATCAGGGGTTGCGTCCCTTAGTGTGGTGTAACGCTTGCTGATGGTGGGCCCTTGAAAATAGTGGGGCGGCCACCGCCAGTAACCTTTCGACTCAACTACCACATCTCACCGAAAGGCACATGACGATGACCGCTGCACCGCATTCTATCGACCCTGCAACCTACTTGGATGATCTGCTCGCCCAAGCGTCGCCGGATTTGATGCGCCAGATGCTGCAAGGGTTTATCAGCCAGATCCTCTCCGCCCAGGCAGACACCGTCTGCGGCGCCGAATACGGCGTTGCTTCCACCGAGCGGGTCAACCACCGCAACGGGTACCGCCACCGCGACCTCGACACCCGTGTCGGCACGATCGACGTGGCAGTGCCGAAACTGCGCCACGCACGCGTTCTTCCCCGACTGGCTACTAGAGCGCCGCTCACGAGCAGAACGCGCGCTGTCGACCGTGATCGCGACGTGCTACCTCAAAGGGGTCTCCACCCGCCGAATGAACGATCTGGTGGCAACCCTTGGGATTTCTAACCTGTCGAAATCGCAAGTCTCGCGGATGTCGGAAGAACTTGACGAGATGGTCGCAGACTTCAAAAACCGCCCACTCGACCCCGGCGGGTACGCCTACCTGTCGTGTGACGCACTCACGATCAAAGTGCGTGAAGGCGGACATGTGGTCAAATGCTGCGTGCTGCTAGCTACCGGGATCAACGCCGACGGCTACCGGGAAATGCTCGGCATGCACGTTGCCACTGCGGAATCCAACGCGTCGTGGAAGGGCTTCTTCCAAGACCTCAAGGCCCGCGGGCTTTGCGGGGTCTTCCTTATCACCAATGATGCTCATGAGGGCATCCAGCACGCCATTTCTGAAGTGCTGCCTGATGCGTCGTGGCAGCGCTGTCGCACCCACTTCGCCAAAAACCTCTACGAAAAGGTGCGGGTCCGGAGAACGTCAACGGAAAATGCTCGAGTGGTACCTCCACACCAAAAAGCAACTGCCTGACGACCCACTAGACATCGCCAGGCAGTGCGATTTTGGCCAAGATCAACTCGTCAAAGTCAACGATCTTGCCGAAGAAGACCACAACAAAGCCGACCAGGAAACAGGACGACCAGCCTTCTACGACAACGCTATCCCAACCGAATACGAACACTCGATAGGAATCAGAAAAGGCCCCATGAAATAACAAACGGTGTGCCCGCCCCACGACACGCCGAGCGGACACACATTTTGCTACTTAACCCGAGCTAGACGATCCGGGCAGAAGACAGAGAAAAACCCCGCTGACCAACTCGGTCAGCGGGGTTTTCCAGCAGTGGAGCCGCCGGGAATTGAACCCGGGTCCTCCATCACCGCACCAGGGCTTCTCCGTGCGCAGTTCGCACAGAATCTCTCCTCGACCCTCCGGATCAGGCGAACATGTCCGGATGACGGGCCCAGTCAGTGAAAAGTGTCCCTTCCGAGGCCCCACTGACAGAGCCGGAAGGCTAGTCCCCTAAGTCGACGCCAGGTACCGGGTCGGGGACATCCCCGGCCTGACGGACACGCAGGTCGCTGAACCTTTCTTAATTAGGCAGCGAGGGCGTAGTCACGCTGAGAGTTCTTCTCTGCGTTTATTCATTGCAGCGACGCTTTCGGTGGTCTCCTGCCTGCACCGGCACGCTTCCCCTGGCTGAGTGATGAAGTCGAAACCAAATCGACCCCGTCAACTACGAAGAAACGTAGGAGACAGAACATTACCCCGCCGGGGCGATAAACACAAGGGCCTACCCGGTGAAGGCCGGGCGCACGCGCATGAACTCGATCACGGCGTCCGGTCCGGCATCGACGGCGAGCCGGGCAGCCTTGGATACCTCGGTGGCGGCCATCTTGGGCAGGTCGTTGCTGCCTGCGAGCATGTCGGTGTCGGTGCGGCCCGGGTGCAGGGAGGTCACGCGCACCTTGCCGGCCTCCTCCTGGGCGAGCGACTCGGTAAAGCCGCGCAGTGCGAACTTGGAGGCGCAGTAGGCAGAATTGTTGGCATAGCCGTTGAAGCCGGCGCCGGAGTTGATGGCGATGATGAGGCCGTTGGATCGTCGTAAAGCGGGAAGCAGCGCGCGGGTCAGCGTGACGGGCGCGTGGAGGTTGACCTCCATCATGTGGCGCCACTTGTCGTCGCCGACCTCCTCGAGCGGGCCGCCGTCCATCACGCCGGCGGCAAGCACGAGGACGTCGAGCTCCTCGATCTTGGATGCTGCCTCCACGATGGCGTCGGTGTCGGTCAGGTCCACCTCGAACGGCTCAGCGCTGGGGAGTGCCGAGACGATGTCGGAGGCATCCTTCGATGCGCCCGCGAGAATGTGGTGGTCCTTGCCGAGTTCTTCCGCGATCGCGCGGCCGATGCCGCGGGATGCGCCAGTGATGAGTGCCTTTTTCATAGGCCCCCACCGTAGCGAAAACGCTAGGCCTTGATGCCCTTGAGTTTGCGGCCGAGATCGCGGGTGATTTCGCGGTCCTCGGTGCGGCGTTTGATGTCGCGTCGCTTGTCGTAGGCCTGCTTACCCTGGCCAAGGCCCAGCTCGACCTTGGCGCGGCCGTCTTTGAGGTAGAGCGACAGCGGGATCAGGGTGCGGTTGCCGTCGCGGACCTTGCCCTCGAGCGAGTCGATCTCGCGGCGGTGCAGCAGCAGTTTGCGGGTGCGGCGCGGTGGGTGGTTGGTCCAGTGTCCCTTGGAGTACTCGGGGATGTGCATGTTGCGCAGCCACACCTCGCCGTTGTCCACGGTGGCGAAGGCCTCGACAAGCGAAACCTTGCCTTCGCGCAGGGCTTTGATCTCGGTGCCCTGCAGCACGAGGCCGCATTCCCAGGTGTCCAAGATGTTGAAGTCGTGGCGAGCCTTCCGGTTGGTCGCCAGGACACCGGTGTTGGAAAGCTTCTGCTTCTTTTTCTTCTTGGACATAAGAGCGCCAAGTGTACTACTTGCGCACGTAAGAGCGAAGTGCCACCTGCGCGGCCAGCCCGCCGAGCACCATTGCGACCAGCCCGGTCAGCGGCATCACGGCCCACACGGCGGAATCCGGCACGCGGGCAATCAGCTGGGAGGCGTAGAGATCGCCCAAGAGCGGGTCGACGAGGAATTGTTTGCCTGCCCAGACGCCGATCGTCGCTAAGCAAGCGCCGAGCAGCACGGAGATGACGGCCTCGAGAACGAACGGGGCCTGGGTGTACCAGCGCGAGGCGCCAACCATGCGCATGATGCCGATCTGCTCGCGGCGGTTGAAGGCGGCGAGTTGCACCATGTTGGCGATGAGGAACACCGCGGCCAGCGCCTGCGCGGCGGCGACCAGGAAGGCGGCGTTGCGGAAGGTGTTTAAGGTGCCGGCGGCGGAACGCACGGTGTCGGCTTGGTCGGAAATGACGGTGACCTGCGGCATGTCGCGGATTGCGTCCAGCGGCTCGACGTTCGTCGGGTCTGCAAGCCGCACGTGCAGCGCGGCCGGCAGGGCGTCGGCGGTGGTCTCGCGCACCAGTTCCGGCTCAGCGTCCTGGAACAGTTCCACGAAGCGCTCGTAGGACTGCTCGCGGGAGCGGAACGTGACCTGTTTGACCTGGTCGTCGGCCTGCAGCGTGTCGCGGACCTCCTTGCATGCCTCGGAGGAGCAGTCGGTGTCGTTCGCGGATATGTCCTCGTCCAACTCCACCATCACTTCCACGCGGTCGAGGTAGAGCTCCTTGGTGTCGGCGGTCGCGCGCGAGATGAGCACGCCCGTGCCGACGAGCGCGAGCGACAGCGCGGTGGTAATCACCAGCGCAATGGTCATGGTCAGGTTGCGGCCGAGGCCCTTAAACCCTTCGCGGAAGATGAAATTCCAGTTCATGGTTACTTCCTCACATCCCCGTAGACGCCGTTGGTTTCGTCGCGCACGACCTCGCCGAGTTGCAGTTCGACGACGCGTTTACGCATGTCGTCCACGGCGCGCGCGTTGTGCGTGGACATGACCACGGTGGTGCCCATGCGGTTGATGCGCGCGAGCAGCGCCATGATTTCGTCGGCGGTGCCGGGGTCGAGGTTGCCCGTGGGCTCGTCGCAAAGCATGAGCTTTGGCTTATCGACGAACGCACGCGCAATCGCTACCCTTTGCTGCTCGCCGCCCGAGAGCTCCCGGGGCATGCGGTTTGCCTTGGCGCCCAATCCGACGAGCTCGAGGGCCTCGGGGACGAGTTTGGCGATGCGGTTTTTCGGTTTGCCGATGACTTCGAGTGCGAATGCGACGTTGTCGTAGACGTTCAAGTTGGGCAGGAGGCGGAAGTCCTGGAAGACGTAGCCGATGGACTGGCGCAGTTTGTTGATCTGCTTGCCAGACAGGGCGTTGACGTGGAAGTCGTCGAAAAAGATGTCGCCGGAGGAGACGTTTTCCTCGCGGATCATTAACTGCAGAAACGTCGACTTACCCGAGCCGGACGCGCCGATGAGAAAGACGAATTCGCCGTCCGGGATCTCGAGGGTGACGTCGTTGAGCGCGGGGCGCGTCGACGTCGGGTACGACTTGGTCACATGGTCGAATCGGATCACGCGACACACTGTACCTGTTACTGATGTGAATCTTGTTGCTGCTGTGCCATGCGCCAGCGGATGCCGGCCTCCAAGAACCCGTCGATGTCGCCGTCGAGCACCTTCTGCGGATCCCCCACCTCGTACTCGGTGCGCAAGTCCTTGACCATCTGGTACGGGTGCAGGACGTACGAGCGCATCTGGTTGCCCCAGCTGGCGTTGCCGCCGGCACCGAGGGCATCCATCTCCGCCTTTTCCTCCTGGCGCTTCTTCTCCAACAACTTTGACTGCAGGACGTTGAGCGCCGAGGCTTTGTTCTGGATCTGGGACTTCTCGTTCTGGCAGGTCACCACAATGCCGGTCGGGATGTGCGTGATGCGCACGGCCGAGTCAGTGGTGTTCACCGATTGCCCGCCGGGGCCGGAGGAACGGTAGACGTCGACGCGGATGTCGGAATCCGGGATGTCGATGTGGTCGGTCTGCTCCACCACCGGCAGCACCTCCACCTCCGCAAACGAGGTCTGGCGGCGGGCCTGGTTATCAAACGGCGAGATGCGCACCAGCCGGTGCGCGCCCTGCTCCACCGAGAGCTGGCCGTAGAGGTATTCGCCGTGGACGACGAAGGTGGCGGACTTAATGCCGGCCTCCTCCGCATAGGAGATGTCGTAGACGTCCACCTTGTGGCCGGCCTTTTCCGCCCAGCGCACGTACATGCGCATGAGCATCTCCGCCCAGTCCGCCGCGTCCACGCCACCCGCGCCGGAGCGGATGTGGACCACCGCCTCGCGCTCGTCGTAGTCGCCGGAGAGCATGGTCTGCACCTCGAGCGAATCGATCTGTGCGGCGACGTCGTCAAGCTCCTCGTCCGCCATGGACGCGTCGCCTTCTTCCTCGGCGAGTTCGTACATGACCGGGAGGTCGTCGATACGCGAGCGCAGCGACGAGACCTTACGAAGGCGCGCCTGCACGTTGGAGAGATCCGTGGTCACCTGCTGCGCGTGCGCCGGGTCGTCCCACAGCGACGGGTCGCCGGCCTGGGCCTCGAGCTCGCGGGCGCGCTCGCGCAGAACGTCGAGGTCCATCACCTTCTCAATGGTGGAAAGTGTGGCCTCGAGGTCCTTGATCCGCGTCTGAGTCTCCGGCTGCATAAGGGGGAAGTCTAGCGAACCGCCTGCCGGATCGACCAAGACGGGATACAGTGGCCTACGACCCAACACGGGCGCCCGAGGCATCGGGCTGAGATCGCGCTTTTGTCCGCGCGAGCACCGTTCGAACCTGTCTGGTTAGCACCAGCGAAGGAAGGAGAAGGTCGTGGCTCACGACATCTACGCCCAAGAAATCCACCCCAAGCACTCCTACGCGCCGATTGTGAAGGACGGCCTGGAGGTTCCGGAGACGGCGATCCAGTTGGACGATTCCCCCACCGGCCCGAACGAGCCGTTCAAGATCTATCGCACCCGCGGACCGTGGGCGGAGCCGGAAGATGGCCTGCCCAGCCTGCGCAGCGAGTGGATCGAAGCGCGCGGCGACGTGGAGGCCTACGAGGGCCGCGAACGCAATTTGCTTGACGACGGCCGCGCGGCCGTCAAACGCGGCGCCGCCTCCGACGAGTGGCGTGGCGCCTCGCGCGCACCGCTGCGCGCCAAAGACGGCAAGCGCGTCACCCAGATGGCCTACGCCCGCCGCGGGGAGATCACCCGCGAGATGGAGTTCGTCGCGCTTCGCGAGCACTGCTCGCCCGAGAAGGTGCGCGAGGAGGTCGCCGCCGGTCGCGCGATCATCCCGAACAACATCAACCACCCCGAAAGCGAGCCGATGATCATCGGCAACGCGTTTTTGACCAAGATCAACGCGAATATCGGCAACTCGGCGGTGACGTCGTCGATACGCGAAGAGGTGGAAAAGCTGCGCTGGGCCACCCGCTGGGGCGCGGACACCGTGATGGACCTGTCCACCGGCGACGACATCCACGCCACCCGCGAGTGGATCCTGCGCAACTCCCCCGTCCCGATCGGCACCGTGCCGATCTACCAGGCGCTGGAGAAGGTAAACGGCATCGCTGAGGACCTGACCTGGGAAATCTTCCGCGACACCGTCATCGAGCAGTGCGAGCAGGGCGTCGACTACATGACCGTCCACGCCGGCGTGCGCCTGCCGTATGTGCCGCTGACCTCCAAGCGCGTCACCGGCATCGTCTCCCGCGGCGGCTCGATCATGGCCGGCTGGTGCCTCGCGCACCACAAGGAGTCCTTCCTGTACGAGAACTTCGACGAGCTGTGCGAGATCTTTGCCAAGTACGACGTCGCATTCTCGCTTGGCGACGGCCTCCGCCCCGGCTCCGTCGCCGACGCCAACGACGCCGCCCAATTCGCCGAACTGAAAACCATCGGCGAGCTGTGCAAGCGCGCCTGGGACTACGACGTCCAGGTCATGATCGAAGGCCCCGGCCACGTGCCGCTGAACATGATCCAGGTGAACAACGAAAAGGAAGAACAGTGGTGTGGCGGCGCGCCGTTTTACACCCTCGGCCCCCTGGTCACCGACATCGCGCCGGGCTACGACCACATCACGTCCGCCATCGGCGCCGCCAACATCGCAGCGGGCGGCACGGCAATGCTGTGCTACGTCACCCCGAAGGAGCACCTGGGCCTGCCGAACCGCGACGACGTGAAAACCGGTGTGATCACCTACAAACTCGCAGCCCACTCGGCCGACGTTGCCAAGGGCCACCCGGGCGCGCGCGACTGGGACGACGCCATGAGTAAGGCGCGTTTCGAGTTCCGCTGGCACGACCAGTTCGCCCTGTCGCTGGACCCGGAGACGGCGCAGTCCTACCACGACGAGACGCTGCCTGCCGAGCCCGCAAAGACCGCGCACTTCTGCTCCATGTGCGGCCCGAAGTTCTGCTCCATGCGCATCTCGCAGGACATCCGCGACGAGTTCGGCGACCAGATCGCGGACCTGGGCATGCCGACGTTCGACTTCGACGTTGCCTCCTCCGACGCCTCCGATATTTCCGAAGCCCGCGAAGGTGAGCGCGAGATGGCCCAGGAGTTCCGCGAAATGGGCTCGAATGTTTACCTCAAGGAGACGCCCGAGGATTCCCCGTCTGCGCAATAATGGCGGGCGTGACTGACGCATTTATCTCCGACCACCGCACCTGCTCCGACGCCGACCTGGCCGCCGCTTTGGTCGAGCATGCCGGGGCGCTCGCCCTGCGCATGCGCGCCGAGGGGCTGGGCACGGAGTTCAAGACCTCCGTGTCCGACGTGGTCACGGAGGCCGACCGCGCCGCCGAGCGGTTCGTCGCCGAAGCACTCGAGGCGCTTCGTCCCGACGACGGCGTCATCGGCGAGGAGGGCGCCTCCCGCACCTCTCGCACCGGCCGGACCTGGGTGATCGACCCGGTCGACGGCACCTACAACTTCTCCCAGGGTTCCGATTACTTCTGCTCGGCGCTCGCGCTTATCGACGACTCCTCGCCCCGCACCCCCACAATCGGCGCCGTCAACCGCCCCGCCCTGGACACCACCTGGCTGGCGGTTGACGGGGTCGCAACCCGCAACGGTTCCGCCCTGGAGCCGCTGGCCTCGTCCTCGCTTGCCGACAGCGCCGTGGTGACCTACCTCCACCCCACCTTCCTCGCCGACGCCGCGGTCCGCGAGCCGTGGCTGCGCGTCGCTTCCGCCGCCGCGACCATCCGCATGCAGGGCGCTGGCTCCGTCGACCTGTCCAACCTGGCCTCCGGCCAGATGGGCGCCTGGATGCAGCACACCGTGCCGGATTGGGATTGGCTGCCGGGCAAGGCGCTCGTCGAGGCTGTCGGCGGACGCTGCGTGAAGGTGGACGCCGGTGGCGTGACCTGGTGCGTGGCGGGCAACCCGCAGATCGTCGAGGAGATCACCGCGCTCCTCGGCGCGTAGGTCGGCTGAGCGCCCCGACCGCCCTACGGCAGGCGGAACCCGCCGTGCACGAGCGGGAGCACCGTGTCCATGCGCAGCGACGCAGTCGGCGCGTGGATCGGCCCCTGCAGCGGGCTGTGGCAGGCGATATCGAACGGCGGGTGCCAGGTGCCGCCGTTGACCATGGCGATCACGCGGTCGCCGACCATGAGCGGGGCGCCGGAGTCGCCTTGCATGGCGCAGACGTGGTTGATGTTGTGCTCTCCCCAGTCCTCGATCGTGGGCGCGCAGGTGTTTCCGGTGGCCACGCCCTTCTTGCACACCATGGCGCCGCGTCGCAAAGGTGCTCCACCGACGTGGTTGGCGGTGGTGCCGTCGTAGGAGCGGGTGACCTCGGTGTTGCGGGCGAGGGTGATGACGGCGAAGTCGCGGGCCTTGTCCACCTGGGTGATTTTGCCGGTCACGCCGAGTTGCGGGGCGTCAGCGGACTTGACGTCGTCGCCGACGTTGCCACAGTGGCCTGCGGTGATGGCGACCTTTTGGCCGCGGTTGTTGTAGCCGGCGACGGTGGTGGTGCACATGAATTCGCTGCCGACGGTGTTGCCCACGTACAGCGGGGTGCCGGGGCCGTAGAGGGCGTTGCCGCGCTTGCGGGCTTGTTCGGCTTCGAGGGGGATGCGTGGGGCGTCGTGAAGCGAGCCCGGCACGCGGTGCAGCACGCGGTCGGCGGTGGGCTTGCCGGCCAGGGCCTTGCTCACGATGTCGGTGCGCCAGACGTAGTTGGGGTCGGTGGAGTCCACGGGCGCGGCGACGTCGGCGGAGGCGGGAGCGAGACCAACACTCATGCCGCCGACAGACAGCACGAGAGCGGATACGGCAGCGGCGACGACGGTGCGGGCCTGGGCGAAACGGCGCATCAACAATCCCCAATCACAAAGTTCACACAAACAACAACTGCCTCAATGGCAACAATAGGCCCATCTAACCACACGAGACGGCTTGACGACAGGGCTTAAAGTAGAGACATGTCTGACTTACCGATACTCACAGGTCACCTCGCCGGTTTCGAGGACACGATCGCGGCAACGCGCGAGAAGCGCGAGGAGCTCTACAAGTGGTTCCACCAGCACCCGGAGCTGTCCATGGAGGAGTACGCGACCTCGCAACGCATCGAGGAGGTCTTAAACGAGATCGGTTTCACCGTCACCGCCGTGGGCAAGACGGGCAAGGTTGGCGTGCTGGAAAACGGCGAGGGCCCGGTCGTCGCCTTCCGCGCGGACTTCGACGCCCTGCCAATCGCCGAGGACACCGGCCTGGAGTACTCGGCAGATCCGGCGCTGAACAAGATGCACGCCTGCGGCCACGACATGCACACCACCGCGCTGCTCGGCGCGGCAGAAGCACTGGCGAAGCACAAGGACCTGTGGTCGGGCACGTTCATCGCCCTGTTCCAGCCGGGTGAGGAAACGGGTGCGGGCGCGCAGGATATGGCGGATTCGGGGCTGGCGGACAAGATCGTAAAGCCGGATGTGGTGTTGGGCCAGCACATCGGACCGTGGATCGACAATTACGGCGTGGGCGCACTTGCCGGCCCGGTGTTTGCCACGTGCGTGCAGACGAAGATCACGCTCTACGGCCGCGGCTCGCACGGCTCGATGCCGCACTTGAGCGTGGACCCGGTGGTGCTGGCGGCGAAGATCATCATGAGCCTGCAGACGATCGTCTCGCGCGGCATCAACCCGCAGGACATGGGCGTGGTCACCGTCGGCGCGGTCCACGGCGGCGATTCGCCGAACACGGTGCCGGATTCGGTGGAGATAAAGGTCTCCACCCGCGCCTACACCCAGGAACTATCCGACAAGCTGAATAAGGACATCCGGCGCATCGTGCGCGGCGAGTGCGAGATTGCTGGCTGCGACCGCGAGCCGACCTTCGAGATCGTCGGCGGCGCCCCCGTATTCAGCAACCACCAAGCTCCGACCAACACCGTCATGGCCGCATTCAACGAACAGTTCGGCGATCAGGTCGGCGACTTCGGCCGCCTGTGTGGCTCGGAGGACTTCCCCACCATCGCGGAGGCCTGGGGCGCGCCGTACTTCTACTGGGCGGTCGGCAGCAAGCAAAACATCGCGGGCGAGCCGTACAACCACTCCCCCAAATTCGCACCGGATCTGGACCCGGTACTCGACCTGACCACCCGCACCATCCTGGTCGGCGTTTCCCCGTGGCTGATGTCGCGGTAGGGGTGTAGCTTGAGCCGCATGGATCAACATATGGCTCCACCTGCAAGAACTCGGCAGCGCCTCATCGTGCCCGATTTGGCGCGCGGCACAGCGCTTCTCGGCATCGCGCTGGCGAACGTGACGTCCGCCTGGATTGTGAACGACTTCTCCCAGGACAAGTCGTCTCCCGGCTGGACGCTTGGCGGGGTGCAAGATGGCTCGCTTATCGACGACATCAGCGCCGTCTTCGCAGCCATGTTCATCCACGTGCGCGGCCTGCCGATGTTTTCCACCCTGCTGGGTTTCGGCTTCGGCCTGGTCGCGGCCAGCATGGCGCGCAAGGGCTATTCGGCGAAGGAAGCGCGGCGGGTGCTGGTTCGTCGATACGCAATGCTCGCGGTGTTCGGCCTGGTGCACATGATGCTCATTTTCTACGGCGACATCATGCTCACCTACGGGCTGATCGGCATGCTGCTCGCGGTGGGGTTCACGTGGTCGGGTAGGACGCTGCGGATCATTTCGTACCTCGTGCTGGGGCTGCTTTCGGCGATGGGGGTCGCGGGCGCGTATATGACGCTGTATTTCGAGGGCGACTCGGGGGCGATGGATAGGCCGGGGGATTTTTCGTCGTTAAGCGCGTACTTCGCGGGGAATTTCGACGGCGGGTTGATCATGCTGGCCAGCCAGCCGTTCGCGGTGATTCAGCTCGGCGCGCTGTCCACGATCGGGTATCTGTGGGCGCGTGAGCGGGTGCTTATCGACGTCCAACGCCACCGCCGCACCCTCATCACCTGGACCGTCATCGCGGCGGTGATCGTGGTCGGCGTGGGTCTGCCGTGGGGCCTGTCCGCGATCGGCGTGCTGCCCACCGAGTGGGAGTTGCCGCTGATGATGCTCAACCAGGCCGTGGGGCTCTTCACCGGCCCGGGCATTTTGGCGGCGCTGGCGTTGGCCACGGATTCGCTCAACAACGAGGTGCCGGGCTGGGCGCGCGCGTTTGTGGCGCTGGGCAAGCGCTCCATGTCTGGGTACCTGGCGCAGTCGGTGCTGTTCATTGCGCTGGTGATGCCGTTTACGCTGGGGCTGGGCGCTGAGGCCTCGGTCAGCGGTCAGCTGGCGGCGGGGCTATTGGTCTGGCTGATCACCTTGGGTCTTGCGGTGGCGCTTGACCGCGCTGGCCACCAGGGCCCGTTCGAGTGGGCGCACCGCCGCCTGTCCTACGGCAAAACGGGAAGGATTGAGCCGAAGCATGATGTTCAGATCACTCGATGAGATGACGCCGCAGCAGGTCCACCAGTTGTACAAACTGCGGGTGGACGTGTTCGTCGCGGAGCAAAACTGCCCGTTCAACGAGATCGACGACCAGGACGCCGATCCCGAAACTAAGCACATCCTGGCATTGCTTGACGACGACACCCTCGCCGGCTGTGCCCGCGTCTTCCCCACCGAAACGGGGTCGCGCTTCGGCCGGTTTGTGGTCCACCCCGGCCACCGGGGCTCGGGGCTTGGACCGCAGATCGTGCGCGCCGGCATCGAGTACACGGAGCAGTTCGCAGGCGATCTCATCGTGGAGGCCCAGTCGGGGCTCGTCGGCTACTACGAGCAGTTCGGCCTCGTTGCCGAGGGCGAGGAGTTTTTGGACACCGGCGTCCCGCACCGCAGGATGAGGTTGCGGCGCTAAGCCGCCCTAACGCCCAGGTTTGATCAGTGCGCCGGCGGCGGACGAAGTCACGGCCGATCCGACGAGTACGCCGACGGTGTAGAGAATGCCGGTGACTCCGAGCATCTGGAGCAGCCAACCGAAAAACAGTGCGCCCACAACGGCGCCAGCGATTGCGACGACCCAACGTCCCATGGAGAGTTCCTTTCCTTGACGGGGAATTCTGTCGTGGGCAACCAGCGTACCGATTTGTTACTCTTTGCCCCGCTATGAATACGAACGCACCCGCCACTGCCAGCGTCGCAGCAGACGAACAAAAACTGCTTGAGCGCTTCATGCGGCTGTCCATCGGCGTGGCGGTGCTGACGATTCTGCTCAAGGCCTCCGCGGCGTGGGTCACCGGTTCGGTTGGCTTCCTCTCCGACGCGTTGGAGTCCATGATCAACCTGGTCGCAGCGGCCGTCGGCCTGTGGGCGCTGAAGCTTTCGGCAAAACCTGCCGACGACAACCACAACTTCGGCCACTCCCGCGCGGAGTACTTCGCCGCCCAGGTGGAAGGCTCGCTGATTCTGCTGGCGTCGGTGGCAATCATCTACACCGCCATCCGCAGGCTGATCAACCCCGTCGACGTGGAGCAGGTCGGCATCGGCCTGGCGTTTTCTATCGTGGCGACGATCCTCAACGGCGCCGTCGGCGTCGTGCTCATCCGCGCGGGCAAGAAGTACCGCTCCACCACTCTGGACGCCGACGGGCGCCATTTGCTTACCGACGTCTGGACCACCGTCGGCGTCATCGTCGGCATGGCACTCGTGTGGATCACCGGCTGGCAGCCGCTCGACCCGATCGTCGCACTCGTCGTCGGCATCAACATCCTGATCACCGGCTACAAGCTGCTGAAAAGTGCGATGCTTAGCCTGCTCGCCAATGCCCTGCCTGACGAGGAGCGCGAAGTGCTCCACGGCTACCTGGACAACTACGCGGCCGAGACCGGCGTGGAGTTCACCTCCGTGCGCACCGTCGAGGCCGGCCGCGAGCGCATGGTCAACCTGGTCATGCAGGTCCCCGGCGACTGGACGGTGGCGCGCTCGCACGACCGTGCCGACGAGGTGGAGGCCGGCATCGCCGCAGCCCTCGGCGGCGCGGAAACGTTCGTGCACATCGAGCCGCTCGGCCACCCCACACGCACTGGCCCCATGACGGGGTAGGACCCCTCCCCTTGCAGATCTGCTAGTGCCCGCCCCGACGCAACTAGCAGATCACACGTTCAACTTCACGTTTGCCCAGGTGATATCGCAAACGAGTGTCAGTAATTGCCGGATCTGCTAGCGCCTCCGCAGCGCAACTAGCAGATCCGTGAATCCCCACCGCCGAAACCGCATAGGCTGGACGCATGGCTGACTCAATCAAGGATCCAGAGCTCTACGAAGCGCTTCTCGACGACGGCGCCTCGAAGTCCAAAGCCGCCGCCATCGCCAACGCGGCGGCACGCGACGGGCGCTCCACGGTGGGCAAGCGCGGCGGTAAGTCAGACGCATACGAGGACTGGACGAAAGAGGAGCTCTACGAGCGCGCCCAGGAGCTCGAGATCGAGGGCCGCTCCGCAATGAGCAAGGGCGAACTGATCGAGGCACTGCGTGACTAGCCCGCGTATGAAGAAACCTGAACTCGATCTGCGCTGCTATTTTGTCACCGGCCAGGGCCCGGACGTCGTCGAGCGAGCCCGCGCAGCCGCGGCGGGTGGCGCCGGCGTCATCCAGGTCCGCTCGAAGCCGATTAGCGCCCGCGACCTGTACGCCCTCTCCCGCGACGTCGTCGATGCAGTCCACGAGGCAAACCCGAACACGCAGGTGCTTATCGACGACCGCGTGGACGTCGCCCTCGCCCTACGCGACCACGGCGTCGCTGGTGTGCACGTCGGCCAGGACGACCTGGACGTGCGTGTGGTGCGCGACCTGCTCGGGCCGGACGCGATCATCGGCCTGACCACCGGCACGATGGACTTGGTGCAGGCTGCGAACGAGCACGCAGGCGTGATCGATTACATCGGCTGCGGTCCATTTCGCGACACCCCAACGAAGGACTCCGGCCGCACGCCGTTAGGCCTCGACGGCTACCCCGCCCTGGTCGAAGCGTCGGAGGTGCCGCTGGTGGCCATCGGCGACGTCACCGCCGACGACGCGTACGACCTCGCGCGCCAGGGCGTGGACGGGCTGGCGATCGTGCGCGGCATCATGCACGCGGACGACCCGAAGCGCTACTGCGAGCGCGTGATCGAAGAATTCGAAAGGGGCCGACAAGCCCGCGCATAAGGGCTACCCTATTGGTGTGATTATCTCGGTCGTCGGTGCAGGCATTATCGGCCTCACCACTGCGCTCACCCTGGCGGACCGGGGGCATGCGGTCACGGTCCACGACCCTGACCCGGTCTCCGGCGCCACTTATTTCGCGGGCGGCATGCTCGCCCCGACTGCGGAGGTGGTGTATAAGCAGGATCCGCTGTTTCCGCTGATGAAGGCGTCGGCAAGCTACTACCCGGACCTGATCGCGCTGACCAGCAAGTACTCCGACAAGCCCACCGGCTACCGCACCGACGGCACGCTGGTGGTCGCGCGCGACGTCGCCGACAAGACGCACCTGGCGGAACTGCGCGAGTATCAGGAGCAGCACGGCATGGAGGTGGAAACGCTTACCACCCGCCAGGCCCGCAAATACGAGTCCGCGCTGTCGCCTGCCATCGCCGGTGCGGTGCGCATCGCGGGCGACCATCAGGTGCAGCCGCGGCTGTTCACGCAAGCGCTTATCGATGCCTGCCACAACGCCGGGGTCACCTTCACGCACGAAAAAATTGACGACATCGACCGGCTGGAAGCGGACCAGGTGGTCGTCGCTAATGGCCTGGGCGCGCGCGACCTCGTGTCGTATCTGGACCTGCGCCCGGTGTACGGCGACGTGCTGCAACTGCGCGTTCCTGAGCACCAGTACCCGCTGCTGGATCACGTGGTGCGCGGGTTTGTGGAGGACCGCCCCGTCTACCTCATCCCGCGCGAGGACCGCACGCTGACGATCGGGGCGACCACCCGCGAGGACGGGCGCGCCGAGGCGCAGGCCCAGGGCGTGTTCCAATTACTGCGCGACGCCATCGAGATCGCCCCGGCAATCGAGGAGTGCGACTTCCTCGAGGCGGCCGCGGGCGCGCGACCGGGCACGCCGGACGACCTGCCGTATCTGGGCCGCATCGACGAGCGCACGGTGGTCTCCACCGGCTACTTCCGCCACGGGATCCTGCTTGCGGGGTTGGGGGCGCGGTGCGGTGCTGAGGTCGTCGAGAAGCAAGCGCCCTCAATAGACTTATCTGCATGCGATCCGAGGAGGCATGAATGAAACTGACGCTCAACGGGGAGAAGACCACCACGCAGGCCACAACCGTCACGGAGTTGGTCGCGGAGGTCGGCGCGCCCGAGGCAGGCACCGCGGTGGCTGTCGACGGGGAGGTCGTGCCGCGCTCACAGTGGGGGCGGGCGCTTGACGACGACACACAGGTGGACATCCTCACCGCTGTCCAAGGAGGCTAGCCGTGTTAGAGATTGCCGGGCAGCAGTTTGATTCGCACCTGATCATGGGCACGGGCGGGGCGAGTTCCTTCGACATGCTGGAGCGTGCGCTCGCGGCCTCTGGCACGGAGTTGACCACGGTGGCGATGCGCAGGCACGCCGCCACCACAGGCGCGGGTGAGAGCGTGTTCGACCTGCTGAAACGCCTGAATATCCGCCCGCTGCCGAACACCGCGGGCTGCCGCACGGCGCGCGACGCGGTGATCACAGCGAAACTGGCGCGCGAGGCGCTCGGCACCGATTGGGTGAAACTCGAGGTCATTGCCGACGACCGCACCCTGCTGCCCGACGTGGTGGAAACGGTGGACGCGTGCGAGATGCTTATCGACGAAGGCTTCACGGTGCTCGCCTACACCTCCGACGACCCGGTGGCGGCGAAGCGACTCGAGGACTTAGGTGCGGCTGCGGTGATGCCGTTGGGCTCGCCGATTGGCACGGGGCTTGGAATCCTCAACCCGCACAACATCGAGCTGATCTGCTCGCGCGCGGAGGTGCCGGTGCTTATCGACGCCGGCGTGGGCACCGCATCCGATGCCGCCCTCGCCATGGAGCTCGGTTGTTCGGGCGTGCTGCTCGCAAGCGCGGTGAATCGCTGCCAGGACCCGGAGGCGATGGCCCACGCGATGCGCCACGCGGTGGAGGCCGGCCGGCTCGCACGTAGCGCGGGGCGGATTCCGAAGCGGGAGCACGCGGTAGCGTCTTCCACCTTCGACGGCCTGGCCAGCTGGGCCGACGAGGTGCTCTAGGTGCTCCCGCTCGATGAACTGAAGCGCACCGCGCGCCAAATGAACCTGCCGGGCTTCGACCCGGAGCAGCAAGAGGCCCTGCACAACGCGCGGGTGCTGGTCATCGGCGCCGGCGGCCTGGGCTGCCCCGTCATGCAGACGTTGGCCGCAACGGGTGTTGGCCACATCACGGTCTGGGACGACGACCACGTGGACATCACCAACATCCACCGCCAGATCCTCTTCGGCGCGGGGGACGTGGGCCGCCGCAAGGTCGACGTGGCCGCCGAGCGCCTGCGCGCGCTGCAACCTGGCATCGAGGTGAACGCCGTGTTCGACCGCCTCACCCCCGACAACTTCATCGGAGCGCTCGACGGCATCGACTTGCTTATCGACGGCTCCGATACCTTCGCCACCAAATTCCTCGCCGCCGATGCCGCCGAAATCACCGGCACTCCCCTGCTGTGGGGCTCGGTGCTGCGCTACCGCGGCGACATCGCCCTGTGGTGGTCCGGCCCCGGCGCGCCCGAGAATAGTGTGGGCATGCGGGACCTCTACCCCACCCAGCCGGACGCGGGTTCCGTGCCGGATTGCGCCACCGCCGGCGTGCTCGGGGTGACCACCTCCGTGGTCGGCTCGCTCATGTCCACCGAGGCCGTGAAGTTTCTCACCGGTATCGGCAGAGCGGAAATCGGCCGCCTGCACATGTATGACGCGCTGAGCACCACCATCCGCCGCTTCACCGTCACCCGCGACCCGGCGCGACCACTGGCCCACACCCTTGGCACCTACACCGACGCCTGCGCCGTGAGTACTGACGGCCAGTCGCTTTACGACGACATCCGCACCGGCGCAGCCCACGCCTTAGACATCCGCGAGCCGCACGAGCGCGCCATCGCTGACCTGCCGTTTGCATCCGCACACCTGCCGCTGAGCGAGGTGGAGCGCAACCCCGAAGCGGTGGCGAACGCCCTGGCCGAGTACGCCGAAGGCGACGAGATCGTGGTCTACTGCGCGGGCGGGGTGCGCTCCGACAAGTTCGTGGATACGTATGCGAAACAGGCCCAACAGCGTGGCGTCACCCTGAAATCTTTGCCGGGAGGCGTGCAGCGCTGGGGATAACCTGGTTTACTGCTGTCATGAACCGTACAGCCACAATGGCGCTTGCCTCCAGCGCTCTCTTCGCCGTCACCGTTGCCCCCTCCGCCGCTGCCGACCCCAATTTAGCCACATACTCCAACGCTGCCGGCAACGTCCGCTGCGAGATGTACCAGTCCTCATCCGGCATCGACACCATCTGTGTGTCCGACACGGCACGTAAAACCCAGCCGGAGTGCAACCCGCCGTCGCACCTCATCCCCGCGGTGACTATCGGCCGCGACTTCATGGGTACCAACTGCTGGAATCAGGGCTTTGTGGGCCAGCCGAAGCGGCTGGGCCCGCTGCAGGTGCAGCGGTTCGGCTCCACATTCACTGTCCCCGGGTTCAGTGGCAACCTGTACGTGTTCGACATCGCCCGCCTGGCATTGGTCCGCGCGGGCTCCGCTAACGCTGTGATTTGGAAGTTGAGGTAACCATAATGCTGAAGAAGATCGCTGCTACCGCCGCAGCCGCATTGGCCATCGTCGCCGGCACCTCTACCGCCGCCGCAAACCCGGCCGGCCCCGCCTTCAACCCCCGCAACGTGGAGTGGCCGGGCGGCTACCGCCAGCTTCCCGCACAGAAGCCCTACGCCACGTTTGCTAACCAGCAGGACACGGTGCGCTGCGGTGTGTACAACGTGAACGGCCAGGACTTCATCCACTGCATCAGTCTTGTAGACCGCATGCCGGGCCACCAGTGCAACGAACGCTACGGCCAGGCCAACGCGATGAACCTGGGCAAGTGGGATGCGTGGGACTGCGCCGACAAGAACGCCTTCGCCGGTGCACCGACAATGGGCAACCTGCAGCTGCGCCGCTACGGCTCAACGTTCGCCGCCACCGACCACAAAGGCAATGTCTTCATCGGCGACCGTGCGCTGAACCGCATCATCCGTGTGGGCGAGATCAACGACATCTACGCAGACCGCGGCACGATCCTAGCGTTCAATTCGCGCCTGCGCGGCTCATCGATCCCGGCCGGCTCCTCGCTGTAGTCGCTTACCCGTTCGAATCGGCGCCTCCTGGGATCGGCGGCAAATTTATAATGTCGCCTTGTCCCCTGCACAACCGAATAAGGAGGCGCCGTTGGGCGAGTTGCTCAAAGTCGCAGTGGGGTGCATCGAAACCCCGTCCCTACTCCCCGGAGAACTGAAAATCCTCACGCAGATCGCATTGCTTGCCGACGACACCACCGGCCCGACCCTCACCGCCCACGGCACCGTGAGACACGCAACGGCCGGCCGGGTGGACAACCTCGGCGGCGACAGGATGCACGCCTGGCTCAAGCGCGATCTGATCGAGTCCCGCCTATTCGTCTTCACCGGCACCGGCTGGCTCAAAGAGGTCGACGGCCCCGAGCATGACGGCGCCTACCAACTCAACCTGGCGCGGCTGAAGCGGCTCCTGGATCTCACTGAGGCGCACCTCGCCACCGGCGAAGAGGACCCGAAGGCAGTCGAGGAAGCCGACCGCGAGTACCCCGGCGACTTCGGCGCGGACCCGCCGGAGGACCTAGCCGAGCAGATCGACCGCATCCTGGTCAGCAACCCGGCCACCTAGTTCGCTGCGGTCCCCTCCTGGCGGCGGATGCGGCCCCGGCGCGCAAACCACGCTGCCACAAAGGAGAGCACGAGGGCGACGAGCACACCTAGGTTCGCGTCTGCCCAGTGCTCGCCCACCAGCGGCAGGAGGTAGCCCTGCCAGTTGTTCCAGGCCGCTTCTTCCGCAAACAGGTTCACCACCAGTCCCCAGCCAATGATCGAGGAAACAATCAAGATCGCGATCGAGATCCAGTCCACCGCACCGTAGCGCCCGTTCGGGTCGTAGAGCGCGGGCTCGTCGTAGTTTTTGGTGCGGGTGTAGATATCTGCGATGAGGATGCCCGCCCAACTTGCCAGCGGCACGCCGAGGGTGATCAAAAACGACTGGAATGGCCCGAGGAAGCTCTGGGCGAAGAAGACCACCCAGATGGTGCCCAGGGTGAGGATCACGCCGTCGATAGCGGCTGCTGCCGGGCGGGGGATGTTAATTCCCAAAGTCAGTAGCGTCAGGCCGGACGAGTAGATGCCCAGCACCGCGCCGGAGACCAGCGCGAGCACCGCGGTGATCAGAAACGGCACGAGCACCCAGGTAGGCAGCACGACTGCGAGCGCACCGATCGGGTCGTCCGCGATCGCCTCCGCGAGCGACGCGTCAGACGCCGCGAGCAACAGACCAAAGACCACCAAAATCGCTGGGGCGACCGCGCCGCCGAAGGTGTTCCAGAAAATGATTGATCCATCCGGGGTGTCGCGGCGCTGGTACCGCGACCAGTCGGCGGCGATGTTGATCCAGCCGAGGCCGAAGCCGGTCATCACCATCACCAGCGCGCCCACCACGTTGCCTACAGAACCCGAGGGAATCGCCTGCACCGCGGTCCAATCGATGCGCGGGATAGTCAGCCCCATGTACAGGATGGTCACCGCACCGGTAATCCAGGTCAGTACCGATTGCAGTTTCATAATCGTGTGGTAGCCCAGCACTGACGCCCCCACGACCAAGCCGGCGACAATGAGCGTCGCCAAAACCTTGGTGCCTGTGCCCGGGTTACCGCCAAGTTCCCGAATCACTGTGGTGGTTGCTAGCACCGCCATAATCGCCAGGAACGTCTCCCACCCGATGGATGTCAGCCAGGAGACGACGCCGGGAACTTTTTGCCCCTTCACTCCGAACGCGGCACGTGAGAGCACCATGGTCGGCGCGGACCCGCGCTTGCCCGCCACCGCAATGAGCCCACAGAGGAAGAACGAGAACGTCACGCCGAGCACGGTGACTACTGCCCCTTGCCAAAATGACAGCCCAAACCAAAGCACGAACGAGCCGTAGGAAATGCCGAACACTGAGATGTTCGCGGCGAACCACGGCCAAAACAGGTCCGAGGGTTTCGCGGTGCGCTCAGATTCGGGAACGATGTCGATGCCCAGGGTTTCTACAACTGGCGCACTCTTCGCCGGTGGTGTGCTATTTGCCATATACAAACTATACGGCGCATAACGAGGCCATAATGGGACGCATGAAGTTTCTTGCACTGTCCACCAGCGCCCACCGTTACGAGAACTCCGGTATTCGCACCGGCATGTGGCTCGGCGAATTCACTCACTTCTACGACGTGCTCACCGAAGCCGGCCACGAGGTCGACCTCGCCAGCGTCGCCGGCGGCGCCGTGCCCATCGACCCGGTGAGCCTGAAAACCCCGGTCATCCAGATGGGCGGGACGAACAAGCGCTACGAGGACCCCGAGTTCATGTCACTTCTCGACAACACCCCAGCCATCGCCGACGTCAACCTCGAGGATTACGACGGCATCTACCTCATCGGTGGCCACGGCACCATGTTCGACTTCTCCAACGACGAGGTGAAAAAGGCCGTCGCCTACTTCGCCGACAACGACAAGATCGTCTCCGCGGTCTGCCACGGCCCGTGCGGTCTCCTCGACGTCACCCTGGCCAACGGCAGCAAGCTTCTCGACGACCGCACCGTCACCGGCTACTCCTGGACCGAAGAAAAACTAGCCAACCGCACCGACGAGGTCCCGTTCAGCCTGGAGGACAAACTGCGCGAGCAGGCCGGCGAGTACACCACCGCCAAGATCCCGATGACCAAGCACGTGGTTATCGACGGCAACCTCATCACCGGCCAGAACCCCACCTCCGCCGCCGGAGTCGGCGAGGCGGTGCTGAAGGTGGTTGGGTAAACCACTCTGGTTCAACGCAGATATAAAACCTCTCGCCTGCAGGGCGGAGTGCGGGTGATCGTGGGGCATCGCCTGGCCGTGGGTGTCGGCATCTGCGTGGTGTTCGTGGCTGGCATGATCCGGGTGGTGGGGGTGGTTTGTTTCCGGAGCGGGGTTATCACCATCGTGATCACCGGAATGGTGGGGGTAAAACTGATCAGGATAAGACGGTGTAGCCGGCCTCTTCGATGGCCCAGCGAACCATCTCCGGAGGTACGACACCGGTGACCGTGACGGTGGAAACACCACCAGCAGCGAGATCAATCTGGACATCGTCGACCTGGGGGAGGGCCTGAAGGGCCTGGGTCACGCGTTTCACGCAGTGCCCGCAGGTCAGGCCGGTGACCTGGTAGCTAGAGGAGGATCCTCCTGCTGACGAGTCGCTGGCGGCAGGGATGGAGGCGGTGTCGGCATGTGAGTCGGGTCCGCAACAGCTGCAGCCGTGAGAGGCCATCGGCAAGAGGCGGGGCGGGGGGTTGATCATGGGAAAGCTCCTACGGGTCGGTGGGATGCGGTAACGCTCGCTAGCATATACCCCCCAGGGGTAATTTTTCAAGGGGTGGAGGGCACGGCCCTCACGCGGGGCAGGGTGCGGTCACCAAGCAGCCTCCTCACTGTCGGGAGGGGACAGCGGGAGGCTGAGGGCAAACACCGCTCCGCGACCGGGTCCGGGGGAGGTGGCGGTGAGAGTGCCGCCGTGGGCCTCGATCAATGCCTTGGAGATGGTCAGACCGATACCGGCCCCGCCGTTGTCCCGGCTGCGGGCGGCATCCCCCCGGTAGAAGCGTTCGAAGATGTGTCCGAGCTGGTCAGGCGGGATGCCCTCGCCGTCATCGGCGACGTGGATGAGCGCGGTGGACGCCCCCTGTCGGTGGACGCTGATCCGGACCTGCCCGCCGGCCGGGGTATGCCGTAGCGCGTTCGACAGGAGATTGCTCATCACCTGGCCGAAGCGTTGCCGGTCCACGAGCACCCGGGCGGTGTCCGTAATGGTCTCGACCTGTAAATCGACGCCTTTGTCAGCATAAGCTTCCTCCGCGGCAGCAGCGGCGGTATGGAGCAGATCCCCGAGCCCTTCCTCCGCCAGGTCCAAATCGATCCGGTGTTCCTGGGCCCGGGAGACATCGTCGATGTCTTCCATCAACCGGGTCAGGCGGGTGAGTTGGTCAGCCATGATCGTGTGGGTGGCATTATTCCAGTCCACGGCCCCGTCCTGGAGACCATCGAGGTAGACCGTGAGCACCGATAAGGGGGTGCCCATTTCGTGGGCCAGATCAGAGAGCATCTGGCGGCGGACCTGTTCGGTGTGTTCCAGCCGGTCGGCCATGGTGTTGAAGGCATGCGCCAGGGTGGTGACCTCGGGGCCTGCCTCTCCGGCGGGCACGCGGATACGATAGTTGCCGGCCGTCAGGCTGGTAGCGGCGCGGGTGAGATCCTGCAGGGGGGTGCGCAGGCGACGCGATAACCACAGGCTGGCCAGCAGGGCGCTGATCAAGGCGGTGGGCAGGGCGACGGCCAGGGTGATCAGGTTGGCGTCCCGGTAGGCCTGCTCGGCATGCAACAGCTCCAGCGAGGGGTACTCCCGGCCGGTCATCAACATATGATCCTGGAACAGGGTCGGGCCCACCATCGTGGCCACGGTCGCGGCCACCAGCAGGCTAATCACCACGACCAGCGCCTGGGCGGCCAGGAAGCGGAAGGTCAGGCCGGGTCCGTGATTCATGGCTGCCCCACCCGGTAGCCCACGCCACGCACGGTGTCGATAAACCCCCGGCCCCGGGTGTCGGTGCCGAGCTTGCGACGCAAGTTGCCGATGTGGACATCGACGATGCGTTCATCACCGACCCAGGTGGTGTCCCAGACCTCGGTGACCAGGTCGTGGCGGGTCAGCACCTGGCCGGGGCGCAGGGCCAGGGCAACCAGCAGCTCGAACTCCGTGCGGGTGAGCTCCACGGTCGTCTCCCCCACCCGCACCTGATGGGCGACGGGGTCAAGGATGAGGTCACCAACGATCAAGGGGGTGGTCACCTGCGGTGAGGTGGTGCTGGTGCGCGGGCGGCGCAGCACCGCATGCACCCGGGTCACCAGTTCCCGGATGCTAAAAGGTTTGGTGATGTAGTCATCCGCCCCCAGGGTCAAACCGCTGATCTTGTCGTCCTCGCTGCCACGCGCGGTGAGCATGAGGATGTAGCAGTCCGAGAAGGTGCGGATCCGTCGGCACACCTCCAGGCCGTCGAGTTCGGGCAGCCCCAGATCCAGCACCACAACATCGGGGGAATAGCGACGGGCCTCGTCCACGGCCTGGGTGCCGGTGTGCGCCTGGCGGGTATCGAAGCCGGCCCGGACGAGGTAGGAGGCCACCATCTGAGCCAGGGGTTGTTCATCATCGACGACCAGCACCCGCCCCGGGGGCGTGGCGGTGGTCGGTGTGCGGTCAGCCATAAACCCCAGTATTGCTCCGGCCAGAGGGGGAATACCACCCTCGCTCAGTGCCCGGCGGTGAAATCTTCATCAAATCTTCAAACATCACCCTTCGGCCGCCGTCACCCCTGTGCCCCACCCCGGGCCGGCGGCATCGCCTCCCCTGGTCGGTTCAGCGGGCGCCACCAGGGATTTCACTGCCTGCACCGCATACCCGGGGCGGGTAGAAAGACATCGCCCACGGCTGTGGGGTGGTGTCCCGGTGGTGACCCAGCCCACCGAATTCACCCCCTTTTCGCCCTGTTATAAGGCTGTGAACAAGGTTTTTGATTTCTAGCCCGTCAGGCACCCGTGCAACATAAAGGCATGGCATCGACCTTGAGGCGATGTCTTCTCACGGTCTTACCACGATCCAAGGAGATTGACATGAAACGAGCAGCGATCGCAGCCGCCGCCCTTGCCCTCGCCCTCACAGGGTGTTCGGCCGCCGACCCGGAACCCACCGCCGACGGGACGGAACCCACCGCCGACGGGACGGTGTCCCAGGACACATTCCTGACTACCCATGGCCTGGCCGACATGGACGCGGTGGAGATCATTGATCACCTCGACCGGCAGAAGGTCTCTGAGCGTCCCACGGATCTGATCGCCTCAGTGCGTAACGATGAACTGCTGCTCTCGAGCGATGACCAGGAAGTCGCGCTCGATCTTCCCGACGATCAGACGTATGTCTCGATCGCACCCTATCTCACCTCCACCCACGACTGCTTCTACCACAGCCTCACGACCTGCCAGGGGGAACTCGACAATGAGGATATCCAGGTCACGATCACCGATGGGGCGACCGGTGAGGTGCTGGTGGACGAGGCGACAACCACCTTCGACAACGGGTTTATTGGCTTCTGGCTTCCCGATGATGTCACCGGCCTGATTGAGGTCAGCTACCAGGGGCGTACCGGCACCACGGAGTTTTCCACCACCGACGACGGTGCCACCTGTGTCACAGACCTGCGCCTGACGTGATGGCTCAGCAGGGTCCTCACCTGCGACTGTCTCCCGTGTCACTGAAATCTTGCACCAAGGAAGGTTAAATCATGACGAACGCGTTTTCTCGACGACAGTTACTGCTCGGCGGGCTCGTCCTCGCCGGCACCGGGGCCGTGGCCGCCTGCACCAGCGACCCTGGACCCGCTGCCTCGGCACCAGGTCCCTCCCTTCGCCCCACCCCCACCCCCACTGCGCTCGGTGAGCCGACGGTGCGCCGGACACTGACCACCCGGCCCCTCTCCCTGGATATCGGCGGCATCGAAGCCAAGACGTGGGGATACGTCTCTGACACCGGGGATGCGGCCATTGAGGCCACCGTCGGCGACGTCCTCCAGGTCGATATCACCAATGAACTGCCTGAGAGCACCTCCATCCACTGGCATGGCATCGCACTCCACAACGCAGCCGACGGTGTGCCTGGCATGACCCAGGACCCCATTGAACCTGGCGAGTCTTTCTCCTATGTTTTTGAAGTCCCCCACGGTGGCACCTACTACTACCATTCCCACACCGGCCTGCAGCTTGATCGCGGCCTCTACGCCCCACTGATCATCCGTGACCCGCAAGACGCTGAGGACCAGGACGTCGAGTGGACCATCGTGCTCGACGACTGGGTCGATGGCATTCAGGGCACTCCCGACGATGAGCTCGACAAGCTCACCGGAATGGGTTCGGGCGACCATAACGGGAGGATGGGAATGGGAGGTCACGGCCAGATGATGCACGGCACCCCGGACCGGGTACTGGGCGGCGATGCTGGCGATGTGATGTATCCGCACTACCTCATCAACGGACGTATCCCCCGTGCTCACCGGACCTTCGAGGCTCGCCCGGGCGACAAGGCCCGCCTGCGGTTTATCAACGCCGGCGGTGACACCATCTTCAAGGTGGCCCTCGGTGGTCACCGCATGACCGTCACCCACACTGACGGCTTCCCTGTCCAGCCCAGGGAGACCGAATCGATCTACCTGTCGATGGGCGAGCGTGTCGACGTCGAGGTCATCCTCGGCGACGGCATCTTCCCGCTCACGGCTTTGGCGGTGGGTAAGGACGACCGCGCCTTCGCCGTCATCCGCACCGCCGGCGGCCAGGCCCCCCACCCCGATGTCGACTTCCCCGAGTTGTCGTCCACCGGACTGCTTCTGTCCTCCCTGAAGCCTGCAGACCGTGCACTCCTGCCCGAGGGCACACCAGACCGAGAAGTTAGCATCGACCTGGGCGGGCAGATGATGCCGTATGAATGGAGCATTCTCACCGACGGCCAATCGTCCTCCGCGACTGTGCAGGAGGGCCAGCGCCTGCGGATGGTCATGCGCAACAGGACCATGATGCCCCATCCCATGCACATCCACGGCCACACGTGGGCGCTGCCCGGCAGCGACGGGCTACGCAAGGACACCGTCCTTCTCCGCCACGGTGAAACCATTATCGCCGACCTGATCGCTGACAACCCCGGTGAGTGGGCATTTCACTGCCATAACGCCTATCACATGGAAACCGGGATGCTCAGCTCGCTTCGCTACGAGTAACCCCCACAGCAGGGTTGAGTGCCGAGGTGGGCAGAGTCGCTGCAGACCACCCACCGGACAGCACGATGACCTTCTCGGTGTTGTGGTCTTCCGGGACAACCAGAACACCGTCTTCTTCCCCACATCCCGGAATATGAAGATCTAATCCATGCCGAGCACACCCCCGCAGAGCGGTTGCGTCCCTTATGAATCTGTAGACGCCCGACTGTCCCACAGGAATCACTCATTTTCGGGCAACAAACGTTGGTGTTTCACCGCATGAGCGGGAAGTTTGCAGCGCAGTCCCCCCAACCCAAACACAACCCCGTATGCTCCCCCCCGTTGTACGCGTGAACTCGTTTCTCTTTACTTTCTCGCACGCCACCAAATAAGGTAAGCCTTGGCTAGTCAAGGGTAGCCTTACCTTTTATTGGGCGGCACCTTTCGACGGCCGAGTTACACACGAGAAAGTTCTGAATATGTTCATCGCCGCTTTCCTGGTCGGCCTCCGCGAGGGCCTGGAAGCATCCCTTATCGTCGGCAT
Organism: Corynebacterium lujinxingii; assembly: GCF_014490555.1. Taxonomy (NCBI): domain Bacteria; kingdom Bacillati; phylum Actinomycetota; class Actinomycetes; order Mycobacteriales; family Corynebacteriaceae; genus Corynebacterium; species Corynebacterium lujinxingii. Next base: position 542,405 of record NZ_CP061032.1, on the reverse strand, counting down.
GTTGTTCGCCGCCATCAAGCGCCGCAGCAGCACCGCCACCGGCGACGGCACGGATCATCTGAACACCGCGGCCCGCACCGTGTGGGTGGGCGTGGTCTTGGCAGCAGTGATCTGCACGGCGCTCGGCGCACTGTTTACCTTTGGCCGCTACGGATTGTCGTTTCGTGCCCAGGAAGCGATCGGCGGCATCATGTCGCTGATCGCGGTGGTCATGATCACTGGCATGGTCCTCTCGTTGAGCAACAAGGGCGGCAAACTGCGCACCATGCTCGAGGACAAAACGGGCGTCGCGCTGACCAAAGGCAAGCAGGCCATGTTCTGGCTCGCGTTCGTCGCCGTTGCCCGCGAGGGCATCGAACTGACCCTCCTGCTGTGGGGCTGGATGACCACACCGAGTGCGATCTTTGGCGCGTTCGCCGGCATCGGCGTTGCCATCGTGATGGGTTGGCTGATCTACCGAGGCGCTCTTCGCCTGAACCTGGGCACCTTCTTCACCTGGTCGAGTGCTCTGCTCATCATTGTGGCGGCGGGCATCCTCGCCTACGCCATCCACGACCTGCAGGAGGCGCAGTTTCTCCCCGGGCCGTTCTCCGGCGCACCGATTGCTCCGACGCACCCGCGTACCGGCGAGGTCCTCACCGGGTTTGCTACGTACCCGTTCTGGATGGCGTCGTTCCCGTTCGGCTGGGCGTTCAACCTCGACGAGTTCATCGACCCCGCCGGAATCACCGCCACACTGCTCCAAGCATTCACCGGATTTATGCCGCAAATGTCCTGGCTCCAAGTCATTGGCTGGGCTGGCTACCTCGCCGTCATTGTCCCCATTTTTGTGGGGCATGCGCGGGGGCGAGGTGGTGTCGTCGATAAGCAAAGCAACGAAACTTCCTCCGCAAACAACGAAAACACACGAAAGGTCTCATAATGAAGCGCTCTCCCGCCATCGTTGCCGCACTCGCTCTTACCCTCCCGCTGACTGCGTGCGTGGAAAACAGCACCGGCGACGCCATCGACGTCCAAGCGAAGGAAGACTCCTGCGCCGTCGCTACCAACTCGGTGGAATCCGGCACCAACACCTTCTCCATCACCAACTCCGGCGAGCGCGTCACCGAGTTCTACCTGCTGGCCGAAGACGGCCTACGCGTCATCGCCGAGCGCGAGAACATCACGCCGAGCAGCACCGCAGACCTCACCGTCCAGCTCTCACCCGGCTCTTACTTCACCGCCTGCAAGCCAGGCCTGCGCGGACCAAATATCGGCCAAGCAGAGTTCACCGTCACCGGCGAGCCGATCACCTACGACGAATCCGACGAGAAGCGCTTCAACGAAGCACGCGACAACTACGTCAACTTTGTCAAGAACGAGGTAGCAGAACTGCTGCCAAAGGTCGAGGAATTCGCCGCAGCATACGCCGCGGGTGACGACGACAAGGCCAAGGACCTCTACGCCACCACCCGCGTCCACTACGAACGCATCGAACCAATCGCTGAGGCCCTCGGCGTCCTCGACGCACGCATTGACTACCGCGAAGTGGACTACATCGCCGAAGCGGACCAGCTCAAGGAAGACGACCCGACCTTTACCGAATGGCTCGGCTTCCACCGCATGGAAAAGGACCTGTGGCCGCCAGCTGCCGATGCCAAGAACGCCGACGGTGCACCCGCCCGCGAAGGCTGGGAGCCGTCCTCGCCGCAGAAGCGCCGCGAGATCGCCGACGCACTCGTCGCTGACGTAGAGACGCTGAACGACACCGTGCAGGCCGACGACTTCGCCGCAGAAAATGACATCACCGTCGACACCGTGTCCAACGGCGCAATGGGCCTGCTCGAAGAGGTAGCCACCACCAAGGTCACCGGCGAGGAAAACTGGTGGTCGCACAAGGACCTCTACGACTTCCAAGCCAACATCCAGGGCTCTCGCATCGCGTTTGACATGGTCAAGGGCATCGCCTCCGAGCGCGGTGAAGAAGGCGCGAAGCTGGTCAGTGAGATCGAGCAGCGTTTCGACGACATCCAGTCCCTCCTCGACGAATACGGCAGCCTTGACACCGGCTACGTGGACTACGACGAAGTCGACGCCGGCCAGCAGGCGAAACTCACCCGCGCCATCGATGCGCTACGCGAGCCGCTGTCCAACCTGACCGGCACCGTGCTGGGGCTCAACGTTGATACTGCTGCAGATTCGGGGGCGGAATCCTAAAATGAGCGGGTTCAACCGACGCACCTTCTTGGCGCTTGGCGGTGTCAGCGCCGCCGGCGCCGCCGCTGCCGCCTGCTCACGGGATGAATCCCGTGGGGCATCTGGCGACATCGACGGTGCTGCGAACGACGAGCTGATCATCGACTTTGCCGGCGAGCACCAAGCCGGGATCATCAGCCCGATGCAAAACAGCCTCCACTTTGCGGCGTTCGACATGGACGAGAAAGCCTCCCGCGATGACTTAATCGACCTGCTGCAGCGCTGGACCGACGCTGCCCGACGGCTCACGCTCGGCGGCGAAGTCAGCGCCAAGGGTGCGTTCGGTGGCGGCGCGGACTTCCCGCCCGACGATTCCGGCGAAGCCTTCGACCTGGGCCCGTCTGCTCTGACCATCACCATCGGGTTCGGCCGCAGCCTGTTTCGCGACCAATTCGGCCTGGCAAACAAACTGCCAACCGAGTTCACCGCGATGCCGCCGATGACCAACGACTTTCTCAACCGTGAGCAGTCCGAAGGCGACATCTGCATCCAGGCATGCGCCAACGACCCGCAGGTGGCCACCCACGCCATCCGCAACCTCACCCGTCTGGCCGTGCCGGATGCGGTGCTGCGCTGGAGCCAGATCGGCTTCGGCAAAGCCGCCGTGACCACGCGTGAAGAGAGCACCCCGCGCAACCTCTTCGGCCAAAAAGACGGCACCGCGAACCTGCGTGCTGAGGACACCGAAGCGTTGGACGAACACGTGTGGATCCCGTCCGACTCCTCGCAGCCCTGGGCCGCCGGCGGAACGTATCTGACCGCCCGGCGCATCGCCATGAACATCGAGGTGTGGGACACCCTCCAACTCAAGGAGCAGGAGCGCGTCACGGGCCGCGACAAGTTCGAGGGCGCCCCGCTGACCGGAACCAACGAGTTCGACGAGCCGGACTTTTCCGCCACCAACGAACGCGGCCGTCCCGTCATCGACCACGGCTCCCACGTATTCAACGTGCACCCTGATCAAAACGGTGGCATCCGCATGCTGCGTCGAGCATTCAACTTCGTCGATGGCTCCAACGAACAAGGCCGCCTCGACGCTGGCCTCTTCTTCATGGCGTTCACCCGCACCGTGGATAGGTTTGCCACCGTGCACCGATCCATGTCGCGAGACGAAATGCTTCTCGAATATCTCAAGACCACCAAAACCGGCACCTATCTCATCCCACCCGGTGTGGGTGAGACCGGTTTCGTCGGTGAAGGAATGTTCGCTTAGCACTCCGACTTTCCCGTGTTAGGGCAACTTACGGGCGAGAACGAGCAAACGTCCCGGCTTGAGGAAATTCTTCTGGCCGGGACGTTTAATCATGGTTGGAAGCGGTCTGTGTCCTGCCCTAGCGTTAAGGGTCAAAACGAAGAAAGCCGCCTCCAGTGTTTCCACTGGCGGCGGCCTTGTAATCACGTTGGTAGCGGGGGCTGGATTCGAACCAACGACCTCTGGGTTATGAGCCCAGCGAGCTACCGAGCTGCTCCACCCCGCGTTGGGCGTTTATGTGATTATCGCCTGTCGCCGTAACCGGCAACGTGGAATTACTATACATACACCAACTAATAGCGCCAAACCTCCTGTTCAAAGGCGGTTTGGCGCTATTGTTTTTGCACTCAGCGGAGTGCCGCTTCGGCGGGATTTACTGCGCCCGCTGGTACTCCTCCACCGCACGGTCCAGGCGGTCGAGTGCACGGCCGTAGTCCTCGAAGGAGCCGTCGCGGGCGCCCTCGAGTCCGCGCAGGGCGTCGTTGATGTTGTTCAACGCCTCGTCACGATTTATCTGCGGGCGATCCTCCTCGCCTTCCGGCTTGGCGTCGGCGTTGTCCTCGGCGGGTGCGGCGTCGTCGTCACGCTTCGGCGCATCCTCGTCCACCACGTCGATCTCCTGGGCTGCGTCAGAGTGGATGCCCACCTGATCCAGCGCCTGGGAAATCGTCGGGGCGTAGCCCACCTGGCCGCGGTAGAACACCAACACTCGGAGCAGCTTCGGGAAGGCCGAGGCCTGGTCCTTGCGCTGCGAGTAGATCGGCTCGACGTAGAGGATCTCGCCGCCGCCCACTGGCAGGGTGAGCAGGTTGCCGTTCTTCAGGTCGTTCGTGCCCTCCCACAGGGTGCGGTCACGCGCCACCTGGTCGGACGACATCAGGGCGTCCTGGGCCTGCTTCGGGCCCTGGGTCTGCGTATTCGTCGGCAGCACGCGCACGGTGATGTTGCCGTAGGTCTCCGGGTCAGACGACACCGCCATGTGCGCGGACAGGAACTCACGGTTCAGGCCACGGAACGGGGTGATCAGCTGGAACGACGGCTTGTTCGTCTCTGGGTCGGCGGCAACGACGTAGTACGGCGGCTGGTTCAGCGCGTCGCGGCCCTCCGGGGCGGTCGGGTCGTTCGGCACGGACCAGAAGGCGTCGTTGTTGAAGAACACGCCCGGGTCATCCACGTGGTAGCGGGCCAGAAGGTCACGCTGGACCTTGAACAGGTCCTCCGGGTAGCGCAGGTGATCGCGCAGCGACTCGGAGATCTCCGACTCCGGCTTCACGGTGCCCGGGAAGGACTTCATCCAGGCGTTGAGCACCGGGTCTGACTCGTCGAAGGCGTAAAGGTCCACGGTGCCGTCGTAGGCGTCCACGGTGGCCTTGACGGAGTTTCTGATGTAGCCGACGTTGTCGGTGATCAGACGCTGGGTGGTGCCGTCCGGGTTCAGCGCATCCTGCGTGGTGTCCTGCAGCGAGGTGCGCGTGGAGTACGGCAGCTGGGAAAGTGTGGTGTAGCCGTCGACGATCCACTTCACGCGGCCGTCGATAACCGCCGGGTACGTCTTGGAATCGGTGGTCAGCCACGGCGCGACCTTTTCCACGCGCTCGCGCGGGTCGCGGTCGTAGAGCACCTTGGAGTTGCCGCCGACGCGGTCGGACAGCAGGAAGCTCAGCTCCTGGTACTTCACGGCATACGCCAGGCGGTTGACGGGGTTGCCGATGTCAACGCCACCCTTGCCCTCGTAGGTGTAGCTGGAGTTGTCGGTGTCGTACTCAACCGGTCCCTGGCCGTTATCGCCCACGATGGCGTAGTCCAGCCCATCCTCGGCAGACGCGATGACCGGGCCGAAGTAGATGCGCGGCTCGTCGACCTTGATGCCCAGCTCCTCTGCCTCGCCGGAATCCTTGGCCGCTGCGTTGGACTGCAGGTCGGAGACGGTGAAGATCGGCAGGCCGCCGCGGGTGGAGCCGGCGTCCTGAGCTGCCTCATCCACGGTGTTGGCCTGCGCTGCGACAAAGCCGTTGCCGTGGGTGTACACGGTGTGGCGGTTGATCCAGTCGCGCTGGTTTTCACTCAGCGCGTTCGGGTCCATCTCGCGGGCGGCGACGACGTAGTCGCGCATCTCGCCGTCAACCTGGTAGCGGTCCATGGCGAGCTGGTCCGGGAAGCCGTAGAAGTTACGCAGCTGCTGGTTCTGGGTAAACGTCGGCGAGATGATGTCCGGGTCCAAAAGGCGCAGGTTGGAAATCGTCGCCTCATCTTTGGCCACATCGGTGTTCGAGGTGTTGCCGCCCCAGTTGTCCATGTACTCCACCTGGGTATCGGTCAGCCCGTAGGCCTCGCGGGTGGCCTCGATGTTGCGGCCGATGTACTCGTATTCCTTGGCCTGGCGGTTCGGCTTGACGGAGAACTGCTCCAAAAGCGCCGGCCAGACGTTGCCCACCACGATGGAAGACAGCAGCATCAGCACGGTGGCCAGCACCGGGATGCGGAAGTCCTTGTACACAATCGAGGCGAAGAAGGCCGCGGCGACGACTACCGCGATGATCGTCAGGATGATCTTCGCCGGCAGCATCGCGTTCACGGAGGTGTAGGACGCACCGGTGAAGATGTCGTTTTCCTCGGACAGCAGGTAGTACCGGTCCAGCCAGTAGGTAATCGCCTTGGTCAGCATCCACAGGCCCGCGGTGACGGCGAGCTGGATGCGCGCCGGCTTGGAAATCGCGCCCTTGACACCAGTGACGTTGTTGCCGATACGGATCCCGCCGAGCAGGTAGTGCCCCACCGCGCCCACAAGGAAGGCGACGACGAGCAGCATGGACAGCGTGCCCACGATCGTGGAGATCGCCGGCAGGCTAAACGCGTAGAAGCCCAGGTCGCGGCCGAACTGCGCGTCGGTGGTGCCGAAGTCCCCGCCGTTGAACCACAGCATGAACACGCGCCACATGCGCTGGCCTGCCAGGCCGGACAGAATGCCGACGATCACCGGCACCCAGGTCAACAGGCCCTTCACGCCGTCTTGGACGGCGGCGCGGTACTGATCGTTCTGACCGAAGATGTCCTTGGTGGTGTCGGGTCTGCCCCGCCACGCAAAGCGTGCCGCGGCAAACGTGACCGCCGCGCCGATGAACGCGAAGATCACAAACAAAACCACGCGGAAGAGGATGACGCGGTTGAACACACCGCGGAAGTCGAGTTCTCCGAACCAGAGGAAATCGGTGTACAAACCGATGATCACCGGCAGGAGGAAGAAGATAACGGCGAGGATGCCGAGCGTGACCCAAAGGCCCGTATTCGGTTTCTTCGCCCGGGGTTGTGGCCGGGTGAGGCGGGTAGCCAAGCCTGCTCCTTAGAATTAGTGTTGTCCAACGTCTAGTTGCATTAAAGCTTAAAAAACCCAACGGCCGACAATCCAGAAAGGTTCCCGTGCGCGAGCAACAAGCTTTGAATAAGGCCATGATGGAGGCCGTCGACTTCGTCCACGCCGAAGGCTGGGACGCCGCCCCCACCCTGTTCGGCCTCGTGCCCACGCAGTTGCTTGTCGACGAACTCGATACCCTCGACGACTCCGCACCCCTCACCCTGGTTGTACAGGACCTGCCTGAAACAATCCTGCCGGGGTCCGAGGAGCTCGGCGAGTACGTCACCCGCCTTGCCTGGCCGCGCGAGGTCGAAGGCGTCATCCTCGCCCAGGAGATCCTCTTCCGCGACGCTTCCGCCCCTGCCGACGCCGAACCACGCCCGGCGCGCCTGTTTTCGGGCGTGTTGCGTGACGACGACATCGAGCAGACCCTGCTCCAGATGAAACTCACCGACGAGGAGTTGGAGGAGCGCGGCCTGTTCGCCCAGGACGACATTGAGCTACGCGGCGGGCCGGATGTGGCCCCCGGCGTGATCGCGGCGCTGCGCTACGGATTAGAGCAGGACCCCGACGAGCTTGTTTAAGCTGGCCATTCAATACCGGTAAAAGGAGCATCCCCCGTGTCCACACCCGAAGCCCTGCTCAAATTTAAGCGTCGCACGCTCGGCCTCGTTGCTGCCGTTGCGGCCAGCTCGCTCACGCTTGCCGCCTGCGGCAACAACGCGGACGACCCTGCGGAATCCACCCCGGCGGCAGAAACGACGGTGGCGGAAGAAAACACAGCCGAGGAAACCACCTCCGCCGAGTCCTCGAGCACGACGGCCACCACGGCTACGACGTCTACGTCGTCGACTTCGTCGGGCACGGGGTCGTCGTCAAGCACGAGCTCCGCGGCGATGAGCGCCGACGAGGAGACGCTCGCCGAGGTGCGCGAGACCTTCGCGGGCCTTGCGCCGGAGGAACTGTTTGACCAGTTTGACGGGTGCTCGGCGGCCGGCATTTCCGGCTCGTTCGACTGCCAAGGCGACGAGATCGGCCAGTTCCAATTCTTCGACTCGGACGCGAAGGCGGCCTCGTCGACGCAACTGCTCACCGAACTGCGCTCCTCGCGCGTGGTGGAAGACAGCGGCGACCGCGTGGTCGGCTGGTCCACGCTCGGTACCTCCGCGATCATCACCGTGGTGGACAACCGCGCAGGCCAGGTCATGCAGCAGCTGATCTCCTCCGACCAAGAGGACCCGCGCCAGCGGATTTACGACCTCGGGCTGGCCAAGGAGCCCTAACTACTCGCAGCCGCGCACCGGCTGACCTGCGGCGAAGGCCTCCATCGCGTCGATGGCCTGGTCCAAGTTGGCCACCGAGGCGACGGTCATCTCGCCCGCGTCGGTGCGCTTCACCGTCGGGCAGTTGCCCTCAGGGGCTAAAAACAGCTCGGCGCCGTCGTCGCGCGCGCCACGGATTTTGTGCTCAATGCCGCCGATGGGGCCGACCTCGCCGTCGTCGTTAATCGTGCCGGTGCCCGCGACGTACTTGCCGCCGTTCAACTCGCCTGCGGTCAACTTGTCAATCACCGCCAGCGAGAACATCATGCCGGCGCTCGGGCCGCCGATGTCGTTGAGGTTGTAGTGCACCTGCACTCCCCCGGCGGGCTCGGAATCCATAAGGATGCCCAGCATCGGCTGCTTCTCGTCCTGCGGGTTAGCCTTCAACGTGACCTCTTTGGTCTCCTCCTCGCCGTCGCGCAGAATGGTCAGGCGCACGGTATCGCCGGGAGTGCGCGAGAAGATCTCGTCTTGGACCTCGCTGGGCTTAGCGATGTCGGTGTCTTCCACTTTGAGAATCTTGTCGCCCTTGTCCAGCACGCCTTCGGCCGCCGCGCCTTCCATCACGTCGTGCACGTTGACCACCGTGGGCTTGCCCAGGTGGTGCATCGCCGCCACCGTCGCTGCCGACTCCGAGGCCACGAACTGGGCCTGGTTGACCTCGCGGGTCTCTTCCTCGCTTCGCTCCGGGGGCATGATCTGCTCGATGGGGACCAGGGTGTCGTCGGTTACCGCCCAGCGCGCCAGCACCTGCCCGAGTGTCATGTTCGTGCGCACCGACACCGTGGTCATGTTCAACTGCCCACCGGTATCCAGTGTCTCCGCGCCCTCGACGTCGACGACCGGGGTGCCGTCGATCTCGCTGAGCGTGTCAAAGGTCGGGCCCGGGCCCTCCGCCGCGTACGGCACCGTGAGCTTGATGTCCGTGCCGGGGATGTGGTCCATAGTCATCGCGCCGGCGAGTAGCACCACCGGAACCGCGCCCCACACCACCGTGTTGCGCCGCCGGTTCGCAGGTGCTTGCGCCTGTGTCTGCGCTGTCGTCATGGTGGGACATGTTAGCGCAGCGACCAGCAGCTCCAACCCGCTCGCCTGACCGGCTGTATTGTGGCGGGGTATGAGTAACGGATTCGGATTTTCCTTTCCCAACGACGACAACGAGGGCAGGGACAACGAAGGCAACAACAACGACAACGGGCGCGGCGACGCCAACAACCCGTTTGCTGCCTTCGGCTTCGGCGGAAGCTTCGGTTCCGGCCAAGGCTTCGGCGCATCCGGCGGCCAGGGCCAGGGCGGTCTTGGCGACATTTTGAACCAGTTCGGCCAAATGCTCTCCGGCATGGGCTCGTCGATGAACAACCGCGACGAGTCGGACGCCGTGAATTTCGACCTCGCCGCCCGCATGGCACGCCAGCGCATCGCCGGAGTGACCTCCGTCAGCGCCGCCGACACCACCGCTGTCGAGGAGTCCGTGCGCCTAGCCGAGCTCTGGCTCGACGGCGCCACCGACCTACCCGCCAGCCAAGCCCAGGCCAAGGCCTGGAACGCGAAGGACTGGCTGGATGAAACGATGCCGATGTGGAAGCGCCTGGTCAACCCGGTCGCCGCTCACATGACGCGTGCGCAGATGGACACCATGCCGGAAGAGGCCCGCGAGATGATGGGCCCAATGGCCGGCATGGTCAACCAGATGAACTCCATGCAGTTCGGCATGAAGCTGGGCCACGCGCTCGGCGACCTCGCCCAGCAGGCGCTCACCGGCACCGACTTCGGCCTGCCTGTGGCACCCTCCGGCGTGGCCGCGGTGCTGCCACGCAACGTCGCGGAGATCTCCAAGGGCCTGGAACTGCCCGGCCAGGAGGTCATGGTCTACATCGCCGCACGCGAAGCCGCGCGCCAGCGTCTGTTCCGCCACGTGCCGTGGCTTGTCGAGCGCCTCGTCTCCTCCGTCGAGGAATACGCCGCCGGCCTGGAGATCGACACCTCCCATATCGAGGAAGCCGTGCGCGGGCTGAACCTGGAAGGCGGCGACCCCGCCCAGATCCAGGAGGCCATGCAGAACCTGCAAAACGAGGACCTCTCCCCGCGCGTCGGCTCCCGCAACGCCGCGGCCACCGCGCGCCTGGAAACCCTGATCGCGCTTGTCGAGGGCTGGGTCGACATCGTCGTCGGCGAGGCGCTTGGCGATCGCATCCCCTCCACCCCGCAACTCGCCGAGGCATGGGCGCGCCGCCGCGCCACCGGCGGTTCCGCCGAGCAGGCCTTTGCCAACATCGTCGGCATCGAACTGTCCGCCCCGCGCACCCGCGAGGCCGCCGAACTGTGGCGCCGCACCACGGAGGCGGTGGGCGTAGAGCGTCGCGACGCCGTCTGGTCCCACCCCGACCTATTGCCGTCGACCGAGCAGCTGGACAACCCGGCGTCGTTTATCGACACGCTTCTCGACGACACCACCGACACCGACCTCGACGACGAGTTCGCCAAACTCGAAGAAGAGATGCGCAACAACCCAGAGCTGAAGCGCGAGGACGGCGACGGCAAGGACGACGGCAGCCAGGACGGCACGGAGCTGTAGGCTCCGCCCGGCGGCGCGTCTAGCCGTGGCGCTGGTACGCCTCCAAGTACCCGCGCGCCCGCTCCGCTTTGGGCACCCGATCCGCCCAGGCGTAGAACTCCTTCGAGTGGTTCGGGATGAACGTGTGCGTCAGTTCGTGCACGAGTACCGCGTCCAGGACGTAGGCGGGCACGTCGCGGAGCCTATCGCTGATTCGGATATCCCCCGTCGCCACGGTGCACGACCCCCAGCGTGTGTTTTGGTTGGACACCCACCGCACCGAGCCGATTCTCGCCCGGCCGTCCAACACCTTGTTGTTGAGGTGGCGAGCACGGGCGGTGAGGGTGTCGTCGTCAAGCGAACGCGTTGTGGTTTTCGCCTCCAACTTGGCCAGCATCTCGGTGACCACCTCGCGCTCCTGACGCGCGGAAAAATGCGCGGGGATGCGGATTTCCGCCACCCCGCCAACCACTCTGGCCTGCACCGTTTTACTGCGGCGGGCCGATCGGATCACGCGGTATTCCATGCCAGACACAGCCCGTCATTGTAGGATGCGCGCGGGGGGTAATTCACATGGCAATCGGCGACACCACGCGCATCAAACTCGCGCCCAGCGCACGCGTTTTCGTCCGCGCGCCTGGCACCATCCAATTCGGCGCCGACGCCACCCGCACCGGGCTGATCACCGTGCCCGATGCCGAGGCCGTCGCCGCAGCACTCGGCGCGCTGTCGAAGTCCAGGTTGTTGAAGAATGCCGTCGCGTCACTCCCGCTTGACGACGACACCGCGCACAGCCTCATCCACGACCTCCTCTCCTACCGCGTGCTGGTCCCCGTGACCTCCCCGGGTGTGCTGGTGCTCGGGCGCGGGGCACTGGCGTCGCAGATCGGTGCGCTGCTGTCCGCGCGTGGCGCATCGGTGCGGGCCCAGTTGAAAGACGAGTCGGCCACGAAGTTCCTCCTCGACCACGACCCTGCAGTGCCGGTGGTGGCCGTCGACTGCGCCGGGGACGCCGAGCAGATCGCCGCCGTGACCCGCGGGCGCGCCGGTGCGGTCGTGCCGGTGCAGCACTTCGATTCCCGCGTGGTGGTCGGGCCGGTGTGCGCGGGCGGCGGTCCGTGCCCGGTGTGTGCGTGGCTGTACGTGCTGGAGCACGACCCGAACTTCGACCACGTGCTGGAGTCGCTGCCGCCGGCGGAGTCGGTGGAGCCGGTCGTCGTCGCTGCCGCCGCGGCTGCTGCGGCGACGGTGGTGGGCCGGCTCGCCGGGCTACCGGACCCGCCCGGGGTGTCGGCGCCTGCGCCCGTTGCCGGCGACGTGGTGGTGGTCGACCCCTACTCCCCCGCTCCGGTTTCGCTTACGCGGGTGATGCCGCACCCGGACTGCCCGATGTGCTTCTAGATGTTCTAGTGGCGGTGCTCGTTGAGCGTGGACAGCACGCCCGCGCCGTAGTTTTCCACCTTCATCGGGCCCACGCCAGAGATGTTGAGCATCTCGCGCTCGTCGGTCGGCATCGCCTCCGCGATCGCGATGAGGGTCGCGTCCGAGAACACCATGTACGCCGGGTGGCCTGCCGCGCGCGAGACGTCCAGGCGCCAGCGCTTCAGGGCGGCGAGCACGTTTTCGTCGTAGCTCGGCTCGCAGTCCTCGTGCCGGCCCAGTGCCTTATCCGCAGGGGTAACAAGCGGGTTGCCGCACACGTGGCAGCGACGGTTGCGCTTGAGCCGCTCCGGGGACTTCTCCACCTCGAGCTCAGGCGCGATGCCGTCCAAGAAACGCGAGCGGGAGCGGTTTTTGCGCCCGCCCTCCTGCCGCGACAGCGACCACGACAGGTGCAGGTGCTCACGCGCGCGGGTCACACCGACGTAGAACAGGCGACGCTCCTCCTCAATCTGGTCGTCGCCAGCCTTGATTGCGTGCGAGATCGGCAGCGTGTTTTCCACCAGGCCGACCAGAAACACCGCGTCCCACTCCAGGCCCTTCGCGGCGTGCAGGCTGGCAAGGGTCACGCCGTCGACGGCCGGGGGCTGCTTCGCCTCCGCGCGCTGGCGCAGCGAGCGCAACACCTGCGGCAGATCCTCGGCCTCGCGGGTGCGCACGATCTCCTCGATGAGATCAACCAGGGCGGTCAGCGACTGCCAGCGCTCGCGGGCCTGCGCGCCCTCCGGCTCGTTCTGCGTGAGTCCGATCGGGGCGAAGGCCGCGCGGGCGACGGCCACCGGGTCGTTCGGCAGATCCGAGCGGTTCGCCGCGCGCACCAGGTTCGAAATCGCCTCGCGGATCTCCGCGCGCTGGAAGAAGCCCTCGCCGCCGCGGACCTGGTAGGCGATGCCGGCGTCGGCGAGCGCGGCTTCGAACGCTGCGGACTGGGCGTTGATGCGGTACAAGATGGCGATCTCGCGGGCAGGGACGCCGTCGTCGAGAAGCTTGCGGATCGCCTGCGCCACCGCGCGAGCCTCTGCTGGCTCATCGTCGTAGCCGTTGAACTGCGGCTGCGGGCCATGTCCGCGCATGCCCTCCAGTTCCAGGCGGGTGCCGGCCACGCGCCCCTTCGCTTTGCCGATGACCGTGTTGGCCAGTTCGGTGACCTCGATAGTCGAGCGGTAGTCGCGCTGCAGTTTCACCACCGTGGCGTGCTCGTAGGTGCGCGAGAAGTTCAGCAAATAGTCCGGGGTCGCGCCGGTAAACGAGTAAATGGTCTGGTTCGCGTCACCCACCACTGTGAGATCGTCGCGCTCGCCCAGCCAGCCCTCCAGCACGCGCTGCTGCAAGGGGGTTACGTCCTGGTACTCGTCGACCACGAACGTCTGGTACTGCGCGCGGAACTCCTCCGCCACCGCCGGGGCGTTCTCAAGCGCGCCCGCGACGTGCAACAGCAGGTCGTCGAAGTCGAGCAGCATCCCCTCCGGGCTCGTCTTCGCCTCCTCGTAGTTGCGGTAGACCTGCGCCACCCGTGCCGGGTCCGCCGGCGGGGTGCGTGGGGTCTCCGCGATGCGCGCGGCGTAGTCGTCCGGGCCGATCACGCTGGCCTTCGCCCACTCGATCTCGCCGAGCAGGTCACGCACCATATCTTTGCCGGTATCCAGCCCGGCCGCGCGCGCCGCCCTGCCAACCAGCGGGAACTTGTTGTCCAACAGCCGCCACGGCAGATCGCCCGCGATCTGGGGCCAGAAGTACTGCAGCTGGCGCATCGCCGCGGCGTGGAATGTGCGCGCCTGCACCCCGCCGATGCCCATCGTGCGCAGGCGGTCGCGCATCTCGCCGGCGGCGCGTTGGGTGAACGTCACCGCGAGCACCTTGTTCGGGGCGATCGTGCCGCGGTCGATCAGGTTCGCGATCCGGTAGGTAATCGTCCTCGTCTTACCCGTGCCCGCGCCGGCGAGGATGCACACGGGGCCGCGGGGTGCTTCGGCGGCGACACGTTGGTCGTCGTCAAGCACGCTCAAATCAATCGTCATCGCGTGTCGCCTTTTCCAACTTGCTCCAGATGTCGTCGGTCTTCATGCGCACGTACAGCAGGCGATCGCCCGGCTCGACGGTCTCCGCCTCAGGCGAATCGATGCGGTAGAGCTCACCGGAGCGCACCACGCCCAGCACGATGTCGGCCAGGTGGCGTGGGTTTGCACCCACCTCGTCGTCGGCGATCTGGCGCTCGGCAACCGCGAAGCCCTCGTCCGGGCTGAGCAGGTCCTCCATCATCTCCACCACCGGCGGGGTCACCGTCGCAATGCCCAGCAAGCGGCCCGCGGTTTCCGACGACACAATCACCGAATCAGCACCCGACTGCATAAGCAGGTGCTGGTTCTCACTCTCTCGCACGCTGACCACGATCATCGTTGACGGCGCCAACTCGCGCACCGACAGCGTGATCAGCACGGCAGTATCATCAGACGACGGCGCGACAATCACCGAGCGCGCCTTGGTCACCGCAGCGATGCGCAGCACATCCGACTTCGTGCCGTTGCCGTGGACGGTGACCAGGCCGCGCTTCTCCGCAATGGCCAGCACGCCCGGGTCCGGGTCGATAACGACGATCGACGACGGCGAGGCGCCGCCTGCCACGAGCGCGTCGACAGCCGAGCGGCCCTTTGTGCCGTAGCCGATGACAATGGTGTGGTTGCGCACGGTATTCCTCCACTGTTGGATTTGGAGCGTCTTACGGGAATCCTCCGTCAGCACCGACAGGGTCGTGCCGACGAGGAGCATCAGGAACGCCACTCGCGCCGGCGTCATGATGAAAATATTGAACACGCGCGCCGACTGCGTCACCGGCGTGATATCGCCGTAACCGGTGGTGGACAAGGTCACGGCCGAGTAATACAGCGCATCGATGAACGTCAGCGGCTCGGAGTAGCCGTCGCGGTCCAAATACGTCAGCACCGCGATGACGATGATCAGCGCGAGTGCGTAGCCGAAGCGCCTGGCCATCAGCGACCACGGGGTGGCGCGCGTGGTGGTCGGGATGCTGATCACGTCGAGCAGGTTGTGCACCGGGATGCCCGAGCGGTCCGCAGCGTCCACACCCAGCGTGAAAAGCCTGCGCAGTTTCATTCCGACCCGTCCTTACACTTCACCGGCATGCGCCGCGTTATACAGCAGTTGTTCCATCTCTGCCGCACCGGGCAGCTCAGCCGGAGCATACGTCTCGCCGGTGCGCACGTAGAAAAATACCGCGTGCACCGCCCGCCCATCACCTGAGATGCGCCGCCACGCCTCGCGGTAGACCGCGAGCTGCAGCTGCGCGGACTGCATGGCGTCGCGCTTCGGCTTCTCACCGGTCTTCCAGTCCACCACGGTCCAGCCGTCTGCGTCCTCGAACACCGCGTCCATACGCCCGCGCACCACGGCGTCGCCGATGGCCAACTCGAAGGGGTGCTCGACAAACGTCGGGGTGCGCGATGCCCACTCGCTGTCTTCGAAGTTGCGCTTGAGCCGCTCGAGCGTTGCCCGGTCCACATCCGCCTCGTCGCCGCCGGGTAGTTCGTCCTCGGTCAGCAGCGGACGGGCGCCGTAGAACTCCTCCAGCCACTCGTGGAAGGCGGTACCGCGCTTGGCGTAGGTGTTCGGCTTAAACGGCACCGGCCGGCGGGCCCGGCGCGCGAACTGCTCCGGGTCGGCTTTGAGCGCCACCACGTCCGAGGCGGTCAGTTCGCCCGGGATGATCACCGGCACGTCGCCGGTTTTCGCCTGCTCGTGTTCCTCGATGAGCGCCGAGACGTCGCGCTCCCACAGGGCGAACAGTTCACCGTCGGTGAATTCGGGGAGGTTGTCTTGGGCGTGGCGGACGGCGTCGGCGGCGGTGTCGTCGGCAAGCGTGGGCGCGTAGTGCGGCCAGCGCCCGGCGCGCTCGTGGGTTGCTTGGGGCTCGTCGTCTGCCTCTTCCAGCCCGTCGTCCCAGCACACGATGCAGTCCTCGTCGGCGGCGTCGCGCATGGTGGTGAAGTGGACGTACGGCTCCGCCTCGGTGCTCGCGCCCGGGCGACGGCGAGACCCGGTGACGATCAGGTTTTTCGCCGCACGCGTCACCGCCACGTAGAACACGCGCGCCGCTTCCTCCTCCAGCTCCGCGGTGACCGTCTTTTTCCACTCGTTGGCGGCGGCCTCGAAGTTGGTGCGCGTTTCCACCTCAGCGAATACCGGGTAGATGTCCGGGTCGCCGAACGTTTCCGTGGGCAGATGCTGGACCCAGGTGAGGAAGGTCTCCGTTTTCGGCTTGTACGTGCGCGCATCGGCGTGCAGCACCGCCACGGTGTCCCACTCCAGGCCCTTGGACTTGTGGGCGGTCATGATCTGCACACGGTCGTTCTTCAGCGTCACCGCGCCCGGGGCGAGACTGTCCTCGTGCTTGCGGGCCAAGTCGAAGTAGTCGAGCAGCCCGTCCAGGCTCGAGCCCGGGTAGGCGGAGACGGCCTCGAGCAGGCGGTCCAAGTGCACCGCGCCGGCAACGGTGTCGCGCGAGAGCACCTCGGTGCGGATGCCGAAGACGTGGATGATGTCCGCGAACAGGTCGCTTAAGCGCTTGCCCAGGCTGTGTGTGCGCAGCCAGCGCAATTTCGCGGCTGCATCGCGCATGCGGGCCAGACCCTCTTCGCTGTAGCGCTCCGGCTCGCCGAGATCGGCCAGCGCGTCGGTGATCCCCTCCGGGCGGTCGGTGCGCGCGACGATGTCCTCGGCCTGCCCTACCAGTTCTTCCAGCTGCCCCACCAGGTGCGCGTACGGGTCGTCGATCTGGTCGAGCGTGTCGTCGTACTCGTCAATGCCGCGCAGGTTGTTCGCGCGCGAGGCCAGCGCCTTCAGGTCCGCCAGGCCGAGGCCTATTGCTGGGCCGGCGAGGATGCGCAGCGCCGCGGCGGTGTCGTCGGGACGCACCAGCATCGTGGCCACGGCGACGGTGTCCGCGATCTCCGGCAGTTCCAGCAAGCCGCCCACGCCGACGATCTCGTAGGGCACGCCACGCTCTTCCAGTGCTGCCGCCATCAACGGCGACTGTTTGTTTGCACGCACCAGCGCCGCCGCGGAAAGCGGCTCACCCGTCTCACCCGCACGCGCATACGCGGCGGCGAGTTCGTCGGCGACAAACGCGATTTCCTCGTCCTGGGTGGGGAAGAAACCGAGTTTCACATCGCCCTCATCCGCACCCGGGCGTGCCACCAACGGGGCCACGGCGCGGGTCTCGCCGGTGCCAAGAATCGCATCAGAGACACCGTTGGCCAGGTCCAGCACCTCCGGCGGGTTGCGCCACGAGGTGGTCAGCTGCAGTTTCGGGGCTGGGGCGCCGTCGTCGAGCGGGAAGTCGTCGACAAACGCCGCGAGGTTGGCCGCCGTCGCCCCACGCCAGCCGTAGATCGCCTGCATCGGGTCACCCACCGCGGTCACGGTCAGGCCGGGGTCCTGCCCCTCCCCGAACAGGCTGCGCAGCAGCACGCGCTGGGCGTGCGAGGTGTCCTGGTACTCGTCCAGCATGACAACCCGGTAGCGGGAGCGCTGCGACTGCCCCACCACCGCATGGTCGCGCGCCAACCCGGCCGCGATGGACATCTGCTGGTTAAACGTGGTCACGCCCCGCTTGCGCAGCTCCTCGGTCACCGCTTCCGCCAGCGGCAGGTAGTGCGTGCGCTCGGTCTGCACCGCGCGCCACTTCGCCATGTGCTTCGAAAATTCAGTGCGCGAACGCTTGGCCATCGGCAGCGATTCCGTCTCCGCGAGGTAGTCGCGCGCATGTTCGCTCACCCACTCCGGGGTGGTCAGGTCGTTGCCCATCGCGGTCATCAGCTCGAGGACGTTTTCCACCACCGAGGCCAGCGAACGGTTCGTCCCGTCCGGCAGCAGAGTGTCCGCGTAGTTGGTGACCACCTCGAGCGTGATCGCGTACAACTCCGCGTTGGTGATCAGGCGCGAATCCGGCTCCACCGGCACCAGCAGGCCGTACTCGCGGTTGAGCATGCCGGCGTACGTGTCGTAGGTACTCACCTGCGGCGCGATGACCTCGAGGCGCTTGGCCAACTCGCCCGACGGGTCGAGTCGTGCCACTAGGTCGCGGTTGTGTGCCAGTGTCGCAAGGCGGTCGCGGATGCGCTTGTTCATCTCCTGCGCCGCCTTGCGGGTAAACGTCAGCCCGAGGATCTCCTCCGGGCGCGCGTAGCCATTAGCGACGAGCCACACCACACGCGCAGCCATGGTCTCCGTCTTGCCCGCGCCCGCACCCGCGACCACGAGCAGCGGTCCCGGCTCCGCGCCGATCACGTCCGCCTGTTGTTCGGTCGGCGGGAACTTCTGGCCCAGGTAGCTCGACAGGACCTTCGGCGGCATCGGTTTCTGGTTAGGCATTGTGAATCATCTCCCCCTTGGGCTGTACCGGGCATAGCGCGCGCACGCTGCAGCGGTCGCAGTGCGGTCCTGTCGTGGCCAGAAGCGTCGGGCCGGTCATCTCGTCCGGCAAGCCGTCGATCGCCTCGGCGAACTCCTGTAACTCCTCCGGTGTTTTCGCGGCTTGCTCGCGGGTGCTAATCGACGACGTCTCCTTCGCCGGGTACACCAACATTGCACCGCCGACATCCAGGTAGGAGTCGCCGTGGGCGGTGGTCACGCGGCCGTCAGCGGCGAGCGCGCCCTTGGACAGCGCCAACTGGTAGGCAAGCAACTGCGCGTTGTTGTCGGCGTCCTTTTGCGCAATCGCGTTCTTGCCCGTCTTTAAGTCCACCACGTACAACGCGCCGGAACTGTCGCGCTCGAGGCGGTCCACGCGTCCACGGATGCGGGCGTTGTCGCTGACCTGCACGTCCACGCTGGTTTCCACCGCCACCTGCTCGAACGCGCCGCGGCTGGTTTCCAGCCAGGTGCGGGTGCGATCCAGCATTGCCTCGAACTCTTCGATGTCGCGCTCGCGCTTCCAGGCCGGCACGTCGGTGGCCTCCTTGCGGGCGGCGACGACGGCGTTATAAGCGTCGTCCGGGTCCACGCCACGGCCGAGCGCTTCGAGGTAGGCGTGCCCCATCGCGCCGTAGACCATCGGCAACGACTCGTTCAGCCCCGCCATGCGCTCGAGCACGTTGCGCATCGGGCACTCCAGCAGGCTCTCGATGCGCGACGGCGACAGCGCCGGGTGCTGCCCCAGCGGCTCGTCCGTGGACGGCTGGGTGGTCGTCCACCACTGCTGCGGGTCCGCGCCGAGCACGCCGGCGTTTGCAAGGCGGGCAAGTTGTCGGGCAGCCTGGGCGCGTTTCGCTTCGCCGGCGTCGGGGTCGGTGAGCACACGGCGGAACTCGGCGATGAGATCGTCGTGGGCAAGCACGCGCACAAGCGTCTCCGTGTCGTCGCCAAGATCCGCCTGCGGCGCGGAGTTCAGCCGCAGTTTCGCCGGGGTGATGCCGAATTCGGCGCAGAACTCGTCGATAAACCGCGAGGGCACATCCACGTTGTCGCCGGCATCACTATCCACCGCGGTGACCAGCAGGTAGTCGGTGGCGCGAGTGGCGGCCACGTTGAACAGGCGGCGCTCCTCCACCAGACGCTCCGCTGCGTGCGGCACCGGCACGTCCGGGTCCACCCCGCGGTCCACCAGATCCACCAGGTCCTCCTGGCGGAACAGTGAGCCGGTCTCACCCAAGTTCGGCCAAGTCTCGTCCTGCACGCCGGCAACGATCACGCGACGGAACTCGCGCCCCGCCGCGCCGTGGGCGGTGAGCAGCGATACGGCGTCCGGGGTGGCGGTGCGGCGGTCGCGCACGCCGGTGGGCAGTTGTTGCTCCATGATGAAGTCCACAAAGGACTCCACGCCTGCCGACGGGCGGCGCTCGGTGTAGTCGCCGGCAGCGTCGAACAGCGCCATCACGGAGTCCAAATCGCGGTCGGCCTGCGAACCGGTCGCGCCACCGCGCAGCGCCGAGGCCAGCAGGCGGTTGGACAAGCCGGTGGCGTACCACAGCGCCCAGAGGATCTCCTCCACGCTGCCGCCGTCACGGTAGGCCTCACGGCCTGCGTCGAGGACCCCGCGCACGTGGTTCAAAATGTCCAGTTCGCGGTCGGTGAGCATGGTGTCAAAGTCCGGTAGGCCCGCGGGGTCGGTGAGCAGACGGCGCAGGGTCTCCTCCGCGCGCTGCTCGGGCGCCCACCGGCGCAGGCCGCGGATCAGGCGGCGCAGCGTCACCGGATCCGCGCCGCCGACCGGGCCGAGCAACAAGTCGCGCCACTCGGACGGGGACAGTTCCTCATAGAGGGCCCGAATCCCCAGTAGCAGCGAGGCGACCAGGCGCTGCTCGGAGAGCACCAAGTCCGTCGGGTTGAGCGAGACCGGCACTCCCGCGCGCAGCAGCGCTCGGCGCGCCGGTTCGATGCCCGGGGTGGAACGCACGATCACTGCCATATCGGAGTAGGCGACGTCGTGTTCGAAATGGGCTCGTCGCAACGCATCTGCGACCGCGGCGAGCTGCGTGCCCTCGTCCGGCGCGAGTGCGACGCTGCGGCGTGGGTCGCGCTTAGTCCCGCCGAGGTCAATCACCTGGTGGTCGAGCCCACCCATCGTGCGCAGGAATTCCGGGGACGCGCCGCGGAAGTGGAACACGGACTGCTCCTCGTCCCCGCCGACTACGCCGAGGTCCGCCTGCTGCAACAGGCGTTTCACCAGCGCGGCGGAGGCGGGGGCGAGGTGTTGGGCGTCGTCCACGATCACGGTGTGCCACGCGCGCGGCAGCGGCAGCCGCGCGGCTTGGTCGATCAGCTCCGACGCCGAGAGGCGGCGTGCGCCGGTCAGCGCCATGACCTGCCGGTACTCGCGGAAGAAGTCGCCGGACGCGCTCCAGATGTCGATACCGTGCTGCTCCCCCAACGCACGCAGATCGTCCGGCCCGAGACCGCGCTCAACGGCGCGCAGAAGAAAGTCGCGCAACTGGCGGGCGAAGCCGACAAACGGCAGCGCAGCACGCAGCTCCTCAGGCCACGTGCCACGGTTGTCCTCCGCCTGGCCCTGCAGCAGCTGGCGGATCACCGCGTCCTGCTCCGCGCCGGAGATCAGGCGAATCTCCTCGTCTGAGTCCGCGCGCAACATGGCAAACGCGAGCGAGTGCACGGAGCGCACCATCGGCTCGTCGGTAACAAACCCGGACTGCGCCAGCGTGTCCGACAACTGCGTGCGCAGGCGCGCCGCCGCTTCCTTCGAGTCGGTGAGCAGCAAAATCCCGCCTGGATCGCCGTTGCCTGCGTGACGACGAACCGCCGCCGCAGCCGTATCCACCAGAAAACTACTCACACCCGATCCGGCGTCGCCGGTGACCTTCCACAGTCCCTGTTGGGGAATGTCGTTATCCCAGGTCCGCGGCGCGGTGTTGCGCTCGCGTGGGACGAGGTACGCCTTGGGCTCGAGGGCTGCCGGCGGCACTGGTGAAGGACGCGAAGATGACATAGCGAAGATTGTGCCACCTCAGTACGACGCGACAACCTCAGCAATGTCATCTATCGAACATACGTCCGAACCAAGGCCCCGTGTCGTGCGCCGCCGGTACTCCACCGCCTGCTGCGCGAGGTACTGCAGCCTGGGCACGTGCGACCAGCGCGCGAGGATGTCCGTGTCCACCGCGCCGGCCAGCAGGCCGTCCACCATCACCAGCGCCGCGGTGAAGCCGCGCGGGCGCAGGTCCGCCGACGGCGCGAAGTCCGTGAGCACGGGTGCCGCGTGCCCGTCGAAGAGCAGGTGCGCCAAGAAATCCAGGTGCGCGACCACACCTCCGCTCACGACACTGCCGCGCCACACCGCACGGTCGTCCGCGATCCACGTCAACGACGATTCACCTGCGGGAACGTCGATACCGTCCACGGCGTCGTCGTAACGCAATGCGGCGGCGACGGCCTCGTCGACACGCTCGCGCGGCTCGCCAGGGGCGAACTCGGTGGCGCGGTACCCGCCGACGATCAGGCGGCCGTCAGTCGCGCGCACCGAGCGCGAAATGCGCAGGCCCTCCGGCGGCTCGGCCTTCTCGCGCGCTTTGCCGGACCAGGCGGACGTCTCCGTCGCACGCGCGAGCACGACGCGGCCGAAGCGCAGGCCATCGTCCCAGAATTGGCCGGCGGGAGCGGGGGTTTCGTCGTCAAGCTGAAATGCAGACAACACGTGCGCTGGAACGGTCATCTACAGCACCGCCGGACGCGGATACGGCCACGGATTCGGGCGGCACGTGTCCTGGTTATCCGGGTACGGCCCCTCCGGGCTCATCTCGTGCAACTGAGCGTTGTTCAGGCTCAGCGTCTGCTGCATCATGATCGGCGCAAGCACGTTCGGCTCCGGGCACGGCACGTGCTCCGCGAAACCGAGCGCGTGGCCGACCTCGTGGTTGATCAGGTACTGGCGGTACGAGCCAATATCGCCCTGGAACGGCACGGCGCCGCGCACCCAGCGGGACTCGTTGATAACCACAGTGTCCTCGCCCGTGATGGTTGTGCGGCAGCTCGTCTCTGTGCCCAGCGCCGCACCACAGAGCTCGGCGGTGGTATCCAGCGAGGTCAGACGGATTTTCAAATCCGGTTCCTGATCCGCGGAGACGTGCTCGAAGCGGAAACGCGGGTCGTTGATCCAGCCGCGCGGGTCCGTCAGCGTGGCGTCGATCATCTTGGCAAAGGACTGATCCCCGCCGTAGCCGGAGGCGTCGATGCCCTTTTCCACCTCGACGATGTAACGCACCACCTTCTCGGTGCCCTGGCCCGCGTTCGCGCCCGGGATGCCCACCTCGTAGAACTCGCCCGTCGCGGTGGTGGTGTATGGCCCGCCCGGCGGCAGGTCGTGCGGGTCGAAAATGCCCTCGGCGATCTTCGCCGGCTCCAGCGACGGCTCCTGGGCCTCGGCCCCGGCTGCATCGGCGGGCTCAGCCTCGGCGACAGTATCGATGACCTTCTCGCCAGGGTTTTGGAACATGTTCAACAGGACAAACACAGTGATCACCGCGAGCACCGGGATCGCGTAGGCGCGCCAGCCGTAGTCCTGGGCGAACGCGACCAGCCGTCCGTCCGCCTGGGACGAACCGGCCGAACCGGCCGCGTGACTGCCGCGCTCCCGGTGAGACGCGCGGTGGCGCGGTTCATCGCGGGAGTCTAAAT
The DNA here is from genome assembly GCF_014490555.1 of Corynebacterium lujinxingii. Lineage (NCBI taxonomy): Bacteria > Bacillati > Actinomycetota > Actinomycetes > Mycobacteriales > Corynebacteriaceae > Corynebacterium > Corynebacterium lujinxingii. Next base: position 519,108 of record NZ_CP061032.1, on the reverse strand, counting down.
CCCAGCTGTCGAACCACTCGCCGAAGTCGTCCTCGGCGCCTTCGTGCCGCGGAGCGTCCTGCCGTTGTGCCATGAATGAGTAATTTAGCGCATGAAGCCGACGGAACGGGCCGCGGCGCTGCCCTGCTCGACGTAGAGCACACGCTCGGTGCGGATGAGGTAGACGTGGCCCTTGTCGTCTTCCAGCTTGAAGGTAGCGGCGCCAGAGTCGATCGCCTGCTCGACGGTGGCGATGACGTTTTCCTGCCCCTCCGGGAGCTTGATCGAAAGCTCGCGCTGGGTGTCTGCAAGACCAATCTTGATATCCATCTTCTCGCTCACTGTCCTTTTCTGGTTGCACTCGTGCCGGCAGGGGTGCCCTGCTCAGCGAACGGCCCTATTGTAACGGCCGACCGCTAAGATGAACGCGTGCCCTACGCAGCTGAGCAATCGACGTTTGCCGGGCTGGGCGTCGCCGCCGAGATTGTCGACGCTCTCGCCGCGGACGGAATCACCAACCCGTTTTCCATCCAGGAGCTGACCCTGCCGCTCGCACTCGCCGGCCGCGACATCATCGGCCAGGCCCGCACCGGCATGGGGAAAACGCTGGGCTTTGGCGTGCCGCTTATCGACCGCGTCTTTGACGACGCCGACATCGCCGAACTCGACGGCACCCCGCGCGCCCTGATCATCGTCCCCACCCGCGAGCTCGCGGTCCAGGTGGGCGACGACCTTGAGCGCACGGCCGCCCACACGCCGGTGCGCGTATCGACGATCTACGGTGGCCGCCCCTACGACGAACAGATCAAGGCGCTGGAAGACGGTGCAGATGTGGTCGTCGGCACGCCAGGGCGCCTGATCGACCTGCATGACCGCGGCGACCTCGTACTCGAACAGGTTGCCGTCCTCGTCCTCGACGAGGCCGACGAGATGCTCGACATGGGCTTTTTGCCCGACATCGAAAAACTCTGGGCCGCCGTCGGCGAGACCCAGACCATGCTGTTTTCCGCCACCATGCCCGGCGCAATCCTCGCGCTAGCCCGGCAGAAGATGAACAAGCCGGTGCACATCCGCGCCGAATCCGGCGACGACTCCGCCACCCACACCACCACCCGCCAAGTGGTGTTCAAGTCGCACCGCATGGACAAACTCGAGGTCATCGCGCGCATCCTCCAATCCCCCGGCCGCGGACGCACCATCATCTTCGCGCGCACCAAGCGCACCGCCGCCGAACTTGCCGACGACCTCGCCTCCCGCGGTTTCACCGTCGCCGCCGTCCACGGCGATTTGGGCCAAGGCGCACGCGAGCAAGCACTCGACGCTTTTCGACGAGGTGCTGTCGAAATCCTCGTCGCCACCGACGTCGCCGCCCGCGGCATCGACGTCGACGACGTCACCCACGTGATCAACTACCAGGCTCCCGACGACCCCATGACGTACGTGCACCGCATCGGCCGCACCGGGCGCGCGGGACGCACCGGCACCGCCGTGACCCTGGTCGGCTACGACGAAACCCGCAAATGGGACGCCATCAACACCGACCTCAAGCTGGGCAAACACGACATACCCGAGTGGTTTTCCACCTCCGACGAGCTGCGCGAGGAGTTCGAATTCCCGGAGTCGGCTTCCGGCCGTGTCGGGCCCGCGCGTAAAGTGCACGGGACACGACCCGCGCGTCGTCAATCACGCTCGGAGGGCCCGGGCAAACGAACACGTTCAGGAAGGAAACGGCGTTGAGTAAGCCACTGCGTCGCACCCGCCGCGACCTCATTGCCACCGGTGTCATCGCCGGTGTCTCCGCCCTGCTCGTCGGCACGGCAGTGCTCACCGCGCCGGTGCGCCACGCCGAACTGACCCCAGCCGCTGAGGAGCAGCAGGACTACGGGCAACTTGCGGTAGTGCCGTCGTCGCTGAGCGAGGGCTTCCGCCTCACCGACACCTCCGGGCGCGCGCGGCCCCTGATCGCCAACGGGCTGATCATCACGTACGACGACCACACCATCACCGCCACCAACCCCGACGGCGACACCGTGTGGACCTACTCGCGGCCCAACGACCTGTGCCTGATCGACCAGGCGTGGGACAAGGTTGTGGCCACCTACCGCGACAACGCGGGCTGCGGCGACGTGGTGTCCATCGACGCGAAGACCGGCCAATACGCCGGCACCCGCTCCGCCCCCGCGCCCGACGAGGTCACCAGCCTGGCGTCCAACGACCGCACCGGCTACGCCTCCGACGACCGCGTGGAAATCTGGCGCTCCGACATGGTCCGCACCGCCGAATACGGCTACGTGGAAGCCAAGCAAGAACCAGACATGCAGCCCAACGAGGACTGCATCATCACCTCCGCACTCACCCGCAGCGAGCTGCTCGCCGTGACCGAGACCTGTGGCGACGGCTCCTACCTGCGCCTGCAAAAGGCCACGCCGGAAGACTCCCGCAAGCCCGAAATCGAGGCAAACGTGGAGATCGACCCGCAGGCCTACCTTGTCGCCGTCTCCCAGGACGCCGCCGCGGTCTACGACCCCTCCAAAAACGAAGTGCTCACCTACAACAACCAGGGCGATGCCATTAGCTCCTCGTCCATCCCCGCCATGGGCGAGCCGCAGCGTATCGACGGCACCATCGCTGTCCTCCCCATCGCCGACCTGCCCCACCACATGACCTACTGGCAAGACGACTCGCTGCTGCTCATGGAGCCGGCGAACCTCGCCGTCACCGGCGTGTTCCAGGGCGCGCTCGGCACCGGCTTCGCCGCCGGCGACCGCCTGCTCTACGCCTCCACCGACGGCGTGGCCGTGGTCAACTGGGACAAAAACGCGGTCGACGAGATCATCCCCGTCGACCGCGGCGACTACACCGGCCCGATCCACGTCTCCTCCGCCGGGGCGAAGATCGTGGAAAAGCGTGGCGACGACATCGTCGTCCTCGACACCGGCCTGTAGCCGTTCTGCGCTGTTGCGCTGACGCTTTGCGTCGGCGCTTTCTCTGTTACCTGCGCGCTTTGCGCTCTTCGTACTGCGCCTCGTTGTACGCCGCCGAGCGCGGGTGGAACACGCCCACCAGCGCCAGCACCACCGAGATCAGCGTCGCGATACCCAACACCACCGCCCCACCACGGAACATGTAGATCGCCACACCGGCCAAAATCGCCTCGATCAGCACAATCGCACCCGTCGCGCGCGGGCGCCCCTTCAGGGTCTGCACCGCCACGTAGGCGAGGTATCCGAAGATGATCAGCAAGAACACCGCGGTGCCGATGTTGACGTAGCCCGCCGCCGCCGACTCCGACTCGAGCTTGTGGTCCGTGGCCGTGAACTGGTCAATAAACAGCTGCACGACGTAAACGAAGATCGCCAGGCACTGCACCAGCACCACCACGGCGCCAAAGCGCATGATCGGCGGCACTTCCGCATCCGCCACCGGGCCGTTCTGCTGGTTTTCGATGTCTTCTCGCTTGTTACTCACGTGCCGCAGTCTATCCCTCCTGGACGCGTGGCCCGACCGTCGCGTTCGGCGGCGCGCTAACAACCCTCCTCACACCACAGATGTAGAGAACGCAAGGGCGAAAATGACCAAATTTCGGCGCTTTCCCCGTTGCATTCTCTACATCTGTGCCAGCACGACCTGCACGGCGCCCGAGCACGCAGCCCGGGCACCCACCTCGCCTGTCCTGCACCGCCCCGCAGCCAGATGACACATCCTGCATGGCACATTTCGCCCCGAAACCGCCAAATGCGCCATCCACTTAGCGCCATCCAGCACCCACCAGCCCCCCAACCCAGCCAACCAGCCCCCGCCAGCCATCCGGCACCCCGCGCCCACCCAAAAACCGCTGTTCCCTCAGCACCCCTTAAGGAACAGCAAAAAGGCGATTTGACCCACCCAAACCCAGAGACAACCTCCCGAACATACAGGTCAAAGCAACCAAACAACCCAGCGATCAACCCACACACCCCCACGATGTGACCCCACCAGCACAGATACATTCTGTGATTTCCAGCACAATTTGGCCCACACCCCTAGCGGGAGGTAGGTGAACATGCCATGATTCTCGGGTAGCAAAAACAACGGGCTGGTTACACAGCCCTTAACCCTCAGCCACCACAGGGTTAACGCCCGGTAAACCGGAAGACGGGTTCTCGGATCCACCGAGAAACACCGCCCGGGGCCAGGAATCAAACTTTGTTTGCAACACACCCTCGATAAGTGGGTGTCAATGTGGTGTGCAGAAAACCGACCACGCAGTACCAACACGACTTTCTAAGGAGCATCATCATGGATTGGCGCCACGAAGCAATTTGCCGCGACGAGGACCCCGAACTGTTCTTCCCGGTGGGCAACTCCGGCCCGGCCCTGTCGCAGATCGCGCAGGCCAAGCTGGTCTGCCACCGCTGCCCTGTCACTTCCCAGTGCCTGAAGTGGGCACTCGAGACCGGCCAGGACGCCGGCGTCTGGGGCGGCCTGTCTGAGGAGGAGCGCCGCGCGCTGAAGCGTCGCAACAAGGCGCGCGCCCGCAACCGCGCTCGTCTGTCCGCCTAATTTTTACCTGCGTTATCGCAGGCGATACAGTGGGACATCTGTTACCGGTACAGCTAATTTAAGGAGACCCCATGAGCAAGCGTGGTCGTAAGCGCAAGGATCGCCGCAAGAACAAGGCCAACCACGGCAAGCGTCCGGGCGCATAAGCCCGAAACGTCAAAGGCCCGGTGCCCTCCATCTGGAGGACACCGGGTCTTTTGCTTTACGACGACCCCGTCACCGGCCTACATCGAGCTGACCGCGAAGCCGATCCCGATGATGGCTGCCAGTGCGACGATCGGGGCGATGATTGCCATGACGTTCACGTCTGCCGCGGCGGCCTGCTTGGCCTGCTTGGCCGGCGCCTGCTGCTGGACCTGCTGGACCGGCTGCGCCTCATCAGCCTTCGCGTCAACCTTCTCGCCAGCCTTCTCCTTAGCAGCATCCTGGGCTGCGTCCTTGACAACGTCCTTGGCGGCTTCCTTCACAACCTGGGCCTCGGCTTCCTTAGCGTTGCCCTCGACCTCCGGCTTGTTTTCAGCCTCGGCCACGGCGGCCTCCTGCTCGGCGTCCGGTTTGACTGCCTCGACCAATTCCACCTGCTTCATCTGGCGGAAGCGCTCCGGCACCTGGCCGCGCATGTTGCCAAAGTCGGCGATCTGCAGGGCTTCGTAGCCGATGCGGTGGTTACCGATCTTCAACATGTCCCAGTCGGCCGGCACGTGGATCGGGCCCTGCGGACCGTCGAGCACGTACGGGTGTTCCGAGTAGTTGAAGTGGCTGAACTGGTACTGGTAGTTCATCACCGACTGGTAGGCGGCGTCCATCGCCTGGCTGTTGCTCACGCCGCCGAGGACTTCCTTGGCACCGTAGTGGCGCAGGCCGAGGGTGTGGCCGAACTCGTGGAGGATGGTGTTGCGCAGCTTCTCATCTGTGTTCATCAGGCGGTGGTTGGCGATGAAGAACGAGTTGTCGCCCACCAGCGAGATGCCCGAGGCGTAGTTGCCGGCCTCGATCTGGTCGCCGATGACGCCGATGCGGAAGATGTTCTGGCGCTCGCCGAGGAACTCGTCGAGGTTATCCAGCATCTTGTAGGCCGGGACGTCGTTTTCGAAGTAGTACTTCGCGTAGTCGACCGTCTCGCCGCCGTGGGTCTCGTAGTTCGGGATGTTGGTGTACACGTCGCCGGCATCGATGTGGAGGTTCACGCCGTGGGCGTCGAAGAGGTCAACCATCTCATCGAGGGACTCGGCCGACGGGGCGTACTCGCGCTGGCTCGCGCTGTCGCACTCCTTCCGCGGGGCCTCGTCGCAGCCGAGGCTCTTGTACTCGGAGGCCATCCAGTTCAACTGGAGGAACAGGTCCGGGCGGTCAACGTCGACACCGTAAGCCGGCAGCGGCAGTTCGGTGCCGTCCATGAGGATGACGCCGTTGGCTTCCCATGCGTCCGGGATGCCGTCGCCGTCCTGGTCGGCCTTGAGGTCGACCTGCTCGCCGTTGCCGCGGTGCTCCGCGTTCGGGTTCGCCTTCTCAACAGCTACTGCGGAGGCGTTGTCCGAACCCTCAAGGGTGTCTTGAGCGTTGGCCGGGGCGACGCCCGCGATTGCGATGGATGCTGCGAGTGCTGCCGCGATGCTGTTGCGGATTGCGTTTCGCATTGTTCTGCTCCTTGTTAGTAACTGTCTCGGCCAGGACCTCTCTTCCTGACACCCTTGAGTTTATGCACGGAGTATGCGCAGGTAAAGCGCATCAAATGGACAGCTAGAAACACCCGGATTGTTCAACGTTTTGTTCGGATTGTTCAACGTTTACACGCTGGTTAAGGTGCAGATTGTTCATCAATCCGACCCCAAAACGCCGCCCCGAAACAAGGTTGTTCAACAGTCCGGTGGCGCGTCACCATTTATCGTTGAACAATCTTTATGAATGCATACTATGCATTCTTAGGCTAAATATATGAAACGTCATTACAACTACGCTTACCTGCAGAAACGCAACTAAAGAGACCTGAAGAAGCTAAAAATGTGAACGCCCGCCCACAAGCGGGCAGATTGTTCAACGTTCATACCTGACTGACTACCCCCGAAAAATACCCCCGTTGTGGCAACGTGGCCGCAACGGGGGTTCGTCGTCAAGCAAAAAGCGCTTATGCCCACCTGACTTCGGTGTAGGAGATGGTGGTGATGATGCGCTGGCGCAGCGGCTCGGGGGCCTTGGCCGACTGGCAGCAATCGCGCACGATCGCGCGGACGTCGCGCTCAGACTCGGCGATGCGGAGGCACTCGGGGCACTCGGCGATCTCGGAGGTGATTTCCGCGCGTCGTTGAGGCGTGGTTTCTTCGTCGAAAAGTTCGCACAGCAGGCGGTGGGTGGACTCGCACCCGTGTCCGGTAGCCATTACTTCTCCTTCGCCGCAGTGTCGTTGTCCTGCATGTCTGCGTGGTCGAGGCCGATGCCCCGTTCCCTTGCCACGTCCTTCAACATGCCGCGCAACTGTTTTCTTCCACGGTGCAGTCGGCTCATCACCGTGCCCATCGGAATGTCCAGCACTTCGGCGATTTCCTTGTAGGCCAGCCCCTCCACGTCGGCGTAGTAGACCACCATGCGGTAGTCCTCGTTCAGTGCGTTGAGCGCCTCGGAGATCTTCGAGTTCGGCATTGCCTTGAGCGCCTCCACCTCCGCGGACTCGAGCCCGGTCGAGTCGTGCGAGCTCGAGGTGTAGAGCTGGTTGTCCGTCACGTCGTCCGCCGAGGTCACCAGCGGGCGGCGCTGCTTTTTGCGGTAGGTGTTGATGTAGGTGTTGGTCATAATCCGGTACAACCACGCCTTTAAATTGGTGCCCGGCGTGAAACTGTCAAAGTTTTTGTACGCCTTGAGGTAGGTCTCCTGCACCAGGTCCTCGGCATCCTGCGGGTTGCGCGTCATGCGCAGCGCGCCGCCGTAGAGCTGGTCAAGCAGCGGCATCGCTTCGTCGGCAAAGCGCTGCTGCGCTTCCTTATCTAGCTCGGTTTCGGGCATGCCCGTTATTGTAGGCCAGCGCTACCCTAGCCCCATGGCTGCTAAGACTCGGGCGATCGCCGCCCTTTCTAACACCCCGCACGAGGTCCTCGAATACGTTTCTGGCCAGGACAATTTCGGCGCCCACGCCGCTGAGGAGCTTGGCATCGACCCACGCGTGGTCATGAAGACCCTGGTGATCCACCACGACCGCGACCTCGCCGTGTGCTGCGTTCCGGTCGCAGGCCACCTGTCGCTCAAAGCGGCGGCGAAAGCGCTGGGCTGGAAGCGCGCCGAAATGACCGAACCGTCCGAAGCCCAACGTGCCACCGGCTACGTCGTGGGCGGTATCTCGCCGCTCGGAACCACCAGGCGCATGCCCACGCTTATCGACGACTCCGTCGCCGCCGAGCCCACCATCCACGTCTCCGGCGGCCAGCGGGGTGTGTCTATAGCTATTGCACCCAAGGACCTGGCGGAGCTCATGGGCGCGAAGTTCGCACCTATAGCTACGGACTGATTAGCTCCGCGTAGTCGTTGCGCACGTTGCCCACCTCGCGCGCGGCCTCGTTCCACTGGAAGGTGTCCGCCACCCGCGACGGGTGCAGTAGCTCCATAGCCTCCTCGGGCGTGCCCGAAGCCCACTGTTCGATCTCGTCGCGGGCCAAAAACAGCGGCAACCGGTGGTGCAGCCACGCCATGTTGTCGGTGGCCTCGGTGGTCACCATGGTGGTGGACAGACGGTCCAGGCCGGTGTCCCACAGCGCCGCGGCGTAGAGCAGCCCCTCCTCGGGTCGCACGTAATACGGCTGCTTGCCGGATTCGGTCTGCTTCCACTCGTAGTAGCCGTCGAGCACCATCAGCCCGCGGCGCGATTTAAATGCGCTGCGAAACGACGGCTTTTCCGCCACTGTCTCGCCCCGGGCGTTAAACAGCGGCGGGCCGGTGTCGTCTTTCTTCCAGGATGGGAGAAGGCCCCAGCGGGCGGCGTCGATAAGCGCCTCATGCTCGGCGATCCGGATCAGCGGCACTTGGTTCGTCGGCGCGATGTTGTAGCGCGCAGGCGGGGTGCCGTCGGGGGCTTGGACGCTGTCGACGCCGGGCAGGGTTGCTACCTCGGCGACGAGATCGTCACCGGTTGTAAAAAGGACGAATCTTCCGCACATGCGCTCCATTATCATGTGATCCATGACAGAAATGTGGTCCGCGCCGTTCCACCCGTCCCCGATCACGCACTCGCAAACCGTGCCGGGATCGAAATCCATGACCAACCGCGCGTACATTCTCTCCGCGCTGGCGAGCGGCCCGTCGACGATTACGGGTGCGCTGCGCTCGCGCGACACGGATTTGATGGAAGCCGCGCTCGCCGACATGGGCACAACTTTTTCGCGTGACGACGACATCATCCACGTCACCCCGGGCGCCCTACACGGCACCACCGTGGACTGCGGGCTAGCCGGCACGGTGATGCGCTTCGTGCCGCCGGTGGCCGCGTTCGCTGACGGCCCAGTGCTGTTCGACGGCGACGCGCACGCCCGCAACCGCCCTATTGCCACCATCCTCGATGCGCTGCGCGACCTCGGTGTCTCCGTCGCGGGTGAGGGCATGCCGTTTACGGTCCACGGCACCGGCGGCGCCCAGGGCGGCCCGGTGGCGATCGACGCCTCCGGCTCCTCCCAGTTCGTCTCCGGCCTGCTGCTATCAGCGGCGCGGTTCGAGCGCGGCGTGTCCATCCGCCACACCGGCGGCCCCCTGCCGTCGATGCCGCACATCGAGATGACGCTCGCGATGCTTGCCGACGCCGGCGTGACCGTCCAGGCCACCCGCAACACCTGGGACGTGGCCGCGCAGGAGATCCGCGGCACCCACTGGATCATCGAGCCGGATCTGTCCAACGCCGCCCCGTTTTTGTCCGCGGCGGCCGTCACCGGCGGCGAGGTGCGCGTGCCCAACTGGCCGCGGCGCACCACCCAGCCGGGCGCGACCATGCAATCGATCCTGGAGCGCATGGGCTGCCAGGTGGACCTCATCGCCGACGGCGCCGGCTACGCGCTGAGTGTGCGCGGGCCGAAGCCGGGTGAGCTGAAGGGCATCCGCATCGACATGAGCGATATCGGCGAGCTCACCCCCACTGTCGCGGCACTTGCGGCGTGCGCGAACTCGCCGAGTGAACTCACCGGCATCGCGCACCTGCGCGGCCACGAGACCGACCGCCTGGCGGCGCTGACCGCCGAACTCAACGGCCTCGGCGGCGACTGCGAAGAATTGGGCGACGGCCTGCGCATCACCCCGGCACCGCTGCGCGGCGGCACATGGCACACCTACGACGACCACCGCATGGCCACCGCCGGCGCGATTATCGGCCTGGTGGTGGAGGACGTGCAGGTGGAAAACATCGCCACCACCGCGAAGACACTGCCCGGTTTCGACGAGATGTGGCAGGAGATGGTCGCACACTAATGGGCCGCCGCTTTTCCGACTACGACGAGTCCGACGTCCGCATCCGCCCCGGCAAGGGGTCGCGGCCACGTTCGAAGAACCGTCCCACGTACGACAACGCCGAGTTCGGCATGGTCGTGGCCAAAGACCGCGGCCGGTGGGGCGTGGTGCTTGATACCGGCACCAGGCTGCAGTGCACCCGCGCGCGGGATCTCAAGCGCACCTCCATCGAGGTCGGCGACCGCGTCGGCGTTGTCGGCGACACGTCTGGTGCGAAGGACACGCTCGCTCGCATTGTGAAGCGCGAGGAGCGCTCCTCCGTGCTGCGCCGCACCGCCGACGACACCGACCCGTACGAGCGCATCATCGTCGCCAACGCGGAGCTGCTGCTCATCGTGGTGGCGGCTGCCGATCCCCCGCCGCGCACCGGGTTCGTCGAGCGCGCGCTGATCGCCGCGTTCGTCGGCGGGGTTACCCCGGTGGTGTGCGTGACCAAGTCGGATCTGGCGGACCCGTCGGACTTTGAGCGAGAGCTGGCCGATATGGGTGTGGAGGTGCTGCGCACCGGCGTCGAGGACGGCGTTGACGCGCTGCGAGGAGAGATCCAGGGTCGCGTCTCCGCGCTCATCGGTCACTCCGGGGTGGGTAAGTCCACGCTGGTCAACCGCATCGTGCCGGACGCGGACCGCGAAACCGGCGAGGTCTCCGGCGTGGGCAAGGGCCGCCACACCTCCACTCAGTCTGTGGCGCTGGAACTGCCCGGCGGCGGCGGCTGGGTCATCGACACCCCGGGCATCCGCTCCTTCGGGCTGGCCCACGTCGCGCCGGAGGAGATTGTGCAGGTCTTCCCCGACCTCGCCGAGGCCGCCGAGGCCTGCCCCCGCGGCTGCACCCACCTGGGCCCGCCGAAGGACCCGGAGTGCGCGTGGGACGGGTTGGACACCGACTCCCCCGTCGGCCGGCGCGCGATGGCGGTGCGGCACCTGCTGGAGGCGCTGCACAGCAATAATGAGTGGGAGTTAAAGCAGCTCGAGGAGGAACGCTAACTCGCTCGGGTCGTAAAACGCCATGTAGTTGTCCTGGGCGTCGCCGACGGTGAGTTCCGCGTCCTCGTCGCCAAGGTCAGCCGCGTCGACCGCCTCGATCGCCTTCGCGGTGGCTTCCTCCGACTCCTGGATGTCGACGTGGATCGCGGCGACGTCCTCGAGCAGCACCGGGCCCTCGAGGCGCACCACGGACTCGCCCATGTCGGGCGCCTCGGTCGCGTCCACGTCGGCGGAAACGACCACGCGGCGGTGCGGGAAGCGTTCCTCGTCGCCAATCGCGAGCAAGCGTAACGACGCCAACGCAGCGTCGTCGAACGCCACCGCCTCAATTTCCTCCTCGTCGCCCGAGACGAAGAAGTCGTGCAACGCCTTGGTGGCGGAAAAGCCCCAGCCACTGCGCGCGTGCAGCAGCTCGTTATCCTGCAGCGCCTGCAGCATGCCGAAGGTGGCGGGGATGTAGACGCGCACTAGAACTCGCCCTCGATGTCGAACAGGGACTGGATCTCCACCGCGGTGCGGTCGATGGCGGTGTGCAGGATGCCGATCATGCCGTACTCCACGGCGGCGCGGACGTTCATGATGTCGTCGTCGATCATCACGCACTCGTTCAAGTCGATGCCAATGGCGTCGGCTGCTGCCTGGAACGCGGCACGCTCCGGCTTCTCCGCCCCGATCTCGCCAGAGAGCACGACCGCATCGACGGTGCCTTTGAACTCCCACTCGCGGATTGCGTCGGCAACCTCGCCGTCGCCTTCCTCGTTGGACAGGATGCCCACGGCGACGTCTTTCTTCTTGGCTTCGCTAATAAGGGCCTTCCAGCGACCCTCGTCCTCTGCGCCCGTATCGAGCACACCCGCGTAGTCGATGATCAAACCCTGCACAATGGCCTTCTTTCCTCGAGTTGGGTTGAAAATGTCCACTTTAGTGCGCACGCCCTTCCGCAGGGCGCGCAAATCGTGGACAATGATACCTACCCCGCACCGCGCCCGCCCCCTCCCGTGACGGAGGAATGCCGCATGTACTACAACGTTCCCGGCCACCAGCACATGCAGCTGCTAGCGCCAGGGCACCATCGCTTGACGACGACACCGCCCCGCCCAACCACCGACGCCGCACCACACACGCGCCAACGCGTCGACCCGCTCGTGCGCCAGGCCATCGGCGCGGCGTTCGGCGGCTACGACCCGGCGACCATGACCGCGGCCCGGTTCAGCCAATCGGTGCGCACCCACATCCGGGCCTACCGGCGCACCCAACTGCAGCAGCTGCAGCTGCGCGCACAGAAAACCCGCAAGCCACCGGTGGTGCCGCAGCAGCTGGTGCGGGTGGTGACCTGCCACAGCGGCGACGGCGGCGAGTTCTACGGCACCCTCGATAAAGACGGACGCCGCCTCGCATTCGCGGCGCGACTTCGAGGCGGCAAGTTGGAGTCGTTCAAAATACTGGAGACGGCCTCCTAGACGACGGTGGAGCCGCCCTCGTTCGCGGAATTGTCCGCGGCGCCTTCCGTCTCCTGGTTTTCAAACTGCTTGCGCATGGCGAACAGCTGGCGCACCGTTTCTTCCTGGATGCCCTCGTTCATGGCGTTGAACATGTCGCCGCCTTCCTTCTGGTACTCCACCAGCGGGTCGCGCTGCGCCATCGCGCGCAGACCGATGCCCTCCTTGAGGTAGTCCATCTCGTAGAGGTGCTCGCGCCACTTCGTGTCGATAATCGGCAGGATCACCATGCGCTCCAAGTTACGCATCTGCTCCTCGCCACCAATCGCGGCGACGTTCTCCTCGAGTTTGTCGTACTGGGCGTTGGCGTCGTCGAGAAGCGCCGTGCGCAACTGATCGGCGGTGAGCTCGCCTGCGCGGCCGTACTCGTCGCCGTCGATCAACTCCTGCGGGGTCACGGTCGGGCCGTACAGGGAATCGAGCGCGTTCCACAGCTCGTCGAGGTTCCAGTCCTCCACGTAACCTTCCGCGGTCGCGCCGTCGACGTACGCGCCGACGGTGGAGTCGATCATGCGACGCACCTGGTCCTGGATGTCCTGCGAGCCTAGGATCTGCTGGCGCTCGTTGTAGACCACCTTGCGCTGCTCGTTGAGCACCTCGTCGTACTTGAGCACGTTCTTGCGCATCTCGAAGTTCTGGTTCTCCACCTGCGACTGTGCGCCCTTAATGGCGTTGGAGACCATCTTCGCCTCGATCGGCACATCGTCCGGCACGTTGAGGCGGTTCATCATGTTCTCCATGGTCTGGCCCACGAAGCGCACCATCAGCTCATCGCGCATGGACAGGTAGAAGCGGGACTCGCCCGGGTCGCCCTGACGGCCGGAGCGGCCGCGGAGCTGGTTGTCGATGCGGCGCGACTCGTGGCGCTCAGTACCGATGACGTAGAGGCCACCGGCCTCGCGGACTTCGTCGCCAAGCTGCTTCGAGCGCTCCTTCGCCGCCGGAAGCTGGTCGTTCCACGCCTCCTGGTAGCGCTCCTCGTCCTCGAACGGGTCAAGGCCCTGCTCCTGCAACTTTGCGTCCAGGAGCACTTCCGGGTTGCCGCCGAGCACGATATCGGTACCGCGACCAGCCATGTTGGTGGACACCGTCACCTTGCCCGGCAGGCCGGCCTCGGCAATGATGCGGCCCTCTTCCTCGTGGTGCTTCGCGTTGAGCACGTTGTGGGCCACACCCTTGCGGGTCAGCAGCTGCGAGAGGTACTCGGAGCGCTCCACCGAAGTGGTGCCGACCAGCACCGGCTGGCCCTTTTCCACGTGCTCCGCGATGTCGTCAGCAACTGCGGCGAACTTCGCCTCCTGCGTCTTGTAGATCAAATCGTCGCGGTCCGCGCGCTGGTTCGGCTTGTTCGGCGGGATCTGGACGACGTCCATCTTGTAAATCTGGTGCAGCTCGGCCGCCTCAGTCTCGGCGGTACCGGTCATGCCGGCGAGCTTGTCGTACAGACGGAAGTAGTTCTGGAGGGTAACGGTCGCCAGCGTCTGGTTCTCGTTTTTGATCTCCACCTGCTCCTTGGCCTCGATGGCCTGGTGCATGCCCTCGTTGTAGCGGCGGCCCGCCAGCACACGACCGGTGAAGCCGTCGACGATCATGACCTCACCCTGGCGGATGATGTAGTCCTTGTCGCGCTCGAAGAGCTCCTTGGCCTTGATGGCGTTGTTGAGGTAGCTCACCAGCTGCGAGTGCTCCGGGGCGTACAGGTTGTCGATGCCCAACTGGTCCTCGACGTACTCCACGCCCTCCTCGGTGATGCCGACGGTGCGCTTGCGGTGATCCACCTCGTAGTGGATGCCCTCGCGCATACGCGGCGCCAACTGCGCGAACACGGAGTAGAACTGGCTCGATCCGTCGACCGGGCCGGAGATGATCAGCGGGGTGCGGGCTTCGTCGATAAGAATCGAGTCCACCTCATCCACAATCGCGTAGTTGTGGCCGCGCTGCACAATGTCGTTGACCGAACGCGTCATGTTGTCGCGCAGGTAGTCGAAGCCCAGCTCGTTGTTCGTGCCGTAGGTGATGTCGGCGTCGTAGGCCTTCTTGCGCTCCGCCGGACGCATGTCCGACAGGATCACACCCACCTCCAGGCCGAGGAAGTGGTGCACGCGACCCATCATCTCGGCATCGCGCTTGGCCAGGTAGTCGTTCACCGTGACAATGTGCACGCCCTTGCCGGACAGCGCGTTGAGGTACGCTGGCAGCACCGACGTCAGCGTCTTGCCTTCACCGGTTTTCATCTCGGCGACGTTGCCAAAGTGCAGCGCAGCACCACCCATGATCTGGACCTTGTAGTGCTTCTGCCCCAGCACGCGCCACGCGGCCTCGCGGGCGGTGGCGAACGCGTCGAGCAGGATGTCGTCCAGGCTCGCGCCGTCTTCGATGCGCTCCTTGAACTCGTCGGTCTTCGCCTTGAGTTCCTCGTCGGTCAGCGCAGCGTATTCGTCGTCCAGGGCCATGACCTGGTCAGCGATCTTCGCCAGGCGCTTGACGGTACGCCCCTCGCCGGCGCGGAGCAGCTTCGACAGTCCAAACACGTGTGAAAATCCTTTACTACTGGAGTAGGCAGGGCCAAGGTGTAACAGCCCACCATTGTACGCACGCTCACCTCGTGCGCGACAACACGCCTTTGCTTATCGACGACAAAAACCCGCCCGGCCCTTCCAGGCCGCGCGGGTTTTTCTTTTGGTGTTGTGGCTACTTCTCGGCTTCTGCCTGCGCTGCCGCGTCCACGTCCGCCTCGTCGGCCAATTCAATCAGGCCGTAGTCGAACGCGTGGCGACGGTAAACCACAGCCGGACGGTTCGTCTCCTCGTTGACAAACAGGTAGAAGTCGTGGCCCACCAACTCCATCTCGCTGAGCGCATCATCCACGCTGCGCGGAGCATTGGAGTGGACCTTGCTGCGCACAATCTGACCCGGGGTGAGGTCCTCGACCTGGTCTTCGTACGGGTCGACGTCGTACTTGCCTGGCGCACCTTCAGCACGCTCGGCCGCGACCTTCTGCTCCGCCTCAAACTCGGCGGCCAACTCGCCGGTGCCCTTCGGTGCGCGGTGGCCCGACATCGGGGTGGTGCGACGGGCCTTGACCTTGCGCAGCGAACGCTCCAGCTTCGCCACCGCGGCATCCAGCGCCGTGTAGAAGGTCTCCTCCTTCGCCTCCGCGCGGGCCAGGTGACCCGAACCGGTGGCGGTGATCTGGATGCGCTCCGCCTCCGACTCGCGGCGCGGGTTCGGCTCGTGCTTCAACTCGACATGGAAGGAATTCAGCGTCGGATCGAGCTTTGCAATCTTGGCGAGCTTTCCGCTCACACGTTCCTGGAAGTGGTCCGGAACCTCCACGTTGCGACCGGTGATGGTCAGCTTCACGTCGGGGCCCAGCCCCTCTGCCTGTGCGTTCTGGTCTGCAGCAGTCATGTCTGCTTCCTCCCTAGGTAGTAGGAACCGTGTCCATGACCACTATACAACTGGTTATGACCAATCCGGAGGGATTTGGGGAAATTGCTTGGCGTCTGGCTCGGGTCAGCACCCTCGGGTAAGCATTTAGGTGCGGGTGGTGCGCTGGACCCGGGCGCCGAGGTCTTCGGCAATCGCCTCGCAAGTGCCCTCGCCCTGGGTGCCGCAGCGGCCGACCCAGTTTTTGCCCACGATGACTTCATCGGCGTAGGGGAACTGCTCGTCGAGAAGATGGCGCGCCAGGTCCTCCGGGGTGCCGTCGATTTTGAACTTGACCTGGCCGTTCCCGTCCTGGACGCAGACGCCCTCCTGGCTCAGTTCCTGCCAGTTGCTGCATTTCGAGTCCGTCTTTGCCAATGCGTCGCGGATCTCGGAGACATGCTCGATTTGAGCGTCGCCGAGAGCAGCACTGTCCGCGGTCGAGCAACCGACCAGCGCGATAACCGGGGCACACACGAGGGGCAGTAGACGCATTTTCATTCCTGTGACCCTACTGGACACCTGCGAAAACACCTAGATGCCGGCGCGGCGGGTCTAGATGTGAGGGGCAAGGTGTGAACCCACCCGAGATGTGAGGGGCAGGATGTGAGGGGGTCGAGTAACTGCGCACGCGCCGGATCAGCCAGCGGCGAACCCTTCACAACTAGCCCCTCACATTTGGCCTGAGACCACACTCACGCCGCGCACAGCGTGACGCATGCGGCGACGTCCACGCCGTGGGCCAAAAGGATCGCCACGCTGGCGTGCAGGGTTGCGCCGGTGGTGACCACGTCGTCGACAACCACGACCCGGCCGCCCGGCGCAGCGGTTAACCGGACGGCGCCGGAAAGGTTGGACCGGCGGGCGGCCTCGTCAAGCCCGGACTGGTCCGCGGCGCGCGGGTCGAGCGAGAGCACCGGGGCCACCGCGCAACCACTGGCCCGGCAGATCTGTTCCACCGGGTCGCCGCCGCGAGCGCGTGCCGACGACTGCCTGGTCGGCGCCGGCACCAACACCGCGGATACGGGAATATCGCCCCGGGCTTCCAGATATTCCACCCCGGCGCGCAGCACCGCCCCGGCGTATTTGCGCACGGCGAGGTGGTTGCGCTCCTTCATCGACAGCACCACCCCGCGGTGGGCGCCGGCGTACGGCCCGAGGGCGAAGACCGGCACGAGTGGGGCGGTGTTGGGAAAGACGCGCTCGGGTGGGCGGGCGAGTTCGAGGCGGCAGTCGTCGCAAAGCAATGCACCGGGTGTGGCGCACCCGGCGCACTTTTGCGGCAACAGCAACTCCCCCAGCACGACAACCCGCTACCGTGCGATGATCGGCAGCGCGCGCATGCCCTCTAGGCCGGGGACTTCGCGCCAGATCGGGTTGTCGGCGCCGGAACTAGGCACCTGCAACACGGCGTTGGCATCGGTGACGTAGAGCGTGCTCGGTGAGGCGGCGACGGAGACCACCGGTGCGGAGATGTTGCCGGACGACAGCGCGGTCATCGACGAGCCGTCCTGCTCGACGCGCATGACCGGGGAGGTCGACGACGTGCCGACGATGAGGGATCCGTCCGGACGCCACTCTGCGGAGACGACGCTGCCGCCGAGTTCCTGGGCGTACTCCAACACGTTGACGATGGAACGCTCACCAGAGGCGCCGCGCTGGACGATGCCGGTGTAGAGCTTGCCGTCGATGACCATCACCACGCGCGAGCCGGTGCGCGACAGGCGCAGCACGGAGATGTTGCCGTCGACGCCCTCGGGCAGATTCGCCTCCACCTCGCCGGTGGACAGTTCGCCGGTGGCGGCGGATTGCACGGTGCGCAGGATCCGCTTGCCGTCGGCGACGGTCCACACCGCGTCGGCCCCCGGCTCGAAGCTCGGCCGGGTGAAGGTCCCGGCGCGCATGACCTCGTGTTCGCGTCCGCCGATCTTGCCCACGCGCAGTATGTCGTCGCGGTTGTCGTCTGGTTTGCCGAACACGGCGGCCCATTCCCCGTCGCTGGCGATGTCGGCGCTGGCCACGTCGCCGGCGGAGCCGAGCTGGCCTTCCACGGCTTTGGTGGTGCGGCCGTCGACGCGCAGCACGTTGCCGCCGATCAGCGCGTAGAGGGTGCTCTCGCCTGCCGTTTCCACCAGCGGGCTCGCGTCCACAAAGTCGTCGGTACCCAGCTCGTCGGCGCCTTCGATGAGCGGGTTTCCGTCGGCGACGAGCCGGTACGGCCCGGTGATGCCGGCGGTGGCGAGCGTCCACACCACCTGGGCGGCGAACTGGGCACGGTCCTCGGCGCTCACGGAGCCGAAGCCGGTGAAGGTGAACGCGCCGTCTTTCACACCGGTGAAGGTCACGGCCGACGGTAGGGCGTCGGGAAGCGCGGGGCGCAGCCGTTCGGCGGGGCCCTCCATGAGCAGGCCGATCAGGTCGCCCGCGAGCGTTTCACGCTGCGTGCGCACCCACCGACGGTCGGTGACCAGTTCGCGGTCCTCGGCGTCGAAGAAGTAGAGGTTGTACGGCTGGTACTGGTTGCGCAGCTCAGTGCGCTCGATGACTACGCCCGCCGGCAGCGAGGAGATGCGCCACTGTCCGTCGACCTGGTCCAACTCGATCGTCGCCTCGTAGCGGCCGCGTTCCGGGGAGAATGATCCGCCGGAGCGCACCGTGCCCACGACGTTGCCGTGCACCGAGAAGCGCCGCTTGCCCACCGCGGCCCCCGGCAGCGTGGTCACGCCGAAGCTGTCCACGACCAGTTTCGGGCCGCTGGGGTTCCACGCTTCGGCGGTGTTTTCGGTGAGGTAGGCCCGCGCCGCTTCGTAGTCTCCGTCCGGGATGGCGGAGGCGGCGTAGAACGCGCGCAGCAACAGGTCCGGTTCCTCGTCGGCGGACGGCCCGGCGTTGGGGGTGGCGGTGTCGGCGGGGGTGAACGATCGCAGCACGTGCGGCGAAGAGTTCGAGGGCAAGGACGCGCACCCGCCGAGCAGGGCGACGGCGGACAACGCGGCGATCGCGGTGGTCTTCGGCCTCATCGGTTCTCCTCCTCGGGGGCGTGCGTATCGACGACATCCGCTTCGGCGGAGACGGTGTCGTCGTCGAGCATGAGCTCGGCGCCGGGCGCCTCCAACTCGAGCGGGGCGTCCGTGAAGCCGGCCTCCAGATCGCGCGGGAGCACCAGGCGGAACTGGGAGCCGACGCCGAAGGTGCCGGCCGCGTCGAGCACGCCGCCGTGCAGCTGGGCGTCCTCGCGGGCGATCGCCAGGCCCAACCCGGTGCCACCGGAGTGGCGCTTCCGGGATTTGTCGGCGCGCCAGAAGCGGTTGAACACCAGCTCGTCCTGGCCGGGTTTGAGGCCTACGCCGCCGTCGGTGACGGTGATGGCAACCGCCTCGTCGTTGGACGCCATGGCCACGGTGACCGGGTTGCCCTCGGAGTGGTCGATGGCGTTCGCCATGAGGTTGCGCACAATGCGCTCGATGCGGCGCGGGTCACCCTCGATGGTTTGAGCCTCCTCGGGGATGTCGAAGATGACCTCCACGCCGAGTTCGTCGGCCAGGTGGTGGGTTTGCTGCCACGCGGACTCGATCGGGCCACGCGCGTCCATGTTTGTGGCGGAAAGTTCGGCCACGCCGGCGTCGTGACGTGAAATCTCGAGCAGGTCGTTGAGCAGCGCCTCGAAGCGGTCCAACTCGCGGGTCATCAGCTGACTGGCGCGCTTGGTTGCGGGCTCAAGCTCGTCTTCGTTCGAGGCAATCATGTCGGCCGCCATGCGCACCGTGGTCAGCGGGGTGCGCAGCTCGTGGGAGACGTCCGAGGTGAACTGGCGCTGCAGAGAGCTGTACTCCTCGAGGTTGTTGATCTGCTTCGACAGCGCGTCCGCCATGTCGTTAAACGACATGGCCAGCACCGCCATCTCGTCCTCCCCGTCGACCGGCATGCGCTCACGCAGGTGGCCGGAGGCGAACCGCTGCGCGGTGCGCGAGGCCGAACGCACCGGCGCGACGATCTGCTGGGAGGCCAGCCACGCGATGCCCATCAGCAGCACGACGACGATCACGGCCGCCGAGGCCAAGATGCCGCGCATCAGCGCCACGGTGGAGGTCTCGCTCTCCATGTTCATTACCAAGTAGAGCTGCAGGTTCGGGATGTCCGAGTTCGTCGGCGTGCCCACGATCAGCGCCTCATACGACGAGCCGTCGGGCCGCTCAACGGTGGCGAACTGGTAGGCCACGTTGCCGTCTTTGACGAACTGCCCGAGCCGTTCCGGGATCTGGTACGACTCCGGCGAGGACGTTACCGCCCCGCCCGAGCCCTCGGCGACGAGCACCGGCTCGAAGAAGCTCGACGTGTCGGAGTTTTCCTGCGCGCGCTGCGTCAGCCCAGCACGCGCGGAGTTCAGCCGGGCCTGCAACGACGCGGAGCTGCCGGAGTTATCCAGCTGGTACTCCACGGTGGAGCGGGCCCGGTCGATCTCCACACTGGCGGTTTCGATCTTCGCCTCGGTGATGCGGTCGGTGACCACAGACGCCAGGGCGAAGCCGAGCACCGACATCACGATCGCGGAGACGATGAGCACCGTGCCCACGAACCTGACCTGCAGCGAGGTCGACCATGCGTGCGCGACGCGTTCGCGTGCGCGTTTCACCGCGTCTATCGGCTACACCTCCGGCTTGCCGGTCTTGTAGCCCACCCCGCGCACGGTGAGGATGATCTCGGGGTTTTCCGGGTCGTGCTCGATCTTGGAGCGCAGACGCTGCACGTGCACATTCACAAGGCGCGTATCGGAAGCGTTGCGGTAGCCCCACACCGATTCCAGCAGTTCCTCGCGGGTGTGGACCTGGTTGGGCTTCTGCGCCATCTCCAGCAGCAGGTCGAACTCCAGCGGGGTGAGCTGGATCTCCTCCCCGCCACGGGTGACGGTGTGCTGCGGCACGTCGATGGTCAGGTCGCCGATCTCGTAGACCTCCGCCGGCTCGTCATCCGTGCGGCGCAGCCGGGCGCGGATGCGGGCGATCAGTTCCTTCGGCTTGAACGGTTTGGTGATGTAGTCGTCCGCGCCGGATTCCAGCCCGAGCACCACATCCACGGTGTCGGTCTTCGCGGTGAGCATCACGATCGGCACCGCGGACTGCTTGCGGATCTCACGGCAGATGTCGATGCCGTTGACCCCCGGCAGCATGAGATCGAGCAGGATCAAATCCGGATCGGAGCTCTGAAACGCACCGACGGCTTCCGCGCCGTCGGTGACGGAACTCGTCTGAAAGCCCTCGGCTTCCAAAACGATGGTGAGCATCTCGTTGATCGCTGGGTCATCGTCAACGACCAAGATCTTGGCAGCCACGTGTCCTCCTTAAACCGGGGCCCTACGCCATCAGGTCCTGTACTGCCTGAATGATAACCGCCGGATCCGAGCTGCGGACCCACGGCCCGCCCCACGAGTTCTCCGCGAGCCTGGCGTAGGCCGCCGATGTCGCCGCCTGCAGCCCGCCGTCGCGCTCGTAGCGGTCGCGGGTGCGGGCAGCGTCCTGCGCCTCGCGCTTCTCGGCACGTTCCCGAGCGAGCTCGGGGCTCGTATCGACGAGCACCTGCAGGTCCGGCTTCGGCAACCCGAGCCGCTCAAACTCGAGCTCCGCCACCCAGGTCAGCGCTGCATCGTCGCCGGTGCGCGCCGCGGTGTAAGCCGCGTTGGACGCGACGTAGCGGTCCAGGATCAGGATGCGCTTGGGGTCGTTGGCGTAGTCGTCGAGAAGCGCCTTCGCCCCGTGCCGGTCGAGCGCGAACATGGTGGCCATGGCGAAAGCGGAATCGGTCATGTCCCCCATCCGGCCGTGCAGCGCGTCTTGGGCGAGCTGGGCGTGGATGGAGTCGTCGTAACGCGGGAATGCGATTGTGTCGGCGCCCAGCTCGTCCTTCAATGCGGTGACGAGGGTATTTTTGCCGGCGCCGTCGATGCCTTCAAACGCGATGATCATGGCTACGCGAGCGCTTCGAGGAACTGCTCGAGGTCCGCCTCAGTGTCGGCATCTTCCAACACCGTTGCCGCGGCTTCGACCAACTTCTCGTCGATCTCATCCGGGCGCAGCCGGATGAACGGGTAGGTCTCCGCAGTGTCGCCGGCGGAAAACGGCGCGCCCGACCAGATCGCGGCGATGGTGGCCGCAGCCTGGCCGTTGAGCAGCTCGTCTTCGCTCGGGTTGTCCTGGTTCGCCGCGAGCAGCACCGCGTCGCGCACGGCGTCGACGATCTCCTCGGTGTCCAGGTCAGCGATCTCGTCGAGGAAATCGACGTTGGTGTCAATCGTGAAAATCTGCTCGTCCCAGGTCGCCACAGCGACGCTCCTTCCAAGTATCCGGTTCGGTTTCCTAACGCCTTTATATACGCCAGATCTCATTTTCGGGGTTATGTTCAGCCCAACGACGTGCTATAAACATTGCTACACCACGTACTGTTACCGATTTGTGACCATCCGGGTTGCGCCCACCGAGAGGAAGGAGCCGGTCATGAAGACGACTCAACGCCGCGTTGCCGTACTGCTCGGCGCGGGCGTGATCCTTGCCGCGATCGCGGGGTGGACCGTGTGGGCGGCGTCGTCGAGCTCGACGAATCACGCCGGTTACACAGCTGATGCCGCGGACCAGTCCGCCACATCAAGCAGCGTATCGACGACACACCGCACCACCTCGGAAACCTCCTCCTCTGCGGACTCGTCCCCGGCACAGTCGAGCCACAGCGGCGCCTCCGCCACCGACGACCCGGCAGCGGATCCAAAGTACAACGCGGACCAGCACAGCGCCGCATTTCAGATGGCATCCGGCTACACCGCGCAAGACGACCCGTACCTGCCGCCACACGCCGTGGTCGGCCAGGCCACGCCCGCGGAGCCGACGAAGGTTTACCGTCCGACGAACATCGTGCCGGCCCCGGCGAAGCCGGCTGCGACTACCGAGGCGAACAACCAGGTGCAGTCCACGCCGGAGGGGTCGAGCACTGCCCCGAAGGATTCCAAACAGCACGGCACCAGCGCGCCGAGGTCCACGTCGAACGAGCCGGTGAGCCCCGAGCCCGCCCCGTCGCCGGGCTCCGGGCCGTCGCCCGAGCAGCCGCAGCGCCCGCAGGGCGGCCGTCCCGCCCCGACGGAGCCCGAGGATCCGGTGCCCGCGGCCGAACAGGTCAGCGACGAGCCCGTCTCCCGAAAGGCCCCGGACAATCTGTCGCCGGGCCAGTCGGCCGCGGCCGAACCAGCGCCAAGCGCGCCGGCCGCCGACCAGGCGCCAAAGGAAGGCGCGTCCGCTCCGGGGCGTGTCGCCGGCAAGGAAGATGTGGCTGGCTACCCCAGCCCGCAGCAGGGGTTCAATCCCCGCGAGGTGATCGACCGGGTGACGCAGGGCATCAGACCGTAGCGACGAACACCTGCGCACCCTGCCCCGCATCGGCGGCGCGCAGGGTCACCGCGGCGTCGGATGCCGGGATCCAAATGGCTTCGCCGGCGGAGAATTCGGCGGTGCGCGTGGTGTCGTCGGCAAGCACTGCTCCCACGGTGCACACGACGATGGCGGGGCCATCCTCGTCCACAACGCACTCCCCTTCCGCGAGGTAGTGCACGCTCACGCGGAAGCTTTCCACCGGAAGATCGAACCGCGTCCCCCCGTCGAGCGACGTGGTGCGCGCCCGCGGGGATTCCAGCGACGAGAAGTCGAGCACGCGCACCAGCTCCGGCACATCGACGTGCTTGGTGGTCAGCCCGCCGCGCAGCACGTTGTCGGAGTTGGCCATGACCTCCACGCCCAGACCTGACAGGTAGGCGTGCAGCTGGCCGGCGCCCAAGAACGCGCCCTCACCCGGCGCAAGCGTGACGATGTTGAGCAGCAGCGCCGTCAACGCCCCAGCGTCGCCGGGATAGCGCCCGGACAGTTCCAGGAACACCTCGGCGGCCTCGCGCACCCACGCTGGCTGGTCGCCAGCGGAGGCGATCTCACCCGCCGAGGTCTCAACCGCCGCAAGCAGGTCCGTCAGCGCGGCTTTTGGCAGCGAGACGAGCGTGGTGAACAGCACCCGCAGGTCCCCCGCCCCGCCGGCCGCCGGCAGCAGCGCGGCGTACCGGTCGAGTTCCGGGGAGGAAAACGCCTCAAACAGCTGCGCCAACTGCTCGACCGGGCGGAAGCCCGCCATGGCGCGAAACGTCGTCAACGCGACGATGAGCTCCGGTTTCGGGTTCGGGTCCTTGTAGTTGCGCTTCGGGCTGTGCAGGTCGATGCCCTCGTCGTTTTCGCGGGCGAAGCCCTCTTCCGCCTGCTCGGCGGACGGGTGGGCCTGGATGCTCAGCGGCGCGTCGGCGGCCAGTAGTTTCACCAGAAACGGCAGGCCTTCGCCGTGCTCGTCGACAACGCGCCGGCCCAGAGCGGACGCAGGGTCGCCGGCGATGATCTCGTCGAGCCCCTCACCGTCGATGGTCGCAGGTGCCGCCGGGTGGGCGCCGAACCAGAGTTCAGCTTCCGGCTGCTCGCTCGGCGCGGGCTTTCCACGCAACTGCGCCAACAGCGTGCGCGACCCCCACGGGTAAGGGCGCAGTACCCCGTCCAACCGCTCCATGTGGTCTCCTTCAATCCGGCGTGATGCTGCCGTTGCCGACAGCGCGAGCGCAAACGTTCAACCTACCACCCCGGGCAGACGCGCCCCGGGTGGTTAGGAACGGATCAAGCCGAGAATTTCCTCGGTCAGCGCGTCCACCTCGGCCTTAGTGGGGGCTTCGGCGTTGAGGCGCAGCAGCGGCTCGGTGTTGGAGGCGCGCACGTTGAACCACGCCTTGGAGTCCTTCAACTGCACGGTCACGCCGTCGAGGGTGTCCACGGATTCGGCGCGGTCTTCGAAGGCGTCGACCACGCGCTTCGTCGCCGCCTGCTGGTCGTCTACCTCGGAGTTGATCTCGCCGGAGGCGACGTAGCGGTCGAACTCGGCCATCAGCTCGGATAGTGGCTTGTCCTGCTCAGCGAGTGCGGCCAGCACGTGCAGCGCTGCGATGAGACCGGAGTCGGCGTTGTAGAACTCGGAGAAGTAGTAGTGCGCGGAGTGCTCGCCGCCGAACAGGGCCCCCTGCTCGGCCATCTCGGCCTTGATGTAGGAGTGGCCGACGCGGGTGCGCACGGCCTTGCCGCCGCACTCGTCGATAATCTCCGGCACAGCCTTGGACGTGATCAGGTTGTGGATGATCGTCGCCCCCGGGTGCTCCGCGAGCGTGCGCGTAGCGATCAGCGCGGTGATCGCGGACGGCGAGACGGCCTCGCCGCGCTCGTCGACAACAAAGCAGCGGTCCGCGTCACCGTCGAACGCCAACCCGATGTCCGCGCCCTGCTCGACGGTGAACTTCTGCAGATCCACCAGGTTCTTCGGGTCCAGCGGGTTCGCCTCGTGGTTCGGGAACGTGCCGTCCAACTCGAAGTACAGCGGGCGGATGTCCATGTCCGCAAGCGCGGCCGGCACCGTCAGCCCGGCCATGCCGTTGGCCGCATCCACCGCGACAACCAACTTGCGGCGCGCCGGCACCGGGACCAGGTCGCGCACGTACGTCGCGTACGCCTCGAGCGCGTCTTGCTTCTCGACGACACCACGGTCGCCGTCAAACGCCGGCACGCCCTCGATGATCATGCGGCCGATCTCCGACAGGCCGGTGTCGGTGGACACCGGTGTGGCGCCCGCGCGGCAGAGCTTGATGCCGTTGTACTGGGCCGGGTTGTGAGAGGCGGTAAACATCGCGCCCGCGCAGTTCTCGGAGCCAGCGACGAAGTAGAGCTCGTCGGTGGAAGTCAGCCCCAGATCGATCACGTTCAACCCCTGCGATGCGGCCCCCTCGGCGAACGCCGCGGCCAGCGCAGGCGATGACGGGCGCATGTCGTGGCCGACCGCAATCCGGGTCTCGCCCTCCCCGCGCAGGATGTGCGCGAAGGCCGCTCCGGCGGTGCGGACAAAGTCCTCGTCGATGTGCTCGCCGACAACGCCGCGGATGTCGTAGGCCTTAATAACGCTGCTCAGGGAATCACGTGTGTGCTCGATAGCCATGCGGGCTATCTTACTGTGTGCCCTCGTCCGGGTCCGGCACGATGCGCAGGTGCGAACGGCGCGCTGCCTTGGCCGCCGCGATCTGCTCCTCCACCCGCTTCGTGCGGTGCACCGGGTGGTTCGAGGTCTCCGGGTCGTTGAAGTCGCGCGACGCCTCGTACTCGATCGGATCCTGAGTGGTGTCCACCAGCCCCGTGGTCAACCGACCGGCCTCGCGCACCGCCTCGGCAAGGGCAGTGATGTCGGAGTTGTCCGGATCGGTGTCGTCGTCAAGCTCGACGTGCTCCACGCGCACCATCTCCCAGCCGACGGGCGCGGTGATCTGCGCGGAGTGGCGCTCGCACAAGTCCCAGGCGTGCGGGTCGGGCGCGGGTGCAAGCGGGCCGATGACCGCCGTCGAATCCGCGTAGGCGTAGATCAAGGTGGCTACGGCAGGCCTGCCGCACCCGGGGCGGCAGCAACGGCGGAAGACATTCACGGCGGATAGTCTAAACCCCTTCTTGAGGTTTTTGTACCGCGGCGCGGCGCGCCCCCTCCGACTCCGGCGCGGCCGGCCTTAGGATTGCGCGCATGCAGACCCGATCCGGTGGCGGGCAGGGCCCGTCGAACGTCCGCGCCGCACGCGACCGCCACGGCCGCGGCGCGCGTGGCCCGCTGCTACCCGTCGGGGTTCCGCGCTACCGCACCCGCACCGCCGCGTTCGACCAGTTGGTCATGGACGCCTACGCACCGTTGCACAACGCCTACTTCGACCAACTCGCCGGGGTGGACCTCGCCGTGGACACCATCCCGCGCATGCGGCTGCACGCGGACATGACCGTGCTTCCCGACGAAATCATCGCCGATGGCCCCGTCCCCTTGGGCCGTGTGCTGCAGGCTGGCGTGGACATGCACGGCAACCCGACGCGCGCCCGGTTCGTTGTGTTCCGCATGCCCATCGAACACAGAGCGGTGAGCACCCAGGAGCGCTCCGAGCTACTCACGTGGGTACTCACCGCGTTGGTGGCGAATTACCTCAACCTGGATCCACGCACCGTGAATCCGGATTTTCCCTGGTAGGGGCTAGCCGATCTGCTTCTTCAGTCGGCGGCGCTCACGGTCGGAGAGCCCGCCCCAAATACCGAAGCGCTCGTCATGCTCGAGCGCGTACTCCAAGCACTCGTCGCGCACCGCGCACGCCTTGCAGATTCGCTTGGCCTCACGAGTCGAGCCACCCTTTTCCGGGAAGAAAGCCTCAGGGTCCGTCTGCGCGCACAGCGCTTGGTCCTGCCACTCCTGCTCGACAGCGCCAAACAACTCGTCGAGGGTCATCCCTCCCGCGGCAGCTCCGCGGAGGATGGCGTCCGCTTGATTTTCCACGCCATTACCTTCCCTGTTGCTTACGTTGATTTTTCTGGTGGTCGTTCAAAGAGTGATGCACCCCGGTTGCCCCGGATGCGTGAATAACACTGATGCGATTACACACCGAGGCCCTAAATAGCCGCAACCAAAAAGTTGGTCAGTTGCACGTTTTTCAGACGTTTCCCAAGTGGCGCGTCACATCTGTCACACCAGTCACACGCCCCGGCGATCGGGGGTGACATTCGGGGGTACTACATGTAGTAGCACGGCCTGAAAGCGCGACTATTTGCCGGTTCCGGCGTGTCGGTTACGCGTCCGGGGAGAAACGCACTCCCGAATCCGGGATTGCGACGCCCGGCCACACACGCATCCCGGCTTGCAGCTCGCAGCGCGCACCGATCTGGGCACCCTCGCCGATCACGCAGTCGGTCACGCGCGCGTTCGCGCCGATGCGCGCGCCCGCGGCGATGATCGAGTTGCGCACCATCGCGCCCGGCTCGATGGTCACGCCGTCGAAAATCACGGAGTCGTCGACACGCGCGCCGGCCCCGATCTCGCAGCCGCGGCCCACCGTCGTGCCGCCCATCAAGATCACGCCGTGGGCGACGCCAGCGGAGTCGTCGACAAGCGCCTCGCCCGTGCGGCCTTCCAGCAGCGGCGAGTACGCGATACCGCGCACCACGTCGGAGGACCCCTGGACGAAATCGTCCGGGCGGCCCATGTCGCGCCAGTACGACGAATCCACGTGGCCGACGACCTTCGCGCCCGAATCCAACAGGCCCGGGAACGTGTCGCGTTCCACCGAGACCACACGCCCCGCTGGAATCCGCTCGATCACCGAACGCTTGAACACGTAGCAGCCGGCGTTGATCTGGTCGGTGGGCGGATCCTCGGTCTTTTCCAAAAAGGCGAGCACGTTGCCGTCGTCATCGGTGGGCACCGAGCCGAAGGCGCGCGGATCCGGCACCCGAACCAGGTGCAGGGTGACATCGGCATCCTTGCTCACGTGCGTGTGCGCGATCGCAGACAGGTCCGCGCCCGAGAGCACGTCGCCGTTGAACACCATCACGTTGTCGTGGCGCAGCTTGTCGTAGACGTTGCGGATGCCGCCGCCGGTACCCAGGGCCTCCTCCTCCACGACGTACTCGATCTCGAGGCCGAACTCGGCACCGTCGCCGAAGTACTCCTCGAACACCTCCGCCTTATAGGAAGTGCCCAGCACCACATGCCGCATGCCGGCCTCGCGGATGCGCGCGAGCAGGTGCGCGAGGAACGGGAAACCGGCAGTGGGCAGCATCGGCTTCGGGGTGGAAACCGTCAACGGCCGCAGGCGCGTGCCGCGTCCACCGACCAAAATCACCGCGTCCATATCGGCGATGGCGTTGTCCATTGCTTTGTCCTTCATCAATTCGTCGGTTCCGGGCTTTTACTTCGCGCCCCGCCGGGTGCGGGGGCTCGGTCGGCCCAGTTGGAGCATCCCCCGAATCTTAAGGCCGACCCACAGCGCCCACCGGATTGGAGCCTGCCAAGTATGGGGATGTCGGTCGCGCTGGAAGCGGTAGGCCGACGCGTGATGCGCCGGCACAGTAACCGGGCGGTGCTTGTCCGCCACATGCCCCTGGTCGTGCAAAATCACGGAGCTCGGGCAGTACAGGTTGTCCCACCCGGCGCGCGACAGCCGGTCGCCGAAGTCGATGTCCTCTAAGTACATGAAGTAGCGCTCGTCGAAGCCGCCGATGGCGTCGAACGCGTCCCAACGCACGAGCAGGCACGCCCCAGAGAGCCAGCCGGCGGTGCGCTGGACTTCCATGTTCGCGCCGGCGCGGTAGGCGCGCGAGAACGGGTTGTCCGGCCAGTAGTCGTACAAAAGCGCGTGCCCAATACCGGTGGTTAGTCCCGGCACCTCGCGCGCGCTCGGGTAGGCCGAACCGTCCGCTTCCTCAATGCGCGGCCCGGCCGCACCCGCGTTCGGAGCGTCGTTGGCGCAGCGGATCAGCTCGTCCAGGCTGCCCGGGGTGAACTCCACGTCCGGGTTCACGATGAGGAAGTAATCGTCCCTGATCGCGCCCGCTTGACGACGACCCGCAAGCGCCCCCGCCGCCTTATTGATCGCCGCGCCATAGCCGATGTTGCCGCCCGTGGGCAGGAATTCCACGTGCTCGTGCTCGCGGGCCGCCTGCTGCGGCACCCCGTCTTTCGAGCCGTTGTCGGCGCAGACGAGCACCACGTCGCGCTCGGTCGCGTCCGCGATCGAGTCGATCAGGTGCGCCAGGTGCTCCCCAGGCGAATACGTCACGGTAATCACCGCAAGCGGAGCCTGTTGCGTGGCGGAGTTATGCGCTGTGTGTTTCACAATGCCGGTCAGCATACCCACCGCAGACCGCATTTCCGGTGCACGGCACATGATCCGGCGGGGGCATGTCGTATAATTTCCCGCGTGACTGAGCCCAGGCGGCAAGCCCGCGACATCAAACCCGCGCCCTCCCGGGTGCGGGATGTCTCGCAATCCGGCCACCCCGCCCTGCGCACCGGCCTGGCGATCGTGTCCGCCGCCGCAGTGGCGCTTTCCGGCATCGGTTATTTCGCGGTCGGGCGGCTCGGTGGGCAGTTGAGTGCCTCGGAGCTCAACGTGTCGTCGCAAAGCAAAAAGAATGGCAACGATTCCTTCGACGGTGCGATGGACATCCTGCTGGTGGGCTCTGACTCGCGCACCGACGCCCAGGGCAATCCCTTAAGCGAGCAGGAGCTCGCGCGCCTGAACGCCGGTGTGGCCGATGGTGAGGTCAACACCGACACCATCATGGTCATCCGCATCCCAGAAGACGGCTCGAAGGCCACCGCGGTATCCATCCCGCGCGATACCTACGTGCACACCGACGACTTCGGCAACCTGAAGATCAACGGTGTCTACGCCGCGCGCGCGGGCGATAAGCGCGAGGAGCTTCACAACGAAGGCATGGAGGACGGCCCGGCGTTGGAGCAGCAGGTCGCGCGCGCCGGCCAAGAGGGCCTCATCGATGCGGTGGCGGATCTGACCGGCGTGGAGGTCGACCACTTCGCGCAAGTGGGTCTGCTCGGATTCGTGCTGCTTACCGATGCCGTCGGCGGTGTGGACGTCTGCCTCAACGCCCCTGTCGACGAGCCGCTCTCGGGCGCGAAATTCCCCGCCGGCGAGCAGACACTTACTGGCGCGCAAGCGCTGTCGTTTGTGCGCCAGCGCCACGACCTGCCGCGCGGCGACTTAGACCGCATCGTGCGCCAGCAGGCATACATGGCCTCGCTGGTGCAATCGATGCTCTCGACCGGCACCTTGACCAACCCGGCGAAACTGCGCGAGCTCTCCAACGCGGCGGAGCGTTCCGTCACCCTGGACAAGGGCTGGGACATCGTCGGCCTCGCCCAGCAGTTGTCCGATCTGGCCGGCGGCAACGTCACCTTCACCACCATCCCGGTGACCTCCGTTAACGGCGTGGGCGACTACGGCGAATCCATCATCACCGTCGATATCCCCCAGGTCCACCAGTTCATGGAGGACGCCGTGAAACCGGAGGACGAGGAGGAAACTGAAACCTCCAGCACGGAGACCTCCTCCGCGTCCGACTCTTCCGCGTTCACCGGCACCGAGGTCACCGTGCTCAACGCCGGCAGCATCCCGGGTCAGGCCACGCGCGTGGGCGACGCCTTAGGCTCCGAAGGCGTCACCGTCTCCAGCATCTCCAACGCCATGGAGGGCGTCTACTCCGCCACCCAGGTCGTCGTCGCCGACGCTTCCGACGAGGCCGCGCAGGAGCTGGCGCGTTTGCTTGGCGACGTCCCCGTCACCGTCAATGCCAGCCTCGAGCCCGGCACTGTCATCGCGGTGATTGCCGACGACTACGACGGCCCCGGCGCGATGACCGAAGAGGAAGCTGAGCAGGCCGAGACCGTGGGCACCCCGGGCGAGGACTTCGGCGCCGCCGAGCCGGCACCGGAACTGTCCGCCGGCGACGACAGCCCCCGCTGCGTGAATTAATCCGCTAGCAGCTCTTCCACGGAGACCGCTCCCCCGGCGGCGTCGAACTCGGCGCGGGCGTCGGCAAGCAACTGCGGGTCGTTGAGCACGTCCGCGATGACTTGGCCGAGCCCCACCGCCGAGTCCACCACGCCATCGAGCGCCGCCGGGGTGATCGCGGCGTCGGCGAACGCGACCGTGTGCAGCGCGGTGCCCTCCGGCGCGATCTTTACCAACGGGTGGATACCCGGCACGAGCTGGGAGACGTTGCCGAAGTCGGTCGACGCCGCCTGCGAGTCCGGCAGGATCCCGCCCGGCAGCACGCGGCGGCCGCGGGCTTGCTGGGTGGCACCCCAGCGCGCGGCGAGGGCCTCGTTGTTGCGCACCGGCAGCGACATCGGGTGGTTGTCCCACTCCACCTCCACACCGGTGCCGGTCATCAGAGCCGCGCCGGTGAGGATGTCGTCGATACGCTTGCTCAGATCCATCAAGGTGTCGGTGTAGAGCGAACGGACGTAGATGTTCAGTGTCGCCTCCTCCGGGATGATCGAGGCGCGCGCCCCGCCGTCGGCAATGATCGCGTGAAGGCGGTCCGATGGCGGCATCTGCTGGCGCAGCAGGCCGAACGCCTGGTACGCGAGCGTCGCGGCGTCGAGCGCGTTGCGGCCCATGTACGGCTGCATCGACGCGTGCGCGGCGACCCCGGAAAATGTGGCGGTCAGGGAGCGGCGTCCCGTCCATGCGTGGGAGACCAGGTCGTAGCAGAAGGGGTGGATCATCACCGCGCAATCCACGCCGTCGAGCATGCCGCCGCGGATCATGTACTCCTTGCCGGTGTACCCCTCCTCCGCCGGCGTGCCGAGGAAAACGATGCGGCCCGAACCGGAGCCGACCGCGCCGAGAAAGCCGCCCACACCGGACGCCGCGATCACGTTGTGGCCGCAGGCGTGCCCGATGCCGGGCAGCGCGTCGTACTCCGACAGCACCGCGACGGTGGGGTGCACGGCCGGGTCGAAGTCGTCGCTTTGCCACTGCGCCCGCAGCGCCGTGTCCACCCCGTGTGCGCCGCGGACGACGTCGAAGCCGTGGGTTTCCAACACCTCGGCGATGACCTGCTGGGCGTGGAACTCCTTGAAGGCCTCCTCTGGGTTGGCGTGCAGGTCGCGCATGATGTGTTCCAGGTCCGCCCGCGCGATACCGACCCGCTGTTCCACGCCGTCCCAGACGGCCTCGCGCTGGGGGTACCCCGGCTCGACTGGGAATTCGGGGGATGCGGCGCCGATTTGCTCGTCGACAAGCGCGTCCATGCGGTTGAGAAACGCCGGGTTCGGCGGGGTTGGCTCGGTCGGGCGGGCGGGATGCACGTGGCTCACTCTCCATATCCGTTTCTATCGGGCGAATGGAATTCTCCTCAAACCGTAGTGCACATCAAGTGTGACTGGTACAACATATGTGCATGAGCACATCGAGGATCACACACAACGGCGATGGCCGGACCTCCGAACGCGACACCGGCGCGCCCACCACAACCAGCACAAAAGACCCCGACAACAGCGCAGACCGCAGCCCGCCAGAGAAGAAAACTGCCCTGGACCGCGTCCTCGGCGGCGTCGAAGCCGTAGGCAACAAACTCCCCGAGCCGTTCACGCTCTTTCTCATCCTGTTCCTGTTCACCGCTGCCGTCTCCACGGTGATGGCCTACTTCGGCGCCGAGGTCGAGGTCCCCGGCGAGGACGAAAAGGTGGTCATCAAGGGCTTCTTCACCGGCGAGGGTCTCGCCTGGTTCACCACCACCACCATGGGCGAGAACTACCTCGGCTTCCCGCCCTTGGCCACCGTGCTGCCGATCATGCTCGCCGTGGGCGTCTCCGAACGCTCCGGCATGCTCTCCGCCCTGATCCGCAAACTGTTCGGCTCGGCGAACCGCTCGATCCTGCCGTACGCCGTCGGCATCATCGGCGTGACCGCCTCGATCATGGCCGACGCCGCGTTCGTGGTCGTCCCGCCACTGGCCGCGATGGTGTTCAAGGCCGCGGGCCGCCACCCGGTCGCAGGCCTGCTCGGCGGCTTCGCGGCGGTGGGCGCCGGCTACTCCACCGCGCTCGTGCCCACCTCGCTCGACGCCTTGTTCGCCGGCATCACCAACGCCGTGATGGACACGCTGCCGAACCTGGATGCCACCCACGTCAACCCGATCTCGAACTACTACTTCAACATCGCCGCCTCCATCGTGCTCGGCCTGATCTGTGGATTGGTAATCGACAAGGTGCTCGAGCCACGTATGCACAAGCTCGACGTTCCGGAAGACATGGTCGAAGGAGACGATGGCATGAACCGCGACGCCGACGGCAACGAGATCTCCGTGGAACTGACCGACAAGGAAAGCCGCGGCCTGAAGTGGGCGGGTATCGCCACCGTGATCGTCACCGCGATCATCCTCGTCGCCGTTCTCATCCCGTCGTCTCCGTGGCGCAACGAGGAAGGCGCGTTTCTGCCGAAGTCTCCGCTGCTGCAGTCGATCGTCTTCATCGTCTTCACCTACTTTTTGGTCCTCGGCATCGCCTACGGCAAGGCCGCCGGCACCGTGAACAACATCAAGGACGTCGTGGACATGATGACCAAGGCGATGGGCGACATGCTCGGTTTCCTTGTCCTGGCGTTCATCCTCGGCCAGTTCATCTCGCTGTTTAGCTGGTCCGGCATCGGCACCTTCTCCGCCGTCAAGGGCGCCGCCCTGCTGGAGTCCGCCGGCATTACCGGCTTCGGAGCGATCCTGACATTTATCATCCTCGCGTCATGCCTAAACCTGCTGGTCATCTCCGGTTCCGCGATGTGGACGCTCATGGCGTCGGTGTTCGTGCCCATGTTCGCGCTGATCGGTTTCGAGCCGTCGTTCACCCAGGCCGCGTTCCGCGTCGGCGACTCCGCCACCCAGATCATCACCCCACTAAACCCGTACATCATCGTGATCCTCACCCTGCTGCGCCGCTACGAGCCGAAGGCCGGCCTGGGCACCTTGATGTCGCGCCTGATCGTCTTCGTCATCCCGTTCTGGATGTCGTGGGCCATCTTGCTGTTCATCTGGTACCAGTTCGACCTGCCGCTCGGCCCCGGCTCGGCAATCTTCCTGTAGTGCCTACACTGGGCGGGCATGAACATGCTCGGTCCCCTACTTTCCGCCGATCCCGCAACCCCGCGCTTCACCATTTACGACGACGCGCGGGGTATCCGCATGGATTTCTCCGCCCAAACGCTGGACAACTGGGCCAGCAAAGTGGCCAACATGCTCGACGAGGAATTCGACCTCTCCCCCGAGGCCAGCATCGTCATCGACCTGCCGGTCTCCTGGCAGGCCGCCGTCATTGCGGTGGGCACGTTCAACTCGTCGCGCGCTCCGCTTATCGACGCCCCCGTCACCGCCCCCGACATCGTCTTCACCACCCCGGAGCACGCCGACAACTGGACGTCCGCCGCAGAGTGTGTGCTCGTCTCCGACGACCCGTTCGGCCGCGGCATCGTCGAAGCCGGCGGCACTCTTCCCCCGGGGACGGTCGATTTCGGCCCGACGGTGCGTTTTTACGGCGACGCGTACTTCGGCATCAGCCCGGAGTTGTCCACGTTTGCCGAAGACGGCATCGACGCCGAACGCTACCTCGTCCAGGGCTGGCACGGCACCGACGGGTTCCGCACCGCCGTGCTCGCCCCGCTTGCCGCCGGCGGTTCGGTCGTCGCCGTCACCGGGCTCGCCTCCGCCGACCGGCTGCAGGAGATCACAGACGCCGAGAAGGTCACCCGCGTGATCGAGCAGTAATCGTTGCCCCTGCGCAAGTGGGCTAAACTGTGGCGGTCAAACCCCCGTGAAATGAAGGGAATCCCGATGTCGCGCACCCTGACCCGCCGCGCAACCGCACTGGCGCTCGCCCCCACCCTGGTGATTGCAGCCGCCGCCCCGGCCCACGCCGAGACCGCTGCCGCCGACACCACCCAGAACGCCACCGGCCCGGGCAGCACCGAGTTCTCCCAGGACCAGGTGGACAACGCGCTGCGCTTCCTCGCCGTCATCCTCGGCGCGGGCGCGATCGTGGCAACCCTCGGCGCCGCCGGTCTCTACTTCGCCGGCCCGCACCTCGGCATCGACTTGGGCATCGAACTGCCGGGCCTGCCCCGTTAGTTCCGCCGCCACGAGCGGGCCCCTCATCTCCAGAAGACGATAGTTCGATGACAATAGTTCCTGGTCAGCGCGTTTCTGCTCCCCACGGGCCGAAAATCCCCAAAACGCCTTGACCTGCATTTATTGTCATCGAGGTATCGTCATCTACGTTTTTTGGGGTCCGCGAACGACCCGGCACCGGCGGAGCAGCGGCAGCGGAACGACCCCGCTAGCGGTTGAAAAGACGGCGCATGAGTCGTCGATAAGCAACGCGCGCGATTGAGTGCGGCACCGCAAACACTTCGCGGGCGTAGTTCTTGGTGCGCGAGGTCGACGGCGTCGCCGCGGCGATCGTGCGCACCGGAATGCCGAGGTGCCAGGCCCACACGCGGGTGCGCGGGACGTGAAACCCGCTGGTCACCACGGTCAGATACGCGGCGTCCGGGAACAGCGCGCGGGAGCGCTCCAAGTTCTCGTTGGTGGAGCGGGCGTGCGGCTCCACCACCACGGAAGCGGCCGGCACGCCGCGGGCGACGAGCCAGTCGGCCATGATGCGAGCCTCGCCGGCGCCGGAGACCACCAGTGGCGCTGGCTCGAAACGCCACACCTCGAGTGCTTTGTGCAGGCGGTGCTCGAGCATGCGGGAGGGGCGCCCGTCGATAATCCGGGCGCCGAGCACGACGATTGGGTTACTCACCTATCAGGCGCTGGCGCAGCGCCTCGTCCTTGCGCTCCACCTCGGCGGCCATGCGCGCCTGGTAGTCCACCATGCGACGCTGCACGGCCGGGTCCGAAGCCCCGAGAATGCGCGCGGCGAGCAGGCCGGCGTTCTTCGCGCCGCCGATGGAGACGGTGGCCACCGGCACGCCACCCGGCATCTGCACGATGGACAGCAGCGAATCCAACCCGTCCAGCGTGTCCAGCGCGCGCGGAATGCCGATGACCGGCAGTGGCGTGGCGGCGGCGACCATGCCCGGCAGGTGGGCCGCGCCGCCCGCGCAGGCGATGATCACCTGCAGGTCACGCTTGTGAGCCTCCTTGGCGTAGGCGAGCATCTTGTCCGGGGTGCGGTGCGCGGAGACCACACCGACCTCGAACGGGATGCCGAACTCTGCGAGCACCTCGGCGGCGGGGGCGACGGTGTCCCAGTCCGAGTCGGAGCCCATGATGATGCCAACTTGAGGCTGTGCCATCTTCCTAGTCCTTCCAGGTTGCGTGGATGATGTAGTGCGCGGCGTCCTCGGCGATCGCGAGCGCCTCGTCGGTGGTTGCCGCGCAGACGTTGACGTGGCCCATCTTGCGGCCCGGGCGGTGGTCCTTGCCGTAGAGGTGCACCTTGGCCTGCGGGTACTTGCGCATGACCTCGACGACGCGCTCGGCCATCGGGGTGTCGGGGTCCGTGTCGCCACCGAGCGTGTTGACCATCACCGTTGCGGGCGCGAGCGTATCGACGGCACCGAGCGGCCAATCCAGCACCGCACGCAGGTGCTGCTCGAACTGGGAGGTCACGCAGCCATCTTGGGTCCAGTGGCCGGTGTTGTGGGGGCGCATCGCCAACTCATTGACGGACACCTCGGGGCCGTTGTCGCCCTCGTACTCGAACAGCTCGACGGCCAGCACGCCGGTCACACCGAGGCCCTCGGCGACGCGCACGGCCAGATCCTCGCACCGCGCAGCCAGTTCCGCGGACATGCCCGGCGCGGGCGCGATGGCCACGCGGCAGATGCCATCCGCCTGGCGCGATTCCACCACCGGCCAGGCGCGCACGTCGCCGGAGCGGTTGCGCGCGACCATGGCGGACAGTTCGCGGGTGAACGCAACCTTCTTCTCCGCCATTAGCGGCAGGTCGCGTCCGAGCAGGTCCTCGGCCAACTCGGCGCACTCGCTTTTCGACGACGGGAACCACACCCCGTGCCCGTCATAGCCGCCCCGGGTGGCCTTGAGACAGACCTCGCCGCCGGTTTCGTCCCAGAACGCCTCGGCGTCGGCGGCCGATTCGATGCCGGTAAACGCCGGCACCGGCAGGCCGGCCTCCGCGAGGCGGCGGCGCTGCTCCAGCTTGTCCTGGGCAAAGATGAGGGCGTCGGGGCGGGGTTCGACGGTCACGCCGTCGTCGATAAGCAATTGCGCGTACTCGTTGGGTACGTGCTCGTGGTCGAAGGTGACTGCGTCGGCGCCATCGACAATCGCGCGCAGGTCCTCGAGGTTGGTGTAATCGCCGAGGCGCACGTCGCCGAAGACCTGCGCGGCCGACTTGTCCTCGTCCGATGCGAGCACGCGCGTTTCCACGCCGAGCTCGATCGCTTCCGTTTGCATCATCCGTGCCAGCTGGCCGTCGCCGAGCACGGCGACAACGGGCATCCCATAGGCGTTACTCACGCCGAACACTGTAGTCGCAGGGACGGCTACCATTGAAGACATGTCTGAAACGATCGCCCGCCACACCATTTTCCAGAACTCTTTGATGACCGCGCTGCTCGACGGCATCTACGACGGCGAGCTGACCATCGGCGACATCCTGGGCAAGGGAAACTTCGGTCTGGGCACCTTCGACGCGCTCGACGGGGAGATGCTCATCCTCGATGGCGTGTGCCACCAACTGACCTCCGACGGCAAGGCGCGCGTGGCCGATCTTGACCAGCGCACCCCGTTTACCGTGGTGACCAACTTCGTGCCCCGCCAAACTCTCCGGGCCCCCGCCGGCATGGTGCGCTCCGAGCTGGCGAAGTTTATCGACGACGCCGAGCCGAGTCCCAACTTCTTCACCGCGGTGAAAATCACCGGTCGGTTCAAAGAGGTGCGCGTGCGCACCGTGACCAAGCAGGAAAAGCCGTACCCGCCGATGTCGGAGGCGGTGTCCGACGACGCCGAGCACGTCTTCACCGACGTCGACGGCGTCATCGGCGGTTTCCGCACACCCATGTACGCCAAGGGCATCGGCGTACCGGGCTGCCACGTGCACTTCATCGACGACGATCACACGCGCGGCGGGCACGTGCTCGACTACACCGTCGACGAGGCCGTCGTTGAACTGTGCCCCGGCACCGACATGGAACTGCACCTGCCGATCACGGCCGAATTTTTGGGCGGCCACCTCTCGCCGGAGGACTTGGACGAGCAACTGCACACCACCGAGGTGAAGAATTAGCGATCAAGGACTAGCGCAGCTGCGCCCGCAGCGTTTTCTCCACTGCGCGGGTTTTGCCCACGTCGTCGAAGCGCACCGGCTGAGCGTAGCCGTAGAGCGCGACCCATAAGCCCCCGCGCTCGCGGCGCACGGAGTGGATCTGGCGCAGGGGGATCGAATCCACCGCCCCGCGCCGCCCGCGCGCCAACACCCGTTTGTCCGTGACCACGAAGCGCCTTCTTCTCGACGACACCAGCGGCGCAACAAACCGCCACAGCGCCAGAATCGCCCAGATGAGCACCACGATGTTGCGCATCGCCGGGGCGAAGTGTGGGGTGACATCCATCCAGCCGATGGCCATCCAGGCCAGGCCCGTAACCGCAACCAACTCCAGCAGCGGGAAGGTCAGTGAGGAAAGCGGCGCGCACACGTCGGCGAGGACCGTCTCGTCCTCGCCGACTTTGAACACCGCTTTGTTCGCCACGACCGGCCAGGTTACTTGACGCTTACTGGTTCGGGCGGAGGTGGTGGACGTCGCCGACGGCGTAGGCGGTGTCGTCGATAAGCACCTCGCCCTCGTCGTTGATGCCGGTGACCAGGCCGCGCACCGTCTCCTCGCCCTCGCGCAGTTCCAGGCGGACCTCTTGGCCGATGGTCGTGCACACCTTGCGGTAGTCGACGAGCAGCTGCGGGTCGCGCTCCTGCCACTGCCGGAACCGCACGCCCATGGCGGTGAGGATGTCGGCGGTGAAATCGTCAAAGTCGACGTCGATGCCCTCGAGGTTTAACGCCGTGGCGGTCTCCACCGGGAGATCCTCGGTGCGCATGGCGACGTTGATGCCGATGCCCACGATCACCCGCGGCATATCCAGTGCGGAGAGGATGCCGGCGATCTTTTTGCCGTCGATCTGCACGTCGTTCGGCCACTTCAGCTGCGCCTGCGGCACCACATCGGTCACAGCCACGCTCGGCGCGATGGACAGCAGCCCCAACGGCGGCGGAGTATCGCCCAAATCCACCACCATGCTCATGGCCAACTGGGAGCCCTTCGGGGTGACCCACTGCCGGCCCAGGCGACCTTTGCCAGCGGTCTGCTCGTCGGCAATGAGCACCGTGCCCGGCGCGGCGTTGTCGTTGAGCAGGTCCGCATTGGTGGAACCGGTGGATTCCACCCACCGCACGTCGGGCCAGTACTCCGCTACCGCGTCTTGGATTTGCTGCACGTTTCGCACACTCATGTGGACGAGCGTAGTAGTTTTCCCACCCATGCCGCACCGCTGACCGCTACGCTCAAAGGCGGAATTACTCCCCTGCCTTTGTGAGGTTAAAACCATGAGCGACAACACCCCGTCCACCAACGCCGCATCCCCTGCGGGCGACAAGGCGCCGGGCAAACCGGGCGCCGCAACCCCGAGCGTTGCACAGCCCGACGGCAAGACCACCCCGCCGCAGGACACCGACGCGCAGCAGCCGCCGGCAAACGTCTCCGCCACCGGTTGCCCGTTCCACTTCGGTGCCGGTTCGGATTCCCCGGATCCGCGCACGCAGCAAGGCGAGTACCTCACCACCGCCCAGGGTGCGCGTCTGTCGGAGACCTCGAAGTCGCTGCGCGCTGGCGAACGTGGCCCGCTGCTGATGCAGGACCACCACTTCCGCGAGAAGATCACACACTTCGACCACGAGCGCATCCCGGAGCGCGCCGTCCACGCGCGTGGTGTGGGTGCGCACGGTGTGTTCGTCGCAAACGGCAACGCATCGAAGATCTCCAAGGCCAAGGTGTTCAAAAAGGACGCCGAAACCCCAGTCTTCGTCCGTTTTTCCACCGTGCTGGGCTCCCGCGGCTCGGCCGACTCTGTGCGCGACACCCGCGGCTGGGCCACGAAGTTCTACACTGAAGAGGGCAACTGGGACCTCGTGGGCAACAACATCCCGGTGTTTTTCATCCAGGATGCAATCAAGTTCCCGGACATCATCCACGCCGGCAAGCCGCACCCGGACCGCGAGATTCCGCAGGCACAGTCCGCGCACGACACGTTCTGGGACTTCGTCGGCCTGCACACCGAGGCCACCCACCACACCCTGTGGAACATGTCGGACCGCGGCATTCCGCGCTCGCTGCGCATGATGGAAGGCTTCGGCATCCACACATTCCGCTTCATTAACGACGACGGCGAGACCACCCTGGTCAAGTTCCACTGGAAGCCGAAGTTCGGCGTGCACTCCCAGGTGTGGGAAGAAGCGCAGATCACCGGCGGCATGGATCCGGATTTCCACCGCCGCGATCTTTACGACGCCATCGAGGCCGGCGCCTACCCCCAGTGGGACCTCGGCGTACAGGTGTTCCCGGACACCGAGGACCAGATGTTCGAGGGCATCGACCTGCTCGACCCGACGAAGCTGGTGCCCGAGGAGCTCGCGCCGGTGGAAATCATCGGCACGATGACGCTGAACAAGAACCCGCGCAACTACTTCGAAGAAGTTGAGCAGGTCGCGTTCTGCCCGTCGCACCTGCCTCCGGGCATCGATGTCACCGCCGACCCGCTGCTGCAGGGCCGCCTGTTTTCCTACCTGGACACCCAGATCTCGCGCCTGGGCGGCCCGAACTTTTCCCAGCTGCCGATCAACCGTCCGCACACCGCGGTCAACGACAACCTGCGCGACGGCATGCACCAGGTCGGCTCCCACACCGGCGTGGCACCCTACAAGCCGAACTCGCTCGACGAGAACAACCCGGCCGAGGCCACTGTGGACGAGGGCGCGTTTATCGACGTGCCTGTCGCCGTGGAAGGCAAGATCACCCGCGAGCAGCCCGCGTCCTTCGACGACCACTTCTCGCAGCCCCGCCAGTTCTACATCTCGTTGACCGACGTCGAGCAGGACCACCTCACCCAGGCGCTGTCGTTCGAGCTGGGCAAGTGCTACGAGGAGGCCGTCAAGGTGCGCTACCTCGATGTGCTCGCGCACGTGGACCAGGCTCTCGCGGAGGCTGTGGCCGACAACCTCGGCCTGCCGCACCCGGAGAAGCATGATGTCGCCGACGTGAAGCCGTCCGAGGCGCTGTCCCAGATGGGCGGCACCTGGCCTATCGACGGCCGCCAGGTCGGCGTGCTCATCTCCACCGACCTGGGTGATTCCGCCGACGCAGTGGGCAAGCTTGTCGACGACCTCTTCGCCGCCGGCACCACCCCACTGCTCGTCGCCGAAAAGGGCGGGGCCGTAAAGATCGGCGGCAAGGACGTGTCCATCTCGCGCACGTACCTGACCGCCAGCTCCATCGAGTTCGACGCGGCCGTAGTCGTCAACCCGCCGGCCAACACCGACGTGAACACGATGCTCGGCGAGTTCGAGCGTCACAAGAAGGCGATCATCGCTGTGGGTGACACTGGCGCTGAGGCGCTCGAGGGCGCACGCGTGCCGGCGGACCAGCCGGGCATCGTCGCCGTCGACACTGCCGACGCCGCTGCCGATCCGGTCAAGGAGCTGCTGGCGTCCCACCGCGTCTGGGAGCGTTAATTTCTTCCGCTCACGACATCGCGATGCCCCGCACCGGATCTTTCGGTGTGGGGCATCTTCTGAAAATCGGGTAGTAGACGTTCTGAATTTACGGTAGTAGGACGTCTGAAAATCGGGTAGTAGGCGTTCTGAATTTACGGTAGTAGGGACTGTTTATGCTGTACACTGCCCTATATGACTTACCTTCGGCGTACGCTTGACGACGAGCTTGATCTGCTCATGCTCCACCTCCCCGCCATCGCCATCGACGGCCCCAAAGGCGTAGGCAAGACCGACACTGCAAGACGACGTGCCAACGCCGCCTGGTATCTGGATGACCCGGAGATGCGAAGCGTCGCCGAAGCTGACTTTTCTCTCTCTTCAGCGCCGCAGGGCACGCTGCTTATCGACGAA
Source organism: Corynebacterium lujinxingii (assembly GCF_014490555.1). NCBI lineage: Bacteria > Bacillati > Actinomycetota > Actinomycetes > Mycobacteriales > Corynebacteriaceae > Corynebacterium > Corynebacterium lujinxingii. Next base: position 476,642 of record NZ_CP061032.1, on the reverse strand, counting down.
TGGCAGCACCTTCCCCAGATATGGGATTCTGTCCGCCGGCAAGTGGATCGCGGCGCTACCCCAGGGCGGTTCCTCCTGACTGGATCAGCTACTCCCGTTAATGCGGAAGGGTCGCACTCGGGCGCCGGCCGGATCTACTCGTTGAGGATGCGACCGATGGCCATTCACGAGCGTGGGGTGACGGAACCTACGTGCAGCTTCACCAGTATTTTGAATGGGTTTACAGATTTCTCCGGAATGACCGGCCTGGAGGTCGGTGACTACGCCAAGCTCATTGTCGGCAGCGGTTTTCCTGCTATTGCTGCCGCCGACCCCACAATCCAGATGATGATGCTGGACTCCTACTTGGAACGCATCATTGACCGCGACATTCCCGATGCCGGGTACGAAGTCCGCCGCCCCGAGTCACTTCGGAGCTGGTTGCGCGCATACGCTGCGGCGACGTCGACCACCACGGCCTACTCCAGGCTGCTCGACGCCACGACAGGTGGCCAGACGGAACAACCAAACCAAAAGACCACGCTCGCCTACCGGGAGCATCTTGCGAAAATCTGGCTGCTCGACCCTGTCCCGGGGTGGGTTCCGGAAAACAACGAATTGAAACGGCTCCAGCAAGGCCCGAAGCACCATCTCGCCGACCCCGCTCTGGCAGCACGTCTTCTCGGCATCACCCCGTCCGCCCTGTTAAGCAACCGCGCGGCCCACATGTTTGGTCCGCTCTTCGAATCCCTTTGCGCGCTCACGCTCCGGGTGCTGGCACAGGCAGACAGGGCGAAGGTGTACCACCTCAGATCCAATGCAGGAGAGCGGGAAGTCGACTTCATCATCGAGGGCCCCGAAAGAGAAGTGGTCGGAGTCGAGGTCAAGCTAAAACCAAACATTGAAGACTCCGACGTACGACACCTCTTGTGGTTGCGCGACCGCATCCCCGACCGCGTGTCCAACCTCATGGTCCTCACCACAGGAAAGCAAGCGTATGTGCGTCGTGACGGTGTCATCGTCATGCCTCTCGCCCTGCTCGGCAGGTAGCGTCGCGGGCTATGCGCGCCGGGCGGCCGAAACGCGGGGCGGGGTGTCGTCGATACGCTAAGTGGCACGATTAACCACGGAACATAGACTGGGACGTTATGAGTTCATCCAAACCCGACATGACCACCACGGCGGGCCGCATCCAGGATCTGCGAAACCGCCTGGATGAGGCGCAGGCGCCGCTCGGTCAGGACGCGATCGACGCCGTGCACGACGCCGGCGGCACCACTGCGCGCGAGCGTGTGCTTTCACTTCTCGACGACGCCACGTTCGTCGAAACAGACGCCCTGGCCAAGCACCGCGTCGAGGCGTACAAGATGGACAAGTCGAAGCCGTCCACCGACGGTGTGGTCACCGGCTACGGCCTGATCGACGGCCGTCGGGTGTGCGTGTTCTCCCAGGACCCGACAATTTTCGACGGCCAGATCGGCGAGGTCTACTGCGAGAAGATCCTGAAGATCTACGACCTTGCCACCAAGACCGGTGTGCCGCTGATCGGCATCTACGACTCGACCGGCCCGCGCTGGAAGGAAGGCATCGTCACCGCGCACATGCAGGCGCAGATCCTGCGCGCCGCCACCCGTGCTTCCGGCGTGATCCCGCAGATCGCGGTCGTGGCCGGCGACGTCGCCTCGCTCGCTGCCACCACGGTCCCGCTGGCAGACATCACCGTCATGGCCGAGGGCGCGTCCCTGCACGTGACCACCGCGGACATCGTGGGCAAGGTCTCCGGCGCCGAAACGACCACCGACGAGCTTGGTGGCACCGCCGTCCACGCTGCGGAGACGGGCCTGGCGCAACTGACCGCTGCCTCCGCGACCGAGGCTGTGGACCTGGCACGTGCGGTCGTCGGTTACTTGCCGCTGAACAACAAGGCCGCCTCCCCGCTCGGCGCGGAATCCGCCGGCACCGACACTGACCTGGACACGTTCATGCCAGACGACGACAACCAGCCCTACGACGTCCTCGACATCCTCGCCGCCGTGACCGACGGCGACTTCTTCGAGCTCTCCGCGGGCTTTGCCGGCTCCGTGATCACCGGATTTGCGCATGTGGGCGGCCGCGCGGTGGGTGTCATCGCCACGCAACCGAGCGTTCTGGCTGGTTGCCTGACCCGCGACTCCACGCGCAAGGCCGCACGGTTTATCCGCACCTGCGACGCGTTCAACCTGCCGATCGTGCAGGTCGTGGACTCCCCGGGCTTCGTCCCGTCCGTGGACGAGGAGCGCTCCGGCTCGGCTGCCGGCGCCGCCGCGCTCGCCTACGCGTTCGCCGAGGCGCAGGTGGGCACAATCACCGTGGTCACCCGCAAGGCACTCGGCCCGGCGTACGCGCTGCTCGGCTCGAAGGGTCTCGGCGCCGACCTGGTGTTCGCGTGGCCCACGGCGCAGATCGCGCTTGCCGACGCCCCCACCGCCGCCGATGCCATCGGCACCGACGAAGCGGCCTGGGCCGAGGAGAACCTCAACCCGTACGTGGCCACGGAGCGCGGCCTTGTCGACGCCGTCATCGAACCGTCCACCACCCGCACCCGCGTCCTCGAAGGCCTGCGCCTCCTCGAACGCAAGGTCGCCTACCCGGCGCAGAAGAAGCACGGCAACATCCCGCTGTAAGGAGGCCCGCGTGGACATTCAAATAGTCAAAGGAAACCCCACCGAAGCGGAACTTCAAGCGCTGACCGAAGTGCTGCTGCAGCTGCAGCGCGAGCGCAAGCAGGCCGGTGTGCAGCCCGACGCGAACATGTGGGGTGCGCCCCACCCGGCGACGGCGTTCAACCCGCACGCGTTCGACTCGGCGGCGTACTTCTAATGCGGCTGGTTCTGGCCTCACAGTCGCCGTCGCGGCGCATGCTGCTCGAGCAGGGCGGGGTGCGACCAGTGCTGCGGCCAGCGCACCTCGACGAGGACGCGGTCGTCGCCACGCTCGGCGACGTCTCCCCCGCCGAGACCGTCGCCGCGTTGGCGCGCGCGAAAGCCTCGACGGTGGTCGGCGAATTCCCCGACGACGTCGTGGTCGGCTGCGACTCGATGCTGCTGCTTGACGACGAACTGCTGGGCAAACCCCATACCGTCGACGAGACCGTCCGCCGCTGGAAAACCCAGCGCGGCAAACAAGCACAGCTGCTTACCGGCCACGCCGTGGCGTACCGCGGCGAGTGGGTCGTGGACACCGTCACCACCACCATCCGCTTCGGCGACGTGTCCGACGCCGACATCGAGGCCTACGCCCGCTCCGGCCAACCGCTGGAATGTGCCGGCGCATTCACCCTCGAGGCGCTCGGCTCCTGGTTCATCGACTCCATCGACGGCGACCCCACCAGCGTCATCGGCTTGTCCATGCCGCTGCTGCGCCGCATTTTGTACCGCTTCGGGCTGGATGCCTCCGATTTCTGGCAACCCCAGCCGTAGATGTGAGGGGCAGGATGTGAGGGGTTCGCCATCGCCGAAACTCGCCCCGCTACGTTTACTCGACCCCCTCACATCCTGCCCCTCACATCTGACAACGGCTAGCCTGGCGGGCATGGAAATCAACGACATGCTCGCCCCGAAACCCGTCGAACTGCCCGAAGACCCGGCCGCGGGCCAAGACTTGCTTGCCGACGACACCGCCCTTGCCCACCCCGACTCCCCCGCTGTGTGGGCCGCCCGCGCCGAACGCGAACTCGATACCGGCGACAAACTCGTCGCCTACGCGTACGCCCGCACCGGCTACCACCGCTCGCTGGACCGCCTGCGCGCGAACGGCTGGAAAGGCTGGGGTCCGGTTCCTTCCAGCCACGAGTCGAACCGTGGCGTGCTCAAGGCGATCGCGATGCTGGCGCTGACCTCGAAGGCAATCGGCGACCAGGACGAGTACGACCGCTGCCGCCAGATGCTTTCCGATGCAGATCCGGCCAGCGTGGAGGAGCTGCTGGGCTAGGCGGAAACCGCGAATCGTCTAGCTCCCCGGGTGGGCTTACTAGACGATCATGCATCGGCAATTGCATTTGCCCAGTTGAAGTTGAAATCCGATTTCAGTAAGACGCGGATCGTCTAGCTGCTCCGCACAGGAGCTAGACGGTTCGCATCCCCGGTCAGCGAAAACCGGGTCACAACAGGCGACAGCCCCGGCGGGTTGGGCCGGGGCTGGGGTCGTCGTTAAGCAAAACGCGCTTAGGCGTGCTTTGTCTCCACACGCTGGATGGCCTCGTCGGCCACCATCTCCTGGATGCCCATGTCGAGCTCGGAGGTGAATCCGACGCAGGAGCAGTTGATCTCGCCGAGGACGTAGGTGTCTTCGCCGATTTCGTCGTCGTCGGCAAGCATGAAGTCCGCGGTCCAGATCAGCGGGATGTTGTCGCCGCCGAGGTTTTCGGCGATGACGGGGCGGGCGTCGGCGAACATGTCGACGAGCTCCTGCCACTCCTCCGGCTTCTGGTAGGTGTACTTCGCACCCGAGAACAGGGTCGCGGAGAACGCGTCGCCGCCCTCGGCCGGCTTCTTGTGCACGACGAACACCGGGTGCGGGCCGACGAGCAGGATGCGGATTTCACCCTCGACGATGCGCGGCATGAAGCGCATGTCTACCAGCATGCCGTTGTCGCCCTCGATGTACTGGTCGCAGAAGTCCATGAACTCGCCGAGTTCGCGCTCCTCGGTGTGGTTGTCCACGGCCTCGGTGCATTTGAGTTTGGTGTCCAGCGGCAGGGCGGTGCCGGGTTCGACGGAGTCGGCCAGGGATTCGTCGGCAAGCCGTACGCGCCAGATGCCGGAGCCGGTGGAGCCGCGGTTTTGCTTGAGCACGCGCTCGCCGTAGGACAGCGACGTCGGGAAGGTGTTGTGGAAGTCCTCCACGTCGTAGTACGCGGCGGTGTCCTCCGGCACGAGGTCGGTTTTGTTCAGCTTCACCAGGGCGTCCTTGGCGCCGTAGGAGATCATCTCCGCCGGGGTGGACATGCCGACCAGGCCGGCCTCGGACAGGCGGGTGAGCAGGTCGAAGTAGCCCTTCTCGCCGCCCGGGATGTTGCCCGGGTTCACGCGCGAGATGTAACCGTCGAAGTTTTCGGAGACGTACGTGAACAGGTCGTCGGCCCACTCGGGACGGAAGTAGACGACCTCGGAGTGCCAGCCCTTGTCCTTGATCGCGTTGACAATCGGCATGGTGTCCTTGCGGTGGCCGTCGAAGGACTTGTCGGAGCCGCCCTCGACCTCGAAGACAACGATCGCCTTGTGCACGGTGAACCCTTTCATCGGTGTGTGTTTCGCGCTTTAATCTAATGGCTGGAAGTGATGGCCACAGCGCGGGGGAATTGATAGTGCGCAAGTTCACAATCAACCGCAACTAGGACTATTTTGACAGGTTCACCGGGCGAACTCTGGTACTACCTGTATCGTGGTCGACAGTCATCTACCCGCCTCCGCTGAGACGAAAGGCAACCGACGTGGGCATCGAACTCGACGACAACCCCCAGTTCAAGGAGTACGCGCACCCGGACAAGTTTGTCACCGCCGCGTGGCTTTCCGCACGCCTCGGAATGGACGGGTTGAAGGTGGTCGAAAGCGACGAGGACGCGTTCCTCTACGACATCGGCCACATCCCCGGCGCCGTGCGTATCGACTGGAAGCGCGATCTTAACGACGACCTCACGCGCGACTTCATCGACGGCGAAGCGTTTGCCGAGCTCATGCGCTCCCGCGGCATCACCCGCGACGACACTGTGGTCATCTACGGCGACCACGCCAACTGGTGGGCCGCTTACACCGCGTGGGTGTTCGAGCTGTTCGGCCACCCGGACGTGCGCCTGCTCGACGGCGGCCGCGACGCGTGGATGGGCGAAGAGCGCGACACCTCGTTCGTTGTACCCACCTACCCGGAGTCGGACTACCCGGTGGTCGAGCGCGACGATTCGAAGATCCGCACGTTCGCATCCGAGCTTCTCGACGACGCCCCCGCCCAGCTCATCGACGCCCGCCCCGCCGCCTTCTACAACGGCGAGACCACCGACCCGGACCAGCCGCCGCTGCCCACCCTGCGCCACGGCCACATCCCGGGTGCGGCAAGTGTGCCGTGGGGCCGCTCCGTGCATCCGAACGCGCGCTTCCGCCCGCTGGAGGACATCCGCGAGATTTACAAGGACTTCGACCCGAAAAAGCGCACGGTAGTCTACTGCCAGCTGGGTGAGAGTTCCTCGCACACCTGGTACGTGCTGCGCAACATCCTGGGTTTCGAGGATGTCGCGCTGTACGACGGCTCCTGGGCCGAGTGGGGCAACATGGTCCGCGTGCCCATCGCAAAGGGAGAGTAACCGCCCGGGCGCTGTAACATGGAGCGACGTTTGTCCGATTTTTTGACGGTTCATATTTCCGATTGAAGGACGGGATTGCTTCGTGGCTAACACCGCACCGACCACCGATCTGCCCCACAGCCTGAGCAAGGTGCTCGTCGCCAACCGCGGCGAGATCGCCGTGCGCGTTATTCGCGCGTGCCGGGACGAAGGCATCGCCTCCGTTGCGGTGTACGCCGAGCCCGACGTTGACGCGCCGTTCGCGTCGCTTGCCGACGAAGCATTCGCCCTCGGCGGCACCACCGCCGCCGAGTCCTACCTGGACATGGACAAAATCCTCGACGCCGCCGAGAAGTCCGGCGCCGACGCCATCCACCCCGGCTACGGGTTCCTGTCGGAAAACGCTGAGTTCGCCCAAAAGGTCATCGACGCCGGCCTGACCTGGATCGGCCCGTCACCCGAGGCGATCGCCGCACTCGGCGACAAGGTCACCGCCCGCCACATCGCGGAGGCCGCCGACGCCCCGATGGCACCCGGCACCAAAAACCCGGTGGCGGACGCCGACGAGGTTGTCGCATTCGCCGACGAGCACGGCCTGCCCGTGGCGATTAAGGCGGCCTACGGCGGCGGCGGACGCGGCATGAAGGTCGCCTACACCCGCGAGGAGATCCCGGAACTGTTCGAGTCCGCCACCCGCGAGGCCACCGCCGCGTTCGGCCGCGGCGAGTGCTTTGTCGAGCGCTACCTGGATAAAGCCCGCCACGTGGAGGCCCAGGTGCTGGCGGATCAGCACGGCAACGTGGTGGTCGTCGGCACGCGAGACTGCTCCCTGCAGCGCCGCTTCCAAAAGCTCATCGAGGAAGCGCCCGCACCCTTCCTCACCGACGAGCAGCGCGAGCGCATCCACGCCTCCGCCAAGGCGATTTGCCGCGAGGCGGGCTACTTCGGCGCCGGCACCGTGGAGTACCTGGTCGGCTCCGACGGTCTGATCTCGTTTCTGGAGGTCAACACGCGACTGCAGGTCGAGCACCCCGTCACCGAAGCAACCACCGGCATTGACCTGGTGCGCGAGCAGTTCCGCATCGCACGCGGCGAGCAGTTGCTTATCGACGAAGACCCCACCCCGCACGGCCACGCCATCGAGTTCCGCATCAACGGCGAAGACGCCGCCGCCAACTTCATGCCGGCACCGGGCACCGTGGTCGCCTACGCCGAGCCGGCCGGCCCGGGCGTGCGTGTCGATTCCGGCGTGCGCGCCGGCTCCGTCATCGGCGGCCAGTTCGACTCGATGCTGGCGAAACTGATCGTCACAGGCGCCACCCGTCAGCAGGCCATCGAGCGGGCCCGCCGCGCGCTTGGCGAGTACGTCGTCGCCGGTTTCCCCACCGTCATCCCGTTCCACCAGGCCATCCTGGACAACCCGGCGTTCGTGGGCACCGAGGACGGCTTCGACGTCTACACCCGCTGGATCGAGGAAGAGTGGGACGGTGCGCTTCCTTCCGCCGCATCTTCTGAAGCCGCCACCGAATCCGACGCCGACCAGCCGGGGCGCCGCACCTTCGCCGTGGAGGTCGACGGCCGCCGCATCGAGGTCGCGCTTCCCGAGGAGTTGGTCGCCGCCGGCCCCGCCAAGCGCAAGCCGAAGAAGCGCCGCGCGAACAAGGCGGCCGTCTCCGGCGACGCCGTGGCCGCCCCCATGCAGGGCTCGGTGATCAAGGTCAACGTTGCTGAGGGCGACGAGGTCGCCGAGGGCGATGTGTTGGTCGTCCTCGAGGCCATGAAGATGGAAAACCCGGTCAAGGCCCACAAGGCCGGCACGGTTACCGGTCTGTCCGTCGAGGCGGGCGCCCAGGTGAACAAGGCCGCCGTCCTCATGGAGCTGAAGTAGGCCCCCGTCGCCCGCCCCGCCCGCTCCGCCACGAAAAAGTTCCCCGCCGGGGAACTTTCTTCCATCTCTGGGGCACCCTAGGCCACTTTCCCCCAGGTCGCGGCCTGATGGCTCTCAAATAGTTCCCGCATTCGCCCACCTTGCGGGAACTATTTTCCTCGCCGCTGACAACATCCGCCGGAAAAAGTCAGAGCCAGCCCACCGACCGGGCGTACTGCGCGGCAAACGGCACCAGCCCGGCGATCACAGCCACCACAACCAGCACCACGGCCATGACGCCGGGCGTGCTTAACGACGACCCCTCCGCCTCCGTCGCCCCCTCCTCGACCCGCGCCGGCCCCTCCCCCGGCTGCACGGCCTCGTGGGTAACGGCACCGCCGATGGGCTTGATGGCGCTGATGAAGTTCAACTCGTCCTGCTCGGTCACCCCGGGCCCGTTGATCGGCTTCGACGCCCGGTTGAGCGTGGCGGTGTCGCCGGAGTCGTTGTAGATGGTGCTCGCGCCGGAGTAGACCGCCACGAAGCCTTTGTCGGGCGCCCACACGGGCCCGCCGGAGTCGCCGCGCACGCCGACGGGGGCCTGCCAGTAGATGTTGTTTTTCAGCCGGCCGGCAAACGGCGCACACAGGGGTTTTCCGCCGGTGAGAACGCAGAGGTCGTCCTCCGGGGTCAGCGAGGCGATGTCGGCAACGGCCTCACCGGTGACGGTGTTCGCGCCCAGTTGGACACCGTCGTCCCAGCGGATGGCGCCCCAGTCGTTGCCGGTGGCCGAAGCCCCGAATTCCGAGGACGGGTAGAAGGTGCCGGAAACGCTGGAGCCGTCGACGGTGATGGTGGCGCGGGTACCGTCGCCGCCGCAGTGGCCGGCGGTGTAACTGATCCGCTGCACCGGATCGTTGAAGCCGATGGTGCAGTACCCGCGGTCGGCGAAGTAGACCTTCGCGCCCTGCTCAACGCGCACCGGGCCTGCCGGGGTGGCAATGGCGGTGGGTGTCAGGATGAGGGCGGTTGCGGTGGTCGTCGATACGCAAATGCGGCGGAGCATAAAAGCAGATTAACCTTATGTGCATGGATTACACACCTGAATTTGTTCTGCGCGAGGCGACAGAGTCCGACCGCACGTACCTGCGCCGCCTGAACTTCCTTGCTGACGTCTTCGGCGACGAGCACGGCGAGATTGGCGACGACCAACTGGCCGGCGCCGAAACGTACGTCGGCCAGTGGGATCCGAAGAAGGATTCGGGCATCGTCGCGTTCGACCAGTACGACGTGCCGGCCGGCGGTGTATGGCTGCGCTACTGGGGTGCTGACGACGACGGGCACGCGAAGCTTGGCGACGACATCCCCGAGATCGCAATCGCCGTGGAAAACCGCTACGCGGGCAACAAACTGGCGGTGAAACTGCTCACGGCTGCAGTCGAGCTAGCCAAGCAGCAGGGTGCGCCGAAGGTGGCGCTGTGGGTGGACCCGAACAACGACCGTGCTCGCCACCGCTACGAGTCGTTCGGATTCAAAAACGTCGACGGCCACGACAATGTCATGGCCGTCGACGTCGATGACTTCACCGCCTAAGCGGCACGCCTGCTAGCTGATCACCACCACGAGGTCGCCGCCTTCCACCTTGGTCGGCTTGGTCATGGCGACGCGCTCGATCACGCCGGCCTTCGGCGCGGAGATCGCGGCCTCCATCTTCATGGCCTCGATGGACGCCACCGGGTCGCCTTCGGCAACCTCGTCGCCCTCCTTGACCGTGACGGTCACGGCACCGGCGAACGGCGCTGCGACGTGGCCCGGGTTGGACGGATCGGCCTTTTCCACCTCGGCGACGGTGGATTCGACGTTCTCGTCGCGGACGGTGACCGGGCGGACCTGGCCGTTGACGGTCAGGATGACCTGGCGCATGCCCTTTTCGTCCGGCTCGCCGACGGCGTCGAGGCTGACCACCAGCGGCGGGCGGTTCTCGTCGATCTCGCCGTACCAGACCATGGTCTCCACGCCCTCTTCCAGGCCGTAGAAGAACGCCTTGTCGCCCAGCTGGTCGGTGACGCCGTAGGTGCGCAGGTGCTCCTGGTACTCGGCGTACTGCTTCGGGAACAGCAGCTGATCCAGCGCGGCGCGGCGGGTGCAGTGGTCGGTCGACTCGAGATCCGGCTTGAGCTCGTCGGGCACCTGCACGGTGTGGTCGACCTCGGAACGGTTCTCCAGCGCCTTGTCGCGCAGCAGCGGCCAGCCGCCCGGAGGCGTACCCAGCTCACCTTGCAAGAAGCCGATGACGGATTCCGGGATGTCGTACTTGCGCGGGTTCTCGGCGAACTCCTGCGGGCTGACACCCTGGCCGACAAGCTGGAGGGCCAGGTCGCCGACGACCTTGGAGGACGGGGTGACCTTCGTCGGGCGGCCGAGGATCTCGTTCACGCCGGCGTAGTAGTCCTCGATGAGCTCGAAGCGGTCTTCCAGGCCCAGTGCCTTCGCTTGCGTACGCAGGTTGGAGAGCTGCCCGCCCGGGATTTCGTGCTTGTACACGCGGCCGGTCGGGCCCGGGATGCCGGACTCGAACGGGGCGTAGACCTGGCGCACGGCCTCCCAGTACGGCTCCATGTCGAACACGGCCTGCAGGTCGATGCCGGTGTCGCGCTCGGTGTTGGCGAACGCGGCCACGAGCGCGGACATGGACGGCTGCGAGGTGGTGCCGGCCAGCGGCGCAGATGCCACGTCGACCACGTCGGCACCTGCGTTCGCGGCGGCGAGGTAGGTTGCCAGCTGGCCGCCGGCGGTGTCGTGGGTGTGGACGTGGACCGGCAGGTCGAAGCGCTCGCGTAGCGACGACACCAGCTTCGCCGCTGCCGCCGGACGCATCAGGCCCGCCATGTCCTTGATCGCCAGCACGTGGGCGCCGGCGTTGACAATCTCCTCGGCGAGGTTGAGGTAGTAGTCCAGCGTGTACAGGTCCTCGTTCGGGTCCAGGAGGTTGCCGGAGTAGGCCATCGCCACCTCGGCGACGGTGGTGTTGGTCTCCAGCACGGCGTCGATGGCCGGGCGCATTTGGGAGACGTCGTTGAGCGCGTCGAAGATACGGAAGATGTCGATGCCGGAGGTTGCTGCTTCCTGGACGAAGGCGCGGGTCACCGAGTCCGGGTACGGGGTGTAGCCGACGGTGTTGCGGCCGCGCAGCAGCATCTGGATGTTCACGTTCGGCATCGCCTCGCGCAGTTCGTCGAGACGCATCCACGGCGACTCGTGCAGGAAGCGCATGCCCACGTCGAAGGTTGCGCCGCCCCAGGCCTCCACGGAGGTCAGCTCCGGGGTGAGGTGGCCGACGTGCTTCGCAGCGGCGACGAGCGTGTTGGTGCGCACGCGAGTGGCCAAAAGCGACTGGTGGGCGTCGCGGAACGTGGTCTCGGTGACGCCGAGCGCGGTCTGGTTGCGCAGCTTCTCGGCCCACTTCTTCGGGCCGAGCTCGAGCAGGTCGTCGCGGGAGCCGCGCGGCAGATCGCCGTAGTTGAACTCGGGCAGCTTCTTCGACGGCTGGATGTTCGTCGGACGCGCGCCGTTCGGCTGGTTGACCGTCACGGAGGCGAGGTAGTCGAGGATCTTGCCGGCGTCGTCGGGAGCAGCGGGCGCCTCGAGAAGGTGCGGGTGATCCGCGATGAAACCGGTGTTGATGCGGTCGTTGCGGAACTCCGGCTCGGAAAGCAGGGCGCGCAGGTAGCCGATGTTGGTGGACAGGCCGGTAATGGAAAACTCGTTCAGCGCGCGCAGGGCACGGTCGACCGCGACCTGGAAGTTGCGGCCGCGGCAGGTCATCTTCACCAGCAGCGAGTCGAAGTTAGGCGTAATCGTGGTGCCGACGGCCACGGAGCCGTCGAGACGCACGCCCGCGCCGCCCGGCGAGCGGTAGCTGGTGACCACGCCGGAGTCCGGGCGGAAGCCGTTGGCCGGGTCCTCGGTGGTGATGCGGCACTGCAGGGCCGCGCCGTTGACCTCGATGAGGTCCTGGGTGAGGTGGATGTCCTCCAGCTTCGCGCCGGCGGCGATGTACATCTGGTTTTTCACGATGTCGATGCCGGTGACCTCCTCGGTCACCGTGTGCTCCACCTGCACGCGCGGGTTCATCTCGATGAAGACATGGTTACCGGCTTCGTCGACAAGGAACTCGACAGTGCCCGCGCCCTCGTAGTTGATCTCCTTACAGAAGGCCACGGCGTCGGCGCAGATGCGCTGGCGCTGCTCTTCCGTGATGTGCTGGGCCGGGGCGATCTCCACGACCTTCTGGTGGCGACGCTGCACGGAGCAGTCGCGCTCGAACAGGTGCACCACGTTGCCGTAGGAGTCGGCCATGACCTGCACCTCGATGTGCTGCGGGCGGATCACAGCGCGCTCGACGTAGACGTTCGGGTCGCCGAAGGCTGCCTCAGCCTCGCGGGAGGCCTCGGCGGCGAGACGCTCGACGTCCTCCGGCTTCTCAATGAAGCGCATGCCCCGGCCGCCACCACCAGCGACAGCCTTGACGAACACCGGGAACTCGAATTCCTTGGCAAATTCCGCCAGTTCCTTCGGGTCGGACGACGGCTCGGAGTCCTTCAGCACCGGCAGGCCGGCACGCTCGGCTGCCTGGACGGCTGCGGACTTGTCGCCGGTCAGGTCCAGGGTCTCGGCGGAGGGGCCGATGAACTTGATGTCGTTATCGCGGCAGGCGCGCGCGAGATCGGCACGCTCGGAGAGGAACCCGTAGCCCGGGTAGATCGCATCGGCGCCGGTTTCCTTGGCGGCGCGAATGATCTCATCGATGTCCAGGTAGGACTTCACCGGCTGGCCTTCGACACCGATCTGCACAGCCTCGTCCGCGAACGGACGGTGGAACGAGTTACGGTCCTCGCGCGGGAAGACCGCGACGGTCTTGGCACCAGTTTCGAAGGCGGCGCGGAAAGCACGCACGGCGATCTCGCCTCGGTTGGCTACCAGGATTTTCTTGAACGACGGCAGGTCGTTCAGCGGGAGGTTATCCGGGTTCATGTGATTCCTTTCCTCAAGGAAAGATGGCGGTCATACAGCAACGGGTAGCTTAGTACAGGTCACACTTTTATAGGCCTATTTTCATACGTCGCTTCGGCCTGCCTCCCCCTTGGGCGGGGGTAGAAAAACGCGGGCACCGCTTAGCGACGACCCGCGTTTCGGGGGTAGCGGCGTTTCCGGCTAGTCCAGCGCGCTAGTCCAGATCCGAGCTGCTGATCAGGCGGCGCGCCGCCTCTGTAATCGAGCCGGACAGCGACGGGTAGACCGCCATCGAGTTGGCCAGCTGGCTGACGGTGAGGTTGTTCGTCACAGCAATGGTCAGCGACAAGATCAGCTCAGAGGCAGTCGGCGCGACGATCACGCCACCCATGACCTGGCCGGAGCCCTTACGGGCGAAGATCTTGACAAAGCCGTACTGCAGCGAACGCATTTTCGCGCGCGGGTTCGTGGCCAAGGGCAGCTTGTAGATGTCCGCGTCGACCTCGCCGCCGCGGATCTGCTGCTCGGTCACGCCGACAGCCGCGATCTCCGGGCGGGTGAATACGGCGTTGCCCACGGTTTTCAGGCGGATCGGGGTGACGCCGTCGCCAAGCGCGTGGTCCACGGCCGTGCGTCCCTGCTGCGCCGCCACCGATGCCAGCGGCACCAAGTCGGTGCAGTCGCCGGCGGCGTAGACGCCCGCGACGTTGGTGCGCGAAACGCGGTCGACGTGGATGTGTCCGGACGGAGTGGTCTCAATGCCGGCCGCGTCCAGGTTCAGGTCCGCGGTGTTCGGGACGGAACCGATGGACATCATCACGTGCGAGCCTTCGATCTCGCGGCCGTCGGTGGTGTAGACGATGACGCCGTCACCAGTGTTTTCCACACGCTCCACGCGCGCATCCTTTTCCAGCTGCACGCCGCGGTCCGCCAGCACGTCCTCGAGCACGTCGGCGGCGTCGGCGTCGTCGTGCGGCAGGATACGGTCGCGCGAGGCAACCATGGTCACCTTCACCCCGAGCTCCGCGAACGCCGAGACGAACTCCGCACCCGTGACACCTGAGCCGACAACGATGAGGTGGCTCGGCAGCTCCGTAAGGTCGTACATCTGGCGCCAGTTGAGGATGCGCTCGCCGTCCGGCTCCGCCCCCTTGAGCACACGCGGGCTCGCACCGGTGCACACAAGCACCATGTCGCAGGTGATCTGCTCCGTCTCACCGTCCACGGTGACCACTTCGATGTCGTGGGTGGTGTGCCCCACCTGCTTGTCAGCGAACCGCGCCCGACCGTTGATCAGGCGCACCCCGTTGCGCTCGAGCTGGTCGCGGATGTCGTCGGACTGCTTGCCCGCCAACTGCTTAACGCGCTCGTTGAGCGCCATGAGTGACAATTTCGCGTCGCCAAGCGCGTGGTTGAGCCCCATGTCGTCTGCACGGCGCAGGTCCGTCTTGATGTTCGCGCCCGCGATGAAGCTCTTCGACGGCACCACGTCCTTTCGAATCGCCGAACCGCCCGCACCGTGATCCTCCACCAGTGTGATGTTCGCCCCGTGCTTCGACGCGAGCAGCGCGGCCTCGTATCCGCCGGGGCCTCCACCCATGATGACGATCTTCTTGGACAAAACGGCTCTCCTCAGTGGTTGCTGTGTGACGGACCAAACTGCATCACAGTCTAACCAAATCAGCTCACTCCGCAGCCACCCGGAAGTAATGCTCCACAATCGAGCCGAACAACTTCACGCCGACGCCGATCGCGCGCTCGTCGACGTTGAGGTTGCCCTGGTGCAGGTCCTGCGGGTCACCCTGGCCGCTCCACGCGCCGAGGCGCATCATCGCGCCGGGAACATGCTCGAGGTACCACGAAAAGTCTTCGCCGCCAGACGACTGCGGCGCCGAAACCACACTGTGCGGGTCGATGGCGCGGGCGGCGCGGATGGCCAAGGCGGTGGCGGCGTCGTCGTTAAGCACAGGCGGAACACCGCGGATGTAGTCCAGGTGGTACGTGCACCCGGTGGGCGCCACGACGAGGTCGATGAGGTCGGTGAGCAGGTCCTCGATCTCGCGCCACGTGGTGATGTCCGCGGTGCGCAGCGTGCCCTCCAATAGCCCCACCTTCGGGATCGCGTTCGCGGCGTCGCCAGACTGCACGTGGCCGAAAACGAGCACAGTGCCGGTGCGCGGATCCACCCGGCGCGACAGGAGCGCCGGCAGTTGCGTGATCAGTGCGCCCATGGCGTAGACCACGTCGGCCGTCAACTGCGGGCGAGAGGTGTGCCCGCCGGGGCCTTGGATCTCGATGCGGATTACATCCGACGCCGAGGTGATCGCGCCGGCGCGCACGCCGACCTCGCCGACGCGGATGTGCGGCTCGGCGTGCACCGCGTAAATCGCCGCAACGTCCTCGAGCCCACCCCACTTGACCACGTCGAGCGCGCCGCCGCCCATGACCTCCTCGGCGGGCTGGAAGATGATGCGCACGGGGTAGTCGAGGTCGATCGTCGATAAGGCACACGCAAGCCCCAGTGCCACCGTGGTGTGGACGTCGTGCCCGCACGAGTGCGACACCCCCGGGTTGGCCGACGCGAACGGCAACCCGGTCTGCTCCGGCACACGCAGCGCGTCGATGTCCGCGCGAAACGCCAGGCGCTTGCCTTCGGCCGGGCCCAGGTCCACATACAGGCCGGTGCCGGGGAACCGCACCGGGTGCAGGCCGTGGTCTTCAAGGATGCCCACCAAGTACTCGGTGGTCTCGACCTCTTCGTTGGACAGTTCCGGGTGGGAGTGGAGGTGGCGGCGCCACTGGACGACGCTGTCCTGGTTTTGCTCAAACCAAGCCTCGACGGCCGCACCGATTCCGGCGTTATCCACGCATCCTCCCAAGTCCTCGCAGAGTCGTATTGGCAAGAGTGTACGCCGGTGGACAGTACTGTCTACTCAGCAGGTTCGAACCGCGGGTTCCCGCCCGGAGCGCCGTGCTGCAGATACGCCTGTTCGAAGCGCGCGGTGTCTTCCGGCTCGCTCGGCCAGGAAAACGCGATCGGCTCCAACGAGGCGACCGCTCCGCGCAGCCGGTAGCGCGGCACGACCGCCTCGCCCGCCCCGGGCAGCAGCGTCGCAGGCGGGACCTGCAACGCCCTGGCCAGGCGATAGAGGGTGCTTAGCGTCGGGTCGGCGGCGCGGGCGTTGTAGTCGTTGCGCTCGATGTTGGAGATCAGCGAGCGCGACACCCCGGCTAGCTCCGCCAACCTGAGCTGGCTTAAGCCCCGCATCAGCCGGATGGCGCGGACGCGCTCGCCAAGCCCGAGGGCGTAACTCGCCCAATGCGTTTCCGGTAACAGATCCCCCATGACAGCTCCCCCAGCTATGTGCGTCTGTGCGCGATTCAATCTAGCGCAGGGGCTGGGCGCGCGCCACGGATAAGCCTTTTAGAAGTCGATGTTGCGGGGGCCGTACAGGCGGTCGCCGGCGTCGCCCAAGCCCGGGACGATGTAGGCGTCTTCGTTCAGCGATGGGTCGATCGTGGCGGTGACCAGGCGCACCGGACCACCGTGGGTCTCGAGCGCGTCGACGCCCGGCTGGGCACTGACCATGCACACGCAGGTGATGTCGTCCGCGCCGCGTCCCACCAGCAGGTCGATGGCGTGGATGAGCGAACCGCCGGTGGCGAGCATCGGGTCGACGAGGAAGACGGGCTGCCCGGACAGGTCGTCAGGAAGCGCCTCGAGGTACGGCACCGGTTCGTGCGTTTCCTCGTCGCGGGCAAGCCCGATGAAGCCAACCTGAGCGTCCGGGATCATGGATAGCGCCGGGTCAATCATGCCCAGGCCCGCGCGGATGATTGGCACGATAATCGGCGGGGTGGCCAAACGGTTGCCGCGTGCGGTGGCCACGGGCGTTTCGGTGTCGAACTCTTCCACTTCCAGATCGCGGGCCGCCTCGTAGATCAGCATGGCGCCCAGATCCGCGAGCGCGGCCCGGAACGCCGAGTTGTTGCTGCGCGCGTCGCGCATGATGGTCAGCCGCGAAGCAGCCAGCGGGTGGTTTACAACCGTGATGTCCATGCCGACCATGCTAATTCACCGAACATTTCGCGGTGCGAGGGAACCGGGGTGAAGTTTTGCGCGTCTAAAAGCCATGACTGTTCTCGACATTGATTCCGCATCCGTAAATTCCATGACCGATTCATTGCGCGCCGACGCCGCAGGGCTGCATTTGCTTGACGACGTCCCCGTGCCCGACATCTGGCCACTCACCGACTTCCGCACCGCGGTCGCCTCGGCCGTGGCGAAGGCGAACACCGACGCCGACGCCCTGCGTGCCGAGGCCAGGCGCATCGCCGCTGCGATGGACTTAACCGTGGACGCCGCCTCTGCCGTCGACGCGTGCACCTGCCGTGAACTGGGGGCAACACTATGAAACTGAGCACGTTGGCCTCCAACATCGCCGGCGCGCCGGGACTTTCCGGAAACCGCCACCTTGACTACTCGCTGGACGTGCACATGACGGCCGCGAAAATCTTCGCGATGGCGGACATCGTCTTCCCCACCCTGCCGGGCTACCGGATGCCGGACTTCAAAGACTTCGGCCCCCTGGCCAAGGTGGCAAACGCCTCCGGCGAAACTCGGCTGCGCGCCGCGTCAGACCTGGCGGGCTACCGCGCAGACATCTCCGACGCCGTGCTGCGCGGATCCGTGTGTGCCGGAGCAAGCGCCACGGAGCTGATCGCCATCGCCACCGGTCTCATACGCAACGCCGCTGCCGCGCCGTTGATCGCGGCTTCGCCGGCCGGGCTGCTCGGCGCGGGAGCCTACGTCGCCGGATTGGCGTCGATGGCGCTCAACGACGCGCTCGGTGTCCTCCAGCAATTGGAGGAGGACCTGGGCACGCTCGCTGCGAGGTTGAACGAGGCCACCGCCGCAGCCACCGCCCGGGTGATGCCGGGGCCGGGTGCCCTCGGCGACGCGGCGAAGCAGGAACTGCAGCGCTTCGCCGCCACACTGCCCGCCCCGGCACAAAAGGTGGTGGCGGCAGCGCTGCCGCCAGCGCCGACTCCCGCCGCGACGGTGCCCGCGCCTGCGCCGCCGGAGGTGGCACCGGTCGCCGCTCCCCCGCCCGAGCCGACGCCGATGCCGAGGCCTGCACCGGCGTCTGAGGGGTCGTCGATAGGCGCGGCAGCGGTGGAAGCGGCGAAGAGCCAGCTCGGTACCCCGTACGTGTGGGGCGGCGCGGCCCCGGGTGGCTTCGATTGTTCCGGGCTGACGTCCTGGGCCTACCAGCAGGCGGGCTTGGACATCCCGCGCGTTGCCGCCGACCAGACGGTGGGCCGGCAGGTCTCTTACGAGGAGTTGCAGCCGGGCGATCTGGTCTTGTGGTCCGGCCATGCGGCGATGTACGCCGGCGACGGCATGATGATCGAAGCGGGCGACCCGGTGCAGATGAACCCGGTCCGCACTGAGAACATCGGCATGACCTTCCACGGGTTCTGGAGGCCGACCGGCTAATATTTGCCAACATGACTACGCGCGCAATCCTCCCCGTCAAGATTTCGCTCACCGACGGCGACTTTTACACCCTCTGGGCTCCCACCTGGAAGGAGAAGGGCGCCGAATGGCAGGCGTTCCTCGGCGACGACCAGCATGTGCTGGTGTTCAACTCGCCGGAGGAGCTGCTCGCCTACATCAACACGACCCGCTCGCACGACTTGGTCGACCACCCGAAGTGGGAGGAGTTCAACTCCCAGGGCGACGACCGTGTGCTGCCGAGCGACAAGCAGTACTACGACATCATCGGCGCCCCGGAGTTCCTCGCGGGCCGTCCGAGCCACGACAACGTCTCGCACCTGTCGCGGGTGTTCCAGATTTCGCGCTCGCTTGCCGACGTCGCCAATGCCGAGCAGGCCCAGATCTTCTTCGCCTCCCACTCCATCTTGGGCAACGTCTCGCGCGGATCCGACCACTACGCGGGCGAGAACGGCATGTCGGAGTGGTCCGGCGTGGGCCGCGTTGTGCTGAGCAACTGGGAGCAGGTGGTGCGCTCGCTCGACGAGGCGGTGCGTGTCGTCGATAGCCAAGAGCTCAACGCCGAAGAAGTCGCGGCAGCGGCCACCTCGATCGAGGCTGCCAAGGAGTCGCGCGCGGCTGCCGACGAGCAGCGCCGCGCTGAGGAGGAAGCCCGCGCCGCCGAGGAAGATCCGTACGACTCCTCCGTGTGGGGCCGCGCCGGCATCGACCCGGTGAAGGTGTCCATCCAGGGGCAGAGCGTGTACACGCTGCGCACCTACTTGAACGGCGCGCCGGTGTTTTTGGGCAAGTACGGCGAGATTTTCACCTTCCCGTCCACGAAGCACCTCGGTCGCTGGATCCTGGAAAACGACGACCACGATCTCGCGGGCGTGTCCACGTGGGAGGACGTGCTCAACGCCGCGAACGCCGGTGAGCTGACGGTGGAGGTCCACCCGGATAACTCGTACTCGTTCAACGGCATTGCAGCGGACATCGCCAAGGGCACCGACGCGGTGGACACCAAGCAGATGGGCAAAGCCTACGAGCTGCTTGCCGACGCCGCCGACTGGGCCAAGGACGATTCGCTGAACTCTCTGCTTCTTGCCAACCCGCGCATGCAGGACTACCTGGCGTACATGCTCGGCTCCACCCGCGCGGCTGGCTACGTGCCGTCAGCGCCGTTTAACGACAAGGCGGAGGCGTGGACGGAAATGGAACAGCAGCTGATCAAGCGCTTCTCCAAGTTCTAAAACCGCGACGCCGCAAGGGGCATGTCAGGGGATACACAGCCCCGACATGCCGGCCAAACATGCCACCTTTAAAATGACCGGCTATGGCAGTGGACCAAGTCGATCCCCTCATCAGCTCCATCTATCACTGGATGGATATCTCGGGCGTGTTGCTCATGGGGGTGATCGGCGGCACCATGGCGCGCCAGCTCGGCTACGACATCGTGGGGTTCTTCTTCATTGCGATGCTTTCCGCCCTCGGCGGCGGCATGCTCCGCGACGTGCTGATCAACCAGGGCACCGTCGCCGCGATGAGCCAGCCGGAGTACCTCATCCTGGCCTTTACCGGCGCGCTGATCGCCCGGTTCACCTACTTCAAGGGCCGCGCGTGGGAGTTTTTGCAGTCCCACGGCGACGCGCTGGTATCGGCGCTGTGGGCGTCCACCGGCGCGTCGAAGGCAATCCAGTACGGCCTTCCGATCTTGCCGACGATCATGATGGGCGTGTTCACCGCCACCGGCGGCGGCATGATTCGTGACGTGGTCACCGGCCGCGAGCCCAGTGTCTTCGGCGGCAACCAACCCACCGTCATTCCGGCGGTGGCGTGCGCGGTGATCACGCTGATCGGCAACGCCACCGGGTATCTGGCGCTGGCGATGATCCTCGGCCCGGTGGTCAGTTTCGTCATGTTCCTCTTCGGCTACTGGGGCAACTGGCGCATCTCTACGGACTCCGACTTTGCGCCGGTCAACACCACCGTGAACGCCACGGCGACCCAGGTGGCCAGCCTGGCCAAGAAGGCGGAGCACAAGTCGCGCGCCGTCGCCCGCGGCCTGGAGCCGACGCGGGTGCGCTCGTGGCGCCACCGCCAAATGGAAAAGGCGCTGCAGCGCCGTATCGAGGCGGAGATCCGCAAGGGCAAGCGCCCCGCCGAGGCTATGAGCGACGCCGACGATTTCCTTACCGAGTTCACCACCCAGTTCCCCGCCATCAACGCCGAGATGGTCGCGGAAGCCGCCGGCATCGACACCCCAGCAGAGGACGAGGGGTTGTTCGAAGGCATCGGCATGGACATCACCGGCGACTCCTACGAGGACCAGGCTGAGCCGGATCCGGAGGAGACCGAAGCGATGCACGCGGACATGCTGGATATCATTCTTTCCGACGAAAAACTCACCGACGAGCTCATCGAGCGCCTCGTCACCCGCTACAACGAGAAGGATGCGCAGAACTAATGAAACGCGCATGGATCGCCGTGCCAGCCGCCTGCGTGAGCTTGAGCATGTGCGTGCCGACGAACGCCCAAGAGGCCGACACCCCAACCGACACTCCGACCGAAGCCGCCACCCCCACCACCGGCTACTTCGACGACGCCGGTAACTGGGTCCCGCCGGCGCGCGACGCCGCACCGGATACCGATAATTGCCCGCAGGCGACTTGGCCGCCGGAGCCGGTGTCCACCTCGGAACGCGCAGCAAGCACTCCGGATGCGCTGCCGGTGACCTACGACGGTCCGTGCGGGGTCAGCGCAGCCGAAGGCTATGAAGTCCCGGACGATGTGCTCGCCTCCGCATGGCTGGTCGCCGACCTTGATTCCGGCGACGTAGTGGCCATGAAGGACCCGCACGGGCGTTACCGCCCCGCCTCGATTATCAAGGTGCTGCTGGCGCTGACCGTAATCGACGAGCTGCCGTTGGATCAGAAGGTGGCCGTCTCCGCCGAGTCCGCCGGCCAGGAAGGTTCCGCTGCCGGCATTGGTGAAGGCGGCGACTACACCGTCGAGGATCTGCTCTACGGCCTGCTGTTGTCGTCGGGTAACGACTGCGCCCACGCACTCGCCCAGGCGCTCGGCGGCGACGAGATGACGCTGTTGAAAATCAACGAGATGGCCAAGACCCTCGGCATGACCGACACACGCGCCACCTCTTACTCCGGCTTGGACAGCGCCGGCATGTCCACCTCCGCCTGGGACATGGGTTTGGCGTACCGGGCAGCGTTTGACAACCCGACGTTTGCGGACATGGTGGACACCGAGTCCTACGAGTTTCCCGGCTTCGGCGACCTGCCGTCGTTCGAGCTGTGGAATGACAACAAGCTCTACTTAAACGACCCCGACGGCATCGGCGGCAAGACCGGCTACACCGACGACGCGAACCACACCTTCGTCGGCGCGGTGAACCACGAAGGCCGCCGTTTGGTCGCGGTGGTGCTGGACACCACCATCAACAACGATCACCGCGCATGGGAGCAGGCGCAGATGCTGCTGCATGAGGCGTACGGGGTGAGCGGTTCCGTCGCAAAGCTTGCGCCCGCGAACACGGACGAGCCAGAAACGACAACGGCCGCCCCCTCCCCCGCAGCCGGCGACGATGCCGGACAGGAGGCTGGGACGGCCTGGAACCGCTGGTGGTCCTACGCGATTGTGGCGGGCGTGCTCGCCCTTGCCGTGCTGGTGACGGTGCTTAGTCTCGCGTCAACAAAGAAGCGACGCCAGCGCCGATAGCGCCAAGCGCTGCGCCGACGCCGAGCGTCTTCGCCGCGGTGTTGTCGGCAGTGCCACGTGTCGCTCCCGCGCGGACATTAATCACGGCAGGCTCTGGCACCTCTGCCGGGGTGATTGCCAGTGACTCGTCAGTGGTCGCAGTCCACGCCGCAACGTAGAGCACCACACGCCAGATGAGGTAGAGCACGACCATCAGGGTGATGATCGGTCCGAAGATCGCACCCGCCGGATTGCCCGTGGCCGACGAAATGACCAGACCCGCAAACTGCTGGAGGATGGCGAAGATGACCGCGCCGAGCAGCGCGCCCTTCATGCCCGACTTTACCGGCACCTTCGTGCGCGGCATGTACATGTTCACCCACAGCATGACCAGGAAGCTGGCCAGCACGCTAACCAAAAAGCCCACTGCCCAGACCACGAGGCGCGCGCCCGGGAAGTCGCCGATGCCGAGTTTGTCCATCGCGGTGCTGGTCCAGCCGGACACGCCAATTGCGGTCACGCCGGCGGCGACGATGAACAACACAATCAGCACGATCAGGCCCAAAAGGTCGGCGATCTTCTTGGTGACAAAATTGCCGCCGTCGTTAGCGTCCACCTTCCACATCGCGGATACGCCGACGCGCAGGTGGTTCATCCAGTTCAGGCCGGACCACAGCGTAGTCAGCAAACCGACACCGGCGACGGCGCCGCGCTGGTCGATCGCCTTGTTGACCAGCTCGTTGAGCATCTCGCCGAGGTCTCCGTCGACGGACGCGGTGATCTGATCCTCAATCTCCTGAATAAGGTCGGGACGCGCGTTCAGGAAGAAACCGAGTGCCGCGAAAAGCAGCATCAGCAGCGGGAAGATTGCCAGCACCGAGAAATAGGTGATACCAGCAGCCATCTGATTGCCGCCCTCAGTGCCGAAACGGTCGTTCATCCGCAGTAGGTGGCCTGCGGCGTGCGATTTCTCTTCGACCTTCGCCTCGAGGCCGTCCTTCTGCTGCTTCGAGGCGCGCTCGATGCCTTGTTCGTCGGTGTACGCCTTGCGCGGCGCTGTCGAGGTTGCCATCGACATCCCTTCAAATATGTGTCATTTACCAAACACATCGTAGAGGAGCCTGCGAGATGGCGTAGCAGGAGCGTTGCCGGGGGCGGGGGTTGTGGCAGCGCCCATTTCAAGTCAGTTCAGTCGCTGCTGTATAGTTCAGCGCATGCTGACTATTGCTTCACGCCTCGACGTCATGAACCGGCTCGGCCGGGCCATGGCGGATCCGACGCGTTCCAGAATCCTGATGACCCTACTAGACGGCCCGAGCTACCCGGCCGTGCTTTCGCGCGACCTGGACCTGACCCGCTCGAACGTCTCGAACCACCTGACCTGCCTGCGCGACTGCGGCATCGTCGTCGCCGAGCCGGAGGGCCGCAAGACCCGCTACGAAATCGCCGATCCGCATCTCGCGGCAGCGCTCAACGCGCTGGTAAACGCGACGTTGGCTGTCGACGAAAACGCCCCCTGCATCGACCCTGAGTGCTCGGTGCCCGGCTGCGACGGAAAAGGAGCGAACGCATGAGTTCAGCGTGTGGATGCGAACACGAACCCGCCACGGAGATCGAAGAGCTCGATCGGCCATGGTGGAAGGACCCCGAGCTGCTGCTACCGATCTTCTCCGGCGTAGCCCTCTTCATAGGCCTGGCGCTGGGCTGGTCCGGGCTAGAGACACCCGCGACAGTACTGTTCTGGGTCGGCCTGCTGCTAGGGGCGTATACGTTCGCGCCCGGCGCGATCCGGAACCTTGTCACAAAGCGCAAGCTCGGCATTGGCTTGCTGATGACAATCAGCGCGGTCGGTGCAGTGATCCTCGGTTACGTCGGAGAGGCCGCGGCGCTAGCGTTCCTGTACTCGATCGCCGAGGCACTGGAAGACAAGGCGATGGACCGGGCCCAGGGCGGACTGCGGGCACTGTTGAAGTTGGTACCGCAGACCGCGACGGTGCTGCGCGACGGTACGTCGGTCGAGGTCGCAGCGAAGGATCTCGTGGTTGGCGAGCTGATGCTCGTGCGCCCCGGGGAGCGGATCGCCACGGACGGCATCATTCGGTCCGGACGCTCCAGCCTTGACACCTCAGCGATCACCGGAGAATCCATTCCGGAGGAGGTTGCGCTCGGCGACGAGGTGCCCGCGGGAGCAATCAACTCCGCCGGTGTGCTGGAGGTCGAGACGACCGCAGCTGGAACGGACAACTCGCTGACCACACTCGTGGACCTGGTCGAGCAGGCGCAGGCGGAAAAGGGCGACCGCGCCCGGATCGCCGACCGGATTGCCCAACCCCTAGTGCCCGGGGTGATGATCCTGGCGGTGCTGGTCGGCGTGATTGGCTCGCTGCTGGGCGACCCCGAGACGTGGAT
Organism: Corynebacterium lujinxingii; assembly: GCF_014490555.1. Classification (NCBI taxonomy): domain Bacteria; kingdom Bacillati; phylum Actinomycetota; class Actinomycetes; order Mycobacteriales; family Corynebacteriaceae; genus Corynebacterium; species Corynebacterium lujinxingii. The sequence goes on along the minus strand of NZ_CP061032.1, from coordinate 451,850 downwards.
CACCCGTGCGCTGGTCGTTTTGGTAGCAGCGTCGCCGTGCGCGCTGGCTATTTCCGTGCCGCTGACGGTCGTGGCCGCGATCGGCGCGGCCAGCCAGTTCGGCGTGGTCATCAAGTCCGGCGCGGCGTTCGAGCGGCTCGGCGGCATCCGTCACCTGGCGGTGGATAAGACCGGAACCCTCACCCGCAACCAGCCCGAGGTTACTGGCGTGGTCCCGGCGGACGGATTCGATCGGGCTCAAGTGCTTGCTTTCGCGGCGGCAGTCGAACAGCAATCGACGCACCCCCTCGCCGCGGCGATCGCGGCAGCGGGGCCCGAAGCGCCCGCCGCCCTGGACATCAGCGAGGAAGCCGGGCATGGCATCGGCGGCACCGTCGAAGGCCGACGGGTGCTGGTTGGCAGCCCCCGGTGGATCGACGCCGGGCCACTGAAGGCAGACGTTGAGCGCATGGAGTCCGAGGGCCAGACCTGCGTCCTGGTCACCGTCGATGACACCCTCGCCGGAGCGATCGGGGTCCGCGACGAGCTGCGTCCCGAGGTTCCCGAAGCCGTGCAGACCTTGCGCGCCAACGACGTGGAAGTGAGCATGCTCACCGGCGACAACACCCGCACCGCCCGGGCGCTTGCTGAAATCGCCGGAATCGACGACGTGCGCGCCGAGCTGCGCCCGGAGGACAAGGCAAGCATCGTCGCCGAACTCTCCTCCACGAGGCCGACGGCGATGATTGGCGACGGCATCAACGACGCGCCGGCACTGGCGGGCGCGACAGTGGGCATAGCGATGGGAGCGACTGGCTCTGACGCCGCGATCGAGTCCGCTGACGTCGCCTTCACCGGCCACGACCTCCGGCTGATCCCGCAGGCGCTGCAACACGCCCGCCGAGGCAGCAGGATCATCAACCAGAACATCGTGCTGTCCCTGGCCATCATCATCGTGTTGATGCCGCTTGCGATCAGCGGCGTGCTGGGCCTGGCCGCGGTCGTGTTGGTTCACGAGGTCGCTGAAGTCATCGTGATCTTGAACGGCCTGCGGGCCGCACGAGCGAAGCGCTGAGGCTACGCCGGAAGCGGACCCCGGCCCCCGCGAGCCCCTAGCGCTTCGGCGCCAAGAAGCCCACCTTCTCATACACCTCACCCAGCAGCGGGGCTGCCACCTCGCGGGCGCGCTCAGCACCGCGCGCGAGGATGGTTTCAAGTTCGGCGCGGTCCGACATGAGTTCGTCGTAACGCGCGCGCAGCGGGGTGGTAAACGCCTCAAGCGCTTCGGCGGTGTCCACCTTGAGCGCGCCGTAGCCCTGGCCCTCGTAGCCGGTGACGAGGTCGTCGATAGGCTTGCCCGTCAGCGCCGACTGGATGACCAGCAGGTTGGACACGCCCGGCTTGTTTTCCTTGTCGTACGCGATTACACCGTCGTTGTCGGTGACGGCGGAGCGGATGCGCTTCGCGGAGGTCTTCGGTGCGTCGAGAAGATTCACGATGCCCTTCGGGTTCGCGCCGGACTTGGACATCTTCGACGTCGGCTCCTGCAGGTCGTAGATCTTCGCCGCGCCTTCGACGATCATCCCCTCCGGCACCGTGAACGTTGTGCCGTAGCGGGAGTTGAACCGCTCCGCCAGCGTGCGGGTCAGCTCCAGGTGCTGGCGCTGGTCCTCGCCCACCGGCACGACCTGCGGGGAATACAGCAAGATGTCAGCCGCCATGAGCACCGGGTAGGTAAACAGTCCTACCGAGGTTCGGTCCTGGCCCTGCTTGGCGGACTTGTCCTTGAACTGCGTCATGCGGCTGGCCTCGCCGAAGCCGGTCAGGCACTGCAGCACCCAGGTCAACTCGGCGTGCTCCGGCACGTGCGACTGCACGAACAAGGTGGAGCGCTCCGGGTCGATGCCCAGCGCGATCAGCTGCGCGCAGCCGGCGAGCGTGCGGTTTCTCAGTTCTTCCGGGTCCTGGTCCACGGTAATCGCGTGCAGGTCCGGGATGAAGTAGAAGGCGTCGTAGCCGTCCTGCAGGCCGATCCATTGCTTCAGGGCCCCAAGGTAGTTCCCCAGGTGGTAGGAGTCGGCAGTGGGCTGGATTCCGGAAAGCACGCGTTGCATGGGGTTCATAGTAGTGGGCCGGTCCGGGGAGGGAACCGGTGGCATCGCATGGACGGGTGTCTCTTTAACCGTCTCGAACGTCCAAAGACAAGACCGAATCAAAGAATGGCACGACGATCTGAGGTGGGCTGTTGAGTTAAGCACGTCCGGCAATGAGACCGCCGTTCTTACCGGTACTAATCGTCCTCGCGGCTATCGAGGACCTTCCATTTCTTACACCAAATCAGAATGTGCTTATCGACGCGGTTCTTATGACCGGGTTCGCCCACTACGATGAAACCAGCGAAAGGAGTAGCGATGACTGTGAGTAACCGTCCGAGACTCGAGCAAAAAGCCGAGGAAACTCGACCCCCTAGCGGTCAAATCGCCATCGCAAAGCTGATCCTCAAACGGGATCGTGAAGGAAGAGGCAACATCAAAGTCACAGACGAAATGCGTCGCGTCGCATCATTCGACCTCTGACCGTCGTAGCTGACGAGTAGCTTTCATGCCCTAACCGGATTCACCCGGCACGTCGAGATATTAAGGGTTGACGCGCCGGGTTTTCACGTTCTATGGTTACCCACATGAGTGGTAAACCCATATACCTAAAGATCGCGGATGAGCTACGCGACCTCATCGGCGCAGGCACCCTCGCCCCCGGCGGCCGAGTGCCGTCTACCAACGAGCTCTCCGCCTACCACTCTGTAAATCCCACCACTTCCGCCAAAGCGCTCACCGAACTTTTCAACGAGGGGCTGCTGGAGAAACGTCGCGGGCTCGGAATGTTTGTCCTGGAAAGTGCCCGTGAGCAGGTGCTGCGTACGCGTCGTGAAGCATTCGTCCGCGATTTTGTCCAACCGTTTGTCTATGAGGCCAACCAGCTCGGCATTACTACCGAGGAGATGACCGCAATGATTGAAAAGGAGCGTGCCCAATGAACCCCGGCTTCTACGCGCTGGTCGGTCCGAATGCCGCCGGCAAAACCCACTACCTCCACACGCTCGTGGGCCCGCACGCCGCGTTTGTACCGGCTGGTGCAGACGCGAAGTTTGCGGGCACGACCGTGGACGATCACCTGCGCGCAGTCACGGCGGTCCACCCACACGTCGATCTCGACTTTCCCAACGCCCGTATCAAGGACCTCTCGGTTGGGCAGCGCCGTCTCCTCACCATTGAGGTAGCACTGGCCATGGGCAAGGATCTGCTGCTTCTGGACGAACCTTTTGACGGCATCGACACCAGCACCCGCAAACGTATTCGCCAGCGACTGATCGACTACATCGCAGGGAACCCACAGCGCAGCGTGGTGATGGCCTCGCACCGCCCCGAGGACTTCACTGGTTTGGCCACCCATGTCATGCAGGTGTTCGATCATGAGGTCTCACGCCCTGTCCCACTCGACGCCGCCCGCCTGTGCTTTCCAACGGTCACCGGCCCCACCGCCAAGATTGAAGAACTCTCCGCCCGCTTCTCCGTTGCCGAGTCAGCGAGCCTCGGGCCGATGACACGCGTCACTTTCGCCGAACCTATTGGAGAGGACGACATCCACCTGCCCATCGAATACCCAGACGATCCCGAACTCATCGACCTCCTCGCGACGGAAAGGCCCGAACGATGAAACTCTTCCTCAGCCCCTTCAAACCAGCGATGTACTTGGGCGTCTTTCTCGTCCTCTGCATTGCCGTTCCCCTTGGACGTTTCGAGTTTGGCGACGGCGGCCTGTGGACCATGGCGGGCGCTGCCGTGCTGTGGATCCTGTTCGCGATCGGGGGATCAAACTGGCCAGCAATGAACCAGCTGGGCACAAGTTTCACCCGGTGGATGAACTCAGCAGTGCTGACAGCGGTTGTGGCGGCAGTCGTACTAGCGCCACTCACTACTGCGTCAGCCGTGTACCACCAAGCGAAAAGCCCGTATTACGTGTGGTACGACCCGTTCATTGTTACCAACGGACAACCGATGCCCTGGATCGACGGCAACGGGGAACCGTATTTCGTTGAAGGCGCTGCACAAGACCTGTCATCCGTGACGGCAACGGCCCTGCTCCACTTCGTCGTCTTCTTTACGATGGCACTGGTCGGGGTGGCTATCGGCCTTGCTCGGGGCACCCGCATGCAGTGGTTCATGCTCTGCAGCATTTTCGTGGGTGGTTTCGTTGGCACCTTTGCGGGCGTTTTTAGTGCGGACGTGCTGGCCCCTTCTAACCCCGCCACCCCCAACATCATCCTTCTAACGGCGGCGGGGCTAGTCGTTTTGGCGGCCAGCGCAATCGTGTTCGCTCGAACCCGCCGTTTCGTGCGATGAGCGGGCTCGATCGGTTCATTCGAACCTACCGCTCCACCCACTCGGAGCGCAGCAGCCCGTGGCGGGAGCAGGCAGCCTCCCACGACATGGGCGAAATTTTCACCACCATGCGCCGGCCGCACAGCGGGCAGATGCGCGGCGCGTCGTAAGGCCTGGCTGGGTCGAGCGGCCAGGCGATCTCGCCGGAGAGCACGGCTTCGGCGAGTTCGTCGTTGTCCGGAATCTTCATTACAGCGACTTGATGGTGTCGTAGAGCACCCCGTGGCCGGAGTCGACCTTCTCGCCCACCGGGGTAATGCCCAAGTTCACGCCCGGGGTTGCGCCTTCCATCACACGGTCAACCGCGTCGCGGTCCTTTTCCATCGGGCGGCCGAAGGTGGTCAGGTAGTTGCCGCCGATGATGGCGTTGGCGCCGCCTTGGAGGCCGGCTTCGGTGCCGTCGTCGCCAAGCGCAAGCTCCGTGCCGCCGGCGAAACGCAGCTGGGTCGACGGCATGGCCAGGCGGAACGCGGCGACGGCGCGCAGTGCCTCGCCCTGCGGGACGAGCGGGCGGTCGGCGAACGGGGTGCCCGGGCGCGGGTCGAGGAAGTTCATCGGGACCTCGTGCGGCTGGATCTCGGCCAACTGGACGGCGAACTCGGCGCGCTGTTCGATGGTCTCACCCAGGCCTATGATGCCGCCGCAGCAGGTCTCCATGCCCTCTGCCAGCACGTTCTCCAGCGTGTCCTTGCGCTCCTGCCAGGTGTGGGTGGTGACCACGTTGGGGAAGAAGGACTCCGCGGTTTCGAAGTTGTGGTTGTAGCGCGACACGCCCATCTCAGCCAGTTGGTGGGCCTGATCCCGGGTGAGGATACCCAGGGAGGCGGAGATGGAAATGTCCACCTCGTCCTGGATGGCGGTGACAGCCTCGGCGACCTGGTCGAGCAGCTGCTGGGTCGGCCCCTTGACGGCGGCGACGATGCAGAACTCGGAGGCGCCCATCTTCTCGGACTGCTTGGCGGCCTCGACAAGTTCGGCGATGTCGAGGGTGACAGCGCGCACCGGCGATTCGAACAAGCCCGACTGGGAGCAGAAGTGGCAGTCCTCGGGGCAGCCGCCAGTTTTCAGAGAGATGATGCCCTCAAGCGAGACGTCGACGCCACAGTGCTTGATGCGCACCTGGTGGGCGAGGTCGAGCAGTTCCGGCAGTCGCTCGTCTTCGATGTTGAGGATCTGGACGAGTTCGTCCTTATTCAGACCTTCGCCGTTTTCCAGCGCTTTTTCGCGGGCGATGTCAAGGATGTCGGTCATTTCGGGGCTCTCCGTTCACGTCGGTCACGTCGCAATTGGGCATCAGTCTAGCGCGCGCCTGAACGGTGTTCAGTAGGACCCGCTAATTCACCGGATCGCCGATCTCGTCCTCCACCGGAACCCCCTCCAGCCCGTGCAGCGCCCACTTGTCGCCGTCCTGGACAAAACTCAGCACTTCGCCAGTGACGTCGCGGATTTTAGTGTGGTCGCCGAGACACAGATCGATGTGGGCCCGGTCGTAGGTCTCCGACAAGATCATGTTGTCGTTGCGCTGGTAGACGATCGCATTGACGTCGTCGCCAAGCGTGTCCACCACATCGGAGCCGAACACGTCGCGCACCCGCTGCGCATCGGCGGTGCACACCGTGAACACACCGCTTGCCGAGGGATAAACCGCCTTCAGGCGCACCTCCGCACTCCCCGACTCGCCCTCGAGCACCTGCTCTAGCGCGCCCTGCTCCGACGCGCAGCCCGCCAACATCCCCACGGCCACAACGCCGCATAGCACACGTTTCATACCCATCATTTGTACTCCACCAGCAGCGGCGAGTGGTCCGACCAACGCTGTTCCACCGTCGGCGCCTTGTCCACCCACGTGCGTTCGGCGCGCGCGAGCATCGCCTCGGTCGCTGCCTGGACGTCGATGCGCCAGCCAGCGTTGTTGTTGAACGCCTGCCCGCGGAACGTCCACCACGTGTACGGCGCGTCATCGGGGTGCAGCCTGCGCGCCACGTCGAACCACTTCGGAGCACTAGTTGCTTGACGACGACCCCCTGCCGCGTACTCCACAGCCCCCGCCCAAACTTCTGCGTCCTTCACATCCGCGTCCTGGGGCTCCTTGTCGGGGAAGCAGCCGAACACCGCATCCATGAATGCGCGCTCGTGTGGCAGGAACCCGGACTTTTTCCGGTTCGTCTTCCAGTTCTTCAGGTCCTCCCGGCGATGGCAGATGTTCCAATCGCCGCCGATGACCATGTTCGGGTACTGGTCTGCCCACTGCGCAAGCCGCGGCTCGAACTGGTCTAAGAAACGGTATTTCTCATCCTGCTTCGGCGTGTCCGCGGCACCGGAGGGGAGGTAGAGGGAGGCGACGCGGGTGTCGTCGTCAAGCGAAGCTGCGATGAAACGCCCGGCGTCCTCGAACTCGGGAATGCCCATCTCGACGTTGTGCAGCGGGGTACGCGACAGGATGCCCACACCGGCGCGGCCCTTCGCGCCTGGAGTCTCGGCGGGTGCGACCGCGAGGTGCCAGCCGGCCTCCAACGCCGGGGCGAGGGCGGTGCGCGCCTGGTCGCCGGTCGCGCGGACTTCCTGCATGAGGACGACATCGGCCGGCGTCTCATTCAGCCAGGCGAGCATGCCCAGGTTGTCCTCGTTGCGGATCTTCGTGGCGGCGCGGATGCCGTTAACGTTCACAGATGCGATGGTGAGGCTCATGGCACAAGACCCTACCTATCGCCGGACAGGCCTCGTGCTTGGCGGTACGCTGGTGGGTTGAAGTCAGGAACCTTACAAAAAAGGAGCATTATGGCGAAGATCATTTGGACCCGCACCGACGAAGCGCCGCTGCTGGCCACCTACTCCCTGAAGCCGATCGTGGAGGCCTTCGCTTCCCGCGCCGGCATCGACGTGGATACCGCCGACATTTCGCTCGCCGGCCGCATCCTCGCACAGTTCCCGGACCGCCTCGGCGACAAGAAGGTCGACGACGCGCTGGCACAGCTCGGTGAGCTGGCCAAGACCCCGGAAGCCAACATCATCAAGCTGCCGAACATCTCTGCTTCCCTGGTGCAGCTGAAGAAGGCCATCGCCGAGCTGCAGGCCGCCGGCTTCGACATCCCGGATTACGAGGATGCGCAGGATAAGTACGACGCCGTGAAGGGCTCCGCGGTGAACCCGGTGCTGCGCGAGGGCAACTCCGACCGCCGCGCCCCGGAGGCCGTGAAGAACTTCACCAAGAAGCACCCGCACTCCATGGGCGAGTGGTCCTCCGACTCCAAGACAAACGTGGCGACGATGGACGCTGGCGACTTCCGCCACAACGAGAAGTCCGTCATCATGCCGTCCGAAGACACCTTGACCATCAAGCTGGTCAAGGCCGACGGCGGCGAGGAGGTGCTCAAGGACGGCCTCAAGGTTGAGAAGGGCGAGGTCATCGACGGCACCTACATGTCCGCTCGCGCTTTGGATGAATTCCTGCTGGACGCCGTGAAGCGCGCCAAGGACGAAGACGTGCTCTTCTCCGCCCACCTGAAGGCCACCATGATGAAGGTCTCCGACCCGATCATCTTCGGCCACGTCGTGCGCGCGTACTTCAAGGACGTCTACGACAAGTACGGCGAGGAGCTGCTCGCAGCTGGCCTGGACGGCGAGAACGGCCTCGGCGCGATTTACGAGGGCCTGTCTGAGCTGGAAAACGGCGAGGAGATCCGCGCCGCCTTCGACCAGGCCCTGCAGGACGGCCCGGCCCTGGCGCAGGTGAACTCCGCCAAGGGCATCACCAACCTGCACGTCCCGTCGGATGTGATCATCGACGCGTCCATGCCGGCGATGATCCGCACCTCCGGCCACATGTGGAACGCCGACGACCAGGAGCAGGACACCCTGGCCGTCATCCCGGATTCCTCCTACGCCGGCGTGTACCAGACGGTTATCGACGACTGCCGCGAAAACGGCGCCTACGACCCGACCACCATGGGCACCGTCCCGAACGTCGGCCTTATGGCGAAGAAGGCAGAGGAGTACGGCTCCCACGACAAGACCTTCAAGATCCCGGCCGACGGCAAGGTCCAGGTCGTCAACTCCGCCGGCGACGTGCTGATCGAGCACGACGTCGAGGCCGGCGACATCTGGCGCGCATGCCAGACCAAGGACGCCCCGATCCAGGACTGGGTCAAGCTGGCCGTCAACCGCGCACGCCTGTCCGGCATGAAGACCATCTTCTGGCTGGATGAGGAGCGCGCCCACGACCGCAACCTGATCGAGCTTGTTCAGAAGTACCTGGCCGATCACGACACCGAGGGCTTGGACATTTCCATCATGTCCCCGGTCGAGGCCACCCGCGAGTCCGTCGAGCGCATCCGTCGCGGCGAGGACACCATCTCCGTGACCGGCAACGTGCTGCGCGACTACAACACCGACCTGTTCCCGATCCTCGAGCTGGGCACCTCCGCGAAGATGCTCTCCGTGGTCCCGCTGATGGCTGGCGGTGGCCTGTTCGAGACCGGTGCCGGCGGCTCCGCCCCGAAGCACGTCCAGCAGGTCGAGGAGGAAAACCACCTGCGTTGGGACTCCCTCGGCGAGTACCTCGCACTTGCCGAGTCCTTCCGCCACGAGAAGAACACCAACGGCAACGACAAGGCAGGCGTCCTCGCCGCCGCGCTGGACAAGGCCACCGAGAAGCTTCTCGACGAAGGCAAGTCCCCGTCCCGCAAGGTCAACGAAATCGACGACCGCGGCTCCCACTTCTGGCTCTCCCTGTACTGGGCAGAGGCACTGGCAGCCCAGACCGACGACGCCGAGCTGGCTTCCGTGTTCGAGCCAATCGCCAAGGACCTGCGCGACAATGCCGAGACCATTGACAAGGAGCTCTTGGACGCCCAGGGCAACTCCGCCGATCTCGGCGGCTACTACTGGCCGGACGAGGAGAAGACCTCCGCGGTCATGCGCCCGTCCGCGACCTTCAACAAGATCATCGACGCACTGGAGAAGTAACTCGCTGATCTGAGACCGGTCGGTGCCGGGGTTTCGCACCCCGGCACCGGACGGTTTTGTAGTCCTACACTCTCGGTCCCGTCCCTCCGTCGCCCAAATGTGAGGGGCAGGATGTGGTCCTAGAGAAGATGTGAGGGGCAAGATGTGAGGGGGTCGCCGTTCGCCGTCGAGGGGCATTCCTGACTACTCGACCCCCTCACATCTTGCCCCTCACAAGTAGAGCGGGCTCACATCCTGCCCCTCACATCTAGCCCAACATCACTGCGCGATGCGTTCTCCGACAAGTACGGCGCCGGCCAACGCGGCCCGGACCTCGGCGATGAACTTTTCCGGATGCTTCCGCAGGAACGACGGCGAGAACCGAAGGAATACATACCCTTTGTTGCCGATCCGCTTTTGACGATGACGCTCGGCGCGAAGCACTTCGTCGACGTCGTTGCCTTCGTATTTGATCTCCCCGTCGATCTCGATGATCAGCCAGCCTTTCACCAACAGGTCGGCGTAATACCGTTCGATTTGGGCCTGTGCGACGACGGGGCCAATGCCTGCTTCGATCAAGAGTGCCCTGGCCAGGGACTCGTACGGCGAATCTGAGTTGTCGATCGCATGCTCCAAACACCGCCGGGCCACCGCAATGCCCTTCGCCCTGCCCATCCGCCGGATTGCTTGTTCGATGTCACTGCGGTTCTTCCCACGCCGCAGCAGGTAGTCGGCGGCAATGAGCCCTTCGACAAAACCGTGGTGCCGGGCGATGTCGATGAAGGTGCGGATTGGGTTGGTCACGCGGTGGCCTTCGTAGACCAATTGTTCGTCGGCACGCAACGGCGAGTGATGGAACTTGTAGCGGCCACTTTGCCTGCGTTCTTTAGAAGATCCACGTGAAGGCAACGCCACCTCCACCCGCTCCTCCCCGGCGGAGATGACCCACATGCCCAACTTCCGCGCGGCGGAGCGTCCCACGAGCACGGCGCTTGCGCTGGTCATGGCGGCTGCTTCGACGCGCAGCCACTGTCTGTCGTGGTATGCGAGCCCCGCCCATTCGTCCGCGGGAAACCAGATCACCGGATCCAGTTCCACAAAATCGCCGTCGGGGAAGGACCCGTGTGTGAGCCGTCGCGTATCGACGACCAACTCCCGCAACGCTTCCTTCCTCGCGTCCCATCCGTCCAGCACGTCCTGTTTTTCTCTGTCGATCCCCATGCGTATTCAGACGCGCGAAACCCGCACACGGTTCCCAAACGGTTTTTATTCACTTAAACGCCAAGGCCACACCACACCACTAGACCGCTTGGTACACAACTGCAGACCAAGCGGACTAGATTGCGGTGCATGGCGAATCATAATCACCCCTACCCGCCCGTGGAGCTGGCTCCGGAAGGACAACTCGCCACCGTCGCGATCGGCGACCTCGCCACCGAGGCGGGCGCGGTGGTCGTCGATACGCACATCGCTTATCGACGATGGGGCACACCGAAAGGCGACCTCGACGGCAAGAACAACATCATCATCGTCGAGCACGCGCTCACGGGAGGAACGGAAGCCAACGACTGGTGGTGCGAGGCGATCGGCCCGGGCAAGGCGTTGGACACCGACGAGTGGTGCGTGATCTGCACCAACGCGCTGGGATCCTGCTACGGGTCGACTGGCCCGGCGAGCGAGCACCCGGACGGCGGGGTGTGGGGCTCGCGATTCCCGGCGGTGTCGATACGCGACATGGTGCACGCCGAGCACGCGTTTTTGGATGCGCTCGGTATCGGCCGGGTCCACGCCATCATCGGCGGATCGATGGGCGGGGCCCGCGTGCTGGAGTGGACGCTGCTCTATCCCGAGCAGGTGGACTACGCGCTGGTGCTGGCGGTGTCCGCACGCGCGAGTGCGTGGCAAATCGGTATCCAGACTGCGCAGATCACCTCGATCACCCAGGACCCGGACTGGCAGGGCGGCGATTATCACGGCAGTGGCCGGACACCGGATGCGGGGCTCGCGGCGGCGCGGCGCATCGCACACTTGACGTACCGCGGCGAGTTGGAGATCGACGAGCGATTCGGCACTAGCTCACAATCCGGCGAGAACCCCCTCGGCGCATTTCGGGAGGACGGGCAGCGTTTCGCCGTGCAGTCCTACCTCGAGCATCAGGGCACAAAGCTGACCAAGCGTTTCGACGCCGCCTCGTACGTCATCCTCACCGAAGCGTTAAACCGCCACGACCTAGGTCGCGGGCGCGGCGGGCTAAACAAGGCGCTGGCATCGTCGACTGTGCCGACGATGATCGTCGGGGTTGATACCGACATTCTCTACCCCTACCACCAGCAGGAACACCTCTCGCGTAACCTGGGCAACCTGCTCGCGATGGCGAAGTTGTCCTCCCCGGTGGGTCACGACGCGTTTCTTGTCGAGGCGCGCCAGATGGACCGGATCCTGCGTAACTTCATCACCCTCACCCACGAAACGCCGTCCGCGCGCGAGGTGGCTGCGGAACGCGGCGCCTACGACATTTAAGACCCCAGCGCGTCCACCGACCAGGACAGCCACATCATGGCCGCCCCGAGGACGGTGGTGAATAAGGCGTCGAAACGCTTGGAACGCACGGCCACCAGGCCGATCACCTTGGAGTCGCACATCAGGCGCACCAGGGTGAGCCACAGCATCGCCGCGCCGAGGGTGAACGTGGCGCGGCGCCAGTGCTCGGTGGCGGCATAGACGCCGGAGAGCACGAACGCGACGAGAAACACCCCGGCCATGGCGCGTTGCGCCCACAGCGGCAGCATGGACGGCGCGAGGCCGCGGTCGTGGGGGTTGTCCAGCGTCAAGCCGGACGGAGGGTTAAGCAAGTTGCTCCGCCTGGCGCTCGGCGCTTTCCACAATGTTGCGCACCAAGAACGTGCGGGTCATCGGGCCGACACCGCCCGGGTTCGGGGAAACCCAGCCGGCCTTCTCCCACACGTCCGGGTGCAGGTCGCCGACGGTTTTGCCGTCGACGCGGGAGACTCCGACGTCGAGAAGCGCGGCGCCCTCCTTGATCATGTCTGCAGTGATCATGTGCGGCTTGCCGGCGGCGGCGATAACCACGTCGGCGCGTCGGGTCTCCGCGGCCAGGTCCTTGGTGCCGGTGTGGCACAACACGGTGGTGGCGTTGACGTCGCGGGTGGTGAGCATCAGCGAGATCGGGCGGCCCACGGTCACGCCCCGGCCGATCACGCACACGATCGCGCCGTTCAGATCAACACCGAAGCGTTCCAGCAGCTTGATGGAGCCGTTCGGGGTGCACGGCAGGGGCGCGGGCTCGTTGAGGACCAATTTGCCCAGGTTGACCGGGTGCAGGCCGTCGGCGTCCTTGGCCGGGTCGATCAGTTCCAGAATGCGGTTTTCATCCAGGTGCTTCGGCAGCGGCAGTTGGACGATGTAGCCGGTGACGGAATCGTCGGTGTTGAGGTCGTCGATAAGCGCCTCGAGCTCTTCTTGAGTGCAGTCGCCAGGCAGTTCCTTCATGATGGACGCGATGCCGAGTTCTTCGCAGTCCTTGTGCTTCATGCGCACGTAGTTCTGGCTGGCGGGGTCTTCGCCGACGAGCACTGTCGCCAGGCCCGGGGTGATGCCCTGTTCTTTCAGCCGCGCAACGCGTTCGCGCAGGTCCGCGAAAATCTCCTCGCGGTAGAGTTTTCCGTCCAGTTTGATCGCAGTCACAGCTCCAATCCTAGACTGTCAGGCGTGCTCCACCTGATCTACGACAACCCGGCCATCGGCGGCAACGCCGGCGCAGCGATCCGCCTGGCCGCGAACACCGGCGCGCAACTGCACTTTGTCGAGCCGCTCGGCTTCAACTTCGACGACAAACACCTCAAACGCGCAGGGCTGGACTACCACGACCTGGCGGACGTGATCATCCACCCGAACATCGACGCCTGCTTCGACGCCATCCCCGATTCACGCATCTTCGCGTTCACCGCGCACACCGAGCACCACTACCACGAGGTGTCGTATCAGGACGGCGACGCGCTGCTGTTCGGCAACGAGGCCACCGGCATCCCCGAGGAGCACCTCGCCCACCCGCGGATCACGCGCGAGGTGCGCATCCCCATGCTGCCGGCGCGGCGCAGCATGAACCTGACCAACTCCGCGTCAGTCGCCGTCTACGAGGCGTGGCGCCAGCTCGGCTTCGTCGGCGGGATCTAGATACTCGCGTACCGATTCCAGACGATCCGCAACCAACAGCCGGACATCTTCGTCCGTGACCTCAGATGAGCCGACAGCGACCAAGAATCCCTCTTCGTTTCTCACGATTCTTGCGACCATGAGGACAGTTTAAGATGCCTGCTTCCAACTGAACAGTGGTAAGCGAACACTGCTTACGCCATCTACAAACGGGGGTAATAGTGAGTAATTTTGGCCAGCCCTCGGCTGTTAATATATATTCAAATTCAACGGTCCCCCTGCAAAGCCTCTCCACGATGCGCCACCAGGGGTCCTTTTCTTATAAAGCGAGCGAGAATATTGAGCATCAAGCCATATCTGACGACTCCCGAGCAAAAGGCTGCTCTAATAAAACAGAAGGGGTACTTCGGCAACGTTCCGCTTACCGATGACCAAACTTCCTCACTCGACCATATTAATTTCCATTACTTTCTTGGCTACGCCAAAAACTATGGAATGCTGCAACGCAGAGGGATTTACTCTGGCGCCCCCAATCCGCAAGATGTTTTCGACTTGATCGATATTGACAGACAGATCTCGGCGCTGCTTTTCAGCCTGATTAGAGATGCCGAGCTTCACTTACGCAACCTCACCGTTCAGTGTTTTTGCGAAGAAAACAGCCCTACTAGCTACTTGAACGAGGAGCGATTGCAGCCGTTATCGCGGGAATACACGGCTAGAGATGTTGTCGCAGGAATTCTTAAAGAACTCTACCGCTACGACGAAGACTACGTAGTTGAGAAGATCAAACTGCGTGCCGCAGAAATGGGGGTCGAGCCCCCACGCCGATACACCGCGGCAGACCACGACAAATGTCTAGAACTCGTAAGCGATATTGAACTTTGGGGTGCGATTGATGCATTCACTTTGGGTCAGCTAGGAAAATTCATCATGGCAAGCGACGCGCACACTGAAAGTGCCGCGAATCGAACTTGGCGGAAGATTGCGAGGGCGATGGAGATTAATGCTGGTGTCTTCTCGACCGGTGTTGAGTCACTAGCGGTCACTCGAAATCTGATTTGTCATCATGCGCGTTTATGGATGCGCCCAGCCAACAACTCGCCGAAAAAGCCCAAAGTTTTTAACAAAGATCTAAGATCTGTAGACCCGAAATCCCAGCTGATGGCATTCGCCAACATCGCACTTTTCCAGGTTCCATCGCGACGTCAAACTGCAATGGATCAAATCCTTGGCATCGTAAATTCCAATCCTCTCTACCGGTACGGAATCACGCAAACATCTCACAAAGAGCGAGGGAACACCGTGCTTTCTTGACCCTCTGAACTTACCTTAGTCTCACTCGCCGTCTACGAGGCGTGGCGCCAGCTCGGCTTCGTCGGCGGGATCTGACAACGGCGGAAGTTTGCGGGCGCGTAGCTTATCGACGACCTCCCGCGCCGCACCTTCCTCCATATCCCGACACGCCACGCGAAACGCCCCCGGGACCAGGTGCAGGTCCACATCCGCGATGCCGAGTTGGCGCTGCAGCGGGCCCTGTTCGTAGCTGAGTTCCTGGACGTGCGGGATGTCCACCATCTGGTACCACCGGCCTATGCGCCCCGCCGTCGCCGCGATCGCACCGTTGCGGACGGTCACCGTCTGTCGCTTCCAATCGATCGGCGAGACCCACCGGGCGCTGCGTGGAGAACGGTATTGCGCACTGTTCAGGTCGGTGAGTTCGTCGCCGGTCATGGGCCCGATCGCATCCACGACCGCCTTCGCCTGCTCCCACGTGCCCACCGGCAGGATCTTCGACGTGCCGGTCTGCTTGTTGCGCTCCGAGCCGTAGCCCGCCACCACCACGGACACCGTCCACCATCCGAACAGTCGCCAGAACATCGGCTGGCGCAACTGCACCGCGTGGATGCGGGTGCGGGGCATTGCTTGCCGACGACGATTCGCCAGCCCGTACGTCAAATGAAACACCTGCCCATCCTGCGTGGCCGTAAACCGCCACGACTGGTCGATGGTTCGCCAGATCCGGGGCAAAAATCCCACCACCACAGGGACGATCGCCGCCGCCGACAGGTCCGTCCACAGCGGGATCGTCGCCCACACGATGGTGAACAGCGTCGACATCTGGAACGCGGTGCCCACCAAAGAACGGTGGATTGGGATGGGTGGGACGAGCTCGCCGGTGCTGGGGTCGTCGTCAAGCAACTGTTTCGTGGGGCCGCCAATGCGGGCAAGGAGCTGACGGCGCACTTGTTCCGCCTCGTCGCGCGGCAGGTACGTGATGTCGATGGCGGAATCCGCGGTGCCGGCGGCCTCGATGCGCACCGACGCGAGGCCGAAGATGCGTGGGGCGAACGACTCGATGACGTCGACGGCCTGGACGCGGTCGTAGCGCGCCGAACGCACCTGGTTGGTCAGCACGCCCTTGCGCGTTTCCACTTCTTCGTCGCCGATTTTGAAGCCGCTGCGCCGCCACCAAATCTGCGACACCGCGAAAATCACCGCCAGCGCTGCCACAACCCCGCCGATGCCCCACGCGATCTGTGCTACCCCGACGTTTTCGCGCTGCACCCAGTGGTAGATCGGCATGGTGAAGTTGAACACGGCAATCGTGGCTAGGGCCAGCAGAAACGTCCACACACGAAGCAGCGGAGTCAGGCGATGGACGTGGCGGTAGCCCTCCATACCGGGGATCGTCGACACGCTTGTGCTCACAGGCCGCTCATCCGCTCGCGGGCCTTGACGGCCAGGCGGTCACGCAACGCATCCGCGTCACTTTCCAGCAGGCCTGGCAAATCCGAATTCGACGAACTCGACGCCGTATGCACCTTCAACTCCTTCAGCCCCAGAGAGCGCGAAATCGGGCCCGACTCCACATCCACAAACTGGATACGCCCGTATGGAATCACCGTGATGGTGTGGAACATCTTGCCGGTGCTCAGCACCAACTCGTTATCCGTCTCCAGCCAGCCCATGTTGTGCACCTGGAACGGGATGAGGAAAAACCGCCAAATGAAAAACACCGCGAAAATGCCCAACGGGATGAGAAAACCCCAGCCCCACTCCCGGTAGCACAGGTAGAGCCCGCCACAGACGATGACGAACCAAATGGCGTTGCTGACCAACTTCGGCCACATCAACTTCGGGGAGACCTTGTTCATCGTCTCTACCGAGGTGGGCAGGGGTTGGGGCGGGTTTTGCTGCTGTGGGTTCTGCTGTTGCGGGTTCTGCTGCTCAGGGGGCGCATCTGACATGGCGATTACGCTACCAGCCGGTTTTCATTTCGCCGTTGGTGTCGGCGGGGATAGCGGTGGCGGCTGGGTGTGCCGGGTCTGACCGAGGATGCTTACTTACTTACTTACTGCAGGATGATTACTCCTCGACATGGGATCTTCAGCGGGGTCCACTCGAGCAATAAGCGTTTAGAAGTAAGCATCCAGCCTGGTTTCCGGCCCCAGATGCGAAGGGCAGGATGTGAGCCGCCGCTACTTGTGAGGGGAAGGATGTGAAGGGGTCGCCATCGCCGAAAAACGGCCGGCACAGCGACGGCGGACCCCTCACATCCTGACCCTCACACGTAGAAACGGAGCGAAAAGGGAAATCGCTCTACCTGCTGGCAATTGAGCCACCCCGGGTAGTTACTGGCGTTACTCCCGCCTTCCCCTCTGGGGATTGGCGGTTTTTTGATCAAACGGGGTAGGGGAATTGAGGGTTAAGGGTCAAAAAGTGTGTCTGGCTCGGCGTGTCGCGGGGCAGAATGGGCGGGATGCGTCAAGGGGCTTCCACTTTCGTGGCAGTAAAATTGACGGTAGCCTAGTTTCGTGGAATGCCATCAAATTTTCCTCCGGCCAGAATATAGCCATCCAAGTTCCTTGTGGCCTTCTAAAGAACTAGTACTTACCGGTTCCGAAGGAAGGGGCTACTATCTTCCCGCGGATTTAGGCATAGAACCTGCTTTGGGAAACGAGATCCTTGAGTGGACGAGAGAATTTGGATTAAATTTCATCGAGGAACCTGACAGCTTTCGCGAGCGACCTAAGTGGAAAGAAGAATTCGATCGGTTTCGGTGGTACGACAAGGGTTGGGACATCACGTATAAGTTGAGGGAGGAGTTCCCAGCGGTGCAGATCGTCCCTCAATTTTCTCATTTCGTTTTTTCCATCAATGAAAGACGAGAAAATCTCGGAAAAAGCCCCATCTGCTTTCCGGGAGAAAACCTTACAGGTCACGTATCCGTAAGGGATATTGGAAAAAAATAGCTAACCCCCCTCACTCGTGCGTCGCCCGTTCACTGGCGCCATAGATCTAGTTGCGACGAACCGAAGAGCGAACCAGCCATACCCCGCTTGCTTGTATCACGGCCTCGTAAAGCACACCGCGCAGAGTTAGCGGTATCGGAGCGTCTTTCGGTGGTGAAGGCGCCACAGGTTTTACACCGCCACCGAGCGCGGTTGGCAGAGGTCTTTCCGTTGCGTTTCATCTCGCCGCCGCACACCTGGCAGCGAGGTCGATTCTTCGGCATTGATCAAGCCAACACCGGCTGTTACCACACACTGCTGTCACACCCCGGTATTTCGCCGCCATGGGGCAGATATAAGCCCCAGGAGCATATACTTTCCGGAAAACCCCTGATCATCTCAAACAAATCGACGAATCCAGACACACATTTTGTCGCTTAACCCGGAATTGGCTATGTGGAACAGAACGGCGCTTCGACCGCCGAGAAAATCCATGTCGTCATCGATTACGAGAATGCACGGCGGCTCGCGCCCGTCACCGGAAGTCCCGCGACCCGCGCGAGAGCAGCTCCCCCATCGCCAGCGGCTCCAGCCGATCCGCCACCACAGACACCGCCCCGGACGCGTTCTGCACGATCCCGCGCACAACCAGTGCTTTGGCGGTGCGGGCCAACACCCGCTGCTTGTTCCACAGCCCGACGGAGATGACCACGTTGATCAGCCCGGTCTCGTCCTCCATCCCCAAGAAGGTCACCCCACCCGCAGTCGCCGGGTGCTGACGGTGGGTGATCACGCCGGCCACGCGCACGCGGGTGCCGTCTTCCACGCCATGTAACAGCTCCGCGGCCGGCACCACGCCCTGCGCCGACAACGCGGAGCGCACCATCTCCACCGGCATGAGCCCGGGCGTGACACCGGTGGCCACCACGTCGGCGGCCATCAACTCGAACGGGTTCATGCCCGGCAGCGACGGCGCCACCACCGACGACAACCCCGGCAGCATGCCCTCGCGCTCGGTGGCAGCCACGCCCGCCTGCCACAGTGCTTGACGACGAGACACTGCAAAGCAATCCAGCGCCCCCGCCCGCGCCAGCGCCTCGACGTGCTCCACGGAGAGGTCAGCCCGGCGGGACAGGTCGGCGATGTCGGCAAACGGCGCGGACTGTTCAACCCGCGAAGCCGCGTTCACGCCTAAGCCCCGCACCAGGTTCAGCCCCATGCGGATGGTGGAGGAATCGATGCAGCGTGCCTCGCACCCGGAGTTGTTCACGCACACCGGCAGCACCTCCACCCCGTGCCGGCGGGCATCCTGGATGAGCGACTGCGGGGAGTAAAACCCCATCGGCTGCGCGCGTAAGAGCCCCACGCAGAACTCGGCCGGGTAGTGGCACTTGAACCACGCGGAGAAGTACACCAGCGAGGCAAACGACTGCGAGTGCGATTCCGGGAACCCGTAGGCGGCAAAGGCCACGATCTTCTGCCAGAGCCCCTCGGCGACGTCCGAGTCAATCTGGTTGGTGCGCCAACAGCCCTCGAAAAACCGCGACTTCAACGCCGCCATCCGCGCCGGTGAACGCTTCGATCCCATCGCTCGCCGCAGCGCATCCGCCTCGCGGCCGGAAAAGCCGGCGGCGTCGACGCAGATCTGCATGAGCTGCTCCTGAAACAGCGGGATGCCAAGCGTCTTGCCCAGGGACTTCTCCAGCACAGGGTGGTCGTAGGTCACCGGCTCCAACCCGTCGCGACGCCTCAGGTACGGGTGTACCGACCCGCCCTGGATCGGGCCCGGCCTGATCAGGGCCACCTCCACCACCAGGTCGAAAAACCGCCGCGGCTTGAGCCGGGGCAGGGTGCCCATCTGCGCGCGGGATTCCACCTGGAACACGCCGACGGAATCGGCGCGGCAGAGCATGTCGTACACGTGGTCGTCGTCAAGCGAAAGCTCCCACAGGCGCACTGTGCGGCCGGTGGTTTCCTCCACCAGATCCACCATGTGGTGCAGCGCTTCGAGCATGCCGAGGCCCAGCAGGTCGAACTTGACCAGCCCGGCCGAGGCGCAGTCGTCCTTGTCCCACTGCACCACCGAACGATCCGCCATGCGTGCCCACTCCACGGGCACCACGTCCGCGATGGGGCGGTCGCAAATCACCATGCCACCAGAGTGGATGCCCAGATGTCGCGGCTGGCCTTTGAACTGGGCGGCTAACTGTTGCACGGCCTCGGGCGGGTCGGAAAGCCCCTTCGACCAGCTGTCGGCGGCTCCTTGGGCGAACCCCAGCGCGCGGGCGGCGTCGCGCACCGCCCCCTTGGTCCGGTACGTGATCACATTCGCCACCTGCGCCGCGTTGTCGCGGCCATAACGCGAGTAGACGTACTGGATGACCTCCTCGCGCCGGCCGGATTCGATATCCAGGTCGATATCGGGCGGGCCGTCGCGGTCGGGCGACAAGAACCGCTCGAACAGCAGCCCCGCCTCAATCGGCTCCACATTGGTGATCCCCAGAGCGAAGCACACCGCAGAGTTCGCCGCGCTCCCCCGCCCCTGGCACATGATGTTTTGCGCGGAGCAAAACGAGACCAGGTCGTAAATGATGAGGAAATACCCGGGGAAGTTCAGCTCCTCAATCACGCCGAGTTCGTAGCGGATCTGCACCAACGCTTGACGACGAACCCCCGCCTCCCGCGACGCATACCTCACCTGCGCGCTCGCCAACGTGAGGTTTCTCAGGTGCTCCATCTCGCTGCGCCCGTCCGGGGTGGGATAGCGCGGCAACTCCGGCGCGACCAGGTCGAGGGTGAACGCACACGCGCGGGCAAGTTCCACGCTGTAGTCCAGCATCGACTCGCAGCCGGGCAGCATCTGCGCGAGCTGTTCGCCGGAGCGCAGCCAGTTCGCCCCCATCGGGTGCAAATCCCGGTGCGCCTGGGCGAGCACCTCCCGACGTGCCAGCGCCCGCTTCGCCGCCGCCAGCCGTGCCTGGTCCCGGGTGGCGGCCGCAGGCATGGCGGTCACCACGGCCGGCAGGTGGTCGAAACGGTCGAGCAACGCGTGTCTATCTGTATCCTCGGGCGTCATAGATACCTCGTATTCGCGCACGACATTGCCCTCACCGAACGCATCGACCAGGTGATCGATTTCATCCGCCCACGCCCACCCGGCGAGTACGACGCAGGTGCCGCCCAACTCCGCGCCGATCAACTCCAGCGGCGGGTAGGCCACTTTATCCTTCTCACGCGTGGCCATGTGCGCGTCCGCCATGAGGTGACTGAGCCGTTTGTAACCTTCCGGCCCGCGGGCGATGACGGGCAGCACCCTGTCGTCCAGTGTTAGCTCCGCGCCGAAGACGGTGTCGATCCCAGCAGCCGCGGCAGCCTCGGCGAACTTCACCGCACCGTAAAACCCGTCGCGGTCCAGCAGCCCGACCGCGCTCAATCCCAGTTCAGCGGCGCGAGCCACGAGGTCCTCTGGTTCGCTCGCCCCGCCGAGGAAGCTGTACGACGACACCGCGTGCAACTCTGCAAACGGGACCGTCGCTTGCCGACGACGCACCACCAGCACCTCCCGAGACACCGGCCCATAGGCCCCACCCGCCAGTGTGCCGGTGTGTCCGATCGGCACCGGCTCCGGGCCGGGGCGCCCGGAGAGGATGCGCTCGAGCCGCGACCACGACAGCGACGCTCCCCCGTTGAATCTCATGGCCGAAACGCTAACACAATTCGAAACTGTGTTCCACCCTTAGAACAGGTCGGCAAACTGCTTTGTACTAAAAAATAGACTAAGCGGTACACGGGGTGATAGATTTTCACCCGTCATACATTCCCTATACACAAGGAGACCCCCATGCGTATCAAGCGCACCCTCGCAACCGTGGCCGCAGCCGCTCTGGCGACCACCGGCCTGGTCGCCTGCTCCAACGAATCTGAGGACAACGCCACCACTACCGCCGCAGAGGGCGAGAACACCACCATCAAGATCGGCACCACCGAGGCCGACCAGGAAGCGTGGACGGTGTTTAAAGACCTCGCGGCCGACAACGGCATCGAGCTCGACATCGTGCAGTTCTCCGACTACTCCCCGGTCAACGAGGCACTCGCACAGGGCGAGCTGGACGTGAACAAGTTCCAGCACATCAAGTACCTCGCCGAGTACAACCAGTCCGCGGGCAAGGACCTGCGCGTCGTCGGCTCCACCGAGATCGTCCCGCTGGCGCTGTTCTGGAAGGACCACGACTCCCTCGACGGCATTGAGGGCGAGTCCGTCGCCATCCCGAACGACCCGTCCAACCAGGGCCGCGCCATCAACGTGCTGGTCCAGGCTGGCCTGCTCACCCTGAGCGACAACGTCGCGGATGAGCTGGCGCCGACCCCGTCGGACATCGACAAGGACGCCTCCAAGGTCACCGTCACCCCGGTCGACGCGTCCCAGACGCCGAACGCCTACAACGAGGGTCGCCCGGCGATCATCAACAACACCTGGCTGGACCGCGCCGGCATCGAGCCGGGCCTGGCCGTGTTCGAAGACGACCCGAACTCCGAGGAGGCCGAGCCGTACATCAACGTCTTCGCGGCCCGCTCCGAGGACATTGACGACGAAACCCTGAACAAGCTGGTCGAGCTCTGGCAGACCCCGGAGGTCGAGGAAGCCGTGGCAAAGGACTCCAAGGGCACCTCGGTTCCGGTCTACCGCGACAAGAGCGAGCTCAACGACATCCTCGACCGTCTGCAGGACAAGTAAGAAAAGGACCGCGTGAATATGCGTACCAAGCGTTACCTGGCGGCAGTGGCCGCCACCGCCCTCGCGGCGACGTCGTTGGTGGCTTGCTCGTCGGAGACGGATTCGTCGGCAAGCAATGGCGACGGCGATGCCGTGACCGTCAAGATCGGCACCACCGACGCCGACCAGAAGGCCTGGAGCGTGTTCGCTGACGAGGCGCAGAAGGCTGGCATCGATCTGGACATCATGCGGTTCACCGAGTACCCGCAGGTCAACCCGGCGCAGGTCGAGGGCCAGATTGAGATCTCGAAGTTCCAGACCATCAACTACCAGGCCCAGTACAACGCCACCGCCGGCGAGGACCTGCGCATCATCGGCTCCGGCGAGATCAACATCCTCGGCCTGTACTGGAAGGATCACGACTCCCTCGACGGCATCGAGGGCACCGAGGTCGCCATCCCGAACGACCCGTCCAACCAGGGCCGCGCCATCAACGTGCTGGTCCAGGCCGGCTTGGTCAAGGTGCGCGAAGGCGCGCCGAAGCTGATGCCGACCCCGGCGGACATCGACAAGGAGGCCTCCAAGGTCGAGGTCGTCGCAGTCGACGCCTCCCAGACGCCGAACGCCTACAACGAGGGCCGCCCGGCGATCATCAACAACAACTGGCTGGCGCGCGCGGGCATCGACCCGGCCTCCTCCGTGGCCGCGGACGACCCGAACTCGGAGCTGGCGGAGCCGTACATCAACGTCTTCACCGTCTCTGGTGATGACCTGGACAACGAGACGTACGCCAAGCTGGTCGACGTCTGGCAGTCTGAGGAAGTCACCGCGGCGCTCAACGAGGACTCCAACGGCACCGCCGTGCAGGTCCAGCGCTCCAAGGAGGACCTCAACGAGATCCTCGACCGACTCGTGGAGGAGTACAAGTAGATGGCAACAACCGGCACCCGGATTGAGTTCCGGAACGTTTCCAAGGTTTTCAAGAGCAAAGAGCGCGAGGTCAAGGCCGTCGACGACGTCACCCTGACCGTCGAGCCAGGTGAAATCCTCGGCGTCATCGGCTATTCGGGTGCTGGCAAGTCCACGCTTGTCCGCCTCATCAACGGCCTCGACATGCCCACCTCGGGCGAATTGCTTCTCGACGGCACCAACGTCGTCGGCATGTCCGAGCGCAAACTGCGCGACATCCGCCGCAACGTCGGCATGATCTTCCAGCAGTTCAACCTCTTTTCCTCCCGCACCGCCGCCGGCAACATCGAATACCCGCTGAAGCTGGCCGGTGTGGAGAAAAAGGAGCGCGCCCGCCGCGTCGAGGAACTCCTCGAGTTCGTCGGCCTCTCCGAGCGCGGCTCGAACTACCCGGAGCAGCTCTCCGGCGGCCAGAAGCAGCGCGTCGGCATCGCCCGCGCGCTGGCGACCAACCCGTCGCTTCTGCTTGCCGACGAAGCCACCTCCGCCCTCGACCCCGAGACCACCCAAGAGGTGCTCGCGGTCCTGCGCCGCGTCAACGAGGAGCTCGGCATCACCATCGTGGTGATCACCCACGAGATGGATGTCATCCGCTCCATCGCCGACAAGGTCGCCGTGATGGAGGACGGCCGCGTGGTGGAGTACGGCAGCGTCTACGACGTGTTCGCCGACCCGCAGACCGACGTGGCCAAGCGCTTCGCAGCCACCAGCCTGCGCAACCGCCCCGACGAGGTCGAGCGTGCCGAACTGCTGGCGAAACCCGGCCGCCTGTTCACCGTGGACCTCACCGAGGATTCTGGCTTCTTCGGCGCCGCCGAGGCCGCGCGCGAGCGTGGTGTGGCGATCGAGCCGGTGCACGCCGGCATCACCACCTTGCAGGAGCGTTCCTTCGGCAAGATGACGGTGCGCCTCAACGGCGACAACGCCGCCATCAACCAGTTTTTGTCCACGCTGCAGGCCACCACCGAGATTGAGGAGATCACCCGATGACTTCAGGCACCACCGAGTTCCTGCTCGCCGAGCCGAACTGGGACAACCTCGGCCCCACCTTCCTCGAGGCAATCGGCGACACCTTGTGGATGGTCGCGATCACCATGGTCGTCGGCGGCTTCTTCGGCCTGCTGCTGGGCATGCTTCTCTACACCACCCGCCCGGGCGGCATCCTGCGTAACAACGTGGTCTACACCCTGGTCAACGTGGCGGTGAACTTCTTTAGGCCCATCCCGTTCATCATCATGATCGCGATGCTCTACCCGCTGACCCTCGAGGTCGTGGGCACGACCATCGGCCGCGCCGCGGCAACCTTCGTGATGTGCTTCTCCGCCACCTTCACCGTGGCCCGCATCGTGGAGCAAAACCTGGTGGCCATCGACCCCGGTGTGATCGAGGCTGCGCGCTCCATGGGCGCAGGCCCCTGGAAGATCATCACCTCCGTGATCCTGCCGGAGGCGCTGGGTCCCTTGATCCTGGGCTACACCTTCATCTTCATCGCAGTGATCGACATGTCCGCCATGGCCGGCTACATCGGCGGCGGCGGTGTGGGCGACTTCGCCATCGTCTACGGCTACCGCGCCTTCGAACCCCAGGTCACCTGGGCGGCCGTGCTGGTCATCGTCGTCATCGTGCAGCTCGCTCAGTTCCTGGGCAACTGGCTGTCGAAGAAGGTCATGCGCCGGTAAGTTCGGGTGCCATGAAGGTAGCGGCGTTCGACTTCGATGGCACTCTCCACCACCCTCCCCACGGGTTCGATCCCGCGGGCATCGCCGCGATAGATGCCTGGCGTCAAGCCGGGCATCTTGCCATTTCTGCCACCGGCCGCTCCCGTACGGCTCTTGCCCGCGGCATGGCTGGCAGCGGGCTTGAGTTCGATTATCAGGTGCTGTCCAACGGCGCGTCCGCCACCGACGGCGCGAACCGCGAACTCATCTTCGGGCACGAAATCTCCGGGGACATTTTGCGCGCCGTACTCGCTGAGTTTGGCCACCGCGACGGCCTCGCCATCTTCGGCACCACGCTCGGCCACACTGACGGTGTCTTCGCCAACACCACCGCCCGCACCCACTCATTCACCGCGCACTTCGCGCCCATGCGTATCGACGACATCCCCCACCACCAGTTCGCCGTCATCCCCCTTTGGGTCCCCGACGATGCCGGCTTGCGTGCCGAGGTCGTTTCCTGGGCCACCACGCTCGGCTCGGTCGAGGTCGCCCAAAACCAGGACTACATCGACTTGATGGCGCCGGGGCGGTCAAAAGGCTCCGGGATCCAGGAGCTCTTCGGCGTACTCGGCATCGACCGGGCGGACGTGGAGCTCTACACCTTCGGCGATTCCTGGAACGACCTCACAATGCACGCTTTTGCCGACCACTCACATTCGTTCCGCCACTCGCCTGCCGACGTGCAGGCGGCGACCGACCACGTCATCGGGTCGGTATCGGAGGTGTTGGGCGGGTACATGTGACCCGCCCGGGCGGATCTGCTAGTTGCTCCTTACAACCAACTAGCAGATCAACCGTCCAACTTCTCCGTTTCCCCAGATCGCGTTGAACATTGCTTTCAACAACGCGCGAATCTGCTAGTTACTCCTTACATCAACTAGCAGATCTCGCCCGAGCAGATCAGGCCCGGCGCACCTCGACGGCCACCCAGGCCTCGCCGTCCTTCGGCTCCTTGCCACAGGAATCCACAATGCCGGAGACCGGGCGCCGCTCCAGCGTGACCGTGTACGCCGCGTCGGAGGCGGTGACTTGAACGGTGGCGGTGGTGTCGTCGATACGCGCGGGGGCCACGTCGAACTCCCCGTAGCGCGCGCCGGCGATCTCGGTGGCCACGGCGATCTCGGCGGCCTGCTCCACCGGGCCGAGGGTGCCGCGCCCGCGGTTGCCGGGCACGAAGTAGCGGCCGCGGGTGGCGGCTGCGAGCATCGCGTCGGTGGCCTCGACGTTCATGCGTCCGAAACTGTACGCCCACGGCATGAGCAGCATCGTCGGTGCGAAGCGGTGGCCCTTGATGTGCGAGGTTTCCCACACCACGTCGTTGCCAGGGCCGAACGGGTGGCGCTTGTGCAGCTCGTTGACCACGGGGCGGCCCTTGACCGCGCAGCACACGTCGCGCTTGGCGTGGGTACAGATCAGCAGCAGGGGACGCTCGCGGGTGTCCGCGCCGTTTTTGCCGGGCCCAGAAAGGTCGAGGTCCAAAATCGCCTCGGGCCCGTCGACGTGGAGAACCTCCGTGACGCCTTCGTCGGCGAAGACGAGATAGAGGTGGTGGTCGTCGATATCGCGCCCCTCCCTTGTTGGGTGGCGGATGAGCAGGATCGATGCGTCGTATTCGTCGAGGTGCGCGGCGATGTTCGGCGTGAGTTCGCTACCAAGCGCGTTATCGCCCAACACGTCCCGCGGCCATGCTTCCGGCCACTCGAAGAGGACGTAGGTGGAGCCGGGTTTCGCGGTTCCCGGAAGCGGTTCGACCTCAACATCTGAGCAGGGCAATTGTTGCATGCGCACCACCTTAGCTAAGTGTGCCCTAACCTCTTGGACGGTCATCCAGGTTGTAACAGTTGTGTAACTAATTCTGTTTTCGCCCGTTTGCGTTTGGCCTTGCCCGACCTGCTGGATACGGTGGCTGAATGCTTCGAATTTCCGGTTCCCTTCGTGCGACGCTTGCGGGCGTGTGCTTGGCGACGATCGCCACCTGCACCGCCTGCAGCATCCCCGGCGGTGGAACCGACGAGACGGTGGCCAGCAGCCTGTCGGGTGGCGGGCAACGCGTGGAGCCGCTCGGCACGGCTGACCCGTCGCCGAAGTCGTTGCGCCCGTCCGCCCCGTCGGAACTGGTGGTCACCGGTGTGCGCGTCGGTGCCCACGAGGGTTTCGACCGCGTGGTGGTGGACCTGGAGGGCACCGGCGACCCGGGCTGGTTTGTCGACTACACCTCCACCCCGATGCAGGAGACTGTCGCCCAGCCGCTGAAGGTGGCGGGCAACGCGTTTTTGAACATCAACGTCGACGGCACCGTCTACCCGTTTGAACTCGGCAAAGACCCGGACGTGCCGGTAAAGATGGCGGGCGATACCGGCAACGTCATCGACGTCATCAGCGCCGGCACCTACGAGGGCCGCAGCCAGGTCGTGGTCGGCCTGCGCTCCGCCCTGCCCTACTCGGTGCAGGTGCTCGAGGACCCGAAGCGCGTGGTCGTCGACATCGTTCAGAACTAGTGCAGAACTAGTGCAGAACTAATACACCGCCTCCACGCGCCAGCTGCGGCGGCTCCACACGAGCAGCCACCCGGTCACAGCGCCGTCGGGCCCACCTTCGCGGCCGACGACCTGCATGCGCGCGAGCCTTCCCGCGGGTATGTCGCTTTGCGTCCACCATCCCTCGTCCACGGGCCAGGGCCCTGCCCACCCGGTGACCAGGAAGCGCCGCTCACCCCATGCCATCGCGTACGGGGCTGCCGAGAGCAGGGCCTCGGCGGTGACGATGATGGGCTGCGCGGTGTCGTCGATAAGCGAAATGCGCGAGGCCGGGTGGTCGATGCCGCCGCCGAGGCGCGCGGGCAGTGGCGCGGGGATGGCGCCGGGCCACGCATGCGTATCTGCAGATGGCCCCGCCTCCCCGAACGGCACCATCTGCACCCGCTCTGCCACGCCGCGCCCGCCGACGAGCCGCGGCTGGACGACGGCTTCGATGCCGAGCTGGGACTGGACGCGCTCCACCACGCGGCGGGCGGTGTCGGTGGATGCGCCGTCGGCCCATAATTCGCCGACGGGTTCAGGCGCGGCGAGTTCGAGTGGTTCGAGGATGAGACTTGTGATTTCGCCGGCGCCGCCGCCGGTGAGCCAGCCGTCGAGTTGCCAGCGCACGCGGTCGGCGGTGGCGGCCTCGGTCAGCGCTTCGCGGGTGCGCCAGACGCGCTCGACGCGGGTACCGTCGCCGAGTTCCGCCGTCACTTTCAGCCGCAGGCAGTTGTGGCCGGCCTCTTTGAGCCGCTCGTGCAGGCTTGCGGCGAGGGCGCGGGCGGCAAACGCGGCGGCGTCGACACGCTCGATGGGATCCTCCGGGGTGATCGCCACGGCGAGGTCCTCCACCGGGATCTCGGGGGCGACCCGGCGGTCCGGCGCGGCCGCGGCGATGCGGTGGATGAGCATGCCGGGCTGGCCGAAGCGAGTGGTCATCGCCGCCGGGGGCAGCGACGCCAACTGGCCGAGGGTGGCAATGCCCAACTGTCCCAGCGCCTTGACGGTGCCGGTGTCCGCGCCGAGCGCCTCCTCGGCGACGAGCACACCGAGCGACTGCGTTTCCAGAAACGCTTTCGACTCCCCCGGCGCCACCACCTGCGACGAGCGTGCCGCGATCACGGCGGTGGCGATCTCGTCGGCGGCGCCGGCGAGGGCGTCGATGCCGCGGCGCGAGGCGGCGTCGATAAGCATCTCGAGAGCTTTGTCCTCGCTGCCGTGAAATTTCCCGGCCGCAGCCAAGTCAGCGACGATGAGCCCCGGGCGCAGTACCTCCACACTTGCCGCGACGTCGTCGAGCCCCGCCGCAAGGGCTGCGAACATGCGCCCGTCGCGGTCCGGGTTGTCGTCCACCACCGTCAACTCCGGGGCGGCGGCCTGGGCGTTGCGCACCTTCATCCCGCGGCGCACACCGACCTCGCGGGCACCCTGCGAGCACACCTTGATGCGGTGGTGCGCAGCGATGGCGACAGGCTCCGCCAACTCGTCGCCGGACTCCAATTTCACCGCCTGCACGGGCCAGTCCGGAAACCACAGCGCGGCGGTCCTCATGTGACCAGCCTCAACTTCCGCGGTTGCACACCAACGCCCAGCGTGACCCGCGCACTTGCCGGGCGGTACCCCTTGGTCTCGGCTCGCACGTCGAAGTCGATGCCGGTGATCCGCCCGGTACCCCGCCCGATGCCGTG
Organism: Corynebacterium lujinxingii; assembly: GCF_014490555.1. NCBI lineage: Bacteria > Bacillati > Actinomycetota > Actinomycetes > Mycobacteriales > Corynebacteriaceae > Corynebacterium > Corynebacterium lujinxingii. The sequence goes on along the minus strand of NZ_CP061032.1, from coordinate 422,475 downwards.
GAACTGCGCGAGCGTGCCCGCAACCGTCAGCGCCGGCGAGGGCACCGCAACGTTGACGCACACAAGTGCGGCCTGGCCTTTTCTGATCCGGGCCAGCAGGGGCCGCGCACGCACCGGGGTGAGTTGCAGCGCGGTGCGGGTGCGCAGCACCACCAGGTCCAACCCCTCGGCGAGAACACCGGCGACAGAGAGGTCGTCGATGCCCGGCTCCGGCACCGCAACCACCCGCTCGAGCGCATCGGCGGCGACGGCGGCGTACGACAGCTCCGGCCAGCCCACCACCCCCGCGCAGCCGCCGGCACCCACCACCTGGCCGAGCAGCTCGACGACGAGCGCAGGCGTGTCGCTGACGTGCGTGACCGCCCGGCGCGGCAATCCGCCGTTCGGCAACACAGTCGAAAGACCACCGCCCACAGTGAGCGTTTCTGTATCGGCCGCAACCTCCTGCGGCACTTCCCCACCGAGCGCGGCCATGCGGGCGCGCAGGTCAGCGATCTGCTCGGCACGGGTCGGCTGAGCAGGCACTTCACCCGCTCCCCGCAGGTCCTCTACTGCCGTTGCAGTCGCTCGAATAGGTGTTCCACTCACGCCAAGTAGTATGCACCTCGGGTACGACACAGGCAACGTCAATGGTCGAACATATTTTCGCACACTGCGGGGTGGGTGAGACCTGGTAACGTCCCTCACCATGATCCCCATCAGCGCATCCGACGTCCAAAACCGCGTCACCCCGATCCCCACGCCCGCAGTCGTGCGTGCGGTTGGATCCGCCGGCGTGGGCGGATCGATCGGTGTGATGGTCTCGCAAGCGCCGCTGGGTATCAAGGCGGTTGTGGCGCTTATCTGCGTCGTGGCCGCCGTCACGGCCACGCTCGCACACCCCTACCGCAAGCAGCTCAAGGCGTTTGCGGAGGCGCACAACGTGGCCAGGGTGCCGTCGTTAAGCATGATGCTCCCGCCCATGCTGTGGTGGTTGGCGCTCATGCTCGCACCGCTCGTCGGGTGGTCCGCGGTGGCCTCGCTGCTTACCGGCATCCTCGCAGCAGGTGCCGCATGGCTGCTGTACCCGCACGTCGACGGCACGCGTCGGCTCGCGTACGCATAATGGGGCCCATGGCTAGCAACACATCCCTGCGGCACATGTGGCAAACCCGCCCGCGGCGCATCCCAAAAGACCAGGGCGGCAAAGCCGTGTTCGGCGGCGTGTGCACCGGCTTCGGCGCGCGCTACGGCCACGATCCGGTCGCGGTGCGCATCGCGTTCGTCCTCACCGGATTCGTCTTCGGCGGCGGCATCTTCGCCTACCTGCTGTGCTGGTTGCTCATGCCGCGCATCGGCGAGACAGCAAGCCCTGGCAGGGCCATCATGGTGCCGAAAAACACCCTCACCCCCGCCGAGCGCAAGGACCGCCGTACGGCGTGGTGGCTCATCCTCGGGCCGATCATCTTCGTGCCCACCGCGCACGAGGCTGGCGACAGCCGCATCACCCTCGGCGGCTTCGTCGTCTTCCTGCTGCTCTGGTTCGTCGCCTACGCCAGCCACCCCGAGCCGCCGCAGTCGCTTGACGACGACCTCGTGTGGCGCAACAACCAAACCAGGAGGTAACACCCAGTGGGAGCATCGATCGCCATTGTCGGCGCAGGCCCACGCGGCATTTCGATCACCGAACGCATCGCCGCCTTTCTCAACGAGCGCGGCGGTCAACCGCTCACCCTGCACATCATCGACGACGCCCAACTCGGCGCCGGCCGCATCTGGGACACCACCCAAACGCGCACGCTGTGCATGAACACCCTCGCCGGCGCCGTGACCTTGTTCACCGAGCCTGGTGCGACCGTCACCGCCCCCGTACTCCAGGGCCCGACCATGTTTGAGTGGCTGCAAACCCCGGACGCGCCGGAGTCATTCGCCGAGGAAATCCGCGACACCCGCCCCGAGTCCAACCCGTCGCGCGCCCTGTACGGCGAGTACTTGCGCTGGGTGTGGAAGGTCGCGCTCGCACAACTCCCCGACAACGTGGAAGTGATCGAGCACCACGCCCGCGCAGTGTCGCTCGAAGGGGACGCACTTTTGCTTGACGACGACACCGTCATCCACGTCGACGCTACCGTGCTGGCCACCGGCTGGGTCGTGCCCGCCCCATCGCCAGAACAGGAGAAGTTCGCCGCATCCGGCCTCACGTACATCCCCGCCGACAATCCGGTGGAGCAGGATGTGTCCCGCATCGGCGCCGGCGAACGACTGCTGGTACGCGGCATGGGCATGGGCTTTTTCGACCTCATGGCGCTGACCACCATCAACCGGGGCGGGCGGTTCGTCGAGGACGCCTCGACCCGCTCTGGCCTGCACTACGAGGCGTCCGGCGAGGAGCCACATTTCGTGGTCACCTCCGGGCGCGGCTACCCCTACCTGCCGAAGTCGGAGTACCACTCGCTGCCGCCGAAGGCCGACCTGTCGCGCCTGCGCGCAGCCATCGAAGTCTCCACCGCACCGGTGTCCTTCGGCCGCGACCTGTGGCCCGCGCTCGCCCGCGACGCCTACGCCGAGTACTACCGGGTCCTCGCCCGCGTGCGCCCGGAAGCACTGAAGGCGCCGCTCGACGAGATCCTCGCCGCCATCGACGCCGCGGACCTGAGCGCAGCTGCCAGCGCCGATGACATCGCACCGGTCGCCCGCGCGCTCACCGACACCACCGCGAACCTTTCCGACGAGCCGTTCGACATGGCGTTCTGGATCGACCCGCTCGCCGGCACGGCGGACCTGACGCTCGACGAGTTGCAGCGGCACATCACCGACGACATGGCGCGGGATATCGACGAGGCCGTCGCCGCCTGGGACTCCCCACTCAAGGCCGGGCTGTGGGCGATCTCCGCTGGCCGCAAGCCGAGCGCGATCGCCACGGAAAACGACCGCGGGCCCCGCGAACGGGCACTGTCGCAGTACATGGCGTTCGGGCAGATGGTCGGCTCGGGCCCACCGCTGTTCCGCACCCGCGAGCTGCTCGCGCTTGCCGACGCGGGCCTGGTGACATTTGTGGGCCCTGCGCCGGTCGTCGATACGAGCGACGACGAATACGTGGCCACCAGCCACGGGCGCACCACCACCGCCACCGCGCTTGCCGACGCCTTCCTGCCCTCCCCCGACATCCGCAACGCCGTCGACCCGCTGAGCCGCTCGCTTATCGACGCCGCCCGCGTCCGCCCGTTTAACTGCACCGCCTCCCCGGAAACCGACGACGCCACCCGCCGCGCCGTCCACCCCGACGGCACGTTGGATGCGCGCTTGCACATCGTCGGCATCCCGACTGGCTCGCAGTGGGCGGACACGACGATCTCGCCGATGCCGGGCACTGACCCGCTCATGCTGCAGGAAACGGATAAAACGGCGCTATCGCTGCTCACCCAGGCGGGCGTGCTCTAGCCCAAATCCCGCGCCACCGCCCACCTGGTGAGCTGGTGGCGGTTGGAGGTCTGTGTCTTGCGCAGGATGTTCGACGCGTGCGTCTCCACCGTCTTCACAGAGATGAACAGCCGCTCGGCGATCTCCTTGTACATGTAGCCGCGCGCGAGCAGCCGCAGCACCTCGAGCTCGCGGCGAGTCAGCGAATCCACCGCTGGGTCGTCCTCCTCCACCACCGGCCCGGAGGCGAAGGCGTCGAGGACGAACCCGGCCAGCCGGGGCGAGAAGTACGCGTCCCCGCCGCGCACCCGCTCAATCGCCTCTGCAAGCTCGGCGCCTGCGATGTTCTTGGTCACGTACCCGCGCGCACCGGCACGGATCAGGGCAATGACGTCTTCGGCGGCGTCGGAAACACTCAGCGCCAGATACGCCGGGCCGGGCGCCCGCTTGAGCACGGCCAGTCCGCCGCCGTCGGGCATGTGCACGTCTAAAAGCACCACGTCCGGGCGCGTGCGCTCGATCCCACGCACCGCCTCAGCAACCGTGCCGGCCTCACCGACGACCTCGAGCTGGCCGCTTGCGGCAGCCAGCTCCGCTTTCACCCCGGCACGGAACACGGAGTGATCGTCCACCAAGAACACACTCGTCATAGCTCTAACGCTATCTCCACCTCTGAGCCATCGCCTATCGACGACACCACGTGCACCTCTCCCCCAACCCGCCGAACGCGGCCCACGATGGAGTCGCGCAAACCGTGCCGATCGGCCGGGATGGCGTCCGGATCGAAACCGGCACCGCGGTCGCGCACAAACACCTCGAGCCTGCCCGCGAGATGCTCCGCGTAAACGTCGATGGTGTCCACACCGGCGTGCTTGGCGGCGTTGACCATTGCCTCCCTCGCGGCCAGCACGATCGCCTCGGTGCGTTCGTCGAAGGCGACATCCTCGCCCACCGTGACCGGTTGGATGACTACGCGGAAGGCGTCCTCCACTTCGCCGGCCGCTTTCTGCAGGGCGGCGAAGGTGGTGGTGTGGTTGGGCACGGAGTCGTCGAAAAGCCAGGCCCGCAGCTCGCGCTCCTGGGCGCGCGCGAGGCGGGCGACCTCATCCGCATCGCCCGCCTGCTTCTGTATCAGCGCGAGGGTCTGCAGCACCGAATCGTGCAAGCGTGAGGCAATCTCCGCGCGCTGGTCCGCGACCGCCTTCGCCTCCCGCTCCGCGACGAGCGAATTGGCCAGCTTGGCTATCAGCGGCACAACCAGCACCGCCACACCCACCACCGTGACCAGCACGGAGACCACCACGCCGCCAACCCCGGCGCTTTCGCCCACAAACGCCACTGCCAGCACCCCGGCCATAACCAGCAGCGCACCCAACATCAGCGCGGCGATGTTGCCCCACGACCCCGTGCCGCGGTCGTAGGCCTGCAGCGCAATCACCGCCCCGACAATGAGCACGCCGAGCACAAACACCACCGTGGCGCCCGCGCCCGAGGACAGCTGCAGCGCAATAAGCGCGCCTGCAAACCCGAGCACCACTAGCGCAAGATCCATCGTCCCCGGGCGCTGGCGCTGCGCCCCACTGTCGTCCAGGGGCGTAAACATCCACAAACCGGCGTAGAGCAGCGCGCCGAACCCGCCCGCGAAACTCGCCGCGACGAAGAACAGGCGCATCCATTTGTCCTCCACCCCCAGGTGGTCGGCCACACCGGAGGCCACGCCGGCCACAACGCGGCGGGAGCGGTTCCGGGTCAGCCGGGGATACAACGCAGACATAACGCCCATCGTTGCACGGGTGCGCCTGAGGGCACATCGGGGGAAACCCTGAAACGAAAAATCAGGGTCGTTCCCGATACCGCGGCCCGCGCTCCCGCGGGAGGATGGAGCCATGGAAAACAACACACTCACGCAGATGTGGGAGACCCGCCCGCCCCGCATCCCGGAGGACCAGGGCGGCAAGGCCGTCATCGGCGGCGTCTGCGAAGGCATTGGCGCCCGCTTCCACATCGACCCCACGTTTGTCCGCGTAGTTTTCGTCGCGCTCTCGCTCGCGTTCGGTGGCGGCATCTTTCTTTACCTGCTGTGCTGGATCAATATGCCCCGCTTCGGGCTGACCCGCAGCCCGTGGTCCGCGATCATCACCCCGAAACAGCAGCTGACCGCAGCGGAGATAAAGGATCGCGACACCGGCTGGTGGCTGCTGCTCGGGCTGTTCCTGTTTCTACCGTCCGTTTCCGTCGCAGGTGATCTGCGGGCAGTGCTGGTCACGTTCATCCTCTTCGCCGCCGGCTGGTACTTCCTGCACCAGCGCCAGCCCGAGCCGCCGGCTGGGTTGCTGGTGGGCGAGCCGGAGGAGGCCCGTACAAGCAACCGCCCCGCTGTGGACACCTCCCACCTGACGGTGCCCGAAGGACACGAACACCCCGGCCAGCGCCCGCCCGCCTGGGACCCGCTCGGCGCCGCGCCGGAGCTGTGGCACCTGCCGGAGCCGAGCGAACCGGCGCCGCAGCAGGCGAAGAAACGTAACTGGTTCTGGATCCCCGTCACGGTCGTGCTCACAATACTGACCATGGTTGCACTGTCGTTCATCAGCGAATGGAGGGTCGGCAACTACGGCAAATTCGGCAGCGCAGATATCACCGTGTCGGACATCGACCACCTCCCCGACCTCGACGGGTTTATCGGGGAAACACGCCTCGACCTGTCCGAACTGGAACCGCTTGACACGCCGCGGACGGTGGAGATCAGCAACGTCGCCGGCAACGTCGAGATCATCCTGCCGGACAACGTCCCGGTCGACGTCAACTGCAAGGTCTCCTTCGGCGACACCGCATGCCCCGACGACACGCAAAACGCGGACACAGACGGCGAACTGCTCACGCTCAACGTGACGCAGCGCGCCGGATCCGTGTCCGCGTTCTACGCCCGCGACAACCCGGGCGCAAGGGAGTGACTTACTCCCACTCGATGGTGGCCGGCGGCTTGGACGTCACGTCCAGCACCACACGATTGACGTCGGCGACCTCGTTGGTGATGCGGGTAGAGATCACTTCGAGGGTGTCGTACGGGATGCGCACCCAGTCCGCGGTCATGGCGTCCTCGGACGCGACCGGGCGCAGCACGATCGGGTGGCCGTAGGTGCGGCCGTCGCCCTGCACACCGACGGAGCGGACGTCGGCAAGCAGCACGACCGGGCACTGCCAGATCTGCTCGTCCAGGCCGGCCTTGGTCAGCTCCTCGCGGGCAATGGCGTCGGCGGCGCGCAGGGTCTCCAGGCGCTCCTCGGTGACCTCGCCGATGATGCGGATACCCAAGCCCGGGCCCGGGAACGGCTGGCGGTTCACAATCTCCTCCGGCAGGCCCAACTCGCGGCCGACCGCGCGGACCTCGTCCTTGAACAGAAGACGCAGCGGCTCGACCAGCTCGAACTCCACGTCGTCCGGCAGGCCGCCGACGTTGTGGTGGCTCTTGATGTTCGCGGTGCCGGTGCCGCCGCCGGACTCCACCACATCCGGGTAGAGGGTGCCCTGAACCAGGTAGTCCACCTGCTGGCCCTCGAGCACACCGGCGACGGCGCGCTCGAAGGAGCGGATGAACTCCGCGCCGATGGCCTTTCGCTTCGCCTCCGGCTCCGTCACGCCCGACAGTTTGTCCAAAAACGCCTTGCGCTCGTCGACTGTGACCAGCTTCGCGCCGGTGGCTGCGACGAAGTCGTTTTCCACCTGCTCGCGCTCGCCCTGACGCAGCAGGCCGTGGTCCACAAACACGCAGGTGAGCCGGTCGCCGATGGCGCGCTGCACGAGCGCTGCTGCCACGGCAGAGTCGACACCGCCGGACAGACCGCAAATGGCGTGGCCGTCGCCGACTTGGTTGCGGACGTCGTCGATAAGCTGCTCCGCGATGTTGGACGCGGTCCAGTTTTGCTCCAGCCCGGCGATCTCGGTGAGGAAGCGGGTGAGCACCTCCTGGCCGTGCGGCGAGTGCATCACCTCCGGGTGGTACTGCACGCCGGCGAACTTGCGGGAGGTGTCCTCGAACGCCGCCACTGGCGCGCCCGGGGTCGAGGAGGTGACCTCGAAACCTGCCGGTGCCTCTGTGACCGAATCGCCGTGCGACATCCACACCGGGTGCTCGTCGAGACCCGCGTGCAGCACTCCGCCACTCACCGTCATCGCGGTGCGACCGTACTCACGCGCACCGGTCTTGGCTACCTTGCCGCCGAGCGCCTGGGTCATGATCTGGAAGCCGTAGCAGATGCCGAAAATCGGCAGGCCGAGCTCGAAAATCTCCGGGTCCAACTGCGGAGCATCCTCGGCGTACACCGAAGACGGGCCACCGGAGAGCACCAGCGCCTGCGGGTCCTTCTCCCGGACCTCAGCGGCGGTAATGGTCGACGGCACGACCTCAGAGAACACGTTCGCCTCGCGCACACGGCGGGCGATCAACTGCGCGTACTGCGCACCAAAATCAACGACAAGAACAGGGCGTGTTTGAGCGGTAGTCACAGCGCCAAATAGTAGCTGACCGAACCCTGACAGCTAAAAAACCGTCGCCGCTCGGTCAATCAGGCTAGGGCGCCTCTAGCGCACCGCGGCGCTGAGCCGGTCGAGGGCTGCGCGCACCTCGTCGGTCGACGGGGCCTGCGCAAGCTTCTCGGCGGAGCGCTGCAGCTGCGCAATCGACGCGTCCGCGGCCTCCATCGCCTTGTTGACCTGCTCGACGAGCGGGGTGACTTCCTCACCCATCGCAGACTCGTTGGTGTTCTGCGACCAGCGGCGAATCATCTCCAGCGGAATCTTCGTCAGCTCGGAAATCGAGTTGACCTTCAGCTCCACACGACGACGGAACGACGAGTGCAGGAACACGGCGTCGTCCATGTGGCGCACGTCCTCCTCGAGGGCGTCGACAAGCAACTGCATCGATTCCAGCGCACCCGACTCGGTGGAGAATTGCGCGGTCTGCGCGGTGTGGAGGCGCGCAAGAGCGATCGCCATACGCGCGTTCGCGGTCTTGGCGAAGAGCTCCTCGGCGACCTCGGCGAGCGACTGCGCGTTTTCGTCGATAATGCCACGCATCGTCGCCCACACCTGCAGCGGAGCGAGCAGCAGCGTGCGGGAAGCGCCCTCGGTGACCACGTTTTCCATCTCGGCCTTGACGTTGTTGGTCACCGCGTTCTCCTCGACGAGCGTTTCACTCGCCTTGCGGAGCTCCTCTGCGGCTTCCTTAATCTCCGTCTGGGTGGTCATGAAGGTGTCCAGCTCGCGGTAGAGGGCGGAGGCGGCGTCGTAAATATCGCCGGAGCCCTCCGGCAGCGTGAAGCCGGCGTCCTCGCGCGCCTGCACCTCGTTAGGCAGCACTTCGCGGATGAACGCATCGTAGTCCGGCAGCAGCTCAGCCAACTTCTCGGCGCCGGCGACGGCGCGCTCGCGGCGGCCCACGCCGTTCGCCTTCGCCTCGTGCTCAACGGCGTTAGCCTCTTGGTACAGTTCACCGGCCGCGGCGAAGGCGTCCGTCATCGGACGGGTACGCACAGACAGGTAGCCACCGTTCGGCAGCGGAGTCACAGTGGCGAGCACGTCGTAAGCAGAGCCGCTCTTTGCCCTGTTGCGCACGTACCCGGCGAATGGGCGACCGTCCTCGATCGTGTCCCACATCAACTTGAACGTCGCTCCCGGCATCTCATCGTGACGGATGAGATTGTGGGGCTTCCCGATCATTTCTTCGGCCGAATACTGCGCGTAGTCGATGAACACGTTGTTCACATGAGTCATCACACCCTTCGCATCGGTCACCGAAAAGAAGATGTCGTTGACATCAACTTCGTGGGATGGCCCTTTGGGGGCGTCGCGAAGAATGGTTACACGGCTAGGCATAGGTCGAATTCATCCAGTTTCTTAGTCGCGGATTGCCAAGTCGGCTTTCTGGAAAGCTTTGATGTCAGTATACCCACACTTTGCCATCATTCTCTTCAGACCTCCGACAATGTTGAGCCCACCGTACGGAACGCTCGACGGGCCGAACAACACCGTCTCCAGTGCGGTGTCGGTGCTGACAACCGGATCCTTGCTCACATCACCGCGAGGGAAGCGGGGGTGGGCGGCCTGTGCCTCCCAGTACACGCCGTTCGCCGCTGCTTCAGACGCCTGCGCCAAGTTGCGGCCGAGCATGACAGCATCCGCGCCGCACGCGATAGCAAGAGCGATGCTGTCAGCGTCCCAGATGGGCACATCCGCGAGAACATGCACGTAGCGTCCGCCAGTCTCATCCAGGTAGTCGCGGCGGGCGGCCGCCACATCTGCGATAGCCGTCGCAGCCGGGACATTCACCACGGTGCTCGAGGAACCAGAGCCCACAATCACGCCGGCCACTCCGGAGCGCATCAGGTGGGTTGCCGTGGAGTAGTCGTACACCCCGCCCGCGATCACCGGCACGTCCAGTGAGCCGACGAACTCCTTCAGGTTCAGCGGCTCACCACCCTGCTGCACGTGTTCGGCGGAGATGATGGAGCCCTGGATGAACAGGATCTCCGCACCAGCCGCAATGACAACCGGGGCCAACTCGCGCGCGTTCTGCGGGCTGACCCGCACAGCGACGGTCACACCGGAGTCGCGCACCTGCGCGATGCGCTCGGAAAGCAGATCGGTATCCAGATCCGCGGCATGTAGCTCCTGCAGGGTGCGCAAGGAGCGCTCACCAGAGTCGACGAACTCCTGGTACTTCTCCTCCGAGTCGATGCCCCAGTGGTCCTGGCACGAGTCCACGACCTTCTTCACCGCGGCCTCGAAGTCGGCGTGCCGGCCCCACAGCCCTTCGGCGTCGATCACGCCGAGGCCGCCCTGTTTGCCCATCTCGATGACGAACTCGGGGCTGGCCAGAGCGTCGGTCGGATGGGACACGAGCGGGATATCGAAGGTGTAGGCGTCGATGTTCCAAGTGGTGTCCACGTCCTGCGAGGAACGGGTGCGCCGCTTGGGCACGATCGAAAGGTCGCCTAGGTCGTAGGCCTTGCGGGCCTCGCGGCCGATGCCAATTTCCACGTAGTCGCGCATGCTGGTCCTCTACTGGCGGTAGTTCGGTGCCTCGACGGTCTGCGTGATGTCGTGCGGGTGGGACTCGCGCAGGCCGGCAGCGGTGATTTGAACGAACTGCTTGGTCTGCAGCTCCTCGATTGAGGAAGCGCCGGTGTAGCCCATGGCCGCGCGCAGGCCTCCGACGATTTGGTGGGTGATGGAATCGAGCTCGCCACGGAACGGCACGCGGCCCTCGACACCTTCCGGCACCAGCTTGTCCTCGCTAGTCACGTCGGCCTGGAAGTAGCGGTCCTTGGAGAAGGAGCGCTTCTCCCCCGTCAGGCCGCGGCCCTGCATGGCACCCATCGAGCCCATGCCGCGGTAGCGCTTGTACTGCTTGCCGCCCACGACGACGATGTCGCCCGGGGCCTCGGCGGTGCCTGCGAGCATGGAGCCGAGCATGACGGTCGACGCGCCGGCGGCCAGGGCCTTGGCCACGTCGCCGGAGAACTGCATACCGCCGTCGGCGATGATCGGCACGCCCGCGGCCTTTGCTGGCACGGACGCTTCGAGGATGGAGGTAATCTGCGGCGCGCCCACACCTGCGACGACGCGGGTGGTGCAGATGGAGCCTGGGCCGATGCCGACCTTGATGGCGTCGGCGCCGGCGTCGATCATCGCCTTCGCGGCGCTGCGGGTGGCCAGGTTGCCGCCGACGACGTCGACACGGTCACCGAAGTCCTTCTTCACGCGCGAGACCATCTCGAGCACGCGGTTGTTGTGGGCGTGCGCGGAGTCGACGACGAGCGCGTCAACACCCGCCTCGACGAGCAAGCCGGCGCGCTCGAACGCGTCCTCGCCGGTGCCCACACCTGCGGCGACGAGCAGGCGGCCGTCGGCGTCCTTGGACGCGTTCGGGTACTGCTCGCTCTTCACGAAGTCCTTCACGGTAATCAGGCCCGCGAGCTTGCCCTCGGCGGTGACGATCGGCAGCTTCTCCACCTTGTTAGACGACAGCAGCGCAAGTGCTTCCTGCTTGTCCACGCCCTCTTCCGCCACGACGAGCGGCATCGGGGTCATGACCTCGGCGACCTTACGGCCGAAGTCCGGCTCGAAGCGCATGTCGCGGTTGGTGATGATGCCAACCAGACGCTCATTGTCGTCGACCACCGGAAGACCGGAGATGCGGAAGCGGGCGCAGAGCGCGTCGACGTCGTCAAGCGTCATGTCCGGGGTTGCGGTAACCGGGTTGGTCACCATGCCGGACTCGGAGCGCTTCACCACGTCCACGTGCTCGGCCTGGTCCTGAGCGCTCAAGTTGCGGTGCAGCACGCCGATTCCGCCCTGGCGCGCCATCGCGATAGCCATGCGCGACTCAGTGACGGTGTCCATCGCGGCCGAAATGATCGGCATGCCGAGACGGATGTTGCGGGTGAACTGCGACTCCGTGCTCACCTCAGACGGGACAATGTGGGACTCGGCCGGCAGCAGCAAAACGTCGTCGAACGTCAGCCCCCGCAACGCGACCTTGTCGGGATCGTCTCCACCAGTCCATACACGTGCCTCAGACATCGACAAGTTCTCCTCTCCCGCGCGGATGTTTTCCGCAATGATATAACGTCGCGCAAAACGCGGTCTATGCGGGGATTGGGGCGGGATTGGCCTTGTCTGCGGGGGCTTAATAGGCTGAGGGGCGTGAATTTCGACGACATGATGCCGCTGGATCCGTTCGCGGACGACCCCAACGATCCAGCCTCCTTCATCGACGACGATGAGGTTGTGGAGCCCCTATCCGCCCAGGAGCGCGTCGCCGTCATCCAGGACCTTTCCCATGTCCGCGACGCGAAGCGCTTGCTCAAGCCGCGCGGAATTTTGGGCATCCACTTCCTCTGCGAGGATTGCGACCAGTTGCACTATTACGACTGGGAGATCATGGAGCAGAACATGATCGCAACGCTCAACGGCGAGTTACCGCCGGTCCACGAGCCGAGCGCCGAGCCGAACATCGACGCCTACGTGCCGTGGGATTACGCGATGGGCTACCTCGACGGGCTCGAGGGCCGCTAGAGCATTCCGCTTGCCGACGACCCCATGTCGGCCCCAGCCGCCCCCTGCTGAGGCGCACCCTCGGCAGCCGACGGCACACGGTTGCCGCCGTACTCCACCGCCGTCTGATCCGGCGCCGGCTGCTGCTCGCTTGGCTGCGGCGCGGTCGCTGGAGATGTCGCGCTCGGTGCCGGGCTGGACTGCCGCGAACTCGACTGGACCGCACTGGACGGCACCGGGCTGGATTGGGCAGCGCTCGGTTGCGGCGTAGGCTGCTGTGCCGAAGGCTGCTGCGACGCTACGGTGCCCGGCGCCGGGTTGGCCGGGGCTGGGCTGCTCGGCTGCTCGTGCGGCCGCGTTGTCACCTCGGGCACCTCGCTCACGGTGGTCGTCGCGGTCACCGTGCGCGGCGCCGGGGTGGCGTGGGCGCCACCGTGGCGCGACTCGCGGATCTTGATGTTTGCCAGCAGACCACGCGCCTGCTCGAGCAGTTCGCGAGCCGCGGCCTCATCGCCGCTTTCGTTGGCCGCTTCCAACTCGTCGAGCGTGGTCGCAAGTTCCACCATCGTCGTCTCGTTCGACGAGTTTTCCGCGCTGAGCACCGCGGCACCGGTGCCCAAGATGACCGTCGACGCGGCAGCCGCGCCGACCAGACCGGCAACCCATGGGTTGGAGGTGGGGCGACGGCGCGCGCGGGCCTGGTCAAGGGAGGCCACCGTCGCCGGTTCCTGCACAACCGCAGGCGGCGCCGGCATCGGACGGTCGACGTCGTCTTTCAGCGCGAGCAGCGCCGCCGCGAGCGGGTCGGTGCCGCCGCTGGGGTCCACCCCGCGCGCCAACTCGTCGATAAGTGCGTCATCGCGCGCGTAATCATCCGGAAACGCTTCGCCGAATTCACGCTTCATCGCCCGAATGACCTCCTTCCAACTTCTCCCGTAACTTGGCCAGCGCACGGTGCTGCGCCACGCGCACTGCACCAGGTGTACTGCCCACCACTTCTGCCGTTTCTTCCGCCGAGAGGCCCACGAATACCCGCAGGATGATGATGTCGCGGGCCTTGTCATTTAATGAATCGAGAAGTTGGCGCACTTCGTTACTTCCCGCAGTTACCAGCGCCGCGTCCTCCGGCGTGAACGCGGAAACCTCGTGCTCAGGCACCTCGTCCGTCGGTGTCGTCTTATCGCGCACCATACTGCGGTGCGCGTCCGCCACCTTGTTGAACGCGATGCCGTAGACGAACGCCATAAACGGCCGGCCGGTGTCCACGTAGCGGTCAATGGAGGTGGCCACCGCTAGGCAGATCTCCTGGGCGACATCCTCCGCGGTGGGCATCCGGCCGCCGCCGATGCGCGCGCGACAGTACCGCAGCACGCGCGGATGGACGACCGCGATGATGCGCTTAAGCGCCCGCTGGTCCCCCGCCGCGGCATGCGGAACGAGCGCGGCGAGTTCGTCCTCGCCGTCGCCAGGTTCTGCGCTGGGGTTGGCATTCACAAGCAAACACTATAAACGCACCGGCTGGTTCCAACGCGACACCGATGTTTTGCCAGGAATTCACCCTCCCGTAACCATCGAGGTACACGCAGCGTGCGCGATATATTTTCACGCCTTTTGACGTTTGTAAACGATGCGGTAACTCACGGGCAACCCGGCGTTAACCCAACGCGTCCACACTGCTTGTCGGTTACACGTCCGAGATCACCCACAAGGAGCTCTCCTCAATGTCTTTGCCGCATCAACTCCCCGGGCCGAACGCCGACTTTTGGGACTGGCAGCTGCACAGCGCGTGCCGGGGGGAGGCGTCCGAGATCTTCTACCACCCGGACGGGGAGCGTGGCCGCGCCCGCACCCAGCGCGAGAACCGAGCCAAGGCCATCTGCTTCGAGTGCCCGGTGCTCTCCCAGTGCCGCGAGCACGCCCTGCGCGTCGCCGAGCCGTACGGCATCTGGGGCGGCATGAGCGAGTCCGAACGCTCCGCCGTGCTGCGCGGCGCGGCCGGCGGTATGAAGGTCGCCGCGGCTTCCGCTAAGTAGCAAAAAATGCCCCGTCGTTGCGGGGCATTTTTGCGTGATGACGACGCCTAGTGGGCGTGGCCGTCCTCTTCCTCTTCTTCCGGCTTGGTCACCACGGACGCCTCCGTGGTCAGCACCATGCGGGCCACCGACGCCGCGTTGACCACAGCGTTGTGGGTCACCTTCACCGGGTCGATGATGCCCTGCTCGATGAGGTTGCCGTACTCGAGCGTGGCGGCGTTGAAGCCCTCACCGTTGCTCATCTCGGCAACCTTGGAGACGACAACCGCGCCGTCGAGGCCGGCGTTGTCGGCGATCCAGAAGGCGGGCTTGGACAGCGCGCGGGACACGGCCAGCACGCCGATCTTCTGCTCACCCTCGAAGCCTTCGGCGAACTCCTCGAGCTGCTTGGCAATCTGCACGAGCGCTGAACCGCCGCCTGCGATGATGCCTTCTTCCGCCGCCGCGCGGGCGGCGTTGATGGCGTCCTCGACACGCAGCTTGCGCTCGTTCTGCTCGGTTTCGGTAGCCGCGCCGACGCGCAGCACGGCAACACCGCCGGAGAGCTTCGCCAGACGCTCCTCGGCCTTTTCCTTGTCCCAGGTGGAGTCGGTGGTGGCGATCTCGCGGCGGATCTGCTCGCGGCGCTCCTCCACTGCCTCGGCGGTGCCGGCGCCGTCGACGATGACGGTGTCGTCCTTCGTCGTCGTCACGCGACGTGCGGAGCCGAGGTGCTCCAGGGTGGCGTCCTTCAAGTTGACACCGACCTCCGGGTCGATGACGGTCGCGTTGGTGACCACGGCGAGGTCGTCCATGAACGCCTTACGGCGCTCGCCGAAGTACGGCGACTTCACGGCGACAACCTTGATCACCTTGCGGATCGAGTTGACTACGAGCGCCTGCAGCGCCTCGCCCTCGATGTCTTCGGCGACGACAAACAGCGGCACCGACTCGGACGCGACCTGCTCCAGAAGCGGCAGGAAGTCCGGCAGCGAGGAGATCTTGCCGCGTACGAGCAGCACGCGGGCATCCTCGAGCACGGCCTGGCCGGCGTCCGGATCCGTCATGAAGTACGGGGAGAGGAATCCCTTGTCAAAGGAGATGCCCTCGGTCAGGTCCACGTAGGAGTCGATGGACTGGGACTCCTCGACGGTGAGCACACCGTCCTTGCCCACTTTGTCCATGGCGCCGGCGACCATCTCGCCGACCTCCGGGTCGCGAGACGACACGGTGGCCACGTTCGCGATCTCGGTGGAGGACTGCACGTCGGTGGCGCGGTTTTTCAGCTCCTCGACGGTCTTTTCGGCCGCGGCGAGGATGCCCTTGTTCAGCTCGATCGGGTTCGCGCCGGCTGCGACGTTGCGCAGGCCCTCGGCGACGAGCGCCTGGGCGAGCAGCGTCGCGGTGGTGGTGCCGTCGCCGGCGATGTCGTTCGTCTTGACTGCGACGGACTTCACCAGCTGCGCGCCGAGATTCTCAAACGGATCCTCGAGGTCGATGTCTCGCGCGATGGTCACGCCGTCGTTGGTGACGGTCGGCCCACCCCAGGACTTCGACAGCACAACGTTGCGGCCGCGGGGGCCCAGGGTGACCTTCACCGCGTCGGCGAGCGTGTCCACGCCGCGCTGGATGCCCTCGCGAGCTTCCTGATCAAATGCGATGAGTTTTGCCATAGCGGTGCTTACTTCTCGACGACGGCCAGCAGGTCACGAGCGGACAGCAGCAGGTACTCCTCGCCGCTGTACTTCAGCTCGGTGCCGCCGTACTTGGAGAAGATGACGGTGTCGCCCTCCTTGACGTCCACGGCGACACGGTTGCCGTTGTCGTCCAGGCGGCCCGGGCCGACAGCGATGACGACGGCCTCCTGCGGCTTCTCAGCGGCAGAATCCGGGATAACCAGGCCGGAGGCGGTGGTGGTCTCAGCCTCGGCGATCTGGACGAGGACCTTGTCCTCCAGCGGCTTGATGTTGACGTTTGCCATGATCAAAAACCTTTCATTGGTGAATGATTCAACAGTTCAGGTCTGAAGAGGCGCAGCCGTCGTCGCGGGTGAACAACTGTGCTTCACACAACCTGCTTTGGCACTCTACCCCCGAGAGTGCCAGTCAACAACAAGGGCGCGGTTTAACGGTTTTTCACCGCGTTACGCCACAGTTCGAACTCCTCGGCGTTGTCCGTGCGGTAGTTCTCCACGGCGCGAATGGCCTGGATAACGGCGTCGATGGTGCGCTCGTCGACACTGTGGCCCTCACGGGAGGCGAAAATGACCGGGCCGGAAATCGCGCGCGTCGGATCGGTGAGGAACTCCGGGTTGTCGGTCTCCGCAGTGTTGCGCGCCAACGATGCCACCGGGTTCGGCTCCTCGCCCTGCTCCAGCGCGTCCGGGCGGAAGATGGCGTGGAAGCGGTTGCCCTCCTGATCGAAAGCGACGTCGACGACATCGTCGGCCACCCCGCCCAGCAATTCGCGGGCGGAGTTCTCGTCGAACACGATGCGCTTGTACGACAGATCCGGGTTGACCAGGAACCCGAAACGCTCGCGGTCGGCCTGATCTTGGTTGAACTGCTCGGTGGTCACGTAGGTTCCTTTCATCACGGCGGATTACCGGTGCTCAATGTATCCGCAACCACGCGTTCCCGCGCGCCGAGCGAATCAGACCAGCGGAACCTCGACCTCCAGCGAGGTGTCCGTGGCGGCGCCGAATCCGGACGGCTGCGCGCCCTCATGAATCAACTGGCCGGCAAGCGCTGCGATCATCACCCCGTTGTCGGTGCAGAGGTTGAACCGGGGTACGCGCAGTTCGATGCCGCGCTCGTCGCAACGCTGTTGCGCCAAATCGCGCAACCGGCTGTTCGCTGCCACACCACCGCCGAGCAGCAGCGTGTTCGCGCCGGTGTCTTCGCAGGCCATGACCGCTTTCGCGGTGAGCACGTCGCAGACCGCCTCCTGGAACGAGGCGCACACGTTCTCCAGCGAGATCACGCGGCCGTCGCGCTCGGCGGCTTCGACGTGGCGCGCGACCGCGGTTTTTAAGCCCGAAAACGAGAAGTTGTAGCGGTGCTCGCCGCGCAGGTCCTCCGCGCGCGACAGGGCCCGTGGGAAACGCACGGCCTGAGGGTTCCCCTGCGCCGCTAGCTTATCGACGACCGGCCCACCCGGATACCCCAACCCGAGCAGACGGGCGACTTTGTCGTAGGCCTCGCCGGCGGCGTCGTCAAGCGTGGTGCCCAGTTCCTTCATCGGTTTGCCCACGGCATCGACCTCGAGGATCTGGGTGTGCCCGCCGGAGACCAGCAGCGCGATGGAGTGCGGCAGCGGGTCGCCGTCGAGGTTCGCCACCGCGACATGCCCGCCCAAGTGGTTCACGCCGTAAAACGGCACGCCCCAAGCCGCGGCATACGCCTTCGCCGCCGAGGCGCCGACGAGCAGTGCGCCCGCCAGGCCCGGCCCGATCGTGGCCGCGACGGCGTCCGGCTTCTCAATCCCCGCATCCGCCAGCGCCTTCTCCATCACCTGCGGCATCGACTCCAGGTGCGCGCGCGAGGCGATCTCCGGCACCACGCCGCCGAAGCGGGCGTGCTGCTCCATGGAGGAGGCGACGACATCGGCGAGGATGTCCATCGTGCCGTCTTCGTGAAGCTCGATAATGCCCACGCCGGTTTCGTCGCACGAGGACTCAACGCCTAAGACGATCATTGCTCTGCAGTCCTTTCGCTCTTGCGCGGGCGCGTCATCGTGTACGCGTCCATCCCGGAGGCCTGATAGTAGTTCTTGCGCACACCGGCGGTGAAAAACCCGAAGTCCTCGTACAACGCGATCGCAGCGGCGTTATCCACGCGCACCTCGAGATACACCGGCCCGTCGAGCAGGTCCGCGGTATGCATCATCTGGTCCATCAGCGCGCGGCCGAGTCCCCTGCCCTGCTGTGCGGGCGCAACACCGATGGTGTGGACCTCGAACTCGGGGTCGTCGCGCGGGCCCAGCACGGCAAGGCCCGCGTACCCGAGCATGTTCGCGCCGTCGAACGCGCCGAGGTAAAACGTGTAGGGCGCGCCGATCTCGGAACGGAACGCGGCCTCGGACCACGGGCTGTCGCCGGCGAATAAGACGGCTTCGATCGCGGCGGCCGCGGGGGCGTCGGCAAGCGTGAGTTCCCGAAACGCCGTCATGGCAGCGCGGGCGACTTCGGCGCCTGCTTCGGCGGCACCGCATCCGGGCGGCGCAGATACAACGGCACGAGTGGCTCCGGTGCCTGGTCGAGGCGCGCTACGGCCACCAGTCCCGCAGGCTGCGGCGCCTGGTAGGTGCTCTCAGCGGCGTCGACCGCGACCTCGATGTTGTCGGGCACACTCAGCACGTCGACCGCATCTACCGGCAGGTCCGCCGGCTTGCACACCTCAGGCCCGGCAACACGGGCGCCGTCGGTGTAGCGCGCCCAGTACACCTCGCGGCGGCGCGCATCCGTGACCACGAGCGCGTCCCCGGCAAGGCCTGCGCCCACCGCGTCGTGGGTGCACACCCCGTGCACCGGGATGGAAAGCGCCTGGCCGAGCGCGGACGCGGTGGCCATACCGACGCGCAGGCCCGTAAACGGCCCGGGCCCGCAACCGACGACGATCGCGCCGAGGTCAGCGAAGGTGCGGCCGGTGTCGTCGAGAAGCGACTGCACCGTGGGCACCAACTGCTCGTTGTGCGCGCGGGTCGCCGTGACTGCCTCGGCGAGCGTGTCACCAGTGGCGGTGTCCACGACGCCGGCGACCAGGTCAGTGGTCGCCGTGTCGATGGCGAGGACAAGCATTACTGGCCCATCCCAAGCACCCAGCGGCCCTGGTCGACGTGGAACGGCATCGCCGTGTTCAGCGGGAACGTCTCCGACTGCGGCACGGTGCAGATATCCACCTTGTCCAGGTCGACCGGGTCGATGGTGGCGGCGTCGCCCTGTGCCGGGATGAGCAGGACGTAGCCCAATTCGCCGTCGAGGTTCACGTCCTCGTCGGCAAGCTCGAAGGCCTGCTTCTTCGCGTCCACCAACTCGGCCGGCTCACCAGGGCACAGGGTGGTGTAGCCGAGGTAGGCCTCCGGGTCGTACACCTTCGCCGGGTCCACCAACTGCGCTGCCACCGCGTCGCCGCCGGGGCGGGTCTGCAGCAGCGACTTCGTCAGCGAGTTCGTCGGCTTGACCTCGTTGTACGCCTCAGAACCACGGGAGAGCGGAATGAAGATGATGGCGGCGAGGATGACCAACCACAACACCGCCGCGAGAATGATCCAACCACGGGCTTTGCTTGTCGTCTTCAGCATGCGGTTAAGCCTACATCCCGTCCACGACACGCCAGGAGATAATGCGCCCCTCCGTTGCCGCGAGCGTTTCTCGGTCCAACGTGATCAGGATGTGACTGCCGCCCAACTGCTCCATCAGACCCTCACCCCACTCCGCGACGACGACCGCGTCCTCCAAGTCCGTATCCAGGTCGAGCGCGTCGAGTTCGCCGAGCGGGTCGTCGCCAAGCCGGTAGGCGTCGACGTGCACAAGCGCTGGGCCGCCGACGGTGGAGGCGTGCTGGCGCGCGATGACAAACGTCGGGCTGGTCACCCGGCCTTTGACCTGCATTCCGCGCGCGACGCCCTGGGTGAACGTGGTTTTCCCTGCGCCGAGCGGGCCGTCCAGGATCACCACGTCACCCGCTTCAAACGCCGCCCCCAGCTCTGCGCCGAGCTCTTGCGTATCGACGACCCCCTCACACACCCGCCGACCTTCACGCGCAACCGTGTCTTTCACCTAGCTCTCCTCCCCCGTGTAGGTGCGGTGGGTGCGCCCGCCCGGCGCGCAGACCACCTCGTAGTTGATGGTGCCGGCGGCCTTCGCCAGGTCGGTCGCGCTGCGGCCGCCAGCGCCGAAGATGATGGCCTCGTCGCCGGCCTTGACGCCAGCGGCGTTGTCGCCGAGCCAGATCACGATCTGGTCCATACTCACACGCCCCACCTGCTGATACGTCTGGTCGCCGATGGTGATCTCGAGCGCGCCCTGCCAGCTGCGGTGCACCCCGTCGGCGTAGCCCACCGGCACCACCGCGGTAAAGCCGTCCTCGGGCGCCTCCCAGGTGCGGGCGTAACTTGTCGGCTCGCCCTGCTTCATCGGTTTGACCGCAACGACTTGACCGGTCCACGTCATCGCGGGTTTGAGTCCGTGTTCCAGGCCCCCGACCGGCTCTAGGCCGTACAGGCTCACCCCGGGACGGACCATGTCAAAGTGCAGGTCCTCGCGCGTCCAGGTGGCCGGTGAGTTGGCGATGTGGTTGCAGGGCACCGCAAGCCCTGCCTTGCGGGCGGCGGCGATCGCCCGGCGGAACGCGTCCGCCTGCGCGTCGGTGTACGGGTCGAGCGGGTTGTCGGCGCAGGCCAGGTGGCTCATCAGGCCGGCGACTTCGATCTGACCGCGCTGTTCGGCCTCGCGGGCTCGTCGAAAAGCATCGGCCCATTGCGCCTCGTCGATGCCGGAGCGGTGCATGCCGGTATCCACCATGAGGTAGACGGTGCGGGGCGTGGGGTCGTCGATAAGCACCTGCAAGTGCTCGGTGGTGGGAACGCCCACGTGGATGCCGTCCGGGATCTCCTCGCCGATACTCCACAGCCAGGCGAGCACCGGCTTGTCGGTGAGCTCGCGGATGCGGCGGGCCTCGCCGAGGGTGGCCACGCCAAACGCGTCGGCGCCGTTGGATTCCATCACGGGCACGCAGCGCTCCACGCCGTGGTTGTACGCGTCGGCCTTGATCACGCACATCAGTGTCGCATCGCCGGCCTGCTCGGCGAGTAAACGGGTGTTGTGCGCGATCGCGCCGAGGTCAATCGTGGTGCGCAGTGGAAACATGGCCCTATTGTGCACGACCTAGATCAGGTGGATGACACCAAGGACCGTCAGCAGCGCCGCCACCGCCCACGTGGCCGCCGCGGTGACCTGCTGCGGGTGCTCCCGCGCCCACGCGAAGCCGCGGCCGGCCGCACTGTTCGGTTTCGCGCGCACGAGGGCGACCAAAAACGCACACAGTGTCGGCAGCGACAGTGCGACCGAGGCGTAGAGCGGAATCGCCGCGTAGCGCACCGACTGCTCCACCCCGGATGCCGACAGCAGGGCGAGCCCGCCGTAAAACGGCGCCGACGTCGCCGACTGCACAAGCCCCAGCACAAGGCCGGTCACAACCGTCAGTGGTCCTGGGGTGTTCAACTGCCGCATGATGCGCTGAGTCAGGGCCTGGTTGTCGCCGCCGCGCATGGCGAGCACCGCCGTGAGCACGCCGGTTGCGATGAGCAGCACGCCGAAGATGGGGCCGTTGACAAAGCGCTCGACCGCCTCGCCCAGGCCGTCGAAAATGACGAGCATGAGCAGCGCAAGACCAGCCACGCCAAGCCAGTCGCCGGCGATGAGCAGCGCGGTGGTCTTGCCGTAGCGGCCGCTGCCGCGCGGCACGGCGACGCCGACCGCCACGATGACGCCGATGAGCAGAAGGTTCACCGAATCGACGAACGCGAGCTGCAACGCACCGCCCATCGCCGCCTCCTTAACCGTCGTCGCGTGCAATGACGGACTCACGATAGTCCAACGCGCAAATACAGTAGGATCGTCGGCGTGTCTGCGAAGCTAAAGAAACTTTCCGACCTGTCCAAGCGCGGCCCGCACCGCGTCCTCGAAGGCGACTTGGGCTACACCGGCCTGCCCGGCAAGGTGTACACCCCCGCCGAGGGCAAAAACCTGCCTGGCATCGCCTTCGGCCACGACTGGATGAAAAAGGTCGACGACTACCACGGCACCCTGCGCCACCTGGCCAGCTGGGGCATCGCCGTGGCCGCGCCGGACACCGAAACCGGCTTCCGCCCGGACCACCGGGGCTTCGCGGCCGATTTAGAGACCAGCCTGCAGATCCTCGCCGGCGTGCGTTTGGGCAACGGCAACATCTCGGTCGCCCCGAGCAAGCTCGGCATCGTCGGCCACGGCATGGGCGGCGGCGCGGCAGCGCTCGCCGCGGTGGACAACGAGAAGGTCAAGACCGTGGCGTCCGTGTACCCGGCCAACGTCGCCCCGTCCGCTGTGGAGGCCGCGCGCACCCTGTTCATCCCCGGCATGGTCGTCGGCCCCGGCGAGGACGGCGACGCGCTGTTCGACCCGGGCAACCCGGCAAAGCTCGCCTACAACTGGGCTGGCGACGTGGTCTACCGCGCACCGAAAAAGGGCGACCAGCAAAGCTTCTCCGAAGACGGCATGATCAAGCGCGTCCTCGGCCTGGGCAAGTCCGACCGCGCCCTGCAAGAGACCGTCCGCGGCCTGCTCGTGGGCTACCTGCTCGCGGTGCTTGACGACGACAACACCTACGCCGGCTACACCGACCCCGAGGCCGCAGGCTCCGGCGTGGAATCCCTGTCCGGCGAGAAGCTGGTCAAGGCCGCCGGACTGACCCGCGACAACGCCGGCTTCTCCCTGTTCTAGGCTTCCTCCGCCTGCGTCCCGCGGGCGCGGCTTTGCAGCACGGCGCGCACCTGGGCCCGCTTCGCGCGCTGGGCGGCGGACACCCGCGAGCGCTCCAACGTGTAGTCCCCGCGCGGCGCGACCGGCTTTGGCCGCTCCAACGTCTCGCGTGCGCGGGCGTGATGCTGCGCCGCCTTTTCCATCTTCACCTGCGTTTCGCGCATCATGGCCTCGAAATCGGCCATGCGTTTTTCGGTCCTGCGCTGGTACTGGATGACGAATTCTTCAAAATCCATCGCTTACCACTCCCCCGTTTTCTTTATCCCCCAGGGATCTTGCCCCGCCACGCCGTCGCCCGCAACTGGATCGTCCCCGCCGATCGACGCCGCCTGGGTATCTAGGTTCTGCAACTTCTTCGGCGGCGGTGCAGGCTCCTCCACCTGCGACAGTTCCGGCGGCGGGGCGATCACGCCGTCGCCAGTCGGCGTCTCAGGTGCGGACGCAGGTTCCGGTGCCGGTTCTGGCTCTGGTGCCGGTGGCGGGCACTCCTGTTCGGCCCCCACCGCATCGCAATCCAGCGCCACGTCCAGGTCAAGGCCTAACTTCAACCCCACGTCGACCGAGAGATTCAGTCCGGCCGCGGCGGTGCCCACCGACGAGCTTGCGACCTTCGCCCGGTCGATCTCCACCGGCGGCGCGGGCTGGGGTGCTGACGCTTCCCCGGCGCACTCCGCGACGACATCCAAGCAGTTAGCGATCACACTGTTGCGGTCGGTGGTGGTCTGCTTCGCGCACCGCAGCGCCTCGATGATGACCTCCACGGCCGGCTCAATGAGCTGCTTGATGCCGCAGCGCTGCGCAAGGTCGAACATGCGCTGCGCCGGCTCGAGCACCGCGCCGACCGCCATCTCCGCCGAGTGCACCACCTGTTCAATCGCACTCGAGCACTCGCCGATGCGTTGACCGACCTGCGCGACCTGCTCGAAGAACTCGGTCTCCCGCGTCTCGTCGCGCTGCTCGCGCGAACGGATACCCACCTCGTCGAACCAGGCGCTGTCGTCGGCAGAGCACGTGCGTGCCGGCGTGTCCGGCCGCTCGCACCCGCATCCGAGCTGGAGGCCGGCCTCTGCGAACAGCGACACGTCCAGCCCGTCGACGCAGGAAGCCTCCTTGATCAGGTCCCCGGCCAGCCCGCGGACCTCGTCGCGCTGGCGCTCCGGCACGTCCGGGGCGGCGTCTACGGCCTCAGCGATGTCTTGCACTGCGGGGATCACAGCTCACCCACCCCTCCCAGCATTTCGGCGGCTGTGGAGTCGGCGGCGGCGGTGTCGTCGGCAAGCGAAAGCACGCGCTCCCAGTTGTCACTGCGCGCCTCCAAAAACCGCCGCGACGTCACGTGCAGCGCATCGAGTGCATCCGCGATGCGGCGGCCCTGGTCGGTAAAGCCGGCGCCAAACGACGACGGCGCCACCTCGACGCGCCGCGCGTCCAAATCACGTACCGCGCTCCGATACGCCTCGATGGCGTCGACGTAGTGCGTCCGAACAGCGTCGACGTCGATGTCGAGCCCTTTTTGAGTCATTTCCCCCACCCCCGAAAGGATTGCAGTCCAACAAGTTTCCTACCTAGTTAGACTCCCCAAGAGCCCCGGCGGTTCCATGCCGGGGCGAAAAACTTTTGCGGCTACACCGCAGCGACGACCGCCGCGAGCTGGCCCGCCACCTTCCGGGCCTGCTCCTCCTCGGCCGCCTCCACCATCACACGGAAGAGCTCCTCGGTGCCCGACGGGCGCAGCAGCACGCGGCCCGACTCGCAGAGTTCGGCTTCGGCTTCGCTGATCGCAGCGCGCACGGAGTCGTCGTCAAGAATGCGCGACTTGTCGGACACCGGCACGTTGATCAGGGTCTGCGGCAGCACCGTCATCACGCGCGCGAGTTCCTCGAGCGACTTGCCCGTCTCCGCCATGCGCGCCATGAGCAGCAGGCCGGAGAGTACGCCGTCGCCGGTGGTGGCGTGCTCCGGGACCACGATGTGACCGGACTGCTCGCCGCCGAGGGAGAAGTCGCCGCGCTCTAGCTCCTCGAGCACGTAGCGGTCGCCAACCTTCGTCTCGCGCATCTCGATGCCTTCGCGTTTCATCGCCTGCTTCAGCCCCAGGTTGCTCATCACCGTAGCGACGAGCGTGTTCGCCTTCAGCGAGTTCGAATCGCGCATCGCAGTGGCCAGCACCGCCATAATCTGGTCACCATCGACGATGTTGCCGTGCGCATCCACCGCCAGGCAGCGGTCGGCGTCGCCGTCGTGGGCGAGGCCGAGGTCCGCGCCGTGCTCGACGACGGCCGCCTGGATCTGGTCCATATGCGTGGAGCCGGAGCCGTCGTTGATGTTGTATGCGTTCGGCGTGTTGTGGATCGCGGTTACCGTCGCGCCCGCCGCAGCGTACGCCATCGGCGCTACCTCGGATGCGGCGCCGTTCGCGCAGTCGACGACCACCTTGATGCCGGAAAGATCCGCGCTGACCGCCTCCTTGAGGTGGGCGAGGTAGCGCTCCTGCGCGTCCGACGCCTCCTCGATCACACGGCCGATGCTGGTGCCCGTCGGGCCGGTATCCTCCAGCGCCGCCATCGTGCGCTCGATTTCATCCTCGATGTTGTCAGGCAGTTTGCGCCCGCCCGCGGAGAAGAACTTGATGCCGTTGTCCGGCATCGGGTTGTGCGACGCCGAGATCATGACGCCGATGTCGGCACCGTAGTCGTCGGTAAGAAACGCCAGGCCAGGCGTGGGAATGACACCGACGCGCAGCACGTCGACGCCCTTCGACGCCATGCCTGCCGCCATCGCCGCCGCGAGCATCTCGCCGCTAACGCGCGGGTCGCGCCCAATCAGCGCCACCGGGCGACGCTTCTCCGAACGGCGGTCCTTCGTCAGCACCGTCGCAGCGGCCGCACCAAGTTTCAGCGCGAGCGGGGCAGTCAACGTCTCGTTCGCGAGACCGCGGACACCATCAGTTCCAAACAATCGAGTCATGCGCCCAATTATGCACGCCGTGCGCGATTGCTTGACGACGAACCCCTGCTACCTCGACAATCTCAGGTTATCCACAGGGTGCGAAACCGAAATTCCACAAGCTGGACGGGTCGTGTCGTGGGCGTGGTTTAACGTTTGGGCCATGAACCTGTTCGAATCGTTCGCTCACGCGCTGGCTGCCGGCGCGATCGACATGCTTGCCGCGTTCGACCGCGGCATGCTCGTCGATCTTGGCGCCAACCCCACGCGCGTGCGCGAATGGTCGAAGATCCGCGATGTCTACTACGGCCCGACCAGGTTTAAGCGCCAGCAGGCCAAAGCGGTGTCATTGGCGCGCTCCCACGGGGCGAGTTTGGACAAGTTGGCGTTTATCGAGCGTTCGCTGCGCTTGCTTGACGACGACACCGAGCGCTGGCGCCTGCGCCACCGCCTTTTGGAACTGCGCGGGCCGTACAACTCGTTTACCCGCCGCGCCAAAGAGATCCTGCCGGCGCAGGAGCCTTCGGTTCCGGAGGACTACATCAACTTCTCCGAGTCCAAAGACGGCAAGCGGCGCTTTTGCGGCTCCGGCGACGAGCACCTGTTGGCAGCGTTAGAGCACCGGCTGCGCGACGGGCTGGATACATCAAAGCCGTCGGGCCCGCAGATGATGCGTAACTTCGCCGACATCCTCACCGGTGAAGGTGGCGGGGTGCAGGTGCCGGTGCCGCGGCCGATCCTTGCGGTGGGGCTGCCGGACTTTGTGCGGATTATGGCCGGCGAGGGCGACGACGTGGTGCTCGCCTTGTCGGACGGCACCACGATGACGGGCGCGGAGTTTCTTACCGCCCAGTTCGGCGACATTCTCGAGGTGGCCGCGTTTCACCCGGAGGCCGGTGCGGTGAACTTGTACCGGACCGAGCGGCGGGCGAATCAGAAGCAGCGGGATTTGGCGAAGATGGTTTCACCCGTGTGCGCCTTCCCCGGCTGTCGACATGGGGCGGATGCGTGCGAGTTGCATCACGTCACCGCGTGGAAACACGGCGGCGAGACCAATCTCGACAACCTGGCGCCGCTGTGCCGCTACCACAACCGCATCAACGACGACGACCCGTGGCGTAAAAGACGCGGCCGGATCGTGATGATCCGGGGCGCCCCGGTATGGATCTCACCCCGCGGCTACCCGGTGAAAAACACCAACCACGGGGTGATGGACCGGTTGTTCCGGTAGCAAAACGGCGAACGCCGCCGCCCACGAGGTGGGACAGCGGCGTTCGGTAAGTAAGCCAGCGATTAACGCTTGGAGTACTGCGGTGCGCGACGGGCCTTGTGCAGACCTGCCTTCTTGCGCTCGACGGCACGTGCGTCACGGGTGAGCAGGCCAGCCTTCTTCAGGGTGGTGCGCTCAGCCGGGTTGTAGACGTTGAGTGCGCGAGCGATCGCCAGGCGCAGAGCACCGGACTGGCCGGTCGGGCCGCCGCCGGAGATGTTTGCCTTGATGTCGAACTGGCCCTCGCGCTCGAGCAGGGTCAGCGGGGTGAGGATGTCCTGCTGGTGCAGCTTGTTCGGGAAGTAGTCCTCGAACTCGCGGCCGTTGACAGTGATCTTGCCCTCGCCCTCGACGACGGTCACGCGGGCAATGGCGCGCTTACGGCGGCCGACGGTCTGGATCGGGCCCTCGTGCAGCGGGGCGACCTCGGCGGTCTCCTCGGTGGCCTCAGCCTCGGGAGCGATCGCGTCACCGATGGTGTAGTTGAACTCCTCGGTGGCTGCGGTTGCGGCGTCGACGTCGGTGTCGGCGGCGATGTTGTCGTAGTTGTTCGGCTCGGTCATTACTGTGCCACCTGCTTAAACTCGTAGGTTTCCGGCTTCTGAGCAGCGTACGGGTGCTCGGAGCCGACGAAGACGTGCAGCTTCTTGATGGACTGGCGGGAGAGCTTGTTGTGCGGCATCATGCCCTTCACAGCTTCCTCGATCACGCGGTCCGGACGCTCGTCCAGGGCGCGGCCCAGGGTCATGGACTTCAGACCACCCGGGTAACCGGAGTGGCGGTAACGCATCTCGCGCTCGCGCTTGTTGGAGGAGATGTGGATCTTGTCGGCGTTGATCACGATCACGTGGTCGCCGGTGTCGACGTTCGGTGCGAACTGCGGCTTGTGCTTACCGCGCAGCAGGTCCGCTGCGGTGGAAGCAAGCTTGCCCAGCACCACGTCGGTTGCGTCGATGACGTACCAGTTACGGGTCACGTCACCGCTCTTCGGGTGGTAAGTAGACATGCATGACTCCTTAAAGTCTGTCTAGATGGCTGCCGGCCAATCTTCGTATGTACCTCGACGGTTCCGGCGGCCGGTGGAGACCCGAAACGCGCGTCAGTGGCGACACACAAGGATCAAAGCCTACGCGACGGCGCGGGCAAAACAAAAACGCCTCCGCAGGTGTTCCCCTTGACACCTGCGGAGGCGTTTTCTTCCCCCGAGTCCCCCTTTTTTGTTGTTGCGCCGGGGTGGGTTTACCGCGCCCTATCCCCCGATGGTCGGTAAATGGATCCCCAACGCAAGATTGTTGTTAGCCCCAGCTGTTCGCGGCGGCGTTGTTGACGGCGAGCATGGTGGAGTTGCCGTCTTCCACGGTTTGCGCGATCTGGGTGAGGATCTGGTTCAGATCCTCGGCCGCTTGGTCCCACTTGGCCTGGTGGGCCTGGTAGGCGGTGGCGGCGGTGCCTTCCCAAGTCTGCGCCATGGGCTGGAGCATCTGTTTGAGTTCGGCCAAATCGCCGTTGATGCGCGACGCGGAAGCGCGCATGTCCTCGGATGCACCGGCGATCTGGGCGAAGTCGTATTTAATCTGCATGGTTTCCCCTTTTGTTTAGAGTGCGAGCCCGCCAGCGAGCTGGCGGAGGCTGTCGGTGTTGGTGGCGTCGGTGGACTCGTAGTGCTTCGCGTTGTCGCGGATGTTCGCGGCAATTGCGGTGAGTGCCTCGGACAACCGTTTTTGGGCGTCGTCGTAACGCACCATCAGCTCGTCGAAGCTGCGCTGCGCGTTGCCGACCCAGAAGTTGCGGGTGGACTCGGCCACCTGCTGGATGCGGTCGATTTCGCGGTTGACGTCGGCGTTGGTGTCGTCGGTGCGGTCGGCAGCGGCGCGCATGACCTCGGCTTCGGTTGCGAACTGCTCCATGGTTTTCCCCCTCGTGTGGTGTGCAAAGTGCGGGCAGTGTGTTTTTTCTGCCCATGTATTGGACTGACAAAGTGGCCGTTCGGTTCCCTCGAACCGGAAACTTTTTTAAGTTGGCAGGTCAGCCCCCTGATATTCGGCGGATTCCATGGCCATGCGGCACGTCGCTCGCTGGACGTTGGTGGGTTCGGCGCGCGTGTGGCAGCCGACGAAGAGTTGCGTCTGCCCGTGCGGCCATGTTTTCCATAGCGCTTGGGAGCCGTCGCTGGCGCGTTCGAGGTAGGTCACAGCGGTGCCATCCGTATCGACGAGTTCAGTTTCCGGGTCGGCCTCAATATCGGCGAGCAGTTGCTCCGCCATGGTTTGCGCGGGCAGTTGGTAAAGGTGCTCGACGGCGATGTGCAGGCGGAAGTTCGGGTCTTCGCCGGTGGCGCGCCAGGTGCCGTCGTCGGCTTCGAGCGCGAACCCGGCGGGCAGTTCGACCCGCAGGCCGTCTTGTTCGAGCATGACAGTCTGCGGGGCCGCTTCGATTGCCGACGACACCACCTCCGGGACGGGTCGCGCTTCCGTTTCCGGTTGGGCTTCCGCTTCGGTTTTGGCTTCGGCTTCGACTTCGGCCGGAGCGTCGTCGCCGCCGCGGACGGTGAAGTAGATCGCGCCGGCAACCACGGCGGCCACCACCGCGACGATGACGGCGACGACCCACACCGACCCGTTGGATTCGTGTTCGACGGGTGGGAAGGAGTCGGTGGGTGGGTCGTCGGCAAGCGGTGCGGGCGCGGTGTCGAGGATGTCGGTGGTTAAGTCGATGTCGTAGTCGGCGAGCGCGTACTCGAGTTCGCGCAGCCGCACCTGGTCCGCGCTGATGTGCACGGCGGCGCCGGCCGGGTTGGGACCGAGCACGGTTTTGATGGTGCCGGCGATTTCGCGGCTGCTTGGCGTGTCGAAGCGGTGCACGTTGGCGGCGCCGGTGAACACGGTTGAGGCGTCGGTGGCGGTGATGCGCAGATCGGTCATGGTTGCTCCTGAAGTTGCGGCAGTTGGATGCTGCCTTTCGGCTCGCCTTGGACAAGAGTTGCGCGGCCTGGCGGCAGGGGCGCGGGACGCACGCCGAAGATGGACCCCTCGTCGCGTGTGCCGTCCATGACCAAAACGTCCGGGTGCAGGTCCTTCACGGCGGTCAAAAATGGGGCGAACAGAGCGCGCGAGATGCCACCGAATTTGCGGGCGGCGACGATGTGCAGGCCGATGTCGCGGGCGTGCGGGATGAGGTCCAATAGCGGGCGTAGGGGTTCTTCGCCGACGAGGTCGAGGTCGTCGATAAGCAAGTAGAGCTCCGGGCCCTGCCACCAGGAGCGCTCCGCCAGTTGCGCAGGCGTGACGTCCGCGCCGGGCAGCCGCAAGGTCAGCGTGGTGGCCAGGGCGCGCACGGCGTCGGTGATCGCGCTCGACGACGCCGCATACGCCGCCACCATGTCCTCGTTCGGCCGGCCAAGGTGCGCGCGGCGCGGGTCGCAGATGATCATGCGGGCGGCGGCGCGGTCCATCGCACCCACGGCCGCGATTGCGCTGGCGATAAACGTCGACTTGCCCGCCCCGCCGGCGCCAATCGCGAGCACGTGCCCGGTGGAGTAGAGCGGCGCCAGGTCGGGACCGCCGACGCCGAGTGGCACACGCGCGCCGTCGATAAGCGAGTGCGCGTCGACGACCTCCGGCAGCACGCGCAACCTTGGCACCGGCGGCTGCGCGGCAACCTGGCTGGCGATGTACGCGACGTCCTCCGCCGTGGTCAGCGCGATCTGCATGACCTTGCCGTCCGGGGTCAGCGCCCGCCCTGGCACGGCATCGAGACGTTCTTGGGCCTTGCGGTCGATCAGCGAATCCATCGGTTCCGTCAGCCGCATCTCGATGCGCGTGCCGATCAGGTCGCGCACGTTCGCGCGCACCGCGCTCCACCGCTGCGTGGTCAGCACGAGGTGCACGCCCGCGGCCGGTCCCTCGGAGGCGATGCGGGCGAGCGGGTCGCGCAGATCCTCCAGTTTCGAGTCGTTGGCCACCAGCGCGTGCCACCCGTCGACTACGAGCACGGTCGCGCGACCGGGGTTGTCGAGCAGCCCCAGCACTTCGTCGATTACGCGCCGCGTGCGCTCCTCGTCCTTCGCTGCCGCCACGCCCGCCACGTGCGGCAGCGCCGCGAGATCCGCGTAGTCTCCCCCGCCGGCGTCGATGATGTACACCGCAATCTCGTCGGTGGTGTTCGTGAGCGCTAGCTTTGCGACGAACGACCGCACCGCCATCGATTTACCCGTCTGCGGCCCGCCCGCGATCGCGACATGGCCGCCGGCGACGGCGAGGTCGATGGCGAAGGGTGTTTGGAGTTGGCGGTAGGGCTCGTCGACAAGCGCGATGGCGTCGTCGTCAAGCGAAGACAGCGCGAGCGCGGCGGAAAGCGGCGGCAGCCACACTTGGTGGGCGCGCATACCGCGGACTTCGGCGACCTCGCGGGCCTTGTCCACCACAGCGTCGAACAGGGTGGTCGAGTAGTCGGTGTCGGTCACGGTCGCCGGCTCGATCTCGACCTCGTCGCCGGTGAACAGGCGCACCCCCGGCGCGTCGGCGGGATGCGAAAGCACCTGCCGGGTCAGCGGCCCGGAGACGTACGCGGCGCGGAAGCGCGTCAGCTCCATGCCGGATTTGAGGTAGCCGGAGCCGGGTTCGCTGGGCAGTTCGTACGCGTCGGGCACCCCGAGGACCTGACGCGACTCGCCCGCCGAGAAGGTCTTCAGACCGATGCGGTACGACAGGTGCGAATCCAGCCCGCGCAGCTTGCCTTCCTCCAGCCGCTGGGAGGCGAGCAGCAGGTGCACGCCGAGCGAGCGGCCGAGGCGGCCCACCGCGACGAACAGGTCCGCAAAATGCGGGTGCTGGGACAACAGCTCGGAGAACTCGTCGACGATGATCACCAGCGCCGGCAGCGTATGCCCGGCGCTGGTGTAGTCGGTGATGTTGGCGAAGTTACCGGCCGCGCGCAGCAGTTCCTGGCGCCGGTTGAGCTCGCCGGAGATGGCGTCGTACATGCGCTCGACCAGCACGGCTTCGTCTTCCAGGTTGGTGATCACCGCGCTGGTGTGCGGCAGGCCCTCGCAGCCGAGGAACGTCGCGCCGCCCTTGAAGTCGACCAGCACCAGGTTCAACTCGTCCGGCGAGTGGGTGGCGGCAAGTGCCACGACCAACTCTTTGAGCAGTTCCGACTTGCCGGACCCGGTCGCACCGATGCACAGCCCGTGCGGGCCCATGCCGCCGTGCGCGGACTCCTTTAAGTCGAGGTAGACCGCCTGCCCGTCGGGGGTTGCCCCGATGGGCACGGCGAGTTTGTTGCGCACCCCGGGCCACATCGTGGTCGCATCCAGCGCGTCCAAGTCCGCGATGCCGAGCATGGAAAGCAGGTCGCCAGTGTCGTCGCCGGCGTGGTCCGGTCGTCGATAAAAGCCTAAGTGCCGCGCGATGAACTCGGCTTCGGCGTCGGTGAGCGCGTCCGGCACCCCGAGGCGCTCGGTGCCCTGCTCGGTCACGGCGTCGAGGGTGTCGGTGCAGATGAGGTGGAACGCGTCCGGGTCGACGAAGTAGTGCTCGTCCGGGTGGATCGTGATCACGCAGTCGGCGTCGGGGTTGGGATGCGTTTGCGTGGTGGCGTCGACAAGCGCGACGCGGAAGCTGGCATGGTCGGCGCGGGCGTGCGGCAGCCACTTCGCCCAGTCGAACGGCGCGTCCACGGATACCAGCTCCGGGCCGTGGAAAAACGCGAGCTGGGCCACGATCGAGCGCGCCACGTCCAGTGCGCCGGGCCCGGCCAGCGTAACGGCGGGAAACGCGTCGAGTTGCACCACGATCGGCATGCCGGGCACGGTGCTCACCGCGGCGACGGTGCGGCGCAGACTCACCGCACACACCGGGTCAAGGTCCTCTGGGCTGCCCGGATCATCCACCTCGACCGGGGTGCACAGCGCGCCGGTGCCGGTGCCGAGGCGCACCGTGAGCGCCATTGACGACGACGCCACACGCTCCCACACCCGCTCTACCGGCGTCGCCGCAACGAGGTCGGTGGGCGCGGGGTGCAAGGCGGTGGCGTGTTCGCGCTGCAGTTGCGCATTGTCGCGGGCTTTGCGCGCAAGGGCGTCGAGGTGGCGCAGGTAGACCCGGCGCGTCTCGTCGATGTCGCCTTTGTTGTCCTGCGGGTTGACCATCCCGAGCAGCCCGAACAGCATCATCAGCGGGAAGATGAGCATCATGGGGCTCACGGCTCGGCCGGACATCATCATCAGCACCATCACCGCGCCGACGGCGACGACCATGATCACCGGCAGCAGAATCTTCATCACCGGCTGCGCCTGCGGTTTCTGTGCTGCGGGCACCGGTTCGGCGCGCAACTGTCCGGCCGGCGGCGCGGGCACGTCGGTGGTTCCCGCGGTCGGCGCGAGCACCGGGTCGTAGTCGAGACCGAGCATGAGTGGTTGTCCCCCCTGGTATCCCCGCCGTTCCCCCGAACCGCGGTTGTTGCATGCGCAGTGTAGACCAGCGCCACCGCCCGCGCGCGTCGAGTGGACGAGGCCGGCGTGCTGGGTCATACTGTCGGGGTCACGCGCGGCGATGGGGGCCGCGCATGAGACGAGGGGGAAAATTTTGGTTGCCACTTCGGCGCACCACATTGTGCGCGTCACCGTGCGCGTGTCCGTCGCCGCGTTTCACCGCGACATCGACGTCACGCTGCCGACGTCGTCCACGTTCGCGGAGGCGCTGCCGGAACTCGCGCGGTTAGTCGAGCTGCCGCAAATCCACCGCCCGTGGGAGATCTCCACGCCCGGCGGCGCGCCGTTAGACATGCACGCGCCGCTGTATACGCAAAAGCTTCACGACGGCGCCGTGATCGTGTTGCGCCCCAAAGAACCCGTCGCCCCGCCGGTGGTGCGCGACGCCGCCGACGCACTCGCGCACGCAGGCGAGTCGGCCCGCAACGTGCGGGGCTTGGACACCGCGGCGACATACGCGGGGTTGGTGTGCATCGGGGTGCTGGCCGGCATCTTCGCGCCGGTACCCGTGACGTTCGCGCTCGTCGCGGCGGTGGCGCTGACCCTAGCGGCGGTGAGCCGGAGCCAGGCGGTGTTTTTCGCCGCCCCCGTGTGCGCGGCGGTCGCGGCGGCCGCCTGGGTGGCCGGGCCTAGCGCGGATTGGCACGGCGCAGACCCCGCAATCGGCGCGCTGGCCGGGGTGCTCGCCGCGCTGGTCGTGGTGGGTCTCGGCGTCGCGCTGCGCATCACCGGGGCGGCGCTGACCGCGTTTTTCGCCACCACGGGTGTGCTCGGCGCGGCCGGTGCGCTCGGTGCGTGGTTGCCCGGCCCGCTCGCCCCGGCCGCGTTGACCGTGCTCACTGGTGTGTTCGCCGTCGCGGCCACGCCGGGTGTGGCCACGCGCGCGGCAGGCCTGACCGTTGCGCGCGTGCCCACCGCCGGCGAGGAGTTCGACCGCTCCGACGCCTACCAACCCGACGTCGACGCGCGAAGCCACACCGCCGCCACCGTCGCCGGCGCGATCTCCGCTGGCATCGCCGCCGCGACCATCCCTGCACTGCTCGCCCTCTCGGCCCGCGGCAGCGCGTGGACGTTCGTGTTTTGCCTCTGCGTCGCCGGCGCGCTGATCATCTACGCCTCGCGCCACCACTGGGCACTCGCACGCGCGTGTTTAACGGCGGTGGCGTTGGTGGCGGTGGTGGGGTCGTCGATAAGCATTTCGCGTATCGACGACGCGCACCCCGCCCTCATCACCTGCGCCGCACTCATCACACTCGCGGCCGCGACGACGGTGCTGTGGGCCAAGCGGGTGCCGGACCTCGAGCCGACGACGGTGGTGTGGTTCGAACGCGCCGAAATCGCCGCGATCATCGCCGTCATCCCGCTCGCGGTGCACCTGACCGGGCTGTTCGACCTGATCCGGGGGCTGTGACATGCGCGCCCTGTTGCCGCTGGCGCTGCTCGCGCTGCCAGTCGTTGCCGCGCCCGCGTCCGCCCAAGACATCGCCTGCGCGGTGCCTTCCGTGGTGCAGGCCCCTGCGGAAACCCCGCCCGAACTGGCCGAACTACGCCGCTTCGCCACCGGCGCCGGGGTGCGCGTGGCCGTGATCGACACCGGCGTCGCCCCGCACCCGGAACTGCGGCACCTTCGCCCCGGTGCGGATTACGTCGCCGACGACGCGCTTTTCGACTGCGACAGCCACGGCACCGTCGTCGCCGGCATCATCGCAGGCAACACGCTCGGCATCGCGCCGGGGGCGGAAATTATCTCGGTGCGGCAGACCTCCGCGCACTACCGCGGCGCCGAGGGGGAATCCGTCGCCGGAGACCTCGCAACACTTACCGACGCCATCAACAACGCCCTCGACGAAGGCGCGCACGTGCTCAACCTGTCCGTCGTCTCCTGCGTGGAGTCGGGGCTGGCCGAGCGCATCGACACCCGCGCTCTCAACGCGGCGCTCACCCGCGCCGAGCGTGACGGCGCCGTCGTCGTCGCAGCAGCCGGCAACACGGGCGCGGACTGCGAACCGGGATTTACCGTCATCCCGGCCAACGCCACGACCGTGCTCGCCGTCGGCGCCCGGGAAGATGCTCACACTATCGCCGGATACTCCATGGCAGCCGACCTATCCGCGCCAGGGCACGTGCCGTACGCACTCGCCTCCGCCGGCGGCGGGTGGGCGGACGGCACACACACCCGCGACGGCACGCGGCCGTACGCCGGCACGAGTTTCGCCGCACCGGTGGTCAGCGCCTCTGCGGCGCTGTTGCTGCAGCGCTACCCCGGCATCACACCTGCGCGCGTACGCGAACTGATCTACGCCGCGGCCGAGCACGGCGGCGGCGCAATCGACCCGGCAGATGTGGTGAGCCAACTCCACCCCGACGAGCCCACCCCGCGTGCGACGCTGACAATCGCGCCACAGTCCAACGAAGCTTCGCACACCGCCGCCCGCTTCGGCACCGTCGCGCTCGGGGTGATCGCGCTCGCCGCCTTGTGCGCGGTGGCGGTTAGTACGTCGCCGTCAGCGCGGCGTCGCGGGTGAGTTCCTCGCCTTCGGGCAACAGGCTCACAATCTCCCACGGCACGCGCTCCACGTGCACCGCGCCGACCGTGGCCAGCGCCTCCGCGTCCGGCGCCCGGTGGCGCAACCCGTTGCCGGCGACGACGTGGAAGCCGTGGCCGGAGTCCACGCCGACGGAACCGTCGCGAAGCCCCGCGAAGTGGGTCGCCACCGACGCGCCGGAAAGCGCAATCGCTTTCACATCCGCCGCCTGCACCGCCGCGCCGCGGTCCTGATTGACGCACACCGGTGCCGACTCCGGATCGAGCCACCGCGGCCGGCGCTCCGGCAGCGCAAGCCCCATGTCGCCGTCCTGGTACGTGGCCAACTGGGTGCGCGCAACCTGGCGGCGCTGCGCACCTGCGTCCAACAGCACCGCGCGCTGCACGTCCGTGACCGGCTGCACCCGGCCGTTCGACAGCGCCCAAGCGCCGGCGTCAGTGTCCAGCACCTCCGGCAGCGGTGTCGGCAGGGCCACCGGCGGCAACTCCTTCAGCGCAGTGAGCACCGGCACCGGCGGCGACCACACCGGGGTGGTGTGCGTGATCCCCAGCGCGCGGCGCACCACCCGGCCCGTCGCGGAGGTGGCGTCCGGCAACATCTGGCGGCCCTGCCCGGTGACCACCCACTGGCGGGTGCCGTCGGTGGCGAGCACGGCGTCGTCGTCAAGCAAAGGCTCCTGCGCCTCACCCGCGATCACCGTGACCCGGTCGCCCGCAACGCACACGGACCACGCCGCCTCCGCAGCGCGCTCCGGGGCGAACATCGCGGGTGCGGCGACAATCCCCACCGGCACCCCGCGCGGCATCGCAGCGAGGTGCTCATCGCCCACCCGCGCCGGATCCGCGGCCGTGCCGGTAATCAGGCGGGCCGACGCGAGGTTGGTCACCGGGTGCACCGCGTCGTTGACGCGCACGTACAGCGACCCGTCCGCCGCACGCAGAATCGGCGCATCGCCCGGATCCGCGTTCGGGCGCATCCACGCAAACAACCCCATCACCGCCGCGATCATCACCACCGCGGCCACCCCGAACACGGTGGCGCGGCGTCGCGACGACAACGGGTCATGAATCATCCGGATATCGCCGAACAGAAGGCCGTGTTCCATCCGACGGCGCATGAACTGGTGCCCTGAAACCTGGGCACGCGTAGTGGGCAAAAGTTTTGCCATGATTTCCCCTCCCCCGAGTAGAACCGGGTTCGAGGCTACCCCGCCGGGCGGAAACCTGCAGCGCTACTGCCAGGCGTCGTCGAGCTCGAAGAGCTCGTCCGAGCCGTGCTCCGCCCCGTCGGACTGCATGTCGCGCAGCTCGGCATCCGTAAACGCGCTGTTGACCGCAAACACTGCAGTGGAACCCTTGCGGAACACCGGCGTGACGCCGTTAGAGGCCCAAAATGCGCGCAGCAGCTCGTACTGCGGTTTCTGCCCCGGCCAGAACGACGCCGGACTGAGCACGAAAAACCGCACATCCAGGTCCTCGATCGCCTGCTCGACGGGGCCGTTGTGGCCCTCACCGATGAAGTCAGCGTGGGAGAACAACGTCTGGTGTGCCGAACCGTCGCCGCCGGCCGGCCACAAGTAGTGGCGTGCAATCGAGGGCAGGCCGTTGTAGGCGTACATCCACGAATACCCGTCGGCCGGATCGCCCATGATGGTGCCCTCCCACGCTGCGGGCTGCTTAGCGAGCCAGTCGAAGGCCTGCAGGTCGTCGGCACTGACCATGCGGCCGTTGTCGCGGGCGTCGGTAAACGCGTGCTTGGCGCCGTCCGCGGTGTGGGCGCGCACCTGCGGCGCCGCCGTCGCCCCGACGATTACGGCGAGCAACACCGACGCCACCGCCGACACGCGCTGACCTTTGCCGGAGCGCGCGGCCAACGGCGCCAGCGTGACCAACCGGATCATCGCGGCCACGGCGATCGCGGCGGCGGCCCACACGCACATCACCACCGGCATGACCAAGCGGTGGCCGGTGTTGTAGTGCAGGTTGCCCACCGCAGCGAGGATGTCGCCGAATGCGTTGTCGAACGGCTCCAGCGCGTTGGCCGTCACCGCAAGCGAGATGAGGTACAGCAGCAGCGGCCACACCTGGCCGCGCCACAGCACGAGCACGAGCGCACCGGCGCCGGCCAGCCACAGCATCACGGTCGGGTCGAAGTCGGGGAAGAACTCGGCGACGTGGCGGGTGTCCATCGAAAACGCGCTGCCCCATGCGCTGTTGCCCAGGGTTTCCTTCGGCGACCACGAGGCGACCTCGCCAGCCTGGGTGGACCCGGCGAGCACCTGCGGAATGAACGCCAAGGCGGCCCCCGCGGCCGGCAGTGCGAGCCACAGCGAGTCCGACACGCGCGAACGCACCGGCCGCACGAGCAGCGAAGTCGCCCACGCCAGCACTACCCCGAGCACCACGATCGTCACCGCGGACGGGTGGACGCACAGCAGTCCGAGGAACCCGGCCGCGGCAGGCAACGCGGCGGCATGTCGCACGGGCACCGAAAGGAATTGCCAAATCACAATCCCGGTCAGCGCCACCGCGAGCAGATACGGCCACATGCCGACGAAATCCGGCACCCACAGCAGCTGCGGTGCGCCGTAGCAGAACACCGCCGCAAGCCCCGCCGCGATCTGCGCGGTCACCCCGCGCGAGCGCACGAACACGAACACGAGGCATGCCATGGTCAACGGCAGCGCAATACCGGGCAGCACGATCGAGGCGATGTTCACCGCGCGGATCGGCTCCAGCCCGGCGGCCTCGCCGAACAGGGCGGTGCCGGCGTGGAAGGCGGACGGGTAGAGCAGTTTCGCGTGCGTTTCCACGTTCTGCAGCTCGCCCATGCGTGTCGACGACGCCACGCCCTCGTCCATCACAAACCGCACCAGGTTCGCATGCCACTGCGTATCCCACCCTTGGACGATGTTGTCGGCGCCGTTTGGCAGCCGCGCCAACCAGCGCAGCCGATCCGTAATCGACATCGCCGCGCCGGTGACCACACCGGCCGCCGGGATGATCCACGAGACCCAGTCAGCCTGTCCCGGAAAGAGCGCGCGGCGCCACGGCACCGCCCCGCCGCGTCTGGCTTTGCGGGCGAACAGGTAGCGCCACCCCGCGGCGACCGCCAGCGCCAGCACCATACTGACGCCGAACGTCCAGAGGTTGAACGGTGCTGACGTGACTCCCCACATCCAGGCAGACAAGCCGATGATGCCGAAGGTCACCGGCAGCGCGCTCGCTATAGCCGCCGGCAGGCGCAACCCCGCCACCCAGGACACGGCAAGCCCCGGGAGCAGGAAAAACACGACACAAAACCATGCTGCGGTCGCTGTGGTCATGACACCTCCCGGTTCGTTTTCGACCCAAGCATGCTACATCTCGCGCTTGGCTCGGGTCGCTTCGGCGCGCGCCGCGAGTTGATCCGCCGGCGGGTATTCCACCCCCACCAGCGTGAGTCCGCGGGCGGGTGCGAGGGGCACTTCGGGGGCGCGGGCGTCGCGAAGCAACAGCCCGTTAGGCCACGATGCTTGACGACGACCCTCCCCCACCGTCAGGCACGTCGCCACCAGCGCGCGCACCATGTTCCAGCAAAACGCGTCGGCGGTGATGCGCGCCTCATAGATATGCGGCGAGACCCGCGCCCAGTCGAAGCTGTGCACGTCGCGGATGGTGGTCGCGTGCTCCTTAGGGCGGCAGAACGCGGCGAAGTTGTGCAGCCCCACTAGCGCGTCCGCGCAGGCCTGCGTGGCCTCCAGGTCGACTGGTTTCGGCCACACCGCGGTGTCCCGCGCCCGGGTGGGCAGCGCCCCCGCTGGGTGGGTGGTCACCCGGTAGACGTAGGTGCGGGTCAGCGCAGAAAACCGCGCGTCGAACCCTTCCGGCGCCTCTTCCACTGCGAACACCCGGACGTCTTCTGGGAGCAGTTTTGCTAATCGACGAACCAACCGCCCCGGATCCCCCTCTATCGAGCGTTGCTCAAGCGACGCGGGATGCACATCGGCGTGGGCGACCTGGCCCGAGGCGTGCACGCCTGCGTCGGTGCGACCGGCGACGGTGAGCGTGATGTCGTCGCGAAGCACGAGGCTCAGCGCCTCCTCGATCGTCTGCTGGACGGTCCTGATGCCGCCTTTCTGACGCGCCCAACCGTGGAAATCGGTACCGTCGTATGCGATGTCAAGGCGCAGGCGCATCGTGTCCATGGCGGTTGATTCTATCGGCACACGGCAAAACGCCCAGCCACACGGTGTGACTGGGCGTTGTTGCGCGGAAAACGAGCGGTTTACTTCTCGTCCTCTGCGGTCTCCTCTGCCGGAGCCTCTGCAGCCTCGGTAGCCTCCTCAGCCTTGGCCTCCTCGGCCTGGCGGGATGCTGCGGCGCGGGCTGCGCGGGTCGCCTCAGACGACACGGTCTCCTCGAGCACCAGGGAAATCTGGGTCATCGGAGCGTTGTCGCCGGAGCGGTTCGGAAGCTTGATGGAGCGGGTGTAGCCGCCATCGCGGTTCTCGAACTTCGGCGCGAGCTCGTTGAACAGGTAGGTGACGACCTCCTTGTTCGGCAGCTCAGCGAGGACTGCGCGGCGGTCTGCCACGGTGCCCTTCTTCGCCTTGGTGATCAGCTTCTCAGCGTACGGACGCAGGGTGCGGGCCTTTGCGTCCGTGGTCTTGATGGAGCCGTTCTCGAACAGGGACTGCGCCAGGTTGGCCAGAATGTGCTTCTGGTGCGAGGCGGACCCTCCGAGACGGGCACCCTTCTTCGGGGTAGGCATATTCGTACTCCTCGTATGCGGTTAGTTGAGCGCGTGCTCTGGGGTGTTACTCGGTCTCGTCCGCGCTGGGATCCACGAAGTCGCCGGTCTCGGCGTCGTAGCCCTCAAGCTGGGTCGGATCGAAATCTTCCGGAGCATCCTTCAATGTCAGGCCCAGGTTGGCGAGCTTGATCTTGACCTCGTTGATCGACTTCTGGCCGAAGTTGCGGATATCCAGCAGGTCGCTTTCGGTGCACTCTGCGAGTTCACCGACGGTGTGGATCTCCTGACGCTTCAGGCAGTTGTAGGAACGCACGGAGAAGTTCAGGTCCTCGATCGGCGTGGAGTACGCGGCGATGTACTCGGACTCCTGCGCCGACGGGCCGATCTCGATGCCCTCCGCCGCGGTGTTGAGCTCGCGCGCCAGGCCGAAGAGCTCCACCAGGGTGGAACCCGCCGACGCGAGTGCGTCGCGTGCGGTCATCGAGTTCTTGGTCTCGACGTCGATGATGAGCTTGTCAAAGTCGGTGCGCTGCTCGACACGGGTCGCCTCAACCTTGTAGGCGACACGGGTAACCGGCGAGTAGATCTGGTCGACCGGGATACGGCCGGCCTCACCACCGGAGTTCGGCATGGCCGGGACGTAACCGCGGCCGCGCTCGACAACAAGCTCCATCTCCAGGCGAGCCTGCTCATTGAGGGAGGCGATGTGCAGATCCGGGTTGTGGATCTCCACGCCGGCCGGCGGCTCGATGTCGCCGGCGGTGACGTCGCCCGGGCCTTCGACAGCAAGCGTCATGACGACCGGCTCGTCAAAGTCAGACGACAAGACGATGTCCTTGATGTTGAGGATGATCTCCGAGACATTCTCCTTGACACCGTTGATCGTGGTGAACTCGTGGAGCACACCATCGATCTTGATGGAGGTCACGGCCGCGCCCGGGATGGACGACAGCAGCGTGCGGCGCAGGGAGTTGCCCAGGGTGTAACCGAAACCAGGCTCGAGCGGCTCGATGACGAACTTCGAGCGGTTGGTGTCGATGTACTCCTCGGTCAATTCAGGACGCTGTGAGATGAGCATGAACTTCTCCTTTGGCTCCCGCTATATGAAGCCGGTAGGGACGGATGTGAAAGATTCCGAACACCGTGGACGGTGCGCGGGGTGAAGCAAGTGGAAGCTTACTTCGAGTAGAGCTCGACGATGAGCTGCTCCTGCAGCGGCACCTCGATCTGAGCGCGCTCGGGCAGCTGGTGCACGAGGATGCGCAGGGTGTCCGGAACGACCTGCAGCCAAGCCGGAACGACGGCGTCCAGGAGGTTGTCCTGGGCCTCTTCGAACCACAGCATGTTGCGGGACTTGTCGCGGACATCGATGATGTCGTACTGCGTAACCGCGAACGACGGGACGTCAATCTTCTTGCC
Source organism: Corynebacterium lujinxingii (assembly GCF_014490555.1). Taxonomy (NCBI): domain Bacteria; kingdom Bacillati; phylum Actinomycetota; class Actinomycetes; order Mycobacteriales; family Corynebacteriaceae; genus Corynebacterium; species Corynebacterium lujinxingii. The sequence goes on along the minus strand of NZ_CP061032.1, from coordinate 380,087 downwards.
GTTGACGGTGAAGTGGCCGTGGGAGACCAGCTGACGTGCCTGGCGGCGGGTCTTGGCCAGACCGGCGCGGTAGACGACGTTATCCAGACGCGACTCCAGGAGGATCAGCAGGTTGTCGCCGGTCTTGCCCGGGCGACGGTTCGCCTCTTCGTAGTAGCGGCGGAACTGCTTCTCCATGACGCCGTAGGTGAAGCGAGCCTTCTGCTTCTCCTGCAGCTGGAGCAGGTACTCGGACTCCTTGATGCGAGCGCGGCCAGCCTGCCCCGGGGGGTACGGGCGACGCTCGAAGGACATGTCGCCGCCGACGAGGTCGACGCGGAGGCGACGGGACTTACGGGTAGCAGGGCCGGTGTAACGAGCCATGTCTCTTTACCTCTTTTCCTTTCAGCCTTAAACGCGACGACGCTTCGGCGGACGGCAGCCGTTGAACGGCTGGGGCGTCACGTCGGAGATCGAGGACACCTCCAGGCCGGCAGCCTGGAGCGAACGGATAGCGGTCTCGCGGCCGGAGCCCGGACCCTTGACGAAAACGTCAACCTTCTTCATGCCGTGGTCCATTGCCTTGCGGGCAGCGTTCTCGGCAGCCATCTGGGCAGCGAACGGCGTGGACTTACGGGAGCCCTTGAAGCCGACGTGGCCAGAGGACGCCCAGGAGATCACGTTGCCCTGCGGGTCCGTGATGGACACGATGGTGTTGTTGAAGGTGGACTTGATGTAAGCGTGGCCTGCGGCCACGTTCTTCTTTACGGTACGGCGTCCACGACGCGCACCGGAACGAGTCTGAGCAGCCATAGGTTACTTCTTCTTTCCTGCGATGGTCTTCTTCGGGCCCTTGCGGGTGCGTGCGTTGGTCTTGGTGCGCTGACCGCGAACCGGCAGACCACGACGGTGGCGCATGCCCTGGTAGGTGCCAATTTCGATCTTGCGGCGGATGTCAGCCTGCACCTCGCGGCGCAGATCGCCCTCCACGGTGTAGGAGTTCTCGATCGCGTCACGCAGAGCGGAGAGCTGGTCGTCGGAAAGATCGTCGGTGCGCAGGTCCGGAGAAATGCCCGTCTTCTCGAGCAGTTCCTTGGATCGGGTTGCGCCGATGCCGTAGATGTAGGTGAGAGCGATCTCCATGCGCTTGTTGCGCGGGAGATCAACACCAGCTAGACGTGCCATAAGGTACGTGCCTTTCGGGTTGTTACGGTGGTTTTCTCCCCACCCGTCCACGCCAGCCAACGCTTTATCCGGGCCGTGCCGGAGGATGGGTTGGGATTCACGCGGCTCCAGCCACCGTGGCCGGAGGTAGTCGACCCGCCTTGTCGGTAGGTCTGGGTGAGGAGGCTTAAATGCTTACTTGTAGCGGTAAGTGATACGCCCGCGGTCCAGGTCGTACGGGGAAAGCTCCACGACGACGCGGTCCTCAGGGAGGATGCGGATGTAGTGCTGGCGCATCTTGCCACTGATGTGGGCGAGAACTTCGTGCCCGTTGTCCAACTCGACACGGAACATCGCGTTCTTCAGGGGCTCGATAATGCGGCCCTCAACCTCGATTGCGCCTTCTTTTGCCATACACTCCACTTCCTACACTGCCCGCAAAAGCGCAGGCAGATAACGTTTTCTTACCGTTCCAAACGGTGCCTACCACGTATTTGTGGCAACACCGTTTGATCACTGTAGTGTTTCACCTGCGAAAACGCAAAAGGCCCCAGCGATGAAGCTGGGGCCGGAGCGGACAGGGTTAGAACACGTAGACCTTGTCGCCGACCTGCAGGTCGTTGAAGTAGCGCTGCGCGTCCTGGCGGTAAAGGTGGATGCACCCAGCGGACGGCACGTACGGGTCGTCCTGGTGGAACGCGATACCGTTATTGGTGAAGTACACGGAGTACGGCATAGGGGCATTGTTGAACTCGTAAGAGATTTCGTCTTTGACCTTGCGGTTGACGTAGTGCGTGCCCTTCGGCGTTTCCTGTCCCGGGCGACCGGAGCTGATCTGGACCGGGCCGTAGTAGATAACGCCGTTGTTCTGCAGCCAGGACTTTTGGTTGGTCAGATCAACGCACGCCTTCGCGTCAGCCGGGCACGGGTTCGCCGGGCGCTGCGCCGGCGCGGGCTTCGGAGCCGGCTTCGGCTTCGGCTTGGGCTTGGGCTTAGGGGTCTTCTCGGCGATAAGGCCGGGGAAGAAGACCTCGACGATTTCGTCGATACGCTTCTTCGCCTGCGCGGGCAGATCCGGGTTGATCGTTGCCAGGTTATCGGCCTGCTTGCGCAGGTTGTTGCGCACGTCCCAGGCGGTGTTGCGGGCGGACTTGTCCAGGTTGGCAAACGCCGCGTTGGCCTGGGTGGACAGCGCGTCGAGGCTGGAGGTGGCCACCGGGTTCTGGGCGGGCGCGGCGTTCGCAGTCACCGGAGCGGCGAGCGTTGCGACGACACCGAGACCGGCGGCGAGCGTAGTTGCGCGTCGCTTCAGCGGCGACTGCTTTGCGTGGCGGGGGCGGTAAGACATGGCGGAAGTATAACCCCACCGCCATGCAATGCACGACAACGCGCCAGGGGTTTATGCGCGAGGTGTCAGGATTCGCGGACCATCAGCGGTTGCTGCAACGGTGTGTTCCCAGTGGGAGGCCGGGGCGCCGTCGAGGGTGATCACAGTCCAGTCGTCGGCAAGCACCTGCGTGTCATAGCCGCCGCCGAGGATGAGCATGGGCTCGATCGCGAGAACCGATCCTTCCTGGATGCGCGGCCCGCGGTTCGGCTTGCCCTCGTTGGCTAGAAACGGCTCCTCGTGCATCGTGCGGCCGATGCCGTGGCCGCCGTAGCCGTCGACGATGCCGAGCTCCACCCCGAAGCGCTCTTCGGCGGCGTAGGTCGCCTGCTCGAGCGCGTGGGAGACGTCGGTGAGCTTGTTGCCCGGCACCATCGCTTTCAGTCCTTCGGCAAGCACCCACTCGGTCGCACGATTCAGCGCGTCGACCTCCGGGGCCAACTCTCCGATGCCGAACGACCAGGCGCTGTCCCCCACCCAGCCGTCGAGGGTCGCGCCACAGTCGATGGAGACCAGGTCGCCCTCGCCAAGCACGACGCTTGTCGACGGAATCCCGTGCACCACAACGTCATTCACCGACGCGCAGATCGACGCCGGGAACCCCTCATAACCGAGAAACGTCGGCACCGCGCCGTGGTCGCGGATCACGGTTTCAGCCACCTTGTCCAGATCGAGCGTGGTTGCGCCCGGTTTCGCTACCGCGCGCACTTCCCGCAGCGCAGTGCCGACGATGCGGCCGGCAGCCTCCATCGCGTTGAGTTCCTCGGCGGTTTTCGCCGCGATTTTGCGTTTCCGGAATGCCATGGCGGGTGTGTCTCCTTGCAGGGGTTCGTCGAAAAGCAAATGCGAAAGGCCGGTGCGAACACCGGCCTTGAAGCGCGAAGCGGGCTTACTTGCCCAGCTTGTCCATCGCGCGCTGGTTGATCTCTTCGACGTCGCCCACGGCGTCGATGGAGATGATCTCGTCGCCGTAGTGCTCGATGAGCGGGGCGGTTTCGTCGCGGTAGACGCCCAGGCGGGTGCGGATGGTCTCCTCGTTGTCGTCGGCACGGCCACGGGCGAGCATGCGCTCAACCACGACGTCCTCGTCGACCACGAAGTTCAGCACACCGTCGAGCTTCTCGCCGCGCTTTTCCAGCAGCTCGGTGAGGATCTCAGCCTGCTCCACCGTGCGCGGGAAGCCGTCGAGCAGGAAGCCGTTCTTCGCGTCGTCCTGATTCAGACGGTCCTCCACCATGCGGGCGGTGACGTCGGTGGGCACAAGCTTGCCGGCGTCGATGTAGCTCTTCGCCTCAACGCCGAGCGGGGTGCCCTCGCCGATGTTGGCGCGGAAGAGGTCGCCGGTGGAGATGTGCGGAACGCCGAGCTTGTCGGACAGGATCGCAGCCTGGGTGCCCTTGCCGGCACCGGGAGGGCCAAGGAGAACGAGACGCATTATCGCAAAAGTCCTTCGTAGTTGGATTGCAGGAGCTGGGATTCAATTTGCTTGACCGTGGTCAGGGCCACGGAAACCATAATCAGGATCGCCGTACCGCCGAACGCGCTCATGCCCATCCGGCCAGAGCCGGTGATGCCGGCGTCCATGGCCAGGTTCGGCAGGACCGCGATCATCGCGAGGTAGATCGAGCCGACGAACAGCAGGCGGTTCATCACGAACGCCAGGTACTCAGCCGTCGGGCGGCCCGGGCGGATACCCGGGATGAAGCCGCCGTACTTCTTCATGTTTTCCGCCTGCTCGATCGGGTCGTACTGGATCGAGACGTAGAAGTAGGAGAAGAAGATGATCATGACCACGTAGGTCAGGATGTACTGCCACGAACCCGGGTTCTGCAGCCACGCCATGACGTGGTTCATCCACCAGTTGTCCGGCGGGGTCGGGTTGTTCATGGTGACGATCTGCGTGATCAGTACCGGCACGTACATCAGCGACGACGCGAAGATGACCGGGATGACGCCGGCCTGGTTGACCTTCAGCGGCAGGTAGGTCGAGGACCCGCCGTACTGGCGGCGGCCCACCATGCGCTTGGCGTACTGCACCGGGATGCGGCGCTGGCCCTGCTCGATGAAGACGATGCCGACCACCAGCGCAATCAACGCCAAGACCACGAGGGTCAGCGTCAGGCCGCCGGAGTTCTGCAGGATGAACGCGCCCTCGGACGGGATCTGGGTGGCGATACCCGCGAAGATGAGCAGGGACATACCGTTGCCCACGCCCTTTTCGGTGATGATCTCGCCGAGCCACATGATCAGCACCGCACCGGAGGTCATGACGACGACCATCATGAGGAGCGTCCAGATGTTGCGGTCGTCGACAAGCACCGGGGTGCCCTCGCCAAGCAGCTGCTCGCGGTCCGCGAGTGCGACGATGCCGGCGGACTGCAGCAGCGCCAACGCCACCGTGAGGTAGCGGGTGTACTGCGTCATCTTCGCCTGGCCGGCCTGGCCTTCCTTCTTCAGCTCCTCAAAGCGCGGGATAACCACGGTGAGCAGCTGCACGATAATCGACGCGGTGATGTAGGGCATGATGCCGATCGCGAAGATGGACAGCTGCAGAAGCGCGCCGCCGGAGAACAGGCCGATGATGGAGAACATCGTCGCGCTGTCGCCCTGGGCCACCTCCTCGAGTCGCTGGTTGATCAACGCGTAATCAACACCCGGGGAGGGAATCTGCGCACCTACGCGGTAGAGGAACATCAGCGCAAGAGTGATCAGGATCTTCTTGCGAAGGTCAGGATCCTTGAACGCCTGAGCAATTGCGGACACATAGCCTCCTGGCTTCCACCCCGCAGCGGGCGAAAGGTAGTGGACAGTGCAGCGTCGACTCGTGCATGAGGGCACACAAAACGGGCCGTCGCCGTGTTTGACCCCACTACCCTACCAGCCGGGCTTAAAAAGTTGATATTCAAGGTGCGTTTGGGCATTGCTTAACGACGAAAACCCCCGCACCGGACTCGAAAGTCTGGTACGGGGGTTTCGTCGATTAGCGAAAGCGCTTACGCCTCCGGGGTCTCCTCGTTCTTCGCGCGCTTGGAGAACTCCTCAGCCTTGGCGGAACCGCCAGCGGCCTCGAGCTTCTCAGCGGCGGACTTGGAGAACTTGTTCGCGGTGACGTTGAGAGCAACGGTGATGTCGCCCTCGCCGAGAACCTTCACCGGCTGCTTCGGGCGCACAAGGCCCTTAGCGGCGATGTCGGCAACGGTGATGTCGCCGCCCTGCGGGAATGCCTCCGCGAGGTCCGCGACGTTGACCACCTGGTACTCAACGCGGTTCGGGTTCTTGAAGCCCTTGAGCTTCGGCAGACGCATGTGCAGCGGCATCTGGCCACCCTCGAAAGCAGCGGAAACCTGCTTGCGAGCCTTGGTGCCCTTCGTACCGCGGCCGGCGGTCTTGCCCTTGGAAGCCTCACCGCGGCCGACGCGGGTCTTGGCCTTGTTGGCGCCCTGTGCCGGGCGCAGATCATGGAGCTTGATGATGTCAGCCATGTTGTATCTACTCCCCTGCAACTTCTTCAACGGTGACGAGGTGGCGCACCTTGAGGATCTGGCCGCGGGTAGCGGCGTTGTCCTGCTTGACCACAGACTGGCCGATCTTGCGCAGACCGAGAGCCTCGAGGTTCTTGCGGGTCGCCGGCTTCTCGCCGACCTTGCCGTGGTGCAACGTAATCTTCAGTGCCATTGTGCTTAGGCCTCCTGTCCTGCGCGTGCGCGCAGCATACGTGCCGGAGCAACGTCCTCGACGGCCTTGCCGCGCTTCGCAGCGACCTCTTCGGGGCGCACGAGCTGCTTGAGGCCTGCAACGGTGGCCTGAACCACGTTGAGGGCGTTGTCGGAGCCGAGGGACTTCGCCAGGATGTCCTGGATACCAGCGGCCTCGAGCACCGGGCGGACTGCGCCACCGGCGATAACACCGGTACCCGGAGCAGCCGGGCGGAGCATGACGATGCCGGCAGCCTCTTCGGCCTGGACCGGGTGCGGAATGGTGCCGCCGATCATCGGGACGCGGAAGAAGTTCTTGCGAGCCTCTTCGGCACCTTTCTGGATTGCGGCCGGGACTTCCTTCGCCTTGCCGTAGCCGACGCCGACCATGCCCTCACCGTCGCCGACGACGACGAGTGCGGTGAAGGACATGTTGCGGCCGCCCTTGACGGTCTTGGCAACACGGTTGATGGTGATGACGCGCTCGATGTACTTATCGCGCTCGTCGTTCTGGTTGCGACGGTCGTCGCGACGGCCACGGCCGCCGCGGTTACCGCGGTCGTTGTTGTTCTGGTTGTCGGCGGAGCGCCCGCCGTCACGCCGTTCACGTTCGGCCATTACGCGATCCTTCCGTTGATGGTGATGTTTGCCGTGATCATTAGAACTTCAGACCACCTTCACGAGCAGCGTCCGCCAGGGCCGCGACGCGGCCGTGGTACTTGTAGCCGCCACGGTCGAAGACGATCTCCTCGATGCCTGCTGCCTTGGCGCGCTCAGCAACGAGCTGGCCAACCTTTGCGGCCTTGTCCTTCTTGTCGCCCTCCAGGTTGCGCACGTCCGGCTCGATGGACGACGCGGAAACCAGGGTGTGGCCTGCGAGGTCGTCGATGACCTGGACGTGGATGTGGCGAGACGAGCGGTGCACAACGAGACGCGGGGTCTCCGGGGTGCCGCGCAGGGTCTTGCGGATGCGGTTGTGGCGACGTGCGCGGGCCTCGCGGCGGCGGGACGAGATGTCCTTGCCCACCGGGGTGCGCTTGGTGTTCTCTGCAGAATTGCTCATGATTACTTACCCGTCTTTCCGACCTTGCGGCGGACCTGCTCGCCGGCGTAACGGATGCCCTTACCCTTGTACGGGTCATCCTTACGCAGACGGCGGATGTTTGCCGCAATCTGGCCAACCTGCTGCTTGTCAGTGCCTTCGATGGCGAACTTGGTGTTGCCGTCGACGGAGAACGTGACGCCTTCCGGCGCCTCGATCAGGATCGGGTGCGAGTAGCCGAGGGCGAACTCGAGGTCCTTGCCCTTCTGCTGCACGCGGTAGCCGACGCCGAAGATCTCCATGTTGATCTTGTAGCCCTCGGTCACGCCGATCACGAGGTTGTTGATCAGCGAGCGGGTCAGGCCGTGCAGCGAGCGGTTCTCTCGGTGGTCGTCCGGACGGGACACCACGACTTCGTTCTCCTCAACGGAAGCCGTGATCGGCTCCGGCATGTTCAGGTCCTTGGTACCCTTCGGGCCCTTGACCTCAACGTGCTGGCCGTCGATCTTGACCTCAACGTTGTTCGGGATAGCGATGGGTGCGTTACCTACACGCGACATAAGTCTTTCAACCTCCCTTTACCAGACGTAAGCGAGGACTTCCCCGCCTACACCCTTCTCTTGAGCCTGGCGGTCGGTGAGCAGGCCGTAGGACGTGGAGATGATTGCCACGCCCAGGCCACCGAGCACCTGAGGCAGGTCGTTGGACTTGGCGTACACGCGCAGGCCCGGCTTGGACACGCGGCGCAGACCAGCGATGGAAGACTCGCGGGTCGGGCCGTACTTGAGGTTGAGCGTCAGCGACTTGCCGACCTTCTCGTCCTCAACTTTGTAGTCTTCGATGTAGCCTTCCTGCTTCAAGATCTCAGCGATAGCCGCCTTGATCTTGGACGAAGGCATAGACACGACGTCGTGCTGCGCAGTTGTTGCGTTGCGCACGCGCGACAGCATGTCCGCGATCGGATCAGTCATGGTCATGGTGGTGACCGTTCCCTTTCTCGTTACGGTTCCCCTTCCACCGGGTGACCTGCGACGCTCGGAATAACTCCGGAGCGTTTTCGGTCGCGTTTTCCGCGTGGTCTCTCGGGGGCTACTCACGCTGCCCATGCTCAATAGCGTGGGCCGCTCGCCGCCTCCCTTGCACGCGGTCCGCATCTTGGCGGGGGGCCTGCAACAAAGTTGGATGTTCAGATGTACTTCTCGGCTTGAGCACGCCGAACACTCGGCGCACAAGTCCGACCGAATAACCTACCTGCTCAATCCCCCAGCGCCAAATTGCTTATCGACGACCCCTCGCCCCGTCAGAACGGCAGCGCCGGTCTCGCCTGCACCCGCGTTTGCCCCAGGTCCGAGTTCTCCCCCGCCGCGTGCCCGCTTAAGTACGCATCCGGGTCGAAGGACCGGTTCGTTGCGTGCGGGGAGAGAATATAGCCCTGTTCCTCGACGAACTTGGCGCGGGCTTGCTCGGCCTTGGCGGCGTCGTCGATAAGCACGAGCGCGTATTCGCCGTCTTCCTGCCCAGCATTGTTTTCGGCTTTGGTCAGACGTGCCGCGATGCTGGACGCGAACCCCTCCATGAATGATCGGCGCATCACCACCGTGGACTCGGCGAAACTCGTCGCGCGGATCTTTTGGGATTCAGCGAGCATCACCGGCAGCAGCAGCGCGTAAAGCAAGTCGACGCGATCCAGGTGCCGCTCGAGGCCGAAGATAACGGCGTCTTTGACCCGCGTGGAGTTGTACACCCGCTGCGTGAACCCGGTGCAGTGCAAGGCCCCGGAGATGGCATGCAGCAACGTCGCCTGCATGTCGGTGTACGCCCCGCGGAAGTCGTACTCACGTTTGCCCAGGGCGTCCCCAGCATCCGGGTTACCTAAATCGCGTTCGTCGTAGCCGTACTGCGCCATGAGCTCGAAGGCCCGGGCGTAGAATGCGTCGCCTTCCGGCGTGCCCTCCCTGTCGGCGGCCTGGTTGAGCAGTTTCTGCACTCGTTGTTTGATCTTGTCTTCGGTACGCATCGGACGCACCCACCCCTTCCCCAATATGTTTTCGGATGTGTGCCTGTAGTTATAACCAACCGCCACGACACGACCCATCAAACTTGTGGAATTTCGGTTTTGCCCCCTGTGGATAACCACTATCGTCACAGGTAAGCAGGCTGCGGGTTTGGATATCGTCGGCAAGCGCTAGCATCGTTGCAATGAGCCGGACCAAGCGCAGCTTCGCTGTAACCAAGATTGCCGCCGACGGCACCCGCGACACCCGCGCGGGACAGGTGGAGGCCGAAGAGCCACTAGAGATCCGCGCCGGCGGACGTGAGATCGCCCACTTGTTGCGCACCCCGGGCCACGACATCGAACTCGCCCACGGCGTGCTACTCACGCAGGGGCTTATCGGAGGCGCAAACGACGTCGTCACCGCCCGTTACTGCGAAGGCGCGGTCGGCGGAGAGAACACCTACAACCTACTCGACATCGATCTCGCGCGCCCCACCACCGCCCCGCAGTTCATCGACCCGATCCCCGCGCAGGCCTGCGGGATCTCCGCCGAACAGCGGGTGCGTGAACTCGCCGTGCGGCTCAACGTGCGTGTCGAGTTCGCGCCAATTGACCCGGATGAGGTGTTTGCGGTGCCGGGGGTCGTCGCTAAGCATCGCTCCCGCGACCTGATCACCGCTGTCGCCGGCGATATCGCGCGCCAAGACATCAACCCCGTCAACGCGGTACAGAAAATCTCCGGGCGATTGCTTATCGACGACACCCTTCCCGCCAACCGCACCCTCACCCTGGACACTCGCGTGACCTTTGAAGTGATGCGCGCCGCGGCGGCCGCCGGGTTTACCGCGGTGGCTACGACAAAGGACGTGACCTCCATGGCGGTGCAACTCGCGCGGGAGACGAACACCGTGCTCATCGGCGATATCACCGCGGAGCGTTTCAGCGTCTATTCCGGCGCCTAACCAGCCCCCTTACCGCTGTCTTGCGGTATTCGACAAACGAAAGCGCCCCCGGTTCAAGAAGAACCAGGGGCGCCTGAACGCAAGCCGAAGCTTAAGCGCGCTTCATCTTGCCGTCCTTGTCCGCGAACGGGAAGCCGAGGTGCGTCAGCAGAGCGCGACCCTCGTCGTCGTTCGTGGCGGTGGTCACGAGCGTGATGTCCATGCCGCGCACGCGATCGATCTTGTCGATGTCAATCTCGTAGAACATGGTCTGCTCGGACAGGCCGAAGGTGTAGTTACCGTTGCCGTCGAACTGCTTGTCGTTCAGACCGCGGAAGTCGCGAATACGCGGCAGCGCCACGGTCAGCAGACGATCCAGGAACTCCCACATGCGGTCGCCGCGCAGGGTCACCTTCGCGCCGATCGGCATGCCTTCGCGGAGCTTGAAGTTCGCGATGGACTTCTTCGCGCGACGCAGCTGCGGCTTCTGGCCGGTGATCGCGGTCAGGTCCTCGAGCGCGCCGTTGATCACCTTGGAGTCGCGGGCAGCGTCGCCCACACCCATGTTGACGACGATTTTGGTCAGGCCCGGGATCTGCATGACGTTCTCGTAGGAGAACTGGTCGTTGAGCTTGGTGCGGATCTCGTCCTGGTAACGGGTCTTCAGGCGGGGGGTGTAGTTCTGAATGCTCTCAGTCATTAGATGTCCTTCCCGTTCGACTTGGCCACGCGGACCTTCTTGCCGTTCTCGTCGAAGCGGTAGCCGACGCGGGTCGGCTTGCCGTCGGAGTCCAGGATCATCACGTTGGACACGTGGATCGGAGCTTCCTGGCTGACAATGCCGCCGGACTCTGCGCCGCGCTCGTTGTAGGAGTTTGCGACGTGCTTCTTGATGCGGTTAACACCCTCGACGAGGACCTTGTCACGCTGCGGGTACGCCTCGATGACGCGACCCTGAGCGCCCTTGTCCTTGCCGGCGATGACCTGCACCATATCGCCCTTCTTGATCTTCATACTTAGATCACCTCCGGTGCGAGAGACACAATCTTCATGAAGCGCTTGTCGCGCAGCTCACGAGCGACCGGGCCAAAGATGCGGGTGCCGCGCGGCTCGGTGTCGTTCTTGATGATCACGGCAGCGTTCTCGCCGAACGAGATGTAGGAGCCGTCCGGGCGACGGGTCTCCTTCTTCGCACGGACGATGACAGCCTTGACGACCTCGCCCTCCTTGACGTTGCCACCCGGGGTGGCTTCCTTCACGGAGGCGACGATCGTGTCGCCGATGCCGGCGAAGCGTCGAACGGAGCCACCGAGGACGCGGATGCACTGAATTTCGCGTGCACCCGTGTTGTCGGCGACCTTCAGACGCGATTCTTGCTGAATCACAGTTGGTCTCCTGACCTGGTTCAATGTGCGCCAGATTTCCGTCCTGTACGCACGTGGTCAATGTTCACTGTGCCTATTGCTTATCGACGAACCGTTGACGGTCGAAGGGTCTCGGACACTCCACTCGGAAACGCGTGTCGCGCCCGACCAGCAGTAGACAACTGGAGTATTCAATCACGGAGCTCGAGCTTTCACCAAATCTGCGCTGCGCTGCAGCTTTAACCCTGTGAAAATGGACACACTTCGCGCTATAGAAATTAAAAGTGCAGGTCAAAGGGCTGTACAAAACTTGTCTATATTTCGCCCTAAGGTATTACCTCTTGTACATTGAGTCTCGTGAGTTTTTACGAAGCCGCCCCAAGGGCCATCCTGAATAAGACCGAGCTCTTTGCCAAAGAGCCAGCTCGCATCGCGATCCGTGCCATCATGGCCGGTGTTTACCTCGGCATCATGACCGCCTTCGCTCTGGCGACCGCAGAGTTGCTGGAAGGGTACGCACCCGGCTGGGGAAGGTACGCGTTCGCCGCGATCTTCGCCTCAACCCTCTACATCATTATCGTGCTCCAAGGTGAGCTAGCCACCGGCAACATGATGTTCATGACGTACGGCGCCATCCACAAGAAGGTGAGCCCGTGGACGGGGTTCCTGCTTGTCCTATACGTCACCATCTTCAACTTCATCGGTGCCATCGTCATCTCGTGGCTGATTTCCCGCACCACGATGGGCCAGGCTGTGGACGTGGACGGGTTCTTGCACACGTTGCTTGTCGCCAAGTTGGCGAAGCCGAGCTCGACCCTGTTCGTCGAGGCCATTCTGGCCAACATGGTCGTGAACATCGCCTTCATGCTGTCCACCCAGGCGGGCCAGGACTACAGCGCCAAGCTCTGGGGCGTCATCATTGTCATTCCTTCGTTCGCAACTATGAGCTACGAGCACTCGATCGCTAACTTCATCCTGACCGCCCTGGGCGGCTTCTCCATCGGCCCGGAGCACATCGAGGGCTTCACCAACTGGAACGTCATCCGCAACTGGGTGATCGTTTGGCTGGGTAACTTTGTCGGCGGCGGTTTCATCATGGGCGGCATTTACGGCTGGCTCAACCGCACTAAGACCAGCTACAAGGATTAATCACCCCGGCAGAGACTGTTTCTGCCAAAATGAGACGGGTGAATACCCAAGCACCCGATGTCCTTCAAGCAGTCCGCAGTGTCCGCGACTTTGTCGCGGACACTTCTTTGCCTGTAGACGTCGCGCCGGATGCCCGCGCGATTGTCAACCAGTTGGACGACTACGTCCTGCCGCGTCTGGCAAATCTTGACGCGCCGCTGCTCGCCGTGATCGGCGGCTCCACCGGCTCCGGCAAGTCCACGCTCGTCAACGCGCTTTTGCGCGAGCGGGTCTCCAACCCGGGCGTGATCCGCCCCACCACACGCCAGCCGGTGCTCGTAGCCAACCCGGCCGACACCGAATGGTTTAACTCACCCCACGTCCTGCCTGGATTGACACGCTCCCACGGGGCGGGCAACGAGCAGTCGACGACGCTGCGTGTCGTCGATACGCAAAGCGTCCCTGAGGGGCTTGCGCTTCTCGACGCCCCCGATTTCGACTCCATCGACGACCAGAACCGCGCCCTAGCGTCCCAGCTACTGGCCGCTGCGGATCTGTGGATCTTCGTCACCACCCCTGCGCGTTACGCCGACCAGCTGGTCTGGAACTTCCTCAACGACGCTGCCGGACGCGGCATCGAGGTTGTGGTCGTACTCAACCGCCTCGACGAGAAGGCTGCGGAAACTGTGCCGGACGACCTGCGCCGCATGATGAACGACGCTGGCCTCACCGACGCCACCGTGTTCACCGTGCCATTCGTCGCGGATCTCGGCGGCGAAAACACAAGCGAATTCCTTGGCGACGAGCTCGTCGCTCCCCTGCGCGACTACCTGACCACGCTTGCCGACGACACCGTCGCCCGCCGCGACGTCGCCGGCAAAACCGTCGCAGGGGCGGTGCAGTCTGCGTTGTCGCGGGTGGACGCGCTCGTCGTCAGGCGTGAGCGCCAGGAAGCGTTTGCCAACCAACTCGACGAATCAATCCACGAGTTCTACACCGCCGCCAACCGGCAGGTCATCGACGCCACCTCCGACGGGCAGCTGCTGCGCTCCGAGGTGATGGACCGGTGGCAGGACGTCATCGGCACCTCGGATGTGTTCCGCGGTTTCGAACGCTGGTTCTCCAGCGCCGTGGACAAGGTGGGCAGCTTTTTCACCGGTCAGCCCGCACCGCTGCGTGAGGTGGAAACCGAGATCGAGTCCGGCCTACACGCGGTGATCGTGGACGCCGCCGAAACTGCCGCGGCGCGCGCCTGGTCGCACACGGGCGCCGTCGCCCCGGAGTTGCGTGGCGGCGCCGACCCCGCGCTCGCGCGCGCCAGCGCCGACATCTCCGAGCAGGCCGCGAAACTCGTTCGAGACTGGCAGGCTGCGCTGGTCGATCGCATCCAAGGCACTGCCGGCGACAAGCGACAGCGCGCCCGCATCATGTCGTTTGGCCTCAACGTGGTCACCGTCGCGCTCATGCTCACGGTGTTCGCCTCCACCGCGGGCCTGACCGGCGGCGAGGTCGCCATCGCCGGCGGCTCCGCCGTCCTCGGCCAGAAGTTGTTGGAGACCATTTTCGGTGAGGACACCGTGCGCCGCATGGTCGCCGACGCCCGCGCCGACTTGAATGAGCGCCTCGGCGAGCTGTTCGCCGCGGAGCGTGACCGCTACCACGTGTTCACCGATCCGCTGCTTGACGGCGCCAGTGCGGAGCAGATCCGCGAGGCATCCGACGAGGCACGCCGTGCGGTGGATGCGAAGCTGCTGGGGGTCGTCGATAAGCAAGCGCCCACGCGTATCGACGACACCAGCACCGAAGAGAGCTTCAACAACGGCACCCTGCGCGGCCTGTTCGACCAGCTGCGCGGCACGTTCGGGAAGGGGCCAGACAATGTTTAGGAAGAAGCCCAACCTGAACGAGCGCCTCGATGCGCTGGAGGACGCCGCGCGCATTGGGGAGCCCTACCTGACCGACGAGCACCGCGAACGCCTCGAACGCGTGGCCACTGCGGGGGCCGAACGCCGCGCCCTGTCCGCCGAGCACACCGTCGTGGGCTTTTTCGGCGCGACCGGCTCTGGCAAAACCTCGCTGTTCAACGCGGTTGTCGGCGAGGACCTGGGCAAAGCCGCCGCGCGCCGCCCGACGACGTCCTCTCCCCTGGCGGCGATCTGGCACCCGGATGGATCCGAGGAGCTGCTCGATTGGCTCGGTGTGGAAGACCGCCGGGAACGCCAAGGCGAGTTCGCGAAGAACGCCGGCCCGCTGATCCTGCTGGACCTGCCCGACTTCGACTCAGTCGAGGCGTCGAACCGCGCGGTCGCGGAACGCCTCGCCGGCCAGGTGGACGTGCTTGTGTGGGTGTCCGACCCGGAGAAGTACGCCGACAGCGTCATCCACGACCAGTTCATCCGCCCGCACGCGAACCATTCCGCGGTCACGCTCGCGGTGCTGAACAAGTCGGACCTGTTGGCGGAGCGCGACATCGACACCGTCGCCGACTCCTACGCGGGCTTGCTTCGCGACGACGGCCTCACCAACGTCCAAGTCGTCGCCACCTCCACCCTCACTGGGGCGGGTATCGACGACCTGCGCGGCGCCATCGCGCGTGTCGCCAAGGCGCACAACGCGCAGACCGCCCGTATCGAGGCGGACATCGTCTCCGTCACCGAGCGCTACACCGGCGCCAAGGGTGGGGGCGGCGTGGACAAGCACGCCAAGCGCGACCTCGACGCCGCGCTGACCAAAGCCGCCGGCGCCGACCGGATCGCCGAGATCACCGCCGCGGCCTACCGCAAGCGGCTGCGCCAGCGCACTGGGTGGCTGTTGACCTCCTGGATCACCCGCTTCAAGCCCGACCCGCTGCGCCGGCTGGGCCTACGCGAAGAAGCCGACGAACTCGGTGTGCACCGCACCTCCATGCCGGAACTCGACGCCGCATCGAAGGCCGTGGCGAACACCGGTGTGCGCAACTACGCAGCTGCCGTCGGCGAGGGCCTGCCCCACGAGTGGTCCGCAGCCGTTGCCGACCGTTCGGAGAAGATCTCCGCCGCCCTACCCGCCGAGCTCGACCGCGCCGTGGCTCGGGCGAAACTGCCTGCAGAACCGTCGAAGGGCTGGTCGATCCTCACCGTGTTCCAATGGTTCGCCCTGCTCGCGGCGCTTATCGGCGTGCTGTGGTACCTGCTCGTCGCGTTCGTGCCGGGCGTGCTCACCCCAGTCCTCGGGACCGATCTCGTGCCGGACGTGGAGGGCTGGCCGCTACCGACGTTGCTCATCATGGCCGGACTGCTCATCGGCATCCTTATCGGACTCATCACCGCGGTGTTCGGCGGCGCGCTAGGTTCCGGGGTGAAGCGCCGGACCCGGTCGGCGATCCAGAAGGAAGTTGCCTCCGCCTCCGAGACAACCGTGGTCGAACCGCTGTTGGCCATCCGCGAGGATTACTCCCGCTTCGCCGAACGCATCGCCGTCGCCGCTGGCTAACTTCCGGGTAGCGTCGGGCCCATGGCACGTATCCCGAGAGTCCTGTCCATCGCCGGCACCGACCCCACAGGCGGCGCCGGTATTCAAGCGGATTTGAAGTCCATCGCGGCGGCCGGCGGCTTCGGCATGTGCGTGGTCACCGCCCTCGTCGCCCAGAACACCCAGGGTGTGCGCGAAATCCACACCCCTCCACAATCGTTTCTGCGCGCGCAGCTAGACGCGGTATTCGACGACGTCACCGTCGACGCCGTGAAAATCGGCATGCTCGGCGACGTGGATACCACCACCACGGTTTCCGACTTCCTCTCCTCCCACGACGTGCCCGTCGTCGTGGTGGACCCGGTGATGGTGGCGACCTCCGGCGACCGCCTGCTCACCGAGGACGCCGAGGAGGCGCTTCGCGGACTCATCCGCGACCACGCCACCGTGGTCACCCCGAACATTCCGGAACTTGCGGTGCTCACCGGCGAAAACCCCGCCGCCACGTTCGAGGAGGCGCTTGAGCAGGGGCGTCGCTACGCAGCGAGTGCGAATGTCGCCGTGCTGGTCAAGGGTGGTCACCTCACCGGCGAGCACGCTTCCAACGCGCTTGTCACCCCCGCAGGCGACGTGCATACCGCCGAAGTGCCTCGCGTATCGACGAAAAACACCCACGGCACCGGCTGCTCCCTCTCCTCTGCACTAGCCACGCGCCTGGTGACCGACAGTGACATTGCCGCCGTCGAGTGGGCGTCCGACTGGTTACACGAGGCTATTGCGCACGCCGACGAGCTCGAAGTGGGACAGGGCCACGGCCCGGTGCACCACTTCCACCGGCTCTACCGCCTCGCCGACGGAGTATAGACCGCCGCAGGTGCGAATCGTCTAGCAGCTGAAGCACAGCACTAGACGATCCCGCCTCTACTGACAATCATTTCCATCATCACCTGCGGAAACGCGAGCGCAACAGCCTGATCGTCTAGCACCGCCGGTGCAGGTGCTAGACCATCACCTACACTATGCGGAGGCGGCCCGCCAAAGCGCAGACAACGGCGCAATTGTCTGCTTGGACCCGAACCTGCGCCCCGCATTCATGTCGGAGAAACACAGGCTGTTTCTACGGGGGCTGATGGAATCAGTGACGGTGCTGAAACTGTCGGACGAGGAGGTCGACCTTCTTGGCGACACCTCACACGTCCCCGTCGTTGTCACCACCATGGGCGGCAACGGCATTCAGGTGCGCGCCCCCTTCGGCACCGTTGAAGTCGCCGCACCAGCCGTCGACGTCGCGGACACAATCGGCGCCGGCGACACCGTAATGGCCGCGCTAGTGCACCAATTCGACACGCGTGGCCTCGACCGGGGGGCTGCTTGCACTCGGCGAGGACGAATGGCACGACATCCTCGACTTCGCCGCCCGCGCCGCGGCGATCACCGTCTCGCGCACGGGTGCGGACACGCCGTACTTGCACGAGCTGGGGTAGACGACTCGCGCCCACGACGAATCGTCTAGCAACGAGCGTGCCGTCCTAGACGAACCGCTCCTTACTGCTAATCGTTTCCAATATCACCTGGCGAAATGCATCAGCGCAACGGTGATGGTCTAGCTCCGCTCGAGGCGAAGCTAGACCATTGACTACTCCACCGTGACGGACTTGGCCAGGTTGCGCGGCTGGTCCACGTTCAAACCGCGGGCCTCAGCGACGGCGCAGGCGAAGATCTGCAGAGGGATCGTCGCCAAGAGCGGCTGCAACAAGCCCGGGGACTCCGGGATGCGAATGACGTGGTTGGCAAACTGCTCCACATCCTCGTCACCGTCTTCCGCGATCACGATGGTCACCGCACCGCGGGCGCGCACCTCCTGAATGTTCGAGACGACCTTGGCGTGCAGGTTGTTGCGCGACTTCTTCGACGGCACGATCACAAACACCGGCTGGCCCTCCTCCACGAGCGCGATCGGGCCGTGCTTCAACTCGCCGGCGGCGAAGCCCTCGGAGTGCAGGTACGCAACCTCCTTGAGCTTCAGCGCGCCCTCGAGCGCGACCGGGAAACCGACGTGGCGGCCGAGGAAGAGCACGGACTTCGCGTCCGCCATGTCCTGGCCGAGCTGCTTGACCTGGCCTTCGTTGTCCAGCACGCGCTGGATCTTGTCCGGCATCGCCTCGAGCTCGGTGATGATCTGGCGGATCTCGTCGGCGTACTTGTTGCCACGCACCTGTGCCAGGTACAGCGCGAGCAAGTAGGCAGCGACGATCTGGGAGATGAACGCCTTCGTCGACGCCACCGCGATCTCCGGGCCGGCGTAGGTGTACAGCGACGCGTCAGCCTCGCGCGGAATCGAAGAGCCGACGGTGTTGCAGATCGCAACAACCTTCGCGCCCTGCTCGCGCGCGTGACGCACCGCCATGAGCGTGTCCATCGTCTCGCCGGACTGCGACACGGCGACGACCAGGGTTTGCTCGTTGACAATCGGGTCGCGGTAGCGGAACTCGTGCGCGAGCTCGACTTCCGTCGGGATACGGCACCAGTGCTCGATGGCGTAGCGCGCCACCTGGCCCGCGTACGAGGCGGTGCCGCAGGCGACGATGATGATTTTGTTGATGGAGCGCAACGTGGATTCGTCGATACGCAGCTCGTCGAGTACCAGCTTGCCGTTTTCGTCGAAACGCCCGTACAGGGTGTCGCGCACGGCGGACGGCTGGTCGTGGATCTCCTTTTCCATAAACGAGTTGTAGCCGCCCTTCTCCGCGGCGGTGACATCCCACTCGACGGTGAACGGCTTCGCCTCAGCCGGGGTGCCGTCAAAATCGATGACGTCGTAGCCGTCTGCGGTCAGAGTGACAATCTGGCCGTTGTCCATCTCAACCGCGTCGCGGGTGAATTCGATGAAGCCTGCGACGTCGGAGCTGAGGAAGTTCTCGCCCTCCCCCACGCCGATGACCAGCGGGGAGTTCCAACGCGCGGCGACGATGCGGTCCGGGTGGTCCGCGTGGATAGCCAGCAGCGTGAACGCACCCTCGAGGCGGTTCGCGGTCAACTGCATCGCGCGAGTGAGGTCGCCGTCAGCCTCAGTATCGTAGATGTCCAACAGCAGCGTGCCAGCAACCTCGGTGTCGGTCTCGGACTTGAACTCGTAGCCCTTATCGACGAGCTCCGCCTTGAGATGAGCGAAGTTTTCGATGATGCCGTTGTGCACCACCGCCAGGCGCCCATTGCCGACGACATGCGGGTGCGCGTTGGCGTCCGTCGGGCCCCCGTGCGTCGCCCACCGGGTGTGCCCGATGCCCAGGTTGGAAGCCGACAACGGGTTGTTGGCAATCTCGGCCTCCAGGTCCGCCACTTTGCCGGCCTTCTTGCGGCACTGCACGGCGCCGTCGTCGACGACCGCCACACCGGCGGAGTCATACCCGCGGTACTCCAGGCGTCGAAGCCCCTCGACAATCACATTTTTCGCGTCGCGCTCGGCAGCTCCGGCGCCTACGTATCCCACGATTCCACACATGGGAAAAATCGTACGCCTGCAGAACCCCGCGAGAAAAGCTGCGCTGTCAGTCCTCGAGCGTAATGTCGCCTGACTCCGCGATTGTCACCGGGTAGGTGCGAATCGACACGCTATCGCCCTGCAACGACTCGCCCGAATCCAAGTAGAACTTCTGCTTCAGTAGCGGCGATGCAATCGTGGGGCGTCCCTCGACATCCCCCACAATGCCGCGGGACAACACACCTGCGCCGGTGTACGGGTCAACGTTGTCCACTGCAAACACCTGCTCGCCGTCGTTGGTATCCACCCGGAAGATGGCAGCCTGGCGGTTTTCGGACAGCAACGCGGCTACGCCGACGCCCTCGGTGAGGTCCGAGAGCTTGCACACGGTAATAGACATCTTTTGTCTCCTTTTTCGCTACGGGGCTCGTTACCGGGCGCCCACGACCGGCGTCATGAGCGGAACCTTTCGGCCGCCCTGTGGGTGCTCCTCGAACTGTACGGTCGGGTCCGGCGTGTCGGGGGCGTTGACGAAGCTGACGAAGCGCTTCAGCTTCTCCGGATCCTCGAGCACATCCTTCCACTCGTCGGAGTAGTTCGTCACATGGTGCTTCATGAACTGCTCCAAATCGTCGACGATACCCAGAGAGTCGTCCACCACGACATCACGCACGTGGTCCAACCCGCCTTCGATCTCCGCCTGCCATGCAGCGGTGCGCTGGAGGCGATCAGCGGTGCGGATGTAGAACGACAGGTAGCGGTCGATGTAGCGCAGCAGGGTTTCGTCGTCAAGGTCCTTCGCCAGCAGCTCAGCCTGGCGCGGCGTCGCGCCGCCGTTACCGCCGACGTAGAGGTTCCAGCCGGTCTCGGTTGCAATCACGCCGACGTCCTTGCCGCGGGCTTCCGCACACTCGCGAGCGCAACCCGAGACACCCATCTTGATTTTGTGCGGGCTGCGCAGACCGCGGTAGCGCAGCTCGAGGCGCACCGCCATCGCCACCGAATCCTGCTGGCCGTAGCGGCACCAGTCGGTGCCAACGCACGACTTCACAGCGCGCAGCGACTTGCCGTAGGCCTGGCCGGACTCCATGCCGACAGCGATCAGGCGACGCCAAATCTCCGGCAGGTCTTCAGCGCGCGCACCGAACATCGCGATACGCTGCGCACCCGTGACCTTGAGGTAAAGATCGAAGTCCTCTGCGATGCGGCCAATTTCGACCAGCTGCTCCGCGGTGACATTGCCGGCGGGCTGGCGCGGAATGACAGAGTAGGTGCCGTTTTTCTGCATGTTGCCCAGCATGCGGTCGTTCGTGTCCTGAAGACCAGCGTTGCGGCCCTCGAGCACGTGCTGTTCCGTGTGCATCGAGGCGACGATGTTGGAAAACGTCGGCTTGCACACCTCGCAGCCGCGGCCTTCTCCGAAGCGCGCGATGAACTCGTCGAAGTCCGTGATGCCGGTGGACTGCGCGATCTCGAACAGCTCAGCGCGCGACTGCGGGAAGTGCTCGCACACTGCCTTCGACTGCTCGATGCCCTCGCCTTCCAGGATGCCCTTCAGCATGGGGATGCACGAGCCGCAGGACGTGCCCGCGCGGGTGGCGCCCATGATGGTCTCCACCGAGTGGCAGCCCTGACCGATGGCGTCGCGTATCTGGCCCTTGCTCACGTTGTTGCAGGAGCAGATCTGCGTCGAATCCGGCAAGTCGCTCGCGCCGATCGCCGAGGAGCCAGCGCCGGATTCAGGCGCGATGAGACTCACCGGATCACCAGGCAACTCGCTGCCGACCATCGGGCGCAGCAGCGAGTAGCTCGACGCCTCACCGACGAGGATGCCGCCGAGCAGTCGCTTTCCCTCGGAGTCGAGGATCAGCTTCTTGTACACACCGGACACCGGGTCCTGGATGTGCAGTTCTTTGCGTCCCTCAAGCTCTGAGAACGCGTCGCCGAACGAAGCCACATCCACGCCCATGAGCTTCAGCTTGGTGGACATGTCCGGATCCTCGAAGTCGTCGACCGGCTCGCCAGCTAGGCGCGCAGCCGTTATCTCCGCCATGGTGTAGCCGGGTGCGACCAGTCCGTACGTCTTGCCGTCCACGGCCGCGCATTCGCCAATCGCGGAAATGTGGTCGATCGACGTGCGGCACTGCCGGTCCGTCAGGAATCCGCCTCGGCCACCCAGCTCCAGCCCAGCATCTGGGCCCAGAGAGTCGCGCGGGCGAACACCGGCGGAGAAGATCACCAGATCCGTCTCCAGCTCGCCCTCGTCGCCCATGTCGAGCATGACCGCGCCCGCTTTGCTTGACGACGACTCAATCGCCCGGGTCACAGCACCAACGTGAATGTCAACGCCCATCGCCCGGATCGCCTGCGAGAGCATCTCGCCGCCGGCGTCGTCAACCTGCAACGGCATCAGCCGCGGCGCCATCTCGACAACGTGGGTCTTCGCCCCCATCGCCTGGGTTGCACCTGCAGCCTCCAGACCGAGGAGACCGCCGCCGACGACCACCGCGGTGACGTCACCGTGCTGCTCCTTCGCCTGCTCGATCGCCTCGCGGATGCCGTCCATGTCATCCAGCGTGCGGTACACGTGCACTTGGTCCAGGTCGTTGCCCGGCAGGCGCGGGACAAACGGGCGCGAACCCGTAGCCAACACCAGTTCGCCGTATGCGTAGACCGCGCCGTCCTCCAGCACGATCTCCTGGACGTCGGGCTTGATGGACACCACGCGCCCCGGGGTGACGGTCACATTGTCCGGTAACTGGTCCAAGTAGAGGTCTTCGCGGTTCCAGCTGCCGACATAGGAGGAGAGCTGGACGCGGTCGTAGGCGTAATCCTCCGTCTCCCGGTTGATGATGGTGATATCGAGGTCAGGACGTCGCTCTGCGAGCTCTTCGGCGAAGCGATGGCCTACCATGCCGAAGCCGACAACCACCACGTCGCTGCGATGCAAACTATTCGTCATACTTTTGGACTATAGCGGTCACTCGCTTGAGCTGAACCCCTATTTTGTAGTGGTCTTAACCACAACAAAAACCGCCCCGGGCTGGAAACCAGTCCGGGGCGGTATGTCGTCGAAAAGCGACTTGCGTTTAGCGAGCCTTCTCGATGATCTCAACGAGACGGAAGTGCTTGTCCTTGGACAGCGGACGCGTCTCTTCGATGCGGACGAGATCGCCGATGCCGGCGGTGTTGTTCTCGTCGTGTGCCTTCACGCGGGTCGTTGTACGGACGATCTTGCCGTACAGCGGGTGGGACTTGCGGTCCTCAACCTCGACTACGATCGTCTTGTCCATCTTGTCGGACACGACGTAGCCACGACGGCGCTTCTGCACAGCCTTGGTGTTCTCAGTCACGTTTGCCTCACTCATGGTTATGCCTCAGCTCCCGTGGACTCGGGGACGACGGACAGGCCAAGCTCGCGCTCGCGCAGCACCGTGTAGATGCGAGCGATGTCGCGCTTCACGGTGGAGATGCGGCGGTTGTTGGTCAGCTGGCCGGTCGCGAGCTGGAAGCGCAGGTTGAACAGCTCTTCCTTCGCCTCGCTGAGGCGTGCCTTCAGCTCGTCGTCGTTGAGCTCGCGGAACTCGGATGCGGGGGTACCGTTAGCCATTAGAACTGGTCCTCCTTCTTGATCACGCGGACCTTGCACGGCAGCTTCGCACCGGCGCGGCGCAGAGCCTCAATGGCAGTTTCCTCGTTGGGGTAGGACATTTCGAACAGGATGCGGCCAGGCTTGACGTTGGCCACCCACTTCTCCACCGGGCCCTTACCGGAACCCATACGCACGCCGAGCGGCTTCTGGGTCAGCGGACGATCCGGGAAGATGTTGATCCAGACCTTGCCACCACGCTTGACGTGGCGGTTGATGGCGATACGAGCGGACTCGATCTGGCGGTTGGTGATGTACGCCGGCTCCAGAGCCTGCAAACCGTAGTCGCCGAAGTTGATCTTGTTGCCACCCTTGGACACGCCGGAACGGTTCGGGCGGTGCTGGCGGCGGTACTTCACGCGCTTAGGGATGAGCATGAATTAGCCCTCCTTCTTCTGCTCTGCCGCCCGGCGACGCTGGCCGCCGCGGCGCGGGCGACGGTCGCCACGCCCGCGACGGTCGTTGCTCGGTGCGTTGAGCTCGGACTCGCGGACGCCACCGACGACGTCACCCTTGTAGATCCACACCTTGACGCCGATGACGCCGAAGGTGGTGTGTGCTTCTGCAGTGCCGTAGTCGATCTCCGCGCGCAGCGTGTGCAGCGGAACGCGACCCTCGTGGTAGCGCTCGACACGGGACATCTCGGCGCCGCCAAGGCGACCGGACGTCATAACCTTGATGCCCTTGACCTGCGGGTTACGCATAGCCGACTGGATAGCCTTACGCATGGCGCGACGGAACGCGACACGGTTGACCAGCTGCTCGGCGATGGACTGAGCAACCAGGGTGGCGTCTGCGTCGACGTTCTTCACCTCGAGGATGTTCAGTGCAACCATCTTGCCGGTCAGCTTCTCCAGCTCACGGCGGATGCGGTCAGCCTCAGCGCCGCGACGGCCGATAACGATGCCCGGACGAGCGGTGTGGATGTCCACACGCACGCGGTCACGGGTGCGCTCGATGACAATGTCAGAGATGCCGGCGCGCTCGACGTTCTTCTCGAGCCACTCACGGATCTTGATGTCCTCGGCGACGTAGTCGGCGTAGTTCTTGTCGGCGTACCAGTGGGACTTCCAGTCGGAAGTGATACCCAGGCGCAGGCCGTGCGGGTGAATCTTCTGGCCCATTAGTTGGCCCCTTCCTTGGACTCGACAACAACGGTGATGTGGGAGGTGCGCTTCCGGATCTGGAAGGCACGGCCCTGTGCGCGCGGCTGGTAGCGGCGCATGGTCGGACCCTCGTTTGCGTAGCACTCGGAGATGACGAGCGTGCGCGGGTCCAGGCCGAAGTTGTTCTCGGCGTTCGCTGCTGCGGATGCAACAACCTTCGCAACGTCCTTCGACGCACCCTGCGGGGCGTACTTCAGGATGGCGAGTGCCTCAGCAACAGACTTGTTGCGGATGAGGGCAAGCACGCGGCGGGCCTTCATCGGGGAGACGCGAACGAACTTGGCAGTCGCGGATGCAGTGGTGATTGTGTCAGCCATTGCTTATCGACGTCCCTTCTCTGCCTTGACGTGACCCTTAAAGGTCTTGGTGGGTGCAAACTCGCCGAGCTTGTGACCGACCATGGACTCGTCGACAAACACCGGGACGTGCTTCCGGCCGTCGTGGACGGCGAAGGTGTGGCCGATGAAATCGGGGAGAATGGTCGAGCGGCGGGACCAGGTCTTAATGACCTGCTTGGTGCCGGCCTCGTTCTGAGCATCCACCTTGTTGAGGAGGTGCTCATCGACGAACGGGCCCTTCTTCAGGCTGCGTGGCATGTCTGTTTACCTCCTCTTAGCGCTTCTTCGAGCGACGACGTCGCACGATCATGTTGTTGGAATAGCGGTTCGGGTTGCGGGTGCGGCCTTCCTTCTGGCCCCACGGCGAGACCGGGTGACGACCACCGGAGGTCTTGCCCTCGCCACCACCGTGCGGGTGGTCGACCGGGTTCATGACCACACCACGCACGGTCGGGCGCCAGCCCTTCCAGCGCATACGGCCGGCCTTACCCCAGCGGATGTTGATCTGGTCCGCGTTGCCGACCTCACCGACGGTCGCGCGGCAGCGGATGTCCACGCGGCGGATTTCGGAAGACGGCATACGCAGCACTGCGTAGTTGCCTTCCTTACCCAGCAGCTGGATGGACGTGCCGGCGGAGCGGGCGAGCTTCGCACCAGCGCCCGGCTTGAGCTCCACAGCGTGGATGGTCGTACCGGTCGGGATGTTGCGCAGCGGCAGGTTGTTGCCAACCTTGATGTCCGCGTTCGGGCCGGCCTCAACGACGGTGCCCTGCTTCAGGCCCTTCGGGGCGATGATGTAGCGCTTCTCGCCGTCGTAGTAGTGCAGCAGCGCGATGTTCGCGGTGCGGTTCGGGTCGTACTCGATGTGAGCGACCTTGGCCAGCACGCCGTCCTTGTCGGAACGGCGGAAGTCGATGACGCGCCAGCGACGCTTGTGGCCGCCGCCGCGGTGACGGGTCGTGATGTGGCCGTGAGAGTTACGGCCGCCCTTCTTCGGGAGCGGGCGCAGCAGCGTCTTCTCCGGGGTCGAGCGAGTGATCTCGTCGAACGCGGAAACGGAGCTGGCACGGCGACCCGGAGTTGTCGGCTTGTACTTACGAATAGCCATAGTGGTTCCTTTTCTATCGTCTCTTCAGCGAGCCGCTTACGCGGTCGCACCGCCGAAGATGTCGATGGAGTCGCTGCCCTCGCGGAGAGTGACGTAGGCGCGCTTGGTGTCCTTGCGCTTACCGAAACCGGTGCGGGAGCGCTTGCGCTTGCCCTCGCGGTTGACGGTGTTCACCGAAGCGACGTCGACGCCGAAGATCTCTTCCACGGCAATCTTGATCTGGGTCTTGTTCGCGGACGGGGACACGTAGAAGGTGTACGTGTTCTGCTCCATCAGGCCGTAGCTCTTCTCGGAGAGCACCGGAGCGATGATGATGTCGCGCGGGTTAGCGAACTTTGCCATTTACTTCTCCTCCTCCGCAGCGGCGACAAGCGCGTTGCCGCGGTTGATGAAGGTGTGGAGTGCCTCGACCGAGAAGACGACGTCGTCTGCGTAGAGCACGTCGTACGCGTTCAGCTGCGCCGGCTCAATGACACGGACGCCCGGCAGGTTCCTTGCGGACAGACGGGAATTCTGGTCATCACGGCCGATCACGAGCAGAACAGACTGACGGTCAGTGAGGCGCTCGATGAATGCGCGCGCGGACTTCGTCGACGGGGTCTGGCCCGGGACGAGATCCTCCACAACGTGGATGCGCTCGTTCTGTGCACGGTTGGTCAAGGCGCCAGCGAGGGCAGCCTTGATCATCTTCTTCGGGGTGCGCTGTGCGTAGGAACGCGGCTGCGGACCATGCACGGTGCCACCACCGGTGTAGTGCGGCGCACGGATCGAGCCCTGACGGGCGCGACCGGTGCCCTTCTGGCGGAACGGTTTCTTGCCGCCGCCGGAAACCATGCCGCGGGTCTTCGTTGCGTGGGTGCCCTGGCGAGCAGCAGCAAGCTGTGCATTCACAACCTGGTGCATGAGCGCCACGGAAGCCTCGCGGTCGAAGTACTCGGCCGGCAGGTCAACAGAGCCCTTGGTGGCTCCGTCTGCGGTGTGGACGTCAAGCGTCAGCTTCGTCATGCGTGAGCACCGCCCTTCACTGCGGTCTTGACGGTAACAACGGAACCCTTCGCGCCCGGGATGGCGCCCTTGATCAGGATGAGGTTGTTGTCGCCGTCGATGCGTTGGATCTTCAGGTTCTGGGTGGTAACGCGGTTACCGCCCATACGGCCAGCCATGCGGGTGCCCTTGAACACGCGACCCGGGGTCGCGCAGCCACCGATGGAACCCACGCGGCGGTGGGCGGCCTGGTTACCGTGAGCGGCACCCTGGCCTGCAAAGCCGTGGCGCTTCATGGCGCCGGCGTAGCCGTGGCCCTTGGTGGTGCCGGCAACGTCGACGAAGGTGTCGCCCTCGAAGATCGTCGCGTCGAACTCCTGGCCGATCTCGTACGCCGAGGTGTCATCCATGCGGATCTCAGCGACGAAACGGCGCGGGTTGACGCCGGCCTTCTTGAAGTGGCCAGCCTGCGGCTTGTTTGCCTTACGGGGATCGATGTCGCCGTAGGCGATCTGGATGGCGGAGTAGCCATCAGTCTCAGGGGTGCGGATCTGGGTGACAACGCACGGCCCAGCCTCGACGACGGTCACCGGGATAACACGGTTCTCCTCGTCGAAGATCTGGGTCATGCCGAGCTTCTTGCCCAGAATGCCCTTGATCTGGTTGTCAGACATGTCTTAGTTCTCCACTACTTACGTTGGGGATTGCTCTACTGGATGTTCACGTCGACGCTGGCCGGAAGGTCGATGCGCATGAGCGCGTCCACCGTCTTCGGCGTCGGGTCGAGAATGTCGATGAGGCGCTTGTGAGTGCGCATCTCGAAGTGCTCGCGAGAATCCTTGTACTTGTGGGGAGAACGAATCACGGCGTACACGTTCTTCTGGGTTGGCAACGGCACCGGGCCAACGACGCGGGCACCCGTGCGGGTGACCGTCTCGACAATCTTCTTCGCGGATGCGTCGATCGCCTCGTGGTCGTAGGCCTTCAGCCTGATGCGGATCTTCTGTCCCGCCACGCTTACCTCTTCCTCGCATCCCCACGTTCAACTCTCGCTTCGCTCGACGTTGAACGAAGTGAAACGAGAGAGAAGCGGTGGGGTTTGTAGCTTCTAGTTTCTCTATAACGTTGTCCGGGCTGGGCCCTTGGCTCAACGCCAGTGTCGTTTCTGACTGCCATGACACATCCGGAAGGTGAAAGCCGCGCAAAAAACGCGTCGACGCTCAGTGCTTCCGCCGGTGCACGTTGGCCTGCGACATGGTGTCGTCGTCAAGCAATATGCACGGGTGTCAGACTCGGAAGGGTGCGTGACCCTCGCGTACTGCCGCTGTTTATTTGCCATGGCCCTTCACCGGTCTTCCGGTTGGAAGTGTCATGTTTGCCGAGCCACCGACCAGCTCGCGCCGGCCCATGTCAAGGCAACCCGGGTATTAAAACACAAGGTAGTTTCCAGCGCAAGCCCGCTTGACGACGACAACCTGTGTACCCTTGTTCAATGAACCGTGCGCGTCATCTATATAGGCGCACTCGGTAGTACAAACTCACCGCTAGAAAGGACCGTCATGGCCGACAACAACGCAAACAACACCAACAAGAACGCGACCGAGAACACCCCGGCAACCTCCTCCACCGCTGTTGAGCCGGAGCAGCTGCGTCCGCGCAACGAGAACCTGGAGACCGACCACGGCTCCACCGTCATCGACGACAACGTTGTGGGCAAGATCGCCGGCATCGCCGCCCGCGAGGTGTCCGGCGTGCACAACCTCGGTGGCGGCGCTGCCCGCATGTGGGGTGCCGTGCGTGAGTCCCTGACCTCGTCGACCAACGTCCAGCAGGGCGTTAACGTCGCCGTCGAGGAGGGCCACGCCTCCGTCGCTGTTGCCATCATCGCTGAGTACGGTGTCGCCATCCACGAGCTGGCAAACGCGATCCGTGAGAACATCACCGTCGCCATCACCCGCATGACCGGCCTGATCGTCGACCGCGTCGACGTCACCGTCCACGATGTGCACCTGCCGGAGCAGGAGAACGCCGGTGAGAACTACGACGAGGCGAACGGCAACTACCAGGCCGTGAACCAGCCGATCAACCAGCAGATCCAGTAGCCATGGCGAACACCCCCGTTACCCGAGAGGTTGCGGAGGGCGTACGCGACGCGGTCCTGGCCGTCGACGGGGTTGCGTCCCTGCACGGCGGCCGCGTCGGCGAAATCGCGACCTACCTACCGCACCAGCGCATCGAGGGTATCAAGTCCGCGTTGCGCGACGGCAAGGACGGTCTCGAAGTCCACTTCACGTTCGACGTGTCCTCCGGGCGGGATGTCCGCCAGGTGGCTGAGGATGTCCGCGCCGCGGCCCTCGGCGCGTCGGAAGCGCAGTTTGTGGACGTCGTCGCCGGCGACGCGCAGTAGCGGCCCTTCCGGTCGCCACGGCCCACGCCCCCGCACCCGCACCCCAAACCGAAACGTGGTTTCACAATGAATCTCTTTGCTAACAAGGCACTGACCGGCATCCTCACTGGCATTGTCGTCGCCTTCTTCGTCACCTTCGGCGGCTGGGCAGGCCTGCTCTGGCTGCTGCTCTTCACCGTCATCGGCGGTGTCGTCGGAGCGCAGCTCGACGGCCGCGTCGACCTCGCCAGCATCATCGGCAACGGAACAGGCCGGAGCAGCAGCTAATGGACACTTCCTTCTACCACGTCAGCGAACGCACCATTGAGCGCGTGGCGGAAGTGGCGGCTGCGGCCGTACCGGGCACCCGCACCATCGACGCGAAACTCGCCGGCCTCGCCGGACGCAGCTTCCCGCGCATTGAGGTGCGCATCGACCGGAACAGCGGCACCGCAGCCGTCGACGCCGAAATTGCGACGTCGTACCCGGCGCCCGTCGCCGCGATTACCGATGCTGTGCGCGCGACGATCATCGCCCACATCCGCACACTTGCGGGCTTGGATGTCTCGCGCGTGAACGTCACCGTGGCCAACGTCGAATCGCTCGGCGCCGGTACCCGCGTGAGCTGGGAGGAAGTTGCCTCCCACGACGCGTTCGTCATCCCGGAGGACATCGAGGTCCACCCCTCCGAGGTCACCCACCCTGTGACTAAAGAGCGCCAGGAGCTCGACCCGGTTGTCGCGCGTTCGCTTGTCGACGACATGCGTAGCGTGGTCACACCCGCTCCCCCGAGCGTGTACAGCCCGGAACAGCCGGCCCCTGTCACGGTCTCCAGTGTGGACACGCCCGAGCCACTCGAACCGTTCTCCCCGCATACCCCTGCGCCCCAGGCGCTGGCGGAAGTACGCGCGTACCCCACCGAGGCCCGCGTCCCGTTCCCGCCCGAACCTGTAAACCCCTGGGCGCCGGAGTCCCGCGACTTCATCCCGCGCCAGCCCGAACTGCCGCCTCTGCAGTCGCTCGCACCAGTCTCGGTCGAGCGCGCCGCCCGGCCGCGAAAGGTCGAGGCACCGTGGCGCAAGCCGCTGCGCGAGATCACCGTCAACCGCAAGCCGCTGAAACCGGTGACGGTGAACCGCTTCGTGCCGCCAGCAAACGCCGTTGCGCCCGCCCCGCAGCCGGTGATCCGCCCCGCCGCGCCCGCACCGAAGCCGCTTAAACAGATCAAGATTGAACCGGTGGTGAAGTACTATGACCGAGCCGACTAACGCCCGCCCCGTCGGGCCGCACCCCGGCGACGAGCCACTGGGCAACCCAATCTCGCGCTGGCTCGCGGTGCTGACCAGCCTGCTGCTTATCGCGCTCGCCGGTATCGGCGCCCGCGACCTTTGGTACAACTACTACGAAAACGAGTCGCCGAGCGACTCCTGGCTCGGCCAGACCTTCGAGTTTTTGGGCACGTTCACGTCCGAGATCCTCGCCGTTGTCATCGCCTGCGCGCTTATCCTGCTCGGCCTCTGGCTCATCGTGGTGTCGTTCACCCGCCGCCCCCGCAGGTTCGTGCGCGTGAACTCGCCCGTGTCCATCTGGACTCGGCCCGTGGACATCGCGCGCAAGTCCACCCGCACTGTGCACGGCGACCTCGGCGGCGAGCAGGTGCGGTCGAAGGCGACGCGCAAGGCAGTCAAGGTCGAGGTTGCCGATGACGGCTCCGGACCAGCACTGCAAGAACGCATTACCCGGTCGCTGAACAACGAATTGAAGAGCCTGGCGAACCCGCCCGCGGTCTCCGTGAAGATGACGCCCAAGCCGGCCCCGCAGCAACCGCAGCCGGCACCGCAGGCGCCGTCGACGGGGACTCAGCCCGAGCCACACACCATGGAGGTGCCGCGATGACCAAAACCTTGAGTTTCTTCAACCGGCTCACCACATTCCTGCTTGGACTCTTGCTCGTGTTCGTCGGTCTCTTTCCCATCGCCGAGTACTGGGATGTCCCCTACCTCAGCGACTTCATCGAAACCGTCAACCGCAGTCGCCTCGCGGACCTGCCCTACGAGGGCTGGTACGTCAAGGCGCTGATCGGCGCGTCGATCGTTCTGCTGATCATCGGACTGTGGATTCTACTCGCCAACATCAGCTCGCGAGCATTCTCCAATGGCAACATCGTCCCGGCGGACGCCACCCACGGCGACACGGTGATCAACGTCCAGCGTGTCTCTGAGGCCGCCTGCGACACCCTCCAGGGTCTCGACGAGGTACTGCACGCCGACAGCCGCGTCGCAACCGTGATCAACCGTCCGACCGCCACGTTCACGGTCACGGCGAACCCGTCGTACCCGCTCGAGGATGTCATCCGCATCATCGAGGCGGCCGACGACGACTTCCGCATGGCGAGCCACACGATGGACATCGACACCGTGTGGAAGCTCCAGTTCGACCGCGTAACCGCCTAGCGCGAGTCAACCCCCTCGAGCGGTAGCACCCGCTCAACACGCCCCACCGTCACCGACGCAGCACCCGACGGTGGGGCGATTCTCATGTCTTCCCCCGGCTCACAGGCCAGGATGCGATCCCAGGCGTACACCGCCTCGCCGACGTTACGACGATGCTGCGACCACACCCTGATGCGCTGCCCCACCACTGCGCGCGAGCCTTCGTCAAACAGCACGCACCAACGCGAAGCCCCAAGTTCACCTCGCGTCAACCCAGTGAGCGCGTTGCCCACCTCGAAGCGGCTCAGCAAACTCACCACGCCGAGCCGGTGCTCCACCCCGGCCTCGTCAGTGATCACGAGCGGCAAACCAGGACCCGTTTTGCGTATCGACGACGCCCTCCACACCGACGGCATACGCCCCGGCGCCGAAGCACTGCGGACGACGACGAATCCGTCCACGAGCGTGACCAGCTGCTCGGGTGCGATGGTGGTGGCGGTGATAGGGCCGGCGGTGTCGTCGATAAGCGCGGGGTGCTCGTGAAGGAGGCCGTCGATGACTGCCTCTGCTTCCTCGTCCGGCGTCGACCAGGACACGCCGCGATGCTGCAGAACAGCGATCAACTGGCCCAGGCTAAGGTCAGGCTGGCCCTCCCAGAGATCCTGAAGGCTGGCGAGCAGGCGCGGGATTCTTGTTGGGTCTTCCACCCGTATGAGCCTAACCAGCGGAAGTTGCGCATGCGAAAAGCCGCCCTTCCCGGGCGGGAAGAGCGGCTTTATCCGACTGCGTCAGATCAGACTCGAATTAGTCGAGGATCTTGGTGACGCGGCCAGCGCCGACGGTGCGGGAGCCCTCGCGGATAGCGAAGCGCAGGCCCTCGTCCATTGCGACCGGCTGGATGAGCTCGACGGACATTTCGACGTTGTCGCCCGGCATGACCATCTCGGTGCCCTCCGGCAGCTTCACAACACCGGTGACGTCGGTGGTGCGGAAGTAGAACTGCGGACGGTAGTTGTCGAAGAACGGGGTGTGACGGCCACCCTCGTCCTTGGACAGGACGTAGACGGAGCCCTCGAACTTGGAGTGCGGGGTGTACGCGCCCGGTGCGATGACGACCTGGCCGCGCTCGACGTCCTCGCGCTTCAGACCACGGAGCAGCAGTGCAGCGTTGTCGCCAGCCTCAGCGGTGTCGAGAAGCTTGTTGAACATCTCGATGGAGGTGACGGTGGTCTTCTGGGACTTGTCGCGAATACCGATGATCTCGACCTCGTCGTTGAGGTTGAGCACGCCACGCTCCACACGACCGGTAACCACGGTACCGCGGCCGGAAATGGTGAAGATGTCCTCGATCGGCATCAGGAACGGCTTGTCGGTCTCGCGCTCCGGATCCGGGATGGAGTCGTCGCAAGCCTGCATGAGGTCGAGAACCGACTGAACCCACTTCTCGTCGCCCTCGAGAGCCTTCAGAGCAGAGATGTGAACGATCGGAGCGTCCTCGTCGTAGTCCTGCTCAGCAAGAAGCTCACGGACCTCCATCTCGACGAGCTCGATGATCTCTTCGTCATCGACCATGTCGCACTTGTTCAGCGCAACCAGGATGTACGGAACGCCAACCTGGCGAGCCAGCAGCACGTGCTCGCGGGTCTGCGGCATCGGGCCGTCGGTAGCGGCAACCACGAGGATCGCGCCGTCCATCTGAGCAGCACCGGTAATCATGTTCTTGATGTAGTCGGCGTGGCCCGGGGCGTCAACGTGTGCGTAGTGGCGCTTCGGGGTGTTGTACTCCACGTGGGAGATGTTGATGGTGATGCCACGCTCGCGCTCCTCCGGAGCCTTATCGATGGAGTCGAAGGCGAAAGCCTTGTTCTCCTCCGGGTAAGCGTCAGCCAGCACCTTGGTGATAGCGGCGGTGGTGGTGGTCTTGCCGTGGTCGACGTGACCGATGGTGCCGATGTTCACGTGCGGCTTAGAGCGCTCGAACTTTTCCTTTGCCACTGTTGTCCTCCTGGACTTCATGGTGGCTACGACCTTCGCAGCCACGTGGTTTACATACGCCCCGACCCGTGCCCTACACGGAACACGGAAACGGGAGCCATTTCACAATGTGCCAGTTACAAGATCCTAGGTTCAGGAAGGCCGTTTTTCAAACTGGCCGATCCGCCTCCCCGGACCAACCTTGGGAGTAACGGCCGACTCGGACAACGCGTCGAAGCTTCGCTGCCCCAGTCCGACCGCTACCCCGCAGGGTTCCTCCCGGTTGCTGGCCGCTGGCACGCGACCGGCGGGAGGGTTTACGGCTTAGGCGCCAGCGCCGCCGTTTCGCTTCTCGACGATCTCCTGCGCGACGCTCTGCGGAACCTCAGCGTAGGAATCGAAGACCATGGTGAAGTTAGCGCGACCCGCGGTCGAGGAACGCAGGTCACCGATGTAGCCGAACATCTCGGACAGCGGGACCTTCGCACGGACGACCTTCGCGCCGGAGCGGTCCTCCATGGCGTAGACCTGGCCACGACGGGAGCTGATGTCACCGTTGACGGTGCCCATGTACTCCTCCGGGGTCACGACCTCAACGGCCATGACCGGCTCGAGCAGAACCGGCTTCGCCTTGGCGACAGCTTCCTTCAGCACCTGGGAACCAGCGAGCTTGAACGCCATCTCCGAAGAGTCGACGTCGTGGTACGCGCCGTCTTCCAGGGTGGCCTTGATGTTCACCAGCGGGTAGCCGGCAAGGAAGCCGTACTGCATTGCGTCCTGGATACCAGCGTCGACGGACGGGATGTACTCCTTCGGTACGCGACCACCGGTGACGGCGTTCTCGAACTTGTAGGTTGCGGACTCGCCGTCTTCCAGCGTCTCCGGGTCGACCTCGTACGGCTCGATGGTAACGATTACCTTTGCGAACTGGCCGGAACCACCGGTCTGCTTCTTGTGCGTGTAGTCGAGGGACTCGACCTTCTTGCGAATAGTCTCGCGGTACGCAACTTGCGGGGAACCGATGTTCGCCTCGACCTTGAACTCACGCTTCATGCGGTCGACCAGGACGTCGAGGTGGAGCTCGCCCATGCCGCCGATGACGGTCTGGCCGGTCTCCTCGTCGAGCTGGACGGTGAAGGTCGGGTCCTCCTCGGCGAGCTTCTGAATAGCGGTGCCGAGCTTCTCCTGGTCAGCCTTGGTCTTCGGCTCGATGGCCACCTGGATAACCGGGTCCGGGAAGTCCATGGACTCGAGGATGATCGGGTGATCCGGGTTGCACAGCGTGTCACCCGTGGTGGTTTCCTTCAGGCCGATGAACGCGTAAATGTTACCGGCGTCGGCGTGCTCGACCGGGTTCTCCTTGTTCGCGTGCATCTGGAAGAGCTTGCCCACGCGCTCCTTCTTGGACTTCGTGGAGTTGAGCATCTGCTCGCCCGGGATCGCCTGGCCGGAGTAGACGCGCACGTAGGTGAGCTTGCCGAAGAACGGGTGCACGGCGATCTTGAACGCCAGTGCGGAGAACGGCTCATCGACGGACGGCTTGCGGGTCAGATCCTCGGTGCCGTCAACGTTGGTGCCGTGCACCTCGCCGATGTCCAGCGGGCTCGGCAGGTAGTCAACGACAGCGTCAAGGAGCGGCTCAACGCCCTTGTTGCGGTAAGCGGTACCGCAGTACACCGGGTAGATCTCGGAGTTGACGGTCAGCTTGCGGATCGCGCCCTTGATCTCCTCGATGGTGAGCTCTTCGCCACCGAAGTACTTCTCCATGAGCTCTTCGTCGGACTCAGCCACGGTCTCGAGCAGCTTCTCGCGGTACTCGTCTGCGAGCTCCTTGAGGTCCTCCGGGATCTCCTCGATTTGAGGCGGGGTGCCGGTCTCGACCTTGCCCGGCCACAGCATGGCCTTCATCTCGAGCAGGTCGACAACGCCGTCGAAGTTGTCCTCGGCGCCGATCGGGATCTGCATAACCAACGGCTTGGCGCCGAGGCGGTCGACGATGGTGCCGACGGTGTAGAAGAAGTCAGCACCGAGCTTGTCCATCTTGTTGACGAAGCAGATACGCGGAACGTCGTACTTCGCAGCCTGACGCCACACCTGCTCGGACTGCGGCTCCACGCCCTCCTTGCCGTCGAACACGGCAACTGCGCCATCGAGCACGCGCAGGGAGCGCTCCACCTCGACGGTGAAGTCCACGTGACCCGGGGTGTCGATGATGTTGATCTGGTTGTTGTTCCAGAAGCAGGTCACCGCGGCGGAGGTAATGGTGATGCCACGCTCCTTCTCCTGCTCCATCCAGTCGGTGGTCGCGCCGCCGTCGTGGGTCTCGCCAACCTTGCGGTTGAGACCCGTGTAGAAGAGGATGCGCTCGGTGGTGGTGGTCTTACCGGCGTCAATGTGGGCCATGATGCCGATGTTGCGGACCTTGTTCAGATCCTTAAGCACTTCTTGTGCCACGTTTATTACCCCAACTTAAAGTCGTCGACGCCTAGTGGCGCCTGTGTCGGTCAGTTGTCCTTTGTCAATTCTGCCACTTCGTTACCCAAATGGCAGCGCGAGGCTGTGCTTATCGACGAAAAACCCCGAAAAGGCTTCGCCCCAAACCGGGGCCGATATGCAATTTCGGGGTTCGCCGACGAGCAACTCGCTTCCAGCTCCTACCAGCGGTAGTGGGCGAAGGCGCGGTTGGCCTCGGCCATCTTGTGGATGTCCTCGCGACGCTTCACGGAGGCACCGAGACCGTTGGACGCATCCAGGATCTCGTTGGCGAGACGCTCGATCATCGAGTTCTCGCGACGCTGGCGGGTGAAGGTGACCAGCCAACGCAGCGCGAGGGTGGTGGCGCGAGCCGGCTTCACGTCGACCGGGACCTGGTAGGTCGCACCGCCGACGCGGCGGGAGCGGACCTCAAGGTCCGGGCGGACGTTGCCGATGGCCTTCTCGAGGGTGCCCACCGGGTCAGTGCCGGTCTTCTCGCGGCAGATCTCGAGAGCGCCGTAGACGATGCGCTCTGCGGTGGACTTCTTGCCGTCCTGCAGGACCTTGTTCACAAGCTGGGTGACCAGCTCAGAGTCGTAAACCGGATCCTTGACGATGGGACGCTTCGGTGCTTGCTGCTTACGCATTGTTTACTGTCCCTTCTTCGCGCCGTAACGGGAGCGAGCCTGCTTGCGGTCCTTGACGCCCTGGGTATCCAGCGCGCCGCGGACGATCTTGTAGCGGACACCCGGAAGGTCCTTCACACGGCCGCCGCGCACGAGCACCATGGAGTGCTCCTGCAGGTTGTGGCCTTCGCCCGGGATGTAGGCCGAAACCTCGATACCGGAGGTCAGGCGGACACGCGCGACCTTACGCAGAGCGGAGTTCGGCTTCTTCGGGGTGGTGGTGTACACGCGGGTGCACACGCCGCGGCGCTGCGGGGAGCCCTTCAGCGCAGCGGTTGCCACCTTGGTGGACTTATCGTGGCGGCCCTTGCGGACCAGCTGCTGAATAGTAGGCATTCAAGCCCTTTCTGGTTGCGCGTCCCGCCCACACGTGGCCATACATGCAAAAATAGGGGCTCTTCTTCGGGGCCCTGCCGTTTGCATGAACTACCTTGTGAACGAGTCGCATGGAGTTCGTCGTACTTCGCTGCCGTAAATTACGGGCGAAACCTCGCCAAACTTACAACATCACGCGAGCCACACGCAAATCCCGTCTAGTCTAAAGGCTATGAGCGAGTCCAACCTGCCCCGCAAACGCGTGACCAACGCCGAGCGCGACCGCGCCGCCTCCCTGCTTCACGACGCCTTCGCCGACGGCCAGATCACCATCACCGAATTCGACGAGCGCTCCCGCGCGCTCTACGCCGCGACTTTTTCCGACGAGTTGCCCGCGCTTATCGACGACCTCTCCCCCGTCGAACACCCCACCGCACCGACCTGCGCTGAAGACCCGGTCACTGGCGAACGCGGAGGCTCAGCGTTCTCGCTAGCCGTGATGGGCGGCAGCGAACGCACCGGTCAGTGGCTGATCGCTCCCACGCACACCACATTAACGGTCATGGGCGGCACGGTCCTCGATTTGCGCGAGGCTCGACTCGCCTCGGAAACCACGGTCATCAACGCGCTCGCCGTCATGGGTGGTGTGGACATCATCGTGCCGGAGAACGTGCGCGTCGTAAATTCCGGAATCGGCATCATGGGCGGGTTCGGCACCGAGGATCACCCGTCCTGCGCCGTATCCCAGTCGGACGTGCCTGCCGACGCCCCAGTCGTGCATGTGCGCGGGCTTGCGCTCATGGGCGGAGTGGGCGTCATCCGAGCAGCGCACGGCGCACATGTGGAATAGAAAAGGCCCGGCCTTCCCGCAAAGTGAACTGCTCCCCACTAGTTGGACTGAGAAATCAGTTACCGACTAGTGGGGAGTAGTTTTCTGTGAGGGCACGAAGTTCGCTGAGTGAGCATCAGCGCGAGCAGTTGGTTGAACTGTTTGAGCAAGGTATGGGCTATCAAGCCGCTGCGAATGCTCTTGGTGTCTCCAAATATGCCGCCCGTAAGTTCTATCGTCGGTTTAAGCTGCATGGCAGGCTATGTCTTGTGGAGAAACCGACTAAGCAGCAGTATTCGTTCGATATCAAAAAGGAAGTTGTCCAACGCCACCTTGCTGGTGAGACAGCGATGGATCTTGCGCGCGAATTTGGACTGTCATCAGAGCAGCTGGTCAGCGGGTGGTCATTGAAATGGCGCAAAGGTGGCGATGAGGCACTAAAACCGAAGCCGAAGGGCAGGCCCAAAGGCTCGGTCACGCCGAAGCCGCTCTCGGAGGAAGCGAAGCTGCGTCGCCAGATCGCACGGTTGGAAGCGGAAAACGCATATCTAAAAAAATTGCGGGACTTGAGGAATCAGGGACGCGCCTGAAAGTCCAGGCGATTGTCATCCTCAAGTCACAGCATCGTCTGCAATATCTTTTGGATGCGGCAGGCATACCGAGATCGACGTTCTTCTACCACCAGAAACGACTCAGCGAGCCGGATAAGCACGCTGCGCTCAAAGCCGCGATCCGGGAAAGCTTCGAGCGTAACAAGCATCGCTACGGCTACCGACGAGTGCTGCTTGACCTACGCAACCAGGGCTGGGTGGTCAACCACAAACTCGTCTACAAACTCATGTGCGAGATGGGACTTCGAGCCAAGATCCGCCAGCCCAGGTCATATGTTTCCTACACCGGGACGATCAGCCACATTGCCGACAACACACTTGACCGCAAGTTCACCCCAGATAAGCCGAATACTGTCTTTGTCAGCGACGTCACCGAGTTCAGGGTCGCAGGCCGCAAGGTCTACCTGTCACCGGTGATGGATCTGTTCGACCGTTCAATCGTTGCCCACACCGTGGCCACATCGCCGTCGACAGCGTTTACCGCCGATTCTTTAGCCAAGATGATTAAAACGTGTGCGCCTGAACCTGGGTGGATGATGCACACCGATCAAGGTTTCCAGTACCAGCATTCGTCCTGGCGCAACCTGATTCATGACAACGGTGGTGTGCAGTCGATGTCGCGTAAAGGCAACTGTTACGACAACGCGGTCATGGAGAATTTCTTCGGGCATTTGAAAACCGAGATGTACCACGGAGAAGTCTTCGCCACCGTCGCAGAGTTCAACCAGGCGATCGACGAGTACATCCAGTGGTACAACACCGAACGCATCCAACAACGACTCAAGGGCCTGACCCCGATGCAATATCGGAATCAGACCCTTGAAGACCTAACCGCCTAGAGTTAAACCGGTCCAACTTTCGGGGGCCAGTTCAAAGGGAGGCCGGGCCTTTTTAAAAGCAGACCTAGCTAAAGCCAGAACGCTGGGGCTGCTTTAGAGCTCCTCGTAGCCGAACTCGTCCATCGGCACGGATGCGCCGGTGAACTCGCCGTAGCCTTCGTCGCCGTAGATGGAGTCGCCGAAGGTCGGGATGGCATACGCCGCGGAGCGCGCCGCCTCGGTCGGCTTGACCTGGATATTGCGGTAACGGGAGATACCCGTACCGGCCGGGATCAACTTACCGATGATCACGTTCTCCTTCAGGCCGATGAGCTTGTCGGAGCGCTTGTTGATCGCGGCGTCGGTAAGCACGCGGGTGGTCTCCTGGAAGGAGGCCGCCGACAGCCAGGACTCGGTAGCAAGCGAGGCCTTGGTGATACCCATGATCTCGGAGCGCATCTCGGCCGGCTCGCCACCGTCTGCCACTGCTGCGGCGTTGACCTGGCGTGCCTCCGACAGATCCACGAGCGTGCCCGGGAGGAACTCGGTTGCGCCCGAGTCGATCACGGTGCCGCGACGCAGCATCTGGCGGATGATGATCTCGATGTGCTTGTCGTGGATGGACACACCCTGGGTGCGGTAGACAGCCTGGACCTCGTCGATAAGGTGCTTCTCCACACCGCGGCGGCCGAGGACCTCGAGCACGTCGTGCGGGTCAGCCGCACCGCGCAGCAGACGCTCGCCAACCTCGACGTGGTCGCCCTCGCGCAGGCCGCGCTCGATCATGGCGTCCGGGTTGGACTCCATCGGGCGGCGCACCTGGGCCAGGCCCTGGCGCTTGGACAGCTTCTCGTAGACCACGTCGTCGGAGCCGTCGTCCGGGTGGATGGTCAGGGTCCAGAAGTTGCCCTCGTCCTCCAGCGAGATCGTGCCCGCAACGGACGCGATCGGGGCGCGGTTCTTCGGCACGCGGGCCTCGAACAGCTCCTGGACACGCGGCAGGCCGCCGGTAATGTCGCCGCCGACACCACCCTGGTGGAACGTACGCATGGTCAGCTGGGTACCCGGCTCACCAATGGACTGGGCAGCCACGATACCGACAGCCTCGCCGATATCGACGAGCTGGCCGGACGCCATGGACTTGCCGTAGCACTTCGCGCACACACCAGTCGGGGTCTGGCAGGTCAGCACGGAGCGGACCTTGATCTCGGCGACACCGGCGTTCACGAGGTCGTCGATACGCTCCTCGCTCAGCTCGGTGCCCGCCTCGAGGATGACGTTGCCGTCGGCGTCCTTCACGTCGGCCGCGACAACACGGCCGGACACGGAGGTCTCGACCAGGTCGTGGCGGACGAACTTGCCGCCGACCTCGTCAGCAACCGGAACCTTGACGCCCTGGCGGGTGCCGCAGTCCTCTTCGCGGACGATGACGTCCTGTGCCACGTCCACCAGACGACGGGTGAGGTAGCCGGAGTCCGCGGTACGAAGCGCGGTATCGGCCAGGCCCTTGCGGGAACCGTGGGAGTTGTTGAAGTACTCCATCACGGACAGGCCCTCGCGGAAGGAGGTCTTGATCGGGCGGGTGATGTACTCACCACGCGAGTTCACGACCATGCCCTTCATGCCGGCCAAGGTCCAGATCTGGCGCATGTTACCGGCAGCACCGGACTTCACGATCATCGGAATCGGGTTGTCGTCCGGGTACAGGTCCTCGACAGCCTGACCAACCTTGTTGGTGGCGTCCTGCCACAGCTCGACCAGACGGTCGTAGCGGTTTTCCTCGGTCAGCGCACCCTTCTCCCAGAACTTGCGCTCGATGGCCTCGGCTTCCTTCTCGTATTGCTCGAGGACTTCGGTCTTGTTCGGGAGGATGAGCACGTCGGCCATGGAGATGGTCACGCCGGAACGCGTGGCCCAGTAGAAGCCGGCGTCCTTCATCTTGTCCAGCACCTGGGCGACGGTGATCATCGGGTACTTCTCCACCATCGACTGGATGATGTCGCCGAGCAGCACCTTGCCGCCGCCACCGCCCTTACGGACCATGGCGCCTTCCTGATACGGGAAGTTGAACGGCAGCAGCTCGTTGAACATGATGCGGCCGAGGGTCGTCTCGGTCGTCCACGCCTGGCCCTTCGACCAGCCGTCCGGGAACTGCTCTGCCTCGATCTCCGGCGTCGGACGCAGGTGGTCGATGCGCACCTGGATCGGCGCCTGCAGGCCGAGCACGCCCAGGTCGTAGGCCATGATGGCCTCGCGGTAGGACGAGTAGACACCACGTGCCGGGCCGTTCTCGTCGGCCGGGGCGTAGGCGCCCTCGCCGCCGATCTCCTGCGGGCCCTTCAGCATGGTCAGGAAGTACAGGCCGGTGACCATGTCCAGGCGCGGCATGGCCAGCGGCTTGCCGGACGCCGGGGACAGGATGTTGTTCGACGACAGCATGAGCACGCGGGCCTCAGCCTGCGCCTCGGCGGACAGCGGCAGGTGGACTGCCATCTGGTCGCCGTCGAAGTCGGCGTTGAACGCCTCACAGGCCAGCGGGTGCAGCTGGATGGCCTTACCCTCGACCAGCTTCGGCTCGAAAGCCTGGATGCCGAGGCGGTGCAGCGTCGGTGCGCGGTTGAGCAGCACTGGGTGCTCCGAAATCGCCTCTTCCAGCACGTCCCACACCTCGGGGCGCTGGCGCTCCACCATGCGCTTCGCGGACTTGATGTTCTGCGCGTAGTCGTTGTCCACTAGGCGCTTCATCACGAACGGCTTGAACAGCTCGAGCGCCATACGCTTCGGCAGACCGCACTCGTGCAGCTGCAGCTGCGGGCCGACGATAATCACAGAACGGCCGGAGTAGTCCACACGCTTACCCAGCAGGTTCTGGCGGAAGCGGCCCTGCTTGCCCTTGAGCAGGTCGGACAGGGACTTCAGCGGGCGGGTGCCCGGGCCGGTGACTGGACGGCCGCGGCGGCCGTTGTCGAACAGTGCGTCGACGGACTCCTGCAGCATGCGCTTCTCGTTGTTCACGATGATCTCGGGGGCGCCGAGGTCGATCATGCGCTTGAGACGGTTGTTGCGGTTGATCACGCGACGGTACAGGTCGTTCAGGTCGGAGGTGGCGAAGCGGCCACCGTCGAGCTGGACCATCGGGCGCAGTTCTGGCGGGATGACCGGGATCGCGTCCAGGATCATGCCGGCCGGGTCGTTGCCGGAGCGCTGGAACGCTGCGACGACGCGCAGGCGCTTCAGCGCGCGGACCTTCTTCTGGCCCTTGCCCTCGGCGATGATGCCGCGCAGCTCCTCGGCCTCGGCGTCGAGGTCGAAGTTGCGAATCAGGGTCTGGATGGCCTCTGCACCCATGCCGCCGGTGAAGTAGTCCTCGTAGCGGTCGACGAGCTCCTCGTAGAGGTTTTCGTCGATGATCATCTGCTTCGGGGCGAGCTTCTGGAAGGTGGTCCAGATCTCGTCGAGACGCTCAACCTCGCGCTCGCCTGCCTCGCGCAGGTGCTGCATCTCCTTGT
Organism: Corynebacterium lujinxingii; assembly: GCF_014490555.1. NCBI lineage: Bacteria > Bacillati > Actinomycetota > Actinomycetes > Mycobacteriales > Corynebacteriaceae > Corynebacterium > Corynebacterium lujinxingii. Next base: position 337,180 of record NZ_CP061032.1, on the reverse strand, counting down.
CGGCCGCGTTCTGCACCTTCTTGCGGGCGGCAGCGGTCGCGCCGGAGGCCTCGAGCTCGGCGAGGTCCTCCTCGAGTTTCTGGGCGCGGTCGGCGATCTCGGAGTTGGTGTCGTCTTCGACTTCCTTCTTCTCCATCAACATCTCCGCCTCGAGGGTGGACATGTCGTTGTGGCGCGCCTCGTCGTCGACGGACGTGACGATGTTCGCCGCGAAGTAGATGATGCGCTCGAGGTCCTTCGGAGCCAGGTCGAGCAGGTAGCCGAGACGGGACGGCACACCCTTGAAGTACCAAATGTGCGTCACCGGGGCGGCGAGCTCGATGTGTCCCATGCGCTCGCGGCGCACCTTGGACTTGGTCACCTCGACGCCACAGCGCTCGCAGATGATGCCCTTGTAACGGACACGCTTGTACTTGCCGCAGGCGCACTCCCAGTCGCGGGTGGGGCCGAAGATGCGCTCGCAGAACAGGCCGTCCTTTTCCGGCTTGAGCGTGCGGTAGTTAATGGTTTCAGGCTTCTTGACCTCACCGTGGGACCAACGGCGGATGTCGTCGGCGGTGGCCAGGCCGATGCGAAGCTCATCGAAGAGGTTTACGTCAAACACGTAAAAGTTCCTTTTCTTTCAGTGGTTGGGCTAATGCGTTCGTTTGGTCGTCGTGAAGCGAGTGCTTGACGACGACCACCTGGCGCCTTAAGCAGTATCCGCCGCTGCACCCTCGTCGCGGGACAGGTTGATGCCGAGCGAGGAGCCTGCCTGATCGAACTCGTCGTCGTCGCCGTCGAGCTCCATCGGGGTGCCGTCGGTGGAGAGCACCTCCACGTTCAGGCACAGGGACTGCAGCTCCTTGAGCAACACCTTGAAGGACTCCGGGATGCCCGGATCCGGGATGTTGTCTCCCTTGACGATCGCCTCGTAGACCTTCACGCGGCCGACCACGTCGTCCGACTTGATGGTCAGCAGCTCCTGCAGGGTGTAAGCGGCGCCGTACGCCTGCATTGCCCACACCTCCATCTCGCCGAAGCGCTGGCCGCCGAACTGGGCCTTACCGCCCAGCGGCTGCTGCGTAATCATGGAGTACGGGCCGGTGGAACGGGCGTGGATCTTCTCGTCGACGAGGTGGTGCAGCTTCAGCATGTACATGTAGCCGACCGAAATCGGGTACTTGTACGGCTCGCCGGAGCGGCCGTCGAACAGCGTCGTCTTGCCCTCGCCGTCGACCATGACGTCGCCGTCGCGGTTCGGCTTGGAGTTCGCCAAAAGGCCAGCGATCTCGTCGTTGGTCGCGCCGTCGAACACCGGGGTTGCGGTGAGCGAATCCGCCGGCACATCGTAGAGGTGCTCCGGCAGGGTCTCCAGCAGCTTGGCGTTTGCCGGATCGTCCGGGTTGACGGTCCAGCCGGCCTTGGCCAGCCAGCCGAGGTGGATCTCCAGGACCTGACCGATGTTCATACGACGCGGCACACCGTGGGTGTTCAGAATGATGTCCACCGGAGTGCCGTCAGCCATGAACGGCATGTCCTCCTGCGGCAGGATCTTGCCCACGACACCCTTGTTGCCGTGGCGGCCGGCCATCTTATCGCCGTCCTGGATCTTGCGCTTCTGAGCCACGTACACGCGGATCATCTCGTTGACACCCGGGGACAGATCGTCATCATCCTCGCGGGAGAAGCGGCGCACGGCAATGACCTTGCCCTGCTCGCCGTGCGGCACCTTCAGGGAGGTGTCGCGGACCTCACGGGCCTTCTCGCCGAAGATGGCGCGCAGCAGGCGCTCCTCCGGGGTCAGCTCGGTCTCGCCCTTCGGGGTGACCTTGCCGACGAGGATGTCGCCGTCGCGCACGTCAGCACCGATGCGGATGATGCCGCGCTCGTCGAGGTCCTTGAGCACGTCCTCGGAGACGTTCGGGATCTCGCGGGTGATTTCCTCGGCACCGAGCTTGGTGTCGCGGGCGTCGATCTCGTGCTCCTCAATGTGCACGGAGGTGAGGATGTCCTCCTCCACCACGCGCTGGTTGAGGATGATGGCGTCCTCGTAGTTGTGGCCTTCCCACGGCATGAACGCAACCAGCAGGTTGCGGCCGAGCGCCATCTCGCCGTCCTTGGTGCCCGGGCCGTCGGCGATGACCTGGCCGGCCTCGACGCGGTCGCCAGCAGACACGATCGGGGTCTGGTTGTAGCAGGTGCCCTGGTTGGTGCGCTCGAAGGTGCGCAACATGTAGGTGTCGCGGCCGCCCTCATCGTCCATGACGGTGATGAAGTCGCCGGTGACGTTCTCGATCACACCGGCCTTCTTGGAGATGACGGTGTCACCGGCGTCGTACGCGGCGCGCTGCTCCATGCCGGTGGCCACGTACGCGGACTCGGCGCGCAGCAGCGGCACAGCCTGCTTCTGCATGTTCGCGCCCATCAGCGCACGGTTCGCGTCGTCGTGCTCGAGGAACGGAATCATCGCCGTTGCAACAGAAACCATCTGGCGCGGGGAGATGTCGAGGTAGTCCACGCCCTGCGGGCCGACGACGCCGATGTCGCCGTCCTTGAGGCGGACCTCGATGCGCTCACCGGTGAGGTTGTTGTCCTTGTCCAGCGGGGTGGCCGCCTGCGCGATGGCGTAGCGGTCCTCCTCGTCGGCGGTGAGGTAGTCAATCTGGCCGGTCAGCTTGCCGTCGTTGACCTTCTGGTACGGCGTTTCGATGAAGCCGAACGGGTTGACACGGGCGTAAGTCGCCAGCGCGCCGATCAGGCCAATGTTCGGGCCTTCCGGGGTCTCGATCGGGCACATGCGGCCGTAGTGCGACGGGTGCACGTCTCGCACCTCGATGCCGGCGCGCTCACGCGACAGGCCGCCCGGGCCAAGCGCGGACAGGCGGCGCTTGTGGGTCAGGCCGGACAGGGAGTTGTTCTGGTCCATGAACTGCGACAGCTGCGAGGTACCGAAGAACTCGCGGATTGCTGCCGAAACCGGACGCACGTTGATCAGCGACGTCGGGGTGATGGACTCCGCGTCCTGGGTCGTCATGCGCTCGCGCACGACGCGCTCCATGCGCGACAAGCCGACACGGACCTGGTTCTGGATCAGCTCGCCGACGGTACGCAGGCGACGGTTGCCGAAGTGGTCGATGTCGTCGGTGTTGATCGGGATGATCTCGCCCTCCGGGGAGGTCATCTCGGTCTCGCCGGCGTGCAGGCGCACGAGGTACTCGAGCGTGGTGGCGATGTCCTCTTCGGTCAGCGTCATCAGACCGTCGTGGTCGCCGCCGAGGCCCAGCTTGCGGTTGACCTTGTAGCGGCCCACGCGGGCCAGGTCGTAGCGCTTGGCCTTGAAGAAGGAGTTCTCCAGCAGGGACTGCGCAAGATCGCGCGTCGGCTGCTCGCCCGGGCGCTGCTTGCGGTAGATCTCCAGCAGCGCCTCGTCGGTGTTGGACACACCGTCGTTTTCCAGGGTGGACATCATGATCTCGGAGAAGCCGAAGCGCTCCGTGATCTGCTCGGTGGTCCAACCGAGCGCCTTGAGCAGCACGGTGACCGGCTGGCGGCGCTTGCGGTCGATGCGCACACCGACGGTGTCACGCTTGTCCACGTCGAACTCGAGCCACGCGCCACGCGACGGGATGACCTTCACGGAGTGCAGCGGGCGCTCCGTGGACTTGTCGATGGTCTCGTCGAAGTACACGCCCGGAGAGCGCACCAGCTGGGAGACAACGACACGCTCGGTGCCGTTGACAATGAAGGTGCCCTTGTCCGTCATCAGCGGGAAGTCGCCGATGAACACGGTCTGGGACTTGATCTCCTGCGTGTCGTTGTTAATGAACTCCGCGGTGACGTACAGCGGCGCGGAGTAGTTGATGTCCTTGTCCTTGCACTCGTCGATCGTGTACTTCACGTCTTCGAAGCGCGGCTCGGACAGCGTCAGGCTCATGTTGCCGGAGTAGTCCTCGATCGGGGAGATCTCCTCGAGGATGTCCTCCAGGCCGGACGTGATGCGCGCATCATCGCCGCGGTTGGCCTGCTCGCGCTCGCGCCACTCTTGCGTGCCGACGAGCCACGCAAACGATTCGAGCTGCACATCTAAAAGCCCCGGGACGGTGATGGGCTCGTTGATCTTCGCGAACGAGTAACGTTCCGGAGCCCCCGGGATTTCAGCCATATTCATGGTCTGGTCTGAGACTGCCAAGTTGGGTCCTTCCAGCACCTCTGGCGGATGCCACCGGACCACGTCTGGCTTCGCGGCCCAGCAGCATTTCCGCAGGATAAGTTAGCATTTGGTCTGCTTCGGAAGATCCGCCCCCAGAGACAACAAAATCACCTTGTCAAATCGGAAAATTGCTATCCGTTGCACAAGGTTTCAATGACGTACTGGAGACGGCTTCCAGCGCAACGAGCAAGCTTATACAACAGCTCATAGTTTGTAAAGGCCTAGAAATCGGCCAATGACTCCCCCGTGTTACAACTCGCGGGCGAACCGGTGCCGTCTGGTGCCTGCGTCCAAGTTGCTGCCGGAAGCCTACCACTTCAACGGCGAAACTCGTCAACCGCGACGCGCCGGACGCCGCATCGGGCGCAGCGCCACAATGAGCCCGATGAGCGCTATCACTGCCCCGGCACCGGCGACGCTCCACCACAGCACCTTGTTGGTCCACCGCGGCTGTGCATCGGCCACACGCTGGGCAAATTCGGTGATCTGCGCTTCGTCCATCTGCCCGTCGTAGGTCACGATGTTTCGCACGCCGCGGCCGTCAGCGTCGGCGTAGTAGTCGTCGACACGCTCGTTGATCCCGACGACGACGCCGGTTTGCTCGTCGACAAGCAACTCGCGCTCAGCAGCGTGAGTGAGAAAGGTGCGCTCGCCGTCGATGGTGAGCGTGTTGCGCGGATCGGCGTAGCGCTGCGCGATGTTCGTCGGCGCGATCGTCTGCTGGTAGCGGTTGACGGTGCGCCCGCCGATCTCTTGTGTATCGACGAACCGCGCCGGCGCCGTGTCCCGCAATACCGGATCGAACACGTCCACGTCCGTCTCAGGTGCGGGCGACGGGAATTTCAGCCAGGCGCCGTCCACCGGCACCTCAGCGGCGGGCATGCCGAAGATGACCTGGGCCTGTGCAGGTCCGACAGCCCCGCCGCTGATCCGATCCATCTCGTACGACCAGGTGGTGGCGGAAAGCAGGTTGTCAAAGTCGCCGGCGGCCTCGCCTGCGCGCACGGTGTCGCCGATGCGCACCGCCGCCACGTCGTCGCTGGCCGGCTCCATGATCTCCATGTGCAGCTGGCGCGTCACCGGTGCAGGCTTGCCGTCGCGGGTGCCGTCCGGGTCTTCGATGGTCCAGGTGGCCTGGCCGAGGCCGAGCGGGAGCCGCTCGTTGGACAGCAGCACGTTCGGTGCGAGCAAACCCGCGACCAGAAGTGCGACGCCGCTGCCTGCGACGAGCGCTGCGATGGGACGGGGTGTGGCTGGCATGGTGCGCAAGCTTAGCGCAGGCGCCGGCGCGCGAAATCCATCACGCCACCGACGGTCACCCCGCGCATGCGTGTGACGTTACGCGGCTCGGTGAACTTCGTGATGCCGTGCTCGCCGTGGCGCCGCCCCGCCCCGGACTGTTTCCAACCGCCCATCGGCGCGCCCATTGCCGACCACGCCGGCGCGTACCCGTCGTTGATGTTCACGGTGCCGGCCTCAAGGCGTTTTGCTAATCGACGACCCGTCGCCGCCGACGCCCACACCGACGCATTGAGCCCGTACTCGGTGTCGTTCGCCTTTTCCACGGCCTGATCGAGCGAGTCCACCACCTCGATATAAACGACCGGTCCGAACACCTCCTGGGTATACAACGCAGCGTCGGCCGGCACATCCGTCAAGATGGTCGGCTCGAAAAACGTCTCGCCGGTGCGATGTCCACCGGTCAGGGCGCGGGCGCCGTGGGTGAGGGCGTCGTCGACAAGCATCGCAATTTTGTCGGTGTGCTCCTTCGAGATCTGCGAGCCCATGTCGATCCCCCAGTCGCGGCCCGCGCCGACGCGCATCTGAGTAGTGCGGTCGACAAAGCCAGCGATGAAGTCGTCCGCAACCGCCCGGTGCACGTAGATGCGCTCAATGGAGATGCACAGTTGCCCGGAGTTGGAGAAGCACGCGTGCGTCGCCGCGTTGATCGCGCGCTCGAGCGGGGCGTCGTCGGCGACGATCATCGGGTTTTTGCCGCCGAGCTCCATCGAGTAGTCGATCAGCCGCTCCCCCGCCTGCGCCGCCAGCTTCTTACCCGTCGCGGTGGAGCCGGTGAACATGAGGAAATCGCACTGGCGCACAATCGCCTGCCCCACCTCCGCGCCGCTGCCCGGCACGACGATGAACACATCCTCCGGCAGCCCCGCCTCGCGCAGCAGCTCGGCGGCGCGAAGCGCAGACAGCGGCGTTTGTGAATCCGGCTTCACCACCACCGCGTTGCCCGCGATCAGCGCCGGCACCGCATCCGACACCGCAAGCGCGAGCGGGTAGTTAAACGGCGCGATCACCCCCACCACGCCTTTCGGCGGGCGCTGCTCTCTTGTCGACGACACCAGCGGCAACGCCGTAAACCTCCCGCGCGTCCGCGTCGCTTTCGGCCCAGTCTGCGCGTAGTACAGGCTGGTCAGCGCGACATCCATGACCTCTTCCAGCGCGCTCGCCCGGTTCTTGCCGTTCTCACTCTGGATGAGGTCCAAGAGCTCGTCTCGCTTATCGACGACCACCTTTGCAAACCGCCGCAGCACCCGCGCCCGCTTCCGCGCCGGAAGCGCCGCCCACTGCCGTTGCGCCCCACGCGCCCGCGCAAACGCCTCATCGACGTCCGCTGCCGTTGCCTGCTGCACCTCGCCCACCGTCTCGCCGGTCGCCGGGTTGGTCACTGTGATCGTCGCCATGGAGCCAAGACTAAACCCCCGCCCGCCGGTTGGTACCGGCGGGCGGGGGTGTCGTCGTCAAGCAAAAGCTCTTACTTGAGGGTGACCTTTGCGCCAGCCTCCTCGAGCTTGGTCTTGGCAGCCTCGGCGTCGTCCTTGTTGGCGCCCTCGAGGATTGCCTTCGGAGCACCCTCGACCATTTCCTTGGCGTCCTTCAGGCCCAGGCCCGGAACCAGCTCGCGGACAACCTTGATCACGCCGATCTTCTTGTCGCCAGCGTCCTCGAGAACGACGTCGAACTCGTCCTTCTCCTCAGCGGCAGCCTCGCCGCCAGCGGCCGGAGCGCCTGCAGCGACAGCAGCAACCGGAGCGGCTGCGGTCACGTCGAAGACCTCCTCGAACTCCTTGAGGAACTCGGAGAGCTCGATGAGGGTCATTTCCTTGAACTGCTCAATGAGCTCGTCCTTGGAGAGCTTAGCCATGATGGCATCCTTTCTGTTGGTGGGCGCTTAGCGCCCGGGTGTAAAAGTTTGTTTATGCGGCTTCCTGCTTGTCCTGCAGCGCAGCGACAAGGCGGGCCGTCTTGGAGGCCGGAGCCTGGAACAGGCCGGCAGCCTTTGCCAGAGAACCCTCGAATGCGCCGGCGATCTTCGCCAGGGTGGTCTCGCGGTTGTCCATCTCGGCCAGCGCGTCGATCTGGGAAGCGTCCAGGACGTTGCCGTCCATGAAGCCGCCCTTGATCACGAACGCGTCGTGGTCCTTGTTGAACTTCTTCATCACCTTCGCAGCGTCGACAGCAGCGTCGCCCTTGATGAAGGCAACGGCGGTCGGGCCGGTGAGAAGATCATCGAGACCCTCGATACCCTGCTCGTTCGCAGCGATCTTGATGAGGGTGTTCTTGGCGACGTGGTACTCGACATCGAAGCCCATATCGCCGCGCAGCTGCTGGAGCTGGCCGACGGTCAGGCCACGGTACTCGGTCAGCACGAGGGAATCCGCCTCAGCGAACTTCTCCTTCAGAGCTGCAAGTTCCGCAGTGTTCTTCGGGTTTGCCATGACACACGCCTCCTTCCGATACTTCATGTCGTTCAATCCGCCCGGGGCACTCATGAAAAATACCCCGTGCAGAAGGCACGGGGCAGACGCAGCGTCTGGCCTCGTTTCTCCTGCGTGGGTCGATCCCTTTCCAGGGATACCTTCGACTCCCTTCCGGGAGCGACCGACGGTCTTCGGTGAAACTTGAGGTCGGCCGTGTTACGGGCCGTTCAAACTTCGGTTGGGTATGTTAGCCCGTGATTGTGCGCCTTCCAAATCGCGGCGTGATCTGTGGATAACTTTCGGTTGATGTAGGGCGGGTTATCCACAGTTTTTCGGTAGGGTCTTGTGCTTTGGGGTGGGGTGTTTAGTCTCTGGGGCATGAATTCGTTTGCAGCACTCGTGGAGGCGATGTCGGCGTCGGCGTTAGAGACGCTGGCCGGCTTCGACCTCGACATTGCGCTAGCCGCAGGCTTCGCCCCGGACCGGGCGCGGGCGTTATCGCGGCTGCAGGCGGTGTATTTCGGGCCCACGAAGTTCACCCGTAAACAGCGTGAGGCGCGATCGCGTGCGAGCGGGTTTTCGTTGGATGAGTTGCTGCTGATTGAACGCCGCATCGCGAAGGTGTCGGATGTGGCCGCGCGGTGGGGGCTGCGGCTGGCGCTGTTGGAGGTTGAGGGCGGCTACCGGGCGATCGAGCAGGCGGCGCGCGATCTGGTGCCTTCCGATGATTCACCTGCGGCGGATGCGGCGAAGTTTGGCCCTGCCCGCGGCGGGAAGAAGACGCTGCATTTAACCCTCGACGAACGGGAGATCACCGATATCGAGTACGCGGGTCGGCAGGGTATCGACCCCGCGAAGCCGGCCGCGGAGCAGATCGCGCGAAACCTGGCGTCGATCTTTTTCGGCGGTGGCGGGGTGGCGCGCGCGGTGCCGCGGCCGATCCTCGCGGTGGGGCTGCCGGACTTTGTGCGGATTATGGCCGGCGAGGGCGACGACGTCGTGTTGGCGTTGTCGGATGGGACGACGATGACGGGTGCGGAGTTTTTAGCGGCCCAGTTCGGCGACATCCTCGAGGTGGCCGCGTTTCACCCGGAGGCCGGGGCGGTGAATTTGTACCGGACCGAGCGGCGGGCGAATAAGAAGCAGCGCGATTTGGCGAAGATGGTCTCGCCGGTGTGCGCCTTCCCCGGCTGCCGGCACGGGGCGGATGCTTGCGAGTTGCATCACGTCACCGCGTGGAAACACGGTGGGGAAACCAACATGGATAATTTGGCGCCGCTGTGCCGGTATCACAACCGCATCAACGACGATGACCCGTGGCGGAAGAAGCGCGGCCGGATCGTGATGATCCGGGGCGCCCCAGTATGGATCTCACCCCGCGGCTACCCGGTGAAAAACACCAACCACGGGGTGATGGACAAACTATTTGGGCACGAAAAAGCGCCCCGGCACTAGGTGGTGCGCTAGGCCGAGGCGCTCAATCAGAGGTGGGAACTAGTCCTTCTTGGCGTAGTTCTTCTCCACAGAGGTGTCCACCGGGACGCCCGGACCCTGGGTCGCGGCGACGGTGATCTTCTTCAGGTAAACACCCTTGGCCGATGCCGGCTTGAGGCGGATGACCTCGTCCAAGAGTGCGCCGTAGTTCTCGGCGAGCTGCTCCGGGGTGAAGGATGCCTTGCCGATGATGGCGTGCAGGTTCGACGCCTTGTCGACGCGGAAAGCGATCTTGCCGCCCTTGGAGTCCTGGATCGCCTTAGCGACGTCCGGGGTGACGGTGCCGGTCTTCGGGTTCGGCATCAGACCACGCGGGCCGAGCACGCGGGCGACGCGGCCGACCTTGGCCATCTGGTCCGGCGTCGCAATGGCGACGTCGAAGTCGAGCTGGCCGGCGTTGATCTGCTCGATGAGCTCGTCGGTGCCGACGATGTCAGCGCCTGCTTCCTTCGCCTTGGTCGCGTTCTCACCCTCGGCGAAGACGGCGACGCGGACGGTCTTACCGGTGCCGTGCGGCAGGTTGACGGTGCCGCGGACCAGCTGGTCAGCCTTGCGCGGGTCGACGGACAGGCGCATTGCAACGTCGATGGTCGCGTCGTACTTGTCGGAGGAGGTCTCCTTCGCGAGGGTGACCGCATCCAGCGGGTGGTAGAACGCGTCGCGGTCGACCTTGGCGAGCTGCTCGATGTAACGCTTGGACTTCTTAGCCATGTTGGATTCCTTTCAGGAGTTGTGGTTTGCGGGCCTGGCTAAAGGCCCTTCCACGTGAAGCGGAAAACCGCTCTTACTTCTCGACGTCAATACCCATGGAACGGGCGGTACCAGCGATAATCGCGGCGCCAGCCTCGATGTCGCGGGCGTTGAGGTCGTTCTTCTTGGTCTCGGCGATCTCCTTGCACTGCTCCCAGGTGACCTTGCCCACCTTGTCGGTGTGCGGGACGCCCGAGCCCTTCTGCAGGCCAGCGGCCTTGAGCAGCAGGGACGCAGCCGGCGGGGACTTCAGGATGAAGTCGAATGAGCGGTCTTCGTAGACCGTGATCTCCACCGGGATGATGTTGCCGCGCATGGACTCGGTTGCGGCGTTGTACGCCTTGGTGAACTCGACGATGTTCACGCCGTGCGCACCAAGCGCCGGGCCGACCGGCGGAGCCGGGTTCGCCATGCCTGCTTCGATCTGAAGCTTGATCAGGCCAGTGACCTTCTTCTTAGCCATCGCAATTACCTCCTAGATACAGCCTGCACCGCCGCGATGAACAGCGGTAAGGCTTCCGGATGCCGGGGATAAATCCAGCCACCGGGGATAGAGAAACGAAAACGTCGCGTGTGCGAACACACGCGACGGGTTAGGTTACGCGAAGGGGTCGTCGAGAAGCAAAAAGCTCCTACATGATCCGTTCGATCTGGTCGGCGGTCAGCTCCACCGGGGTCTCGCGGCCGAAGATGGACACGAGTGCCTCGATCTTGCCGGTCTCCGGGTCGATCGCGTTGATCGTCGCGGACACGGACGCCAGCGCGCCGGACAGGATGGTGACGGCCTCGCCGACCTTGTAATCGTGCGCGACCTGCTTCGGGGTGTCCTCCTCCGGCATCGCCACGACGGTCTCGCCGTCGGCGTTGACCTCCGGCTTGGTGCCCGTGGCGGCGGACTTAGGCAGCAGGAACTTCGCCACGTCGCGGTGCTTGACCGGGGTCGCGTTGCCCTCGTTGCCGACGAACGACGTCACACCCGGGGTCTCGCGGACCACCGACCAGGCGGCATCGTTCATGTCCATGCGCACCAGCACGTAACCCGGCAGCAGCTTGCGCTTGACCAGCTTGTTCTTGCCGTCCTTGTTCTTCTCCAGCGCCTGCTCGATCGGCACGACAACTTCGTAGATGGAGTCTTCCACCTCGAGGGTCTGGGAGCGCATCTCGAGGTTGGTCTTCACCTTGTTCTCGTAGCCCGAGTAGGACTGGATGATGTACCAGTCGCCCGGCTGCTTCTTCAGCTCGCGGGTGTACTCGCGCAGGCGGCGGCGGTACTCGCCGTCGTCGTCGGCTTCGGCGTTCTCGGCACCCTCGTTACCTTCAGCCGCGTTCTCCGCCTCTGCTGCGATGTCGAGGTCGGTCTCCTGGACCGGCTCCTCGGGAAGTTCGGAAGCGTAGGAGGCGCTACTGTCAGTCTCCTCGTCGGAGGAGTCACCGCCCTCTTTGCCGGCCGGGTCGTCGTCGCCGCCGTTGAGTGCCGGGTCGGTGGACGGCTGCACGGGGGCGCCCTCGTCGATCATTTCCTGCTCGTTGTTCTCGATTGCGCCGGTGACGTCTTTGTTCGCCTCAGTCATGTCTATCTCCTCACGCGGGTAAAAATTCTGCGCCCCAGGGTACCGGGGCAAAAAGTATCCCGCCTTCCTCGGTGTCCGAGGCGGCGGGAAACGTTACGCGTGAAATTGTACTTACCGGATGAGGATCCAGCGAATCGCTATGGAGGCCAGCGCGTCGGTACCCCACACGAAGATGGTGAGGATGATCAGGAACGCGAAGACGATGAGCGTGTAGTTGAGCATCTGCTTGCCGGTCGGCCAGATGACTTTGCCCATCTCGGAGACGACTTCGCCCGGGAAGGCGGTGATGTTGCCGGACTTTTCGTCGTCTGCGTCGGTCTGGGCGGGGGTGCGCTTCGCTTCGTACCCCTCGGAGGATACGGGTGAAACCCCGCGCAGCTGACGCTTTCCGGTCGGCTGTGCCGGGTTCTGGCCGTTGGGGTTAGTCACGAAAACTCCTCCACGTTGATTTGGCAGGGGCGACAGGACTCGAACCTGCAACCTACGGTTTTGGAGACCGTTGCGCTACCAATTGCGCCACGCCCCTAGGGCACCGCGGTACGCAGTGCGCCTAACCCTACCACGGGCCCTTGCGGTCCCCGTTTGAGGTGAGTAGCGATGGAGAGAATTGAACTCTCGACACAGCGATTATGAGTCGCTTGCTCTACCACTGAGCTACACCGCCATGTGTTTGCCTAAGCAAACAACAGAGCCCCCTGACAGAATCGAACTGTCGACCTTTTCCTTACCATGGAAACGCTCTGCCGACTGAGCTAAGGGGGCACAGCCTCGTTGTTGTGGATCTTCGCTTTCGCTCTGACCCGCTCCGTTGAAGCCTTGAGAAGATTAACCCGATCGCGTTTATAAACACAAATCGCCTGGTTGATACCGCTTTTCGCGAGTGCTTAACGACGACTACAACGCCCCGAAACACAACACCCCGCACCAGGCATCCGGCAACGGCAAAACCCCGCCCATTCCGGTGTGGAATCGACGGGGTTCGTCTGTGCCAGGTAGAAGATTCGAACTTCTGAAGGCGAATGCCGGCGGATTTACAGTCCGCTCCCTTTGGCCGCTCGGGCAACCTGGCGCGCACGTTCAAAGTGCGGGATTTACTCTACAACACCGCACCGCATTCAAAGCAAATCGGCAGGTTATCCCACACGATCGACGGTCAGGCGGGTCATGGTGCGCAGGGCCTCGCGAGCGGGGATGTCCGGCAGCGCGTCGAGTTCGCGCTCGACGGTTGCCAGGTAGCCGCGTGCGGTCTCGAGCGCGCGCTCGCGCCCGCGCGTCTGGCTGAGCAGGTCGAGGGCACGGTCGACGTCGGTGTCGTCGGTAAGCGGGCCCGTGAGCAGGCCGCGAAGCGCCTCGCCGGCTGGGGAGTCCTCCTCGAGCGCGTACAGCACGGGCAGGGTAAACACGCCTTCGCGAAGGTCGGTGCCGGGGGTCTTTCCGGATTGATCGGGGTCGGAGAAGATGTCGATGATGTCGTCGACGATCTGGAAGACCATGCCCACCGCGTCGCCGATCCGCGCGCAACGCTGGACCACCTCGTCGGACGCGCCGGAATGCCGCGCGCCCAGGTAGGCAGCGGACGCGATGAGCACGCCGGTTTTCTCGTCGATGACCTTCAGGTAGTGCTCCACCGGGTCGGAACCTTCCGCGCCGACGGTTTCGCGCATCTGGCCGGTGACCAGCTCCTCGAAGGTGTCGGCGAAATGCGCCACGGTGTCCAAGTCCATGCGGCTCATCAGCCGCGAAGCGTGGGCGAACAAGATGTCTCCGGCCAAGATGGCCACGGTGTTCGTCCAGCGCGCGTTGGCGGATTCGACGCCGCGGCGGCGCTCGGCTTCGTCCATCACGTCGTCGTGGTAGAGCGTGGCCAGGTGCACCATTTCGGTCACGGTCGCGCCGCGGATCACGTTCTCTGCGCGCGGGTCGGGCCCGAATTCGCTGCACAGCAGCGCCATCATGGGCCGGAAGCGCTTGCCACCGGCTTCGGCGAGGTGTGTGACTTTGTCGGTGAGGAACTTCTCGCCGCGCGAGAGTTCCGCCATCAGCAGGTCCTCCACCGCCTCCAGCCCGGAGTTGAGCCGGGCGTTGAGTGCGTCGTCGCCAAGGTCCAGCTTGAATCCGTGGCGCGGTGACGGGGTGGTGCCGTACGTCATCTATAACGTCCTTGCAGGTTGGAGGGGCACATGGATAACGCACTAACCGTAGCCCAAGACACCTGCCCTCTGCAGCAGCGGGTGGCGCTGGCACAATGTGCGGGGTGAGTGAGTATTTCGACCTCGTCGTTGTGGGCGCAGGCCCCGCCGGTTCGGCCGCCGCGATCGCCGCCCAGCGCGCCGGTTTGGACACATTGCTTCTCGACGCTCAGTCCCCCAACCGCGACAAAACCTGCGGCGACGGACTGACCCCGCGCGCCGTGGAGACGCTGCGCGCGCTCGATTTGGAGGTGCCTGCCTACCGCAACAAGGGGCTGAAACTGCACGGCTACGGCGGCCACGTCGAGGCGCCTTGGCCGCGCGGGGAGGGCTCCGCGTCGCCGCGTGCGGTGTTCGACGCGATGCTTGTCGACGACGCACGCGCCGCCGGCGCCACCGTCCGCCAACACTGCGCCGCCACCGGCGTGCAGTTCGACCGCGGCTCGATCTCCGCGGTGGAGACCGACCAGGGCGCGGTGCGCGCGAGGTGGGTCGTGGTGGCCGACGGGGTGCGCTCCCCCTTCGGCAAACTGTTGGGCCGGAAATGGCACAAGGGCGAGGTGTTCGGCATCGCGGCGCGCTCGTACTGCGACTCGCCGTTTTCATCGGAGCCGTGGATGCATTCGCACGTGGAGCTGCGCGACGCCGAAGGTGCGATTCAACCGGGTTACGGCTGGATCTTCCCGCTTGGCGACGGCACGGTGAACCTCGGCTGCGGCGCACTCTCCACGGACAAACGCCCGGCGAAGGTGAACACCAAGAAGTTGCTCGCCGAGTACGCCGCCCAGCAGCGCGACGCGTGGGGGCTCGGGCCCGAGCAGCACGTGACGTCGGCGCTGCTGCCGATGGGCGGGGCGGTATCGAACGTCGCGGGGCCGAACTGGGCGCTGATCGGCGACGCCGCCGCGTGCGTGAACCCGCTCAACGGCGAGGGCATCGACTACGGGCTGGAAACCGCCGTGCTCGCCGTCGAGCTCATCGCCGCAGAAAAGGACCTGACCTTAGCGTGGCCGGCGCTTCTGCGCGAGCACTACGGCGAGGCGTTCACGCTTGCGCGCACCCTGGCACGGCTGCTGACCTACCCGCAGTTTCTGCCGCTGGCCGGCCCGGTCGCGCTGCGCGGCATCGGCGGGCGCTACCTCATGCCGGCCGCGGCACGGCTGATGGGCAACCTTGTGCTTGACAGCGACCGCGACCTCGTCGCACGCGCCTGGCGCGCCGCGGGCCGTGCGGTGCCGAAACAGGCACCGCTGTGGGATGTGGCCTAAGCGGGCTTAACCGCGCTGTGCAGCGCCACGATGCCGGCGGTCAGATCCTGCCAGCCGGCGTTTTCCCAACCGTTGGCGTTGATCGCCGCGGCGAGCTCCTCCTGGTTGGGCCATGCGCGGATGGATTCGGCGAGGTATTCGTAGGCCTCCGCGTTGGAGGAAAACACCTTTGCCAGCGCCGGCACGGCACGTGGCAGGTATTCCTTGTACAGGGTGCGGAAACCGGGGATGACGGGGGTGGAGAACTCGTTGACTGCCAGGCGCCCGCCAGGCTTGGTCACACGCGCCATTTCACGCAGGCCGGCCTCGAAGTCGTGCACGTTGCGCAGGCCGTAGGAGATGGTCACCGCGTCGAAGGTGTTGTCGGCAAACGGGAGATACATCGCGTCGCCAACCACCTTGGGTACGTCGCGGTCCTTACCGGCGGCAAGCATGCCCTGGGAGAAGTCGCACGCCACAACCCACGCGCCAGATTTGCCCAGTTCGACGGTGGATACGGCGGTGCCTGCGGCGAGGTCGAGCACCTTCTCCCCTGGTTTGAGTTCGAGGCGTTCGCGGGTGCGTCGTCGCCAGTATTTGTCCAGCCCGAACGACAACACGGTGTTGGTCTTGTCGTAGTTCTTTCCGACGTCGTCGAACATTCCGGCAACGTCGAAGGGCTTTTTCTCCAGATCCGCCTTGGCCATGGTGGGCAAGTCTACTTCGCCACCCACAAAAGTAGGCTGTACGGCCATGCCCCAGTTGCAAGTTCGGTGACACGAACTTTATTATTCGCCAACATGGACACGCGGGTAGTGTGCTCCTTCTCCCGATTCCCCAACGCAAAGGAACCACATGATGAAAACCAAGGTGCTTGCGCTCGTCGCTACGGCTGCTCTCTCCCTCGGCCTGGCGAGCTGCTCTGAAGAAAGCACGGACGCAGCAGGCAGCTCGGACACCCCTGTTGTGCTCACAACGTTCACGGTGATCCAAGACATCGCTGCGAATGTTGCTGGCGATCACCTCCAGGTGGAGTCCATCACCAAGCCGGGTGCGGAGATCCACGGCTACGAGCCCACCCCCGGCGACATTTCCCGCGCCGCCGATGCGGACCTGATTTTGGATAACGGCATGAACCTGGAGAACTGGTTCGCCCAGTTCGTCGCCGACCTGGACGTGCCCCACGTCGTGGTCAGCGAAGGTGTCGACCCGATCGACATCGCCGAGGACGCCTACGCCGGCAAGCCCAACCCGCACGCGTGGATGAGCCCGGTGAACGTGCAGAAGTACGTGGACAACATCGTCGACGCGTTCAGCGAACTCGACCCCGAGCACGCCGCGGATTTCAAGGCCAACGGCGAAACATACAAGCAGGAACTGCAGGCTGTGCAAGACGAGCTGGAAACCAAGCTCGCCGCTGTCCCCGACAAGCAGCGCGCCTTGGTCACCTGCGAAGGTGCGTTCTCCTATCTGGCTCGCGACGCGAAGTTGACCGAGCGCTACATCTGGCCGGTCAATGCTGAGCAGGAAGCTACCCCGCAGCAGATCGCCGGCGCGATCGAGTTTGTGAAGGAAAACAACGTCCCGTCTGTGTTCTGTGAATCCACGGTCTCTAACGCGCCGATGATGCAGGTCGTGAAGGCCACCGGCGCGGAGTACGGCGGCACCCTCTACGTCGATTCGCTTTCTGAGGAAAACGGTCCGGTGCCGACCTACCTGGATCTGATTCGCCACGACACGAAGGTGATCATCGACGGTTTGAACGGGGGCAAGCAGTGATCCCCGCAATCGCGGTTGACGATGTTGCGGTGCGCTACGGCGACGTCGTCGCGCTCGACGGCGCAACTTTGAGCGTCCAACCAGGCCGTATCTGTGGGCTGATCGGGATGAACGGCGCGGGCAAATCCACGCTACTCAAGGCGATCATGGGGTTGGTCAAGCCGGATCGCGGCACGGTTCGTATCAACGGCATCGACCCTCTGCGTGCTCGCAAGACGCAGGTGTTGGGCTACGTCCCGCAGAGCGAGGAAGTGGACTGGCAGTTCCCGGTCACAGTGCGTGATGTGGTCATGATGGGCCGCTACGGCCACATGGGCTTTACCCGCCACGCGCGTGCGGAGGACATTGCGGCTGTGGATCGCGCGCTTGAGCGCACCCACCTTGAGTCGTTCGCAGACCGCCAGATCGGTCAGCTTTCGGGTGGCCAGAAGAAGCGTGCCTTCATCGCCCGCGGTATCGCTCAGGGTGCGAGCATCATGCTTCTCGACGAACCCTTCGCCGGCGTGGACAAACACTCCGAGGCCACCATCACTGAGCTGCTGCGTGACCTCGCGGCAGAAGGCACCACTATTTTTGTGGTGACGCACGACCTGGTTGCCTTGCCCCAGCTCGCGCCGGAGACAGTGCTGTTGAACCGCCGGGTGTTGATGCACGCCCCGACTGAAGTGGTGTTAGAGCCGGACAATTTGGTACAGGGCTTCGGTATGGGGGTGTCAGCATGATTGCGCTGCTTACGGAGCCGTTTGGGTACGAGTTCATGATGCGTGCGCTTGCGACCTCGCTGGTGGCGTCGATTGTCTGCGCGCTGTTGTCGTGCTGGCTGGTGTTGGTTGGCTGGTCGCTGATGGGCGATGCGGTAAGCCACGCTGTCCTGCCCGGCGTGGTGCTGGCCTACATTCTGGGCGTGCCGTTTGCCGTCGGCGCGGTGGTGTTCGGGTTCCTTGCGGTGGCACTGATCGGGCTGGTGCGCGATACGTCCCGGGTGAAGGAGGATGCGGCCATTGGCATTGTGTTCACCACCATGTTCGCGCTGGGGCTCGTGCTCATTTCGGTAACCCCTTCGCACACGGATCTGAACCACATCATCTTCGGCAATCTGCTTGGTGTGTCCCGTGGGGACCTGCTGCAGGTGGCCATCCTGGGAGCGATCGTGTTGAGCGTGCTGGTGCTCAAGCGGCGCGACTTCACCCTCTACGCGTTCGATCCCACCCATGCACACGCGATTGGGTTGAATCCGCGTCTGCTCGGTGCGGCACTGCTGGCGCTCCTGGCACTGACGTCCGTTGTGGCGCTACAGGCTGTGGGTGTGATCCTGGTGGTGGCGATGCTGATCATCCCGGGTGCGACCGCCTACCTGCTCACCAACAAGTTCGGCACAATGCTCATCATCGCCCCGACCATGTCGGCGGCGTGTGCAATCGTGGGGTTGTACTGCTCCTACTACCTAGACACAGCCTCTGGCGGCATGATTGTGCTCGCCCAGGGTGTGGTGTTTGCCGTGGTATATCTGTTCGGCCCGCATGGGGTGCTGCGCGGTCGTCGTTACGCATCTACGCGCACGAAGACGGAATCTGTGGCTTCCTCGCCGAGCGGAACCGCCTCCGCTGCACCGGCCAACCGGACCGCGACCGCGCCGGAGTAAGGAGCGCCCTCGCCCACCTCGAGGGTTGCGCCGACGACGAGCCCGTGACTGTCGAAGAATTGCAGCAGTTTCGGGTCGTCGTCGGCAATGCGTTCAATCGTGGCCTTCTGCCCCGGCTGCACGCCGGTCAGTGGGACGGCCTCGGGGGCATCAACACGCCCGCTGGCTGAGGGGATGGGGTCACCGTGGGGGTCGCGGGTGGGATGGTCAAGAAACGCGTCGATGCGCTCCACCATGAAGTCACTTACAGAGTGCTCGAGGTTCTCAGCCTCGTCGTGCACTTGGTCCCAGGTGTAGCCGAGGGCTTCCACCAAAAACGTTTCAATGAGGCGGTGGCGGCGGATCATCGCCACCGCATACGTGTGGCCGAGTTCGGTCAGTTCGATCGTGCCGTAAGGCTTGTGTGCGACGAGCCCTTGCTCGCCAAGTTTGCGCACCCCGTCCGACACTGTGGACTTACGCAGCCCAAGGTGCTTTGCCACTGACGACGACGTCACCGGCGCATCCGACCACTCCGACAGGGCCCAAATGCCCTTGAGGTAATTCTGAGTGCTGGTAGACAGGTCGCCGACAGACATGCCCGTCAGTCTACTTTGCGCTTCACCGGTACCCAGCGAGGCAGTGCGACATCGCGGCCGAACAGGTGAATCACCTTGCGCTCGTAAGAGTCGAGGACCTCCGTGTAGTAGCCGAGGAGTTGCTGCCCAAGCGCCTCCCAGGTTTTGTCGGCCACGGACTCCCGGGCGGTGGTGGTGAGTTCGGCGTGGCGGGTGTCGTCGAGAAGCCAGCGCGCCGCGTCCGGCAGATCGGCGGTGAACGTGTCCACGTCGAGCAGGATGCCGTTGTAGCGCTCCTGGATCAGGTCGATGGGGCCGCCGGCGCGAGGGCCGATCGTGGGCACGCCGGACGCTTGGGCCTCCTGGATGGCCTGGCAGAACGTCTCGAACTCGCCGGTATGCACGAACAGGTCGAGCGACGCGTAGGCGCGGGCTAACTCCTCTCCGGACAGCGGGCCGGTAAACACGGCGCCCGGCAGCGCCTCTTCCAGCGCGTCACGCTCCGGACCGCCGCCGACAATGACCAGCTGGATCGACGGGTCCCCCACCAACGGGGCCAGGCGGTCGACGGACTTCTCCGCGGCGAGACGGCCGACGAAGCCGACGATCTTCTTCGCGCCGGTGGGATCCCACGCGCGGCGGAGGACGTCGGAACGCTTCGACGGGTGGAACAACTCGGCGTCCACGCCGCGGCCCCAATGGCGGACGTTTTTGATGTTGTGGCCCTCGAGCTCGCGGATCGCCTCCGACGACGGTGCAAGCGTCATCTCGCACATGTTGTGGATGGTGCGCGTCCAGTCCCAGGCGATGGAGGCAAGCGTGGAGACGTGGTATTTCGTGGCAAAGCCCGCAACGTCGGTCTGGTACAGCCCCACCGCCGGCACCCCCAGCTGGCGAGCGGAAAACGCGCCCGCGCCGCCGAGGACGAACGGGCTCGCCAGGTGGATGATGTCCGGTTTGAACCGCGCGAGCGCGTTGGTGACTGTGGTCGTCGGCACGCCGACCGGCAGCGAATCCACCAGCGGGATCATCACGGTGGGCACGCGGACGATCTCAAAGCCTTGGTACTCCGGGATCTCCACCTGGAAGTCGCGGGCGCCGGGTGCGACGACGATCGCCTCGTGACCTTCGGCCTTGAGGTGCTCGAGCACGCGCAGCACCGAGTTGGTCACACCGTTGACGTTAGGCAGAAATGATTCCGCGACGATTCCTACTCGCATATCACCGCACCTAACCACGTGTTGTGAAACTTGCCTCGAATTCCGGTTGAACCGGACGTGAACTTTTTACGGCACCCACCTGCCTACCGCGAACCAGGCCAGCGCGGCGATGAGCGTCGACACCGCCAGCACGGATAGCGCCGGGATGAGCGATAGTGCCCACCCGCGGCCCTCCACCTTGACCAGTTCGTTGTTCTGCTTCGCGTACGTCACCCACACCTGCTGGCCCGGGCCGAGGCCGGTCGGGTACAAGACGCCGTCGCGTGGGGAGACGAGCCTGCCGTCTTCGGTTTCGTAGTCGATGTAGGTGCGCAGCCAGGTCTGGTCGGTGACGGTGGCGATGCCGCGGCCGGGGTCGGCGTGGATTGTGGCGTCGTGAAGCGCAGGGCCCGCCACCATCGCCACAGAGCCGAGCACGGCGCAGGCGTAGAGCGCCATCACACCCTGGTGGGCACGCCTGCGCCACTGCAGCATTACTTTGCCAGCCTCTGCGCCAGCGCACGGCGCGTCTCACGGGTGGTCACGGCTTCGACGACGGTGATGCCGTCCGGCTGCGCCTCCAGCTCGAGCAGCACCTCGTTGAGTTCCGCGAGCGTTTCAGCACGCCGGTAGTTCGCACCGTACGCGAGCGCTTGCTTTTCGACGACCACCCCATGCGGCGTCCCAAACACCCGCTCGAACACGTCGCGCACCGGCTCGGAGCCCGGCTCGAGGGCTTCGAAGATGCCGCCGCCGTCGTCGTTGGCCACCACGATGGTGAGGTTGCCGGGGCGCGGCTCGTCGGGCCCGATGAGCAGGCCGTTGATGTCGTGCAAAAACGTCAGATCCCCCATCAACGCGACGGTGCGCGGGGCGCGGATCTCGTCGGGGCGCAACGCTTGGGCGGCCAGCGCCACGCCGACGGCCTGGGAGACGGTGCCGTCGATGCCGGCGGCGCCACGGGCCGAGTAAGTGTCCACGCCGTCGAACGGCATGCCGACAAAGGACGCGTCGCGCACCGGGTTCGACGAGCCGAGCACGACCGTGTCGCCCACCGCCAGGGTGTCGCACACGGCGGCGGCGACGTGCAGGCCGGTGAACCCGAACTCCTTGTCCGCGAGCGCCTGGCGCACGGTGTCGGCACCGACCTCGCCGGCGGCCTCGCAGACCTTGATCCAGGTGTCGGTCGGCTGGCCGGTGGCGTTGACACGCGAGCCGCGCTTGTCCGGCTGACCGGTAAACGTCTCGGTGCGCGAGATGCCGATGACCTCGATGTCCGGGTCCGCCAGCAGCGCCATCACGTCGCGGTGCAGCGTCGGGTGGCCGACCACGACCACCTGGTCCGGCTTCGTGGAGGCGGCGAAGTCGCCCCCGTCGTGGGAAATGGCCACCCGCGACTGGGCGAAAAATCGCGCGGCGAGCGGGTGCACCTGGTGGAACGGGGTCGGCGCGGTCGGCTCAGCGATGGTGGGCACGTGCTCAAGCCCCGGCACGTCCCAGGCTTCGTCGCCGGCGATAACCAACGTGTCGCGGGTCAGGTCGATGTCCACCGCGCCGGCGCCTTCCCCGTCGGCGCCCGAGCGTGCGAGGGCGTCGACGCCTGCGAGCACGCCCGGCCCCACCCGGCGCGGGCTCCCCACCTGCTCCGGCAGCGCCTCGGGCACGAGCGGGGTGTCTAGCGCGACGTTGACGTGCACCTGGCCGGCGGCAAACGAGACCGCCTCGGCTTCCTCGACGCTGGTGACCTGCTGGGTCTCGGCGTAGCCGGCGAAGATACCCTGCTGCCAAATGGTCTGCGAGGCACCCGTGCCTACGAGCCGCTCGGGGCGGTCGGCGCTGACCACCGCAAGCGGGGTGTGGGACATGTGCGCTTCGATCAGCGCCGGGTACGCGTTGGCCACGGCGGTGCCGGAGGTCATCACCACGGCGACGTGGCGGCGCTGCACGCGTGCGAGGCCGAGTGCGGTGAAGGCGGCGGAACGTTCGTCGATACGCATGTGCACCGTGATGTCGCGGCGCGCGAGCAGCGCGTACGCCAGCGGGGAGTTGCGCGAGCCCGGGCTCATCACCACGTCGGTGCAATGCTTAGCGACGACCCCAGCCACCGCATGAGCTACTTCCATCGCCTGCATCTACTGCTCCTGGAGGTATTCGTCCGCGCCTTCGCGGAGCTGGTCGAGAATGTCGCGGGCTTCGTCGCGGATGTCGCGTGGGAGATCTTCGCCGGTGGGCACCGGTTCGGTCGGTGGCAGCGACGCGGTCGGGTCCTCGCGGTCGCGGAAGATCGACGGCATCTTCGTCGTCGTTTCCGTTGACGTCTCCGTTTCCGTGGTGGTCTGGGTGACCGTCTCGGTCAGCGGGGGTTTGTCCGCCTCGGCCGCCGCGCCGCGCCACAGCGTGAACAGCACGACCGCGGCGATGAACGACAACGCCGCGAACACACCGAGTGCGATCGACGCAGCGTTGGAGCCTTTCGGCGGCTCCGGAGCGTACTGGGGTTGCGGGGCGTACTGGGGCTGGTCGTAGCCCTGGTCGTAGGCGTAGTCCTGCTCGTAGTACTGCGGTTCGGACTGGTCCGGGAAGTACTGCTGGGGGCGCTGGCGCTGCGGCTCGTCGCCCGGCCTGCCGTACTGTCGCGTCTCGTTATCCATGGTGCACACACTAGCGCGCCCCGCCGGGAAGACCGGCGGGGCGTCGTCGTCAAGCGAAATGCTCCTAGAGCACCAGACCGAACACTGGGACTGCGATGAAGTAGGTGGCCAGCGAGATCAGCACCATGGCGATCGCGTTGAGCCAGATGCCACCCTTGATCATCTCGCCCATGGTGACGTAGCCGGACGAGTACG
Source organism: Corynebacterium lujinxingii (assembly GCF_014490555.1). Classification (NCBI taxonomy): domain Bacteria; kingdom Bacillati; phylum Actinomycetota; class Actinomycetes; order Mycobacteriales; family Corynebacteriaceae; genus Corynebacterium; species Corynebacterium lujinxingii. The sequence goes on along the minus strand of NZ_CP061032.1, from coordinate 314,001 downwards.
CGATCGCGTTCGGCGGGGTCGCCACCGGCAGCATGAACGCGCAGGTGGCGGCCAGCGCGACCGGAATGGCCAGCAGCAGCACGTTCATGTCGGTGGCGTCCGTCAGGCCGATGCCCACGGCCACGCCGCCCATGATCGGCAGGAACGTCGCCGCCGTCGCCGTGTTCGAGGTCAACTCGGTGAGCAGCAGCACGAGCGCGCCGACCGCGAAGATGAGCAGGAAGATCGGCAGCCCCGCCAGGCCCTTGGCCTGCTCACCGATCCACAGCGACAGGCCGGTAGCGGTAAACATGGCCGACAGACTCAGGCCGCCGCCAAAGAGCAACAGCACGTCCCACGGCATGTCGTTGGCGGTCTCCCAATCCAGCAGGCGTTTGCCGTTCGCTGCGCCCGGCACGATGAACATGAGCAGGCCCGCAATGATGCCGACGACCGCGTCGTCGTACGGGAAGTCCCAGCCGTAGGCGTTAATCCCCAGCGGGATGAAGATCCAGCACAGCGCAGCGACGAGGAAGATCACGCCGACCGCGACCTGTGGGAAGGTCCAGCCGCCGAGCTTCTTCAGCTCGTCGTCGATGAGCTCTTTGCCGCCCGGGATCTGGTCGATCTCCGGCTTGAACACGGTGATCAGCACCCACCAGGCGACGAATGTGAACACGATAGCCACCGGCATGCCCACCAGCATCCACTCGCCGAAGCCGATGGTGATGTCGTGCGCCTCTTCCATGTAGCCCTTCAGCAGCGCGTTCGGCGGGGTGCCGATAAGCGTGCCCAGCGAGCCGATCGACGCCGAGTACGCGATGGCGAGCATGAGCGCGGTTGCAAACTTCTTCTGGTTTTCCATGCCGCCGACAGTGTCCGCGGTCAGCATGAGCACAGAGGTGCCGATCGGCAGCATGACCACGGCCGTCGCCGTGTTGGACACCCACATGGACATGAATCCGGTGGCGAGCATGAACCCCAAAATGATGCGCTTCGGGGAGGTGCCGACTAGCTTGACGACGACCAACGCCAGCCGCCGGTGCAAATTCCAGCGCTGCAGCCCCAGCGCCATAAGGAAGCCACCCATGAACAGGAAGATCGTGGCGGACGCGTACGGCGAGGAGACGTCTTTGAACGGGGCAACGCCGGCGATCGGGAAGATCGCGATCGGCAGCAGCGCGGTGGCGGCCAGCGGGATCGCCTCCGTCATCCACCACGCGCCCATCAGCACGGTCACGGCCGCGACGATGCGCATCGTGTCCGCGGAGTACTCCACCCCCTCCTTCGCGCCCGGGGACTGCGCGACAGTGTCGGCGGCACCGGATGGGAAGAAGAAGTACACCAGCAGCGCGAGTGCGACGCCGGCGATCAGTCCGATGAGTTGGCGGCGCCACTCGCCTGGCTCTGGCGCCTTCGCCTTGTCGCCGTCGGACAACGCGGCGGAATCGTGGATCACGGGAGTTGACATGGCCGAAAGGTTAGCGGACTGCCCCCGGTTCCCACATCAAAACCCAAGGATTGTTATGCGAGTACACCCATACAGGCCTGGACCCGCGCAAACCACCAGTCCTTGCGATCGCCCGGCGCGCGCAGTTCGTGGAGCCGTTCCGGGTCAGGCGTGGTGCGGGTGATTGCCATGCGGCCGTCAACGATGGGGCGCGGCGCGGCGACATCCTCGACGAACAGGCGTTGGGTGGCCAGGCCCGCCGCGCGCGAGCCGGTGAGTTTCGCGGCGATCAGCCCCGCGTCCATGCCGACGGCGGTGTCCAGGGCGCTCGCGACAGTGACGTCGAGGTGGAGATCGCCCGCGATACGCCGCAGGTTCGCCACCCCGCCGAGTGGCGCGACCTTGCACACTGCCACGTCGGCGGCGTCGAGTTCTGCCACGCGGTACGGGTCGGCGGCGCGGCGGATTGACTCGTCCGCGGCGATCGGCGTGCTCACGCGACGCCGCACCTCCGCCAACTCCTCCACCGTGGCGCAGGGCTGTTCGATGTACTCCAGCTCCCCCAACTTTTCGGCTGCCTCGACGGCCTGGTCGACGCTCCAGCCCCGGTTGGCGTCCACGCGAAGCGTTGCGTCGGGGCGCAGTCTGCGGACTGCTTGGACGCGGCGGATGTCGTCGTCAAGCGACTGCGACGGCTCCGCGACCTTGATCTTGAACGTTGTCACTCCGGGATAGCGCGCGAGGACCGGCTCGACGTCGGCGACCGCGGGGATGGTGCCGTTGACCTCGACGTCGCCGTGTGCTTCGGGCAGGCCCGTGAACGCAGCCTCGAGCCCGGCGCGCAACCACGCGGCGGACTCGCGCGCGTCGTATTCGAGGAAGGGGGAGAACTCGCCCCAGCCGGCGGGGCCGTCGATAAGCAACGCTTCGCGGGTGGTCACACCGCGGAATTTCACGGCCATGGGCAGCGCGACAACATGGGCGCGTTCGAGAATCTCGTCGACGGTGGGGGTCATGGGGCAAAGTGTAGGCATGAGTTACTCCACCGCCCAGCCCTTCGACCCCAGCCAATGGCGCGAGGTCGAGGGCTTCGATTTCACCGACATCACCTACCACCGCCACGTGGGTACATCGCGTGCCGACGGCACCGTGCGCATCGCCTTCGACCGCCCCGAGGTGCGCAACGCGTTTCGCCCCCACACCGTCGACGAGCTCTACCAGGCGTTGGATCACGCCCGGCGCTCCCCCGACGTCGGCGTGGTGCTGCTCACCGGCAACGGACCTTCTGAAAAAGACGGCGGCTGGGCGTTTTGCTCTGGCGGCGACCAGCGCATCCGTGGCCGCTCCGGCTACCAGTACGCCGGCGGCGAGACCGCGGAGACCGTCGATACCGCGCGCGTGAAAGCCGAGGGCGGACGCCTGCACATTTTGGAGGTGCAGCGACTGATCCGCACGATGCCGAAGGTAGTCATCGCGGTGGTGAACGGCTGGGCGGCCGGCGGCGGGCACTCGCTGCACGTGGTGTGCGACATGACCATCGCCTCGCGCGAGGAAGCCCGGTTCAAGCAGACCGACGCCGACGTGGGCTCCTTCGACGCCGGCTACGGCTCGGCGTATTTGGCCAAGATGGTCGGCCAGAAGTTCGCCCGCGAGATCTTCTTTTTGGGCCGCACCTACTCGGCGGAGGAGATGCAGCGCATGGGTGCGGTGAACATTGTCGCGTCGCATGCTGCTTTGGAAGAGGAAGCCATCCAGGTCGCCCGCGAGATCAACGGCAAGTCCCCCACCGCCCAGCGAATGCTGAAGTTCGCGTTCAACCTTGTCGACGACGGCCTCATGGGCCAGCAAGTCTTCGCCGGAGAAGCCACCCGCCTGGCGTACATGACCGACGAGGCCGTCGAGGGCCGCGACTCGTTTTTGGAAAAACGCCCGCCACGCTGGGACGACTTCCCGTTCTACTACTAGGTGGGGTTTCGCCGGTGGGGTCTTGCCTGCCCGCTCCCCCGCCCGCCAAAATAGTTCCCCGGCCGGGAACTTTCTTGGGTTTCCACCCCGGCCACGAGGATGTTTCCGCAGGTCGCCCTTCCCGGCAGGCAAAATAGTTCCCGCTTTCGGCGAAACTCCGGGAACTTTTTCGTCATCAGCACCCGCCACTGACAGATCACGGCGGAATCTGTCAGGCGGCCGGCGGGGTAAGGCGGGACCTACTTGTTCAGGCCGGGGATCTTGGGCAGGTCCGGCACGTTGAATCCGGCAGTCTTCAGCAGAGCGAATAGGGCCCCGAGTGCGGTGAGGACGGCGGCGATGATGCCGATGACCTCGGCAAGTTTGGCGTCAACAGTCGCCGGCCGCTCAGGCGCAGGCGTATCCGGGTCCGGGTTCGAAGGATCGGTCGGAGTCGGCGCAGGATCAGCCGGATTACCAGGCAACGTGTTCGCCAGCGCAGGCGGAGTAGGCAGGTCCACGTTCTGCATCGGGAAGATGACGTGGGTGGTGCCCTCGTTGCACTTCTGAGCCTGCATGAGTGGGTAGTGGAACCCGGATTCGAGCGCGTCGAAGGCCTGGGCGAAGTAAGTTGCAGACATGTTGGAGGCGAACGCGGAGCGTTTCCAGTCCGGCATGTGGTTGAGGAAGCGGGCGGTGTTGGCGCCGGTGCGGCCGAATTCGTAATCCGGGCCAAGGTCGTTGGCCTTAGGCACGGAGCCGTCGATGCCGATGTACCAGCCAGCCGAGCCCTTCAAAGAAGTGCCGGCTGGTGAGAGCGGGATCTGGGCGCCTTCCTTCATGTCCAGGTAGAAGTCGGCGTCGGTATATACCAGGCCCAACTTCGCCAGCTTCGCCTTTGTGGCTGCACGGGCGGCGTTGTAGTCGGGGCGGGCCCCGGGCTCGTCGTTTGCCAGGCGGATTTCCTGGGCGGTGGTGATGGCCGGTTGGGTGAGGTGGTCGTCGCCAAGCGGTTTGAGCCCCTCGAAAGTGGCCTCGAACGCTTCGGCGACGGCGACGGCGTACATGCCGTGCGTGAGCGTTTTCGCGATGCGTTCGGCTTGCCAGGCGGGGCCGCGTTCGGCGTCGTTGAGGGTGACGCGACACTGGTTTTGGTCGGTGGGGGTCAGCGTGGCGGCGTGGGTTGTCGGGACTGTGGCGGTGAAGGCGGTCGCCGCGGCGACGGCCGATGCGATGAACTTCTTCATGGTTGTTATATCGGCAACATCACAGACAGCTGTTACACATCGCGGCCGTCGCACCACCCCGAAACGCACCGGCTACTCTCGTACCCCGTGACCAACCTCCTCGAACTTTTCTCCGTCGACCCCGCGAACCCGCTGGCCATCATGCCTGCGCTCGAGGAGGCCCTGACCGGCCAGCGCGCGCTGTTGCCGGTACCGGCCAACGACCCGGCGCGCACGAACCTGCTGCGCAACACGCTTGAGCCCGGCTCGCCTATCGACGACGACATCGCCCTGGTCGTCTCCACCTCCGGCTCCACCGGCAAACCGAAGGGAGCGATGCTCACCCCGGCCAACCTCATCTCCAGCGCGGATGCCACGCACCAGGCGCTCGGCGGGGAGGGCCAGTGGCTGCTTGCCATGCCCGCGGCATACATCGCGGGCCTGCAGGTGCTCGTGCGCAGCATGGTCGCCGGTGTCGAGCCCGCAACCATCGATCTGACCCGCGGGTTCAACGTCGCGGAGTTTGCTGAGCGCGCCAAAGAACTGGCCACGACCGGCGAGCGCACCTACACCGCCCTGACCCCGATGCAGCTGGCCAAAGCCACCTCCACGCTCAAGGGCATCGACGCGCTGCGCACGTTTTCCGCGGTGCTCGTCGGCGGCGCCGCCACCAACCCGCGCCTTTTGGAATCGGCGGCGAAGCTGCGCATCAACGTGATCACCACCTACGGCTCCAGCGAAACCTCCGGTGGCTGCGTGTACGACGGCCGCCCCATCGCCGGCGCGCGCGTGAAAATCGTCGACGGCCGCATCCACCTCGGCGGCCCGATGGTCGCCCGCGGATACCGCCAGCTCGACTCCCCCGACCTCAAGGACGGCTGGTTCCGCACCTCGGACGCAGGTTCGCTTATCGACGACCACCTCACCGTCCACGGCCGCATCGACAACATCATCGACTCCGGCGGCCTCAAACTCCACCCCGAAGTTCTGGAGACGTTTTTGCTCAAGGTGGGTGGGGTGACGGGCGCGTGTGTCGTCGGCAAGCAAGACGCCCGCTTCGGCGAACGCATCTGCGCTGCGTACACCGGGTCCGCGACTGTTGCCGACATTATGGACGCCTTCGACAACGCCGAGGACGCCGGCGAGATCGCGCGCTGGCAGGTGCCGAAAGAGGTCAAGGTCGTGCCGGCGCTGCCGCAGTTGGGACCGGGCAAAGTCGACCGGGCGGCGGTGCGGGAACTTTTTTAGGCGGCTGTCGTCTACCCCGCTGCCAACTCCGACGCCCGCTGGTACGACACTCCCAGCACCTGCCCCATCTCGCGCAAGGTGAACCCCTCTGCCTTCAGCTTGCGCGCCAACGCAGACCTCGCGGCGGTAGCCTCATCCGAGGCTGCCTTCGCTTTCACGCCAAGGTCGTCGGCACGCTTCCGCAGCGACTCGACCTCCGCGGACAGGATTGGCACAACCTTGATGTCGAACTCACCTAGCTTCAGCCCGGACTGAAACGCGATAGCCTCTGCGACCTCGTCTGCGGCACGATCGAGCCTCCGCGTCTGCGACACCACCCCAAGTTCGTCGCACTCGAGCACCCATGCGCCACTTGCTCCACGCTCTGCGGTAACTGTGAACACCCTCATCTCCACCACCCTTTACCTAGCTCCTCTTCGAATTGATCAAAGAACTTACGCGCTGTGAGATCGTCAATTTCACGGTGCCGTCCGAGAGTCCGAGTCGTGCTCCCGACGCGAAACGCGTCGTGTTTCCTGAGTGCGATTGCTTCAAATTCCAGGCCACGCCGTTGCGCCTCTTTACGCAACTTCTTTATTACTGCAGAACGCTGCACACTTCAATCCCCCATTGCACTATCTTGTCAACCACGAATTGACAACTCGTTGAGCCCTACATCTGTTAGACGTCACAACCCACCCGCCGGTTCCATCGAACATTCGCTCGCCTGACCCTAACCCGTGTCGGCGCGTGCCCTAGGTTCAAAGGCAGCAACGACGAAGCACAGAAGGAGCAGTAATGGACCGGCAGCCAGGGTTTGCGGTGGTCGATCTGGAAACGACGGGGTTCAGCAACACGGACCGTATCGTGGAGATTGGCGTGGTGCTGCTGCGCCCCGACCTCACGGTGGAGCGCACGTGGGAGACACTCATCCAGCCGGGGTGCGACATTCCGAACAGTTACATCCACAAGATCACGGCGACTGATGTAGTGGATGCGCCCGCCTTCCGCGAGGTCGCCGCATACCTCGGCTCCCTGCTCAACGATCGCATCTTGGTGGCGCACAACGCTGCGTTCGAGCGCCGCTTCTTGACAAACGAGTTCGCCCGAGCGGGTGCGGAGGACGGCATGCGCGAATGGCTGGACACGATGCGCCTGACCAAGCAGCACCTGGGGGTGGGCAGGCTCAGCGAGGCGCTGACGATTGCAGGGATCCACAACCGGTTGGCGCATTCCGCGCTTGCCGACGCCCAAGCCACCGCCGATCTGTTGTCCTACCTTCATACGAACTATCGCGCGGTGATCGCCAACGTCCCACCGGCGCTGTTTACCACCCCGGCAGCTGAAGTCCAGGTGCTCCCCCGCGGTGGAGCGGCCTCGTGGGCGGGGCAGCTCTCACGCACCTTGCCGACGACCGGCACCAAGGACGAAGCCGCGTACCGCGCGGAACTGACCCGCGCGCTTATCGACCGCACAATTTCCCGCACCGAGATACGCCAACTCGAACACACCGCCATCGCAGCGGGCTTGAGCGCCGACGATGTGGACGCCATCAACGAGGAGTTCACTCGCCAACTCGCCGTCGAAGCCTGGTCCGACGGCGTGATCTCCGACGACGAGCGCACCACCCTGCTCAACATCGCCCAAGCACTCGGCGTGGAGCCCGTACTCGTGCGTTCGCTTCTCGACGACCCCGTCACCGGCCCCACCCCATCCAACTTCACACTGCGCCCCGGCGACCGCATCGCGCTCACCGGCGCGATGGACATCCCGCAGGAAGAGTGGGCTTACCGCGCCACCGCCGCCGGTCTGGACGTGGGCGACGTGACAAAGAAGTGTGCTCTGCTGGTTGCCGCCAACCCCGACTCCATGAGCGGCAAGGCGCAAAAGGCACGCAAGTACGACATCCCGATCGTCGGTGAGACGACGTTCGCGCAGCTCCTGAGCGCGATCGACCATAACTCCGTTACAGAGGAATCTTCGGAACAAGTTGAAGACAACACCGAGTACGAGGCGCCAGAGCAGTTCTCCTGGCTCTCACCGGAACACGTTCGAACGACTGGCACATCCACCTCGCGCATCGCGGCAGCCTGGATCGCGCTGCACCCGACTAAGCCGCTGCACGAGATGGCGGACAACCTCCAGCCCCACCACGTCCCCGAAGTCACAGGCAGGGGCATCGACCGCTACCTGGCCGTGTGGAGCCTCGAACACCCCGAGATGCTGCACGCCAGCGCGGACGATCTGCTCGACCTGCCCGGCGTCGGCCCGAAACGCCGCAGCCAGCTGGTGGAGATGGTGGTGGACCTCGCCGCGGACGGTGTCCCCGACGACGTCGCAGCCACCGAGCCAGCCTTCACGCAGCCGTCGCCCAATCCGGTTGCCGCACCCCGACCAGTAGCGGATCCGCCCGCGCAGGCGCCTACCGCCCCGACTCCGGAAGAACTCCTCGCCGCAGCCAACGCCCCGCACTACACCCCAGCGCCGGTGCAATCCTCCTGGCATGCTCCGGCTCCGGCGGAACCTGCTCCCGTGCCGGTGAAACGGCCAAACGCCGCAAAGGTGTTCAAGTGGTCCGCGGGCCTCGGCGTGGCCTGCTTCTTTCTGTTCGGCCTGTGCATTGAAACCTTCGACCCAGACGCCGAGTCCTTCATCGCTGGCGTCTTCGTCATGGGTGTTCTTCTCAGCGGGCTTACCGCGGCGATCTCGGGTGTGATGGCGCTGATCAACCTTATACGAGGAAAATAAACACCCCTGAAGGCCAAACTGCCGAGGTTTGTGGGCACAATAATGCCTATGTCCTCTTTCAGCGAAGTCCTCGACCAGCTCCGTGAGAACCAGCCCCAGGGCAAGTACGGGATTGCGTTTGAAAAGTTGATGGCCAATTTCCTTTAAGCAACATCGTGAACTACCAGCTCCAATCTGTCGGAAACCTTGTAGTTGGCGACCTCAGCCCGCGAGAACATGTACCGCCCTAGGTTGAGCCGCAAGAAGTTGATCAGAGCGGAATGGGAGAACTCGTTGTCAGGCACTGCAAGGCGGAACAGGCATAGTTCCTAAGCGTTCGTCTACCCGGGTGTGTGTTGGTGTTCGACCTCGGCGCAGGTCGAGCGGAACCAGCTGTCGCGCGATGCGCGGACAGCGGGATAATCAGCTGTTCGCCTGAACCCAAGATGCCTGCGTCCTCCGGGCTCTATTTACAGCTGCTCGAGGATTCTGAAGAACTGCGAGCTGGTGTACGCACCTTCCAGCGGAGTGACACCGTCTTGGAAGACCATGTAGTAACGAAACTTCTCGCCAGCCATGGACGCCCACTTAGTACCCAATCGAACCTTGCGACGAGAGTCATCGTTCTTCAGCTGTGTGCCCTTTGGTTCTACGATCACGATGGTTCCCCTGGTGGTCATGACGATGAAGTCTGGGTAATGGTTGATCGGGCCGTTGATGCAGAAGCCCTTGCGATCGATGTTGCGGTGCCACCACCGGACATTGTCCAGACCCGAGAAACGACCAGCGAACTCCATTTCGTCGTTGTTCATCCGGTCTTCGGCCTCATAAAGCGATCCACCAATCAGTGAGCTGGACTGTACAGGTTGAATCACGGATGGGAACGTGAATGACGGCCCGACGCCAATGTGGCGAGTTTCGATGTCCTGGTAGAACTTCTTGAACTTGTGCTCTTCAAGCAGGCCTCGGATCTTCACCCGAATCTTCTCAGCCACCGCACCTGGATGCTCCTGGTAGGTCAGCAACTCTTCAGCCCCGAAATTGCCGGTGACCCGCTCAATGTAGCTGCGAAGATCCAAGTCACCCACCGAGTTGATCGGCTTGAGTCGCTCATAAATAGCTCCGGCAGCGTTGTGCTTTTGCGTCTCGACACTGAGCTTGCTGAAATGCTCACGCATGAATCTCTGATCAGCTGCCGTCATGCGGAAAGCACGCGGAACGTCGGACTTCTTTCTAACATCGATGCGATACATCTGCTCGTCAGCAGTACTCAGATCAAGGCCAGTGTCCTTATCCTGCAGTGTGAAGCTTACTGCCAGCGCATCGTTGTGCAGCAAGTCCACGCCTTCTGCCCCTGTGGAGAACAACGCAGAAGGAGGGGTCTGGATGAAGAATTGCGGCAACTTCAACCCGGCGACTTCTTCTCGGAATTCTTCGAACATCTGAGCCGTATTCACAGCCCCCTCCAAATCTGCTGGAACGAAACCGCCGCCAAGCTCGGCAGCTTTTTCGGCTTCCTTCTCGTAATCGGAGCCCTTTTGCTGCGCTTGATCCAGCATTCCAGCAAGACCTGTCGAACCAGAGGTTGAACTCGTAAGCTCGGTTGCCGTCGTGCCACGCTCCTCAAGACCGGTTGCCACCTCGGTCTCGTCGAAGTCCAAAAACTCCGCAGGCTCCTCATCACCAGAGTCACCGGTATCTGAAGTTGTTGTAGCGGCGGACGGTGGTCCGGGCGGGTTCGTGATATCGAGTTGGGCTTCGTCGACTGCACGGAAGTCCCGCTTGCTAAACCCTGCACTGTTCAGCCCAGCGACGATCTGGTCGAGAGTGGATTTGAAGTCATTCGACGACGTCAGCACGTAGCTCATGTTCAACAGCTGGTTTCGTTGCCGGGCAGCGTGAGGCTGGCGAAGCACACGTCCAAGAATCTGCTCGACTTCCACTTGACTGGTCTTATTCGCCAGCGATGCCAGGATGTAGGCGAAGGGACAATCCCAGCCCTCTTTCAGCGCGTTGACCGTAATGATGAATCGGATCTCACACTCGGAACTCAGCAAATCAACACCCTTGAGCTCGTCGATGTTTGCGGTCTTGATCGCAATCTGGGGTTCAGGGATGCCCACCGCTACCAGCTTCTCCCGCAAACGCTCAAACGAGGTCGCATCCTCACCCGTCTTCGGCTGAGCCTGGAACAACACGATCGGACGAATGTAGCGCCCACCCATTTCCTGTTGCTGGCGGGCTGCCGCCTCAAGCGACTGGCGCAAGTCGATCGCATCAGTGATGACCTCGGCCTGTGAAGTCCGGTTATAGGCAATCACAGGCAGCTTGACCATGTTCTCGTTTTTCAACGCCAACGCATCAACATAGGAGATGATGTTCGCCTGCTTCTTCGGCGTTGCGGTCAGATCAAGAATGAACGCCGGGTTGAAATTCACCAGCATCTCGGTGCTCAAGTTACTGGTAGCGTGATGAGACTCGTCAACGATCACCACCGGGTTGAGCTGGTTGATTACCTGGAACAGGGCTGTCTCATCCGCGTTCTCGATTGGCTGCTCCGGCGCACCCAACGCGGTCGCAAACGGCGCCAGATTCCCATTAGCCTGATATGCCTTGCGGCCCTCCTTGTTAGCGGAACGGAAGGAGTCATATGACAGCACCATCACCGACAATTGCTCGGCCACGGTGGCTGGACTGAAGTTCTGGCCCGCGAGTAGTTCTTCTTTGGAATACACCTCCACCCGGCTACCAAAATCAGCATTCAATCGTTGGCGGTACGGGTGCGACGGATTTTTCAGCGTTTCAAGCGTCTGCGTCAAAATCGCATCGGAGGGCACCAACCACACCACCACCTGGCGACGCACCGGTGGTAACGCAGCAAAGATCGGCTTCACCGAGGCACACGCAAGGTATGTCTTACCGCCACCGGTGGGCACCTTGTAACACACGTGTGGAACACCATCGATGATGTTCTGGTATCCCTGAATCCCATCCTGCCCCACGGGGATCTGTCGGGACTCCCAGTAAGCACTAAAGGCTCGGCCCAACGATGATTGTTCGTTGAGCTGGTCGAGGTAATCCATAAGGTCGGCGATCACCCGTTTTTGATACTTTTTCAGTTCCATAACAACTCTGCTCCTGTCACAAGCGGGTGATGTCCCGAGGGATCTTCTTGAATGTGATGTTGTGCTTGACCAGATCTTGCTCGGTCAACAAGCAGGTGTCGGCATAAATCACGTATGACTCTGCCTCGCAACCAGCGGGGATTGACGAAAGATACACCCGATCCAATACAGTGAGAGCGCCACCATCGAAAGCGAAGAAGAACGATGTGTTGTTGCTAGAGCGGCCTAGGTAATCCGCGTGTTCCTGTCTAGCTTCGGGGCGGTATGCCTCACCGGTCTCCGTGAACCAGATGTACTCACGCACGCGTTCCAACGGAACCTCATGGTTCAGATTCCCTTCAACGAGTAGGGGCGCGCCCAGCTCATAGAATGAGAAACTGCCTCCCGTTCCCTCCACGCGCTTCTTGCCCTCGCCGTATCCATCGATCACGCGTTTCACTCGCCCAGCGGTAATCGACTCTGCGTATTCCCCCAGCTCTACAAGAATGAACGAGCGATGCGACCTTTCCTCCTTGTTCACCTTCAGAACCGCATGCGCTGTTGTTCCCGACCCGGCGAAGGAGTCAAGAATGATGCCGTTAGTGTTTTCATGGAGTAGAACGATCCATTCCACCAAGCTTAGTGGCTTGGGTGTGTCAAATTCCTTTGAACCAAAAAGCGATTTAATCAACGTCGTTGCATCCGCATTGGTTCCATAGCCGTCAAGCCACGTATTCCACCCGAAAGCTTTCTTGGCATCACGAATTTTTTCATACGGAACCCATCGCGCCGTCTCTCCCTCGACAACCACACCATCGTCGTAAGAGGTTTGCTCCCAATGTGCAACTTCCGGATCTAAAAGCAGCTCTTGCATAACGGGATTGCTCAACCCCCAACGCCACCTACCTTCGGTGCCATCGTTCTTAATTGGAGTAACAACCGTGCCGTCGGGAGCAGTAATTTCAAACCACATACTTGGACGATCCCCTCTATCCGATTTAGAGCCCCATTTACGCAGCTCCCGCCCTTTTCGGTACGGCCCCCGTGAATCCTTGAGATCGAGCTTGCCTACCGACTTTTCTTCTTTGACGAGCGCTGATTGATCGCCCTTACTGTAGAAGAGAAGATACTCATGCCCTGTCCTGAGAGCCTTCTTGCCTTTTCCTCCGCTAGGTTCTGAGCGCACCGGAGCGCAGGCAAGCCGGTTCATTGAGCCGAATATCTCATCCATGATACAACCCAAATTAGTGAGTTCATTGTCATCAATTGACACAGCAATGAGACCATCCTGCTTTAGGAGTCGGTGAAGCAGGCGCAGGCGCGGGTACATCATGCACAGCCACTTGTCGTGGCGGCTCAGATCCTCACCTTCCTTTCCGACGACTTCACCGAGCCATTTTCTGATGCGCGGGTCATTTACTGAGTCGTTGTAAACCCATTGCTCTTCACCCGTGTTGTATGGCGGATCGATATATATGCAGTCGATCTTTCCTTCGTACTTCGGCAAAAGTGCTTTGAGCGCCTCAAGGTTGTCACCGTGGATGATCATGTTGTTGGAGCCGTTGTCGGTCTCGTGCTGTCCGTCCTCGTCAAAGGAGTACTGGCGGTCGAGCACCCGGAAAGGCACGTCAAGGTGGTGGGTGATGACTTTGTCTTTACCAACCCAAGTCAGTTCAGGCATGCAGATTCCTTTCGCCGCGTCCAGTGAGGTGCTCGTCATCGGCTGCACCGCCGGAGCGCACCCATTCGTCTATATCGCTTAGTTTGATTTTCAGTTGTCTGCCTACTTTGTAAGCAGACATGTTTCGTTTTCCAACCCACCGGGCAATCGTCTCACAGCGTGCTCCCAAGTGTTCTTGAACGTCTTTCATTGTGACCCATGGCTCGATGTTGCCTGTCATTCCCACCTCTACTGCTCGTAGCGTTCGGGTTAGCTACCGTCGCTACCACGTCGAACTGTGGCCGTTCACTGAGAAAACAGTCCTCGCCGTTTTCGTTATACATGCGCCATTACTGGTCGCCCGGGTCAAGTCCCGTGTAGTGGTGTAGGGCACGGCAGACGGAGGGAAATGCTATGGTGCGTTCCTCTCTGTTGCGGGTCCCATAAACAGTCCCAGAAGTCCCACTTTCTACATCCTTGACGCGTAGGAAGTCCTTTTTCTGCCGAGTCTCATACAGGCGTGAGTAGATCACAGGTCAGGCGAAGAAGGATCGAAGCCATTACCCCACAAGACCCGACGTCAAAGCTCACGAACACGCACTATCCGTGCGTTGCCAGTCGAGCAGATGAAAAGGTGATGGCGGTGGCGAAGAACAGTAAGCAGATCTCGCGTCGAGTGGCTCGCAAGGCCTCGGACGCTCTGCGTGATTGTCACTCGTCTGCCAGGACAAAGTACCTCGCAGGCTCGGCCTTTTAGCAGACCCGCCTATCGAAGATATCGCAGGTAATTAGCCCGCCCGGCTTCGCTTGTATACCCCTCCAGAACTCGTGCACTCCTGATTGTAAGGACCCTCTTTTTCTCGCTAGTGGGATTTGTTCGGCAAGCGCTCGACAGGTCACCTGACCGCCCCATAAGGGCCCTGTTTATGAAAACAGGCAATCACCTGTCCGAACGCGACCGGACCGCTACCGCACTCCCGGACGCGGGGTTGACGATCACAGCACGCATATGTGCCGGCTTCGAGGCCGATACCGGTTTTCACCACTACATGTTTGATGTAGCAGTAGCTGCTAGTTGGGATTAGGCCAGTTCGTCGTCCTCGAAAAAGTCGTCGTTGATTTCGTAGAGCGTGAATTCGTGAGCCTTATGTACAGCTACTCCGTAGGAAAGCATCAACGAAGTGAGCTTGATGCCGTCGATCAGCACAATCTTGCCGTGCCGGTAGCCTGCTGCGGTCTTTTCTGCTGCAGGCTGGAACGAGGAGGTTGTGATGAAGACACCCAGGTTCGCGCCTTTGGCATCGAGTGAACCGATAAAGTTCCGTACTTCGGGCTCGCCGACTTTGTTTGAGTCCGCGTATCGCTTAGCTTGGATATAAATATTCGTCAATCCCAGGGCATCTTGGCGGATGACCCCATCGATGCCACCATCGCGCGTACGACCCACGTGCTTTTTCTCCCCGTGCGTACCGCCGTAGCCCATCGCCCACAACACATCGATGACCGCGCGCTCGAAGAACTCCGGAGATGACTCTTGGAGCCTTTTACGCAGTTTGGTTTCCGTCTGGGCGTTAAACGTACGTTCACCAGCGGTGAGGGATTCGACCGGGTCAACCAAATCTTCACTACTAGGGCTAATGCTAGGAACAGTATCGTCTGCGCGACGACGCTGGGAGATCTCTTCCTGATAGGCCCGCCACACCCGCCATTCCAACATGTCCTTCTCGGAATATTCATTTAAAGAACGCTGATCAACCTCCTTGCCATCGTCGGTGATGCGGTAGTGACCACGCCGTGGCCGCTCGAGCAGCCCTGCTTGAGTCAGAGCGGAACAGGCCCAGTGGATGCGGTTAATGTAACGGTGCTGACCCGAGGCGATCCGCTCGCTGCGAACCTCCTGGGGCAGCTCCATGTGATTGGCGACCATCTCGCAAACGTCCCTGACAGCGTGTTCCTCGCCATTGTTCAGTGCCCGTAGAACAATTGGACGGAACCGGTCAATTGTTGGGGTGTTGTCAATCGTCATCGCCACGCGTCGCCTTCATTTTCGACATCAATCAAATCCTATTGATTCTAACGAGCACTTTTGGTGCGCCTGTGACTTCGACAACCTCGCCCCCAAACAACCTAGCCATGACCATGATCGGCCCCAACAAGCGCTACTACGCCACCAACACCGAAGAAGGAGAAGCATGCAAAGTTGGTGAAGTAACCGGTAGTCACGTTGTTCTAGTGGTTCGCAGCCATAGGCACCATCTCGTTCCTGTCGTACAGATTGCGCCGAAAAACCTTCATCCAAGATGGTCAGTCGCCTTTCACGACGATTCTCGCCATTGGATTCTTCCTTGGCTTGGTCACTGCCGTATGAGCACGGGTCTATTTGGTTGTGCGAAGATTTTCACGGAAATAGTCGACTAGCTGCAATGAATCCTCGAGCATCTCGGTGCGCGATCTCGCTTTCACCCGGTTGCGTCCCTTAGTGTGGTGTAACGCTTGCTGATGGTGGGCCCTTGAAAATACAAGGGCGGCCATCGTCAGTAACCTTTCGACTCAACTACCACATCTCACCGAAAAGCACATGACGATGACCGCTGCTCCGCATTCTATCGACCCGACAACCTATCTGGATGATCTGCTCGCCCAAGCCTCCCCGGATTTGATGCGGCAGATGCTGCAAGGGTTTATCAACCAGATCCTCTCCGCCCAGGCCGATACCGTCTGCGGGGCTGAGTACGGCGTTGCTTCCACCGAGCGGGTCAACCACCGCAACGGGTACCGCCACCGCGACCTCGACACCCGTGTCGGCACGATCGACGTGGCAGTGCCGAAGCTGCGCCACGGCGCGTTCTTCCCGGACTGGCTACTCGAGCGCCGCTCACGAGCCGAACGGGCACTATCGACTGTGATCGCGACGTGCTATCTCAAAGGGGTCTCCACCCGCCGAATGAACGACCTGGTGGCAACCCTTGGGATTTCCAACATGTCGAAATCGCAAGTCTCGCGCATGTCGGAAGAACTCGACGAGATGATCGCAGACTTCAAAAACCGCCCCCTGGATCCCGGCGGGTACGCCTACCTGTCGTGCGACGCGCTGACGATCAAGGTGCGTGAAGGCGGCCGGGTGGTCAAATGCTCCGTGCTGCTAGCTACCGGGGTCAACGCCGACGGCTACCGCGAAATGCTCGGCATGCACGTCGCCACCGCGGAATCCAACGCGTCGTGGAAAGGCTTCTTCCAAGACCTGAAAGCCCGCGGGCTTCGAGGTGTCTTCCTTATCACCAGTGATGCTCATGAGGGCATTCAGCATGCGATATCTGAGGTGCTGCCGGATGCGTCGTGGCAGCGGTGTCGTACCCATTTCGCGAAAAACCTCTACGAGAAAGTCCCGAAAACCCAGTGGCCGATGGTCTTAAGCGAAGTTCCAGACGATCTTCCAGCAACCCGACGCTCAATCCACCTGGGGACAAGCCCGCGAAGTCGTTGACTTGTTGGAGCCGAAGTTCCCCCAGGTTGCGGCGTATCTGGAGGAATCACTCGATGAGGTGTTGGCGTTTACCGCAGCGCCGAAACCAGTCTGGACGAAGGTGTGGTCCAATAACCCCACCGAGCGGTTAAACCGTGAGATCCGCCGGCGCACCGACGTTGTGGGTATCTTCCCGAACCGCGAATCCATCATCCGGCTTGTTGGCGCCGTCCTTGCCGAGCAACACGACGATTGGATCCAGCAAAAACGCTACATGTCACTATCTGCACTCGAACAGACCAAACACCTCATGCACCACCCAGGAGACGACCATGGCGACCACCACCAGCTAACCGCCTAACAAAACCCCCAACTTCATACCGAGCCGAAAGCACAAACGGCTACACCACTACACGGGACTTGACCTTTCACCCCCGTGTGCCGCCCTTACCAAAACACAATATTCGCCATTTTGTTCGAAGTCTGAGTTGTCGTGTCGGCCCGCTGCGTAATGTCACACCAGGTACTTGCCCATGACGGCCAATTGCTGGCAGAAAGGACCTCGGAATGATAGAGCGCGACTACGTTGAAAAAGTCATGAAAACGTGGAATCCCCACGTCCCCGACAGTGAAGTCGAGTCCACATACAAATACATGCAGGAGGAGTGGCAGGAACACGTAAAGCACTCGCTGCAGTCCAAGATGGAAGAGTACGAAGCTGCGGGAATTCCTCCAGGGCCGGCGATCGAACAACTCGAAGGCGCATTCATCGAGAAAGCAGCCCTCAAGTCCGTCATCGACATCCATCTGGGCGAATACCTCGAAGAGATTGAAAAAACGCCGTCGGGGACACAACCGCGACTACTACGCACACCTCTGGACCATTCAAGATCCAGACGGCTGGAGGAAAACACCCTGGGAGACGGACATCAACCCACAACTTGCCGTTGCGTTGATACAGAGTTTTCCCGAGGAGGGGCCCGAATTCTATGTCTTCACAGCAGCCCGGATCGAGCGTGAGCTCTATGAGACGGGTGAGATGCCCGAAATCAGCGAGACCTTTCTGGAGGAAGTTCGCGAAGCAATCGCGGAGTGGGAGGCCGCAGGTGCCCCACGGGAGAGGCTCTCGTTCGCAGACGTGCGCGTCTAGCCACGGGAGGAAATGCTCGAAGGCCTTGGGCTGCCCCTGCTTGGTCACGTTCCAGCGGACGCCGAAGAGGTAGTCCCTGGTTGAGGCGGGGCTCGTTACGCTCCGCGAGCTTCGTCGATGAGGCGGAGAAGCTTACTCACAGGGATTGAGGCTTCACTCTCAACCAGAGCATTCGCTCCAGCTTCGAGAAATCTGCGAAGCACATCATTGGTAGAAACACCTTCAGCAGCCGCAATCTCACGCGCGCCCCTGAGCACACGGTTGGGCATGCTCACCGTGAATGCAACTGTGGCGTCCGGGTCGGCCACATCGCCGAGATCCACGCGTTCGGCATCTTCCATGAGCGCAGATGTGTCGTTGTTGTCGTAGTAGGAACGTATATCTTCCAGTTTTTGTTCGTTCATCGTTACCCCTTTTATCGGAACCGCCGGATTTCCTGCACCGTCTTGTCACGCGAAGTCACTATATAGGCCCTTCCGTCTTCGGCTTCGGCCATAGCTACGAAGAGATACCGGCCAGCATCGGTTTGCCCATAAGACAGACACGTGCCTTCCCGCCCATTCAACAACAGATTGCTAAGTAGCCATGTTTGGCTCCCTCTAAGAGTCAGGTGTGACGTGAATTCCAGCAAGCCACGCGTATGACCGCGTCGGACTCGCATGTATACGCCGTTGATTCTGTAAGAATCCGAACAGCGTGCACGATCACCGTTGCAAATCGGGGGCGCAGTGGTATATAGTTGGTGGCGATAGATCCCCGGTCAGGCCTCTTTCCCTTTGCGGGCAATGCACAAATGACCGGGGCCTTTCTCTTTCTATGGAGGCATGCCCGTTGCCGAAAAATTGGCTGAGCTACGACCAACAAGTAGATCTACTCAGCCAGCGTGGTATGCGCGTAGATGACAACGTCGCAGCAAGCGAGTTCCTATCGAGGGTCAATTACTACCGTTTCTCTGGGTTCTTTCGGCATTGGCAGCATGACCCAGCAAAAGGCGACAATCGATTCTTTGAAGGCACTTCATTCGACGATATTCGTTCGCTTTACGATTCCGAGCAAGAACTTGCGAGCGTTTGTGATGAACTGCTGCACCCTCTGGAGATTCTTCTCCGCACCAAGTTCGCTTATGCCTATGGTCGACATGTTGGGGTAACCGGAATGTTCGCTCGCGGTGAGGGGTTTACTCAATCGCCCCAACAGGACGCTGAACGCGTCGAAGAGCACGCGCTTTCCAACCTAGATCGCAGCAAAGAAGCTTTCGTCGCTCACTACCGCGATGACGTCAAACAAGGTCGCACTTACAAGCCTGAAGCCTATGACCGAATGCCGATATGGGTTGCTGTGGAGGCATTCTCATTTGGAACCTTGTCTCGTCTCATAGAGGCTTCCGGAGACTCTGGCGTACTCGACCACATCGCAGACTCGATGAATACATCGCGCAAATTGCTGCCCGGCCAGGTCAAGTCATTCGTATACTTACGTAACCGAGTAGCCCACTGCGCTCAGCTATGGAACCATCGTGTGCTTGATGTTCCCGGTCTACAACCGAAAACTTCAAGACGAATCAAGCGCACTTACCGCAACTTCTCGGATCACTCGGTTTACAAAATCCTTGTTGCTCTTGACGACGTCGCTACCCGTTCAGGCATTTCGACCAACTGGCTAGAAGACACAATCGAGCCGCTATTGGACAACCACCCGTTGCTCGCGAAAGGAATCACCCAACCGGCGCGATACGGGGAAATGCCCTCTAACACCCTTATCGACTAGTCCTTTGTGTCCTCGAACGTGGTCAGCAGCCCTACCCCTGCTTGGTCACGTTCCAGCGGATGCCGAACTTGTCCTCCACCACGCCGAAGTGGTCGCCCCACGGCGCGAGGGCGAAGGGCATGACGGCGTTGCCGCCGTCGTCGGCAAGCGTTGCGTAGAGCGCCTCACCTTCCTCCGGCGTCTCCACGTACGCGGTGAAGCCGAAGTCGCCCCGGTTGAGGCTGGTTTCATTGCGCTCGAGGTCGTCTCCGCCCGAAATGGAAAACGGACCGGTAAGCGTGGCGTGGGCGATAGCCTCGCACGGCGGGTCGAAGGGGAACTTCACCCCTTGATCCAGCTGTTCGCCGTAGGTGAGCAGCTCAAGATCGCCGCCGAAGACGGATTGGTAGAACTCCAGCACCTCGCGTGCGTTGCCGGGGAAAGAAACATAGAGCTGTGTCGTCGTTGCCATGTGCGCCGAATCTAACAGGACATGAGAAACACCCGCCGACGCTCGACGGGTGTTTGGGTGGAGACAACCTACGCGGTCTTCTCCTTCGAACGGTCGAAGGCCAGCAGAATCAGGCCAACGACGATCCAGCTGCACAGGACGATCCAGGAACCCTGCGCGTCCGCGCCGTCGAAGAAGCTCAGCGAGCGCACGAGGTAGCCGGTCGCACCAATCGGCATGAGCTGGCCCAGTGCGGACCAGCCGGCCGGCAGCAGCCATGGGCCTGTGGCCAGGCCGGCCAGCGGGTTAGCCACAAAGATGGTCAGCACCGCGCCGAGGCCAGCACCCGGCACGCCAAGAAGTGCGCCAAGACCGGCGGTGACCGACGAGGTTGCGGCGATGCCGGCAGCGATAGCCAGCCACTCCATGCCCACGCTGCCGCTGAGCGAGCCGTAGATGCCGTGCAGCATCCAAACCGCAACACCCGCGCCGAGGATGGACACACCCGTGATGACTGCGACCTTCGACCACTTGCGGCCACGAAGCAGCACGGTTGCAAGCATTCCGGAGATCACGCCACCGAACGCGAGCGGCAGGCCGAGCAACGCGAGGCCCTGGGCCTGCGGGTCATCCTCGGTCGT
The DNA here is from genome assembly GCF_014490555.1 of Corynebacterium lujinxingii. NCBI lineage: Bacteria > Bacillati > Actinomycetota > Actinomycetes > Mycobacteriales > Corynebacteriaceae > Corynebacterium > Corynebacterium lujinxingii. The sequence continues at coordinate 293,233 of NZ_CP061032.1, read as the reverse complement.
GGGGGCGAGATCCTCGGTCTCCACCGGCATGCCGGAGGACTGCATGTTCTGGGCAAGGCCATTGAGCATCTGCACGTACGGTGCACCGTTACCGGAAGCGGTGTAGACCGTGGCGCTGCCCTGCCCGATTGCGATCGCGCCGACCGCGTCGCGGTTTCGCACCATATCTTCAGCCTCGTCCTGTGAGCTCACCACGACGAAGTCCGGGTGCTCCTCCTGCTGCTCCGCCTGAGCACGCAGCTTCTCAACGACCGGCTCCGGCCCCGCCACTGCCACCGGCACCCCGTCCGGGCCGGAGGCGAAGGTGGGCGCAAGAAACGCCCACAGCATGAGGCCGAGGATTATCGGCAGGCCCAAAATCAGGGCGATGGTCTTTTTCACGGTGCTGTTGGTGTTGTTGATGCGGCTGCCATCGGTGGTGGCGGTTTCCTGTTGCACCACGGTTGTGCTCATCGTTTCCTCCAAGTGGAACAGACTGTTTCGCTTTTACGAAGTGGATCATATTGTTTCATTTTTCGGTTGTCAAGGGTAAAGTGCCGGATATGCGAAAAGATGCTGCTGAAAACCACAAAGCGCTTGTAGAGGCGGCCACGACGCTCATTGCCCAGATGGGGCCGAAGGTCTCGCTGCGCACCATTGCGAAGGAAGCAGAGGTGGGTGTTGCCACCGCGAGCCGCCACTTCCCTACCAAGGATGACCTCTACCGCGCGGTGCTGGAAAACATCATCGACAAGATGCGCGCGATCGTAGACAAGCACGTTCCCCGCCTCCCCGGCGCCCCCGAGGCGACGTGGCGCTGCGCCATCACTGAGATGGTGGACAACGGCTTCCCTGCCGTCGGCCAAGAATTCCTGCCCGTGTTCGCACCCCACATGGGCCAAGAGGAACGAAACATACTGATAGAAAAGGTAAAAGCCCTCTACCGTCCCCTCCTCACGGAGGCGAAAAAGTACGGGCTGTGCCCCGGCGACCTCGACGTCCTAGACTTCCATTTCGGCATCATCACACTGTCGCGGCCGCTGCCAACCATCGCAGAAGAGGTGTTCGCCCGTAGCAGGGGGTGGCTCGTAGACGTGTTTATCGACGGGCTGCGGGCGCAGGCCGAAGGGTCACAAAGCAACCACTCACAAAGCACAATCGTGTAATTCGTGCCACAATGCGGCGGTGTGAGGATCGAGAAGCAACGCTCCCGAAAACCGTCCAGCAATCCGAAGTACGCAACCTCCCCCTCCACCACCCACTACCGCGGCACGTCGCCGGCACGCATGCAGGCGTCACGGTTCCGCAATAAGCAGCGCATCCCGATGACTCCGGCGTATTAAAGGCCGTTACAGGAGTTCGTCGATAAGCGAGCGCACGCGAGTGTCGATGTCATCGCGCACGAGACGCATGCGCTGCATGCCTTCGATGCCGCGGAGCGAGGGTTCGTCGGTAAGCCAGCGTTCCAGCGTGCCGCGGGCGTCGTCGGGCATGTCCACCTGTTCGTCTTCGCCGAGCACCACAACGCGATCAACGCTGCGCAGCAGGTCAGGATCGATGGATTTAGGAGTGCCGTGCGACATGTCGGCGCCGGCCTCTGCGATCGCCTCGACCGATTCCTGGTTCAGTGACGTACCAGGTTTGGTCCCGGCGGAGTGAATGCTGAGCTGGCTGCCTGCGTGCTTCTCGGCGAGCGCCGCCGCCATCTGGGACTTTCCGCCGTTGCCGACGCAAACAAACAACACGCTGGGTTTCATGTGAAGCTCCTTTGAGGTGGAAGGGTTGGGTCACCCGGGAACAGTTTCGGCCCGATCCCCCGCATGAGGTAGACGAGGCCGACGAGGACGGGGATCTCGATAAGCGGCCCGATCGTGCCCGCCAGCGCCTGGGCGGAGGTGGCGCCGAACGTGCCGATGGCCACCGCGATGGCCAACTCGAAGTTGTTGCCCGCCGCGGTAAAAGACACGGACGCGGACTGGGCGTAACCCATTCCGGACGCTTTGGACACTACAAGCGCGATGGCGAACATGCCGACGAAGTAGCACAGGAGCGGAATGGCGACTCGAGCCACCGTCCACGGCTGGGAGAGAATCTGGTCGCCTTGCAACGAGAAGAGCAGGACGATTGTGTACAGCAGGCCGATCAGCGCGAGCGGGGAGATCCGGGGCAGGAAGGTGTTTTCGTACCAGTCGCGGCCCTTGGTGCGCTCACCGATGATGCGAGACAGCAGCCCGGCGAGCAGCGGGATACCCAAAAAGACCAGCACGGAGGACACGATCGCCCAGAAGGAGAACTCCACCGAGGTGGTCTCCAACCCCAGCCAGGCGGGCAGGATTTGCAGGTAGAACCAGCCGAGTACCCCGAACATGAGGACTTGGAACACCGAGTTGATGGCGACGAGCACTGCGGTAGCTTCGCGGTCGGCGCAAGACAGGTCCGACCACACCAGCACCATAGCGATGCAGCGGGCGAGACCGACGATGATCAAACCGGTGCGCAGCTCCGGGGCGTCCGGCAGGAAGATCCAGGCGAGCGCGAACATGAACGCGGGGCCGACAATCCAGTTCAAGATGATGGAAACTGTCATTAACCGCTTGTCGGTGGCAATCTCGCGGGTCTTGTCGTAGCGCACCTTGGCCAAAGGCGGGTACATCATCACCAGGAGGCCGAGCGCGATCGGAAGCGAGATGCTTCCGACTTCGAGACTCTCAAGTGCGCCCGAAAGCCCCGGCACCGCTCGGCCGAGGGCGAGACCCGCCGCCATGGCGAGCATGATCCACACCGGCAGGAAGCGGTCAAGAAACGACATACGCTCTACCGGCTGAGAGGTTGTGTCTTCCATCTGGAATCCTTATCTATTGACAGCATTCAAAACGAACACTAAACAGCATATTTATCACTGTCAATATGACGAGGTAGGAAGAATGAACGATTACGTCGCCACCACAGAAAACACCGGCCTCGACTGCTGCTCGCTGGGCTCCGGCTTGCTCTCCGAAGACGACGCGACGCGTTACGCGGACCTGTTCAAAGTTTTAGCGGACCCCGGCCGGCTACAACTTCTCTCCAGAATCGCCGAAGAGGGCTGCGAGCCGATGAGCGTGGGCGAACTCACGCAACGCTCCGGGCTAAGCCAACCGACAGTTTCCCACCACCTCAAAATGCTTACCGAGGCCGGCCTCCTAGAAAAGAGCCGCCAGGGCAGGACGGTCATACACCGGCTGCGCCCGGAGCTATTCGCGGAACTTCGCGCCGTGCTGCAGATGGACTGAGACTAACGGGCGCAGACCCCGTTACTCCGCGGCGCGTAGCTTGGCCACGTCCTCAGCTGAATACGTCGCCGCAATCTGGGTGTCGTTACCGCCGGAGAGGTTCACGCGCGATAGCCGCACGCGCTGCGACCCTGGTACCAGGGGGAACGACGCCGGCCGGTCTTCGACCTGCTTGACGCGGTACCCGGCGCGCAGCGCGCAGTGGTTGAGCCAGACGTCGTCGGCACGCGGTGCGACGTCCAGAAAATCGGTGCCGCGCGAGGAGACGAACTCGACCATGCCGGGCGGGTAGAGCACGCCGTCGACGCCGGTGGCGAAGTTGAGGTGCGACGGTGTTGTGGTCCGCACGGGGCGCCATTTTTTGTAGGGGGCGATGGTGTCGTCGTTAAGCATGATGCGATGGGCGCGGAATGCGGTGACGTGTGATGCGTCGGCGGCGGCGAGGAGGGTTTCAGCGAAGTCGCGCGGGTAGAGCACGTCGTCGTCGACGGTGATTACGCTGTGGCCGGGGAACTTGCGGAAGGTGCCGAAGTATTTGGTGTGCGGGCCGTAGCCGCCGGGGGATTCGTGGATTTGTAGGCCGCGGTCCACAAGCCCGCGAAGGGCGCTCGGCCAGGCAGCGTGGTAGTCGACGGGGTCGAGCCAGAGGTGCACCGGAAGACGCAGCGTGCCGACGAGCAGGGAGGCGATCGCCGTGGACGCGGACTTCAACCGAGTGCCGTGGGTGGTGAGCGAAATGACGGTCTCGCCCGTTTCGGGAAAGGCGGCGTCGGCGTTTTTGGCGGCATGCTGCAGCACCGGAAGGCGCACGAATGCCCCCGTGGCGGCGACACCCTGGCGCACGGCGTAGTCGATCCACATGGCGAATAACCCTAGCCCACGGCCGGTGGAGGGTGCATGATGGAGACCATGACTGACACTGGGACTGAAACCGCCCCGTTCCACCACTGGTGGCATGCCGCCCGCCCCCACACCTGGCCCAACGCGTTCGCGCCCGTCATCGCCGGCACCGGCGCCGCCGCCTCGTACGGGCAGGCGCACATCGGTCACGCCGTCCTCGCGCTGATTGTGGCGTGGGCGCTGATCATCGGCGTGAACTTTGCCAACGATTACTCGGACGGCATCCGCGGCACGGACAAGGACCGCACCGGCCCGACGCGCCTGACCGCGTCGGGGCTTGCCGAGCCGGAGCAGGTGAAACTCGCCGCGTTCGCGTGCTTCGGCGTGGCGGCGCTATTCGGCATCATCCTGTCGGTGGTCTCCGGCGCGTGGTGGCTCATCCTGGTCGGTGCGCTGTGCATCGCGGCAGCGTGGTTTTACACCGGCGGCGAAAGCCCCTACGGCTACTCCGGGTTGGGCGAGGTGTCCGTGTTCATCTTCTTTGGACTCGTCGCGGTGATGGGCACGGAGTTCACTCAGTCCGGGTTCGTGTCCTGGGAGGGTTTCCTGTGCGCGATTGCTGTCGGCGCGATCTCGGCGTCGGTGAATCTGGCCAACAACATCCGCGACATCCCCACAGATAAAGAGGCCGGTAAGAACACGCTCGCAGTCAGGCTTGGCGACGACCACTCGCGCCGCCTGTTCACCGCCCTGACCTTTGCCCCGTTCGCGGTTTCCATCCTGCTGGCGGTCTCCGCCACCCCGGCGCTGGCCGCGTTTGCCGCGCTGCCGTTCGCGGTGGCGTCTGTATTGAAGGTCCGCGGCGGCGCTTCCGGGAAGGAGCTCATCCCGGTGCTGGGTATGAACGGCAAGGCGATGTTGATCTGGTCCGTGGTCACTGCGCTTGCCATGGCGTGGGTGGGCTGGCAGATCTTCGGCGGCGCCGGCGGGCCAGTACCGTACACCTCCTAGACCGATTGGTCTTGATTTAACGGACAGATGAGTTTATTCTTCGGCTCAGCGTAAAACCTGATGAAAGGAACGACCATGCTGAAGAAGCTCACCGCCATCACCGCGGCAGCCGCGCTTACCCTGGGCCTTGCCGCCTGCTCCGAGGATTCCGCGGACACCAACGCCGCGGCCGACGGCGACCTGCAGACCATCCGCGTCGCCACCTCCCCTGGCCCGTACTCGGAGCTGTTTACCGACGCCGTCGGCCCGATCCTGGAGAACGAGGGCTACGAGGTGAAGTACCAGTCGTTCACCGACCTCACCCAGGCAGACACCGCGCTCAACGAGGGCTCGGCGGACCTGAACGTGGACCAGCACACCGGCTGGATGAACGTGTTTAACGAGGAAAAGGGCGGCAACCTCGCCTCTATTACTGAGGTCCCGACCGTTCCGGCCGGTCTGTACTCCGACAAATACACGGACCTTGAAGAGGTCGCCGACGGCCAGAAGGTGGGTATCCCGCAGGACGGCTCCAACAAGTCCCGCGCGCTGCACCTGCTGGTGGACGCTGGCTGGATCACCCTGAACGACCCGGACGCCGACCTGGTGGCCGAGGCCGACATCAAGGACAACCCGCACAACCTGGAGATCGTGGCCATGGACTCGGGCAACCTGTCGCGTTCCCTGCCGGACCTGGACTGGGCCGTGATCCCGGGCTCGATGTCCTACTCCGCGGGTCTTGACCCGAAGCTGCAGGTCTTCCAGGAGAACCTGCGCCCGGAGCTCATCCTCGTGGCTGTGACCACCGAGGACAAGAAGGACCAGCCGTGGGCTCAGGCTGTGGCGGACGCGTACCGTTCGGACGAGTTCAAGCAGTACTTCGACGAGCACAACGAGAACAACTACTGGTTCCTCCCGGATTCCCTGAAGTAGCCCGATTGCCAGAAAGGTTCGCATGACCACATCCACCGGCCGCGGCAACGCTGTTGTCTTCGACGGCGTGACCAAGGTCTTCGACACCGGAGACTCGTCCTTTACCGCACTCGACGACATCACGTTCGCGGTGCCGGAGGGCGGCATCTCCGGCGTGGTCGGCACCTCTGGCGCCGGCAAGTCCACCCTGATCCGCACGGTCAACGGGCTGGAAACCCCGACCGAGGGCACCGTGGAAGTCCTCGGTGAAGAGCCGGCGAAACTCAACCCCAAGCAACTTCGCGACCTGCGCCGCAAGGTGTCCATGGTCTTCCAGAACTACAACCTGCTGGAAACCAAGACGGTCGCGGAGAACGTCGCCACGCCCCTGCTGCTTTCCAAAACGCCGAAGGCGGAGGCGAACAAGCGCGTCGCCGAGGTCCTCGAGATGGTGGGCCTTTCCGACCGCGCCGGCCACAAACCGCGCCAACTTTCCGGCGGCCAGCGCCAACGCGTGGGCATTGCGCGTGCGCTGGTGACCAATCCGAGCATTTTGCTTTGCGACGAACCCACCTCCGCCCTCGATCCCCTCACCACCACCCAGATCCTGGAGCTGCTGCGCAAGATCAACGCGGACCTCGGCGTGACCATCTTGTTGATCACGCACCAGATGGACGTGGTGGCACGCCTGGCCGACGAGGTCGCGGTGCTCTCCGGCGGCCGGCTCGTGGAATCGGGCCCCGTCGCCGAAGTGTTCGCCGACCCGCAGGACCCGCTGACCAAACAGTTCGTGGAGACGGTCGTGCAGCGCGAGATCCCCGACAACGTGCGCGAGACCATCCGCACCGGCGGCTTCGACCGTGTGGTGCAACTGGTGCACACCGGTGACGCGGCGCAGCAGGTGTTCACCGGTCTCGTCGGCAAGTTCGGCGTCGATGCGCAACTGCTCGCATCCTCCGGCGCGGAACTTGCGGAGACCACCGTGGGCACAACCTTGATCGGCCTACGCGGCAGCGAGACGAGCGCGGCCGCGGACTGGCTGGCATCCCTGGACGGCGTAACTGTCAACGAGGTGGAGGCGTAAATGGATCAGCTCAACTCCTGGTGGCGCGACACCACAGGCTCGCGCGTGACCCCGTCGATGTACCTCGACTCCTTCGGCGAGACGGTGTACATGGTGGGCATCTCCCTGTTCATCGGCGCGCTCGTCGGCATCCCGCTCGCGCTCGCGCTGGTGATCACCCGCCCGGGCGGGCTGCGCCCGAACAAGTTCATTTACGGCATCTTGAACGTCGCGGTGAACATCATCCGATCGCTGCCGTTCATCATCCTGCTCGTGGCCATCTCGCCGTTTACCCGCTCGATTGCGGGCACGGCCATCGGCACCACGGCGGCGCTGGTGCCGTTGACGCTGTACATCGCCCCGTTTATCGCCCGACTTATCGAGCAATCCCTGCTCGAGGTCAACCCCGGCATCACCGAAGCCGCCGAGTCCATGGGCGCAAACATGTGGCAGACCATCCGCCACTTCCTGCTGCCCGAGGCGAAATCCTCGATCATCCTCGCCGTGACCACGGCCACGGTCGGCCTCATCTCGGCGACCGCCATGGCCGGCACGATCGGCGGCGGCGGCGTGGGCGATCTCGCGATCTCCTACGGCTACCAGCAGTTCGACTCCGTGGCCATGCTTACCACCGTGATCATCCTGATCATCGTAGTCCAAGCGATCCAGTCGCTGGGCAACTCCCTGGCACACAGGGCCCGAGCCTAAGGCCCGCGCTTAGACTGCAGGCATGCTCGACGTCCTCACCGGCTTCGCCATCATTTTCACCGTCATCGCGGCGGGGTGGTGGCTCGCGCATAAGGGCGTCATCGGCCCGGGCGAGGCGCGCCTGCAGCTCAACCGCATTGCATTCCACGTGGCCACCCCGGCGCTGATCTTCTCGTCGGTGGCCGTCTCCGACACGGACGCGTTCTTCTCCCCGGTCATCCTCGTCATCGCGGTGGCCACGGTGCTGACCATGCTCATCTACTGGGCAATCAGCGCCGTGTGGTTCAAGCAGGACGCGGCGGAAACGATGGCGGGTGCGGCGTCGTCGAGTTACTACAACTCCGTCAACATCGGCCTGCCGATCGCCACCTACGTGCTCGGCGACCCGACCTACGTCATCCCCGCGCTCGTGCTGCAGATGGCGGTGCTCTCCCCCATCGTGATCGCTGGCCTGGACCGCGGCGCCTCCGGGTTCGTCAAGTCCGTCCTCTCGGGCCTGACCGCACCCGTGGTGGTCGCGGCGTTCGCGGGCTTCGCCGTCTCCGCAGCCTCCTGGCAGGTCCCCGAACCCGTCCTTGCACCCCTGGAAATCCTCGGCGGCGCCTCCATTCCGCTGATTCTCATGAGCTTCGGCGCGTCGCTGACCGGCGAGAGAGTCCTGCAAAGCCACCGCTTGCCGACGACCACCGCCACCGCCCTCAAACTCATCGGGATGCCTGCCGTTGCGTGGGTCGTCGCAAAGCTACTGCACCTCGGACCCGAGGAGACCTACGCGGCGCTCATCCTGTGCGCGCTGCCGACCGCGCAGAACGTGTACAACTACGCGGCGACGTACCGCTCCGGCGAAGTGATCTGCCGCGACACCGTCTTCCTCACCACCTTCCTCGCGCTGCCGGCGATGCTGCTCATCGCCGGGGTCTTCTAGCTGTACTGACCTCAAACGTTGGTCAATCGTGAAAACCCAGTGCAACCAGCCGTCGAGCTCGCCGCGGTAGCAAAGCGGTGGAGAGGCGTGAGGATGATGTTGGCGTGTCTTAGGTCTCTCATGCCTCGGCCAGCGTCTTCTGTGGCATCTTGAGTTGACCCAGGGCTAGGAGCAGTGCTGCCGTGGCCAGTGGCACCAGGCCGGCGGTGATGAACAGAGTTCTGGAGTCGATGAAGCGGCTGAAGAGTCCGGTGAGGGCGATGGACAGAGGCATGAAGGCGATGGAAATGAAGAAGTCGAGGCTGGCGACCCTGCCGAGCACCTCCAAGGGGACGTGCTCTTGAAGCACTGTTCCCCAGATGACCATCCCGATCCCGATCAGCGCCCCGTAGAACGCGAGTCCTGCACCGATGGCCCACGGATTGCTGGTGAGCGCCGGGATGGACAAGGGCAGACATCCGAGCGCCCAGACGCCGACCATTGCGGGCAGGAAGCGTTCCGGTGTGCGCCACGACCCCGCCAGCAGGGAGCCCACCAACCCGCCCGCGCCGAGGGCAGCCAGGACGGCCCCGTAGAGGGCAGGTCCATTGTCATGCGAGGAGCGCATAAGAGCGGGTAGGAGGACTTCGAGTGGTCCGGTCACGACCAGTCCCATGACGGCCGCGAACAGGACACTGGAGCGAACCCAGCGTGTGCGGGAAACATAGCGGAAGCCATCGAGCAGATCGGTGATCGGTGAGTCGGCCGCAGCGTCGGCATCGGCCTCCGTTTCGGCGCGGGTGGGGGTGGGAAGCCGCAGGGCCGCGAGCAGGCCAAGTCCGATTGCTGCTGCGATGAGGTACCCGCCAGCGGCGGGCATGCTTGCGCCGATGAGCGCTCCGACGACAGCGGGCGCAAGTGCCTGCCCGACCAAGGGACGGGTGGCGCCTTCGAGGCCGTTGACGGCCATGAGATCGTCGCTATCCACCAGGACTGGCACCAGTGCCGTGTAGGCGGGGAAGAAGAAGGCGGTTGAAGCGCCACTGATGAACGCGGAGACCGCGAGCATCCAGAAGGTGACAAAGTCGAGGATTGCTGCTGTGGACGTCGCGGTCGCGATGGCGAGATTCAGGGCGAGCACACCCACGATGACGGATTTGTTGGGGAACCGGTCGGCAATTACGCCAGCTGGGAGGGATCCCGCAAGCAGGCCGATGCCGCTCCAGGCCACGACACCCGACAAGGTGGCTGGCGTGGCGCCCAGGTCGAGGGTCTGCATGGTCAGGTAGAGGGCCCAGGCGCCCTGGGCGAAGATGGTCAGCACCATCGCTGCGAACAACTGGCGGTACGTGGGGATGGTCAAGGGGTGAAGCGGGTTCATGGCATGTCCTTCAAGTCAAGGTTCAGATGGGGCCAGTCGGAAAAGTCGTGGAGCATCTGCCGGTCATGGGTGGCGACGATCACCGCGCAGGAGGCCTGTTGGAGCTCGGTGGTGATGTCGTCGACGAGGTTCGATGACAGATGATTGGTGGGTTCGTCCAGGAGCAGCAGGTCTGGGTCCTGTGCCAGACACATGGCCAGGTGAAGTCGGCGTTGCTGTCCTTGCGACAGGCGCCCCACGGGCGTGTTGGTTGCAGAGGCCTCGAGCAGCCCGAGCGAGCCGAGAGTAGGCGCCTGAGATCGGCGGCCCAGCTTGGTTAGGTACGCCTCGTAGAACTCGTGTGCGGGGCTGGAGTGATCCCAGTCGGAGACCTCTTGAGACAGCAGAGTGATGCGTGCTCTCGGGTTCACTCGCACATGTCCCGTGGTGGGGGCCAGACGCTGTGCAAGAACTGCCAACAAGGTGGACTTTCCCGCGCCGTTTGGTCCGGTGACCACCAACCGGTCACCGCCGTTCACGTCAACCGACACCGGAGTGTCCAACCGGTCCTTCACAGTAACTTCGGTGGCGTTCATGATGCTCTGCCCGGCACGAGTTGTCGAGGCGGGCCACGCTAGACGCAGTGGCGGTGCCGGCACGTCGATCTCATGACGTTTCAGGTCTTCTATACGTCGGTTGAAGGCTTGGACCACTCCAGCAGCGCGTGTGGCGCGTTGGTGCTTGCCTGTGCCCTTGTCAGGTCTCCATCCCCCCTGAGACAGGCGGGAGCGTGCCTCGGCTGCAGCGCGTGTCAGTTCATTGTGCCGGGCGACCTGGGCGGCGTGGTCCTGTTCCCACACGAGGCGTTCTCGTCGGCGGCCTTCAATCCAGCCTTGGTAGCCGCCCGAGTAGGTTCGCGGCACGCCATCTCGGGTCGGGTCGAGATCCAGGAAGGTAGTCGCCACATCACGCAGCAGAGCGCGGTCGTGACTGACCAGAGCCAGGCCACCGGGGTGATCACGCAGTCGTTCGGTTAGGAAGGACAGTCCTGCAGCGTCGAGGTGGTTCGTGGGCTCGTCCAGCAGGAGCAGGTCAGGGGTCGATCCAAGTGCGACGGCAAGCCGGACCCGGTACCGTTGCCCGACCGACAAGGTCGACAGTATGCGAGCGCGGTCGCTGCAAGCGTCAAGGCCTGCAAGTGCGATGTCCACGCGCCTTTCTGCATCCCAGGCATCCAATAGCGTGGCGGTCTCGAGCGCTGCGGAATAGGCATCGGCCGCGTCGTTTCCTGCGGCGAGTGCTGCGCTCGCCACGTCGAGTGCCTCAAGTGCAGCCCTGGAGGGAGCTGTCGCTTCGGCGATGAGATCGCCGACGGTGCGGTTGCCTTCAGTGGGCATGTCCTGCTTGACCAGGACGAGGGAACCCATCTGGGTCACTACTCCCGAGTCAGGGGTCAGGAGCCCCGCCAAGATATGGAGCAAGGTGGTCTTACCACGGCCGTTGTCGCCGACGATCGCCAGGCGTGAGCCGGCGGAGACGGTGACATCCAGCCCGTTCAGGAGGTGCCTGTCTCCCAAGGTGATGTGGATTGATTCGGCACGGATGTGTGCGACTGGCCCGCGGGGCGTTCCGTTCCACACACATGACCGCAAGGTTGGTGTGATTGGCATTTCGTACTCTCAGCTCGTCATGGAGCCGGGCAGCATCAAATGACCGCCCGGCAGATGGCCAGGACGGCAGACGAGAGATCAGAAGGGGTCCCGCCGCCGTCAGCGGGCGGAACGCAGCTTCATGGAAGCGATGCCTGAGTACATGAGGCAGAGTTTACCCAGCGTGGCGGATCTCGGCCAATTAACGTCTCCGGTCAATACGTCTAGTCCGCTTGACGCACCCGAGTGCGGTGGTTCACACTTTGGCAATGAAGAAGTCCAGGAAGGCAGCCGTTTCGGCGTTATGCCTTGTTGCAGCGGTGTTGGGCGGATGCTCGTCGACAGGCGGGGCGCCCCGGAGTGAGGGCGGGGGTGCCACCGCCGGCGGCGTGGACACCCCGCGATACGTCGTGGCCATGGTCACCCACGGCGCCCCCGGCGATACCTACTGGGACCTCGTGCGCAAGGGCGCCGAAGACGCAGCGAAGAAAGACAACATCGAGCTGCGCTACTCCTCCGACCCGCAGGCACCCAACCAGGCCAACTTCATCCGCTCCGCCGTCGACGCCGGCGTGGACGGCATCGCTGTGACCATGCCGAACGCCGAGGCCATCGGACCCGCCGCGCAAAACGCCGTCAACCACGGCATTCCTGTCGTGGGCTTGAACGCCGGCATGACCGCCTACCAGGACTACGGCATGACCGGCTTTTTCGGCCAGGACGAGACTGTGGCCGGCCGCGCAGCTGGCGAACGGTTGAAGGACGAGGGCAACAAGCGCGTGCTGTGCGTCGTCCACGAGCAGGGCAACTCCTCGCAGGAGGCGCGCTGCGCCGGCGTGCGCGAGGGCCTAGGCGGCGAGGTGGATCTGCTCTACGTTAACGGCCAGGATCTCACCTCGGTGCAGTCCACCATCACGTCGAAGCTGTCGCAGGATCGCGGCTTCGACACCGTCTTCGCCCTGCAGGCGCCGGTGGCCATGCGCGCGGTGGAGTCGGTGCAACAATCCGGCTCCGAGGCGCAGGTCGCCACCTTTGACACCAACGCCGAGCTCGTCGATGCGATCTCCGACGGCCGCGTCGCGTGGGCTGTGGACCAGCAGCCGTATCTGCAGGGCTACCTCGCAGTGGACTCCCTGTGGCTGGCGAAACGCAACGGCGCTACCTTGGGTGGCGGACGCCCGGTGTACACGGGCCCGTCCTTCGTGGATCAGACCAACGTGGACACAATCGAAGAAGCCGCGAAGGCAGGTATGCGATGAGTAGTACGGTCACTGAGCCCTCCGGCGACGACCGGCTGCGCACCCACACCGGGCTGGCGAAACTTATCCGCCGGCCCGAATTCGCGTCCCTGCTCGGCTTCATCGCCATCTTCGCGTTCTTCCTCGTCGTCGCTCCTGCGTTCCGCTCCTTCGAGGCGTTTTCGACCACCCTGTATGCGTCGTCGACGCTCGGCATCGTCGCGCTCGCCGTGGGGCTGCTCATGATCGGCGGGGAGTTCGACCTCTCCTCCGGCGTGTCAGTGACCACCGCCGCGCTCGCCGCGACGATGCTGAACTACAACCTGCACCTCAACTCGTGGGTCGGTGCGTTTCTAGCACTCGGCATATCGCTTGCGATCGGCGCGGTCAACGGCTTTTTAGTCACCCGCACCGGCATCGACTCATTTCTGATCACCCTGGCGGCTTTCCTCATGCTGCAGGGGTTAAACCTCGCGGTGACCAAACTCGTCACCGGCCAGGTGGCTACCCCCACCATCGCCGACATGGAAGGCTTCCCCTCGGCCCACGCCGTGTTCGCCGGCACCTTCACCATCGGCGGGGTGACCTTCAACGTCACGGTGCTGTGGTGGATTCTGTTCGTCGCCGTCGCCTCCTACGTGCTCTTCCGCACCAAACTGGGCAACTGGATCACCGCAGTCGGCGGCGACCAGGACGCAGCCCGCGCCGTCGGCGTGCCCGTGCGCCGCGTGAAGATCCTGCTGTTCATGGGCGTCGGCTTCGCCGCGTGGTTCGTAGGCATGCACACGCTGTTCGCGTTCGACTCCATCCAGGCCGGCCAAGGCGTGGGCAACGAGTTCCTCTACATCATCGCCGCGGTCATCGGAGGCTGCGCCATGACGGGCGGGCGTGGCACCGCGATCGGCACCGCCATCGGCGCGCTGATCTTCGGCCTAACCAACCAAGGCATCGTCTACGCCGGCTGGAACCCAGACTGGTTCAAGTTCTTCCTCGGTGCGACGCTGCTCGTCGCCGTGTTCACCAACACGTCCTTCGCCAAATTCACTAAGGGGCGCTAGTGGCCGTCATCCAACTTCGCGACATCACCAAGTCCTACGGCAGCTTCAACGCCCTGCGCGGGGTCAACCTCACCGTGCGCGAAGGGGAAGTCACCTGCGTGCTCGGCGACAATGGCGCCGGCAAATCCACCCTGATCAAAATCCTTGCCGGCCTGCACCAGCCCACCTCGGGCGAGTTGCTTATCGACGACTCCCCCACCACCTTCACCACCCCCCGCGACGCCATCGACGCCGGGATCGCTACCGTGCACCAGACCCTCGCGATCGTCGACGAGCTAAGCGTCTGGCGCAACTTCTTCCTCGGGCAGGAACTCACCGGCCGGTTCGGCAGGCTGCGCGAGGACGAGATGAAGCGGATCTGCGCCGAACAACTGCGCGAGATGGGCATCGACATCCCCGACGTGGACGTCGATGCCGGCAACCTCTCCGGCGGCCAGCGCCAAGTCGTCGCCATTGCCCGCGCCGTCTACTTCGGCGCCCGGGTGCTCATCCTCGACGAGCCAACCGCGGCGCTTGGCGTAAAACAATCCGGCGTGGTCCTGCGCTTCGTCGCCGCCGCGCGCGACCGGGGCATCGCCGTCGTGTTGGTCACCCACAACCCCCACCACGCCTACCTGGTGGGCGACCACTTCACCATCTTGAAACTCGGCCGCCAGGAGCTCGATGCCCCGCGTGCCGACGTCACCCTCGAGGAATTGACCCACCAAATGGCCGGCGGCGGCGAACTGGAGGCCTTAAGTCACGAGTTGGGCCGGCGGTAGCTCGTCGTCAAGCACTACCGCTCCGCGAGCTCGCTTTGGATCCAATCCTTGCGCTGGTCGCGTTGGCGCTTGAGCTCTGCCACCGCCTCGTTCGCCTCGATGCGGCGGCGCTTGAATACCAGCATCGACAGCGGGAACGCCACAATCAACGCCAACAGCGCAGACATAATCACCGGCACCGGCGCACCGATCAGCATGGCGAACCCCTGGATCACCACAGTCAGCCCAATAAACAGCAGCAGACGGTACAGGCCGTAGATCGCGACCGCTTTCGTCGCCCGCGACTTCGCCTGGGCATCCACCTGCGGAGAAGTTTCCTCATTCACATGGCTAACCCTAACCGGCGCATTAGTATGTTTAAAACCATGGGACGACTACTTCTCCTCGCTTTAATCATCCTGGCCGCCGTGCTCATGTGGCGCGCCTTCGGCCCCGGTTCCGCGCAGCGCTACGGCACCCAGCGCGGGGTGCAAGAGTCCCAGAAGCCGGTGATCAAGGGCCCTGACGACGACGAGGAATTCCTCTGGAACATCGAGAAGAACCGGTTCAAGGAGCGCCGCGCGCGCGAAGAGGCCGAGCGCAAGCGCCGGGAGGATGAGGAACGACGCCGGCGCCGCGGGGAACTGGACTAGGGCGCCTCTCCCGACCCCTTCCAGCGCAAAAAGTTCCCCGGCCGGGAACTTTCTTGAATTCAGCGGGGCGACCTGGTGTGATTTCCCCAGTTCGGCGTGGACCGGAGGCAAAATAGTTCCCGCTTTCCGGCGCCGGTGTGGAACTTTTTAGCGTGACCGCCCCGTACGCTGACAAACCACTTGACACAAAGCGAATGTGTCATTGTCCTGGGGATTTAGGGGCCGATTGGCGGATTCCGGCGGAAAGTGTCAGGAATCGGCCTCCAGGACGACCTTCAGCCCCAAGGTGTTGGCCACGGCGACGACTTTTTCCCAGCGCACCCCTGCCCCGCCGTGCTCAATGGTGTGCAGTGTCGAGCGGGACACCCCGGCGGTATCGGCGACTTCTTGTTGGAGACGGTCGGTGTCGCGTCGTCGGGAGGCAATCTGCTCGCCGAGCGCGATGAGCACCGGGTCGTCGCTGGCCGGTTTGCCCTGCTTGTGGCGGGGTTTGCGCTGTGGGCCGCTCATCGGGAGGCCTCCGCTTCCAAGATCGTGGGTAGCTTTTCGGACCAAGCGAGGGAGTCGCGCACACCGTCGACAACGTCGAGTTCGGCCTTCCAACCCAGCACAGATAACGCCTTGTCGGTGCGGGTGGCGCAGCCGACGACGTCGCCGGGGCGGGCGGGGCCGGTGCGCACGGTCAGCGGCGTGCCGGTGGCTTCGCCGAAGGCGTCGGCGAGCTCGAAAACGGTGGTGCCGCGGCCGGTGCCGAGGTTGATCACGTCGTAGCCGGTGGAGATGGTGTCGAACCGCTCAAGGCACGCCACGTGCGCGCGGGCGAGGTCCCACACGTGGATGTAGTCGCGCAGGCCGGACCCGTCGCGGGTGGGCCACCCCGTGCCGGTGACGGTAAACGGCTCGCCGGCGGCGTGCGCGGAGATCATCTTGCCCAGCGCGTGGGTGGGCGCCGGGTTTTGCAGCCCGGTGCGCAAGGCGGGATCGGCGCCGATCGGGTTGAAGTAGCGCAGGGCGATGGCGTTGAGGCGGCCGGTTAAGGAGGCGTCGGCAAGCACGCGCTCCAGCAGCCACTTCGACGCGGCGTAGGGGCTTTGCGGGGCGACGGGGCTGGTTTCGTCCACCATGGAGTCGGGGCCGGGCTCGTACATCGAAGCCGTCGACGACAGGATGAACCGCCGCACCCCGAACCGGTCCATGGCGCGCAGCAGCGTGATCGCCTTGCCCAGGTTGTTGTCGTAGTAGTCCAGCGGCTGCTCCACCGACTCCGGCACGATAATCTTCGCGGCGCAGTGCACCACGGCGAAGATGTCCGGGTGGTCGGTAAAGACTCGCTCGAGCAGCTCAACGTTGGCCACGTCGCCTTCGTAGCACTCAAAGCGCTCGCCGAAGACGTGGAGGCCGGTGGAGAAGTCGTCGAGAATCACCGGGGTGATGCCGGCATCCGCGCAACACGACGCGATGGTGGAACCGATATAGCCGGCCCCACCCGTGATCAGGACTTTCACTAGTTAAGCCCCGCGTAGGAGTGCAGGCCGGCAATGACGGTGTTCACGTACGTCATGTTGAAGATGGTCATCAGCATCGCGAACACGTTGATCCAGGCCGCCGCGGTGGATTTCCAGCCGGCGGTGGCGCGGGCGTGGAGGTACGCGGCGTAGAGGATCCAGGTGATCATGGACACGGTTTCCTTCGCGTCCCAACCCCAGAAGCGGCCCCAGGCCACCTCGGCCCAAATGGCGCCGAAGACGATGCCGATGCCGAACAGCGGCAGGGTGACCACCGCGGTTTTGTAGGCGATCTGGTCGAGTGTCTTCGCGCTCGGCAGCGGTCGTGCGATCGCGCCGAAGAAACCGTGCTCCTCGCCGCGCGGCTGCCACATGCGCAGCAGGTACAAAAGCGCGAACACACCGGAGACCAGACCCACGGACGCGCCGATGGACACCGAGGAGACGTGCACCGGCAGCCAGTAGGACTGCAGCGCGGGCACGACGGGCGCGGCCTGCATGTGGAACACGGTGGAATTCAAGAACATCGCGACAACCATCGGGAACAGCAGCCACGGCCAGATGGTTTGCCAGCCCTTGCGCTGCACCACCACGGCGGCCACGACCATGATCACGGCGGTCATGAACAGGATGTATTCGTACAGGTTGCCCAGCGGGAAGCGCTTCGCGCCGAGTCCGCGGGTGACAAACGCCACCACGTGTAGCGCGACGCCCACCCACACGAGCGCCTGGGTCATGCCGGCCCATTTGCGGGCGGAGGCGACGCGCGCGGTGTACTCGGGGTCGTCGTGAAGCGATTGCTTATCGACGACATCGGGGCCGCCCGCGCCCACCAACACTTTCTTTTCCGCCAGGGCTTCCCGGCGGGCATCGATGATTGCCGTGACGCGGCCGTAGTAGATGAACGACATAATCAGCGCCACGATGTACACGATGAAGGCGGTGCGGAACGTCAGGTCCGACAGCTCCGCCATGGTGGTGTTGACAAGCATGGGTCTTAACCTACTCCACCGGCCCCCTGTTATCCAAGGTCATAGGGGTCGAATTCCTCTTCGTCGTCGCGACGGTCGAGGTGGGTGTCGTCGTGAAGAAGCTCCGCTGCGATCTCGTCGAACTCGCGGCCCCAGCCGGCGCGGTCGGTGCGGGCCAGGCCGGCGATCTCCACGAGTGTGTGGCCGGGGGTGTCGGCGGGGCGCAGGCGCACCCAGATGCGGCGGCGTTTGATCGCGAGCGAGCCGGCGAGCGCGAGCAGCATGATCGTTGTGGCCACCAGTGCCCACACCTGCGTCGGGTCGTGCGAGATTTGGTAGTTGGCGTACTCGGCGGCGCCGTCGAAACGCACCTTCACCTCGCCGTCGCCGGTGTCCACGGTGGCCTCCGACCCGGGGGTGAGTTGGACGCGGGTGACCTTCTGCAGCAGGCCTTCGGCGACAAGCGCCTGGTCGAGCGTGAAGATGTTCTGCGGCCGGCCGGTATCCAAGCCGGCGTCGCCGACGTAGACGTCGACGGAGATCGCCGGGTCGTCCATCGTCGGGAACGCAGACTGCAGCTGGTCGCCGTTCGGGCCGGTCCAGTCGGCCGTGGGCGCGAAGTTGCCCTCGATGGCGATCTGGTTCTCGCGGCGCTCCGCCAGGTCCGGGTACATGCCGGCCGGCGGGTCGAAACGCATCACGCCGGAGGACAGGAACGTGGTCACATCGGTGGGCCTAAATTGCACCATCTGGGTGCGGGTCTCCCCGTTCGGCCAGATGATGGTGATCTGCGGGGCGAAGCCGTGGCCCTGAAGGTAGATGCGGTCGCCGCCTAAGCGCAGCGGGCTGTTGACCTGCAGGCTGGCGTGGTCCCACTCGTCCTGCGGGCGGTTCACGTCGTCGGTGTAGGTGACATCGGAGCTGAACTCGTTGGCCTGGCCGTTGTTGAGGTACTTGGCCTTGAAGTCTTGGGATTCGAAGCAGAACGGGGTCAGGCCGGTCCCGTCGAAAAACGGCCCGGCGCGGAAGACGTCGAAGTTGGCGGGCGAGGTGTTGCAGAACACGCGCGATTGCTCAACGGGGATGGCGTTTTCGGATTCGGAGTTGGTGACCACAATCGCCTGCCCCTCGTAGAACACCATGCGGCCGGCGGCGAAGGTGACGATCATGCCGACGATGCCGATGTGGAAAATCAGGTTCATCAGCTCGCGGGTGTAGCCACGCTCCGCGGAGATGGAGTACACGCCTGCGCGGTCCTCGTCCGGTTTGTAGGAGGCGGTGTGCCAGCGTTTCAACACCGAGCGCACTCGCTTATCGACGACCTCCCGCTCCCCGTCAACCTCCCCCTCCGCATGCATGGGCATGCGGGTGAGGTAGCGCGGCGCGCGGGTCGGCTTGGCGTTGTAGGCGCGCCAGTGGTCGATGGAGCGCGGGATGATGCAGCCGATCAGGGAGATCATCAGCAGCATGACGATGGCAACGAACCAGGTGGAGCTGAACACGTCGAAGAGTTGCAGCCGGTCGTAGATCGGGCCCATCGCCGGGTTGGCGCGCAGGTAGTCGTCGACCAAGGAGGCGCTGACCTGGCGCTGCGGCAGCAGGGCGCCCGGCACGGACGCGAGCGCGAGGATGAACAGCAGGATCAGCGCGGTGCGCATGCTGGTGAGCCAGTGCCACGCCTTGCGCAGCCAGGTCTGTGCCGTCTTCATTTAGATGATCACCCCTCCGAATCCGTCGACCAGCTCGCGGCTCCAACCGATGAACAGGTCCCAGGCGCCGGTGAGCAGCATGATGCCGACAGCGATCATGGCGATGCCGCCGGCGATCTGGATGCCGCGCGAGTGGCGGCGCAGCACGTCGATGCTGCGCACGGCTTTTGACGAGCCGAGCGCGACCAGCAGAAACGGTAGGCCCAGCCCGATGCAGTACGCGATAACGAGCACCACGCCGCGCACCGCGGTAAAGCCCTGGGTGCCCACGGACACCGAGATGATCGAGGCGAGCGTCGGGCCGAGGCACGGCGTCCACCCGAGCGCGAAAATCCCGCCGAGCAGCGGCGCGCCGAAGATGGTGGTCCATTTCTTCGGGCTCATGCGGGTGTCGCGCTGCAGCGCGGGCACGGCCCCCATGAACACCAGGCCCATGAGGATGGTGACCACCCCGCCGATGCGGGTGAGTGTTTGCGCGTTGAGCTGGATCGCGCTGACCGCGCCGAACACGGTGACGGTGGCCAGCACGAACACGACGGTGAACCCGGCGATGAACAACATCGCGGCACCGGCGACGGCCCAGTGCTTTCGGGAGACGCGGGGTCCGTCGTCGTCAAGCGTCATCTCGCCCCCGACGACACCGGTGAGATAGGAGATGTAGCCCGGCACCAGCGGGATCACGCACGGCGAGGCGAAGGAAACGAGCCCGGCGAGTGCGGCTGCGAGTAGTCCGAGCAGCAGCGGGCCGTCGGCGACGAGATCGGCAAACCCCACCTACGCCTCCCCGGCGAGGCGGTCGACTACCTCGATCAGGTCGTCTGCGGTGATCTCACGCAGGAACACCGCGGCCGGGCGGTGCTGTTTATCCAGCACGATCGTCGTCGGGATCACCGAGGACGGCACGCCGCCAAGCGAGGCCGCGGTCTTAAACGGCGGGTCGTAAATGGACGGGTAGGTCACGCCGTTGTCTTTGACGAAGTCCCGGGCAATTTCCGCGTTGCTGTCGCGCACGTTGATGCCCAGCACGGTGCCGTCGCCCTGAGCCTGCAGGCGCTCGTGGACTGCTTGCAGGTCGTCCACCTCCGCACGGCACGGCGCGCACCACTGACCCCAGGCGTTGAGCACCACGATCTGGCCCGCAAAGTCCGACAGCGCGATGGTCTTATCCGGCTCCATGAGCGACTCGCCCTCGAAACCGGCAAGCGGCTGGCGATCGGCCTCGTCGTAGGTGATCTCGGTCTGCCCGCCCGGGGAGTGGAACGAGAAGGTGCCGCCCTGGTCCGTCGATGCGTTGGAACACGCTGACACAGCCAACGCTGCCGCGCAGCACACCGCGGCGACGAGCTTTCGCTTCTCGGTCATACCTTTTTAAATCTCCTGGGCTGGGGTGTTGTACGCCCAGTCAACAACACGGCCGCCTTCAAACACAAGTGACGTCACGCTGGCCAGGTCGCACTTGCGGCTCATGTGCGCCAGCGGCTTGCCCTGAACCTGGCGCTGCACCATGACGATGGGCAACTGGTGGCTCACCAGCACCGCCTCATGGCCGTCGGCGATGTCGCGGGCGTCGATCAAGGCGCCCCACATGCGCTCGAGGATCTCGTCGTAGGACTCACCCCAGCTGGGTTTAAGCGGGTTGGTCATGTGCCGCCAGCGGATCGGGTTGGCCAGCTGGGTGCGCAAACCCTTGGTGCGCAGGCCTTCGAAGGTGTTACCGGCCTCGATGATGTCGTCGCAGGTCTGCAGTTCGCAGCCGGTGACCTCCGCGATCGGGTAGGCGGTCTCCTGCGCGCGCTCCAGCGGGCTCGCCGCCAGGTAGGTCACGTCGCGGCCCTCGAAGAATTGAGAGGTCACCCGCGCCATGGACTGCCCGCGCGACGACAGGTGGTAGCCCGGCATGCGCCCGTAGAGGATCCTCTGCGGGTTGAACACCTCGCCGTGGCGCACGAGGTGCACCGTGGTGCGGGCGGCACCGCCCGGGTTCAGCGCATCGCTCACGGGTTACGCCTCCGCCTGCGCTGCGGCCTTGGCGGCCACGGCCAGTGCGTCCTCGATACGGCCGAAGTCCTCGTCGGTCAGCGCCGTGGAGACGAACCAGGTCTCGAACGCGCTCGGCGGGGCGTAGACGCC
Source organism: Corynebacterium lujinxingii (assembly GCF_014490555.1). NCBI lineage: Bacteria > Bacillati > Actinomycetota > Actinomycetes > Mycobacteriales > Corynebacteriaceae > Corynebacterium > Corynebacterium lujinxingii. The sequence continues at coordinate 271,552 of NZ_CP061032.1, read as the reverse complement.
GTTGTCCAGCAGCGCGTGGAAGAACGGGGCGTAGCGGAAGGTGTCCGCGGCCTGCATGTCGGCGAAGTTGTGGCCCTCGCCCTCGGCAAAGCGGACAGACAGCATTGTCGCGGCGCGCTGGATGTGGTGGGCGACGCCTTCACGGGTCAGCGCATCGTCGACAAGCTGCGCCAGCGTGTCGGCGTTGCGCTGGAGCACCGGGTAGATGGTTTCGTCAGCAAGCTTGAGTGATGCCAGACCCGACGCCATCGCCACCGGGTTACCGGACAGCGTGCCTGCCTGATAGACGGGTCCGTTCGGAGCGAGGTGCTCCATGATGTCGCGGCGGCCACCGAACGCCGCCGCCGGCAGGCCGCCGGAGACGACCTTGCCAAACGTGGTCAGGTCCCCCGCGACGTGATCCACGCCGTACCAACCGGAGTAGGAGGTGCGGAAGCCGGTCATCACTTCGTCGATAATGAGCAGCGCCCCGTTGAGATGCGCGACCTCTTTCAGGCGCCCGTTGAAGTCGTTCTGCGGCGCGACGGTGCCCATGTTGCCGGCGGCTGCCTCGGTGATCACTGCGGCGATCTCGCCTTCGTTCTCGCGGAACGCGCGCTCGACGGCCTCGATGTCGTTGTACGGCACGACGATCGTGTCCGCGGCCTGCGCGCCGGTCACGCCCGGGGAATCCGGGAGGGAAAACGTCGCGATGCCGGAACCAGCGCTGGCCAGCAGTGCGTCGACGTGGCCGTGGTAGCAGCCCTCGAACTTGATGATCTTCGACCGGCCCGTGAATCCGCGCGCCAGCCGCACCGCGGACATGGTCGCCTCGGTACCGGAGTTGACCATGCGCACCTCGTCGACAGACGTGCGGGCCACGATGTGCTCGGCGATCTCAATCTCCGCCTCCGTCGGCGCACCGAAGCTTAAGCCCTTGACCAGGGCTTTCTCCACGGCTTCGACGATCTGCGGGTGCGCGTTGCCGTGCACCATCGGGCCCCAGGAGCAGACGAGGTCGACATAGGAGTTGCCGTCGACGTCGATAAGTTTCGAGCCGTGCGCGCTCTCGATAAAGCGGGTCTGGCCGCCGACCGAGCCGAAGCCGCGCACCGGGGAGTTCACACCGCCCGGGGTATACCGTTGTGCACGCTCGAACAATTCGGCCGAGCGCTGGGTGTTGCCTGAAGTCGGGTTCTGCGAAGTCATGGTTGTCTATCGTAGGCCATATGAATATCGCGTTTTTAGGCCTCGGCCGCATGGGAACTGAGCTCGCGCTCAAGCTTGTCGACGACCACACCCTCACCGTCTGGAACCGCACCGCCTCCAAGACCGAACCGCTGGTGGAACGCGGCGCAACGGCTGCCAGCTCGCCCGCCGAGGCGGTTGCGGGCGCCGACCTTGTCATCACTTCCCTGTTCGGCCCGGACACGGTGCGCGAGGTCGTCATCGAGCCCGGGCTGATCCCTGACGGCGTGACCTGGGCCGATGCCACCACGATCTCCCCCGCCGACGCCGCCGAGTTTGCAGACGCCGTGCCCGGCTACGTCCACACCCCGGTCGTCGGTTCGCTGCCGCCCGCCCGCGCCGGCAAGTTGGGCGTCTACGTCGGCGGTGCCGATGCTTCTCGACGATCCCACGTCGCCGACGTCGTCGCCCCCTGGGCCGCCGCCAACCCGGAGCGTCTCAAAGTGGTCGACACCGCCGCCGCAGCCGCCACCGGAAAGCTCCTGGCCAATCTCGCCCTGGCCGTGACCATCGAGGGGTTCAAGGAGGCATTGGTGTTGGGCGAATCCCAGGGGTTGTCGGAGGAGCAGGTTGTGGACATGCTCGGCTCCACCGGCCTGGAATTCATTGTGAACATGAAGGCGCCGTTCTTGCTCGGCGAGCGCTCCACTTCCCCCGGCGACTTCACCGCCGACGCCATCGCCAAGGACGCGAGGTTGATGCTCGACTCTGCCGACCAGGACCTGCCGGCCGTCGCCGCGGCGCTCGCGTCGCTGGAGCAACAGCAGGATGCCGGCCGCGGCGACGAGGACTTCTCCACCGTCGTGGTCAACCGGGACTAGCGCCCCTGGCCCGCCTAGCCGGCCGAAAAAGTTCCCGGCCGGGGAACTTTCTTCACTACATCGCGCCACCTCGGCTGCGTTTCCCCAGGTCGTCGGCGAGTAGAACCAAAAAAGTTCCACACCTTCTCGCACCAGTGTGGAACTATTTTGCGGACCCAGTCCCCGGCTACTTACCTGCCTCGAGTTCGTTGCCCACGGCCTCGGCGGCGGACTTTTTCTTCGACTGGTTCCTGAAGATGCCGACAAACACCACCACGAGCAGCGCAATCGCGACCCAGTTGGCCACCTTCGCGTACTGGTCCAACACGTCCACGACTGGCTCGCCGATCCACCAGCCCAAACCAAGGTAGAGGAACGACCAGATGGTCTTTGAGATGAAGTTCAGCACCATGAACTTCCACAGCGGCATACCGGAGATGCCCATGAACACGAACACCACAAAGGCGATCGGCAGCGGGATGGGCACATAGGCCAGGAAGATGCCCACCCAGCCGAGTTTGATCGCCCAGGATTCCACGCGCGCGATATTCTTCGCGGTCCGTTTCGAGTTCGCAGCCTGGACGTCCAAGATGCCGCGGCCCCACAGTTTGCCGGCCCACCAGTAGATCCAGTCGAACTTGATGTTCACGAGCGAACCGATGAGCAGGTAGATCAACCAATAGGGCGCCTCCCCCACCGCCGCCAACGCGCCGGTAGACGCGGCACCCACGCGCGAGCCGGTCAGCGCCAGCAGCACCGGCGGGTGCAGGCCGAGCAGCCAGGCACGCAGCGGGATCATCGCTAGGCCGAAGATGCCGACGAAACCGAACCAGCCAAGGCACCAGTAGTCAGCCTTGGTGGGCTTGCCGTTCCACGGCAGGCCTTCTTCTTCCCACCATTCCTTCTCGGCGGCTTCGGCGGTGCCGCGCTCGTTGGCGTGTTGCTCCATAGGTGTTCAACCTAGCGGACAAGACACTTTTGCCCCTAGCCGCATGTCGCGCGCGGTTGCTAGCATTATGACTGCATCAATGCGGGATGAGGGGAGAGATCATGACGACGATCGATAAGGGAACCGAAACTCGCTCGGTGAAGCGGACGGCGACCACAGTTGCAGAGAAGCCGGCAAAGACCGCCACGCTCACCATTCGAGGGGTGGATGAAAGGGTACGGCGCAAGATCAAGCTTCAAGCGAGCATGAACGGTCGATCTATGGAGGCGGAAATCCGGCATATCTTGGAAGAAGCCGTCCGCCCAGTAAACGTAGGTCTCGAGTTCTACCAGCTCGGCCGAGATTTTGGCGGATTGGATGACTTCGCAGATGCCGTGGATGAGGTTATCGCTGCGCGTCGTGGCGGTCGATGATGATCGTTCTCGACACGAACGTTGTTTCAGAACTGAGTCGCAAGAATCCGGACGGAAACGTCATACGTTGGGCCACCAATGCAAATGCCCAACAGTTCATTACCGCGATCACGGTCGGCGAAATTGTTCGTGGCGTGAAACGTCTACCAGATGGTTCACGTCGAAACGAGATTCAGCACGCTGTCTTCTGGCAGCTATCCAACTTCGAGTACCGACGCGGCATTCTCCCTTTCGGCACCGAGGCTGCCTGGGAGTACGGCGAGATAGTAACCACCCGCAGCGCCATGGGGCGACCCATCCACGACGCGGATGCGATGATCGCCGCGATTTGCCGCGCCCACGACGCGCCACTCGCCACGCGCAACCAGAAGGACTTCGAGGGCGCGGGCGTCGAACTCATCGACCCGTGGGCTTAGAGCAGTTGCTTGGCGACGACACGCGCGTCCGCCACTACAGCCGGCACGCCCACGCCGCTGGCCCAGGCGCCGGTGACGGAGATGCCGGCGACGTCGTCGAGAAGTGAGCGCACGGCGGCGACGGTGTCTAGGTGGTGTTCGTCGAAACGCGGAAGCCCGCCGAACCAGCGCTGCACGTAGATCTCCTCAAGGCCTGCCTCGCGGCCGTCGAAGCCGGTGACGGTTTTGAGGTCGTCGAGGGCCCAGTCGACGAGGTCGTCCTCGGTCGCGGTGAGTGCGATGTTGTCGCCGAAGCGGCCGAAACTTGCGCGCACGAGCGCCCCGCCGCGCTCGGCGAGGTGCGGCCACTTACGCGACGACAGGGTAAACGCCTTCGCCTTCACGTCCTCGGCGCCGTTTGCGACGAGCACGCCGGAGTTTTCCGGCAGCCCCTCGTCGGTGGCGAACCGCATGCCGACGACCGCAGAGTTGGCCAGTTGCACCGTCTGCAGCTTCTCCGCAGCCTCAGGTGCGATCTCCTTGAGCAGCAGCGCCGCGGTCGGTGCGGGCACTGCGAGGATGACGTGGTCGTAGACGGTGTCCTCGCCGCCCTTGATCCGGAAACCCTCGCCTTCGCGGCTTATCGACGACACAAACGCGTCGATGTATATATCCGCCCCCGACTTCTCCGCCAGCGTTTCGTAGAGCTCCTGGTAGCCGTTGCGGAACGCGTTGAACACCGCGCCCTGACCGGTTGGCATCTCCTTACGGGAGCGCTCCAGGTTGGCGATGGCGGTGGACAGGTGCACGGTGCGGTCGCCGGCCTCGGCCAGCCGGTCGAGCTCGGCGGCGAGTTGCGGGATGGTGGCGCGCACGCCGAGGTCGTCGGCGGTGCAGGAGTACACCCCGCCAAGCAGGGCGGAGACGATGTTGTCCACCACCTCGTCGCCGTAACGGTCGCGCACAAGCTTGCCGGCGTTCATGTCGCCGCCGGTGTCCCAGGTGAAGCCCGCGCGGTTGGCTTCGTCGTCGATACGCTGCGCGGTCTCGTCGCTGACTAGGTGCTTGACCGTTTCCGAGTGGGATGGGATGCCCATCACGCCGCCGGTGGGCAGGCCGCGGGCTTCGCCGTCGACCCAGACCAGCGAGCGCAGGCCGGACGGCTCGACCAGGGAGTCGCCGACGCCGACCTCGGTGAAAAACTCCACGGCATCCTTGCGTCGTGCCATGAACGCTTCGGCGCCCATGTCGGTCGGGCCGGCCTCGAACGCGACGGTGTAAAGCTTGCCGCCGAGGCGGTCGGTCGCCTCGTAGACGTCGACCTTGTTGCCAGAGTTGCGCAGTTCGTAGGCGGCGGTCAGCCCTGCCAGGCCTGCGCCGATGATCGCGATGTTCATTAGTGCTCCTCGTGGATGATCGCCACGGCTTCGGTGACCGCGTCCGCATCGGTGGTGGGCAGCACGCCGTGGCCCAGGTTGAAGATGTGCCCCGTTGCGTCGCCGGCTTCGATCGCGCGGGCGGCCTCAGCCTTGATGCGGGCGACCTCGCCGCGCACCACACCCGTGCCGGCGAACAGCAGCGCCGGATCCAGGTTGCCCTGCAGCACGCGCGGAGAGGCGAAACGCTTCGCCGCCGTGTCCAGCGGCACGCGCCAGTCCACGCCCATGACCTCGCTGCCAGCCTCGGACATCGCGCCGAGCAGCTCGCCGGTGGAAACGCCGAAGTGGATGCGCGGAATCTCGTCGGCGACGGTTTCCAGGATCTCGACCGAGTACGGCAGGACGAATTCGCGGTAATCGGCCTCGGTGAGGAAGCCGGCCCAGGAATCGAAGAGCTGCATCGCGTCGATGCCGGCCTCGACCTGGGTGTTCAGAAACGCCGTGATCGTCGGCACGAGGCGGCGCATCAGCGCATGCCAGGTCTCCGGATCAGCGTGCATCATCGCCTTGGTTGTTTCGTGGTTCTTGCTCGGTCCGCCCTCGATGAGGTAGCTGGCCAGGGTGAACGGTGCGCCGACGAAGCCGATGAGTGCCTGGGTGTCGGTCAACTCGTCCAGGATGATGCGGATGCCGTCGGCGACTTCGGTGACGGTGTCGTCGAGAAGCGGCAAGTTGTCCACGTCGGCACGGGAGCGGATGGGGGTGTCCATCACGGGGCCGCGGCCCGGCACGATCGCCACGCCCACGCCTGCGGCCTTGAGCGGGACGACGATGTCGGAAAACAGGATCGCGGCGTCAACGTCGTGGCGGCGCACCGGTTGCAGCGTGATTTCCGCGAGCAGCTCCGGCATGAAGCAGGAATCCAGCATCGGGATGCCCTCGCGCACCTTGCGGTACTCCGGTAAGGAGCGGCCAGCCTGGCGCATGAACCACACCGGGGTGCGGGACGGGGTGCGGCCGTGGGCGGCCTCGAGAAGCGGGGCGTTGGCGAGGTCGCGTCTAGTCATGGTCCCCTACCCTACCGGCGAAAACCCTAAATCTTGAACCTGCGGGCCCGGCGCGACTTCGCCTCGATGAACAGCGAGCTGCCGAGCATGAGCAGTGTCGCGCCCACCGGTGGAAGCACACCTGCAGCGGCGAGCACGATCGCGGCGGCGTTGTAGATGCCTGCGAAGGCGAGGTTGCTGCTGGCGATGCGCTTGATGCGCCGTGCGTGTTCGATCAGTTGCGGCACGGACATGACGTCTTCCCGGATGAGCACCACTTCGGCGTCATCGCTCCAGCGTGGCTCCTTGGAGCCGAACAGGTCGTCTTCGGCGAAGAGGAGGCCGGAGTCGGCTACGCGTAGCGACGGCAGCACCGATGCGTCCCCAATCATCGCCACATTCGCGCCCTGGGTGTGCAGGGAGCGCACCGCGTGGGGCTTGTCGGGGCTGCGGATGCCGGCGAGCACGTGGGAGATGCCAAGGAAGTCCGCGAAGCGGCGCGCCACCGGGTAGGTGTCGCGGGTGAGCATGACTGTTTCCACGCCCATGGATTCGAGGCGGTCGATGGCCTCGATGGCGTCGTCTTTGGCCGGATCGTACAAGGTGATCACGCCGCGGTCCTTGCCGCCCCAGCGCACTACGACTGGGGTGCCGCCGGTGGTCGCCGCGACAGAGAGTTTGCCGCGCAGCTGCGACAGGTTGGTCGGGCGCCACAGCGAGGCCGTGAACGTTTCGCTGCGCGCGTTGTCACCGTTGCCCCAGGTTGCTGTGATCGGGCCGCGGAACTCACCGTCGGGTGAGCATGTGTCACCGGACGCTTCAATCCAGTCCGGCACGCACGGGTCCCCGGAACGGGAGTCGCGGGCGGCACGGGCGGCTTTCACGATCGCCTTCGAGGCGGGGTGGTCCGAATCCGCCGACAACACACCGGCAATGCGGATGACCAATTCGCTGCTTTCCCCGGTCACCGCGGTGACGGTCTCCACGTGCATTTCCGGCTTCACCAGCGTGCCAACCCGGTTGAACACCGCGGTATCGGTGTCGGCCAGGGTGCGCAGCGCGTTGCCGTCGCGCACGAGCATGCCGTTCCGCACCGCGGCATCTAAGCCTTGGCGCATCGCGAGTGCCGGGGAGATTGCGAGACTCACCGGCGCCACAACCACCAGGATCGCCAGCGCCGTGGACACTGCAGTATTGATGTTGCCGGTAAACAGCAGCCACAGGCCGAAGTCCAGCAGCGCGATCACGTAGGCGAACGGGATGAGCAGGCCCGCGGTACGGGTGGAGACCATGGTGGCCGCGTTTTGGTAGCGGGAGGCGTCGTCAAGCCAGCGCTGCACCGCGGTCAAAAGCGTAGTGTGGCCGACGCGGTTGGCGCGCACCTTGATCTTGCCTTGCGCCAGCACCGATCCCGCGGTGACCACGGAGCCGACCTTAAGCACGTCGTCGCGGTGCGTATCGACGAGCTCCGCACCGATATGGCCCGAGCCACCCACCACTTCTCCGTCGACCGGAATGATCTGGCCCGCGGTGAGCACCACGTCGTCCCCGCGGCGGATCTCGGTGGCGGGCAGTTCTTCCGGCGATGGGCCGTGGCGCTTATCGCGGTGGTCGACCTTGTACACATCGTCTTGGCTGGGCCTGCGCGCCTCCAGCTCCTCGCGCAGGTCGGTGCGCACCCACATGGACGCGTACCGGCCGGCCAAGAGCAACAGCGTCACCGCGCAGGAGACCTCGAAGTAGAGCTCGGGCCCGTCCGACATGCGTAGAGGCACCCAACTTCCGGACGTGGTGAAGTCCAAGTCCCCGGCTTCGGTGAACAGCAGCATGGCGAACGACCACACGTACGAGGCCAAAATGGCGATCGAACTCGCGCCGTCGAGCGCCGGCATGCCACGGCGGACACCGCCTGCCATCGCACGGTGGAACGGGGAAGCGCACCACAGCGCCACCGGGGTGGTCAGCGCGAGGCACACCCACTGCCAGCCCGGGAAATCCAGCCGCGGGATGTAGGTGAGCAGCAGCACCGGGATGGTGAGCAAGAACGCCACCCACAGCCGTGTCGGGGTAACCAGGTCGCGGGCGGTAAACAACACGTCGCCCTCGCGGCGGGAGCGGCGCGTCGACGGGCGCACGAACCCCTGCGCGCGGGCGATGAGGTTGGCTTCCTCGTTGCGACGGTGCTTCGCCCGTCGCGGCATCGGGTGCTCCTGCCAGTAGCGGCCGTGCGCGCGGCGCTGCAGGGTGGAATCGGTCACTATAGCCCCGACGCCGAATTGTTCGATGGTTTCCGTGATCACGCCGAGCGGGGTGCTCGCCGGGGCGGTCACCCACGCCATACGCGTGGGATACACCAGGCGTGCGGACACGCCGGGCAGCGCCTCGAGCGCCTCTTCGATATCGATCAGTTGCGGGCCGTCTTCCAGCCCGGAAAGTTCGAAGGCGTAGGAGGCGTTGGGGCGCACCAGTTCGCCGTCGAGGTCGCGCTTCGCCGTGTTCGGGTCGATGCCGGCTTCGCGCGCGGCGTGCCGGGCCTCCTCGATGCACGCCTCAAGCCCGTCGTGGGATTGCACCTACTTCACGCCTTTCCACACATCGCCGCTGCGCGTATCGACGAACGCGTTCGCATCCGGGCGGAATGCGAAGAACAGGGCGAACACCAGCGCAACGACCACCGCGATGGAGGCCCAGCCGGCAACGCCGACGAAGAAGCCAGCGAGGTTCACAAACACAGCGCAGGCGGTGACGATGCCGGCGACACGGCGTGCTGTTTTCGACCCGCGCGAAAAATACGAGGCTGCCCCCGACAGGACCAGGCCCAAGATGATGTTGCTCCAGGCGAGAATCCGCAGGTTGGACGCGAAGCGCTCGACCAGGTCCTCGTCGGCGCCTTCAATCATCCAGGTGTCCGGCAGTCTGTCCGGCACACCGTTGGCCAGCGACACGAACCCGATGACAAGCATGAGCACGGCGGCGGCCAGGGCCAGGTAGTAGCCGATGCGCAGCGAGCGCGGCCACTGCGGGCCGACTTCGCCGGAAAAACGCCGGTTTCTATCATCCGGGTCCGAAACCATCGTGGGGAACATGCCTGCCATGGTGTTTACGGCTCCTTTTTCGCCTGCGGTTCAACCCAGTCCACGGAAGCTTTATCCGTGGAATACACGATGCCAAGTATGCCCGCCACGCCCAAAATGATCTGGACAACGCCGTCGATGCCGTAGAACACCACCGGGATTGCGGTGGACGCCGGCTGCATCATGAACAACGTGAGCATGCGGATGGCAAAAAACGCGGCGAAAATCTGCAGCAGCCGGCGCGCGTTAGCGGCCCACGAGCCCTGGGTTTTCACCGCGCGCAGCGCGAAGACGAAGAGCAGCAGCACCGCTAACTGGATCAGCCCCATGAACACGATGGCGCCGTAGACGCCCATGTTGAGCAGGCCGTCGGACACCTCGTCTCCGCTCGCCTTCGCCTGCTCCTTGGCCGCCTCGCGCAGCGGCGCAGGGTCGGCGAAGGAGAACACGACGGTGAGGATCTGGTGAATCAGCTCGCCGATGAGCATGACAGCCCAGCAGCGCACCATCAAACGCACCGGCTCCGGCGGGCCGGACGGCTTCTTAACGCCCTCGGCGACAGCGTCGGTGTCGACGTGGCTCGGGCTTTGCGGGTTGACCGGCGGGAGGCTAACCATTGAGCTGCTTTGCTGCTTCGATGGCGTAGTAGGTCAGAATCTGGTCGGCGCCGGCGCGCTTGATGGACACCAGCGACTCCATCATCGTCTCCTCGAAATCGATCCAGCCGTTCGCGCCGGCCGCCTTCATCATCGCGTACTCGCCGGAGACCTGGTAGGCCGCCACCGGCACCGGGGAGGTTTCCGCGACCTTGGCCAGCACGTCCAGGTACGGCAACGCGGGCTTGACCATGACGATGTCGGCACCTTCCGCGATGTCCAGTTCGGTCTCCAGCAGGGATTCGCGCACGTTGGCCGGGTCCTGCTGGTAGGTGCGGCGGTCGCCCTTGAGCGAGGAGCCGACGGCGTCGCGGAACGGGCCGAAGAACTTCGAGGCGTACTTCGCTGAGTAAGCCATGATGACCACGTCGTCGAAGCCCTCGTTATCGAGCGCCTTGCGGATCTGGCCAATCTGGCCATCCATCATGCCAGACGGGCTGACCATGTGCGCACCGGCGCGGGCCTGGGACACGGCCATGTCGCAGTACAGCTTGATGGTCTCATCGTTGTCCACATACTCGTTGCCGCGCGAATCGGTCCTGATCACACCGCAGTGGCCGTGGTCGGTGAACTCGTCGAGGCACGTATCCGCGATGATGACCAGGTCGTCACCGAACTCGTCGCGAAGCGCCGCGATCCCGCGGTTCAAAATGCCGTCCTCGGCCCAGGCCACGGAGCCGGTGGCGTCCTTGTCTTCCTCCAGAGGCACACCGAACAGGTCGATGGCCTTCACGCCGGCGTCGAGCGCCTCGTGACAAATGGTTTTCAGGGAATCTTCGGTGTGCTGGTACACCCCCGGCATCGAGGTGATCTCGCGCGGGGCGTCGAGGCCGTCCGCGATAAACAGCGGGAGGATGAAGTCGGCCGGGTGCAGCCTCGTCTCCGCCGTCAGGGTGCGAAGCGCCGGGTTCTGGCGCAGTCGTCGGGGTCGTCGGGTGAGCTCAAAATCTGCCATGCGCCACATCTTAGAACGCTGCCCCGACACGACCCCAGCCGTGCCGGTTACTCCCCGGCAGCTGCCTTGCTTTTCGACGACGCCGACGCCGCCGTTTTACGACGCTTCTTGCGCGGCGGCGGCAACTGGCCGGCCGCGCGTAGGCCTGCGACGTGCTCGGCCAGCGCGTCGACCAGCGACGGGATGTCGGCGACCTCGGGCACGACGTCGACACGCAAGCCCTGTTCGCGCGCTTCCGTCTCAGTCACCGGGCCGATGCACGCGATGATCGTGCGCGAGTGCGGCTTGCCGGCGATGCCTACAAGGTTCTTCACCGTGGACGGCGAGGTGAAGCACACCGCGTCGAACCCGCCGGATTTGATCATGTCGCGCGTTTCCGGCGGTGGCGGGGCGGCACGCACGGTGCGGTAGGCGACGACGTCGTCAACCTCCCAGCCCTTCTCCTGAAGCCCGTCGACCAGCACGTCCGAGCCCAAGTCGGCGCGCGGCAGCAGCACGCGGCCCACCGGGTCGATGTCTTCGACGTACTCCGGGAAGATCTCCGCCAGGCCGGCCGCGTTCTGCTTCGTGCGGTGCGGGATGAGTTCTGCCTGCATGCCGCGGGCACGCAGCGCGTCGGCGGTCTTCTGCCCCACCGCGCCCAGGTGCACACCTGCGAACGAGCGGGCGTCCAGGCCCAGTTCCTCAAACTTGCTCCACACCGACTCAACCGCGTTGACGGAGGTGAACAGAATCCAGCGGTAGCGGCCCTCGACGATGCCCTTGATCGCGCGGTCCATCTGGGCGGGATTGCGCGGCGGCTCGAGCGAGATCGTCGGCACCGACTGCGGAATCGCGCCGTACTGCGTCAGGCGCGCGTTCATCGGACCGGCCTGTTCCTTCGCGCGCGGCACGAGCACGCGCCAGCCGTACAGAGGCCGGTTTTCCCACCAGGAGTACTTCGAGCGGTCGTCGGCAACCGTGCCGAGCGTGACCACCAGCGGGCCTTCCAGATCCGCGTCCAGCTTGCCCAGGGTCTGCAGCGTCGCGTCGAACGTGCGCTGCAGGCGGGTCGTGCCGTTGGTGGTGATCGTCACCGCGGTGGAGCCCTGGAAGCCGCGCTCCATCAGCTCGGAGGCCATCTCGTCTAGTTGCTCCTGGGAGGCCTGGAACACCAGCGGCTGCGGAGCTGCCGCCAGCTGGTCCCAGTCGACCGGGCCGTTCGCCAAGTCTGCCTCGGTGTAGGTCGAACCGAGCGCGATGCCGGCGAACGACGGCACCGTCGACGGCAGCGACATGCCCGGGACCACGTGGAACTCGAAGCCGGCCTCGGCGACGGCGGAGATTTCCTCCATCACCGCGTCGCGGGTCAGCGGGTTGCCGCACACGAGCCGGATGACGTCGCCGTCACCAGCTTCGCCGTCCTCGATGGACTGCGCCGCATCCTCGAGTGCTTTTCGCACCTTGTCGACGATCCCCTCACCCGAGAGTTCAACCTCTTCGATCTCGGCTGCGGTCGGGTCGTCCGGTTTTGGCGGTTTGCGCCGTGCACCTGCGGCTTTCGCGTCCGCACACATTTGCTCGTACACGGCTTTTGCCTCGTCGAGCTTGGCCTGTGGCACCGGAAGCGCCGAGCCGACGACGGTTCGGACCCCCGCCGACACCTCCGGGTCGACGAGTGCGATAGCGTTAGCTTCCATCACCTCGCGGGCGCGGACGGTGAGCAACTCCGGGTTGCCGGGTCCAGCGCCCACGAAGATCACCTTCCCCGGCTGGGGGGTGTGAGAGGGCAATGTCATAGAGGAATCTCTTCTAGGCACAAATAACGTCCCCCGCGCATGCGGACGCCGCTTGGCGACCCCTTGCGCGGAGGGAATCGAACGTATGGTATCTACACCATAAAAGGGATGTGCCCCAGAACAAAACCACCGCTAGTCCATGAGCTCGGCGGCACCGCGCTCAAGCAGCGCCTCGGCTGCGCGGCGGCCCACGTCCTCCGGGTCAGTGCCGGTGACGTCTTCCACGATCTGACGCGATCCGTCCAGCGCAAACACGCCGGCGCGCAGCTCGATTGCACCATCGTTGACGCGGGACATCGCTGCAACGGGTGCGGTGCAGCCGGCTTCGAGCACGGCGAGCACGGTGCGCTCGGCGCGGGCTTGGACGGTGGCGGTGTCGTCGATAAGCGTCGCAATGGCTGCGCGGGTGTCCTCGTCCCCTGCCCGGCACTCGACCGCAAGCGCCCCCTGCGCAGGTGCCGGGACGAAGCGCTCCGGGTCGAACACCTCGGTCGGGCGGTCGCCGTAGCCGCCGCGGACCAGACCCGCGTACGCCAGCACGATGGCGTCCAGCTCGCCGGATTCGACGTAGCTCATGCGGCGCTCGATATTGCCGCGTAGCGGGCGAATGTCCAGGTCGGGGCGCATCGCGCGCAGCTGCGAGATACGCCGCGGCGCAGATGTTCCCACGCGCGCGCCTTCGGGCAGGTCGGCGAGTGTGAACCCGTCGCGGGCGATGAGCGCCTCGCGGTTGTCCTCGCGCTCGGGCACGATCAAGTACGAGCGCGGCTCGTCGGCAGTCGGCAGGTCCTTAAAGGAGTGCACCGCCACGTCGACCTCGCCCTTGAACAGGGCGTCGCGCAGCGCGGAGGTGAACACGCCGACGCCGATGCGCTCCACCGGGGCCTGCGACAGGTCGCCCGGCGTGACCACAATTTCCAGCTCCGCCGGGTATCCGGCGTCCTTCAACGCGTCGCGCACATGCCCCGCCTGCGTGGTGGCCAGGTTCGACCCGCGAGTTCCAACTTTGAGCATCTACTTCTCCTTACCGCGCAATTCCTCGGGCAACGGGAGGCGCTGCGCCTCCACCGACACCGCAGGCTGGTCCAGCCCGAACAGCTCGGTTACCGCTTCTTCCACGCTCACCGTCTCAGATGCGGCGGCGAGCTCCTTGATCTTCACCGTCGGCGCGTGCAGCAGCTTGTCGACGACACGCCGTACCGTCCGCTCCACCTGCTCGAAGTCCTCTTCGGCCATGTCCGGCAGGCGGGTGCGTAGTTTCTGCAGCTCCTGGCCGGAGATCTCCGCGGCGTTGCGACGCAGCCGCGTCACCGCAGGGGCCACCCCGCGAACGCGCTGTTCGGAGGAAAAGAGCTTGACCTCTTCGTCAATGATGTCCCCCGCCTCGCGCAGCGCACGGGAATCCTCGGTGCCGGCGTTGCGGATGTGCTCGTGCAACGACTCGATGTTGACCAGGTGCACGCCCTCGATATCGGTCACGGCGTCGTCGATGTCGCGCGGCAGCGACAGGTCCGCCAGCATGACCGGGCCGGCGATGTCGGCCGGGGTGACGGTGTACTCGTCGGACGCGGTCGCCGAGACGACGATGTCCACCCCGCCCATCGCTTCGGTGCGGTCGGCGAAGTCGACCACCTCGGCCGGCACGCCCGCCTCGATGGAGTGCTGGGCGAGCCGCTCCGCGCGGTCGCGGGTGCGGTTCGCGATGACCAGCGAGTCCACGCCGCGTTTGCCCAGGTGCGTCGCCGCAAGCGAGCTCATCGCACCCGCACCCAAGACCAGGGCTTTCTTGCCGGAAAAGTCCGGCACGCCCATGACGTCCATCGCCTCGTCGAGCGCCGCGGTGACCATGGACGCACCGGAGTCGTCGATACCCGTCTCCGAGTGCACGCGCTTGCCGGTGTGCAGCGCCATCTGCGCCAGCGAGTGCAGGTTCGGCCCCACTGTGCCGCGCTCCACCGCGTCCACGTAGGCGGAACGCACCTGGCCGATGATCTGCTGCTCTCCCACCACCATGGAGTCCAGCCCCGAGGCGACGGTGAACATGTGCTCCGCGGCGGCGTCGGAGTAGCGCACGTACAGGTAGCGGCGCAGCTCGGTGACGCCCACCCCGGAAATCTCCGTCAGCACCGCCAGCACGTCCTCCACACCTGCGTGGAACGCGTTGGCCACCACGTAGACCTCTAAGCGGTTGCAGGTGGAGATGACCATCGCCTCCGACAGGGAGGGCCGCGCAACCAGCGCCGCGGCCGTGCCGTGCTGCACGTCGGCGTCCATGCTGAGCCGTTCTAGCAGGGCCACAGGAGCAGACCTGTGGGACATCCCCACAACAAGAACACTCACAAATTCCTCCAGTCCGGCTCGAAAATCAAACTAAAGGATAGCCCCCTAGCGCAGAAGTTCCGCTTCGAGGTCGTTGTTGTCCACTTCCCAGCAGGCGAACTCCTCGCCGTCAATGACGACCACCGGCACGCGGTCGCCGTATTCGGCTGCATTGTCGGGGTCCGCGTCGACGTCGACAAGCACAAGCTCCGCGCCGCACCGTTCCACCACGGGTGCGATCTGAGCTGCGACCCGCTCGCAGGATCCGCACGTTTCGCGCACCATCAGTTCGACCATTTTCATCCCCGCTCCTCCGTGTCTTACGGCGTTGTACGATTGCTCACGCTAACACCGCCAGCGGAAGGGGCCCGATCGACATGTCAGAACAGCGGGAATTCCTCGCACAATGGTCCGTCTCGCAGGGCAACCTGCGACGCTTTCTTGAGGACCTCGCGTTGCCCCCGCTTGACGACGACGCCCAGCGCACCGCAGGCCAAGCCGCCGCAGCCGCCGCTGTAGAAGAAACCTTCGGCATCGCAATGGAGGACTTCGCCCTCGGCGTGGACTCCGTCGGTGGCGCGTTCAAGACCGCGGGCCGCCACAAGATCACCCCGCCGGACCCGTCGGTCCCCCAGGACACTGAAGCCGCGGCGTTTTTCGACATCGACAACACGCTCATCCAGGGCTCCTCGCTCATCCTGCTCGCCCAGGGGCTGTTTACTAAGCGCTTTATCACCCTGCGCGAACTCGCCCCGGCGCTGTGGAAACAGATCCGCTTCCGTGTGTCCGGCTCCGAGAACGCCGACGACATTGCCCAGGGCCGCGAGCAGGCGCTTGCCGTGGTCAAGGGCAAAAGTGTCGACGAGCTCAAGGAGGCCTGCCAGGAGATCGTCGACAAGCAGATGCTCAACAAGTCCTATTCGGACGTCATCGAACTGGCCTCCATGCACATCGCCGCCGGCCAACAAGTCTGGTTGGTTTCCGCCACCCCGGTCCAAATCGGCCAAGCACTTGCGGAAACTCTTGGGTTTACCGGCGCACTGGGCACCGTGGCCGAAGAAGAGGACGGCAAGTTCACCGGCCGCCTCGTCGGTGACATCCTCCACGGCCCCGGCAAGAAACACGCCGTGGCCGCCCTGGCCGCGCTGCAGCAACTCGACCTGAAGCAGTGCACCGCCTACTCCGACAGCATCAATGACCTCCCCATGCTGGAGATGGTCGGCTCCCCCGTCGCGGTAAACCCGGACCGTGCGCTGCGCCGCCACGCGAAAGCCCAAGGCTGGGCCATCCGCGACTACCGTCCGGTGCGCCGCGCCGTACGCCTGTCCGCCCTGCCGGTACTGGGTGCCGCGGGCGCGTTTTCTTTGTGGCGGTTGTGGAGCAAGCGGCAGGACAGGACTCACCATGCCTGATGCGTTTGCCCTGCGCACCCCGCGGCTTGAGTTGTCGGTGCCGACACATGCGGATATCGATGCCATTTTTGCGATTCACTCAGATCCCCGCACCTACGAGCACCGACCCGAGCTGACAATGAAGACCCGCGATGAGGCTGTCGAGCTTGCGCGCGCGTGGCAGAACAATTGGGCCGATCAGCAATTGGGCTACTACACAGTGCGCACCCTCGACGGCGCGACCATTGGCTTTACCGGGGTAAGGCACAGCGAGGAAGCCGACGAAGAAGTCCTGAACCTCTACTATCGGTTCGCACCCGAATCGCAAGGCCAGGGCTACGCCAAGGAAGCCGCAGCCGCCGCGATTGCCAGTGCCCGCGAGCGCTTCCCGACGCTCCCCATCGTTGCCATCATCGACCCAGCGAATCAGGCATCGATTGGCCTGGCGGTGCGGCTCGGACTACAGCACGTCCCTGGAGCAGGCTTTCCCGATGATTACGAGGTGTACCGACTTTCCTAGGTGGGAAAGTCGGCGTTGGTTGGGACTGTTCGGCCTCAGCCACGCCACGGCTCCAATGCCTTGATCGGGTAGCGCTCATCAACGGCAAAGCGTTGACACACCACTCGGGTGTCGTCGCTAATTTCGAGTTCCCCGATGTACTCCACAAATTCTGGCGAGTGCCAATACCGTTCATGTCCGATGCGCCATTCCCTGGCATCCGCGTAGCCCTCCCCTTCGGCGATGGCATGCTCGTCACTCACGTCCACCAGCCGACAAACCTGCACGTCGGTCGTACGAATGACGCACACCACGTTGTCATGTGAGTCAAGGACGGCCTCGAGGGAGCCCACTACCTCGAGTGGCCGATACAGGCTAAAACCAGAACTCGGGAAGCAAAAAGCCCGCCTCCCAAAACGGAGGCGGGCAACGCTTGGCTTACTTGCCGAGCTTACGACGCTGCACACGAGTGCGGCGGAGCATCTTGCGGTGCTTCTTCTTCGACATGCGCTTGCGGCGCTTCTTAATCACTGAACCCATGAGGTTTCCTCTTTTCTAACGTTGAGTACGACCGTACGTGGCCGGCGCGACCGCTCGCGCGGCCCCGGAGAAGGTGCACACTCCACCAGGTGGCGGCCGACCTGAACACGCCAATCATACAGGCGGGCATACCCCCGGCCAAAAATGCGAAGTGCCCGCCTCCTCCCGAATAGCGGGCGGGGACGGGCACCGAGCGGCTGGTTTACCCCACGTCGTAGACGGAGGACTCCAGGTATTCGTTCACCGCGTTCTCGTTGACACGGAACGAACGGCCTACGCGGACGGCAGGCAGTTCACCGGAGTGAACGAGGCGGTAGACGGTCATCTTGGAAACGCGCATGATCTCCGCGACCTCGGCAACCGTCAGGAACTTTCCTTTATCTTCATTAACCACTTATTCATACCTCTCGGCACGCAAACGCGCTGCAGGCTTCCCCTCCCGCAGGACGAACACGCACGTGCTTGAACCACCCTAACGTGAAAAGTGGGCAGAGTGCGACTTATGAGAAGAATTTTTTCAGTGTGCAGGTAGTGAACTCACAGCGACGGGTGTGACGAGTGTGACTACTCGCCGAGCTCGGCGGAACGGCGCGCGCACGCCTCCATCGCACGGTAGAACGCACCCCGCAGACCGGACTCCTCCAGCTCGCGGATCGCACGCGCAGTGGTACCTGCGGGCGAGGAGACCTTCGCGCGCAGATCCACCGGGTTGTCCGCGTCGTCGAGCATGGCGCCGGCGCCGGCTGCGGTGGTCGTCGCCAAGCGTTGCGCTAGATCGCGCGGGAGGCCAAGCGAGACTGCGGCATCCACCATCGCCTCGGTGACCAAAAAGAAGTACGCCGGTCCGGAGCCGGACACCGCGGTCACGGCGTCCATCTGGGACTCCTGAACCACGACGACCTCGCCGGCGGCCGCGAGCAGTTCCTCGACTGCCTCGCGCTGCTCGTCCTCAACGAAACGCCCGTACGCCACCGCAAGCACACCTTTACCCACCAGCATGGGGGTATTCGGCATCACGCGCGCGATCGGGGCACCCGCGGAGGCGACGGCCTCATCCATCGCGGCGAGCGTCACGCCCGCGGCCATGGACACGAGCACCGGCGTGTCGTCGGAATCGGCGAAGCCTTCGCTGACCTCCTCGATCACGTCGAGAAGCCCAGCCGGCTTCACGCATAGAAACACCACGTCGCAGTTCTGCACGGCCTCGTGGTTGTCACTGGTGGTGCGCACGCCGTAGCGCTCACGCAGCTCCGCGCTGCGCTCCGGCGAGCGGTTGGTGGCGATGATCTTTTCCGGGTCGAACCCCGACTTCACAAGGCCGGACAGGAGTGCTTCGCCGATGTTGCCGGCGCCGATGACCGCTACGCGACGCATTTAAATCAGCGCCGGTCCGAACGCCATCACGGCCGCGGCGAGGCCCGCGAGCACCATGTTCAACCCGTCGCGGCCAGTGCGCATCGCACGCACGCCCAGCACGACACCAACGACCGCAACCACCGCGAGCAGCGCGGCGATGACCGTCATCACGTTCGCCCACAGCCACTTGAACGCGAGGAAGCCGAGCATACCGAGCGCAACCCCCAGCCCCACGAGCAGCACCATGAGGATCGGGTTGACGGAGGCCTCCTCGACCTCGATGTCGCGCCCATCCTCGTCGAAGGTGTCCAGATCCGCCTCGCGCTTATCGACGACATCCTCGCGCACCGGCTCATCCACCAGCACAGTCGTATCCGCTTCAGCCGCCGGTTTCTGCTCAGCCGCCGGCTTCTGCTCAGGCGCTGGCTTCTGTACCGGGGCCGACGTCTGTACCGGCTTGGGCGCTGCAGGCGCTGCGTCCTCGCGCACGACCGGGATGACGTTCGTGTCGTCGTCAACCGGGCGGGGCGCATCGGTCTTCGTGATGGCCTCGGTACGCTCGGCCTTCGGCTCCACCGGCTCGTCGGCGGGCTTGGTCGGGACAACCTTGACCGACGCGGCCTCCTGCTTCGGAGCCTCCTGCTTCGGGGCGGGCTTTTTTACCGGTTCTTCGGCGGGCGCGTCGATGGGCACGCTGGAGTGCTTCACCTCGGTCGGCTTGACCTCGACCTTCTTGAAGGAGTCGGTCAGTTCCGCAACGGACACACCGCCGTCTTCGAGGCTGCGGCGGCGCCGCGGGCGGCGCGCAGCGGAGGGGTTTTCCTTCTCCGCACGGGCGAGAAGCTCGGCAACCGTGAGCTGCTTGTCGGCCATTTAGTCGTCGTCTCCTTCATCGGCGTTCAGGTCGCCCTGGTCGATTCGTTTCAGAATTACGCCTTCGCGCAAAGCCCACGGGCAGATCTCCAACTTATCAACATTCAACGCGCGCATCGCTGCTTCAGCGACCAGCGCGCCGGCGACGATCTGGTGGGAGCGGTCCGAGTTGATGCCCTCGAGCTCCGCGCGGTCGGCTGCCGTCATACGCGAGATGAACGCGATGAGCTGGCGCAGGCCCGGCGCGGTGAGCGTGCGCTTGACAAACGGGCCGGCCGACGACGGCGCGGCACCGGTCAACCGGGCCAGGGAGCGGAACGTCTTCGACGTGCCCACCGCCAGGCCGTGCTCGCCGAGCGCCTTGAACTCCTCGGCCGGGCCGGCGAGTTCAGCGTCGATGTAGTCGCGCAGCATGTTGATCTTCTTGCGCTCCGGCGGGTCGGTGTCGAACCACTCGTGGGTCAACCGGCCCGCACCCAAGTCGAGCGAGACGGCGAGGTCCGGCATTTCCTCGGTGCCGGAGGAGATCTCTAGTGAGCCGCCGCCGATGTCGAAGTTGGTGATGCGGCCGGCGGACCAGCCGTGCCAGCGGCGCGCCGCCAAAAACGTCAGGCGCGCTTCTTCTTCGCCGGGCAGGATGCGCAGATCCACCCCGGTTTTCTTCTTTACCTGCTTGAGTACGTCGTTAGCATTGGTCGCGGAACGCACCGCGGAGGTGGCGAAGGCGAGCATTTCCTCGCATTTGAGGTTGCTTGCCAGATCGGAGGCCTCCTGTACGGCGTCGACAAGTTTGTCGATGCCCTTCGGCTCGATGTTGCCCTTCTTGTCCACCAGCTCGACGAGCCGGAGCGGTTGCTTCCAGTCGCTCATCGGGGTGGGGCGGGCACCACCGTACGCATCGACCGCCACAAGGTGGACGGTGTTGCTGCCGACGTCTAATACACCTAATCGCACTACCACAGGGTAACGGGTCTACGGTGTCCAAGTGTGAATCAACCAGCCCCGAAACAGGTTTTTCTCGGCTTTCCCACGGATTCCCCGGCGGGACGCTCCATCATTTCCGGGCGTGAAGTAGCCCCAGATTTCCCCCGCGAATGGTTCGAATTCGTCGACCCGGATGACCCAGAGCGCATCTTTTCCATCGACCTGACCTGGGTGGAGTCGACCTGGTCGTGCCGGTTCGGCACCTCTCAGTGCTTAGGTATCGACGAATCCAACCAGGCGGTCGGCTGCTGCATCCACGGCGCCTACATTGCCGACGATGAGGATCGCGACACCGTCTACAACGCGGTGGCGCAAATGCCCCCGAAATACTGGCAGCTGCGCCCCGCGGAGACCGACGCCTTCTTCAAAGCGGCCGACCCGACGTGGCTCGAGCCGTGGCTGGAGTGGGACGAGGAGGTCGACGAGGCCTTGGAGCCGGAGACTGACGACGAGGACGCCGGCCCCCACATCAAGACGAAAGTCGTCGACGGCGCATGCATTTTCGCCAACCGCCCCGGCCACCCGACCGGCCCGGGGTGTGCGCTGCATCAGTGGGCGATGGCAGAGGGCCGCAACATCGTCGGTTCGAAGCCGGAAGTGTGCTGGCAGGTGCCGTTTTCCCGCGAGGACGAATGGCAGGAGCGCAGCGACGGCCAGGAGATTTTGCGCACCACCATCGGCGAGTACGACCGCCGCCAGTGGGGCGGCGGGGGCGAAGACTTCGATTGGTGGTGCACCGGTGCGCCGGAGTGCCACACGCCCAACGGCGGCACGCTGGAGCCGATCTGGAAGTCGATGAAAGACGAGTTAACCGCGTTGATTGGCGAGACGGCATACGGTGTCGTCGCTAAGCACTGCGAGACACGGGCGGAACTGCCGCGCGAAGCGAAAGCCACCCACCCGGCGGCGGATCAGGCCTCGAACTTGTAGCCCAGCCCGCGCACGGTGACCAGCTGGGTGGGCCGGGACGGCTGCTCCTCGATCTTGGTGCGCAGGCGCTTGACGTGCACGTCGAGGGTTTTGGTGTCACCGACGTAATCGGCGCCCCAAATGCGGTCGATCAACTGGCCGCGGGTGAGCACGCGCCCGACGTTGCGCATGAGGTACTCGAGCAGGTCGAACTCTTTAAGCGGCATGGGCACCGGCTGGCCGTCGACAAGCACGGTGTGGCGCTCGACATCCATAGTCACGCGCCCGCCCTGGAGCAGTTGGTCGTCCGCCTCCTCCACGACCTCGGTTTCCGGGCCGCGGCGCAGCACCGCGCGGATGCGGGCGACGAGCTCGCGGGTGGAATACGGCTTGGTCACGTAATCGTCCGCGCCGAGCTCTAAGCCCACAACCTTGTCAATCTCGCTGTCGCGTGCGGTGACCATGATGATCGGCACAGACGACTCGGCGCGCAGCTTCTTGCACACCTCGGTGCCGCTCATGCCCGGCAGCATGAGGTCGAGCAGAACAAGGTCGATATTCTCGGTATCGAACATCTGCAGAGCAGTCTGGCCGTCGGGCGCGACCTTGGCCTCGAAGCCCTCCTTACGCAGGAGAAAGGCCAACGGGTCCGATAAAGACTCCTCGTCCTCGACGATGAGAATGGTCGTCACTGCTCCTCAATTTCCTTTCTGCCGTCAGCGGCGCGGGCGGTTTCCGGATCAAAGATCGGCAATTCGATGGTGAAGGTCGAGCCCGTCCCGGGACGCGACCACAACTTGATCGTACCGCCATGGTTCGCCACCACATGCTTCACAATGGCCAATCCGAGCCCGGTGCCGCCGGTGGAGCGCGAGCGCGCCTTGTCCACGCGGTAGAACCGCTCGAAGACGCGCTTCTGATCCTCCGGTGCGATGCCGATACCGCGGTCGGTGACACGGATGAGCACCGCCTTGTCGCGCACGGTTTTCTGCGACACGCTCACCGGTTTGCCGTTGGGCGAGTAGTTAATCGCGTTGGAGATCAGGTTGGCCACCGCCACGGTGAGCATGGCCCTATCCCCCATCACGCGCAGGCCGCTCGGCTCGCCCCGGTTGATCTCGATGTCCCGGTTTTCGGCGGTGACGTGGTTGCGGGTGATCGCCTCGTCGATGATGTCGTCGACACGCACCGGCGCCATATCGGGTAACGCCTCGGCGCCCTGGAGCTTCGACAGCGCGATTAGGTCCGTGATCATCTCGCCCATCCGGTGCGACTCTTTGTGCAGCTTCTCGCCGAAGTAGACCACCATTTCCGGGTCGGTGGGGTCTTGCAGCAACGCCTCGGCGAGCAGCGAAATGCCGCCCACCGGGGTTTTGAGCTCGTGGGAGACGTTGGCCACGAAGTCGCGCCGCGCCGATTCCATGCGCACATTCTCGGACTCGTCGGAGCCGTAGATGATGGCGTAGGAATTGTCCGTCAGCGTCAGCGGGGCGATGACCGCGCGCACGTTGCGGATGCGGTTTCCGGTGGTGCGCTGCGGCAACACCAGGTCGATCACGCGCTGCTCGGTGTCGTCGAGCACCTGTTCCGCCACCTCGAACACGCGCGGGTTGACGGTGCCGTCGTGCACGAGTGACATGTCATGGGCCCGCGCGTTGGACATGAGCACCTTGCCGGAGCGGCCCACCACCACGATGCCGGTCGGCGAGCCCTGCGTGACCAGGTGCAGCACCTGGCTGATCGTGTTCACACCGGAGTCCTCGCCGCCGTCGACCGCACGGTTGCGGGCACGCCAGCGAAGGGCACGCTGGCCGAGCAGCACGGCGGGCACCGTCAGCGCGGCGCCGAGGAAAAACGCGAGGACCGGCGACACAGTAAAGTGGCTACTTCTGGCCCTGGTTCGCCACTGCGGCAGCACCGGCTGCGGCAGCCTCCGGGTCGAGGTAGGTTCCGCCCGGGTTGAGCACACGGCCGCGTTCGCCGATCTCGTAGACCAGCGGCATGCCTGTCGGGATGTTCAGCCCTGCGATGTCCTCGTCGGAGATGCCGTCGAGGTACTTCACCAGCGCGCGAAGCGAGTTGCCGTGGGCTGCAATCATGACGTTTTTGCCCTGCAGCACCTGCGGCAGGATCGCGTCTTCGTAGTACGGCTGGAAGCGGCGCACGACATCCTGCAGGCACTCGGTGCGGGGCACCTCCGGCAGGAAGGCGTAGCGCGGGTCGTTCGTCTGCGCGTACTCGTTGTCGGTGTCAATGGCCGGCGGCGGAGTGTCGTAGGAGCGGCGCCATTCCATGAACTGGTCTTCGCCGTACTGCTCGCGGATCTCCGCCTTGTTCAGGCCCTGCAGCTTGCCGTAGTGGCGCTCGTTGAGGCGCCAGTTGCGGACGACCGGGATCCAGTGGCGGTCCGCGGCGTTGAGCGCGATGTTGGCGGTGCGGATCGCGCGGCGCAGCAGCGAGGTGAACACGATGTCCGGCAGCACATCCTTCTCGGCGATGAGCTTGCCGGCATTGACGGCTTCACGCTCGCCTTGCTCGGTGAGGTCCACATCCACCCAGCCGGTGAACTGGTTGGATTTGTTCCACTCACTTTGGCCGTGACGTACGAGAATCAACTTTCCGTTACCCATACTGTCCAGCATGCCACGGATGGGGTTTAGTGTCGTGGGCATGCTTAAGGTTTTTCGCTTCGTCGCCGCGGCCGCGATGGCCGTCGCGCTCACCCCTGCCCCATCCGCCGCCGCTGCCCCCGCGCTCGCCGCACCCGGCGCGCCCATTGCCACGCTTTTCGACGACACCACGTCATTTACTCACACCGGCCGCTGCACCCAGGGTCCCGCGGGCACGGTGCGCACCCCGGACGGGAAGACAAAGCAGGTCATGATCACCGCGGCGCACTGCTTCGAGGTGAAGGGCGAGACAGTGCTGCCGGTGGTCTACGCGCCGGTGCACCGCAACGGCAAGGTCACCTACCCACGCGTGGGCGAGATCGACACCCAGCGTACCGAGTTTCCGCTGGGTAACGGTGAGTTAATGGACTTTTACCGCATCATCGACGAGCCCGATTGGGCCATGATCCGCCTCGACCAGGGCGTGGAGGCGTCCACCTGGTCGACGTCCCGCAGCCAGTGGGGCGGCGCCGCCTCGCCGGCGGTGGCGATCACCGGCGTGAAGGACTACCCGTCGCTGGGCAACCAGTTGATCGCCTTCGACAACTTCGGTCAGCCGATCTGCAAGGACGGCATGCGCACGGGCCGGTCGTGCGGCACGCAGGTGGCGCGTACCCAGAACTTCGTGTGGCACGTCGGGTTGGATTTCGCCTCGGGCGATTCGGGCGGCATCAACTACGACCCGCGCACCGGCGAGGCGGTGGGGCTCAGCGTCATCGGCTTCGGTCCGATCGGCAACTCGCAGCAGGTCGACCGCGCGCTCGAACAGGCCTACGACATCCCGGACGGCCAGGTGAACCAGGCCTTCACCCCCGCCCCGAAGGCGCAGCGCGCGGAGTTTGCCACGCTGCGCGACGAGATCGCGCAGGAAAACCCGGCGGCGGCAGACCGCCCGGCACCGGCGCCGAGCAAGTACCACCGGCTGAACGACGCGGTCGGTGCGGCGCAGGCCGACGCGGCCCGGCTCGCCGGCGAGGCGGGGCAGTTGCCGAAGGCGGACAATCCGGTTGCGGCGGCGCAAGACCTGGCGGGGCGCGCGAATGCGGCGGCACGCGGGCACGCCGGAGAAATCCGCTCCGCAATCGACGCCTTCGTGAAATAACCCACGCCGCCACCCCCGGTCTGAGCGTGCTGGCGGGGTTAGACTCGAAGTATGCGAACACCTGCATTTTTCGCCGCCGGCGCGCTACTGCTCGGCCTTGCAGCCGCCCCTACCCAGGCGGCCTCGCCCGCGCTCGTCGCCCCCGGCGCGCCGTTTCGCACCTTTCCTGCCGACCCGCCGACCACACGGGAACTGCCCACCGGCGAGCACATCAAGATCCCGCCGACCGCCAACGCCATGGACTGCTCGCAAGGCCCCGCCGGCACCGTGCGCGGCACACGGGTCATGCTCACCGCCTCACATTGCGTGAACACGCTGCC
The DNA here is from genome assembly GCF_014490555.1 of Corynebacterium lujinxingii. Taxonomy (NCBI): domain Bacteria; kingdom Bacillati; phylum Actinomycetota; class Actinomycetes; order Mycobacteriales; family Corynebacteriaceae; genus Corynebacterium; species Corynebacterium lujinxingii. The sequence goes on along the minus strand of NZ_CP061032.1, from coordinate 245,918 downwards.
CGGCTTTCCGGAGATCACCGGCGAATTTTCGGTCCCCGTCGGCGACGGCTACACGCGCATTGGCACGCGTGAGGCGTCGAACCATGTACCGCTGGAAGCCATGCTGATTTTCAACCCGCTCGCCGCCGCGCGCACTGCGGACTGGGGCATTGTGCGTATCGACGACACCGTCACCGACACCAACCTGTCCCACTCCCACGACGCCGCCGGGCACACCCGCGGCAACCCGGTGAAACTCACCGGCATCCGCGACTTCCGCACGCTGCGCCCGGGCGAGGTGTCGGTGGACAACTTCGGCCAGCCGATTTGCAAGGACGGTGCCACCACCGGGCGCACGTGCGCCACCCAGATCGGGCGCAGCCGCAACGCGGTGTACTCGTGGAACCTCGGATATAAGCCAGGCGATTCCGGCGGCGTGAACTTCGACCCACGCGACGGCGCCGTTATCGGCATCTCCTCGATGGCCGTGGGACCGGTGGGCAAAGCGCAGCCGGCCGACCGCATCATCGAAGACGCCTACGGCGTACCGGACGGCCAGGTCAACGAGGTATTCAAGGTCACCGAATCCTCCGCCCCGCGCGCCGAGTTCACCCCGTCCGGTGTGGAGGAGCAGCGTGTCGATGACGAGATCCGCCGCCTCAACCCCGGTTACGAGCCACTCGAGCCGCGCGCGGAATTCCGCAAGGCCGTTGGCGCGGCCCAGCGCGATGCGCGCCACCTCGCTGACAAGGCCGTGCGCGGCCAGTTCAACCGCACCGAGGTCGAGCAGGCCGTGGACCACCACACTGAAGAGCTCACGTTCTGGGGCAGCGGCGTGATCGCCGAAAACCTCAACGAGGCGCTCGGCCGCTAGTTGCCGCCGGCGTTCCGTGCCGCGCCGCAGGGCACGTAGCCGTCGAGTGTGGCGGCGTAGACCTCGGCTAACTGCTCGGCCGACGCGGCCCAACTGAACCGTCCCGCGTGTTCGACTGCGGTTTCGCCCATCTGGATACGCGTGGGGTCGTCGATAAGCAGCTGCTCGAGCGCGTCCGCCCAACTCTCTGGCACGTGACCGTCGACAAGCAGACCCGTTTCGCCGTCGACGACAGCCAGCGGCAGCCCGCCCACCTTCGCCGCGACGACCGGGGTGCCGGTGGCCTGCGCTTCCACGGCGACGAGCCCGAAGCTTTCGTTGTAACTCGGCACCGCGACGATGTCCGCAGCCTGGTAGATGCTGACCAGCTCCTCCGGCGGGCGCGGGCCCAAAAAGCGCGTGATCCGGCGCAACCCCTCCTCGTCGGCAATCTCGCGGTAGCGCTCCACCGACGAGCCGGCTCCGCTCGCCCCGCCACAGATGATTACGCGCAGCGGGCCGTCGACACGGCCGCGGCGCACAACCTCGCCCATCGCGCGCAGCAGCACGTGTGGGCCCTTGAAATCCTGCAGGCGACCGACGAACGCCACCACCTTCGCGTGCAGTGGGATGCCCAGGTGGCGCCGCGCGAGCTCGGTGTTGCGGTTCGTACCCGGGGTGAACAGTTCCGTGTCCGCGCCCGGGCTGACGACGGAGATCTTCCCGGGGTTGACGTCGTAAAACCGAGCCAGCTCCGCGGTTTCATCCTCGGTGTTGACCACGAGCGACTCCGCGTTATCCACGAGTTGCTGCTCGCAGATACGCCGCGCCTCCGACTCCGAACTGCCGACCCCGTAGGCGTTTTTCACCGCCGCCCACGTATGCCCGGTGTGCACGAGCGGCACACCGGCGAGATCCGCGAGCAACCACCCCACCTGGCCAGAGAGCCAGTAGTGGGAGTGGATCAGGTCGTAATGCTCGTCGTTCGCGCGCGTGAACTGCACCACCCCACCGGCAAAGGCGGCGAGCTGGGTGGGCAGATCCTCTTTTTCCAGCCCCTCATACGGGCCAGCGACGACGTTGACCACCCGGTAGCCCGGCTCCACCTCCACGATCTCACCCTGACTCGGACGGGTGGCGCGGGTGAACACGTCCACCGTCGTGCCCTGCCGCGCCAACTGGGTGGCGATGTTGTGGACGTAAACGTTCATGCCGCCCGCATCACCGGTCCCCGGCTGCTCGAGCGGGGAGGTGTGCATGGAAATCATGGCGACGCGCATACGCGCCAGACTACCGCGCGGCTACTCCGCGGTCAGGGCGCCTGCTTCTTCCCGTGCGTCCTCCTCCGCGAAGCGCTTCAACAGCTCCTTCAACCGTGTGCGCGTTCCGTCATCCTGCACACGCGCACGACGGAGCAACTCGCGGTCAGCGACCTGTTCGATCTCCTCCAACAGCAGCAGATCTTCCACTGGGACAATCGCTGCAGCGGACTTTCCATTCCGCGTGATGAGCACCCTTTCGCCCGCGTAGTTTGCGCGGTCGACCGTCTCCCCGAGTCGGCCCCGCAGATCGGCCAGTGCTATCGCCTCACCTGAGTTGCCCACAATGCCACCTTCCCTAAACTTCAATGTGTACAGTTTGTACATACTGTACACTTTTTTGCGGAGGGGTCAATGCAATACCGAATCGAGCTGACCAACCAGGCCGGTCGCGACCTTAAGAAAATAAGACGCGGTGACCGAGCGAATTTCGAACGAATCGTAGGCGCACTGCAGAGCCTCGCTCGAAACCCGTTTCCGACCGGCTGCGTCCGGCTGACCGGGCATAACGACTTTCGTATCCGCGTCGGTGGATTCCGGATCATCTACTCGGTAGACCAAGACGTTGTCATCATCGAGGTCCTCCGCATCGCCCCTCGTGGTGAGGTCTACAGAGGATTTTGACCGTGATTAATGCGCGGCGTGGCGGTGCCAGGCACCGAAGTCCTGCGCCACCGTGGCCGCGAGATACTGATAGGCCTTCAACGTCGCGGGAGCCATGCGTTCCAAGTCGACGACCGCACCTTCTGCCAGGTGGCGGTCGTACGGAATGGTGTGCACGGCTCGGGTGCGTGACGCGAAGTGCTCGGCGACTTTCTCCATATCGATCGTCGGTTTACCCGGCGCGGACGCGGACACCACCACGACGGCGTTTGCCGCCAGTTGGTCGTAGCCGTGCAGGTTGAGCCAGTCCAGGGTGGCGGATGCCGATTGCGCGCCGTCAAGAGCTGGAGAGGTGACCAGCACGAGCGCGTTGGCCAGGTCGAGCACACCCGCCATCGCGGAGTGCATCAGGCCAGTGCCGCAGTCGGTGAGGATGACGTTGTAGTGGTGCTGCAGGATGTCGATTGCACGGCGGTAGTCCGCCTCCGAGAACGCCTCCGACACGGCCGGGTCGCGCTCGGACCCGATGACCTCGAGACGCGAGGCGGCCTGGTTGGTAAAGGCGCGCACCTGCGGGTAGCGGTGTGTTTCAGGAGCGTGCAGCAGGTCCCTAATGGTCGCCGGCGGCGCGGTCGCGGCGCGCTGAGCCAACGTCCCTAAGTCCGGGTTGGCGTCGATGGCGATCACACGGTCGCCGCGGGTTTGCGCGAACACGCCGCCGAGCGCGACCGTGGTCGTCGTCTTACCCACCCCACCTTTCAAGCTCATCACCGCGATGCGGTAGTCGCCGCGAAGTGGTGCGCGGATGGCGTCGATAAGCTGCTGCTCCTCGAGTTCTTTGCGGGAGCCGCCCGGATTGATCCGGCCGCGGGTGGCGGTGTGGACGAATTTGCGCCAACCCTGCTTCGGCGGCGACTTCACCGGGTCCACCAGGTTGGTCTGGTCGAGCACGGCAGGCGGAGTCAGTTCGAGCTCCGGCATGGCGGCGTCGTGGAACGTGGTCATGAAATCCCCCAAAAATCCCCCGATTGATGTTCGGCGGCCAGTGTAAAGCAACTCGCGGGCCCGTGCAGTGCAACACAACCTACGGTTCGCAATCCGCCGCCGCGAGGTCCGCGACACCCTGCTCGAGCTCCTTACGCAACCGTAGGTTTGGGCGTAGGGTGGTGCGCATGACTTCCACCGCCAACGTCAACGAAGAAAAGCCCTGGCTGCGCTACTACCCCGAATGGACCGCCCACTCACTGGAGTACGGCGGGAAGACGCTCGGCGAGCTTTACGACGACAACCTCGCCGCCAACGGCAACAACGTGGCTACCCGGTTTTTCGGCCGCACCCAGACGTTTTCCGAGCTCGACCGCGAGGTGCGCCGCGCCGCCGCCGGCCTGAAAGCCTTCGGTGTGCGCCCCGGTGACCGCGTGGCCATCATGCTGCCGAACTGCCCCCAGCACGTCGCCGCGTTCTTCGCGGTGCAAAAAATCGGCGCAATCGCCGTGGAGCACAACCCGCTCTACACCGCCCACGAGCTGCGCCCGCAGTTCATCGACCACGGCGCGCGCGTGGCCATCGTGTGGGATAAAACCGCCGACACCTTGGAAAAACTGCGCGCCGACACCCCGCTGGAGACCGTGGTCAGCGTGAACATGACCAAGGCGATGCCGCGCGTCCAGCAACTTGCGCTGCGCATTCCGCTTCCGAAGATCCTCGAGACCCGCGCCGCGCTGACCGGACCGAGCAAGCACACCGTGCCGTGGGAGGTGCTGACGAGTTCCGCCATCGGCGGCTTCGGCAGCGACCTGGAAGCCCCAGAGGACATCACTCCGGAAAGCACTGCGGTGATCCTCTACACCTCCGGCACAACGGGCACCCCGAAGGGCGCGGCGCTGTCGCACTCGAACCTCATCGCCAACCCGCTGCAGGGCCAGGCCTGGGTGAAGGAACTGCAGCAGGGCAACCAACGCATGCTGGCCACCCTGCCGTTCTTCCACGCCTACGGCCTGACGTTCTCACTGACGCTGACGGTGCTCATCGGCTCCGAACTCGTGTTGCTGCCGGCACCGAAGATGGATTTGATCATGCAGGCGGTGAAGAAGACCCCGCCGACGTTCGTGCCGGGCGTGCCCACCGTATTCGAGCGCATGCTCAAGGCCGCGAAGAAGAAAAACGTCGACCTGTCGAAGGTGCAGATCGGCTTCTCCGGCGCCTCGTCGCTGCCGAAGGAAATCATCGAGGAATGGGAGCAGTCCACCGGCGGCCACCTCGTCGAGGGGTACGGCCTGACCGAGACCTCCCCGATCATCGTGGGTAACCCGGAATCAGCCGACCGCCGCCCCGGCTACATCGGCATCCCGTTCCCGGACACGCAGATCCGCATCGTCAACCCCGACAACCCGGACGAGGACATGCCGTTCGGCGAGACCGGCGAGATCCTAGTCAAAGGGCCGCAGGTGTTCAGCGGCTACTTCAACAACCCGGAGGCCACCGAGAAGGTCTTCCACGACGGCTGGTTCCGCACCGGCGACATGGGTGTCATGGAGGAGGACGGCTTTATCAAGCTCGTCTCCCGCATCAAGGAGCTCATCATCACCGGCGGGTTCAACGTCTACCCGGCGGAGGTCGAGGAGGTCATCCGCACCCACAAGGACGTCGCGGATGTCGCCGTGGTGGGCCGCCCGCGTTCCGACGGCTCCGAGGACGTCGTCGCCTGCGTCGTGCTCAACGACGGCGCAGCCCTCGACCCGGACGGTCTCAAAGAGTTCGCGCGCGAGAACCTCACCCGCTACAAGGTGCCCCGCACCTTCTACCACTTCGACGAACTGTCGAAGGACCAGATGGGCAAGATCCGCCGCCGCGAGGTGCGCGACGACCTGCTGGAAAAACTCGCGGAGTCTTAGAGTCCCACCCAGACCGGCTCGGGGTGCAGCTCAACGCCGAATTGCTTCTCGACGACCCCTTGCACCCGCCGGGCCAACGCGGCGATGTCGTCCGCCGTTGCCGCGCCGCGGTTGGTCAGGGCGAGGGTGTGCTTCGTCGATAGGCGAGCCGGCGCATCCTCGCCGGGGAAGCCGCGGTGGCATCCGGCGCGCTCGATAAGCCACGCAGCCGACAGTTTCACCTGACCGTCACCGGCGGCAAAGCGCGGCATGCGGTCCTCGCCGACTATCGCCTCAATGTCGTCGGCGAGTGCGGCCGGCACCACGGGGTTAGTGAAAAACGACCCGGCCGACCAGGTGTCGTGGTCGGCGGAATCTAGCACCATGCCCTTCGCCCGGCGCGTCTCAAGTACCGATTCGCGCGCCTCGGCCAGCGAGACACGCTCGCCGCCTAAGTGCCGCAGCGGGATCGACTGCTCTGTCTTCTCCAGCTCCAGCTCGATTTCTAGCACCACGGCTCGCGAGGTGAACTTCAAATTCGAGTACCGATACGCCAAATCCAGCGACGACGCCGGCACCCACTCGTCCGTCTCCGTCTCGCGGTTGTACAGCCGCACGCGGGTCAGCACGTCCGCGATCTCCGAGCCGTATGCGCCGACATTTTGCACCGGGGTCGCACCCGCCGATCCCGGGATGCCGGACAGCGCCTCGATACCGCCGAGGCCGTGCTCCACCGCGAAGGCGACCACGTTGTCCCAGACGGTGCCGGCTTGGATGCGCAACGTGATGTCGTCGACAAGCGAAATGCCCGTGTTACGCACCAGCACGGCCGTAAGATCCAGCGCACCTTCCGCGACGAGCAGGTTGGAGCCGCCGCCGACGATGATCAGTGGGGTGCCGGCGGCGTCGAGACGCGCGACGGTTGCCGCGAGCGCTTCAGCCGTGGTGCACTCGACAATGTCGGCCGGGGTGCCGCCGACGCGCAGCGTGGTCAGGGAGGCGAATGATGGGGTTGACACGCCAACAACGGTAGTCTGTCCCCCATGACTGCACGTAGTGAGATCACCGTGACCATCAACCAGCCGATCGAAAAGGTCGCGCAGGCGTACGCCACCCGCGAGTACTGGGAGTACATCGCGGAGAAGCTCTCCCCCGAGCCGGGCGAGCTCCACGAGTTCGCGGACAACACCGCGACCCTGTTCGAGATCCTGCCGACCTCCATCCTCCCGCCGGCCGCGCAGGCGATGGTGTCCCAGGACCTGAAGTTGAAGCGCGTGGTCACCGTCGGCGATCTCGACGGCGACAGCGCCAAGCACACCATGACCGGCGACGTGAAGGGCACCCCGGTGTCGCTCGGTGCCGAGTACACCGCCACCCGCGACGGTGAGGCCACGAAGCTCGACTACGAGCTCGAAGCCAAGGTCGACATCCCGTTCATGGGCGCCGCACTCGAGCCGAAGGTGGCCGAAGCGCTCGAGGAGATCGTCGAAAACGAGGCGAAGCTCACCGACCAGTGGATTAGCGAGAACCTCTAATTCCCCACTACCACAACCTGCGCGCCACCCCGGGCGCGGGAAAACCCTACGGGGTGATCACCCGCGGCACCACCGGGTTCAACCGGCTGCGCAGGTCAGACCGCTGGACCCGCTACAACCCGCGGGTCCAGTGTCTTTTGCGCTCCGTGCCTTCCCCGTTGGCGGTCGATGTGGGCTACGGCGCGTCGCACACCACCACCGTCGAATGGGCGCGTTGGCTGCGCGAAATCCACCACGGCATCGAAGTCGTGGGGCTAGAGATCGACCCCGCCCGCGTCCTGCCGCCGCGCGACGGGGTGCGCTTCGAACTCGGCGGCTTCGAACTCGCCGGCTACCGCCCCCACCTCGTTCGCGCCTTCAACGTGCTGCGCCAGTACGACGTCGACCAAGTTGCCGACGTGTGGGACACCGTCTGCTCGCGCCTCGCCCCCGGCGGGTTGTTCATCGAAGGCACCTGCGACGAGGTGGGTCGTCGTTGCGCATGGTTGCTTCTCGACGGCACCGGCCCCCGCTCCCTCACCCTGTCCTGGGACCCCCACCACACCCCCACCCCGTCCGATGTGGCGGAGCGGCTGCCAAAAGCGCTGATCCACCGCAACGTCCCCGGCGAGGCCATCCACGCGTTTTTATCCGACGCCGACGCCGCCTGGGAGCGCGCCGCCGGCTGGGCACCCCACGGGCCTCGCGTGCGGTGGCGGCACGCGCTTGCCGACTTGGCCGCGGACTGGCCGGTGACACCCCAGCGTCGGCGGCTCAGCGACAACACGGTGACCGTCGAGTGGTCTGCAATCGCTCCAAGTTCCTAGACTGTTCCGCATGAGCAAAGCCTGGAAAGTCACACTCTCCATCATCGCCGGAGTACTGCTCCTGTTCGCCATCGCGGAAGGCGGCATCCGCGCGTTCATTTCCCACCAGGTCACCTCGCAAGCCCCCGAGGGCACATCGGTGTCCTTCGGCGCGAAGCCGGTCACCCTGGGGCTGCTCGGCGGCAAGTTCCCCCACATGACGGTCGACCAGCAGTCGACGCTGGTCGTCGACGGCAACCAGTTCACCGGCAACCCGGCCGCAGTTGTTGAGATGGACAACGTGCGCGTCGCCGGCAACGATCCGGTGGCCGAAGAGCTACACATGACCACCACGCTGCCCAACGAATACGTGCGCGCGATGCTCAACCAGCAGCTCGAGGAGCAGATCGGCGACCAGGGCTTTTTGTCCAACCTGATTACCGTCAGTGCCGTCACCGCCAACCCGGAGAAGGAAACCTTCACCATCGAGTTCACCGGCGGACTCGCGGGCATCGAGCTACGCCCGACGATGCGCGACGGCCAGCTTGCGCTGGAGGCAGAAAACACCGCGCTGTTCGGCTTCGACCTGCCGGACGAAGTGGCCAACGCGGTCAGCGACGCCCTGTCCCAGGGCGTCGAGGGAAACACGGTGGGCACCATGCGTGTCGACGACTTCCAGGTCGTCCCCGGCGGCATTCAAATCACGCTCGCCGGCACCGATGTGAACTTCAACGAGTTGCAGATGATGACCGAGCAGCCGCAGCAGGTCGAAACCCGCAGCAGCTAACCCCCGTGTCGCGGCTGGTTCTGCCTACCAGCCGCCGTTGCCGTCGAGAATGTCCGCGATCTGCGGGCGGACATCGAAGTAGTAGATGCCGATCGCCACTGCCCCGATCCAGGCGATAAATGGCAAGCCGAGCGCGGCGGCGATCGAGGCGATGACAAGGATGCCGAGCCACGCGCCCTTCGACTGGCGGCCGGCAGCCTCGAACGCGTCGGAGCGGGTCATGCCGACCATGACGGCCGCCGCGATACCGGCGAGCCCCACCGCGAGCATCAGCACCTGCCCCGTCAGCGCGGGGATGCGCATGATGGTGACGAGCTGCTCGACGGAAGCGGTATCCATATCCAAACCTTCTAGTTCGCGGTGGTGCCGGAGCCGGGCTGATTGTCCGACTCGATAATTTCGCCGTCGATGATATCGCCGTCGGCGGTGGAGTTGGAGACCTGGTCCTGGATGCGCGCCACGAGCTCCTCAAAGCGAGCACGGATCTCGGAGACCACACCCTGCGCCTCAGCGTTGCCGGATGTATCGGTCTTGGCCAGGCGGTCGTTGAAGTTCGCGCGAGCCTCGTTGATCTTCGCGGTCACGGTCTCCTTCAGGTCGTCGGTGAACTGCAGGTCGCGCTCGCGCAGGGAGTTGAGCAGCTTCTCCGCCTCTTCGGTGAAGCTGGTGGCGGCGCTGCGCACCTCGCCCTCGGTGGTCGCGGAATCAAAGTTCGCGCGTGCCTCATCAGAAGTGGACTTGAAACGGTCCGTCAGGTCACCCGCGACCTTGCCCAGCGCGGCACCGATGGACGAGCCGGCCATCAGCAGCGCTTCGCCTGCATCGCGCAGGTTGTCGCGGACCTCGTTGTTGTTGTTCGCGGTGTTGTCAGTCATGGTTTGCACCTTTCATTTAAAAGAACAGCAGTTGTGTCACAGTGTAAATAACCAGGCCCGCAAGCGCACCGACCACGGTGCCGTTCAAACGGATGAACTGCAGGTCCTTGCCCACCATCAACTCAATTTTCTCCGCGGCCTCCTCGCCGTCCCAGCGTTGGATGGTCTCCGCGATAATGCCCACGATCTGGTCCGCACCGTTTTCTGCGGCGTAGTGCGTGACCTTCTCCAGGCGACGCTCGGCGTCGGCGCGCACCGCCGGATCGTCGCGAAGCTTGGCTCCCCACTCAACCGAGGCCTCCGCCACTTTGCGACGAAGCGTGCTCGCTGGATCCGACGCCGCCTCCACCAGCGAGCTCGACACCTGCTCCCAAATCCCGGCGGAGGCCGAGCGCACCGCATTCGACGCCATGATGTCGCCCTTGAGCGCCTCCACCCGCGAGATCATCTCCCCGTCGAACTGCAGGTCTTGGGCGAACTGGTTGATCTGGCGGCGCACCGCGCGGCGGGCCTCATGGTCGTCGTCGGCATCCACATCCGCCATAAACGACACCAGCTCGTCGTAGACACGCTGGCCGACCAGGTCTTTGGCAAATTGGGGTGCCCAGCGGGGCATGCGTTCGTCGATAAGCGAAACGACCGTGCCCTCCATTCCGTCGACCTTGCGACGCGCCCACGAGACAATGTCGTCGACAACCGGCTCCACCTTGCCGTCCGCGATCAATCCCTCGAGCGCCCGGCCGAGCGGCGGCGCCCAGATCGGGTCCGCGAACCGGTCGACCACTTGCGTGTCGATGAACGCCTCCGCCTCACGCGTGTCGATGCCTTCGACCATGCGCACCGTGAACGCGCCCACTTCCTCGCTGACGCGCCCCGCGTTTGCCGGCTGCGCCATCCAGCTGCCCACCCGCTCCGGGATGCCGGCCTCCATCACCTTCTGCGTGATCGTGCGGGCGTTGAGGAAGTTCTCGCTGACGAACTCGCTGAGCGCGTCCGCCACCTGGTCCTTCTTGTTCGGGATGATCGCCGTGTGCGGGATCGGAATCCCCATCGGGTACTTAAACAGCGCAGTAACGGCGAACCAGTCCGCCAAACCGCCGACCATGCCAGCCTCCGCGGCGGCGCGCACGTAGCCGATCCACGCAGCCGATGCACCGCGCGACTGCGCCCACGAGCACGCCAAGAAGATCACGGCCATGACGCCGAGCAGGCTGGTCACCGCGATCTTGTGGTTGCGCAAGACCCGGCGGCGCTCCGCCTCGTTGGACGGTGTGGGCATGAGCTGATCTGTCATACCCCCGATTAAAGCAGCCGCCCCGACACGGGCATGAAAAATGCCCCCTCCGCTGGTGGAGAGGGCACTTGACGACGACCGCTAGTTCACGCGGCCGGTGCGCTTACGGTACGCCTTGTAGTCTTTGCGGCCGATCACGATGAGGATCGCGCCGACCACAGCGGTGATGACCGCCTCAGCGATACCGAGGATCAGCAGGCGCTGTGCCAGATCGTGCGTCTGCGAGCCGAAGCCATACGCCATCGCGCCAGCGCCCCACACTGCCAGGCCAATGCCGAACAGGGTGGACAGGATCAGACCCATCGCAACCCAGGTCGGGACGCGGTTGAGCGACGAGTGCGGCGCACCCAGCGAAACCGGGTCGTAGCCGTCGATATACGTATCTTCAATCCTCGCCTGGTACTCAGGGAAGGACTCGTTGCGGATGTCTGCAACTGCGTGGGAACCCATTATCTTGCTTCCTTCTTTTGCTGCGGGAACTGCCGGAACTCCAATGACTTGGAGTATACGGCAGGCCTAGTCGTCGCCGCCCTTGAAGGCAGCACGGGCACGCTCGGCGTTGATCGCGCCGACCGCATCCAGCGGGATGCCAGCCGGGCACACGTCCGCGCACTCGCCGTACAGCGAGCAGTGGCCGAAGTTGGTCTCCAACTCGTCGACCATGTTGCGCGCACGGCGGGAACGCTCCTGCTTACCCAACGGCAGCAGCTTCAGGTGCTTGAGCTTCGCGCCGGTGAACAGGTGCGCCGCACCGTTCGGGCACGCAGCCACACATGCGCCACAGCCGATGCAGGCCGCGTAATCCAAAGCGGTTTCCGCGTCGTGGTGGTTGACAGCTAGCGTGTCCGCGTCCGGCGCGGTACCAGCGTTGACGGACACGTAGCCGCCCTGCTGCATCACGCGGTCCAGCGCGGAACGATCCACGGTGAGGTCCTTGATCACCGGGAACGCGCCGGAGCGGAACGGCTCAATCTTCAGGGTGTCGCCGTCCTTGTAGTTGAACAGGCGCTGCAGACAGGCCGTGGTGTTCTCGCCGGCGCCGTGCGGGCGGCCGTTGACGGTCACGCCGCAGGTGCCGCAGATGCCCTCACGGCAGTCGGATGCGAAGACGAACGGCTCTTTGCCCTCTTCGACGTAGTTGTTGTTGACGTGGTCGAGCAACTCCAGGATGGACATCTGCTCTACAGCGTCGTCGACCTGGACGGTCTCGAAGCTGCCCTCAGTGTCAGGACCAGCCTGGCGCCAGATTTCAAGTGTCAGTTTCATTACTTGTAGTTCCTTGCCATCAGCGGGATCGAATCGAAGTACAGGGGTTCAGCGTGGCGGATGAACTGGCCGTCGCCAGCCGGCTCCCACGCGGAGACGAAGCACCAGTTGTCGTCGTCACGCTCTGCCTCGCCGTCGTCGGTGAGGTGATCCATACGGTAGTGCGCACCGCAGGACTCGTCGCGGTCGAGCGCGTCGACGCACATGAGCTCGCCCAGGTTGATGTAGTCGACGAGGCGGAGCGCAGCCTCGAGCGTCTGGTTCATGTCGTTCGGGGAACCCGGGATGTTGATGTTGGTCCAGAAGTCCTCGCGCAGGGCGCGGATCTTCTTGATGCCCTCCTCCAGGCCCTCGACGGTGCGGGACACACCGCAGTGCTCGTAGAGGATGTCGCCCAGCTTCTCGTGGAAGTACTCCGGACCGTGCGGATCCGGGCCATTGATCGACATGATGCGCTCGATACGGTCGGTGACCGCCGCGACGACGTCCTGCGCCTCGCGGGAATCCTCCGCCAGCTTCTCCTCGCCGAGGTGGTCGGCGAGGTAATTCGGCACCGTGAACGGCAGGGTGAACCAGCCGTCGACGGACGCGGACAGCAGCGAGTTCGCGCCCAGGCGGTTCGCGCCGTGGTAGGTCCAGGAGCACTCGCCGGCGGCGAACAGGCCGTCGATCGAGGTCATTTCGTTGAAGTCGGTCCACAGGCCGCCCATGGTGAAGTGGACGGTCGGTGCGATACGCATCGGCACCTCGTACGGGTTCTCACCGGTGGAGTCCTCGTACATCTCGAACAGGTTGGAGTAGCGCTCGCGGATCGTGTCCTCACCGAGACGCTCAATCGCCTCTTTGAAGTCCAGGTACGCCGAATTGTGCAGCGGGCCCACGCCGTAGCCGGCGTTGAGCTGCTGGGAGATCGCACGCGATGCGACGTCGCGCGGCACCAGGTTGCCGAAGGCCGGGTAGCGGCGCTCCAGGAAGTAGTCGCGCTCCTCTTCCGGGATGGTGTTCGGGTCGCGGTCGTCGCCCTTTTCCTTCGGGGTCCAGATGCGGCCGTCGTTACGCAGCGACTCGGACATCAGCGTCGTCTTCGCCTGCCACTTCGCGTTGACCGGAAGGCCGGTCGGGTGGAACTGCACGAAGCACGGGGACGCGAGGTAGGCGCCACGCTCGTACGCGCGCATCATGGCGGACGAGTTGGAGTTCTTCGCCAGCGTCGTCTTGTGGTACACGTTGCCGTACCCGCCGGTAGCGAGGATGACAGCGTGGCCGGTAAACGGCGTGATCTCACCGTTGATGAGGTTACGGGTCACAATACCCTCGCAGTGCTTCTTGCCGTCCTTTTCGGTGATGATCAGATCCATCAGGTCGTGGTGGGTGAAAATCTCCACGTTGCCCAGGTGGATCTGGCGCTGCAGCGCCGACGCGGTGGACAGCTGCAGCTGCTGACCTGTTTGGCCGCGGGTGTAGTAGGTGCGGGAGACCTGCACACCGCCGAAGGAGCGGGTGGCCAGGGTACCGCCGTACTCGCGGGCGAACGGAGCGCCGATCGCGTTCATGTGGTCGATCACGCGGACCGACTCAATGGCCAGGCGCCAGCAGTCGGACTCGCGGCAGCGGTAGTCGCCACCCTTCACGGTGTCCTTGGTGTGGCGGTAGGCGCCGTCGTTATCCACCTTCTTGCCACGGGCGGAGTTCACGCCGCCCTGGGCTGCAATGGAGTGCGCACGACGCGGTGCGTCGTGGTAGGTGAAGGACTTGACGTTGTAGCCCAGCTCGCCAAGAGCCGCGGCTGCGGCACCGCCGGATAGGCCGGTGCCGACGACGAGAACGGTGAACTTGCGGCGGTTCAGCGGCGAGACCAGGTTCATGTGGTCCTTGTGGTGCTGCCACATGTCCTTCATTCGCACTTCGTCGCGGTTCGGCTCAGCAGAGTCGAGGATCTCACCCGGGGTCACGCCAGCGACGGCGGACTCCGGCTGGCGGAACGCCTGCGGCTGGGCGCTGCCGTTGGCAGTGGTCTCGGTGGACGCCTGCTCGCCGTGAGAGCCCTTATTCGAGGAAATAGAGGTAGTCATAATGTTTCTCCTATTTAGCCATTACCGGGCGAAGTCCGGGACCCAGCCGGCCGCCAGCGCGATCGGCATGATGACGTTTCCGGCGACGACGATGAACGGGAGGATGTACGCGAGCACGACCATCAGGCCCTCGCCGCGCTTGCCCAACCAACCAAGGTCGGACACGGCGAGGTAGATGCCGTGGGTCAGGTGCAGCAGCAGCGCCAGGTTAGCGACGACGTAGATCAGCGTGACCCACCAGCGACCCGGGCCGAAGGTGGCCAACAGGTTGTTGCGCACCGCACCGTGGACAAACTCGTCGGAGGCGACAGCCTCGCCGAGGGTGAGGTCCAGGATGTGGAACACGATGAACAGCAGCAGAATGATGCCGGTGACCAGCATCGCGCGGGTGGCGGTGGACTGCCAGCCGCCCATCAGGTTCGTGCGCTTGAAGCGGCCACGGGACGTGTTCGAGCGTGCGCGCAGCGCGAACGCGCCCCACACGTGGAGCACGAGGCAGACGAGCAGCACGATGCGGACGATCCACAGGAAGCCCTCGCGCGGGAACAGCGGCTCGCCGATCGTGCGGAGGAACTCGCCGTAGTCGTCGATCGGCGCGGAGCCGTCGGCAGCCAGCGGCATAAAGATCTTCAGGTTGCCCACCATGTGGCCGAGCACGAAGAGACCGAAGATGAGGCCGGTGATGGCCATGGTCAGCTTGATGGCCCATGTCGGGAAGGACGGCCGCTCGCGCAGCGGCTTCTCAGTAATTTTTCCGTGACGAATGGCTTCACGGTCTGCGTTTTGTACAGTCATGGCACCTCCAGTGTCGCTAATACTCTATGAGACGTTGGACGCTTCCACACACTCAAATTGCAGGCCCGTACGTGTTTTGCCAAGTTTCAACCGCGGCTTGACCCCTCTCCCCAGCACGCTCGGCATGTGTGACCTTTCCCACTCGAAGTTGAATATGGCGAATATCCAACAGTTTTTACCCCTTTAAGTGTCAATCTTTGGTTGGTTAGTTTCACCTAACTGCCGGCTCCGGCCGAAGTCTGTACGCTGGCACCCATGGCTATTGATAAGAACACCGAAAACTCCGCTACCCGCCAGATCGACGCCCCCGCGGCCGCGATCTTCGACATCCTTTCCAACCCGCAGCGCCATGCCGAGACCGACGACTCCGGCATGGTCGTCTCCGCCGACCAGGGCGAGCGTCTGAAGGAGGTTGGCGACACCTTCACCATGAACATGACCAAGGAGGACGGCGACTACCAGACCGTCAACGAGGTCTTCGCCCTCCAGCCGGACCGCATCATCGGCTGGAAGAACCTGGAAAACACCACCGCGGAGGTCAAGGTCGGCGCGAAGTGGCTCTACGAGCTCGAGCCGATCGACGCCGATAACACCACCGTGAAGCTGACCTACCAGCGCGACGAGCTGGAGGAGAACCTGCTGTCCATGACCGAGAAGTTCGACGACGAGTTCCTGGCCAAGTCCCTCGACTCCCTCGCCGCAGCTGTCGCGGGCACCGACAACCCGACCCAGAAGCACTAGTCGCTTAACGACGACTCCACGCGGCGCCCCGCCTGACGGGGCGCCGCGTTCTGATTTTTGCCGATCGTCTAGCTACCTCGGCAGCACAACCAGACGATCAACGCACCTCGCCGGCGTTTTCCCAGGTGATAACGCAACCCATGTTCAATATGGTGCGGATCGTCTAGTGGTTGCTAGACGATCCGCACCCAACATGAAAAAGGGCGCGACCGAACCGGTCGCGCCCCTATTTGCGTCGATCAATTAGAGGTTGATCATGTGGCCCTCGACGCCGTGGGAGATCTCCTTGAGCACCTCCGACAGGGTCGGGTGAATGTGGATGGAGCGTGCGATCTCACCTGCGGTCAGATCGAAGCGCTGTGCAAGCACAACCTCCGGTATGAGCTCGGAGACGTTCGCGCCGACGAGGTGGCAGCCCAAGATTTCGCCGAACTCCGCATCGGCGACGAGCTTGCCAAAGCCAGCGGTCTCCGCCAAGCCCACTGCCTTGCCGTTCGCGGAGAACGGGAAGGTGGCAACCTTGATGTCCTTGTCCGGCCACTTCTCCTTCGCCTGCTCCTCGGTGTAGCCCATGGAGGCTACCTGCGGGTTACAGAAGGTGGCGCGCGGGGTCATCATGTAGTCCTCGATCTCGAGGGTCTCCGCGTCCGCGATGGTCTCGGCGGCGATGATGCCCTGGGCCTCAGCGACGTGAGCGAGCTGGAGCTTCGCGGTGACGTCGCCGATGGCGTAGATGCCGTCGACGTTGGTGCGCATGCGCTCGTCGATAGCAATGGCGCCGCGGTCGGTCAGCTCGACGCCGGTGTTCTCCAGGCCGTAGCCCTCGGTGCGCGGAGCGAAGCCCACGGAGATCATCACACGGTCCGCGGTGAGGGTCTCAACGTCGTCGGAGCCGTTCTTCTTCACGTCCACCTCGACGGAGTCGCCGTTGTCGCGCACCTCGGTGGTGGCGTGGCCGGTCAGCAGCTTCACGCCGAGCTTCTTGTAAGCCTTGGCGATCTCCTTTGAAACGTCCTTGTCCTCGTTCGGCAGGACGCGGTCCATGTACTCGATGACCGTGACGTCGACGCCGTAGTTGGACAGCACGTACGCGAACTCCATGCCGATGGCGCCAGCGCCGACGATGACCATCTTCTCCGGTGCCTCCGGGTTGAGGATCTGCTCTTCGTAGGAGACGACGTTCTCGGAAAGTTCGATGCCCGGCAGGGTGCGCACGACCGCGCCGGTGGCGATGATGCAGTCGTCGAAGGTGACGGTCATGCCCTTGTCGTCGCCCTCGGTGATCTCGATGGTCTTGGCGTCCTTGAACGAGCCCAGGCCGTTGATCTCCTTGATCTTGTTCTTCTTCATCAAGTAGTGCACGCCACCGACGATCTTCTCGGAGACCTTGCGGGAGCGCTTTTGGGCGTCCGTGTAATCGAACTCCACGTCACCCTTGATGCCGAAGGTCTTCGCGTCGTGGTTGAAGATCTCCGCGACCTCTGCGTTCTTAATCAGAGACTTCGACGGGATGCAGCCCACGTTCAGGCACACACCGCCCCAGTACTGCTTCTCGATGACAGCCACTTTCTTACCAAGCTGAGCTGCACGGATAGCGGCAACGTAGCCACCGGGGCCCGCGCCGAGGACAACAACGTCAAAATGTTCTTTACTCACAATGCATAGTGTACGTGGCCGTCTGGCAAAATGTGGCGGAGGTTCTCCCATAGTTTTCAGGAAAGCGAGTTCAGTCCAGTGAAACTCACCCGTCCGGCGATCGCCGTCGCTGCCGCGGCCCTTGTCGCGGCAGGCTCGATTCCCGTCGTCCACCACGTCTCCGCCTCAGGCGAGGACGCTCCCGCCGTGCTGAGCGCGGCGCAGTCCACGGTGCAGTCGTCGCTGCCGGAGGCGACGACCGAAACCACCGCGCCGACCGAGACCTCGACCGAGCCCTCCCTTAGCGAAACCACCACTTCGGGGGAGACGACGACTTCGGTGCTGGAGTCGTCGACAAGCGTTGCGACGACTGAACCCGCCCCCGAAGGGGCCAGCAAGCCGATCCCCGAGAACGCGGACCTGACCGTCGACGACGCCGACAACACCTCCGGCGCCACCGGCAACACGGTCCTCGAACTGGGCGACGCGCCGAGGGCCATGGGCGGCAAGAACCAGCGCTGGGTGGGCATCCTCCAGCGCGCACAGTCACAGTGGCCGAACGCTGCGGTTCGCGTGCACTCCGAGTCGATGGGCCGCGACATCCCGGTCGCCGTCTTCTTCGCGCAGGACGCACAGGGCAAGCGCGTGGACAACGCGCCGACGGTCTACCTGCTCAACGGCGCAGGCGGCTCCGAGCAGGACACCGACTGGGTCTCGCAGTCGTACAAGGAGCTCTACGAAACGTACGGCCATTCCGGCGCAAACGTGGTCATCCCGATGGAGGGCGCGTTTTCCTACTACGTCGACTGGGCAGCTGAGCCGCCAGTGGAGGAAGGCCACCTCTTCTACAAGGGCAAGCAGATGTGGTCGACGTTCCTTGCCGACGAACTGCCGAACGCCATCGAGCCGTACATGAACGCCGACCGCGAGCGTCGCGGCATCGCCGGCCTGTCGATGGCGGCGACGTCGGTGCTGCTGCTCGCCGAGCACAACCCGGGCTTCTACGACGCCGTCGGATCCTTCTCCGGTTGCGCGGCGACGTCCACGCCGATCCCGAACTTCTTCGTCCAGCTCACCGTCGACCGCGGCGCGCCGGGCAAGATGACGCCGGAGCACATCTTCGGTCCGATGGGGTCCGACTACAACCGCCACTACGACGCGCTGGTCAACGCGCCGAAGCTGGCCGGCACGGGCACGAAGCTCTACGTCTCCACCGGCACCGGCCTGGCGGCTGAGACGGATATGCCGGGCACGCTAGCGAAGCGCTTCGAGGACGCCGGCCTGAACTCGTCCGACGCGTTTATCAAGGGCTCCGCAAATGCAGCGACGCTCATCCTTGAAGGCGGCGCGATCGAGGCCGCTATGAACTCCTGCACCCACGACCTGCTAGTCAAGCTGCGCGCAAACGGCGCGGAAGTCGAGCACGCTGAGCTGCGCAACGTGGGCACCCACGCGTGGCCGGTGTGGCGCGACGACCTGAAGAAGTCCTACGACACCGTGTTCAAGTCCGCACTGGGCCTGTAACGCGGATATGAAAAAGGGGCGCCGGGTGCGCCCCTTTTTTGCTGTCCTGGTTAGAACATGCCCAGGCCGTAGGCGATTGTCGACGACATCGACGAGCCGGTGTGGATGAGGTAGCCCAGTGCCTCGTTGATCTGCAGCTGGATGGTCTCAATCGGGTTCATGGCGGTTTCCTTTCAGAACGTGCAACTGCTGTAACAATAACCACAGCTTTAACGTATGTAACGTACAATGACGCTTCGAATGTCGTCAGACAGCATAACTTCGTTACAGAAACGGGACTTTATGAAGTCGTTGAAGAAAGCAGCACTTGCCGCGCTGACCGCACTCACCGTCGCCTGCGGCACCACCCCGGCCATCGCCCAGCCGGCCGGCGTGGTCAAAAGCTGGAACGCGCCCGCCACCCCGCCGATCTCGCCGGCCACCGGCCAGCCGCAGAAGTGGGTCGAACAGGTCGACCACAACAACGTGCTGTCCTACAACGTCTACTCGCCGTCGATGCGACGCGACATCCCGATTGCTGTCATCCCGGCCACGGACCGCGCCGGCAAGCGCGTGTCGGGCGCACCGACGCTGTACCTGCTCAACGGCGCCGGCGGCGCGGAGCAGAACCAGGACTGGCTGACCCTGCACACCACGAAGGACTACTTCAGGGGCAAGCGCGTCAACGTGGTCATCCCGCAGGCCGGTGCGTTTTCCTATTACACCGACTGGGTGGCCCCCAACGTGCGCTCCATGTATCTAAACGGCCCGCAGAAGTGGGAGACCTTCCTTACCCACGAGCTGCCCGGCCCGATCGAGCGCACCCTCGGCGCGAACAGGAACCGCGCGATCGCCGGCTTTTCCATGTCCGGCACCTCCGCGCTCGTGCTGCCGGAGCACAACCCGGGCATGTACAAGGCGGCGGCGTCGTTTTCCGGCTGCGCGGCAACGTCCACCCCGGCCGGCTACAACTTCGCGCGCTTGACCGTGAACCGCGCCTCCAGTGTGCCGGACTTCAAGACCGTCACCCCGGAGATGATGTGGGGTCCGATGGGCGGCAAGTACAACCGCTGGAACGACGCCCTGCTGAACGCGGAGAAACTGCGCGGCACGAAACTCTACGTCTCCTCCGGCACCGGCCTGGCCGGCCGCCCGGACCAGGTGAGCTACCTGCTCGGCATCGGCGCCCCGGAACCGGCCGCGCACCTCGGCGCGGCAACGCTGCAGATCGAAGGCGGCGTGATCGAAGCCGCGATCAACTCCTGCACCCACGACTTGAAGGCCAAGCTCGACGGCCTCAAGATCCCGGCGCACTTCGAACTCCGCAACGTGGGCACCCACTCCTGGCCGTACTGGCGCGACGACCTGGATAAGGCCTGGCGCACCACGATCGCACCGGCACTCGGGGTCTAGGAGCACCCAGGGGTAGACTTCCCCGCGATGAGAAACCTCCGACTGCGCTCCACCCCAATCCCCGGCACCCGCGACCGCTACACGGGCGTGGAGTTCAACCTGGGGTTCCACGTCACGCACTACGACCTGGACTTCCACTACATCGTTAACCCGAACCGTCTCAACGCGACGGCGACGCTGACGATGACCACCTGGCGCGCGCTGAACCACCTGACGCTGGATATGGCGCAGGGGTTGGCGGCGCGGCGCGTGGAGTCGTCGTTAAGCATCGGCGTGAAGCGCTTCCGCCAATCCGGCGGGAAACTGCGCATCACGTTCAACGAGGAAATCCCGGTAGACACCGAGTTCACGCTCACCATCCGCTACGGCGGCAACCCGCGCCCGCGGCGCACCGCGTGGGGCGAACTCGGCTGGGAGGAACTGGACAACGGCGCGCTCACCGCGAACCAGCCCAACGGCGCGCCGACGTGGTTTCCTTGCGACGACACCCCGGACGAGAAAGCGACGTACAACTTCCGCGTGCGCACCGACCGGGACTACACGGCGGTAGCGAATACCACCTCACGGCCCATGCCGACGTACCTGGCGACGATCCAGGTCGGCCAGTTCCGCCACGTCTCGCTCGGGCGCAACACGTCGGCGTGGCTACCCGGCCCAAACGTGGGCGATCTGTCGAAGCAGCAGGCGATGCTCGATTACTTCGAGACCGTCTTCGGCCCCTACCCGTTTGAGGACTACCAGGTGGTCGTGCACGAGGACCCGCTGGAGATCCCGCTCGAGGCGCAGGGGCTGTCGATTTTCGGCGTCAACCACCTGCACAATAACGAGCGTCTGATCGCGCACGAGTTGGCGCACCAATGGTTCGGCAACTCGCTCGGCATCGCGCAGTGGGAGGACATCTGGCTCAACGAGGGCTTCGCCTGCTACGCGGAGTGGCTGTGGGCCGATTTCGCGGGCCGGAAACCGGTCGACGTCTCCGTGCGCGAGCACTACGCCAAGATCACCCCGATGCGGTTCACGCTCGCGGACCCGGGCCCGCGCGACATGTTCGACGACCGCGTGTACAAGCGCGGCGCGATCACGCTGCATGCTTTACGACGATCCGTCGGCGACGAAACCTTCTTCAACGCAGTGCGCGATTACGTGGCGACGAACGCACATGGCGTCGTGGAAACCTTCGACCTGGTCAACGCGTTCAAGCGCCACGGCGCGGACATCTCGCCGATTTTGGACGCGTGGACGCAGCACCGCGAACTCCCGGTGTGCCCGTGAAGCACCTGTCGCTGGCGACGGTGTTCGCCGCGGTCAGCGGGCTGGTCGTCGTCTGGGTCGCCGGCTGGGCGCTCGATGTGGAGACCAGCTACCGCTACTTCCTCGCCTATTGGGGGCTGTTTTTCGCCTGCACCGGCGTAATCGACGGCATCACGCACGAAACGACCCGCGCCGTCGCCGCGTCGCGCACCGACGGCAAACAGGGGCGGGCGAACCCGTGGCGGCTCGGCGCGACGCTCGGCGGCGTGGCACTCGCGCTGGTGGCGGTGTGCGGGTTGTTCTTCATGGGCGCGATCGTCCCGCCCGATCCGTCGGCGGCGACGGCGCTGCTCGCGTTCGGCCTGTTGTCCTACGCGTTCCAGGCGGTGCTTTCCGGGGTGCTCTCCGGCGCGGGCCTGTGGAGCCGCTACGCCGCCCTGGTCGCGCTGGATTCCGGCGTGCGCCTCGTGCTGGCGCTGCTCACGCTCGCGCTTGGCGGGGGGCTGCGCGAGTTTCTGCTCATCACCGTCATCGGCGCACTGAGCTGGATTGCAATCCTCGCCGCCGCCCCGGTGCGCGTCACCCTCGACGTCGACCGCGCCACGTTCGTCCGCCGCGTCGTGTCCGCCATGGCCGCCTCCGGCGCCTCCGCCGCGCTCATTACCGGGTTTCCCACCGCCGTGAGCGCCGCGTTTCCCGACGACCCGGAAACATCGCTCACCGTCGCCGCCATCGCGAACGCCGTGATGCTCACGCGCGCGCCGGTGCTCATGCCGCTGCAGCGTTTTCAGTCGGCGTTGGTGGTGCGGTTCGTCGAGAAGCGGGAGCGCATCTACGCAGCGCTGGCCGCCCCGATCGGTGCGGTGCTCACGCTCGGTGTGGTCGGGTTCGCGGCGGCGTGGCTGATCGGCCCGTGGATTCTGCGGCTCGCGTTCAAACCGGAATTGTTCGTCGCCGGCCTCACGCTGGGCCTGCTCACGTTCGCGTCGGCGTTTATGGGCATGCTCATGATCACCGGCGTGGCAGTGCTGGCGCTGGAAAAGCACGCGTTTTATGTCGCGGGGTGGGTCGTCGCTACGCTTACCGCGTTCGCCGTGCTCTTTCTCGCGCCGTGGGGTGTGGCCACCGCCGTTATCGTCGCGCTGTTCGCCGGCCCGATCGCCGGTGCGCTCGTCCACCTCGCCGGCCTTGTAAAGTAGCCGGATATGGAGTCTTTGCTGGTCACCGGTGGCGCCGGTTTCATCGGGTCGAACTTCGCGCGCATGGCGTCCGAGCGCTACCGCGTAATCGTCGTGGACAAGCTCACCTACGCCGGCAACCGCGCCAACGTGCCGGAGGGCGTCGAGTTCGTCGAGGGGGACATCTGCGAGCAGTCGCTTATCGACGACCTCGTCAACCGCACCGACGCCACCATCCACTTCGCCGCCGAATCGCACAACGACAACTCGCTGCGGGACCCGTCCGCGTTCGTGCAGTCCAACGTCGTGGGCACGTTCACGCTGCTCGAGGCGGTGCGCAAGTTTGAAAAGCGCCTGCACCACATCTCCACCGACGAGGTCTTCGGCGACTTAGAACTCGGCGGCACCGACGCGTTTACCGAGACCACGCCCTACAACCCGTCGTCGCCGTATTCCGCAACGAAGGCTGGCTCCGACCACCTCGTGCGCGCCTGGGTGCGATCGTTTGGCATCAACGCGACGATCTCGAACTGCTCCAACAACTACGGCCCGTACCAGCACGTGGAGAAGTTCATCCCCCGCCAGATCACCAACATCCTGACCGGCGAACCGGCGAAACTGTACGGCACAGGCGCGCAGGTACGCGACTGGATCCACGTCGACGACCACAACGACGCCGTGCTCGCCATCCTGGAACGCGGCCGGACCGGCGAGACCTACAACATCGGCGCCGGTGACGCTCGCTCCGCTCACATCACGAATAAACAGGTCATCGAGAAAATCTGCGACATCATGGGCGGCGACTACGTCCACGTCAACGACCGGCCCGGCCACGACCAGCGCTACACCATGGACGCCACAAAGATCCGACGCGAACTCGGCTGGGCGCCGACGCGCGACTTTGAAACCGGGCTGCGCGAGACCATCGCGTGGTACCGCGATAACCGGGAATGGTGGCGGGGCGATAAGGGTGTCGTCGAGAAGCAATATGCGGAAAGGGGCCAGTAATGATCGCAGGGTTGGAAGTCCACGACCTGACACTGCACGAGGACAACCGCGGCTGGTTCAAGGAGAACTGGGCCGGCCAAGCGCTCGTGCCACGGCAGCAAAACGTCAGTTTCAACGCCCGGCGCGGCGCCACCCGCGGCATGCACGCGGAGCCGTGGGACAAGTGGGTCTCCGTCGCCTCCGGCCGGGTGTTCGGCGCGTGGGTGGACATGCGCGCTGGTTCCGCAACGTTTGGCGAGACGTTCACCTGCGAAATCGGGCCCGACACCGCGGTGTTCGTTCCGCGCGGGGTGGCCAACGGCTTCCAGGCGCTCGAGGACGACACCACGTACATCTACCTGGTCAACCAGCGCTACTCCCCCGGCGGCGCGTTCTGCTCGTACAAGGAGATCAACTGGCCGCTCGAGCCGACCGAACTCTCCGCCGCCGACCAGGCGCACCCCATGCTTGCCGACGCCACCCCCCTGCCGCCCCGCCGCATCCTGGTGACCGGCGCGAACGGACAGTTGGGGCGTGCGCTGCGCCAGATCTGGTCCGACGACGAAGCCGTGTTTTACGGCCGCGACGAGTTCGACATCTGCCACGCCGCTGACGCGACGGGCAGCGTGGATATCGACTGGAGCGATTTCTGGGCGATCGTGAACTGCGCCGCCTACAACGACGTCAACGGCGCCGAGATCGACCGCGCCGCCGCCTGGTCCGTCAACGCCTCCGCCCCCGCCACGCTCGCCCGGCTTGCCGACGACCACGACCTCACCTTCGTCCACGTCTCCTCCGACTACATCTTCGACGGCACCGTCGACGTCCACGACGAAACCGAGGTGCCCTCGCCCCTGTCCACCTACGGTGCGTCCAAGGCCGCCGGCGACACCGCCGCCCAGACGGCGCGCAGGCACTACGTTGTGCGCACGTCATGGGTGTTCGGCGACGGCGCGAACTTCATGGAGACGATGGCGCAACTGGCCGCCAAGGGTGTGTCGCCAAAGGTGGTCTCCGACCAGCGTGGCCGCCCCACCGCCGCCGAAGACCTGGCCAAGGGCATCGCGCACCTGCTTTCCTCGGGCGCAGACTACGGCGTGTACAACATCACTTCCGACGGCGACACCGCCGGACGCGACGAGATCGCCATGGCCGTCTACATCGCCATGGGCGGCGACCCTTCCGACGTCCACCCAGTGACCACCGAGGAGTACGGTCTCGACGCCGCGGTACGCCCACGCGAGTCCACGCTGTCGCTGGACAAGATCAAGGCGACCGGGTTCGCGCCGTCGAACTGGCGGGCAGCGCTCGCGCTGTATGTGGCGATGCGCTAGCTAGACTTCGCCAGCAACTCAACACCCAGCTTCACACATTCTTAACACCGTGCGAAGTTGGGTGTTAAGTTCGGTGTTATGTTGCACGAAGACTTGGCGCTGATGCTTGAACAACATCGGACTATCGGTGCCGAGAGTTCCCGGGTTGAGGTGAAATCTGGCGTAGGGAAAGCAGTATTGGAGACACTGAGCGCCTTTTCCAACCACAGCGGCGGAACTCTAATTTTCGGTGTAAGTGAGACCGATGGGTTCACTGTTCTACCAGACTTTGACCCCAAAGCCGCGCGCGATTCCCTGACCACGTTCTGCGAACGCCTTACTCCACCGGTACGACCGGACATTTCGATTGTGCCTTTCGAATCAGCGCACGTTTTAGTCGCTGAAGTTCCTGAGATGGTGCCCGAGGACAAGCCCTGTTACGTCACTGAACGGGGTCTCTACAAGGGCAGCTACACGCGAACGGGCGACAGCGAACGGAGATTGACTCCATATGAAGTTGATCGAATCGTAGAAAATCAGGGACAACCGTCATGGGACCGGGAGCCCGTAGCGGAAGCATCAGTTGAGGATCTCGATGAAACAACCCTCACGCACTACGCCGAACGACAGCGCGCTGCGCGCGAAAAAACCTTTGCGGACGGATTGCCAACGGCCTTGCGTCGTCTCCAGGTCTTACGTAACGACGCGCCTACCCTGGGAGCGCTCCTTACGATGGGCGACTTTCCGCAGCAATTCTTTCCACGGCTTGTAGTGAATTTCGCACTCTATCCCGGCACCTCCAAAGGGGATGTAACCGAGGGATTTCGCCTCCTCGACAGTGCAAGAATCACCGGTCCAATCCCTGAAATGGTGGAGCAAGGTGTACGCCTCGTCGAAAAGAACATGCGGACCGCGGGATTAATAGAAGGCGTTTATCGCAAAGATGTCCCAGATTACCCGCCAGTGGCTTTACGAGAGGCATTAGTCAATGCTCTGATGCATCGCGACTATTCCCCAACCGCGCTCGGCACACCTGTACAAATCGACATGTTCGTGGATCGACTCCAGATTTCGAATCCGGGTGGCCTCTTCGGGGGAGTGACCCCAGAAAACCTAGGTCAGCCGGGTGTAACCACCTCGCGCAACCAGTTGCTCTCAACGCTTTTGGAGGATTTACGATTTTCTGGTGGCGGGACGGTAGCGGAAAACCGCGGCACAGGAATCGCTGTCATGCGGTCCGCGACCGCGGACGCACTCATGCCACCCCCGGAGTTCACCAACACCTCAACTCACTTCACCGTTACATTTCACAAACGCAAAGTTGCAGCCGAGGAAACTCATGAGACCGCCTACGATCAAGTTTCTCGCCTCCTCCGAGAGAAAGCCTCGTGGTCTACAACAGAACTCCTTGAAGCGACTGGTCTCAGTCGAACCGCGGTGCAAAAGAGCCTGAATAAACTCATCAAGGAAGGAGCGGCAGAGGTTACTGAGCCTTTGCGAAGTCCACGTCAGCGCTACCGTCGGACAAAGTGAAGGCTTAACACCCTGCTTCCCACAGACATACCACCGTGTGAAGTACCCACCCATTAAACTTCGCTTCCATGAAGGGCATCATTCTCGCGGGCGGGTCGGGCACGCGTCTGTACCCGATCACGCAGGGCATCTCGAAGCAGTTGATGCCGATTTACGACAAGCCGATGATCTACTACCCGCTGTCCACCCTGATCAGCGCGGGTATCCGGGAGATTTTGATCATCACCACGCCCGAGGACCGCGCGAACTTTGAGCGCTTGCTTGGCGACGGCTCCCACCTCGGCATCATGCTCCACTACGCCGAACAACCGAAGCCGGAGGGGTTGGCGCAAGCGTTTTTGATCGGCGAGGACTTCATTGGCGACGACTCCGTAGCGCTTGTGCTCGGCGACAACATCTTCGACGGCAACGGCATCTCGGAAGCACTCGGCCGGGTGCGCGACATCGCGGGCGGGGCCATTTTCGCCTACGAGGTCTCGGATCCGCAGCGCTACGGCGTGGTCGAGTTTGACGCCGCCGGCACCGCGCTGTCCATCGAGGAAAAACCGGACGCGCCGAAGTCGAACTTTGCGGTGGTGGGGCTGTATTTCTACGACAACGAGGTGGTGGAGATCGCGAAGAGCATCAAACCCTCCGCGCGCGGCGAGTTGGAGATCACCTCCGTCAACGAGGCCTATTTAAACCGCGGCAACCTTAAAGTCCACCGCCTGCACCGCGGTGACGTGTGGCTGGACACCGGCACCATCGACTCGATGAGCGAGGCCAGCGCGTACGTCGAAGTGCTGCAAAAACGCACTGGCACCGTGATCGGCTCGCCGGAGGTCGCCGCCTACCGCGAGGGCTTCATCGACGCCCGCCACCTCGAAGCGCTCGGCGAACAGGTGCTCAAATCCGGCTACGGCCGCTACCTCATCGACGCCGCAAGGGACTGACATGGCAACACTCGCAGCGCTGATCACCGTCTACCACGGCACCGACGCCGCCGACCTCGAGCGCGCCCTGGCTTCCCTACAGGCGCAGACGCGGCCGGCGGACGAGCTGGTCATTGTGGTGGACGGGCCGGTGGGAAAGGCGGTGGAGGGGGTCGTCGAGAAGCAAAAAGCCCGGGTGATCCGGCTGCCGGAGAACGTGGGGGCGGGCCCGGCGTCGCAGGCCGGCTTGGAGGCAATCGGCGCCGACTACACCGCGCGGCTGGACTCCGACGACGCCGCGAAACCCGAGCGGTTCCAACGGCAACTGGCGTACCTGGAGGCGCACTCGGGCGTCGGCGCGCTGGGCACCGCCGTGGAGGAATTCGCGCGCACACCGGGCGATACGGGGCGGGTGCGGGCACTGCCTGAAGATCCGCATGCGTACGCGAGGATGAACTCGCCGGTGAACAACCCGTCGGTGATGCTGCGCACCCGCGCCGTCAAGGAGGTCGGCGGCTACCGGGACGTGCACTTCATGGAGGACTACGACCTCTACGCGCGGCTGATCGCCGACGGGTGGCAGGTGCGCAACCTGCCGGAAGCGCTGACGGATTTCCAGGTCACCGACGCGCAGTTTTCGCGCCGCACCGGCCGCGAAATGTTCGCCGCCGAAGTACAGATGCAGCGCAACCTGGTCGCCTACGGGCTGATCTCGCGTCCGCGCGCTGTGTTTAACCTGGCTGCGCGGTCGGCGTACCGCATGCTTCCCACAGGTTTACTTAAGCGCGTGTACGCCGTGTTGTTCCACCGCGGGGAGTAACCTGACTTCCGACATGAGCGCATTTTCAGACACCTGGCTGATCGTGCCCTGCTACAACGAGGGCTCGGTCATTTTCGACGTGCTCTCGCACGCCCGCGAGACGTTTCCCAACATCGTCGCCGTCAACGACGGCTCGCGCGACGACTCCGCAGCGCAAATCCGCGCCGCCGGGGCCCACCTGGTTAACCACCCGGTGAACCTGGGCCAGGGCGCGGCGATCCAAACCGGCGTGGAGTACGCACGTGCGCAGCCCGGCGCGCAGTTCTTTGTCACCTTTGACGCTGACGGCCAGCACCAGGAAAAGGACGTGGTGCGGATGATCGAACGGTTGCGTGCGGAGCCGGTGGATATTCTCGTCGGCACGCGGTTTGCGGGACAGGACAACTCGCAGGTGCCGTGGATCAAACGCATGGTGCTGAAAACGGTGGTGATGCTCTCGCCGCGCACCCGCAAACTGGGGCTGACGGACGCGCACAACGGGCTGCGCGCGTTTAACAAGCATGTCGCCGACGAGATGAATATCCGCATGAACGGGATGTCGCACGCGTCGGAGATCGTCGCGATGATCGACAAGCACGGCTGGCGTGTGAGCGAAGAACCGGTGGACATTCTCTACACCGAGTACTCGATGTCGAAGGGCCAATCCCTGATCAACGGCGTGAACATCCTCGCCGACGGGCTGGTTGCGAGGAGGCTGCCGTGATTCAGGCGCTGCTGTTGGCCGCGATTGTGGCGTTGGCGTGGTTTTTCTTGGCGAATCGTCGAAAAGCAAACGCGAAAGCGTGGGTGAAGATCGGATTCGCGGTCATGGTCGTGGCCGCCGTGTGGGCGATCGTGCGCCCCGACGACGTGACGGTGCTCGCGAACTGGCTTGGCGTGGACCGCGGCACGGACTTGATGCTTTACGTGCTGGTCATCGCGTTTTTCTTTACGACGATCTCGACCTGGACCCGCTTCCGCGAACAGGAATTGCGCTACGCGCGCCTCGCGCGCGCAGTCGCGCTGCAAAACGCCGAGGCGCCCGAAGACTAGAACCCGCGGCGGATCCACTCCTCCAGGTGCGGGGCTTCATCGCCGATGGTGGTGTGGTCGCCGTGGCCGGTGCGCACCACCGTCTCCGCCGGCAGGTCCAGCACGGACTTCTGCAGGGAGTGGATGATGGTATCGAAGGATGAGAACGACCGGCCCGTCGCGCCCGGGCCGCCCTGGAACAGGGTGTCGCCGGAGAACAACTCGCCGGCTTCCTCAGCGTAGATGACCACAGAGCCCGGCGAGTGGCCCGGGGTGGACATGACGCGTAGATCGGTGCCGGCGATGTTGAACGTGGCGCCGTCGAGGAGTTGGCGGTAGTGCGCGTTCGGGTTCTGGCGCTGCCAGAGGAATCCGTCGGTGGGGTGCAGGTACACCGGGGCGTCGACAAGCCGCGACAGCTCCGGCGCGGCGTCGATGTGGTCGGAGTGGCCGTGGGTGGCCAGAATGCCCTTGACGCGGCGGTCCCCCACTGCTTCGGCGATGGCTTCGGCGTTGTGGGCGGCGTCGATGATGTAGACCTCCGAATCGTCGCCGACGATCCAGACGTTGTTGTCCACCTCCCACTCGCCGCCGTCGAGTTTGAACAGGCCGGAGGTGACGACGTTATCGATGCGCATTAGAACTCCACCACGCTTCGCAGCACGTCGCCGCGCTTCATCTTCTCGAATGCTTGCTCAATATCTCCCACGCCGATGCGTTCGGAGACGAACTCGCCGAGCGGGAACCGGCCCTGCTTGTACAGTTCCACGTACGTCGGGAAGTCGCGCTCCGGCAGGCAGTCGCCGTACCAGGCCGGCTTGATGGACCCGCCGCGGGCGTACAGGTCGATCGCGGGGATGTCCACGTGGTCGGTCTGGTTGGGCACGCCGACCATGACCATGCGCCCGGCCAGGTCGCGCGAGTAGAACGCCTGGCGCCACGTCGGCTGGATGCCCACGGCGTCGATGGCCACGTCCGTGCCGAAGCCGTCGGTGAGCTCGCGCACGGCCTCGATGACCTCGTCTTCGCTCATGTCCTTCGCGCAGATCGCGTGCGTTGCGCCGAACGTCTCGGTGGCGGCGTCGCACTTTCGCTTGTCGACGTCCACCGCAATCACCGTCGTCGCCCCCGCCAACGCAGCCCCCGCGACGGCAGCCAGACCGACGCCGCCCAGGCCGAACACGACGACCGACTCGCCGCGCTGCACGTCACCAGTGTTCACGGCTGCGCCGAGGCCGGCCATGATGCCGCAGCCGAGCAGGCCGGCAGCCGCCGGGTCGGCGTCCGGGTCGACCTTGGTGCACTGCTTTTCGTGCACAAGCGTCTTCTCGGCGAAGGAGCCGATGCCGAGCGCTGGGGTGAGCGGGGTGTCGTCGTCAAGCGTCATGCGCTTGGACGCGTTGTGGGTGTTGAAGCAGTTCTTCGTGTCGCCCTTGCGGCAGGCGCGGCACTCGCCGCACACCGCGCGCCAGTTCAGCACCACGAAATCGCCGGGTTGAACGTGGGTGACGTCCTCGCCGACCGTCTCGACGACGCCGGCGGTTTCGTGGCCGAGCAGGAACGGGAACGCGTCCTCGATATCGCCGTCACGGTAGGCCAAGTCCGTGTGGCACACGCCGGTGGCCTGGACCTTGACCACGACGTCGTTGGGGCCGGGCTCCGGGATCACAATGTCCACGACCTCGACCGGGGCGCCTTTCTCGCGGGCGATTACTCCTTGAACAGTCTGTGTCATGCCCTCCCACACTAGGAGCGGGCGATCACATTCGCCACGTGCTCGTGGCCGCGCTGGTTGACGTGGATCGGCAGGTTGCCCGGGCCGCCGTAGAAGTCCACCAGACCGGCCCACATGCGCTTGTTATCCGGTGCGCACATGTTGTTGTGCCACGTCGACGGCTTCAGGTCCAGAAACTCCACGCCCGTCGCGCGCGCCAGGTCGACCTGTGCCCACTGGATCGAGCCCTCCCACTCCTGCACGGCGGCAAAGCGGGTGGCGTCGGCGACGTTCGGGGCGATGTGGAACAAGCACACGCGGTCGCCGGCGGTGATCTTCGGGTAGCCGACGATCTGGATACGCGCGTTCGGGGCGGCGGCGCGGATGCGGCGGATCTGCGGGGCCATGGCGGCGACCCAGTCGCGTCGGAACGCGGCGCGGTCACGGCCGTCGTTGTGGTACGTGTCGTTGAAGCCGGTGGTGATGATCACCCGGGCCGTCGCCGGCGACAGGCCCCGGTCGTTCACCGCGCGGGTGACCTCGGAGGCGAACTGCGGACCCTTCTGAATGGACACGGTGCCGGTGCAGGAGTAGTCGCGCACGGGCAGGCCGAGTTTCGCGGCGGAGCGCTTGCCCCAGCTCGTCGGCGACGTCGGGCACCACGTGCGGATGTCCGACGGCCCGCGCGGGTCGAGGCCGAGTTTGCCGGCGGCCCACTGCCCCATGTTCGGGTCCGAGATGACGGAGTCGCCGAAGATGACCATGTTGCGCTCCTGCGCCTGCGCGGCCGGGGCGATCGGGGCGAACAATGCGGCGGCGGCGACAAGCGCGGCGACGATACGGCGGGTTATAGACACGGCAAACCTTTCACTCTAGACACAAGCGCAACATAGGTTACATTATTTTCATGCGACCGACTCAACGTCCGCTCTTTCTACTCAAATCTTTCGCGCGCTTCGCCGCCGCCGTTACACGCTCCGGCATGGTCAGCGCCGAAGGCGGCCCGCGCGCCGCGCTGAAACTCGTGCCCAACCTCGCGCGCTACTGGTTCACCACCGCCCGCGAAATCGAGCAAGGCGCCGCTGCTGTTCCCGATCGCCTCGCGCTTATCGACGACACCGGGGCCCTGACCTACCGCCAACTGCGCCACGACGCCCGCAAGGTGGCCAAATGGCTGCTACAGGAGCAGGAGCAGCGCGAGCTCGACGAGCTGCGCATCGGCGTGATGGCCCGAAACGGCCGCGGCATCATCCTGCCGCTGGGCGCGAAGGGTTACGCCGGCGGGCACATTTACCTGCTCAACATCGGTTCATCGCCCCAGCAGCTGCGCGGCATCATCGACGAAAACGACATCAACGTCCTGTTCATCGACGACGAATTCCGCGACCGCCTCCCTAACGACCTCACCGGCGTGACGGTGGTGCGCGCGTATGAGGATGTGGTGGTGAAAGGGGTCGTCGATAAGCAACTGCCCGTGTGGCCGAAGCATGGCAACCTCGTGCTGATGAGCTCGGGCACCACCGGCATCCCCAAAGGCATCGTGCGACCCGAACCGAGGCTGCCGTTCGTGGTCGCCGGCTACCTCGAGGCGATCCCGTGGCGCGCCGGCGACACCGTGCAACTGACCGCGTCGATCTTCCACACCTGGGGCTGGTCCGCACTGCAGGTCGCGCTGGCGACGCGCTCCACCATTGTCACGCAACGCGTCTTCGACGCCGAGAACTGCTTCCGCCAGATCGAGGCGTTTCGTTGCGACGGCCTCATCTCCTCGCCAATCTTTTTCAAGCAGATGCTCGACCTCGACGAGAACTACGACACCTCTACCCTGCGCTACCTCGCCACCGCCGGCAACGCCGTCACACCTGCGCTGTTGCGCCGCACCACCGAACGATTCGGCCCGATCCTGGCCAACATCTACGGCTCGACCGAACTCGCGCTCGCCGCCGCCGCGTCGCCGGAGCAGATGCAGGCCGACCCCACTACCGTCGGCAAGATTCCGCCCGGCACGGTGCTGAAGCTTTACGACGACCACGGCACCGAAGTGCCCACCGGCGAAACCGGCCGCATCTTCCTGCACAACGAAACCGCACTGCGCGGCTACACCAACCCCGACACCCCCATGGTGGAAATCGACGGGCTCATCGAGATGGGCGACATGGGCTATATCGACGCCGACGGGTTCTTGCACGTGCAATCGCGCAGTGACGACATGATCATCGTCGGCGGCGAAAACGTCCACCCCCAATCCGTCGTCGAAGTGCTCGACGACATGCCGGGTATCGACGAGGTCTACGCCCACGGCGTCGACGACGACGAAACCTTCAAACGCATCGCCGTATGGATCGTGCGCGACGACAACAGCGCCGGGGTCACCGCCGACGATGTGCGCGACTGGGTGCGCGAACGCTTGGCCGATCACTCGGTGCCGAGGGATGTGCGCTTCGTCGATACGCTACCGCGCAACGCCGTGGGCAAAGTCGTGCCGCGGTTCCTGCCCGGTTTAGGGCAAAAAAATTGAGCCACCAGCGAGAATCGAACTCGCGACCTTCTCATTACGAGTGAGATGCTCTACCGACTGAGCTATAGTGGCCGGGCAGCAACGCTGCACCGAGAAGCAAGCTTAACCCAGCGCGCCCGAGCCGCGAAACCCGCAGGTTAAGACACGTCGCAGGCGAGTCTGATCCGACCGAGCATCCCGTTAAACGCCACCGCCGGCGTCACGTTTTGGCCGAGACGCTCCCGGCACTGCGCGATCGCCTCCTGGCACTCCACCAGCCCCTCCGCCGAGACCTGGCTGGCGATCTCGCGCGCCAAGCCCTCGAAATCCGGATGCGTGAGCCCGATCTCTGCGCCGGACTGCACGACCATCGCGTCGCGGTAAATCCCCGCCAGATCCACCAGCACCAGATCGAGCATGTCGCGCTTGCGGCGTGTACCGCGGCGCTTCTGGTCGTCCTCCAACTGCTTCACCGACGATGCCATGCCCCGCAGCACCTTCGCCGCGCCCTTGCCCTTCGCACCCTTGCCCAGTGCGTTTTCCAGCTTCGCGCGCTCCGCTTCGTCATCGGCTTTGTGCGCCTCGACCGCCTCTTTCTCCGCCGCCTTAATCAACGCGCCGACCGCCTGGAACGCCTGCGCGCCGTGGAAGACCAACTCGGCCAGGTTGATCGCCATCGCGCGTCGTTTTTGCACCTCCGGGGTACGCACGAGCAGCCGCGCCCGGCCGACGTGGCGCAGCGACGCCGTCGCGGCCAGGCGTGCGTCGTGTTCGGTGGCGCCTTCTTCGTCGACAAGAATGCGCACTATCTCATCCTCCGACGGCGACGGTACATACAAATGGCGGCAGCGCGAGCGCAGCGTCTGCGAAAAATCGCGCGGATCCGTCGACGGGGCGCACATGATGATCACCGTGCGCTCCGGCGGCTCCTCCACCGTCTTGAGCAACACGTCCGCCGCGCGCGGGTGGAGGCGGTCGGCGTTTTCGATGATGATGACGCGCCAGGGGGCGACCGTCGGTAAGCGAGCTGCCTTTGCGACGATCTCGTCACGCACGAAATCCGCCGAAATCACTACCTCGCGCGGCACCACGTGCACCAAATCCGTGTGCGCGCCAGCCAACGCGTCGCGGCACCCCTTGCAGCGCCCGCACCCGATCTCGTCCGGGTTCTCGCACATGAGCGCCGCCGCGAACGCCAACGCCGCGTTCGACCGCCCCGCGCCTGGCGGGCCGGTAAACAGCCAGGCGTGTGTCATCGCGTACGCCGCGCCATCGCCTCGCGCCGCGGTCGCTGCGGCCATGATCGTCTCGCGCACCGCCGGGGTGCCGGCCAGGCGCTCACTCACGCTGCGGGTAGTCACGGATAGCCAGACTACCCGCGCGCTAAGGTGATACACCATGGAACGTTTGTGGCGCTCGTTGCGGTGGGTGTGGGGCACGTCGTGGCCCCTCTACGCCGCTACCGTGTTGGGCACGAACCTGCTCGGCGCGGTCGGCTGCATGCTGTTCGTGCGCTACCTCATCCCGATGCCGGCCGTCGCCGAACTGGACCTGAGCGGCCAGCTCGGGCTCATCGGCGTGATTTACGCAGCGGTCGCGGTGTTCGCCGGCATCATCGTCACGTTCTTCCTGTTCAGACCCGTGCTCGAGTGGCAGCGCAGCCCCCGCGACCACGACCCGAACATGGTGCGCCACCTGGTGATGCGCCTGCCCGTGCTGCAGACAATCATCGTGGTGGCGGTGTGGGGGCTCGGCATCGCGATTGTCACGGCGCGCACATTGCTTGTCGACGTCCCCCTTGCCGTCGTCGTCCTCGTCACCACGATCCTGGCGTGTTTCGTCGTCAGTGTGCTCACGTATCTGCAGGCGGAGCGGCTCGTGCGCCCGATCGCGGCGTCGGCGCTCGCGCGGCGGTTCGAGGACGCCACCTTGCAGCCGCCGATCAAGTTCCGGCTGTTTTTGACGTGGTTCACCACTTCCGCCGTGCCGATGGTTGGTGTCATGCTGCTCACCGTCGCGCAGCGCGTCGGCTACTTCACCGGCACCGTCGGCGAACTCACCGGCGCGGTCATCGCGCTGATTGCGGCGGGGCTGCTGACCGGGTTCGTCGGCACGTGGTTTGTGGTCATGAGTGTTGTCGACCCGATTAAGGAGCTGCAGAGCGCGATCAACCGGGTGCGCCGCGGTGAGCGCGACACGCAGGTGGACATTTACGACGGCTCCGAGATCGGCGTGCTGCAAGCCGGCTTCAACGAGATGATGCGCGGGCTTCGCGACCGCCAACGCGTGCGCGACGTCTTCGGCCAGTACGTCGGCGCCGAAGTCGCGCAGAAGGCCCTGGAGGAGCGCCCCGAGCTCGGTGGCGAGGAGCGCAAGGTCGCGGTGTTATTCATCGACGTCGTCGGCTCCACCACCTACACCGTGCAGCACACCCCGGAGGAGGTCGTCGAGGCGCTCAACGAGTTCTTCGACATCGTGGTTGAGGTGGTGCACCGCAACAAGGGCGTGATCAACAAGTTCCAGGGAGACGCGGCCCTTGCGGTGTTCGGGGCGCCCGTCGCGCTTCACGACGCCGCCTCCCACGCCCTCCAAGCCGCCCGCGAAATCCAACGCGACCTGGCGGGCCTGGAACTCAAGGCGGGCATCGGCGTCGCGTCCGGTCACGTGGTGGCCGGCCACATCGGCGGCTCGGACCGCTTCGAATACACCGTGATCGGCGACGCCGTCAACGGCGCGGCGCGCCTGACCGACCTTGCGAAGGAAACCCCGGGCATGGTGCTCACCAACGCCGCGACCTTGCGCGCCGCCAACGAGGTCGAGCAGCAGCGCTGGGCGCTGATGAAGTCGGTGGAGTTGCGCGGGCGCAACAAGATGACGCAGCTGGCTCGCCCAGTGCGCTCGACAATGGCGGATCGCTCCTAGGCGCCGAACAGGAGCTGCATCGCCCCGGGTGTGTCGTTCGGCACCTCGTACCCGTTCGGTGACACCCACACCGGGGTGCCGTCCCGGATACATATTCGGCCCCGCCTGACCATCCAGGGGTCGTCGTCGTTCGTGCCGTTGTGGTAGCGGCACAGCGGCACCAGGTTGTTCAGGTTGGTCTCCCCGCCGTGCCGCCACGCGGTGACGTGATGCGTTTCGCAGTGGTCAGCGCCGTGCCGGCAGCCGGGCAGCGGGCAGGTCGGTGACATCATCGACGCCAGCGTGCGCTGCTTGTCGTTGGCAAAGCGCTGCGTGCGATACAGGTTCACCGCACCCTCCGCCGGGTGGAACGCCGCCACCTCCAACTCCGCACCGAACTCGCGGGCAAGGAACTCGGCGCCGGACATCGTGGTGCCGTCGGTGAGCACCAACTGCACCTCCTCGCCCGCACCGGACTGGATGCGGGTCCACTCCGGCAGCGGAACCAGGACGATCGGGCGCGGCACGGCGTGCGGCACCCCGCCCTCCTCACCGCGCAGCAGCCGCACCAGCGCGTCGGCCATTTGCTCGGCGGCGGGCAAGGACGGGTCGATGAGCGAGCGCAGCAGGTGCTCCAGATCGGCGATGTCGCGCTCCGCGTACGTCAGCGACACGCTGCGCATGCCCGCGCGCGAGGAGGAGAAGCGGCACTGCTTCTTCGGGGTGGGCTTGGGTGTGGTGACGGTGTCGTCGATACGCTGCGACAGCGCCTTGTACGAGCCGCGGAAGCGCAGCAGTTCGAGGCGCAAACGCCAGCGCTCGGCGGCGTCGCCAACCGCGGCGAGTTTGCGCTCGATCAGGCAGATCTGGTCGAGTGGCATCCCGGCGGCGAGTTCGCGCGCGTCGGCCTGCTTGCGGGTGAACTTCGTCGCGCCGTAGTAGACGCGGTGCGCCTGAGTCCACTTCCGCTTCACGGCCGGGTCGAGTGCGGCGAACGCGGGCGCAGACGCGTCGAAGCCCGCCAGGACGCTGATGTCTGCGCCTGACAGGGCTTCGAGAAATTCGCCGAACGTCATGGCCTGCACGTTAAACGCGCAACAGGCCAGACGTAAAGGGTTTGTCCACTATATTGCGCATTCGCTTAGCGCTTGCGGGCCTTGACCACGCGTTTCGTGGTCCGCTTCTTCTTGGTCGCCTTCTTCTTCGTGGCCTTCTTGCCGCCGCCCTCGGCCTCGCGAGCGCGGCGTGCGGACAGCAGCTCGTTGGCGCGCTGGTCCGTCATCGTTTCGGGGGTGTCGCCACGCTGCAGCGACGCGTTGGTCTCGCCGTCGGTGACGTACGGGCCGAACCGGCCGTCTTTGACCGTCATCGGCTTGCCGGAGACGTCGTTGTCGCCGAGCATCTTCAGCGGCGGCTTCGCGGCGGCGCGGCCCCGGCGCTTCGGCTCGGCGTAGATGCGGCGCGCCTCGTCGAGCGTGATCGAGAAAATCTGGTCCTCCGACGCCAGCGAGCGCGAGTCGGAACCCTTCTTCAGGTACGGGCCGTAGCGGCCGTTTTGCGCGGTGATGACCTCCCCGTCGGCCGGGTCCACGCCGACTTCGCGTGGCAGCGACAGCAGCTGCAGCGCCTCCTCGAGCGTCACCGACGACGGCTCCATCGAGGCGAACAGGGATGCGGTGGCGGGCTTCAACTGTTCGTCGACAAGCTGCGCCATGCGCTTTTCCTTCTGCGCCGCGGCCGTCTTCGTCTCCCAGTTCTTGGCGCGCTTGCCTTCCTCGGCGCGCTGCTTATCCTCTTCGGCGCGCTCAGCGGCGATGACGTCCTCGGCGTGGGCTTCAGCGCGCTCGCGTTCGTCGTCACGCACGAGCTCCGTGACGTACGGGCCGAAGCGGCCTTCCTTAGCGACGACCACACGGCCGTTGGCGGGATTCTCACCGAGTTCGCGGCCCGACTGCGGGGTGGCGAACAGTTTCTCCGCCATCTCGAGCGTGATCTCGTCCGGCGTGGCGGATTCCGGCAGGTTGGCGCGCTGGTACTCCGGCTCGCCGTCCTTTTCGCCCACCACGCGCTCGATGTACGGGCCGTAGCGGCCGACGCGGACGACGACGGGGCGGCCCTCCGAGTCGTCGAAAAGCTGCAGCGAGTTCGCCGCACGGGCGTCGATGGATTCGAGGTTGTCCTCGATCATGTGCTTCAAACCGCCGCGGCGGGCGAGCGCCTGCGCCATGGATTCGCGCGCGTCGGCGTCGCCGAAGTAGAACCCGGACAGCCACTTGGTGCGGTCCTGGTTGCCGTGGGCGATCTCGTCGAGCTCGTCTTCCATCGACGAGGTGAAGTCGTAGTCCACCAGCGCGTCGAAGTTGTTCTCCAACAGCCCGACGACGGAGAACGCGACCCACGACGGCACCAGGGCGTTGCCGCGCACGACGACATAGCCGCGGTCCTGGATGGTCTTGATAATCGACGCGTACGTCGACGGGCGGCCGATGCCCAGATCCTCCATCTTCTTCACCAACGACGCCTCGGTGTAGCGCGCCGGCGGGTTCGTGGAGTGCCCGTCGGCGGTGACGGACTTGGTGGCCAGTTCGTCGCCCTTGGCCAGCTGCGGCAGGCGCGTTTCGTTGTCCTGCTTGTCCGAGTAGGCACGCAGCCAGCCCGGGAACGTCACGGTGCGGCCGGTGGCGGTGAACTCGCAGGCCTCGCCGGCGGCGTCGACGGCGATGGTGACCTTGGTGGAGTTGCCGCGCGCGTCTTCCATCTGGGAGGCGACTGTGCGCTGCCAGATCAGTTCGTAAAGTTTGAACTCCTCGGCGTCCAACGCGCCGGCGAGTTGGCCGGGGGTGGCGAACCGTTCGCCGGCGGGGCGGATCGCCTCGTGGGCCTCCTGCGAGTTTTTCACCTTGCGGTCGTAGATGCGCGGCTTGTCGGCGACGAAGTTCGCGCCGTAGAGTTCGCGCGCCGCGGCGCGGGCGGCGTCGAGGCCCTGCTTGGACAGCGAGGTCGAGTCCGTACGCATGTAGGTGATGTGGCCGTTTTCGTACAGCCGCTGCGCGATGCGCATGGTGCGCGCGGAGGTGAAGTGCAGTTTGCGACCGGCCTCCTGCTGCAGCGTGGAGGTCATAAACGGCGCATACGGGCGCCGCGAGTACGGCTTTTCCTCGACGGCGGTGACGTGCATGGGTGCGGTGCCGATGTCGTCGGCAAGCGAATGCGCTTTTTGCTTATC
Organism: Corynebacterium lujinxingii; assembly: GCF_014490555.1. Classification (NCBI taxonomy): domain Bacteria; kingdom Bacillati; phylum Actinomycetota; class Actinomycetes; order Mycobacteriales; family Corynebacteriaceae; genus Corynebacterium; species Corynebacterium lujinxingii. The sequence continues at coordinate 206,248 of NZ_CP061032.1, read as the reverse complement.
GACGACCACCGCATCCGACACCAACTCACCACGGTCATTGAAATCGCGGCCCTGCGCGACGCGCTTGCCGTCGAGCGCGACGAGTTTGGCGTTGAAGTCCTCTTCCCCCTTGTGCAGCTCCGCCACCAAATCCCAGTATTCGGCGGAGATGAACGCCATGCGCTCGCGCTCGCGCTCGACGATCACGCGGGTGGCCACGGACTGGACGCGGCCGGCGGACAGGCGCGGCATGACCTTCTTCCACAGCACCGGGGAGACTTCGTAGCCGTAGAGGCGGTCGAGGATGCGGCGGGTCTCCTGGGCGTCGACAAGCGCCATGTCCAGCTCGCGGGTGTTTTCGGCGGCCTCGCGGATGGCGGACTCGGTGATCTCGTTGAACACCATGCGCTCCACCGGCACCTTCGGTTTGAGCGTTTCCAGAAGGTGCCACGCGATCGCTTCGCCCTCGCGGTCGGGGTCTGTCGCCAGCAGCAGTTTGTCGGCCTGCTTCAGCTTGGATTTGAGGTCGGTGACCTTCTTTTTCTTGTCCCCGGAGACGACGTAGATGGGGGTGAAGCCGTCCTCGGGGTTGACGCCGAGTTTCGCCCACGCCTCGTTTTTGTACTTCGCGGGGATGTCGGCGGCGCGGCCGGGGAGGTCGCGGATGTGGCCGACGGAGGCCTCGACGATGAAGTCGTCGCCAAGATATTTCTGGATCTTCTTCGCCTTCGTCGCGGACTCCACGATCACTAGAGTCTTGCCGTTTTCAGTCACGCTGACAGGTACCTCGATTCCCACTAATGCTTATAAGCGGTAAAACTCACTCATTCTTATCAGACAACTAGCACACCTATATACGGCCGGGTGGGTTCTTGGCGCGAGGGCACTACACTGCGTTGGGGCCCTAGCGCCAGAATGGGCAGGGCGGAAAGGAGAACGCAGCGTGGTCGATTCGCTCATCGATTTCCTGCACACCCTGATGGGCATGTGGGTGTTCTACCCGCTGGTAATCGTGCTGATCATCGCCGACGCGCTCGCGCCCGTGGTGCCGTCCGAAACCGTGCTCAACTTAGCTGGCGCGTTTTCCGCCTCGCGCGGTGTGCCGAACGTGTGGGGTGTCATCCTCGCCGCAACTATCGGCGCGATCATCGGTGACAACATCTGTTTTGCGCTCGGCGGCAAGCTCATCCACCGGGTGGACAACCTGGACCCGGAGTCGAAGTCCGGCCAGGCGATCACGTGGGTGCGCCAGAACATGAACCGCGGTGCCGGCGCGATGATCATCGTCGCCCGCTTCATCCCGTGGGCGCGCTGGGTGGCCACGATTGTGCTGGGGTCGGTGCGCTACAACTGGTTCAAGTTTTTCTTCTTCGACACCGTCGGCGTGATCTTGTGGGCGAACCTGAGCGTCGGCATGGGCTATCTCGGCGGCCGGATTTTGCAGGACTATCCCCTGCTCGCGATGCTGCTCGGCGTGCTGCTCGGCTCCCTAGTGGGTTTTTCCATTCAGAAGCTGCAGAACCAGATCTTCGAGCGCCGCGATATCCGCCGCGGCATTTCCGCGGTATAGAAAAATCCCCGCCCTGTGCAGAGCGGGGACGAAATCCGGGGTTTACAGTGCGCGGACCTGCTGCGCCTGCGGGCCCTTCGCGCCCTCGCCGACCTCGAACTCGACCTGCTGGTTTTCCTCCAGGGTGCGGAAGCCCGAGCCCTGGATTTCGGAGTAGTGGACGAAGACGTCGGAGGAGCCGTCGTCCGGTGCGATGAAGCCAAAGCCTTTTTCGGCGTTGAACCACTTAACAGTTCCGGTTGCCATGGTGAAACCTTTCAAAAATTGTTCGTAAAATATGCCGTCCACCAGGGCCAAAGCGGTCCTGGCGCCCGCGTGCACAATCCGCGCGAGCACCTTTGGGGGCGCGCACAACATCTGTGACCGGCTCTCAGTCTGCCATGATTTGTTGGCCGCGGCACTGCTTTGCCGGGCTAAGGTTTGATGCCATCATGGTTTCCCCTTTCGGCAGCGATTTAATCGAGGTGCTGCAGCGCCGTTTCCCCGACGCCACGCTCACGCATATCGAGCACGAACCCGCGCGCCAAGCGGTGTTTAGCTCTTGGCCCGAGTGGGTGGAGCCGGGCCTCAAGCAGTTGCTTATCGACGACTCCGTCACCCGCCCCTACACCCACCAAGTCCAGTGCGCGCAGTTGGCGTGGCAGGGCCGTGACGTTGTCGTCGCTACGGGCACCTCGTCCGGGAAGTCGTTGGGGTATCAGTTGCCGGTGCTTTCCGCGCTGGCTGAGGATCAGAAGGCCTGCGCGATCTATCTCACGCCGACGAAGGCGCTGGGGTCGGACCAGTTGCAGGCCACGATGCGCATGACGCGCGGCAACGAGGCGCTCGCGTCGGTGCACCCGGCGCCGTATGACGGCGATACTCCGCAGGAGTCGCGCGCCGGTATCCGCGAGCACACCCGCTACGTGTTCACGAATCCGGACATGCTGCACGCAGGCCTGCTCGGCGCGCATGCGCGGTGGGCGCGGTTGCTGCGGCATTTGCGCTACATCGTCGTCGACGAGTGCCACACCTACCGCGGTGTGTTCGGGGCGAACGTGTCGCTGGTGCTGCGCCGGCTGCTGCGCATTGCCAAGGCGTACGGCGCGGAGCCGACCCTGATTTTCGCCTCTGCCACCGCCGCCGATCCGGCGGGGCAGGCGTCGCGGCTGTGCGGTCGGGAGGTCGTCGCGGTGACCGACGACGCCGCACCGACCGGCGAGCGCACCATCGCCCTGTGGGAGCCGGGCTTTATCGAGGGCGCCGAGGGCGAAAACGGCGCGCCGGTGCGCTACCCCGCGACCACGGAGGCGGCGTCGATAATGTCGACGCTGCTTCTCGAGGGCGCGCGCACCTTGACCTTCGTGCGCTCGCGCCGCGCCGCCGAGACCGTGGCGATGCGCGCCCAGGAGGATCTGGTGGTGGCGGGCCGGACCGATTTCGCGGACCGCGTCGCCTCCTACCGCGCCGGCTACCTCGCCGAAGACCGCCGCGCACTAGAACAGCGTTTGGATAACGGCGACCTCCTCGGCGTGGCCACCACCAACGCACTCGAGCTAGGCATCGACGTCGGCGGCCTCGACGCGGTGGTCATGGCGGGATTTCCGGGCACGGTGGCGTCGTTTCGCCAGCAGGCGGGCCGCGCTGGTCGGCGCGGCCAGGGTTCGGTGGTGGTGATGGTCGCCCGCGACGAGCCGATGGACACCTACCTGGTCCACCACCCGCAGGCGCTGCTCGGCCGGCCAGTGGAAAACAGCGTGTTCAACCCTGCCAACCCCTACATTCTGCGCGGGCACATGTACTGCGCCGCGGTGGAGCGCCCGCTTACCGACGACGACGTCGCCGCCTTCAACGCCTCCGACGTCGTCGCCGAAATGACCGCCGAGGGGCTGTTGCGCCGCCGGCCGCAGGGGTGGTTCGCGGTGCCGCAGTTGGAAGGTGTGGTGACGCCGGAGACGGCGCATTCGTCGGTAAGCATCCGCGGCGGCGTGGGCGAGCAGGTGATGATTGTGGACATCACCGACGGTCGCCTGCTGGGCACCGTGGACGCCGGCCGGGCGATGAGCCAGGTCCACGACGGCGCGGTGTACATCCACCAGGGCGAATACTTCGTCGTGCAGTCGCTTGACCTGGACGATTACGTGGCGCTGGTGGCGCCGGAGCGGCCGGACTACTCCACGCAGGCGCGCTCGACGACGGACATCACGATCCTGGGGAAACCGGACGCGCTGGACAACCCGTCGCCGGGGCTGTGGGTGGCAAACGTGGACGTGGAGGTCATCGACCACGTCACCGGGTACGTGGTCCGGCTTGCCGACGGCACCGTTTCCGAACACATCCCCCTCGACCTGCCCGAGCAGCGCCTGGTCACCCGTGCCGTGGCGTACACGATCGACCCGATGGTGCTTGACGAGATCGGCATTACCGCAGGCGAGATCCCCGGCGCGCTGCACGCCGCGGAGCACGCCGCGATCGGGCTGCTGCCGCTTCTGGCCACCTGCGACCGGTGGGACATCGGCGGGGTGTCCACCGCCCTGCACCCGGACACGATGCTGCCGACGGTGTTCGTCTACGACGGCCACCCGGGCGGCGCGGGCTTTGCCGACGAGGGCTTCACCCGCTTTCCCGAGTGGATCGCCGCCACCTACGAGGCGGTGCGCTCCTGCGGGTGCGAGGACGGCTGCCCGTCGTGCGTGCAGTCGCCGAAGTGCGGAAACGGCAACCAGCCGCTGGACAAGCACGCGGCGTTGAAGCTGCTCGGCGCGCTGGTGACCATGACGGCCTAAGGGCGGGGTAACCGTTACGGCCCGGCGCGGGCGGTGGCTTCCGCCTCGCGCAGGCGCACCGCGACCACGACGTCACCGGCGACGAACTCGCACGAGGTGACCTCCGCGCCGTTGTGCCCGGCGGTGGTGCGGCCCCATTCGCAGGCGTCGTGGCCGCGGTACAGTGCGCTGGCTGCGGCGACGGCGGATAAGTCCGCGGCGACGCGGGCCCGATGCGAATCCGCTGTGCGCACCCCGATCAGGACCACGGCCAGCGCCAGCGACACCACTGCGGTGGCGATGCCGGCGGTGGTGACGGTGGCGGAGCCGTGGTCGTCGTCAAGCACACGCGCCATTTAGAACTCCACGGGGAAGATCGCGGTGGCGCGCATGGTGCCGATCGGGGCGGGCACGGACGCAGTGACGGTGGCCAAGCCGGCGGATTCGGTGAACGCGACCTCGCCGCGCGGGGCGGTGTAGTCCACGCCAAGCGCGTGCGCACGGGCGGCGGCACCGGCGATGTCGACGGCGGTGATGTAGGCCGACACTGTCGCTATGCCGCCTACCACCGCCGCGGCGACGACAACCAGTGTCGCCAGCGACAGCGCCGTTTCTACCGTGGTCATCAGCCCGGGGTGTTGGACAGGGCGTCGGTGATCACGCCTTCGATGGCGCTGACCACCCCGTCGCCGTTGACCACGAGGTAGAGCACTCCGGCCAGGGCGGCGGCAGCGAGTGAGCCGAAGGCGTATTCGATGGTGGACATGCCGTCGTCGTTACGCAGACGCTCAGTCAAAGAGATGTAGATGCGGTACATGGTTGGTTTCCTTTCATGAATTGATGAGGTTGGTTCCCAGGCTGATCACCACGGGCGCGAGCCCGAGGACGAAAAACGCCGGGAGGAAAAACGCGGTCAACGGGATGGCGATGAGCACGCCGGCGCGTTCCGCTTTGGCTTTGGCGTGGTCGGCGGCGTCGGCGCGCAGGTTCGAGGCGATGCGTTCGCACCCCTGCGCAAGCGCCGCGCCAGACGAGTTGGTCATTGTCACAAGGCCGGCCAGGTCTTCGCCGCCGGGGATGGCGTGAAGTTCCGACCAGGCGCGCTCGGGCTCGACCCCGAGCGCCAGAAGTGCCGCGACGGTGTGCCACGGGCTGTCGGCGTCGTGCGTTTCGGCGACGGCGGCGGCAGCGGTGGCCACCGGCAGGCCCGCCTCGAAACACGCGGCGAACAGCGTGATGTCGCTAGCGGCGCGGTCCGGGCGCACGTATGCGGGACCGTCGCGGGGATTTTTCGGCGTGGGCGCGGGCGTATCGACGACACGCCGCCCCGGCACGGCCGGCCCAATGACAAGCGCCGCCGCGAGAAGCAGTGCAGGGGTGAGGCCGATCATGTCGCGGCTCCTTCGATGATGCGTTGCGAGACCACCACGCCAGCGCACACCAGCGCCGTGCCCAGCGTCAGCAGCACCCCGCCGAGCCCGCCGCCGGTGAGAAACGCGACCGGGTTCGCCCCCATCGCAGCCCCCATGAGCAGTCCGGCCAGCGGCAACAGTGCGAGCACCACCGCGGTCGTGCGCGGGCCCGCCAGCGCGGCGTTGGTGGTGGCGCGGTGGCGCCGGGTGTGGTCGATGTCGTCGCGCGCAGCGGCAACCAGGCGTGACAGCGGCACGCCACGGGTGGCGGCGAGCGAGAACAACGTGCCGATGCGCGCGAACTCCGGGGTCTCCGGCGCAACCGCGACACCGCTACCCACGTGGTGGATCAGGTGCGCCACGTCGCGGGCGACGGCCGGCGGGGCGTGCTCGGCGGCGCGGGCCAGTGCGTCGAGAAGCGGCGCGCCCGCCTCCACGTTTGTGCCCAGGTGCCCGAGGAACACGGCGGCGGCATCGCTACGGCGCTCGCTGGCACGAGAGCGCCGTCGCGTATCGACGACCCACACCACCGTCGCCGCGGCACACGCCCCCGCAATGACCAGGCTCGCTCTGTCGAACACCAACGCCGCGAGCACCACAGCGCCGACCACCACCGGGATGGCGACTGCGGCACGCACCCGAAACGCCCGCGCCGACACGCGTTGGAAAGGCGCAGGCGGCGGGCACGCCACCGCACCGGCGAGAAGGAGCAGCCCGTTCATCGCAGCAGCTCCTCGTATCCGTCGGCGGGGCCGGTCTCGGCGTCCCACACCACCCGCGCGCGCACCGGCTGGCCCTCGAGCACGCCGATCTGATGCAGGCGCCGGGTGCCGTCGGCGAAGCGCTTCACCACGATTACCACGTCGATGGCGGCTGCCAGTTGGGCGTGCAGCCCGGCGCGGTCCATGCCTCCGAGCGCGGCGAGCGCCTCGAACCGCGCGGGCACCTCGGCGATCGAGTTGGCGTGCAGGGTGCCGGCGCCGCCGTCGTGACCGGTGTTCAGTGCGGCGAGCAGGTCGACAACTTCCGCGCCGCGGATCTCGCCGACGACGATGCGGTCGGGCCGCATGCGCAGCGATTGGCGCACCAGATCCGCGATCGAAATTTCGCCCGCACCCTCGGAATTCGTGCCGCGGGTGGTCAGGTTGACCACGTGGGGGTGGTCCGGGGTCAATTCCAGGGTGTCTTCGATGGCGACGATGCGCTCGGCCCTATCCACCTCCGTGAGCAGTGCGGACAGCAGCGTGGTCTTGCCCGATCCGGTGCCGCCGACCACCACGAACGCCTTTCGCTTGGCGACGACACCGCGCAGCACCTCCGCGCGCTCAGCATCAAGCGCGCCGCGTGCCGCCAAGTCGTCCAACGTGGCAGAGGCGGTGTGCAGCACGCGCAGCGAGATGCACGTGCCGGCCTGCGCGGTTGGTGCGAGCACGGCGTGGAAGCGCAGCAGGGTGCCGTCGTCGCGGGTGACGTGGCCGTCGCAAAACGGGTGCGCGTCATCGAGGCGGCGCCCGCAACTCGCCGCCAGGCGGGAGGCTAACCGGCGCACTGCCGCCTCCGACTCGAAGCGCAGCGTGGAGCGCTCCAGCCCGCTGCCGGAATCAACGTAGACGGCGTCCGGGCCGTTGACGCAGATGTCGGTCACGGTGTCGTCGGCAAGCAAGGCTTCCAGTGGCCCGGCGCCGGTGGTGTCGTCGCGCAGTTTGCGCATCACATCCAACACGCCGATATCGCTGATCACCACGGCTTCCTCGCGGATGAGCGCGGCGATGCGGGCGGGGTCGGGGTTGGCGGGCTCGTCGGCAAGCCTGCGCTTGACACGCGCGATCAAGTCCGTCATCTACGCCACCTCCCCCAGCACCGCCTGGGCGGCGGAGGAAAGCCCGCGCGGCAGGCGCTGCGGCAGGCCGGATTTCTCCAGCGTACGGGTCAGTCCGCGCACTTCCGGCAGGCGCGTAGCCACGGACGCACCGGTGGTCTGCTCGATCTCCTCCACCGTCAACGCCGCCCACGCGTTGTCGCGCACCACCAGCGTGCTCGGCAGGCCGGCAGCGTTGCATTCGGCGACGACGCGGGTGGCCGCGGCGACCGCGCGTACCTCGGGTGTGAGCACCACCGCGACCAGGTCACTGCGGCCGGGGACAAACGCGGCCGGGGTATCCACCACCGTCACACCCGCCGCACCCGCAGCAGCCACGACGTTCTCCAACGCCTCCGCATCCACGCGGAACGGGTCGGCCACGCGCTGGCGGGCGAACGTGAGCACCGCAATGTCGTCGGCGGTGGCGGGCAACGCGCGGCGCACATCAGGACGCGCGACCCCTTCGCCGATCTCAATCTCGCCCCAACGCGCGCCGGGCGTGTGCTCGATGCCGAGCAGCAAGTCCAGCCCGCCCGAACACCAGTCGGCGTCGATCAGCGTCGGCGACTCCCCCGCCTCCCGGCACAGCGCCGCCGACAACACCGACGCCCCCGCACCGCCGCACGCGCCGACGACACTAACCACCTTGCCGCGCCCCGCCGCAACCGCAGGACGCACTGCCAACGCCCCAAACGCGCGCAACAGGTCCGCCGCCTGGGCGGGCAGGACGAACGCGCCGGGCGCGCCGGGCTCCGACCCGACGACGAACACGTTCGGGGCTTGCGGTGGTGGCAGATCGGGGGCCCGGGTGTCGTCGATAAGCACGGCGAACGCTTTGGGCGCGTGCCGGGCGAGCTGCGCGGCGTCGGCTGCGTCGATGACGGGGCGCCCGGTGGCGGCGGCGAGGTGGATGGCTTCGGAGTGGCACGCGTTGTCGGCGACGGCGACCACGATGGCTTGTTTCGTCTGTGTCATGTGTATGAGTCTTTTGCACCCGCGTAACCGCAGCAACCACCCTGTGGATAACCCGCCGTTTGCGTGACACCGCGACAAAACCCCTGTGGAGAAACCGCCACAAACGTTTACTGGTTTCACAGCGGTCATGGAAACCGAACCCAGCTTCGCGGAGCTAGACTTTTTAACTATGTCTCCCACAAAGCCGGTGGCGGCGTTCTTCGACCTGGACAAGACGATCATCGCGACGTCGTCCGCGTTCGCCTTCGGCAAAGAATTCCGCAACAACGGAATGATCACCCGCCAGGAAGCGTGGGACCTCTACCTGACCAAGGCGCAGTACATGCTCGTCGGCCAGTCCAGTGAGAAAATGGACGCCACGCGCGATTCGCTCGCCCAGCTGGTCAAAGGCTGGTCCGTTGAGGACATCCAGCGCATCACCCAGGAGACAATGCGCACCGTGGTCACCCCGGCGATCTACGCCGAGGCGCGCGAGCTTATCGACGACCACCGCGCCCAGGGCCACGACGTCATCATCATCTCCGCGTCCGCGTCGATTCTGGTCGAGCCGATCGCCAAGGAGCTCGGCGTGGACACCGTGGTGGCCACCGAACTGGCGGAAGAGGACGGCAAACTCACCGGCGAGATCACCCGCTACCTCAAAGGCGGGGCGAAGGCGGAGGCCGTGCGCCAGTTCGTCTCCGACCACGACTACGACCTGGCTGGAAGCTACGCCTATTCCGATTCCGCCACCGACATCCCGATGCTCGCGCTGGTGGGCAACCCGGTGGCGGTCAACCCGGACCGGCCGCTGAAAAAGCACGCGCTGGCCAACGGCTGGCAGACCCGCACCTTTAAAAACCCGGAGCCGCTCATCCAGATGCCCAACGCGCGCGAGGTGGGCATCGGCGCAGGCGTGATCGCCGGTGTGACTGCGTTGGCTGTGGCTGGTGTGTTCATCGCCCGCGCGGTGACCGGCAAGTCCGACAAGCGCAGCGCCTAGGCGTAAGTTTCACCCCGATTCGGGCGAACACCGGCGGGTATCGCTAACATCGTTGGAAGAATTTCCAGGCACCTTCCGGGTGCCGTGTATAAAACCACCCAGGAAGGTGAGCAAACAATGAGCAACGAAGGTCTCTACACCAGCGGCTCGACCGCCGTGTCCGCCAAGGTGGATTCCATTCCGCTGCGCGACACCGACGTGACGGTGCCGGGCCAGCAGTCCATCGGCACGCTGATCTCGAACGCCTCCGAGCAGGTCTCCACCCTCGTGCGCGGCGAGATCGAGCTGGCCAAGGCCGAGGTCATGGGTGAGGTGAAGAAGGGCGCCGTCGGCGGCGGCATGTTCGGCGCGGCCGGCGTGATCGCGCTGTACTCGTCGTTCTTCCTCTTCTTCGCGCTGGCGGAGATGCTCGCGTCCTGGATGCACCGCGGCTGGGCGTTTCTCATCGTCTTCCTCATCATGATCGCGCTCGCCGGCCTGCTTGCGTTCCTGGGCTTTAAGAAGGTCAAGAAGATCAAGGCCCCGGAAAAGACCATCGAGTCCGTCAACGAGCTGAAGAACCTGAAGCCGGGCGAGGCGCAGAAGAACCTGAACAAGAACGAACAGGGCCTCTACACCGGCGCTGGCTCCACCGCGGTTAACCGCTAACGCACGATTGCGTATCGACGACGCCGGAAAGCCTCGTCACATCCCCTACGCGCTGCTGCACCTGACGTGCAGTCAGCGCGTAGCCTGTTTCTGAGGCGTCCAGCGACGCCCCAAAGATCATCCCCACGACCTCGCCCGCCGGTGTGAGGAGCGGCCCGCCGGAGTTGCCCTGGCGGATGTCGCCCCGCACGGTGTAGGCCTCGCGCTCCACCCGGCCTGTGGTGTAGATGTCCGGGCCGGCGATGGTGAGTTTGCCGCGGATGCGCGCAGGTGCCGCCTCGAACGGCCCGGAATGCGGGTACCCCATGACCACGGCGTCGTCGCCGGATGCCAGCATCGTGTCAGACCACGGCAGGGCTGGCAGGCCGAGGCCTTCGGCGCGCAGCACCGCGATGTCGGTGTCCGGGTCGTAGAGCACAACGTCCGCAGGCTTCACGCCGACGACGGTGTCCAGGGACACCCGTTCCGTCCCGGCGACGACGTGGGCGTTGGTGAGCACGTAGCCGTCCTGGATCACGAAACCGGATCCCATGAGGCGGCGCCGGCAGGTCTCCGAGTCGCCCATGACGTGCACGACGCTGGGACGCACCGCCTCGATCACCCCGGGGCGAAGCGCCGCCTCGTCAGGAGCGTCAACCTTCGAGCCGTGGGGCGATTGGAACGGGGAGACGAGCGGGGGCAGGCCGGATTCGTCGAGAAGCGCCGCGAACCTGGCGGGCAGTTTCCCGGCGCTGTCGGGGGCGACGTCGTGGACCTGCGCCAGGATGCGCGAGTTGCGGATGCCGTCGCCGAGTTCGCCCGGCACCGCCGCGGCCAGCGGGATGGAGATAAACCACACGACCAGGGTGAACGCGACGGATTGGAACACCGCGCCGAGCACCGAATCCACGAACCGGGACAGCCTGCTGCGCACCCGGCCCCGCATGTTCGCGCCGAGCGTGACGCCGAGCAGGTTGCCCAGACCGACGAAGAGCACTACCACCGCCAGCAGGAGCATGATGCGCACGGACTGGGAGTCGGTCAAGTCGAGCAGAAACGGCGCGAGCGCCAGCCCCACGATAAGTCCGGCGACGATGCCCACGGCGGAAATGACGGCCGAAAACGCCCCCTGGCGCCAGCCGCCCACAAACGCGGCGACGACAGCGAGCGCGAGCAGTACGTCAACGACCAGGTGCATTTCGCAAATGTTACAGCTCGCGGTTGTCGGACCGGGCGAGCGCCTCGGTGAGATCCGCGGGTTCTTTGTCCCAATCCACCGCCCAGCCGGCCACCTCCAGCACGGCGGACAGCAGCACGCCGGTAAAGCCCCAGATGAGGTAGCGCCGCGCCCAAAAGGCCGGCCCGGACCAGTACGACCAGCCCAGCATCGCCCGGTTTGCCGGATCGATCAGGTCACGCACTGGGACGAAGAACACGTCGTCGGTTTCGAACTCGCTGGCCGGATACACCTCGTTCGGGTTCGGCGTATACGCCACCACGGGCCGCACGCGCCGGTTGCTGCCGCCGGTGGTCGCCGCCCCCATCACCGCCAACGGCACGACGCGCGCAGGCTCGAGGCCGGTCTCCTCCTCCGCTTCGCGGATCGCGGCGGCGACTGGCCCGGAGTCTTCCGGGTCGATGTGCCCGCCCGGAAACGCCATCTGCCCGGAGTGGCTGCGCATCGACGGGGTGCGGTGCGTGATCAGCACTCGCGCGTCGTGAGGCAACTCGGTGGCGTGCGGGTCGCCGGCGAAGACGATGAGCACCGCCGCCTGGTCGTCGCCGCCCTTCTGGTGCACGCGCGCGCCCAGGGTTTCGCGGATGACACGGGCGCCTTCGCCGGCATGGAGGGCGTCGACAAGCGGACGCAGCCACGCCGGCGCGCGGTGGGGTTGCAGCTGCACCACTACAACGCCCCCGCCACAGCGTCGGCCAGTTCGTCCGCGGAGGTGAATTCCTTTGCGAACACTGCGACCTGCTCGCCGCCTTTAAATACCACCGTCACCGGCACCACCGGCGGCAATCCGAGCGTTCCCGCGAACGTGCCGGACTCGTCGGCGAAGCTGGGCAGGTCGACGCCGATGTCGTCGAGAAGCGCCGCCCCGCGCGCGCCGTCACGGTCCGCATGCACCCCCACCACGGTGTATTCGGGATGCTCGGCGGCGAACTGCTCCACCACGGGCAACTCCGCACGGCACGGCTCGCACCACCACGCCCACACGTTCGCCACCACGACGTCCTGCTGCGCGCCGCTGACCCCGCCGCCGAGGCAGGCCAACTCCACCCCGCCGAGCCCGCCTTCCGGGCAGTCCGGGCGCTCAGCCACAGTTTGCTTATCGACGACCTCCTCACCGGCCTGCGGGGTGTCGTCGATAAGCAATGCCCGCGCGCCCGCGATCACGAGCACGGTGACCGCAATGATCGCCGCAATACTGACCCAGATTGCGCGCTTCATCGGCCGGCCATCTCCAGGATGTGGTCGCGCTCGTGACCCGTGACTAGGTCCGCGGCCTGCTCGGGGTCGGTGGGGCCGGCACCGAAACTGGGGCAGTCGAACGCGATCGGGCACGCGCCGCAGGCGGGTTTGCGGGCGTGGCAGACGCGGCGGCCGTGGAAGATGATGCGGTGGGAGAACATGGTCCACTCGCGACGCTCGATGAGTTCGGCCACGGCGTGCTCGATCTTTACGGGGTCGGTCTCCTCGGTGAACATGAGGCGTTTTACCAGGCGCTGGAAGTGGGTGTCCACCGTCAGGCCCGGCTTACCAAACGCGTTGCCGCGCACCACATGCGCTGTCTTGCGCCCCACGCCGGGAAGCGTGACCAAGTCCTCGAGCCTTTCCGGCACCTCACCGTCGAAATCCGCGACCAGCTTCTGCCCCAGCCCGATGACATTTTTCGCCTTCGAGCGGTAGAACCCGGTCGAGCGGATGATCTCCTCCACGTCCGCCTGGTCAGCCGCGGCGTAGGCGGCCGCGGTGGGATATTTGGCGAACAGCGCCGGGGTGACCATGTTCACCCGCGCGTCCGTGGTCTGCGCGGAGAGTACCGTAGCGACGAGCAACTCCAGCGGATTAGTGAAGTCGAGCTCCGCATGCGCGTCCGGGAACGCCTGGGCCAGCGTGCGGTTAATCCGGCGGGCGCGGCGCTTCAGGCCGATCGGGGTCTCCTCCCCCTTCGCTGCGGGGTGCGCCCCCGGGCGGCGGAGCTTCTGCGGGGTGAGCGAATCGGACATGCCTGACATGCTAGCCCGTACAATATCCTCATGACCCTTCTGCTTGTGGTGATAGTTCCACTGATTCTCGGGGCCTTTCCCCTCATGATGGAGCGGTTGGAAACCGCCGTCGTCGGATAAGTACGATTTTTCAAAGAAGCTTCGCGACACAGGTCGAAGTGGTACAGTTCCACTGCAATGTGATCATCACACCGAAATCGCGAAGCCGTGACCGATACCACGAGTAGCGCGATACTCGAGGAGGACGAAATGGTAGGCGTACAGGACACTCTCGCCCGCGCCGGCATCTTTCAGGGGGTCGACTCTGAGGCAGTCGCCGCGCTGATCAGCGAGATGGACACCGTCGAATTTCCGAAGGGCACCACGATCTTTGAGGAAGGCGAGCCTGGCGACCGCCTCTACATCATCGTGGACGGCAAAATTAAGCTCGCCCGCCACGCCCCGGACGGTCGCGAAAACCTGCTGTCCGTGATGGGCCCGTCCGACATGTTCGGCGAGTTGTCCATCTTCGACCCGGGCCCGCGCACCTCGTCCGCAGTCTGCGTCACGGACGTCACCTGCGCGACCATGGATTCCACCATGCTGCGCCAGTGGATCGACAACCACCCGGAGATTTCCCAGCAGCTGCTGCGCGTACTGGCCCGTCGCCTGCGCCGCACCAACGCGTCGCTGGCGGACCTCATCTTCACCGACGTGCCGGGCCGCGTGGCCAAGACCCTGCTGCAGCTGGCAAACCGCTTCGGCGTGCACGAAGGTGGCGCGCTGCGCGTCAACCACGACCTGACGCAGGAAGAGATCGCCCAGCTGGTGGGCGCCTCCCGCGAGACCGTGAACAAGGCACTTGCCACGTTCGCGCACCGCGGCTGGATCCGCCTCGAGGGTAAGAGCGTGCTCATCGTCAACACCGAGCACCTCGCCCGCCGCGCGCGCTAACCGGCGCGCAGCGACACCCCGGCGCTAGCGGTTGTTCAGGTAACGCAGCGCCACACGAGTCGACTGCTCGGCGGCACCGCGCAGGACCGGGTCGACGTCGTCGTAAATCGCGTCGACGAGCGTGTTGATGTCCACGTTTTCGCCGTGTTCCTTGAGCGCCTCACGGATCTGATCCAGGCGCTGGTTACGGCGGTCGATGTACTTGCGGGCGTAGACCGAAAGATCCTCACCCTCCGGGCCGTGACCCGGCAGCAGCGGCACGCCCTTGCCCTGCTCCTCCAGCATCTCCAGCGAGTCGAGGTACGCACCCAGGTCGCCGTCGGTCTCCGAAATCATGGTGGTGTGGCGGCCTGCGATCGTGTCGCCCGTGATAATCGCCTCCGGCGTGCCGGAAGTGTCCTCGCCCGGGTAGACGAAAAACGACACGGAGTCGCTCGTGTGGCCTGGCGTTGCGACGACCTTCAGCCGCGGCGTGACGCCCTCGACCGCAATCACTTCCCCGTCCGCAAGCGGCGCCTCGTTGCCGGAGCAGTGCTGCGGAGAAAAGGCGCGCACCGGTGCGCCGGTCAGTTGACGGAAGCGCTCCGCGCCGTCGGCGTGGTCGTGGTGGCGGTGGGTCAGAAGCGTCAGCGCGACCTTGTCGGCCTTCGCCTGCAGCACATTGAGGTGGCCTTCGTCGGCCGGGCCCGGGTCGATGACGATGCTCGCCACGTCGCCCTCGCCCCGAACCACCCAAGAGTTCGTGCCCTCGAGCGCCGCGTAGCTGGGGTTCGGCGCCAAGACCACCGCGGCGTTGGGGGTCACTTGGCGCAACTGGCTGTATGCGGGATGCTTCATGGCTCCCACCCTACCTGGTAGAGGTGTCGTCGCTAAGCGAACTAGCCCTCGAGCTCGACGACGAGCTCAACCTCGACCGGGGTGTCCATCGGCAGCACCGCAACGCCGACAGCGGAACGGGCGTGCGCACCGGCATCGCCGAAGACCTCGGCGAGCAGCTCGGAAGCACCGTTGATCACGGCCGGCTGGCCGGTAAAGGCCGGGTCGGAGGCGACGAAGCCGACGATCTTGAGCACGCGGGAGACGTTGTCGATGCCGACCAGGTCATCCACCGCAGCCAGCGCGTTCAGCGTGGCCTGGCGGGCGTAGCCGTACGCGTCGTCCTCGGAAACCTCGGCGCCGACTTTGCCGGTGGCGGGCAGCTTGCCGTCGACAAACGGCAGCTGCCCGGAGGTCCACACCTGGTTGCCCACCTTGGTCGCCGGGACATATGCGGCCACCGGCGCGGCGACGGCCGGAAGTTCGATGCCCAATTCCTTCAGGCGGTTGGTCCACTCAGCCATTTATTCAACCTCCCGCTTCATGTAGGCGACAACGTTGTCCGGGGTCGGGCCCGGGGTGACGGTGACAAGTTCCCAGCCGTCCTCGCCCCACGTATCAAGAATCTGCTTGGTGGCGTGCGTGAGCAGCGGAACTGTTGCGTATTCCCATTTCGTCATGGGGCTCACCCTACCTACAGCCCGATTACTTCGCCGCCGGCGGACAGGTGTTCGGCCCAGTCGGTCACGTGCGGGTTCTTGCGCAGCACAGCGCGACGCTGACGCTCCGTCAGGCCGCCCCACACACCGAACTCCACCTTGTTATCCAGCGCGTCGGCGCGGCACTCGGTGAGCACCGGGCAGCCGCGGCAGATGCTGGCGGCCTTGCGCTGCTCCGCGCCACGAACGAACAGGGCATCCGGGTCCCCGCCGCGACAGTGAGCCTGGGTGACCCACTCACCACGGTCGAAGACCAATTCACCCGCGGAGTCGCACTTCTTCGAGGTGACAGGTCGCAAGTTGGTAGCCGGTGCCTTTTTCAAACTCGTGGTCATCGTGCGTCTCCTTGACATCCAATCCCAGTCCGGAGGGCGGACTCCTTTTATACGTTCCACCGCATATCCGCGGTTCAATGTAAATGTAATCACAGCGTGAAAATGCTGTCGAATGGATCACAATTTTGGGGGGAGTGGCCTATTCCGCAGTCTCGCCATATCAATTAAGGTATGGGCGTGTCTGCGCTTCGATCTCTAGGAAACCTGCTGGCCGCGCTCGTCGCCGCCGCACTGGTCCTCGCGCTTTGCATGGCGCCCATCGCGGGTTTATCCGGTGCCGCGATCGCGCGTACCGACGACACCATGCAGTCCAACCTCTCCGACCTCACCCACGGCGACGTGCCCGGCGTGACCACGATCACCGACGTCAACGGCAAACCCATGGCCTGGCTGTTCAAGCAGCGCCGCTACGACGTGCCCAGCGAGCAGATCTCCCAGTACGTCAAGGACGCCCTGGTGGCCACGGAGGACCGCCGCTTCTACGAGCACGAGGGCGTGGACATGCAGGGCTTCGCCCGCGCGCTGGTGACCAACGTGCTCGCCGGCGGCGTGGAACAGGGCGCCTCCACGGTGAACCAGCAGTACGTGAAGAACTACCTGTGGCTCATCGACGCCGAGAACGAGGAAGAAGCCAACGCCGCTACCGAGCAGTCCATCCCGCGCAAACTGCGCGAGATGCGTATGGCCTCCGACCTGGACAAAACGCTGGACAAGGACGAGATCCTCACCCGGTATCTCAACCTGGTGTCCTTTGGCAACCACTCCTATGGCATCGAAGCGGCCGCGCGCACGTACTTCGACACCTCCGCGGCCAAGCTCAACCCGGCGCAGGCGGCGCTTCTGGTGGGCACCTTGCAATCCGTCGAGGCGCTCAACCCGTACACCAACCCGGACGGGGCGGTGCGCCGTCGCAACCTGGTGCTGACCAATATGGCTGCCCAGGGCTACATCGACCAGTCTGAGGCGGACCGGTGGGCTGGTGCGCCGCTCGGGCTCGTCGATAAGCCAAAGATGATCCCGGAAGGGTGCATCACCGCAGGCGACAACGGTTTCATGTGCGACTACGCCCTGCGCTACCTGGCGGATAAGGGCCTGGACCTAGAGACGATCAAGAACGGCTCCTACACCATCCGCACCACCCTCGACCCGGCCATCCAACAAAGCGCGCTGGATGCGGTGCGGCGCAACGTCAGCCCACACACTGCCGGCGTGGCCGAGGTGTTAAACATCGTCGAGCCGGGCACGGATTCGCGCGACATCAAGGCGATGGTCTCCTCGCGCTACTACGGACTCGACCTGGACCAGAGCCAGACGATCCTGCCGCAGCCGGCCTCCCTGGTGGGCAACGGCGCGGGCTCGGTGTTCAAGATCTTCACCGCGGCCACGGCGCTTGAGCAGGGCTACGGGCTGGACACCATGCTCAACACACCGGCGCGCTCCGTGGTCTACGGCATGGGCGAAGGCGGCGCGAAAAACTGCCCGCCGGGCGCGTACTGCGTGGAAAACGCCGGCAGTTACGCGGCGAAGATGAGCCTGCAGGATTCGCTGGCCCACTCCCCCAACACGACGTTTATCGAGTTAATTCAGACACTCGGTGTGGGTCCGGTCGTCGATACGGCAGTGCGCCTGGGGCTGCGCTCCTACCAGGACGCGAACTCGTTCGGCGACGGCCGCTCCATCGCCCAAGCCGCCAAGGACGAGAACATGGGCTCGTTTACCCTCGGCCCGCTGGCCGTCAACGCGCTTGAGCTGTCGAACGTGGGCGCAACGCTGGCGTCGAACGGCCGCTGGTGCGAGCCGAACCCGATCGCGGAAGTGACCGACGAGCACGGCCGCCAGGTGTTCATCGACCGCCCCGCTTGCGAGCAGGCCATCGATCCGGAGATCGCCGGCGCGCTGGCCGCGGGCATGTCCCACGACATCGTCGAAGGCACCGGCGCCGCCGCGGCCAAGGCGAACAACTGGTCCGCCCCCACCGCGGCGAAGACCGGCACGACGGAATCGCACCAGTCCTCTGCCTTCCTGGGCTTCACACGCGGAATGTCGGCGGCGCCGTACATCTTCAACGACGGTACCCAGACCACCCCGCTGTGCACCGGTCCGGTGCGCCAGTGCCCCGACGGCGACCTATTCGGCGGCAACGAGGCAGCCAACACCTGGTTCCAGGCCGCCGCCGGCGTGCCGGGCGCGGCCTCCGCGGGCCTGCCGGCCGCCAGCTCGAAGTACCAGTCAGGCGCCAAGCGCGCGGCCGTGGATTCCGTGGTCGGCCAGTACTCCTCCGCCGCGAAGTCGCAGCTGGAGTCGCAGGGCTACAAGGTGGTGCTCAACACCGTGCCGGGTGGCGGCGCGGCCGCAGGCACGGTTGTCTCGGTGGTGCCGGCGGACGACTCGCTCGCGCGCGGTTCGACAATCACGCTGAACGTCTCGGACGGCTCCGGCCCGTCCACGTCCCCGGCACCGTCCTCGTCGGCTCCCCCGAGCCCCTCGACTTCCACGTCGGCGGCCGCACCCGATTTCAGCGGCATTGAGGAATCGCTTAACGACGCCCGCGACGCGATCGCCGACGTCTTCGACAACTAACCGTTCAGGCGGGCCTTGACAGCCTCAGAGATGCGCTTGCCGTCGGCGCGGCCCTCAGCCTTGGCGGTCGCAGCCTTCATGACCTGCCCCATCTGGGCCATGGAGGTGGCGCCGGTTTCGGCGACGGTGTCGTCAATAAGCGCGGCGAGCTCGTCGTCAGTCAACTGCTTCGGCTGGTACGCCTCGAGCACGTTCGCCTCCGCCAGCTCGGTTTCTGCGAGGTCCTCACGGCCGTTGGTCGTGTAAATCTCGGCCGACTCGCGGCGCTTCTTGATCTCGCGGGCGATGATCTTTTGAATCTCCGCGTCGTCGACTTCGTGCTTGGAGCCCTCGGTTTCGGCGGTCTGGATCGCGGCCAGCAGCATACGGATCGTGCCGGTGCGCTCCTTCTCCTTCGCCTTCATGGCTTCCTTGAGGTCTGCGCGGATCTGGTCTTTCAATGCACTCATGGCAGCGAGATTACAGTGGTGCGGGTGAAGAAGTTGAAGCAATTGGCCCTAGCAGGCCTCACCGCGGGCTCATCCGCGCTCGCGTGGGGGTACACCGAACGAAACAACTTCCAACTGCGCGAATACGAACTCCCCCTGCTGAAGCCGGGCGTGCTGCAGGGCCGCGACGCGTTTACAATCCTGCACGTTTCCGACCTGCACATGATCCCCGGTCAGCAGGCGAAGGTCGACTTCGTCTCCAGCCTCGACGCGCTCGACCCGGACCTGGTGATCAACACCGGCGACAACCTTTCCGATCTGGGCGGGGTCCCGTGGGTGCTCGACGCCCTCGGACCACTGTTGAACCGGCCCGGCGCGTTCGTCTTCGGCACCAACGACTACTGGGCGCCCCGCCCGGTCAACCCGCTGAAGTACCTCACCGGCGCCAAACGCGAACCGTCGTACGTGGACCTGCCGTGGGAGGGCATGCGCGCCGCGTTCATCGAGCGCGGCTGGCAGGACGCCACCCACCAGCGTCTCGAGTTCAAAGCCTCCGACGTGCGCCTCGCCCTCGCGGGTGTCGACGACCCCCACCACGACCTGGACCAGTACTCCAAGATCGCCGGCGCCCCGCACCCGGACGCGGACCTGGCCATCGGCCTGCTGCACGCGCCCTACCGCCGCGTGCTGGACGCCTTTGCAACCGACGGCTACCAGTTAGCCCTGGCCGGCCACACCCACGGCGGCCAGATCTGCCTGCCGGGCGGGCGCGCGCTGGTGACCAACGCCGACATCGACCGCAAACGCGCCTCCGGCCTCCACCGCTACGGCGACATGTGGATGGAGGTGTCCAACGGGCTCGGCCAATCCAAGTACGCGCCGGTGCGGTTGTTCTGCCCGCCGTCCGCGGCGTTGATCCGCGTGGTGGAGCGGTAACGGGGCGTCCGGTTGCGGGGCAGCCTGCCCGTTCGCCTGCTCGTCTGCTCTGCCTGCTCGTCTGCTCCGCCGCAGGTCGCGCGAACTGCCTAAAAGACAATATCGTCGTTTACCGATTTTCCCGGAACGCGACCTGGGCTTTTGCAAAAACGAGGCCACAAAAGACGATATCGTCTTTTGCAGCGGTGGATCCAGGCCGAGCCGCACCACACCGCAGCGACCACCGCACCACACCGCCACCCCATGCTGGCAGCAAAACGCACACAACCTGCCGTTTTGGCCAAACCGGCCCCCGGGGGTATTGTGTGTCGAGTACCGCGGGCAAGCGCCCGAGATACGCCGGGATATGGCGCAGCTTGGTAGCGCGCTTCGTTCGGGACGAAGAGGTCGCAGGTTCAAATCCTGTTATCCCGACCAACACAAAACCCGCCTTTCAA
Organism: Corynebacterium lujinxingii; assembly: GCF_014490555.1. Lineage (NCBI taxonomy): Bacteria > Bacillati > Actinomycetota > Actinomycetes > Mycobacteriales > Corynebacteriaceae > Corynebacterium > Corynebacterium lujinxingii. Next base: position 185,680 of record NZ_CP061032.1, on the reverse strand, counting down.
GGCGGGTTTTTTCATGCCTCTTAACCCTTAACGCTGTCGTAACATGTCTTCTTGGACACTGTGGTTGTACATTCCGTACGTTCTCACACACCTCAAGGAGGACACCATGAAAAACACCACCCGTACGGTCACTTTTGTGGCTGCTAGTGCGCTGTTGCTTGGCTCGATTGGAGCAGCCCCGGCTCACGCCGCAACCGTCGCGGCAAAAGACAATGACGGCATGTGTGCTGTGAAGCTCACGTCTGCTGAGAAGCGTTTCATTGAGTCGTGGTTTGACGAGTCGAAAGCAATTGGTGACTACGAGCAGGCACGCGACCTGATCGCGGCTGTGGAGTCCACTTTCCCTGGCGTTGTCGCTGAGAACGAGAAGGCACTCAAGGGTGAGAAGGCGGAGTTTGGCAAGGTGTTGCCGGAGGGGCTCGTCGCAAAGTATGTGGATGCCCAGAAGACGATGAAGGAGTCTGAGCCCACGGTCGCGAGGACATTGGAGGGCATTGATGTGGACGCGTGGCGTGTCGGGCCGGATACGAAGCGTGTTGAGATGCCGCTGACTGCCAAGGATGGCAAGGTGTTCGAGGCGTGGACGGCGACGCCGTCCGGCAAGGTTGCAGCGAAGCGCATGCTTATCGACGACGCCGACGCCGCCGCCGCCAAGGCCTGCACTACCGGTCGCCAGGCGGATGTGCAATACCCCACCGCGAAGGCGGACGTGAATGTGCCGGCCATCGTCGGTGGGGTGATTGCGGCGCTGCTGGTTATCGCAGGCCTAGTTTTTGCGCTGCCACACTTTGGCGTGGCACTGCCGATGTTGGGTAAGTAGTGCTGGTTAGAACTTAGCGATCGGCCCGAGCACACCGTCGACAAAACATACCCGCCTTTTCGAGGCGGGTTTTCGCGTTGCGTGCTAACGCTGCTCCATCAGCTTCGGCACCGCGACTGCTGCGATCCCGACTACGGCGAGAATCGCCAGGATTGCGCCGATCACCGCGCCCGTGCTGCTGCCCTCCGACTTGGTGCCGTCGTCAGCCGCCACGGAATCCTGCGCCACCGGAACCGATGCGGTCGCCACGCCAGACACCCGCGCCGGCGCCGGGGCCAGCGTTTCGACGACCTCCCGCTCGACAATGAAGTCATCCTCGGCCGGCTTCGCGGCGTCGATACGCTCGAGGGCATCTTGCTTGTCGACGACCGCCCGGTCCGCCTCAGCCAACCCTTCACGAGCATCTTCGAGCGCGGATTCGTCGTCAGCAAGCGCCTGCTCGGAGGCGGTGAGGTGGTCGTTGGCGGTGGCGAGGTCGTCGATAAGCGGCTGCTTCGGCGTGGCCAGCGCGACCTCGAGAGCCTCGTCGGCGGTGTTCTTCGCGGAAGCGGCGGCGTCGCGATCGTCGCGGGTCGCGTCGCGAGAGATGGTTGCGCGGTCGAGCCCGTCCTGGGCCTGGTTGACGTCGATGTGGGCGAGGTCGACCTTGGGCTCGAGCTCGTCGACGCCCTGCTGAGCGTGCTCCACAGCGCGCGTGAACGTGGAAACCCAGAACTGTGCGTACCTTTCGTCGTTATCGACCGCACGGAACTGCGCGTCGTAATCCACCTGGGTGATCACGGGGTCGAAGCCGTCGGCAGTGCGTCGCGAAAGCTCGCCGGTATCGCTGACAAGATCGCCGTACGAGGGGGTGACGCCCTTCGTGTCGGTCAACGGGTCGGTGATCGGGTCAGCCTGCATCACCTCGCGGGCACCCGACGGAAGGTAGAACGGGACGCCGCTTGCTTGAGCGCGACGCGTCGATTCGTCCCCGTCGCGGTACCAGCCGTCTTCGAAGTCGAGGTCGTCGTTGAAGAACATGGTCGTGGCGAACACGTTGCCGCTGTCGTCGACAGTGATGCCGAGTCCCATACCCTCGAACGTCGAGTCAAGCATGCCCCGGTTGTGACCCGGCGAGTTCCTCCACTGCTCGAAGAGCGCCACGGGCAGACCGACCCAATGCTTGCGCGTCCTGTCGCCCCTGATGCCCGGGTAACGCGCCGCGATGTTTTCGCCCGAGCGTCCGTATTCATCCGCATCGGAGTGGCGGAACGCATCCTTGCGCCCCATCACCGGCGTGTCGGCCGCCATCTGGTCAGACCACGCCTGCGCTTGCTCGATGTAAATCTCGTGGGTGACAAGCGGATGCAGCCCGTTCGCTTCGCGGTACTCGTTGATCAATTCCGCAACCGCCTGCCCGGTCAGGTGCCTCCAATCCTCCAGCGAGTAGTCCGCGCCGATGCGGATGCGCTCTTCGATGCGGGCACGCTCAGCGCGGGCCGCCGCGACATCCGCGTTTGCTTCCTCCAGCGAATTGGTCGCGTTCTCCAGCTCATCGCGCTTCGTCGCGAGCTGTTCACTCAAGTCGTCCAGCTCCGCCTGGGCGTTGTCGCGGGTGGTGCGGGCGTCGTCGACACGCTGCTGCGCTGCCGCGAGCCGGTCCTCGGCGGACTGCAGCTCGGCTGCCGCGTCGTCGACCTCCTGCTGACGGGCGTCGACGTCGACGGCGGCAAGCGCGGCCTCCGCATCGGCAACAGCGGCACGCGCCTTATCGACGACACCACGCGCCTGCCCAAGCGCCTCCCCCGCGTCAGTGACACGCTGCTCGGCCGAGGCGACCGCGTCGTGCGCCTCCTGCAATTCCGCCTCAGCGGCGTCGCGGTCGCGCTGCCACTCCTCCACCGCCTTGGAGTACGCGTCCTGATCCACCTCCGACACAGTGCGGGTCTGCACCGTCTGGGCAGTTGCTTCGGGGACAGCGACGTGGACGGTGGAAATAGACATGGTCGCTGCGAGCATCGCGGCGGTGAGACGTGTGCGCTTCATGGCATCCTTCTGCGGATTCGCTGGAAAAACAATGGATGCAATGAGAGTATTACGGCGTTGACCTGCGCGCATAATAACTTATGCACTTCTCAGCAACAACTTTGGTAACACTTAATAAAGGTCGGTTGGGGACGATGGAAATGCCCCCCATCTGTACGGTGTGAATAAATCTGCAATCAACGGGAAGGGGACCCGGTAAGGATGCATGATCACCTAAAACAACTTGCAACGCAGTGGTCGGAAGAGTTCGACAACCACCTCGACGACATTGCCGACCTGCGCAGAACGATCCACCAGAACCCGTGCGTCAGCGGCGAAGAACAACCCACCACCGACCTGATGCGGAATGCCCTCGGGATCGATCTCGAACCAATAGCGGGCACCGGCGCGATCGGCCGGGTCGGACCGCAGGACGGGCCGGCGGTGGGGATCCGCGGCGAGTTGGACGCGCTGCCGGTGACGGAGGAAACGGGGGTGGGGTGGTCGTCGACAAGCGAAGCGATGCACGCCTGCGGCCACGACGCGCACCTCGCCGCCCTTGCGGGCGTAGTCAAGGCAGCAAAGCGCCTCGACCTGCCGTTTGGCCTGGTGCCAGTGCTGCAGCCACGCGAGGAGACGTACCCGTCCGGCGCGCTGGACATTGCGGAATCGGGCAGACTGCAGGCAATGGATGTGCGCCACGTCATCGGCGCGCACGTCCACCCTGCGGTGCCGACGGGCGCGGTCGCTGCCGGCTCCGGTTTTGTCAACGCGGCCGCGGGCGAGATCTCCGTGACGGTGACCGGCAAGGGCGGGCACGGCGCGTACCCGCACAACGGACGCGACGCGGCGGCGCCCACTGCGCAGATCGCCGTCGGCATGCCGGAGGTCGTGCGCCGTGTGGCGGATCCGATGGAACCAGCGCTGGTGAGCATTGGCACCATTTCCGTCGGCCAAGGCGCGGCCAACGTGCTGCCCAGGACCGGGCGGATCTTCGCCACCGTGCGCTCCACGAACAGCGCGAAGAATGCCCAAATTGCGCAGGCGGTGGAAACGATGGCTGCCAACGTCGCCGCAGGTTACGAATGCGAGGCGGAGGTCTCCTACCGCCCAGGACTTCCCGAACTCGTCAACGCCCCGATACTCGCCGACCGCTTCGGCGCCTACGCCGGGCACCTGAACTTAAACAACGCGGAGACGATGCGCTCGATGGGCGCGGACGACTTCTCCTTCTACGGCGAGATCTGCCCGTCGCTGATGTGTTTCGTCGGCGTGGCGGACGGAAGCGAGATGCCGTCGCTGCACGACCCGACGTTTCTGCCGTCGGAGGCGGCGCTGGAAAACGTGGGCAAGGCGATGATCGCGGGCTACCTCGCCGCCGCCGACGCCATTCTCAGCGAGTAACTACCGCGGCTCGATCTCGCTTTCCACCAGCCATTTGTGGTTGCGGTAGGTCTTGTCGTTTGCCTCGTAATCCACCATGTAGACCGTCTCGCGGGTGGAGTAATTGATCGTGCCTTCCGCCCCGTCGAGGCCGTCTTCGTGGTTGGCGTGGATGGTCACTGGGGTGCCGTCGATAAGCTCGTTGGTGCCGGCGTTTTCAATCTCCTCCTGCACGACCCACTTGTGGTTGAGCACGGGCTCGCCGCCGTTGGTCGGGTAATAATTCACCGAGTACGCCGTGGTGTTGTACGCGCCGACGATGGTCGCCGGCGCGCCCTTCATCCCGTCGTAGTGGTCGGCTGTGAGCGTGACCTCCGTGCCCACCGGGAACCGCGGGTTCTGCGTCTGCTCGATGCCTTCCGGAGCCGGTCCGCCGTCAGCGAGCCCTTCGCTTATCGACGAACACCCCACCCCCAGCGCCCCCACCAAAAGAACCGACGCAATCGATACAGTTACACGGGAAAACATACTGCTAAGCCTACTCTTCGCGCAGCAAACGACCCCCAAAACCACTAAGTGATTTTGGGGGCCGGGAGCAGTTCTTAGGAGTTAGAACTTAGCGATCGGACCCAGGACGCTGTCCACCGGGAACGGGATCAGCAGGGAGATCAGACCAGCCAGGCCGATGATGCCTGCGATGGACAGGATGACTGCCAGCAGCGGGCTCACCGACGAGCCCTCGGAGGAGGCATCAGTGGAGCCGTCCTGCGTGGGCTGCTCCACCGGCTGCATCTTGTTCTCGAAGGTCAGGCCGTGGTTGACCGGATCGATGCCCAGCGCGTTGAGGCTGGCAAAGAAGAGGTCGGTCTGGTCGATCTGGCCGGTCAGGTTCGCGGCACCCGGGCCGGAAGCTGCGACACGGAGCTGTGCACCGGTGTGCTGCTGGCCGCCGAGGGCGTCCTCGTCCTCGTTGGTCTTGGAGGTAGCGAAGTTGACGGCCATGGTGGAGCCCTCAACCGTGGTCAGCTGGGTGACGCGGCCGGCGGTGTTCTGGTTCTCGTAGGTGATCTGCGCGGTGTGAGCGTGGTCGGCGGTGGCGACGATCAGGGTCTCTTCGCCGGTCTTTTCAACCCAGTCCTGCACAGCCTTCACAGCCTCGTCGAGCTGGCCGACCTCGCCGATCAGGCCACAGGCGTCAGCCTGGTGGTCAGCCTTGTCCGGGGATGCGGACTCGACCTGGAGCAGGAAGCCGTTGTCGTTCTGCAGCAGCTCGAGCGCCTTGGAGGTCATGGCTGCCAGACGCGGAGTCTCAGCGGTGAACTCCGGGTTAGCAACGCAGGTGGCTGGCTCGAGGTCGCCACCGTCGGTGGTCGGAATGGACTGGTTCAGCGCGCGCGGCATGTTGCCCTCGGAGAACAGACCGAGGACCGGCTTGTCGGCGTTTGCCTCTGCGATCGCGTCGAGCTCGGAGGCGTTGGTCACAACCTGGTAGCCATTGTCCTTCGCGTTTTCCAGGACAGTCTTACCTGCGGTCCAGGTGTTACCGTTCTCGCCCCACTGGCCGCCCTGGACGACCTCGGTGTTGAAGTAGCTGCGGCCGCCGCCGAGGGTGACGTCTGCGCGCAGGTCGACGATCTGCTCGGAGATGGAACCGAGGCCGCCGTTTTCACGCAGCTGCTCGCCCTCTGCGACCTTCTTGTCGCCGGACGGTGCGTAGTAGGAACGCTTGATTGCGTGCGCCGCGAAGGCCGCCGGGGTGGCGTCCTGGATCTCGGCAGTGGTGACGTTACCGATCTTCAGGCCCTTGGCCTTTGCGATCTCGCCGAGGGTTGCAACCGGCTTGCCGGCGTTGTCCACGCCGACCGCGCCGTTGTAGGTCTTCACACCGGAGTTCCATGCGGTGCCGGTTGCGGCGGAATCACCGACGTAGTTCGGCAGGCCGGTCTCCTTGTCCAGGGAGAAAGTAGTGAGGTAGCCGGTGTAGTCGAGGTCGTCAAGGCCCTCGAGGCGGCCCGCGGAGCCCTTGAGGTAGTTACGCGCTGCGGTGATCTCAGAGTCGCCGGTGCCGTCGCCGATGAGCAGGACGACGTTCTTGGCCTCGGAGTTGTCGATGCCCTGTCCCTCGGTGCCGAACTGGGCACAGTCGCCGACCTTCGGGGCCTCGCCTGGGGAGACGAGGTAGCAGAGCTCGTCGCCCGGCTTCGCCTTGGAGCGGTTCGCCAAGGAAGCAACCTTGGCGCCCTTGTTGATCTTCCACGGCTTCTGTCCACCCTCGGTGCCACCGTTGAGGCCAAGCGCGTTCGCCATCGCGTAGAAGGCGTCGGTCTGATCGAGCTGACCGTTGACGTTCTCGGAGCCCGGGCCGAAGCCTGCGATGCGCACCTGGGTGCCGGTGTGCATCATGGAGAAGTTCGGGGTGTCGAACGGCTCACCGTTTTCCTTCTTGTCAAAGACCGGGTTGCCGTTCTCATCCAGCCACGGCTGGGTGCCGAAACCGACGGACATGACCGCACCGCCGTCCTTCGGGGACTGCAGGCGGGTCACGGCGGACACAGACGGGCGACCGTCCGGAATGATCTCGGCGGTGTGCGCGTGGTCGGCGGTGACAACGATCATGGTGTTGCCGTCTGCCTTGGCAAAATCGAGAGCTTCCTTGATGACCTCATCGATCTGCTCGGTCTCGCCGATCATGCCGCAGGCGTCGGCTGCGTGGTCTGCCTTGTCGATGGATGCGGACTCGACCTGGAGGAAGAAGCCCTTGTCGGCACTCTTGTCGTCGAGAAGCTCAATGGCCTTCTTGGTCATTTCAGCTGCGGACGGCTCGTCGCCGCGATCAGCTTCCTTGCAGACCTCTGGCTCGGTGGTGCCATCGGACTTTACCGGCACGGTCTGCTCGAACTTGCGGGTCATGTTCTTGTCGTGGAACAGGCCGAGCACCGGCTGGTCCTGGTTCGCGACGGTGATGCCCTCCAGGCCCTGCTTGTCATCGACAACCTGGTAACCCTTGGCAATCGCGTTCTCGCGGACGGACTTGCCGGCCTCCCAGTCGGCGCCACCGTCGTTCTTGTCGGTCAGGAACGGGTTGCGGTTCTCGCCACCCTGCTGAACCTCAGCGTCGAAGTACTTGCGGCCGCCGCCCAGGGTGACGTCGGCGCGGGTATCGATGATCTGCTCGGAGATGGAGCCGAGACCGCCATTTTCGCGAGCTTCAGCACCCTTGACCGGCTTCGCGTCGCCGGACGGTGCGTAGTAGCCGCGCTTGGAGATGTGCGAGTGCAACGCGCCCGGGGTCGCATCCTGGATCTCGGCGGTGGAGACGTTACCGGTGCGCATACCGGCGTTCTTCGCCATCTCCAGCAGGTTCTCGTGCGGCTTGCCTGCGATGTCCACGGACAGCGCGCCGTTGTAGGTCTTCGTGCCGGTGGACCAGCCCGTTGCGGACGCCGCGGAGTCGGTGACGTACTGACGCTTGCCGTCCTGGCCGATGGCGAAGGTCGTGTAAGCACCTGCCGCGGTCAGCTCGTCGAGGCCCTCGAAGCGGCCGTTAGCGCCCTTGAGGTAGTTACGAGCGGCAGTGATCTCCTGGTGGCCCATGCCGTCGCCCAGGATGAAGATGACGTTGCGCGCCTGGGCGTCGGTGTTGCCCTGGCCGCCCTTGCCAAACTGGGTGCAGTCGCCCGGCTGCGGGGCGACGATGTTTCCGTTCGAGTCGATAGAGATGCAGGTGTCCTTACCGTTGAAGGACTGTTCCGCCGACTGCGCGACGGAAGTAGGTAGATTCGCCATAGCCAACGCGGATGCGCTGACTACCGCGGTAGCTGCTTTTAGCGAGAAACGCATGTTGGGTTCCTTATAACGAGAAGCCGAAGAATATGAAGCGGTTTTTGAACCGATGCACACCCTAGACACAGCAAATTTCTAATAAGGAACGCTCAGGTGAATTTTAGGTAACGGCTTCCCAGATGCGAAAAGGACGGCACCCAACCGGGTACCGCCCTTCGCTTACGCGCTCAGACTACTTGCTGGAGGAACCTGCGTTCTCCGAGGAGCCCTTGCTTGACGACGAGCCCGTCTCGCCCGAGGACGTCACACGCTCCGTCGAGCCGAGCACGGTCATGCCGTTGTCGAAGCCCTCTTCCTGACATGCCTGTGCGATGAGCACGCCGGTCAGGCTGATTGCTGCGACGGCGCCGAGCGCGATGCCCAGCGGACGCAGCTGCTCGCCGTAGGTGGCGAACTGACGGTTGACTGCGTCAGCCCTCATCTGCAGTTCGCGTGCCCACTCCGGCTGCGGGTTGTTTCGGCCGTGGCCGAAACCAAGGTCCGGCATGGACTCATGGAAGCGACGGTTCAGCTCTGCCGAAGCCTGCTGAATCTGTGGACCGAACGCCTCGTTCACGCCGTAGCCAATGCCGGCAAGGATGCCGACCGGCAGCAGCCACAAGATCGGGCTGTTCTTCGCAAACGCGTTGGTCACGCAGCGATTCGCCTTATCCGACGAACCGGCGGCGTCGTCCGCAGTGCCCCCGTCCGGCTTCGGAGCAGGCTGGTCCGGCTCCGGGTCCGTGCCAGGATCTTCCGTCTTCGCGCCTTCGAGCACGCCCACCACGGCGTTCACCACGTAGGACTCTCCGGTCGGCGTTGTCACGCGCACCGGGATCTGTACGGTCTCGCCAGACTTGGCGGTAGCCGGCGGCGTCGCGGTGACGGCGCCCGTCTCCGGGTCGACCTCGACAGTCCAGCCCTCCGGCACCTCGCCACCGAGTTCGTAAGCGTTGCTCTCATTGTGGCCGGAATTGATCTCAGCCGTAACGGAGTTGCCCACGTTCACCAGGCGCGGATCGTAGGACGGCGCCGGGCTGCTTACCTTGGTGCCCACACGGACGATCATGTTCTGTGGCGTCTTGGTCTGCTCGGTCGATTCGCGGGGCTCGCCCTGCTTTTGCCCGTTCTCAAAGGTCCAAGACTTCGTCGTGCGAGTCTCACCGAAAACGCCCTGCTGCTGCACTACGTACGCGCCGACCGGAAGGCTATCGTCCTCCAAGAACTCGACTTCGAACTCGACCGGGGTCACGGTGGTGTCGCGCAGCTCGCCATTGACGATGCCGGTGCCAACCTCGATGACCTCGTCGGTTGCGGGCCTGAGGATCTCAACCTCATCGCCCACGTGGCGTGCGAGACCAGCCTTACCCTCGACGACCCGCTTGTGCGTGCCTGCCGGCAGCTTCGGGTTTTCGCGGGTGATTACACCGAACGGGATCATCTCGTTCCAGGTCGGCTTCTCGCCTTCCTTCGCGCCGACGCGAATAATGCGCGGCTTCGCTTCCCGCACAGTCTCCATGCTGGTCGCACCATTGACAGTCGTTACACGCAGCAGTCCCGGCTCGCCCTCGGAGACAACTTCTTCCTGGCCGGGCTCAAGTGAGGTATCGAAGATGACCTCAGTCTTTTGCGGGACCTCAACATCCGTGGATGTCGACTTCGGTGCCTCAACCTTGGTGCCCACGCGGATTACCGCGTTGACCGGCTCCTTGGTGCGCTCGGTTGTGACCTTCGGCTCAGTCAGCTTGCCGTCAATCAGCTCGCGGGTGGTGGTTACCTTTTCCTCACCGAGCACGCCTTGCTTTTCGACGACCTGCTCACCCACCGGCAGTGTTTCATCCAAAATCACTGTGGTCTCAAACGGCACTGGTCGGTTGACTACCGAGATCAGATTAGCGTCATCGGCACCCGGGCCGTACTCGACAATCTTGTCAGTCGGCTCAGTGCGGTCCTTCGACTCGGTCACCGTGGCCTGGCCGTTAGTGCCCTCAAACGTCGCGGTGTAGGTCGCCTCGCCGTTGACGCCCTCCTGGACAGTCACAACCTCGCCCGGCTTCAGATCCGGGTTCGGGCGCACGACCGTGGAGAACGGAATCGGCTCCTTCCACTCGACCTTGTCGGTCGCAGTCGCCTGCTTGGTGCCAACCTTGATCACCTCGGTGGTCGGCTGCGTGGACACGTTCTCTTCACGCTGGGTGTCAGTGACCTCACTGTTGACGATGGTCTGGGTCACCTTGACGGTCTTCTCACCAGCCTTACCCGGTGTCACAACCTTGTACTCGCCAGCCGCAAGCGTCGGGTCGTACTCGATCTTCGTCTCGTACGGGACCGGCTCGGTGTACTCGAAAGCGTTAGTGCTGTCGGTCTTCGTGCCCACACGAACAACCGCGTCAACCGGCTCCTTGGTGCGCTCAGTGGTCACCTTAGGCTCGCCAACAGGCTTGCCGTCCTTGATCTCCTGGACAGAGGTGATCGTGTCGACACCGTTCTCGCCCTGCTTATCGACGACCTGCTCACCCGCAGCCAACGTCGGATCCGCCACAAACGTGGTGTTGAACGGCACCGGGTTCGTCGTCGTCGACGTCAGCGTCTGGTCATCGATCGTCGGACCGTACTCGATGATCTGGTCCTTCGGAGCCTTGGTCTGCTCTTCCGTCGGCGTCACGGTGGAATCCGCACCGACCGACTTAAAGTCAGCGGTGTACTTCTTCTCGCCGTACTCGCCCTCTTGGACGGTCTTCACCTCGCCCGGCTTCAGCTCTGTGTTCGGGCGAACGACGGTGTTGTACGGAGTGTCAACAGTCCAGGTCACCTGGCTGGAGGCCTCAGCAGGTTTGGTACCAACCGCGATGATCTTCTTGGTCGGCTCCTTCACAATCTCCTCGGTAGTGGTGGCCTCACCGTCCGGCTGGCTGTTCACAACCGGCTGCGTAACCGTCACCTTCTTAGTACCCGGAACACCCTCCTGAGTCACCTTCTGCTCGCCCGGGGCAAGGGTTGGGTCGTACACAACCTCAACCTCGAACGGAATCACGGTCTCAACCGAGTTCACAGTCTGGCCCTCGGTCTTTGTGCCCACACGAACAACCGCGTCGACCGGCTCCTTGGTGCGCTCAGTGGTCACCTTCGGCTCGCCAACCGGCTTGCCGTCCTTGATCTCCTGGACAGAGGTGATCGTGTCGACACCGTTCTCGCCCTGCTTCTCAACCTTCTGCTGGCCAACCGGCAAGTTCGGGTCAGCCACGAAGGTGGTGTTGAACGGAACCGGGTTCGTCGTCGTGGTGGTCAGCGTCTGGTCATCGATCGACGGACCGTACTCGATGATCTGCTGCGTTGGCTCAGTGCGGTCCTTCGACTCAGTCACCGTGGCCTGGCCGTTGGTGCCCTCAAACGTCGCGGTGTAGGTCGCCTCGCCGTTGACGCCCTCCTGGACAGTCACAACCTCGCCCGGCTTCAGATCCGGGTTCGGGCGCACGACCGTGGAGAACGGAATCGGCTCAGTCCACTCCACCTTGTCGGTAGCAGTTGCCTGCTTCGTGCCAACCTTGATCACCTCGGTGGTCGGCTGCGTGGACACGTTCTCTTCACGCTGGGTGTCAGTGACCTCACTGTTGACGATGGTCTGGGTCACCTTGACGGTCTTCTCACCAGCCTTACCCGGTGTCACAACCTTGTACTCGCCAGCCGCAAGCGTCGGGTCGTACTCGATCTTCGTCTCGTACGGGACCGGCTCGGTGTACTCGAAAGCGTTAGTGCTGTCGGTCTTCGTGCCCACACGAACAACCGCGTCAACCGGCTCCTTGGTGCGCTCAGTGGTCACCTTAGGCTCGCCAACAGGCTTGCCGTCCTTGATCTCCTGGACAGAGGTGATCGTGTCGACACCGTTCTCGCCCTGCTTATCGACGACCTGCTCACCCGCAGCCAACGTCGGATCCGCCACAAACGTGGTGTTGAACGGCACCGGGTTCGTCGTCGTCGACGTCAGCGTCTGGTCATCGATCGTCGGACCGTACTCGATGATCTGGTCCTTCGGAGCCTTGGTCTGCTCTTCCGTCGGCGTCACGGTGGAATCCGCACCGACCGACTTAAAGTCAGCGGTGTACTTCTTCTCGCCGTACTCGCCCTCTTGGACGGTCTTCACCTCACCCGGCTTCAGCTCTGGGTTCGGGCGTACGACGGTGTTGTACGGAGTGTCAACAGTCCAGGTCACCTGGTTGGAGGCCTCAGCAGGCTTGGTACCAACCGCGATGATTTTCTTGGTCGGCTCCTTCACCGTCTCCTCGGTAGTGGTGGCCTCACCGCTCGGCTGGCTGTTCACAACCGGCTGCGTAACCGTCACCTTCTTGGTACCCGGAACACCCTCCTGAGTCACCTTCTGCTCGCCCGGGGCAAGGGTTGGGTCGTACACAACCTCAACCTCGAACGGAATCACGGTCTCAACCGAGTGCACAGTCTGGCCCTCGGTCTTCGTGCCCACACGAACAACCGCGTCAACCGGCTCCTTGGTGCGCTCGGTTGTGATCGTCGGCTTGCCAACCGGCTTGCCGTCCTTGATCTCCTGCGTCGCAGTCACGGTGTCCACACCGTTCTCGCCCTGCTTATCGACGACTTGCTCACCCGCCGGCAGCGTCGGATCCGCCACAAACGTCGTGTTGAACGGCACCGGGTTTGTCGTGGTGCTGGTCAGCGTCTGGTCCGCAATTGTCGGACCGTACTCGACAATCTTGTCGGTCGGCTCGGTGCGGTCCTTCGACTCCTTCACCGCGGCCTGGCCGTTGGTGCCCTCAAACGTCGCGGTGTACGTCGCCTCGCCGTTGACACCCTCCTGCACGGTCACAACCTCACCCGGCTTCAAATCCGGGTTCGGGCGCACCACCGTGGAGAACGGAATCGGCTCCGTCCACTCCACCTTGTCGGTCGCAGTCGCCTGCTTGGTGCCGACCTTGATCACCTCGGTGGTCGGCTGGGAGGTCACCGTCTCCTCACGCTGTGTGTCGGTGACCTCGCTGTTGACGATGGTCTGAGTCACCTTGACGGTCTTCTCGCCAGCCTTACCCGGCGTCACAACCTCATAGGTGCCAGCCGGCATCTCCGGGTCGTACTCAACCTTCGTCTCATACGGCACCGGCTCCGTGTGCTCTACCGTGTTCGACCCCTCGGTCTTCGTGCCCACACGGATGACAGCATCCTCTTTCTGGGTCACGATGGTGGTCTCGACCACCGGGTCACCGGAGGGCTTGCCGTCGACAAGCTTCTGCTTCGAGGTCACGGTTTCTTCGCCGACGACGCCCTGCTTATCGACGACCTGCGTACCCGCCGCCAACGTGTCGTCCGGAATGATCTGCGTCTCGAACGGGATCTTTCGCGTGGTCTCAGTGACCAGCTCTTGCTCGTCCAGGCGCGGGCCGTACTCGATTTTTTCCTGGACCGGATCCTTCGTGTCGGTCGACTGGACAACGTACGACTCATCACCGACGGAGCGGAAGATAGCGGTGTAAGTGCGCTCACCGGCGGCGCCCTGCTGCACAACCTTGGTCTCACCCGGTGCGAGTTCCGGGTTCGGGCTAATGATTGTGCTGTACGGAATCGGGGCGGTCCAAGTCACGTTGGACGTCGCCTCGGCGGGCTTGATGCCTACGTGTACGACCTCGTTGGTCGGCTCCGCGGTGCGCTTCCAGGTGCCGTCGCGCTGTTGATATTCCTCGCCGGCAACGCCCTCGGTAACGACCTTGTACTCGCCGGCGGGAATTGTGTCGTCGTAGACGTATTCCACGTCAAACGGGATCGGTCGGGTCGACCGCTTCACGTTGACCACAGCCTCGGTCTCGTCGGCGGAGCCGTCTTCGTAGGTCACCTGCACCTTAACGGAGACAGTGTCACCGTCCTTCGCGGTCTCCGGGATCTCGGAGATGACGTTGCCCTCATCGTCCAGGCTGACTGTCCATTCGCCGTTCTGGGTCGAGACCTTGTAGGTCGGGTTGCCGAACTCGTTGTTCTCACCGGTAGCGGTGAAGTTGGCGCCCGGATCGATGACGAACGGCTTCTGTGCGGCGTATCCGACTTCGTCCGGTTTATCCACGCTCAGCGGGGAGGTGATTTGCTCACCCGGGTACGCGGTTTCCGGCGGGTAGTGCGGTTCCGCCTCGTAGTTGAAGGAGTGAGCGACAACGGTATCCACCGGCACGACGTCGGTGGTGCCATCCGGGTAGGTCACCGTCACGGTGTTCGCCTTCCGGTCGCCGCCCTGCGCGTCAGCGGGCGGGGTGACGGTGACGGCGCCGGTCGGGTCGATGGAGTAGGTCCAGCCGTCAACCTCGTCGCTGTCCAGGGTGAAGGTGACGCCCTCGGGGGCGTCCTGGATCTGGCGGCTCACAGGTTCACCCGGTTTCGTCACCTTCACCGGGTACGACGGGCTGTTCAGAGAGGCGTCGTCGCCGACCAGGAAGGTTAGCTCGCGCTCGTCGACGGTGCCGTCCGGGTAGGTCGCGGTGATCTTCGGGCGGGCCATGTCGCCCGCCGCCGCACCTTCGGGCGAAGTCGCGGTCACGGTGCCGTCTCCGGCTACGTTGATGGTCCACCCTGCAGGCACAGTGGCCGGGTCAACCGTGTAGGACGCAGGCTTAACCGGCTTTTGGTTCTTGCCGATCACACGCTTGAGCGTCGGCGCTGGCGACGTCATAGTCGCGCCGATGATTCCACGGATGGTCTCAGGCGGGTAGACCACGTCAGTGGTCTGGGTGTTGTTCGGGTCCACGATGACCAGCAGCGGAATGATGTCCTGCGTGCCGTTGGAGTACGTCACCTTCACAATCGGCTGTGCGAAGCTGCCCGGGCGTGCATCAGTACCCGCGGGGGATTCGACGACCACGGTGTAGTCGCCGTTATCCGGATCACGGAAGTACGCGTCCCAGCCCTCATAGACGTTCGAGTCGTCGAGCTCGATTTCCGCGTTGTACTTATTCACCAGGTCTGTGAGCGTGTCGCCGTTGGAGTCCGCGACGTTGGTGAAGGTGCGGGTTTGGCGCCCCTCGGTCGGAGCATTGTTCGCAACACCAGAAGTGATGTTCTGCTGGCGGGAGTCGTAGTTCGGGTCGTGATTCTTCGCATCGTCGATGTCGAAGGTGTTCGTCGAGATGGTCTCGGGCGAAGTGTATCGCTTGGGCGCGAGGCTGGAGTCATAAACCGTATCTCGCAGGCTACCGTTGGCTTCGGCAGCATCCTTCAACCCCTCCAAGTTGCGCGGCATCGCGATCATCTCGAACTTGAGCTTGTCGGTCTGCGTGTATGCGGGCTGGCCCTCGATGTAGTCCGCCATCGTCCAGTAGATGTCGTTGCCCTCGCGGGTGATCTCACCCGGGACCTCATTGCCGTCGGGATCCTTCGCGATGAAGCGGAGGCGCTCGACGGAATCCTCGTCCGCGGAGACGGTACCGACCCTCACGGTCTCACCCGGCTGGATTACCGTGGCTTCGAAGTTGTCGGTATCCAGCTGGTCAGCCCAATCAATGGTGATCGGGGAGCAGTCGGCGTTCTCGCTCGGCCACGGGTTGACAACGCCGTTGACTAAAAATTCGCCACTCTTGGAGAAGAAGTAGCCGTAATCTGCCTTCCAGTCATCGTTGTACTGGCCCTTCCACCCGATGGTCATGCCATCGTTGGCGATCTGATCCACCTGGCCCTCGGTGAGATCCATATCCGCTCTGAACTTCCGGGCCGTCTCGCCGCGTGCCGGCGGTTTGATGACCATATCGGGCACGTCCTCGACGTAGTTCACGGTCCCCGTCGCGGAGGGTCCGATCGTGTCGCCCGGCTGCAGCGGGGGAAGTGTTACCGTTCTGCCCGAAATCGGGGGGTTATTCGGGCCGTCGACGACATTCAAGAAGTTGAACGTGCGCTCGCCGGAGGTGTCCGCCGTGACCTGGAGGCCGAAGTTGCGGTCCGTACCGTTTGCCATGCCCGGCACACGCCGCTCGTAGCTGAGGCCCGAGTTCGACGAATCAGTGTCAGTGAGCGTGGCGCCACAGGTCAACGCCGTGCTGTTGAGCTCGGACTGCTTCGGCTCGACAGGTTCTTGCGTGTCGGTGTAGCGGACGTTCTCAGCTGCGGCGGTGGACGGCGCCACGATTGCCGCGCCGCCGAGGGCGAGCGCGATGGTGGATGTAATAATGACGCCGGAACGGCGGGCGCTAAATGCGCGGTCGTTTTTGGGCACGTGAGCTCCTTACGTAGCGATGCCTCGAGCCGTCGATAAGCGGCTGGCGATAGTTAACATCACATCTTAGCGATGTTTGGCTACACGCGCCAAAAAGATTTTTCCGCCTACTCGCGACCCTTCGAGCCTGCTAAACCCGCTGCGGTGAGCATCGCGCTGAGCAGGAACGCCGAAACCACACTCCGGTAATCCCCTCCGTTTCCGGCCGCAGAAATCACCGTCGTGGCCCAGTGCATTGGCGTGGCCTGAGAGATCGCCACCAGCGTTGCTGGTACCCCACTGGTGGTGGCAGTCCGCCACACCCACCCGACGAGCGCAGCCTGGACAACCGACAACACCCCCGCCATTGCCATACCGACACCTGCCGGGAGCAGCAGGAGTAACACGTACGCCAGACCGGAGGAAGCCAGGGTTCCCCCGAGCATTCCAGCGAAAACTAACAGCGTCGCGCTGAGGTCCAGCCCAGACCCCAGCACCCACGCGAGAATCGCGCCGGCACATGCGATAAGAGTTGAACCCACCCCGAATATCCACCAACGCCTACCTGCAGCAAACCACGCCGCAACCGCCAACGCTGTGCCACCGAATACCGCAAGCACCGCAAGCAGCATCGCGGCCACTGGAGCGAGAGTGGAGCCGGAGTCCTCGCCCTCCTGCGCATTCTGCGCTACTGCTGGCACCGGCAGCGCTGCGCGTACCGCGGAAACCTTCTCGGCGTTGAGCCCGGCCATGTGGTCGATCTTGCCCACGCCGGCAACGAGTTCGTCGATGCCACCTGTCGCCTGCGAGGTTTGCGATTGCAGCTCCGCCAACCCGCGCGCAAGCTCAGCTGAGCCGTTTGTGGCTGTATATATTCCGTCGTGAAACTCGTAGCCGGGTACGGCAAGCTGGTTGGCGAGGTCGCGTGAGCCGTCGCGAAGCTGGTTCATCTTCGTCACAACATCCGGCGGCAACTGAGCGGTCTGTGCTTGCTCCCGCAGCCCTCGCAGGGATTCTCGGGCCTGGACTGCCTCCGGATCCTTCGCATCCTTGAGCTCTTCGAGGGTCCGGTCGATCGCGCCGACCACCTGGCCGCGCACGGCCTCGAAGCCGGTGACCTGGCCAACGACCTCCCCGATGGAGTCTGCCAGCTGGGTCGCGCCGGCCCCAAGTTGGCCAGTGCCCGCCTGGAGCTGGACCATGCCGTCGGAAAGTTGCTGGGAGCCAGTCTGGGCGGCCGTGAGGGCGTCGATAAGCTGCTGGGTCTGCTCTTGGGCCTCCCCGATGCCATCGGCAAGCTGGCTTGCCCCCTCCTCGAGCACCTTCGCCTGCTGGCCGGCCTCGCCTGCGGCCCGGCGTGCGTCGCCAAGATTGTCCGGGCCCACTTGCGGGGCGCCGGAGACCTCCGAATCCCGCGCCGCGTTCGCCCACGTGGACGCGGGACTCATCGGCAAAAACGCGCCGACCACAAGCGCCAGTAAGGCGCACACCAACCGCAGAGCATTGCCCGATTTCATGGGACTGTTCTTAGCACTCACCTGCGTTGCCCTGCGGGAGGCGCACCGCCCACCGCCTTCGTAGGGTTAGAGCCATCCCCCATGTATTGATACTGTCTTTAGCGTTCCGTACAAATCCCCCAAAAATGCATTGAAAAGGGTTCACCATGACTCTTCCCCTTGTCATCGGGCTCGTGGCAGCAACGGTGGTGCTTTCCCCGGTGCTGGTGCGCGCCATAGACAGGAAGGCCGGGTACCCGCTCGCGGCGCTTCTTTTCGCCGCCGCGGCCGTGCTGGGCTCGAAATTTACTTCCGTCGCCCAGGGCACAGACCTCACCTGGACTCGCACGTGGGCACACGATGTGATGGGCACAGGCACGTCGATCGACTTCGCGTTGCGTGCCGATGGCCTCGGCATCTTCTTCGCACTCCTCGCCCTGGTCATCGGCGGTGTCGTGTTCCTCTACTCCGCCGCCTACCTGCCGAAGCGCGACGGCAACACGAGTTTCTACACCATCATGACCGCGTTCACGCTGTCCGTGCTGTTGCTTGTGCTTGCCGACGACACCGTGCTCCTCTTCATCGCCTGGGAGCTCGTCTCCATCGCGTCGTTCATGCTCATCGCGCGCTCCGGCTCGTCCGGCGAGGCCGGCTCCTACCGCACGCTCATCCTCACCTTCTTCGGTGGTCTGACTCTACTGGCGGGCCTTGCGGTCGCGTCGGTGCAGGCGGGCACGACGCACCTCGCAGAGATCCTCGCCTCGGACGTGTGGGGCGACAACCGCGTCACCGTCGTGGTGGCGCTGCTGATCGCGTTTTCCGCTTTCACCAAGGCCGCGCAGTTCCCGTTCCACTTCTGGCTGCCGGAGGCGATGGCAGCCGCCACGCCGGTCTCCGCGTTCCTCCACGCCGCGGCCGTGGTCAAAGCCGGCATCTACGTGCTGCTGCGCTTCTCGACGATCTTTAGCGACGTCGCCGCCTGGAACGTCGTGCTGGTCGTTTTCGGCTTGTTCACCGCGATTATGTCGGCCACCTTCGCCATCACGAAGACCGACCTGAAGCACCTGACCGCGTACTCCACCGTGTCCCACCTGGGCTGGATCGTCGCCGCCATCGGCGTGGGCTCTCCGCTTGGCCTGGCCGCCGCACTGACCCACACGCTCGCGCACGCGCTGTTCAAGTCCTCGCTGTTCATGCTCATCGGTGTTGTCGACCACGAGGCCGGCACCCGCGACATGCGTCGCCTGGGCAAGCTTTACGACAAGATGCCGTTCACGTTTGTCTCCACCGCCGTCGCCGCCGCCTCTATGGCCGCGGTGCCACCGCTGTTCGGCTTCGTGTCCAAGGAATCCATCCTGGACGCCTTCCACGAGACCCCCTACGGCATGGTGCTGCTCATCGTCGCCGGTTTCGCGGCGTTCCTCACCTTCCTGTACTCGCTGAAGATCGTCTTCGGCGCGTTTGTCGACGGCCCGAAGGATATGTCGGGCGTCCACGAGGCCCCGGTCGCGCTGTGGCTGCCGGCCGCACTGCCGGGCTGGATGTCCGTCGTCCTTCCGTTCATGCTGTTCTGGGTGGACAACCCGGTCTCCGCAGGCGTGCGCGCGATCACCGGCGACGACACCTTCGAAACCCACCTCGCGTTGTGGCACGGCGTCACCCCGCCGTTTATCGTGTCCCTGCTCGTGCTGGTCGCCGGCATCGCGTTCATCTTCGTGCGCAAGCCGGTCTTCGAGGCCCTGCGCAACAAGGAATTGTTGCCGGCCAACGGCCCCGAGGTGCTGTCCTGGACCACCCGCGGCATGTCCGAGTTTGGCAAGCAGCTCGGCTCCCTGTCGGACGGCTTCAACCCGTCGCGCCATCTCTTCCCGCTGCTAGCTTCCGTGGTGGGCATGGGATTGACCGTCCTGCTGTTTTCCGACGGCATCGACGGTGTGACCCCGGCACCGCGCGCCGAGGGCATCGACGTGTGGTGGGACCTCATCCCGTTCGCCATCATCGCCATGTCGGTCCTCGGCATGGTGTTCACCCGCTCCCGCCTCGCCTCCGCGGTACTGCTCGGCACCGTCGGCGTGGGCATGACGCTGCAGATGTTCATGCTCGGCGCGCCGGACGTGGCGCTGACCCAGTTACTCGTCGAGTCGCTCACCGTCGTGGTCATCCTCCTCGTGCTGCGCTTCCAGCCGCGGATGTTCCCGGAGACGAAGCCTCGTCGTAAAGCACTCGCTGCTGTCTTCGCGTTGCTGGCCGGCCTGGTCGCCTTCTTCGGCGTGTACGGTCTCACCGGCCGCCGCGGGCGTTCCGAACTCGCCGAGTGGTACCTCACCGAAGGCGGCGAGGTCACCGGCGCGGATAACATCGTCGCGGTGATCATCGTGGAGTTCCGTGGCTTCGATACCCTCGGCGAACTCTCCGTGCTCGGCATGGCCGCCGTGGTCATTGCCGCGGTCGTGTCCTCCGTGCCGCGCCACGTGTTCGAGGCCGGCACACGCCCGCGCCCGTTCGGCCAGTCGCAGCTCAACTCCATCCCGCTGCGCAAGGCCTCCGCCCTCGTGGTGCCGGTCTTGATCGTGCTATCCGTGCTCATCTTCTTCCGCGGCCACACCGCGCCCGGCGGCGGCTTCGTCGCAGCGCTCGTGCTCGCCACCGCGTTCGCCCTGAACTACCTGGCGCGCGGCTCCGACGCGGACGTGGTAGAAAACTTTACCCCGATCCGCCTGATTGGCTGGGGCATCATCATTGCCATCGCGTCCGGCTTCCTCGGCTTCATCGAAGGCGGGTTCATGTACGCCATCCACGGCGAGATCGCCGGCGAGCACCTGACCACCTCGCTGATCTTCGACTTCGGCATCTACCTCGCCGTGCTCGGCATGGTTACCGCCGCAATCAACGCGCTCGGCGGCTACCTGCGCCCCGGCGCCGACCTGTCGGATTTGGACTACTCGCGCGACGAGGCCGAAAACCCGCTGCCGAGCATCCCCGAGCCGCTGCCGCCGGAAAACCCGGTGGACGCCCACCCCGAACCGATCAACCCGGCGCACGACCCGCAACCGGTTATCACGAAGGAGCCCTAACCCATGGTCATGGCACTTACCATCGCAGTCCTCGTCGCGGGATCGGTCTACCTGGTGCTGCAGCGCGGTATGGTGCGCATCGTCTTCGGCATGTCCTTGTTCGGCCACGCCACGAACCTCACCCTGCTCGCCGCCGGTGTCGGCGCGTGGCGCGGCGAGGCCTTCCCGTCGCGCGTACCGTTCGAGGACATGGGCGATCCGCTCCCCCAGGCGTTCGTGCTCACCGCCATCGTCATCGCGATGGCCACCACCACGATCCTGCTCATGCTCGCATCGCTCGGGCGTAACGACGACACCGCCGAGCAGCCCACCGGCACCGACGCCGGCTACTCCAAGATGCGGCTCAGCCCGTCCGCGCTGTCGACCGCCGGCCGCAACGCGCGACTCAACCCCAAGAAGCTGGAAGAGATGCGTGCACGCGAGATCCGCAAAGTCACTAACGACGATCTGAAGGTGAAGGACTAATGGCAGTCGACGCAATCCTCCCCGTCTTCGTGGCGCTGCCACTGATCGTCTCCGCGGTCACGGCGTTGAGCCCCTGGAAGAAACTCAACGACACCCTCGCCCTGCTCATCCCGGCGATCAACCTGGCCCTCGGCGTGTGGCTCTACACCTACACCGCCGAGCACGGCACGATCAGCCACGTCATCGGCCTGTACCAGGGCGGGGTGGGCATCTCCTATGCCGCGGACGCGTTCTCCGCGGTGATGATCGTGACCACCATGCTGGTTGCACTCATGTCCAACTGGTTCGCCATCAACGTCGGCGAAACCCAGGCGCGGTTCTACACCCCGCTGTCGCTGGTGCTCGTCACCGGTGTTTCCGGCGCGCTGCTCACGGCCGACCTGTTCAACTTCTTCGTCATGATCGAGGTCTGCCTCCTGCCGTCGTACGGCCTGATCGCCATGTCGGGCACCCGCCACCGCCTGTTGTCGGCACGCATGTTCGTGCTGGTCAACCTAGCGGCGTCGACAATGCTCTTGCTCGGCGTGGGCTACCTCTACGCCGTGACCGGCGCGGTCAACCTCGCCTCCCTGCAGGGTGTCGCCGCGGGCAACGGGCCGGCCACGGTGGCCACCGGCATCGTCGTCATCGCGATCGCCGCGAAGGCCGGCGTGTTCCCCGTCTACACCTGGCTGCCGCGCACCTACCCGTCGACGTCCGCCGCCGTGATGGGCCTGTTTTCCGGCCTGCACACCAAGGTCGCCGTCTACATGCTCTTCCGCATCTGGGTGATCATGTTCGACATGGACCCGCGGTGGAACACGCTGCTGATCATCGTCATGGTCATCTCCATGATCATCGGCGGTTACGCGGGCCTGGCCGAATCCACGATGCGCCGCGTGCTGGCCTACCAGATGGTCAACGGCATGCCGTTCATCCTCATCATGCTCGCCTTCACTAACGACGACGCCCGCTACGCCCTGGCCGCCGGCCTTCTGTACACGCTGCACCACATGGTCACCATCGCGGCGCTCGTGCTCAACTCCGGCGCCATCGAGGAGACCTACGGCACCGGCACCATGGCGAAACTGTCCGGCATCGCCCGCCGCGACCCGTGGACGTCCGCCGTGTTCGTCGCCGGCGCGTTCTCCATTGTCGGTTTCCCGCCGTTTTCCGGCATCTTCGGCAAGGTCACCATCGTGCTCGCCGCCGCCACCCCCGGCGACTGGCGCTCCTGGGTGGCGATCACCGCGATCATCGTGGCGTCGTTCGGCGCGCTGCTGTCCATGATGCGCCTGTGGCAGCGCGTGTTCTGGGGCCGTCCGATGCAGCACTACCCCGAAGCACTCAACGTGCGCGTGAGTTTCATGCTGCCGTCGGCGCTGCTCATGATCATCTCGCTGGGCATGTTCATCTTCGCCGGCCAGATGTGGGAGATCACAACCACCGCCGTCGACGACCTGCTCAACGTCGACGCCTACACCAGCGCCGTGCTTGGCAGCGACCCCATCGGCGTCCCGGCAGCCAACGACACTTTCGGAGGCGATAACTAATGCGAAGCATCATCCACGGGATCGGCTACGGCGCCTGGCTGATCAAGGAAATCTTCGTCGCCGGCTTCGACGCCGTCGGCAAGGCATTCAACCCGGCCGCCAAGATCGAGCCGATCGTCATCTACTACCCGCTGCGCATCAACACCGACTGGGACGTGTTCTGGTTCACCACCTCGATCACCGCCACCCCCGGCACCCTGTCGATGGGCCTGCGCCACCCCATCACCCCAGGCGGGCCGATCACCCTGCTCGTGCAGGCCGCGTTCGGCTCCGACCCCGAAGACGTCATTGCTTCGCTTGCGGATATGGAAGAGCACCTGCGTCCGTCGGTAAGCGAGCGCCCCATCGACCCGGCAAGCGTGGCCTGGGAACCCTACGTCGACCACGGACCCGATCGTGACGACGACACCGTCCCGCCCGCAGAAAGGATGGACTAGATGTTTGTCACCATCATGCAGGCCTGCCTCATCGTCATGGCGGTGTGCCTGCTCGTCATGCTCGGCGCGGTGATCCTGACCAAGGACGAACTGTCGCGCGCCGTGATGGCCGACATGATCTTCTACGGCATGATCGCCATCTTCTTAGTGTGGACCCTGTTCAACTCGTCCGCCATCGCCTACGAGATCCCGATCCTCGCCGGCCTTGTCTGCGGCGTGATCCCCACCATCTCCATGGCACGCATCATCTCGAGAGGACGCCGCTAATGGCCGCATACGAAATCGCCGTCGCAGCCCTGGTCATCCTGGCCACCATCTGTGTTATCGCCGCTGTCATCCTGCAGTTGCGCGCCCCCGACGCGATCACCCGCGTCAACCTGCTCGGCCCGCTGGTGGTCATCGCGTTTCCGATCCTGATCGTCGCGAAGCTGATCTACTCCTGGTCCACCACCGGCTTCGACCTCAACGACTTCATCCGCGCCGTCATCGCAATCGCCGCGGTGTGGATCGTCGGCTCCGTCGCATCCTTCATCATGGGCCGCTCCCTGTACGGCGTGACCGTCTCAGACAAACGGTAATGTCTTGAGGTTGTGAGCAGGCACGACGAAGGCTACGTCACGGACCTGGCGCTGCGCGCCGGCCGGGGCGATAAAGCCGCGCTCACCGAATTCATCCGGCTGACCCAAGACGACGTGTGGCGCCTGCTCGCCCACCTCGCCGGACCGCAGCACGCCGACGACCTCACCCAAGAGACGTATCTGCGCGTGCTGGGTTCGCTGCCGCGGTTCCAAGGGCGGTCGTCGGCACGCACATGGCTCCTTTCACTCGCGCGCCGCGCGTGGGTGGACTCCGTGCGCCACGACATGGCCCGCCCGCGCAAATCAACCGCCGAATACGAAGACGTCGCCGCGCGCGACCCCTCACCCGACAACCCCAACACGTGGGGCGATGTCATCGACGCACGCTCGCTTCTCGACGACCTCCCGCCCGAACGCCGCGAAGCCCTAGTCCTCACCCAAGTCCTCGGCTACACCTACGAAGAAGCCGCCAAAATTGCCGGCGTGCGCGTGGGCACCATCCGCTCCCGCGTAGCACGCGCCAGGCGCGACCTCATTGCCGGGAGTAATTAGCGCCGTAAAGCTAGGGTTGTAGCCATGCGTATTTCTCAACCTTTGGCACTGATTACTCTTGCGACGGCTCTGGCGGTGTCTGGGTGTTCGTCGGAAAGCAACGACGCCCCTGCCGACAATGCTGCCCACGACGAGCACGACCACCCAGCAGACGGCGGGCCTGCCCCGGCCGGCATCGCCGACGCGACCAACCCGACCTACCCCGTGGGCACCGAAGTCACGCTCACAGCCGACCACATGCCCGGCATGGACGGCGCCACTGCAACCATCTCCGGCGCGTACGACACCACCGCCTACGCCGTGTCCTACACCCCCACCGACGGCGGCGACCCAGTGACTAACCACAAGTGGGTCGTGCACGAAGAACTCGAGGGCGTCGGCGACACGCAACTCAGCGCCGGCGACACCGCCGTGATGACCGCAGACCACATGGCCGGCATGGAAGGCGCGGAAGCGACCATCGACTCGGCCACCGACGAAACGGTGTACATGGTGGACATCGAATCGCCGGAGATGACCATGAAACGGCACAAGTGGGTCGTTGAGAGCGAAATTCAGCCGAAGTAGCGCGGAGAATACACTGATCTAACTATGTTGAAGAACGCACTGTTAATTTCATTTGCCTTCATTGGCACCGTCGTCGGCGCAGGTTTCGCGTCGGGCCAAGAGGCGCTGCTTTACTTCTCGGCCTTCGGCACCCAGGGCATCTGGGGCGCTGTGCTCGGCTCGGTGCTCATGCTCATCGCCGGCGTGACCATCCTCCAGCTCGGCTCCTTCTTCCAGGCCAAGGAGCACATGGAGGTGCTCGGCTCCATCTCCTCGAAGGTGATGGGCTGGATTTTGGACATCGCCACGATTGTCACCCTGTTTTCCATCGGCTTTGTCATGTTTGCCGGTGCGGGCGCGAACCTGAACCAGCAGTTTGGGCTGCCCGTATGGATCGGCGCCGTGCTCATGCTCGCCGCCACCATCGGCTTCGGCATGCTCGACGTGGATAAGGTCACCGGCGCGATCGGCGCGCTCACGCCGTTCCTGCTCGCGTTCGTCATCATCGGTTGCGGCTGGACGTTGATCAACGGTCAGCCCGACTGGGACGCGCTCAACGCAGCCGCCGCGAACGTCGACTCCTCGCTGCCCAACTGGTGGATTTCTGCCCTGAACTACACCGGCCTGAACGTCATGTGCGTCGTCTCCATGGCGCTGGTGATCGGCGGCAACCAGCTGGATACCCGCGCCGCCGGCCTCGGCGGCCTGTTCGGCGGCCTGGGCTACCTGGTCATGCTGATGCTGCTGGTGCTGGCGCTTTTGGTCAAGATCGAGACCGTCGAGGGCCAGGACATGCCGCTTCTTACCCTGATCACCGACATCAATCCGACACTGGGCCTGATCATGTCGCTGGTCATCTTCGGCATGATTTTCGCCACGTCGCTGGGTATGTTCTTCGCCCTGGGCAAGCGCCTCTCCCGCGGCCGCGAAGACAAGTTCCGCCTGATTTTCATCTCCGCGTGCGTCATCGGTTTCGTGCTGTCCTTCGTTGGCTTCCAGCAGCTGGTGTCCACGGTCTACCCGATCCTGGGCTACCTGGGCCTGCTGCTCATCGTCGTCATGACGGCCGCGTGGCTGCGCGCTATTCCGAAGCTGCGCAAGGAGGGCGACCGTCGCCGCCGTGCGCTTGAGCTCACGCGCAAGCGCCTGGACCCGTCGGAGCGCTTCACCAAGAACGACGAGCGCGAACTCGACTACATCACCTCCAAGTCCAACGTGGACGAAGACGAACTCGTCGAGGCGCTCGAGGAGGAGATCTCCCAGGAACTCTCCGAAGACGAGGAATCCGACTTCGACATGGAGGACCTAGACAACCCCTCCGACCTGGTCTACGTCTCCTACACCGAGCCGGTCACGGCCGAGGAGTACAAGAAGAACCCGGACGAGCCGTGGAACGACCACACTGTCGACGACATGATCGCCGCAGAGGAAGCCGAAGAAGCCGCCGAGCGCGAAAAGGAAGAAGGCGGCTCAACCCGCATCTAACCCGCGCATAAAAAATGCGCCTCCACCGCGCGGTGGAGGCACTTTTTCGTGTACCTAGACGAGCAGTTCGGCGATCTGGATCGTGTTCAGCGCCGCGCCCTTGCGCAGGTTGTCGCCAGCGACGACGAACACCAGCCCGCGGCCGCCGTCCACCGATTGGTCCTGGCGGATGCGGCCGACAAGGGAGTCGTCAATGCCGGTCGCTTCACGCGGCGTCGGCACGTCCACCACGCGCACGCCCGGCGCGGCTTCGAGGATCTCCGCGGCACGCTCCGGGGTGATCTCGCGGTCGAACTCGGCGTGCACCACCATCGTGTGGCCGGTGAACACCGGGATGCGCACGCACGTGCCCGCAACCTTCAACTCCGGGATGTCCAGGATGCGGCGGGACTCGTTGCGCAGCTTCTGCTCTTCGTCAGTTTCGAGCGAGCCGTCGTCGACAAGCGCACCCGCCAGCGGCAGCGCGTTGAACGCGATCGGCGCGACGTACGGGCCCAGGTCGCCATGCTTATCGACGACACCATCCCGCACCAGCCCACGCGGATCCCCCAGTTCCTCCACCTGGGTAGCCAGCGCCTCGACGCCGGCCAGGCCAGAGCCAGAGACGGCCTGGTAGGAGGCGACGCGTAGGGTGCGCAGGCCGGCGTCGTCGTGAAGCGGCTTGAGCACCGGCATCGCGGCCATGGTGGTGCAGTTCGGGTTCGCGATGATGCCCTTCGGCAGGTCCTTCACGGTGTCCGGGTTGACCTCGGAGACGACCAGCGGGACTTCCGTGTCCTTGCGCCACGCCGAGGAGTTGTCCACCACGGTTGCGCCCGCGGCGGCGAACACCGGCGCCCACTCGCGCGAGGTGGACCCGCCGGCGGAGAACAGGGCGATGTCGACGTCGTTGACGGACTCCTCGGTGACTTGGGTGAGGTCCTCGACGGTGATCTGCTCGCCGCGGAATTCCAGCGTTGTGCCGGCGGAGCGCGGCGAAGCGAAGAAGCGCACCTTGTCCGCGGGGAAGTTGCGCTCTGCGAGAATGTCGCGCATCACGCGGCCGACCTGGCCGGTGGCGCCGACGACTGCGAGGGTGGTCATGAATAACTCCTTAGCGTCCGGTACCTGCGTAGACCACGGCCGGCTCGTCGCCGCCGAGGTCGAACTTCGTGTGGATTGCGCGTGCCGCTTCGGCCATGTCGGCCTGGCGCACCACGGCGGTGATGCGGATCTCCGAGGTGGTGATCATCTCGATGTTGATGCCTGCGTCGCGCAGCGCGTCGCAGAAGTCGGCCGTGACCCCCGGGTGCGACTTCATGCCTGCGCCGACGAGGGAGACCTTGCCGATCTCGTCGTCGTACGTGACGTCTTCCCAGCCCTCGTTGACCTGCATGGCGCGCAGCAGTTCCATCGTCGCCGCGCCGTTGGCCTTCGGCAGGGTGAAGGTGATGTCGGTCTTGTTGTTGTGCGAGCTGGAGATGTTCTGGATCACCATGTCGATGTTCACCTCCGCCTCTGCGAGCGCGCGGAAGACCTTGGCGGCCTCGCCGACGGTGTCGGTGATGCCGAGGATGGTGATCTTCGCCTCCGAGTCGTCGGTGGCAACACCGGTCAGTACTGCTTCTTCCATGGGGATATCCTCCAATGCTCCGGCGACCAGGGTGCCGGTTTCGTTGCTATACGACGATCGCACCCGCAAAGGCACGTTGAACGCGCGGGCGTACTCCACGCTGCGCAGGACGAGAATCTTCGAACCGGACGCGGCTAATTCGAGCATCTCCTCGAAGCAGAGCGTGTCCAGTTTGCGGGCGTCGGTGACGATGCGCGGGTCGGCGGTGTAGATGCCGTCGACATCCGAGTAGATCTCGCACTCGTCGGCACCCATCGCGGCGGCGAGCGCGACGGCGGTGGTGTCGGAGCCGCCGCGGCCGAGCGTGGTCACGTCCTTCGTTTCACGGTTCACGCCCTGGAAGCCGGCGACGATGGCGATGTTGCCCTCGTCCACAGCTTCCTGCACGCGCCCCGGGGTGACCTCCAGGATGCGGGCGTTGCCGTGGCGCTCGGTGGTGATCACGCCGGCCTGCGAGCCGGTGAACGACTGCACCTTCTCCCCGAGTGCGTGCACCGCCATGGCGACCAGCGAGTTGGAGATGCGCTCGCCGGCGGTGAGCAGCATGTCCATTTCGCGCGCCGGCGGGTTGGGGTTGACCTGTTCGGCCAGGTCGAGCAGGTCGTCGGTGGTGTCGCCCATCGCGGAGCAGACCACCACGACGTCGTTGCCCGCCCGGCGCGTTTCCACGATGCGCCGCGCCACGGCGTTGATGCGCTCGGCGCTTTCGAGTGAAGATCCCCCGTACTTCTGGACTATTAGTGCCATGTCAGCCTTCCCGCGGATCCTTCGTGTATTCCAACGGTCAAGAATAGCGTCCCAAAAGAAGCGTTTTCGAGACTCGCGTTAATATCATTCACCGTGCATAACAATTTTCTCGCCGTCGTGTTCGCGCTCGTTTCGGCGGCCACCATGGCGGGAGGCACCGTCTGGCGCCACCGCATCATGCGCGACGGCAGTTCCGTGTTGCGCTCGATGCGCCGGCCGGCGTGGTGGGGTTCGATGGGGCTGGCGTTTACCGCCTACGGGTTCCAGGCGGCGGCGCTCGCGTTTGGCACCCTGTTGGTTGTGCAGCCGATTCTCGCGCTGTCGCTCATGCTCACGTTGGTGTTTTCGGCGTGGGCAGAGCGCCGCCACATGAAGACCGCAGAGGCGTTTTGGGCGATCGTGCTCACCGCCAGTGTCGCGGGCGTGGTCGTCTTCGGCCGCCCCGTGCCCGGCGAGCGCGACCCCGCGACGTGGGAGTGGGTCACCGTCGTCGGCGTCGGCGCGGTGGTCTCGATCGCCGCGTGCGCGATTGCTTCTCGACGACGCGCCAACTCCCGCGCCCTCATCTACGGCATCATCTGCGGCGCCATGTTCGGCTTCCAGGCGGTGTTTTCCAAGGTGGCGGTGGACGACTTCGTCGCCGGCGGCGTCGCGGGCCTGATTATGTCGTGGCAGCTGTGGGCGATGCTTGTCGCCGCCACCGCCGGCACGATCGTGCAGCAGTACGCGTTCGCCGCCGGCAACCTGGCCACATCGCTGCCCGCGTCGAAGATCGTCGAGCCGCTGCTCGCGTTCTCGCTCAGCCTCACGTTGTTGGGTGAGAGCTTCCGGGACCAGTCGGTGTTCGGCTACGTGTTGGTGGGGTCGTCGGTAAGCGTGATGCTCATCTCCGCCGCATTCCTCACACGAGTGAGCATCAAATGATGTAGTCTGTGACGCATGTCGCAACGGGCGTTTCTCCTTCTACGCCGCGGCGGGAATCAGGCCTTCTAAACACGGCCGGCACCCCGTCGCGGAGTTTCTTCTGCCGGCCGTGGACACCACCACCGACCAAGGAAATTCCCGATGAGCAACGACTTTTTCGCACCGCGTGCAATCCAAACCCCCTCCGGCCCGCGTAACGACGACCAACCCGCCTGGAACAAACAACGCGGCTCCCAGATGCCCGTGGACCGCTACCTCACCTTCGCCGAAGAGGTCGAAGACATCCAGCTGCCGGATCGCACCTGGCCGGACAAGAAAATCACCCGCGCGCCGCAGTGGTGCGCCGTGGACCTGCGCGACGGCAACCAGGCGCTGATCGACCCGATGAGCCCCGAACGCAAGCGCCGCATGTTCAACCTGCTCGTCGAGATGGGCTTCAAAGAGATCGAGGTCGGCTTCCCGTCGGCGTCCCAGACGGACTTCGACTTCGTGCGCGAGATCATTGAGAAGGACATGATCCCCGACGACGTGACCATCCAGGTCCTCGTCCAGGCGCGCGAGCACCTCATCCGCCGCACCTTCGAAGCCTGCGCCGGCGCGAAAAACGTCATCGTGCACTTCTACAACTCCACCTCGAAGCTGCAGCGCCGCGTGGTCTTCCGCAAGGACCGCGAACAGATCAAGACGCTGGCCACCGACGCCGCCGAGCTGATCAAAACCATCGCCGTCGACTACCCCGACACCAACTGGCGCTGGGAGTACTCGCCGGAATCCTTCACAGGCACGGAGTTGGACTTTGCCAAGGAGGTCTGCGACGCGGTCGTCGAGAAGATGGGCGCCACGGCCGACAACCCGATCATTCTCAACCTGCCCGCCACGGTGGAGATGATCACCCCGAACGTCTACGCCGACTCCATCGAGTGGATGCACCGCAACCTGGCCAAGCGCGAGGCCGTGATCTTGTCGCTGCACCCGCACAACGATCGCGGCTCCGGTGTCGCGGCCGCCGAACTCGGCTACCTCGCCGGCGCCGACCGCATCGAAGGCTGCCTGTTCGGCAACGGCGAGCGCACCGGCAACGTCGACCTGATCACCCTGGGGTTGAACATGCTCACCCAGGGCGTCGACCCGCAGATCGACTTCTCCGACATCACCCGCATCCGCGACGTCGTCGAATACTGCAACCAGCTGCGCGTGCCGGAGCGCCACCCCTACGGCGGCGACCTCGTGTTCACCGCGTTTTCCGGCTCGCACCAAGACGCGATCAACAAGGGCCTCGACGCCCTGGCGCAAACCATCCGCCCCGACGCCACCAGCGAGGACGTCACCTGGGACGAGCTGCGCGAGACCATCTGGGAGGTGCCGTACCTGCCCATCGACCCGAAGGACGTCGGCCGCACCTACGAGGCCGTCATCCGCGTCAACTCCCAATCTGGCAAGGGCGGGGTGGCCTACATCATGAAGACCGACCACGGCATCAACATGCCGCGCGCCATGCAGCCGGAGTTCTCCGCCATCGTGCAAAACATCACCGACACCGAAGGTGGCGAGGTCAACTCGAAGAACATGTGGGACATCTTCGCCCAGACGTACCTCGACTTGGCCGAGCCGCTGGAGCTGGGCCACTATCGCATCGACGCCGCCGAAACCGAAGGCGACGACACCCGCGTGACCGCCACCGTCACCTACGAGGGCACCTCGCGCGAGATCGAAGGCGCCGGCAACGGCCCGATCGCCGCGTTCGCGGGCGCGCTCGAGCAGATCGGCATCGACTTCGAGGTGCAGGACTACTCGCAGCGCGCCCGCTCCGCCGGCGACGACGCCGACGCGGCCTGCTACATCCACGCCGACGTCGACGGCACCTCCGCCTGGGGTGTGGGCATCGCCGGCTCCACCACGCGGGCGTCGCTCGAGGCGATCGTCTCCGCTGTCAACCGCTCGAACGCCGCGAACTAGGCAGCTCCGGCGCGGACGTTTATACTTGGCCACACATTTCAGGCTGTGAGGTGAAGTATGCGGACGTACGCGGTGCCCAGCGGTGCCGTCGAGGTGCCCATCGAGCGCACGCTTGCCGACGACCACCTCTCCCCCACCGTCACCCTCCACCCCATCGACGACACGGGGTTTGAGGTGCGCGACGGCGAGGTGGTCGTCGGCACGCTCGGCGCTGGTAGGCGCGCCGACCTCGACCACATCGCCCGCCACGGCTTCATCCCCGAAGTCGCAGCACGCGTGCGCGGCGACGACATCGTGCTCACCCTGCCCCAAACCGCCGCGGCCGTGCCCGCCAACCACCCGCCGCGCGCCCCGTGGGTGCTGCTGCCCGCCGGCGACACCTACGCCATCGGCGCCTACGACGGCTACCGCGGCCCCGTCCAAGTCCTCGCGGTGATCGCGCCGGGTGGTGAGGTCAGTGTGGACGGTGAGGTCGTCGGCAAGCTTGCTGCCCCGGAGCTCGGCGTGGACGCCCTGGCCGAGCGCGACCTTGTCGCCGTGGCGCGCGGCTTCATCGACGACGGCACCTTGACGCTTACCGCGTCCCCCGCCGCCGACGACGCCGAAATCTCCCCGCTGCCCGCGCTGCCGCCCGTGCCGCGCGAGGACGACACTGGCTTTTTCGCCACCGTCGACGCCGAAGCCGCCGCGCTGGCCGCCGACACCGAAGCCGAACCCGTCGAGCCGGCCAAATCGAGCGGGCGCATCACCGGACGCGTCGTCGCCGCAGGCGCGGCCGTTATCGCGTTGGGGATCACGGCGGTCGGCACGACGATGATCACCTCGTCGTGGCGCGAGGACCAAGGCACCGTCGCCCAATTCCCCGAAACGGTGGTCACCTCGGGGCCGACCACCACCACGTCGGAGGAACCGACGACGGAGCCCACCGAGTCCACGGAGCCGACCGAGCCGACGGAGCCGACGGAGTCCACGGAGCCCGCAGCGGAGCCGTCCGAGGACGCCGCGACCACCGCGCCGCCGGCGCCCGCCGTGCGCGTGCCCACGCCGCAGCAGCAACTGCCCGTCCCCGCGCCCGCACCTGCACCCGCGCCCGTGCAGGCACCGGCCCCCGCACCTGCACCTGCACCAGCACCCGCCCCGGCCCCCGCACCCGCGCCGGCACCGGCCCCCGCACCGCGCCAGCAGGCCCCGAAGCAGGAATCGCACCCGTACGAGTACTCCATCGGCGGGCTGCGGGTCCGCTCGAACGCGCCGCTGGACCAGCCGCTGTACGAAATGCAGCCGTAGTACCCTCTGAACAATGAGTGACTACCCCTTCGTCGCAGTGTTTACGCAGGCGACGGGCATCCACCCGTCGACGGCGCGCCTACTGACCATCGACGCGGTCACATTCGACGACTCCGGCCGCATGGGTGAGGACTTCCACGCCGTGGTCAACCCCGGCACCGACGCAGGCCCCGCCCACACCCACGGGCTGACCCCGCACGATTTCGCCCAGGCGCCGCGGTTCTCGCGCCAATTGCGCACCCTGGACAAGCTTCTCGACGACCGCACCCTCATCACCCACGACTCCCCCACCACCTGGGGCTTCATCGTCTCCGAGTCGAAGCGCGCCATGAACGCCGCCGCGCGGGCGAACCGGTCGCGGCGCGGGCGCGGCAACAAGCGCCGCCAGCGGGTGGGGCACGTGCCGCGTCCGGAGGCGATCGTCGACCTGCTCGCCAGCGCCCGCCGTCGAGGCCACGTCCCGGTGGACACCCGCATCAACGCGGTGGCCAACCTCATCGGTGTGGCCTCCCCGCCGGCCGAGGCGTCGCTGGAGCGCGCGCAGGTGCCGGAGGCGGAGTTCTCCCGCGAGCAGACCCTGAAACTTATCGCGATGTACCTGGAGATGGCCGGTGACGTGGTCTCACTCGACCCGGCCGACTTAACGGGCGACAAGTTCGGCCTGCAGCGCAGCGCGATCCGCGTCGACGCGGAAAAGGCCCCGGCGATCGCCGGCAACCCCGGCATTTTGGGCAAGGGGGGCTTGCGGCGCGGCATGGAGTTCGTCGTCGCCGACGATGTGGATGTCGACCCGGACGAACTTATCGACGCCGCCGTGCGCGCCGGCATGACCTACCGCGAAAAACTCACCCGTGAGACCTCCGTGACGGTCTCCGACGCAAAGATGCGCGGCGCGGAACTGCGCGGCAAGGCGATGCACGCCGACCGCAAAAACATCCCGGTGGTCTCCGGCGCGCGCTTCGCCCGCCTGGTGGGTGAGATGGGCGGCGCGGAGTAGCCTTATCCGCATGCAAGGACCCTTCTCCCGAGCCAGGGCTTACTTGGCGACGACCGCAGCCAACCTCGCCACCGCCGCCTCCCGCGCCACCGGCCGCGGCGCCGGCGGCATGATCGGCGGGCTGGTGGCGAATGCGATCGACCCGAACATTATGTCGTCGCTAAGCGGCGGACGCCCCACAGTGCTGGTTACCGGCACCAACGGCAAATCCACCACCACCCGCATGCTCGCCGGCGCGGTGCGCGCGAAGCGCACCGTGGCCACCAACGACGGCGGCGACAACATGGACGCCGGCATCATCTCCGCCCTGCTCGCCGGCAAGGACGCGGAGGCGGTGGTGCTGGAGGTCGACGAGCTGCACGTGCCCAAGGTCGCCGAGCGGCTCAACCCGGCCGCGTTCGTGCTACTCAACCTCACCCGCGACCAGTTGGACCGCGTCGGCGAGATCAACACCATCGAGCGCGCGCTGCGTGGCGCGGTGATGGCGCACCCGGATGCGGTGGTCGTCGCTAATTGCGACGATGTCCTCATCTCGTCCATCGCCTACGACCACCCCAACGTCGTCTGGGTTGCCGCCGGCGCCGGCTGGC
The DNA here is from genome assembly GCF_014490555.1 of Corynebacterium lujinxingii. NCBI lineage: Bacteria > Bacillati > Actinomycetota > Actinomycetes > Mycobacteriales > Corynebacteriaceae > Corynebacterium > Corynebacterium lujinxingii. The sequence goes on along the minus strand of NZ_CP061032.1, from coordinate 151,182 downwards.
TTGGCGACTCCGTGACCAACCCCCGCTCCGGCGGCCACGTCGTACGCACCGACGACGACTGGTACGCCGTCGAGCCGCTCCCCGACGGCCGCGAGTTCCGCCGCCCCGAACCCACCTACACCGTCACCGACAACGCGCTGCAAACCCCGCAAGGCGCAGCCGCGCTCGAGCTCAAACTGCCCGGCCGCGCCAACCGGGGCAACGCCGCCCAAGCCATCGCGGCGGCGGTGGAGGCGTTCCACGTCCCGCTCGACGACGCCGTGCGCGCCGCCGGCGAGGTGGATAACGTCGCTGGCCGCTACACCACCGTGCACCTCGGCGAGCGCGACGTCCACCTCATGCTGGCGAAAAACCCGGCCGGCTGGCAGGAGGCCTTGTCCATGGTCGACCGCGACGCCGACGGCGTGGTCATCGCGGTCAACGCGCAGCAAGGCGACGGCGAGGACGTCTCGTGGCTGTGGGACGTCAAGTTCGAGGACTTCGGCGACACGCACGTCGTCGCCGCCGGTGAGCGCGCCACCGACCTTGCAGTGCGCCTGACGTACGGCCGCATCGACCACGAGCGCATCGCCGACCCGGTGGAGGCGATCCGCGCCTGCCCGCCGGGGCGCGTGGAGGTGCTGGCGAATTACACCGCGCTGCTGAATCTGCGCCGCGCGCTTTCCAAGCAGGAGGATTACCGTGCCTAAACTCACCATCGGCCTGGTCCTGCCCGACGTGTTGGGCACCTACGGCGACGACGGCAACGCGCTCGTGTTGCGCGAGCGCGCCCGCATGCGCGGTGTCGACGCGCGGATCGAACGCATTTTGCTTGACGACGACATCCCAGCCACCTGCGACATCTACACCCTCGGCGGCGGCGAGGACGCCGCACAGTTGCTCGCCGCAGCGCGACTGAACGCGTCGCCGGGCCTTAAGGCGGCAGCTGCCGACGGCCGGCCGATTTTCGCGGTGTGCGCCGGCCTGCAGGTGCTGGGCCGCACGTTCCACGCCCGCGGCGGCGAGGTCGACGGCGTCGGTCTGCTCGATGTGACCACTAAGCCACTTAGCACCCGCGCCACCGGCGAGATCGCCACTATCCCGACGCGCGCCGGCATCACCGCCGAGCTCACCGAGCCGCTCACCGGGTTTGAAAACCACATGGGCGCCACGGTGCTGGGCCCGGAGGCGGCAGCGCTTGGCGACGTCACCCGCGGCGTCGGCAACGGCGCCGGTGTCGCAGACTCCACCGGCGGTGCGAAGGTGGACGGCGTGGTGCAGGGCAGCGTGATCGCCACCTACATGCACGGCCCCGCGCTCGCACGTAACCCCCAGCTGGCCGATCTCCTCATCGCGCGCGCACTCGACGTGCCGCTTGCGGATTTGGCCCCGCTGGACCTCGAGGACGTTTCCCAGCTACGCCGGGAGCGCCTCGCCAAATAGTTTGTCCATCACCCCGTGGTTGGTGTTTTTCACCGGGTAGCCGCGGGGTGAGATCCATACTGGGGCACCCCGGATCATCGCGATCCGGCCGCGCTTCTTCCGCCACGGGTCGTCGTCGTTGATGCGGTTGTGGTACCGGCACAGCGGCGCCAGGTTGTCCAGGTTGGTCTCACCGCCGTGTTTCCACGCGGTGACGTGGTGCAACTCGCAGGCATCGGCTCCGTGACGGCAGCCGGGGAACGCGCACACGGGTGAGACCATCTTCGCCAAATCGCGCTGCTTCTTATTCGCCCGCCGCTCGGTCCGGTACAAGTTCACCGCACCGGCCTCCGGGTGAAACGCGGCCACCTCGAGGATGTCGCCGAACTGGGCCGCTAAAAACTCCGCACCGGTCATCGTGGTGCCGTCCGACAAGGCCAACACGACGTCGTCGCCCTCGCCGGCCATAATCCGCACAAAGTCCGGCACCGCCACCGCGAGGATCGGCCGCGGCACCGCGCGCGCCACCCCGCCACCGCCGAAAAAGATCGACGCCAAATTCTTAGCGATCTGCTCCGCGGCCGGCTTCGCGGGGTCGATGCCTTGCCGGCCGGCGAACTCGATATCGGTGATCTCGCGTTCGTCGAGGGTTAAATGCAGCGTCTTCTTCCCGTTGCGGGCAGGGCCAAACTTCGCCGCATCGCTTGCCGGCGCGTCATGGGCCGGTACTACCTCGCGTGCCGCCTGTTCGATCGCCCGGTAGCCACCGTCGACCTGAAGCAGCGACAGCCGCAGCCCCCACCGCGCGGCCACATCCGACACCTTCGCGATGCGGCGTTCAATCAGCAGCAGTTCATCCAACGAAAACCCGCCCGCCCGTGCAAGCGCCTCACGCTGCTTACGGGTGAACTTCGTGGGCCCGAAATACACCGCCTGCAGCCGCGATAACGCCCGCGCCCGGTCCGGGGCGAAGCCTGCGGCCAGCGCAACGTCGAGGTCGAAGCCGGCCAGCGTCTCCAACGCTGACGCCGACATCGCCTCCACGAGTGCTGCAAACGAATTCATGCCCCAAACACTAAACAGCCCACCCCAAAGCACAAGACCCCGCCGAAAAACTGTGGATAACCCGCCCTACATCAACCGAAAGTTATCCACAGATCAGAGCTTCAACCGCCCGGAGAGGGCGCGCGACAAGGTGAGTTCGTCGACAAACTCCAAGTCCCCGCCCAGCGGCATGCCGGACGCCAGACGCGACACGGTCAGCGACCGGAAATCCTTCAGCAGCCGCGCGAGGTACGACGCGGTGGCCTCGCCCTCGGTGTCGGGGTCGGTGGCGAGGATGACTTCGGTGATGTCGGGGTTGTCGGCGCCGTCGACGTCGTCAAGCACTCCGCCAATGCGCTGCAACAGCGGCGCGATAGCGAGGTCCTTCGGGCCGACGTTGGCCAGCGGGTCGAGCGAGCCGCCGAGGACGTGGTAGCGCCCGGTGTACTCGCCGGTGCGCTCGATGACCTGGATGTCTTTCGCGTCCTCGACGACGCACACCAGCGACTTGTCGCGGCCGGAGTCGGCGCAGATGCGGCAGACTTCCTCGCGCGAGACGTTGTTGCAGATGCGGCAGAACGTCACCCCGTCGCGCACGGCGGCGAGCGCGGCGCGCAGCCTATCGATGTCTTCCGGCTCCGTCTTCAGCAAGTGGAACGCGATGCGCTGCGCGGACTTGGGGCCGACGCCGGGCAGGCGCGAGAATTCGTCGATAAGGTCTTGCAGCGGTCCTTCGAACACGCGGGGGTCCTTTCCGTGGCATGAAAAACGCGCCCGACCGAGTGGCCGGACGCGGAAGTAAGGCGAGTTAGATGATGCCGCCGAACGGGATGTCGCCCGGGCCTGCCTGCGGTGCGCCACCCTGCTGGCCGCCTGCTGCGCCGCCGGTCAGCGGTGCGATCTTCTCCTCGGCAAGCTTGCCGGCCTGCTCGTGGGCGTCGCGGTACGCGGCGAGGATGAGATCCTGCAGGGTCTCAACGTCCTCCGGGTCCACGGCCTCCGGCTTAATGGCCAGGTCGGTGATCTCGGCGCCGCCGGTCATGGTGACCTCGACGAGGCCGCCGCCTGCGGTGCCGGTGACCTCGGTCTGCAGCAGTTCCATCTGCGCCTGCTGCAGCGCGGCCTGCACCTCGGCGGCCTGGCGGATGAGTTCCTGCATGTCTTGCGGCTGGGTCATGATTGCAACCTTTCGTCGGTAGAGATTTATTGGCCATTGTACGCGTCGCGCTACAGCGGCTTCGCGCCGAGTTCGGTGGCGAGCAGATCCATGGCGACCTCGGTGGCGTCGCGGCGATCGGCGGTCTTTTCCCCGTCGCGCGCCTCTGTGATCATGTCGCGCTCCTCGTCCTCGCGCGTGTATTCTGGCTCGGCCTCCTCGTACGGCTCGGGCGGTTCGGGCGGCGGCGGGATCTCGTCGCGTTCGCGTTGGGCGCGCTCGGCGGCTTTTTGGCTCGCGGCAGCGACGGCGGCTTGCCAGCTGTTATCGGGTTTTTTCGGCGGGGCCGGGGCGGGGTCTTCGGGGGCTTCGCTTGACGACGACCCCTCCCCCGGTTTCCACACCTCCCTCGGCGTCGGCCGCTTCACCTGGGCCGCGTCCGGATTGGTCCCGACCACGCAGCGCACCTTCACCGGCGTGCCGAGCTTCTCGCTGAACACGGCGGCGATGTCGGCGTTGTTCTTTTCGGCGTTGATGCGCTCGGCAAGCGCGCCGGTGTGGTGGCCGACGACCAGGGTGTCGCTGTCGAAGCCCAAGGGTTTCGCCTCGGTGAGCATGATCTCCGCGACCTGGTTGCGCTGGCCGACGGATTGGCGCAGGCGCGTCCAGTCGCGCTCGATGCGTTCGTACAGGTCGTCGGTGTCTGGCGCATGCTCGGGCTGCGGTTCCGGTTTCGGTGCCGGCTCGGCCTCGGGCTGCTGGGCCGGCTCGGGTTTCGGCTCGGGCTGCGCAGGGGGCGCCGGCTGCGTAGGAGGTGCAGGTTCCGGCGCAGAAGGCGCGGGCGCTGGTTTGCGCTGCGCGTTGCGGGATTCGCTCGCGGCGGCGGCCGCGGCTGCTGCGGCAGCAGCGGCACCGCCACCAGAAGAAGAACCAGCGGCAGGAGCCGAAGGCGCGACCGACGCAGCGACACCAGCACCGCCAACACCACCACCGCCCCCGGAGACGGTGAGCAGGTGCGCCATCATGATTTCGAGGAGCAGGCGCGGCGAGGTCGCGCCACTTAAGTCGGGCAGGCGGTCGTTGATCTCGGTGGCCAGCGCAGAAAGTCGCGCGGCGGAGAATTGCTCGGCTTCGGCGGTGAGGATGTCGGTGCGGTCGGCGGGGGCGTCGACAAGCCCTTGCCCGAAGGCGTCGGGCACGGTGCGGATGAGCAGCAAATCACGCATGCGGTCGAGCAAGTCGAGTGCGAAGCGGCGCGGCTCGTGGCCGGATTCGATCACTTCGTCGATGGTGCGGAACATTGCGGAGCCGTCGGAGTTGGCGAGGGCGTCAACGGCGGCGTCGAGAAGCGTCAAGTCCGTGACACCCAGCAGCGGCAGCGCGAGGTCGTAGGTCAGCCCGTCGGGCCCGGCGCCGGCCAGAAGCTGGTCCAAAATCGACAGGGTGTCGCGGGGCGAGCCGCCGCCGGCGCGGATGACCAGGGGGTAGACGTTGTCGTCGACAACAACGCCCTCTTCGGCAACGACGCGCTCGAGCAGTTCGCGCATTGCCTGCGGCGCGAGCAGGCGGAACGGGTAGTTGTGGGTGCGCGAGCGGATGGTGCCCAGCATCTTTTCCGGCTCGGTGGTGGCGAAGATGAAGATCAGGTGTTCTGGCGGCTCCTCCACGATCTTGAGCAAGGCGTTGTTGCCCGAGGTGGAGATCATGTGGGCCTCGTCGATGATGAAGACGCGGTAGCGCGACTCGGCCGGGGCGAACATGGCGCGTTCGCGCAGGTCGCGCATGTCGTCGACACCACCGTGGGAGGCGGCGTCGAGTTCCATCACGTCCAGGTTGCCCGGCCCGCCCGGCGCGAGCGCGACACACGAGGCGCACACGCCGCAGGGGGTGGAGGTGGGGCCTTCGACGCAGTTGAGCGAGCGCGCGAGGATGCGTGCCGACGACGTCTTGCCGCAGCCGCGCGGACCCGAGAACAGGTAGGCGTGCGAAATTCTGTTGTTGTCCAGCGCGGTGGACAACGGTCGCGTCACCTGTTCTTGGCCGACGACCTCACCGAACGTTGCGGGGCGGTATTTCCTGTACAGAGCCACGCCGGTTAAGTGTACTAAGCCCCACGATTCCACTGCCCGACATCGGTGCCGCGGCGCCGCAGCCTGCGCGAAAGCACGTCGAGGCCTTGATCGCGGGCGATGTCGAATTCCTCGTCGGTAAGCCCCACCAGCTCGAGCAGCAGGGTGAGTTGGCCGGGTTCGCGGTTAAGCGGGGTGCCGCGGTCGAACAGTTCCGGCTCACGCAGCCACCCGTGGCGCACGTCCGCGCCGAGCCCGCCCAGCACACCTTCCAGCAGCATGCCGGGTTGCGCGGGCACGCCAAGCGTCTCGATCTCCCTCGCCGCGGCCACGACAGCGCGCCCGAGCGTGTGCTTGTCGACGACTCCAGCCGCGACGATTTCGCATCGCACGGCGGTGGTGGGGTCGTCGTCAAGCGAAAGCCCCGTGTCTACCTGGGAGAAGCCGACGGTGCACGCGGCGGGGCGGTCGTTGATGCTGGTCAGGGCGATGGCGGAGGCGTCGATAAGCGTCAGCTCGATGTCCATGAAGGAGCCGAGCCACGCGGCGATCTGGTCAGCGGTCATGGGCCTCGATGCAGGCGAGCAGCACGCAGGTGGCCACGCCGTCCATGGCAGTGCGGACCTCGTCGAGCGGCGGCAGCGACGGCGCGAGGCGGATGTTGGTGTCGGTCTCGTCCACACCGTGCGGGAAGGACGCGCCCGCCTTGGTCAGGGTGATGCCGGCGTCCTTGGCCAGCTCCCAGACGCGGGTCGCGGAACCGCCCTTGATGTCTAAGGAGATGAAGTAGCCGCCGGCCGGCTCGGTCCACTCGGCGACCCCGTAACCGCCCAGTCGCTCCTCCAGAATCCCGATCACGGCCTCGAACTTCGGCGCGAGCGAGGAGGCATGTTTGCGCATCTGTTCGCGCAGGCCCTCGACGTCGCCGAAAAAGCGCGCGTGCGCGAGTTGGTTGACCTTGTTCGGGCCGATGCCGCGGATGGAGGCGTGCGACTCGTACCACGCAAGGTTCTCCGCCGAGGAGGCGAAAAACGCCACACCAGCGCCGGCGAACGTGATCTTGGACGTCGACGACATGTACCAGAAGCGGTTCGGGTTGCCGTTTTCCTCGGCGAGCGCGAGCACGTTCGGATTATCCGGGAACTCACCATCAAGCGAGTGCACCGCGTACGCGTTGTCCCACACCACGCGGAAATCGGGCGCGGCCGCCTCCATCGCGGCGAGCCGCTCGGCGGTCTCGGCGGAGTAGCTAATCCCGGTCGGGTTGCCAAATACCGGCACTGCCCACATGCCCTTGACCTGCGGGTCTTGCACTAGCTTTTCGACGACATCCATGTCCGGGCCGGTCGGCGTCATCGGCACCTGGATCATCTCGAAGCCAAAGTGCTCCGTGATGGCGAAGTGGCGGTCGTAGCCCGGCACCGGGCAGATCCACTTCACCTGCTCCTCGTCCTTCCAGGGGCGCTCGGAGTCGTTGTTGCCCCAGATGTACGACCAGGAAATCAGGTCGAACATGATATTCAGGCTGGAGGAATCCTCCGCGACCAGGCTGTCCGGGTCCAGGCCGAGCGCTTCGGCCCACAGGTCGCGGATGTCGCGGATGCCCTCGAGGTTGCCGTAGTTGCGCACGTCCGCACCGGTAGAATCGGTGTAATCGTCCTCGCCCGGCAGCGCCAGCAGCGCGTTGGAGAAGTCGAGTTGTTCGCTCGACGGTTTGCCGCGGGTGAGGTTGAGGTTCAGGTCGCGGGCTTTGAGTTCGTCGTAACGCGCCCGCGTCTCCTCCGCGAGCTGCGCGAACTGGTCGTCGGTGAGGTCCGTAAGTGACATGCGCTCCATCGTACAAGCTGTGTCCTACCCCACACATAGTAAAGGGACCTCACGCACCTGCCAGAGCTCGCTGACCCTTGCTGCGTTCCCGCCCTGGGGGAGTTCACAAGATAACACCGCGTGAGATCCTGGATGACACTGTAGCCACCCCACCAACCGGAACACAACCTGCGTGCCCCACCAGCAGTTTTGGCGGCGCGGGTGGTGTGCATTAATATGTCCGGAGACGCTTTGAAGGGCGCAGCCCGGAGAAGTTGCTCGCTGGAGGATTCGACTAGCGGCCTATGTCACACGCCTGGAACGCGTGCGGGTTTCACGACCCTCGTGGGTTCAAATCCCACATCCTCCGCCACCTTTCGCCCCGCGGTTTTCGCGGGGCTTTTTTGCTACCGTTTATGGGTTAAACGACAAAAAGTGTGTCTGGTCCGGCGTGTCGTGGGGGTTAGATTTGGCCTTTTTGGATGCCGATTGAGTGGGTGTAGTTGGTGTCGATAGTGTTGTCGTAGAGGGCTGGTCGTCCTGTTTCGTGGTCGGCTTGGTTCTCGTTTCGGGTCAGGGTGGATACTTTGGCGAGTTGGCCCTGTCCCCAGTTGGACTGCTTGGCGATTCGTACTGGGTCGTCAGGCAGTTCCGTTTTTAGGTAGAGCCACCAATCCAGCATCCGGCGTTGGTGTTCGCCGGTTCTGCCGCGGTGTGTTCTGGCGAGCAGTTTGAGCTGGGCGTTGATGCCGCCTTCCAGGCTGTTGGTGGTGCGTTTTATCTGGTCGGGTTCTAGCACTCCGTCGGGTGGGTTGAGGTAGACAAACAGCATCTCGGATCGCCAGAGGTGGTTGAGACTGTTGTAGGCCTTGCGCACATTCGGATGCGTGAACACCTTGATCCAGCTGCCTGTTTTCGGATCCTTCACGAGCGTCTTCTCGCCCATCCAGGTGCGGTAGATCGTGTGGAATTCCTGCAGTTGCGCACCCCACTGGGCGGCTTGATCCAAGGTGGTGATCCGGGTCAGTTTCAGCGCGAGCTGGTAGATCGTGCGGCCAGCATCGGTGCGTGGCCGGGACGTGGTGTAGCGGCGCACCACCCGTTGGGCATGTACGAGGCAGCGTTGGATTTTGGTTGTGGGCCAGCACTTTTTAATCGCGCTCAATGCTCCTTGGCCGCCGTCGATGACGGCGATGAGTGGGGCTTCGATGCGTTCGAGCAGTCGTTGGTAGTCGCGGGTGGTTTCGTGTTTGCACCAGTGCCAGGCAATGACGTGGTCGATCGTCGCCGCGACGATTAAACAGCCGCCGGCGGTGTAGGTGCCGTCGAGAAACACCTGGTCGTAGACCCGTCCGACGTGCCCGGTGGTGGGATCCGGCACATCGACGAGCCAGCACGGTTCAAAGCGGCGTTGCAATGTTCGCGGCGAGCATCCCAGACGGCGGGCAGCAGTATCGAGGTTGACGCCAGTGGTGAGGTGATCGATGAAGGCGCTGAATACTGCTGCGTTGGTGATGTCGCTGCGGCGCTTGACGCTGGAGGCACCGCATTGTTTGCAGCGCCACCTAGTGGTGCCTTTGCTAGTAGTGCCGTTGCGTTTCATTTCGCCGCCGCAGAAGCAGCGTGGTCGGTTCTTTGGCATTGCGACACCACACCACGCCGCGTGTAGCACACCACGGCAGCCACACCGTGGATTTCCCGTCCGGGAGCCAGATATATGCTCCTGGAGCATATATATTCCTAAAACCCAGAGGTCAACCTCTGAAAATCAGCGATTCCGGACACACTTTTTGTCGTTTAACCCCCGTTTATCCCCGTGACCACGCTTGACCGCCTCGCCGAACTGCTCGACGTCAGCGCCTACACCGTCGCGGACGCCGGCATGATCCCCCGCGCCATTGCGCTCGCCGCCGCCGACGAGTTGGGCGTGCCCTACGAAGACGCCTGGACCGCCGAGGACATCGCCGACGCCATCTTCGACAACTTCGCGCAATACGACGTGGGCGCCGGCATCGAGTCGCGCTTACGCACGCTGCTCGCGATTATCGACGACCACTTCGCCGACCAGCGCACCCGCGAACGCAAAGCCCGCACCTCCACCTTTGAGCGGCTTACAGCCGGCGGCTTCACACCCGCGACAACCAAATTGGAGGCCGTCAACCGCATCAGCGCGCTGACCCACTCCGGGCCGGAAACACTCGGCCCCGGCTCGAAGGAGCGCAAGTCGGTGCTGGTCAACCTGGCGACGAAGCTCGACGCGGCCCCGGTGGAGGCGACGAAGATCGAGCTCGGCCGCTGGATCGCCGAGCAGCTAGGCGGCGAGTGGGACCGCCGGCACTTCTCCTCCGGCTACACCATCACGCTGACGGGCCTAAACAACCTGTTACACCTGGCCACCCAACATTTTTCCGGCCCGCACCCCTCTGCCCTGCTGGAGGCCAACGCGCTCGTCGCCGGCGCCGCCGAAGCCTTTAAGCGAGGGGACGTCGAATGGGACCAGGCGCCCTTCGACGGCCGCACCTGCGTGGAGGAGATGTTCGCCGCCGAATACCGCAACCGCAACCAAACGGAGTGGTTTGCCTGGTACGCCGAGTTCAAAGTCCTGCCGTACTACGCAGCGAAGTTCAAGGGCGGGCCGGTGACCATCGGCAACACCGAATTCGACTACCAGGGCACCCGCACCTGGGATTTGAAGGTGCACTCCTTCGACAGCAAGGCGGACCGCACGCCGCTCAACGACCAGTATTCGATCGACCTCGCCGCCACCGACGGCGGGGTTGGCTTCATCGTGGTCAACACCGTGCCCGATTTCACCGGCGAGGCAGACTTCTACCGCTGGCACATGGAAAAACGCGGAAAGGACGCGACCAACCGCAAGCCGAACTCCCGCAAGCTCAAGGTCGCGCACACGATCACCAGTATCGAGGCCTATTACTTCGACGACACGGAAGCTATCGAGCGCGCCATCGAGCAGGGCGCGATCAAGGTATTCAACCAGGGCCGCCAGCAGGACGGGTCACCACGCAAGCCGAAGTACGAAATGGACATGGCCCGCGCCCGCGAACACGGTTCCTTGCTCACGGCACTTCCGTGAGGTCCTGGGCGTAGGCGGCCGCGACGTCTACATCAGCACCGAATACCGCCCGGTTGAGCCGCTCCACCAGCGCGAACGGGTGCTTCACGTTCTCGTTGACGATGCCGGCGTTGAGTTTGGTGACGATGTTGGTCTGTTCGGACGCGCGGATGTCGTCGATAAGCGAAGGCTCGATGTCGGGCACCGGCACCGACATCAGCACGCGGCGGGTCAGGCTCACGCCGCCGTCGTGCCAGCGCCACCACAGGTACGGCGCCGACGAGTTCAGCGTCATGGCGGCGAGGTCGCGGTCGTGCGCGGAAGCGAAGTGCAGCACCTGCTTCGAGCGGCGGCTTAACTCACCGAACGCGGCGGAGACGTAGTAGCGCGGCGTGGTGGCCACGGTCAGGGAAAACTCGGTGGGGCCAGGCACGGCGAGGTCCGCGATCGTGCGCTGCCAGCCGCGCATCTGCTCGTACACACCGTGGTGGTCGGGGTGGATTTTCAGCCACTCGCCGGCCCCGCCGATCTGGCGCGGCGCGAGCAGCGACGGCGCCTTGTCGAGCAACGCGGCCCGCGACGCTGCCCGCCAGCGCAGAATCGGCGTGATTCGCCACGTGTCCCCGTCCGGCGGGCACACGGTCACGGCGGCGCGCACGAAGTTCGTCTTCGACGTGTTCGACGAGCCGAACTTGTAGCCGCGGAACAGGGTGTCGGGCACGTTGTCGAAGACGGTGATGTCGCCGCCGGCGAGGTGGTCGTCGAGAAGCAAGCGCAGCCCCGCGAACTTCGGCGCGCCGAGGTACGACGCGGGGGTGACGGCGATGAAGCCGCGGCTGGTGGTGGCGACGCGCTCGAGGAAGTACGCGAACAAGTCCCTGGTCGCGGCGGTGGCGAAGGCGTTGTCGCGCGCGGTGGAGGCGTACGGCGGGTTCATGATGACGAAGTCGTGGGGCGGGATGTCGTCGTGAAGAAAATCGGCCGCCACACTGCGCGCTGCGAGCGCCTCGAAACCTGCGGTGTCGCCCGGCGCGAGGAAGTGCGCGAGCAACACCGCCGCAGTTTTAAGCGCGACCGGGTCGATGTCCACCAGGTTCAAATGCTTAGCGACGAACTCCGCGCTGTCGCCCTCGTACTGCTGCGCCAAATGCCACGCGAGCACCCCGGTGCCGCAGCAGGGATCCACCCAGGTGCCTTCGGGGAACTGGCGGATGTTCTGGGCCATGAACGCGGCGGCATCGTCGGGGGTGAAGTACTGGCCGGCGTCTTTGCGGGCTTTGCTGTCGGACAAAGCGAGGAAGGCCTCGTAGCAGACGGCGATCTCCCCGATCGTCAAGTTGTCGAACACATCTTCTGCCAATGGCGCCACGCCCAGATAGGCTTCCACCGTCTGCGCAAGGTCGGGCCGCAGCGCGTTCGAGTGCGCCGCAATTCCCCGCAGCCACGCCTGCTGGCCTGCAATTTCGGGGTGTTCGCGCAGGCGGTTGAGCGTGGCGGTGACACGCTTGGCGGAGAAGTTCGGACGATGAGGCACGGTAGGCGAGCTTATAGCTCTTTTCCGCGCGCCCCAACCGGCACTGTTCGTATACTCGGGCGCATGATCGACGCAAAGCTTTACGACGCAATTAACAGCCAAGTCACCGAGGAATACGCCGCCGCCTACATCTACCGCCACCTGGCCAACGAGATGGACGCCTTGTCCTTTCCGGGACTGTGCGAGTGGTTCACCGCTCAGGCGGCCGAGGAGTGCGATCACGCGCAGAAGTTTGCCAAGCACCTGATCGACCGCGGCGAGCACGTCAAACCGGGCCCCATCCAGATCGACGCTCCCGCCATCGAGGGCCCGCTCGACGCGTTCAAGGCCGCGCTCGAGCACGAGAAGAAGGTCTCCGAGCAGATCCGCCAGATCACCCGCCTTGCCGACGAGGTCGGCGACCTCGAGTCCCGCCCGCTGCTCAACTGGTTTTTGGAGGAGCAGATCGAGGAGGAATCCACCGTCGGCGAGATCGTCGACCAGCTCGAACTCGTCGGCGCGGACGGCTCGGGGCTGTTGCGTATCGACGCCCGCCTGGCCGGCCGCTCCACCGACACCACCGTGTAAGTAACTGTGTAAGTAAACGCCGCACGAACTTACGCTAAACTCCCCGCGAAATCGCACTCCCCGGGTCGCGAAATGGTCACAGCCGGGTCACACTGGCCCCGTGACCAGCACGGAGTTCAGCCGCCGCCGTTTCCTGCGGTCCGCAGCCGTAACGACGAGCGCCATCGGCGCGGCCGCCGCGATCCCGAGTGCGCAGTCGCAGATCTCCGTTGACACCTCCCCGGATCTCCACGAGTTCGACCTGCCGCCGCTGCCGTTTCTGCACGGGGTGGCCTCCGGTGATCCGCTGCCGGATGCCGTGGTGATCTGGACGCGCGTCACCCCCGACGAGGCCGCCTTCCCCGGCTCCGGCGTCGGCCTTCCGACCACGCTGCACTGGGAGGTGGCGGAGGATGACGGCTTCGGTGTCGTCGTCAAGCGTGGCGAAGTGATCAGCGATCCGCTTTCCGACCACACCATCCACGTCGACGTCCAAGGCCTCGACCCGGACCGCGTGTACTTCTACCGCTTCACCGTGGTCACCGGGCCGCACGAGGGCGCGGCCTCTCCGACCGGGCGGGCCAAAACCGCGCCGACCGGCACCGTGGACAACCAGCGCTGGGCGGTCGCCTCCTGCGCGAACTGGGAATCCGGGTTCTTTTCCGCCTACGCCGACATGGCGGAGCGCGCCTGGGCAGGCGAGCTGGATCTCACCGTTTTCCTCGGCGACTACATCTACGAATACGCCCACAACGAGTACGCCGGTCGAGGCCCGGTGCGCAAGCACCACCCGGCGCACGAGATTCTCACGCTTGCCGATTACCGCACACGCTACGGCCGCTACCGCACCGACCCAGCGTTGCAGGACGCGCACGCCGCGCTGCCGTGGATCGTGGTGTGGGACGACCACGAGGTGGCGAACAACAACCACCGGGAGGGCGCTGCCAACCACCAGCCGTACGAGGGCGAGTTCTCCGCCCGGCGCGATGCCGCCATGCGCGCCTACTACGAGTGGATGCCCGTGCGCCACACGGAGACCTCCGCGAAGGGCCGGCTGTACCGCTCGTTCACGTTCGGCGACCTGGTGGATCTGACCATCATGGACCTGCGCACCTACCGCGACGTGGAGTTCTGGCGCGGCGGCTCGCGCCAGCCCGGCGACGCGCGCACCATGCTCGGCACCGAACAGTACGACTGGCTCACCGACACCCTCGAACAATCCACCGCGACGTGGAGCGCCCTGGGCAACTCGGTGATGTTCTCCCCGCTGCACATCGGGGCGGTGTTTAACAACCCCGCCACGCGCCCGATTGCGAAGTCGCTCAGTTCCAACATCCTCACCAGCGAAGTGCCCATGCCGGAGATCAACGAGCTGCCGCTCAACGGCGACCAGTGGGACGGCTACGACTTCGAGCGCCGCCGTCTGATCAACACTCTCGGCCGGCTGAACAAAACTCCGATTTTCCTCACCGGCGACATCCACTCCGAGTGGTGCCACTCCATCCACCACGGCGGCGAGGAGATCGGTTGCGAGGTCGTCTGTTCATCAATCACGGCACCCAACGCCGCCGAATCCACCGGTGTCCCGGCCGGCAGCGCCCTGTTCGGCGCCGCGAACCGCTACCTCTACGCCGCCAACCCGGACCTTCAGCACGTCTGCCTGGATTCCCACGGCTACACGGTGGTGGACATCTCCCCCGACACCGTGCGCATTGACTGGATGCGTGTGGACAACGTCCTCGTCCCCGAATCCCCCACGCGCCTCGCCCACTCCATGGTGTGGCGCAAGGACCACGGGTTTATCGCCTAGCCGCTGCGGCGGCGCATCTTCGCACGGCGCATATCGATCGCCAGCGCAATGCCGATGATCGCGGCGTGCTGCCGCTCGTCCAGCCCCGGCTGGATGCGCACCCGGTAACTCGTCTTGCCCATCATCGCGCGCCCCATACCGGAATACTCCGCGTCCACACGCGCGATTTCACGGCCCTGGGAGGTCAGCGTGTAGTTGAGCTGGAAGACCTCGCCGACGATCTCCACGCCCGGAAAGCCCGCGATCTCGACGTCGAATTTCGCCCCAATCCACGCGAACCGTTTGGTCAGCCGCGCCAACTGCATCTGCGGCTCCACCAGGTGCACCGCGTAGGTGTCGCGGATGAAATCGACCGGATCCTCGATGCTCAGCACATGCCTGCCGCCGGTGTCGAACACCTCCACCCCGCGCGACGCTTTGACCAGGTCGCTCATTTTCAGCGTTTGCCGGGCCGTGCCCAGCACGTCGCCGTGTGCGTTCTCGATTGCAAATTCGTCGCGGCCCAGCGCTTTCGTTTGCGTAACGACGATCTCGTTTTCCCTCAGCATGCCCCCGAGCGTAGTTCCCGCGTGGAGGTGTCGCAGGCATGCGAAAGGCCCGGGCGAAGCCGGGCCTTCCTTAGGAGTTAGAGGAGGTTACGCCTCGCTCTTCGGAGCCTTCTCAACGGTGGTCTCCTTAACGACGGTCTCCTCAGCCTGGGAGGAGGAACCCTCAGCGGAGGAACCTGCCGCGGCGTCGCCCTCCTTGGAGGAAGAACCCTCGCCGAAGACGTCCTTCACCGAGGAGCCTTCGCCCTCAGCCTTGGCGGAGCTCTGTGCCCACTCCGGCAGCTCGCCGTCCTTGCACAGTGCGGACAGGACGCCGATGCCTGCAGCCAGACCTGCGATGGACAGGCCGAGCGCGGCTGCCTGGGTGACCTGCGGTCCGAACTGTGCCTGCAGGCGGCCAGCCTCAACCTGGATCTGACGCATCCACTCCGGCTGCGGACGACGGTTGGTGTTGCCGCCGATGCCCAAGTCCTCGAACGGGTTCGGGATGTTCATCTGCGCGGAAACGTTCGCCGCCGCCTTGCCCAGCTCCTGGCCGATCGGGCCAGCCAGCGGCGCGCCGATTGCGACCAGCAGGCCAAGCGGCACCAGCCACAGCAGCGGGTTGGACTCAGACGACATGCCGGCGAGGCACTTCTGCAGGTTCTCCGAGGAGCCCTGCTCGGTCACTAGGTTGTTCGGCTGGACAACCTCAACCGTGATGGTGGTGTTGCCGTCCTTGCCCGGGATGGTCACGTCGTACTCGCCCGACTTCGTGCCCTCCGGAACGGTGACGTAGATGTTGTCGCCCTTGCGCTCGATGATCCAGCCGTCCGGCGTTGCAATCTCGCCGTTGCGGTCGCGTGGCACGTAGATCACCAGCGGGTTGTCCTTGCCCGGTACGGCGGGGATGGTGCCCTCAGCGGAGCGGACCGGAACCTCGATGGTCTTGGTCTCGCCGTTCGGGTAGGTCACCTCGACCGGGACGGTGATCGTGGTGTTCGGCTTCAGGTCTGCCGGCGGGGTGATGGTCAGATCGCCCGTCTTCGGGTCGATCGTGATGTCCCAGCCCTCCGGAACCTTCCAGCTATCCCGGATCTCGAAGGTGATGTCCTTGCCGTCGCCATTCGGGAACTCCGGCGTGAACTGCTGCTTGTCACCCGGGTAGACGATGATGACGTTGCCCGTGCCCGGAACCTCGCCCGGCGCGGTCGTCGGATCCTTCACGGTGATCTTCGCCGGGACCTCGTCGGTCTTGCCGGTCGGGTAGGTGACGGTCACATCGATGGTCTTGGAGTCGCCCGGCTTGGCGTTCTCCGGAACCTGAACCGTGATCTCGCCGGTCTTCGGGTCGATCACCGGCTCCCAGTCGCCCAGGTCCTGATCCGGGGTGATCTCGAAGGTGGAGTCCTCCGGGACGTTGTCCTTGCCCGGGGTCAGGGTCACATCGTCGCCCGGGGTCTTCTCCACCGCCGGGTACTTCGGTGCGCCGTGGACGATCACCTTCGCCGGGACGGTGTCCGGGGTGTCAGAGTTCGGGTCGGTGACGTTGACCAGGATCTCCTTGACGTCGCCCGGGTTAGCGTTCTCCGGGATGGTGACGGTGATCTTGCCGGTTTCCGGATCGATCACCGGCTTCCACTCGCCCAGGTCCTGATCCGTTGCGATTTCGAAGGTGGAGCCCTCGACCACGTCGCCGGTCTGCGGCAGCTCGACGGTCTCGCCCGGCTTGTCGGTGATCTGGCCATATGCCGGCTCGTTGAGCACGATGACCTTGGCCGGAACCTTTGCGTCGGTGGAGCCGTCCGGGTACTTCACATCCACCAGAATGGTCTGGGTGTCGCCCGGGTTCGCGCCCTTCGGAATGGTGACAGTGATCTCGCCGGTGTTAGGGTCGATCTCCGGTGTCCACTCGCCCAGGTCCTGGCCCGGGGTGATCTGGAAGGTGGATCCCTTCGGCAGATCCTTGATCTGGGTCAGGGTGACTTCGGTGCCGCGCTTGCCCTTCTCGGTGCCGTAGCCCGGGGTGGTCACAGTTGCGTCGAAGTCCTTGACGTTGACAACGGGCTTAAGCGTATCGACGGAACCGTCCGGGTACGCCACCTCAACAGCGAACTCTGCGGTGTCGCCGCCCTTGGTGTCCTTCGGTGCGGTGACCTTGAGAGTGCCGTCCTCAGCCGGCCCGGCGGTCCAACCCTCCGGGGCGTTCTTAACGGTGTAGGTGGCGTCGATGACCTTGCCGCGCACGTCGCCCGGCTGCTTGGCCAGCGCCACGTTAACGGTCTTGCCCGGCTTCACGGTTGCCGGGGACTTGTACTCCGGCGCGAACTTCTGCACCGGGACCTCGCCGGTGAACTCCGGCGAATCCTGGTCGACGCGGCCGAGGTCGTCCAAAACGCGCAGCGCCTGCGGCGAGTTGTAGGCCTCGTGCTCGGAGTCCTTGGTCTCCTCGCGCGGCTGCGCGAGCAGCTGCACGTCGACCTTGGCCGGCTTGTTGTCGTCCACGCCGCCGGTCGCGTTCTTCGGCAGGGTGACGTAGACCTTGCCGTTGGCGTCGACACGCACCTTCGCGTCGGTGACAGCCTTGCCGCCCACGGTGACGTTGCCAGTCAGACGCTCGAAGTCGTTCTCGGCGTTGGCGACGGTGATGCCGGTGTCGTACTCGTTGCCGTCGGCGATGATCGCCTTGGACTCGGTGGACGACGCGGTGATCGGCATGCAGTTGTCCGTCTCAAACGGCCACGGAGCGACTTCGACGATGCCCCAGGTTTTCACACTGGTGCCGGTCGAGCCCATGGCGCTGGGCTGGTTGATCTTCCACGCCCACGTCTGTTTATCCAGGGAATTGTTCAGGCCAAGCCCCACAGAAACATTCTGCGTCCCGCGCTTTGCAAGCGTGAACTCCTTGGTGTCGGCCGGAATAATGTCCGTGACGTCGAGCGCGACGGCATCGCCGCTTTCCGGGAACTTGGCATCGAACGTGAGCGCGCCCGGCTGCTGCTCTTTCACCGTGAACGACTGCGTGACGTCCTTGGATGCGTAGTTGATTACGTCGAACTCCGCCTCGGCGCGCTCGAAGATGCGCTCACCCTTCTTGTCCAGGGTGACCCACGTCAGGTATTCGGTGTTAGCCCTGTTCAGCGCGACGCCAGCGGAGACACCGCTCTGGTACGCCTCCCGGGCTTCGTCCGGACGAGAGGTGGAAACGGTGTCCTCCATGACAACCTGGCATTCCTCCTGTCCCGGGTTGCCGACCGCACCCGGTGGGCTGACAAACTTCTCCGGCAGCGCAGTCGCGTGCGGCGCCACGATGGCGGAGGTGCCGAGAGCCAGCGCGACGGCGCTCGCGGCGATCTTCTTCGGGTTCATTGGGTTCTCCTCTTGTCTCAATAAGCAAGTGCCATACATCACATGGACACAAGACTCGGACCCAATATGGACAACATTCAGCAAACATACAACAGTTTTTTACATAATAGACAGCTTATGTTTCAGGAGCCCTTAGGTTTATTGAGACGTCCACAACCATGGATCGAGCGACAATTGCGCCGGATCGAATCGCTGGAGAATCCCATTTACACTGGTCACACCACCGCAGCCAAGCGACGCAGCGATGTCGCCAACCACATCAGCCACACCTTTTTCGGCCAACATCTCCCGCAACGTGACCGCGCCATCGCGCTTTGCCAAACGACGACCTCCCGCCCCGACAACCAGCGGAACGTGAATATAAGAAAACGCTGTGAGCCCTAACTGGTCAGCTAAGTACGCTTGCGCGGGTGCCGACGGCAACAGATCGTCGCCACGCACAATCTGGTCCACCCCCTGAAACCCGTCGTCGACAACCACCGCGAGGTTGTAGGCCCAGTCCCCCGCCTGCGCCTGATCCAACCGGCCACCGCGCTTTAAAATCACGTCGTCAACCGGTCCCGTGTACTCGCCGTGGTAGAAGTCCTGCACCGTCCACTCGCGCGCGTGCGCACGCAGGCGGATGGCGGGGAGGCGGCCCTCTTCGGCGAGCTGGGATCGTCGTAAAGCACGCTGCTCTTCCGTGAGATCGCGGCAGGTGCCCGGGTACATTCCCGGCTGGGTGTGCGGTGCGGAGGCGGCCTCGCGGATGTCGCGGCGCGAGCAATAGCACTCGTAGGTGTCCAGGCGAGCGAGCGCCTCGGCGTACGCGTCGCCGCGATCATGCTGGTAGAGCACCGGCGGATCGAAGTCGAGGCCCAGCGCCTCCAGGTCCTCGATCTGGCGCGTAGCGGACTCGTCGGACGAGCGCTCTGAATCTATATCCTCCACGCGCAGGTAGAACTTCCGGCCGGTCTGGCGCGCAAACAGCCAGGCCAACACCGCTGTTCGCAGGTTGCCGAAGTGGAGATCGCCGCTCGGGCTCGGCGCGTAGCGGCCAGCAGGACCTTGGAAAGCAGACATGTGTGCCATGATATGGCGCATGTCACCGCGTGTATCCCGTTCCCCATTTCCCTATCTTCTCGCCGTGTTTTGCGCGGTGTTTCTCATTTCGAACATCACGGCGCAAAAAGGCGTGCAACTCGGGCCGTTGATCACCGACGGCGCGTTCTTCCTCTTCCCGCTGTCCTACGTCATCGGCGACGTCATCGCCGAGGTCTACGGCTTCAAAACCGCACGCCGCGCCGTGTTCACCGGCTTCGGCATCGCGGTGCTCGCCGTTGCGACGTTCTACATCGCCATCTGGCTGCCGGCCGCCGACTTCTATGACATGCAGGACACCTTCGCCGCCGTGCTGGGGCTTCTGCCGCGCATCGTGGCGGCCTCGCTGGCGGGTTACGTTGTGGGTCAGCTGCTCAACGCGTGGGTGCTGCAGAAGATGAAGGACCGCTTCGGCACCGAACGGCTGTGGGCGCGCCTGATCGGCTCCACCATCGTCGGCGAGTTCGCCGACACGCTGCTGTTCTGCTCGATCGCGGCCGGTGTGATCGGCATCGACTCGGCGGGCTCCTTTATCAACTACGTTGTCGTCGGGTTCCTGTGGAAGACCCTCATGGAGGTCGTCCTGCTGCCGATTACCTATCCGACGATCGCAGCCGTGCGCCGGGCCGAGGAGCGCGTCAGCGGGGAGACTGCGTAGCCGCAGAGTCCCGGCCAGCGTCGTTGGAACATACCCCGCCACCGGGCAGCGTCGGGCAAAACCTGAATTCGTTGGCTTCTCATCCTGGACGATCGCAGTAATGGCCGCGATTTCCGCGGGCTGAATTCAGGTTTTCTCCGACGCTGCCCCGCGTGACTAGTTGTTCCCCGCGTAATAGCGGCCGAGGAACTCGTCGCGGTACGCCTCGTAGTCGCCGGCGTCGATGGCCAGGCGGATGTTGTCCACCAGACGGATCATGAACTCCAGGTTGTGCATCGTGCACAGCGTGCCAGCCAAGAACTCCTTGGCCTTGAGCAGGTGGTGGATATACGCCCGCGAGTAGTTCTCGGAGACGTAGCCGCCGAACTCCTCGTCCACGCCAGAGAAATCGCGTTTGAAGCGAGCGCCGGCGAGGTTCATCCGGCCGTCCAGGGTGTACACGCCGCCGCGGCGGCCCAGGCGCGTCGGGGCGACGCAGTCGAAGGTGTCGACGCCGGCCTCCACGGCGGTGAAAATGTCGTCTGGCTCGGAAATGCCGAGCAAGTGACGCGGCATAGACACCGGCAGTTCGTCGGTGACCCACCCGACGATCGTGCCTAGGTTTTCCTTCTCTAGCGCGCCGCCGATGCCGAAGCCGCCAAAACCCCGGCGCCCCTCATCGCGCGCCTCGCGGTCCAGATCAAGCAGCCCGTGCACAGCGGAGCGGCGCAGGTCCTCGTATTGCGCACCCTGCACGACGCCCCAGAGGGATTGGAGGGGTTTGTCGGGGCGGGTCGTCGTCAAGCGATCGTGCTCAATGAGGCAGCGGCGGGCCCAGCGACGCGTGCGCTCCACGGAGTGTTCCTGGTAGGTGCGCGTGTCGACGAGCGTGGTCAGCTCGTCGAACGCAAACATAATGTCCGCACCCAATTGGTGCTGGATCTGCATCGACACCTCGGGGGTGAAGCGGTGCGAGGAGCCGTCGATGACGGATTTGAAGTCGACGCCGTCGTCGTCGACACGCGCCATGCGGTCCTTGTTGGCGGCGCGGATGTCGGCGTCCGTCAGGCCCGCGGTGTCCATCGCGAGGACCTTTTTAAAGCCGACGCCGAGGCTCATGACCTGGAAGCCGCCGGAGTCGGTGTAGGTGGGCCCGTGCCAGTTCTCGAAGGCCGCGACGCCGCCGGCTTCGTCGACAATGTCCGGGCCGGGCTGCAGGTAGAGGTGGTACGCGTTGGACAACATCGCCTGGGCGCCTGTGGAACGGACCTGCTCCGGGGTGAGCGTTTTCACCGTCGCCTTGGTGGCCACGGGGATAAACGCCGGGGTCTGGATCGAACCGTGCGGGGTGTGGATGACACCGGTACGACCGTGGCGGCCCGGCGCGGGCTCCAACTGGGTACCGACGTCGAACGTGGTGTCGCGGGAAAAGTCCGTCATGCGTGTTCCTTTTCTAGTTCGGTGCCCTCAATGTCCACCTCGGGCAGGAGTTTGTCCAGCCATGCCGGCATCCACCAGGAGGCGCGGCCGAGCAGGTACATGGTGGCGGGGACGAGGGACATGCGGATGAAGAAGGCGTCGAAAAGCACGGCGACGCCGAGCGCGAAGCCGAAGATCTGAATAAACGGCAGCGGCTGATCCAAAAAGGCGATGAAGACGGCGATCATGATGATCGCGGCGGCGGTGACCACGCGCGCGCCCTGGGTGAAGCCTTCGACGGTGGATTCGTGCACGGCGCGTAGGCGGTCGCCGTCATTGCGCAGGTAGGCCTCGCGCATGCGGGTGACCAGGAAGACTTGGTAGTCCATGGCCAGGCCGAACGTGACGCCGATAAGGAAGATCGGCAGGAACGACAGGATCGGCGCCGGGGTGTTCACCAGGCCCCACAGGCCTTCTTGGAACACGAGGATGGTCACGCCGAACGCGGCGCCGACGGATAAGAGGAAGCCGAGCCCGGCGACGAGCGGCACCATGATCGAGCGGAACACGATGACCAACAGCACGATCGCCAGCCCCACCACGATGGAGAGGTAGAGCGGCATGGCGTTCGCGAGCTCTTCGGTGATGTCCATCTGCACCGCCGTCAGCCCCGTCAGCCCGACCTGGATGCCGGTGGCGTCTTCCACCTGGCCGATGGCGTCGCGCACGCCGTGTGCGATTTCCAGGGTGCGCTCCTTTTCCGGGCCACCGGTCGGGGTGGCCAGGATCTGGGCGGCGGTCATGTCGTCGTTGGCGGCGATGAGCTGGGCGTGCTCGATGCCGTTGACGGAGCCGATCTCCCCGACGGTGTATAGGAACGACGCCAGCGCGGCCTTCTCGGCGTCGCCGCCGGCCTCGTCGGGGATCGCGCCCATGTAGGGCTGGAGGATCTCCGAGTCCGGGTTCGCGGTGTGCGCGTCGACGACGAGCAGTAGCGGCGCGTTCACGCCGGGCCCGAAGCCTTCGGCCATGAGGTCGGCGGACTTGCGCTGGGTGGTGTCGTGGTTGGAGGTGCTATCGGACGGTAGCGACATCTCCAAACCGAGCACCGGCGCGGACAGGGCACCGAGCCCCAGCACCACGACAGCCATAACGAGCCCCGGCGCCTTTTCGACGAAGCGCACCCAACGCTTGCCCATCGAATTCGCATCCAGATCCTTCGCCGGGCGCTTGCCCGGGCCGGGGTTGCCGGCCAGGCCGGGGATCTTGCCCGCGAACGCCTTGGACCCCCACGCGCCGAGTAGCGCCGGCACGAGGGTGAGCGCCACCAGCACGGCGATGAGCACGGTCGCGGCGGCGGCCAGGCCCATCCAGGTGAGGAACTCGATGCGCGCGAGCGCCAGCGCCACCAGGGCGGTAAAGACGGTGGTGCCGGCGAAGACCACCGAGGATCCGGCGGTGCCCACCGCCATGCCGGCGGCCTCCTCCGGCGGGAGGTGTCGCGCCTCCTGGCGGTAGCGCGAGAGAATGAACAGGGCGTAGTCGATGCCCACGGCCAGGCCGATCATCACGGCGAGCACCGGGGTGACGTCGTTGAGTTCCACCCAGTGCGTGGTCACCAGCACCAGCAGCGCACCGATGCCCACACCCACCACGGCGGAGATGATCGGGATCACCGACGCCGCCAGGGAGCCGAACGTGACCACGAGCACCAAAAACGCCACGGCCAGGCCGACCATCTCGGAAGTGGTCTTAATGGCGATCGGTTCGCCGAAGCCAGCGCCGCCCGCCTCCACCTGCAGGCCAGCGTCGCGGCCGATCTGCATCGCCTCGGTGACCACGTCGCGGTCCGCCTGGTCGACGGACATGGAGGATTCGGCGTCGAATTCGAAGGTGGTGTAGCCGATGCGGGCGTCGTCGCTAAGCATTCGCAACTGGTACGCGTCCGCATTGGCGCGCTCCTCCGGCATGCCCATCTCGGTCATCTGCCCGACGACCATGTTTTGCAGATCCTTGTTCACCTGCACGGGGTTGCCGAAGCGCTCCCCGTCCACGCCGAGGTGGTCGCGGATGTAGCCGACGGTGGAATCCATCGCCGCCATGTATTCGGGTGTGTCCAGACGCTGCCCCTCGGGCGCGGCGAAGACGAGGTTCACGCCAGGGGCGGTGGCCACATTGCCGGCCTCGGGAAAGTTGTCCTCCATGGTCTGCAACGCCTCGATGGCGGGCGTGCCTTCAATGGCGAACTCGGAGGTGAACGGCTTCATCAACGAAAACGCCCCGGTCGCGGTCGCGCCAAGCAGCACGAGCCAGGCCACGATCACCCGCCATTTGTGCAGGTAGGACCATCGCCCGAGGTTGTACAGCAGTTTCGCCACGTGAACACGGTTCCTTCTGTGTATGGAAAAAGCCCCCGTTGCCGGGGGCTTTAACTCTTGGCGGTAGCGGCGGGATTTGAACCCGCGGAGGTTTTACCCTCACTCGCTTTCGAGGCGAGTACCTTCGGCCGCTCGGACACGCTACCGCGCAATAGATTAACGGTAGCGCTACCGAGAAACCAAATTAGCGCTCAGCTTCGTCGCGCTTGTCCTCGACCTTGGCTGCGACCTCGTTGGCCTTGTCCTTGATGCCGTCGACAGCGTCGGAGAGCTTCTCCTTAGCGCCGCCGATGAGCTGGTCGGCCTTGCCCTCGTTCTGCAGCTTCTCGTTGTCGGTTACGTCGCCGAGAGCTTCCTTGGCGTTGCCCTTGAGCTGATCTGCCTTGTCCTCAAGACCCATGATGATTCTCCTTAGATTCGTTGCGGTCAGTTAGGCCACTAAGTGTAGGCCCAAACCTTCACCTATTGGGTAACGATTCAATTACTCCTGACATCTTCGAAGAAATCCCCCAGCAACCTGACAGTTTCCGCCTCCAGCACGCCCCCGCGCACCTCCGGCGTGTGCAGGTGCCGCGGGTCCCGGATCGCGTCCAGCACACTGCCGACCGCCCCCGTCTTCGGCTCCCACGCACCAAAAATCAATGACGACACCCGCGCCCCCAACACCGCTCCCGCACACATCGTGCAGGGCTCTAGCGTGACGACGAGCTCGCAGCCGTCCAGCCGCCACCTCCCCAACGTCTCGCACGCCTGCCGGATCGCCTCCACCTCGGCGTGCGCGGTCGGGTCGTTGCCCGCCTCGCGACGGTTCACGCCGGTGCCCACCACCTCACCGTCGGGGCTGAACACGACCGCGCCGACCGGCACGTCGCCCGGCGGGGTCGTGCGCGCAACCTCGATCGCGCGCCGCATCCGCTCCTCGGCGCGGCGGGCCGGTGCGCTAATCGACGACATCCGCCAACTCATCGCCAAACCCCAACTCGTCGGCGATGGTTTGGGCGAGATCGGCCGGGTCGGCGTCGTCGTCAAGCAAAATGCTCAAACGCTCCTCGGAAAGGCCCAGGTCGGCGAGGATGGCGAAGTCGCCGTCCGCCCACCCGTCGACGTTATCCAACTCGTCAGGGTCGATGTCCGGGATTTCCACGTCGGCTTCATCGCAGATGTCGGCGGCGAAATCGTCGTCCACCGCCATCGTCGCGTCCGAGATCAACAGACGCACCCGCGACGGGCCGGGGCGCACGATAACCAGGTAGTCCTCTTCCACGTTGAGCAGCGCAAACGAAGCGCCCTCCGCGCGGAGTTTGCGCACGGCGGAAACGGAGGTGGAAAGATCCGTGAAGTCGTCGTCAAACTCGCGCACCTGCCAACGGCCGTCCGTTTGCGCGACGGTGACGGCGTACCCGTCCGTGTAGTCCTGGCTCATGGCACGCCAGCGTAGTCCGCCGTGTCGGGAGTGTCACTAGACTTTAGCCGGTGACTACATACCAACTGCCCCCAATCTGCATCCTCGGCCTCGGACTGATCGGCGGATCGCTCATGCGCGACCTCCACGCGCGCGGCGAACGTGTCTACGGCTTCACGCTGCACGGGGCGCGGGCGGCGCGCAGGGACGGCTTCGACGTCTCCGACTCCATGGATGAGGTGCTGCGCCGCGCCGAAGCCGACGGCGCGCTTATCGTCGTTGCGGTGCCCATGGGCGCGGTTGCGTCGGTGCTGGACCAGGTGGCGTTATATGCCCCGTCGTGCGACATCACTGACGTCGTGTCGGTGAAAAACCCGGTGTACGACCTCATCGTGGAACGGGACATGCAGGCGCGCTACGTCGGCGGCCACCCGATGGCGGGCACGGAGTTCTCCGGCTGGAACGCCTCCCACGAAGGGCTGTTCTCCAGCGCCGCGTGGGCGGTGACCTACGACTACGCCCGCGAGGGGCTCGCCGACCAGCACTGGGCAGCGCTGTTCGGCACCGTGTGCAAACTGGCGTCCGTCGTCGGCGCGGAGGCGGTGCCAGTGCGCGTTGCGCTTCACGACGAAGCCGTCGCCCGCGTCTCCCACCTCCCCCACGTCATCGCGGAGGCGCTGTCACTCGTCGGCGACCGCGGCGGCACCCTCGCTCAGTCCCTGTCCGCCGGGTCCTTCAGGGGTGCGACCCGGGTCGCCAGCACCGAACCCGAACTCGTGCGCAACATGTGCGAAACCAACGCCGAATCCCTCGTGCCGGTGCTCGACGAGTTCATCAGCCTGCTGCAGGACGCGCGCAATTCGCTTGACGACGACCCCGCGTCCCTTTCCCACCTCTCCGAAGCCGGCCACCGCGCGCACCTGCGCATGGCTGCCCGCAAGGGTGCCCGTCGCGAGTCGGTGTCGCCCGTGAAGATCTCGTCGCGCCCCGTCATGCGCGTCCACCCCGGTGCGCCCGGGTGGGTCGATCAGCTGGAGCAGGTCGAATCCCTCGGCGGGCGCGTGGAGGTGTTTTAGGTTTTTGGGGTTCGGGGGTGTTGGACATGCTGACCCGGGCGAACTAGCAGATCAGAGTTTGGCCTCACCGTTTCCCCAGGTGGTATTGAAACCGTCTGTCAGTAATCGGCGGATCTGCTAGTTGGCCTCCCCGCCACTAGCAGATCAGATCCTGAGACGCAGAAAACCCGCCGGTACTTAGACCAGCGGGTTTTGTGCCTAGGTTCTAGCTCTCGCGACGACGGCCGAGCGCCAGGTAGGCACCGCCAATCAGCATCGCGAGGATGCCCAGCGAGATGATCGCGCGCATCGGAGTACCGGTATCCGCGAGATCACCGTCACGCTCGTCGTTGCTACGCGAGGTGGTCGTCTTCTTCGTCGACGTAGAACCGTTGGGCGCCACGCGACCCGAGCCGGAGTTGCGGTTTGCGCTGTAGCGGCTCGCATTGCGTGCCGAGGTCGTCCGGCCCGTCGAGCGCTTCGCCGACGTGCTCGTGGTGGAGCTGCTCTTCGGCAGCGGCGTGCGCGTCGTCTTCTGGCCGCCAACCATGCCGGCAGCACCCGCCATCGCGGCCGCCGGTGCGAGCACGGAGGTCGCGATCGGCTTCAGGTCATCCATCGCCTTCAGGATCTGCTGCGGGCGGTTGAGGGTGGTGACGTTCGGGTCGCGCGGGAGGACGATCTCGGCGGTCTTTGCACCACGATCAACGAGCACTTCCGCGTTCTTGTACCCTTTCGGCGCTTCCTTCAGGGTGAGCTGGATTAGCTCTTCCTTCTTGCCGTCGTCATTCAGGCCGATCCGCACCTGGGCACGGCCATCAGCACCGGTCACACCGCTGACGCGGCCGTCCTCACTCTTGAACTCAGCGCCTTCGACGGCCTTGTCATCGCTCGTACGGACCAGGACGTCCATGACCCACTTGGTTGCCTCAGCGTTTGCCGGGGTGTTGGTCGTCGTAGTGGTGCCGGTCGTCGTCGTTGTGGCTTCAGTGGTCTCCGAGGTGGTCGTGTTCGGCTTCTCCTCGGAAGCCGGGGTCTCTGTGGACTCGTTGCTACCGGTGCCGGCGACGGCCTCGAGGTTTGCTTCCGGGGTGGTGTCGGTGTTGACTTCGGTGACGTTCTCGCCTTGCAGCGTGATTGCGACGTCGTCGTTGGCGAAGGTCGCTTCGTCACCCTCGGAGTAGGCGTAGTTGAGGGCCTCAACGTCCTTGAGGTCGGCGTCGGCCGGAGCGGTCGCTGCCTTGTGGGTTGCGACGGGATCCTTTGCATCGACGTCGAGGGTCCAGACGAATGGCTCTCCCCTGTCGTTGACGCTCAGTGCAACGAGGGTCTTTTCGCCAGCCTCGGCGTTCGGCGCCCATGCAGCAGGGGTGCCGGCCGTCTTGGTGTCCTCGATCTTGAGGTCCTTGGTCACGAACTTGAGATCCGGCGTGCCGGAGCGCGGCTTGTCCTCGGAGAGGTCGAGGGTGTGGATCACGGTGTCGTCGAAAAGCACGAGCGTGCCGTCAGCGGTGAACGCGGCGGTGTCGATTGTCGTGGCGTCGGCGTCCTTGATCTTGATCGGGCCGAGGTCCTTTACCGCACCGTTTTGCGGGGCGATGCGCAGCAGGCGACCTGCGCCCTTGGTGTCCTTCTTTTTCGAGATTGCGTAGAGGCGGTCGTTTTGGGGGTTGCGGGCGAGGGCGGTGAAATCCCAGCCACCGGAGGTCTGCTCGACACCGGAGGTGCCGGCGCCGTCCTCAACGGGCTGCTCGTCCTTTGCCAGCCCTGCAAGGCCCTGCAGCGCCGCAGCGACCTCACCGGCGTTGTCCGTGGTGGCAGTCGCGGACTGCTCGGCCGTGGCCGACTGGGTTGCGGACACGGTCGGCTCGCTCGACGACGGGGTAACCGTCGTGGTGGCGCTCCCGGTCACAGTGACAGCAGATTCCTGCGCCGTAAAGCTCTCCTGCGCACTGGCCGCCGGGACCAGCGTCATCGAACCTGCGACCGCGGCCGCGAGCGACAGCCCAGCGACGCGTTTGACCTTAGAAGTAGCTGCCATTGTTCCCTCTCGAAAATAGAGAAAGCGCGCGTGCGCCCCAAAAACCACCTACGAATGTATACGCCAAACTTGTGCATCTCAATACATCCGACGGATAAAGCAAAACCCGCCCGCAGACTGAACATTTGCTGTCAGTCGCGCGGGCGGGTCAGCGCCTAGATCGCGGGCGGGTTAGTTCGCCGCGGCCTCGTCGGCCGGGGCCTCCTCAGCGTCAGCCTCGTCTTCGTTCTTCTTGGACGAGCCCTCGAAGGAGGAACCTGCGGTCTCGCCCTCGACGTTCTCGCCCCCGGCGCGGCTCGAGGAACCGAAGGAGCTGCCGCCTTCGGTGCCCTCAACGTCCTCACCCTCGGTGCTGCTCGAGGAACCGGAGGAGCTACCGCCCTCGGTCGGCTCGTTCCAGCCGAGCTGGCAAGAGGCGTAGTACAGGCCGGTGAGCAGACCCGCGATGGCCAGCACACCAACACCTGCGGCCGCTGCCGGTGCAGCTGGGTTGATCTGCGCCAGCTGACGGTTCACCTGGTCGATTTGTGCCTGCCACTTTGCCTGGGTCTCAGCCATCCACTGCGGCTGCTCGAAGCCGATGCCCAGGTCGACGTTCGGCATCACACGACGCACGGCCTCGTTGGCCTGAGCCGCGGCTGCGTTGAGCTCGTCTTCGAACATCACGCCGATGCCGCCCATGACGGCACTCAGCAGGCCGATCGGGACCAGCCACGCAACCGGGTTGGACACGGAAGACGCCGTCGCGAGGCACTTGCCCAGGGAGCTGCCATCCTCTTCGATGATGCCGTCAACTTCGCCGTCGACAGCGCCGTTGCCCTCACCATTGAGACCGCCGCCACCGGAAACACCGTTGCCCTTCTCGAGCTGGATGTTTTCGAAGACCTCGTCCTCAGTGTCAACGGTGAACGGCTTGGTCTCAAGAACAGAGCCGGCCTTAAACGAGTTGTTGTTCGGATCCTTCGGATCAACCAGACGCAGGTTGCCCGGGTTCTTGACCTGGAACGTGTACTCGCCGTAGGGGACGCTCTCGAACAGCACATTGCCGTCCTCGTTCGTCGCACCCGCAACAGCCGGGGAGCCGTCGGTCGGCACCAGCGAAACATCAAGGCCGCTGACACCCTCGCCCGGATCCTGCTTGCCGTTGCCGTTGTCGTCGATCCACAGCACCGCGCGACGATCGCCCGCAAGAGCAGCGCCCTTATCGACGATGATGTGCGCGTTGCCCTTCAGATTCTCACGCGGGGAGATGATCAGCACCGACGACGGATCCTCGCCGTAGTCCGGTTCACCAGCGATACCGCGACCACGTGCCGGACGCTTCGGCAACTCACCACGTGCCTCTGCGGCATTGTGGTGACGCAGACCCGGGGTCAGCCCCTCCGGGATCTCCGCGGTGAAGATGACCTTCTGGCCCGGCAGCAGCGTGCCGTTAAAGCCCTCCGGCTCGATGATCTCGAGGTCCTTGACCTTCTTCATCTGCTCCGGATCGAACTTCGGGTGGTTGGGATCGTATTCACCCTCGTACACAGCGTCAGTCAAAGTGACATTCACCATCGGAGCAGAACCGGTGTTCTTCACCTCGTAGGTGAAGCCCATCGCATCCTGGACACCAAGACGAGCCGGCTTATCCGGATTCGTCGCGAAGCGGGCGTTGACCTTCTTCTCCACGGAGCCGTCCATGAACTTCGTGTATGCGGAATCCGGGGCGGAACCAACCTTGTCGCCCGCGCCCGTCACACCGTTGGCGGTGGCGATGTTGTTGAAGTCGAACGCATCCGGCGCGGTCATCTTCGCCTTGAACACCTCGGTGGCACCCGGGGCAAGCTCAGACTCAGCAGTCCAGCCCTCCGGCATGGTCAGCTCAATGTTGCGCTTTTCCAGCTCCGGGTCATCAATCTTGATGTTGCTGATCGGAGTATCGCCAGTGTTGGTGATGAAGAACTCGTAGTAAAGATCCTCGCCAGCCTTCATCGTCCAGACGTCGTCGACAAGGTTGCCGTCGTCGTCCTTGACCTGCTCGTTGAAGTCAGCGTCGCGGCCCCAGACCTGCTTTTCCAGCTCAAGGGACGCGTTTGGCGTCAGGTGAATCTCCGGGAGTTCAACCTTGTCGCCCTCACGGACCGGGACCTTGATCGGATCAACATCACGATCATTGCCCGGGGTGAGCACCTCAACCTCGTGCACACCCGGGATGACATCGTCAATCTTGAACGAACCATCATCCTCGACCGGCACAACCTTGGAATTGCCGCGCGGATCGGTCACCACAACAACAGTGCCCGGCACAGCCTTGCCGTTACCGTCGTCGACACGGCCCTCAATGGACTGCGTCTCAGGCGCCTGCACGCGAATCTTATCCAGGTTCGTCGGCTCGTCCTCCTTCACCGTGACCTTACGGTCCAACGGGTCGCCGTTGACATCGACATCCGGCCAACCCTCCGGCAGGGTGATGTCCAGGTCGAACTCGGCTTCACCGTCCGGGAAGTAGTCGAAGTCGATCTCCGGGGTGACGAAGAAACCGTCCTCATCAACCGTGACCGGGATCTCGTAATCGAAGGTCTCACCGGTAGTCGGGTCGACCACGCCTTCCTTCACGAGACGGATCTCGGAATCGCGGATCGGGTTGTTGCCGTCATCAAGCAACCAGCCGCCGATCGTGCCCGGCACGATACGGTCCGACTTATCCTCCAGATCACGAGTCGGGTTGGTGGAGACAAACGGCGGGATCTCCGTCGGCTTGCCATCCTTGACCTCAACCACCTGAGGCTTCGGATCGTTGTGGCCCTCCGGGGTCTCCACGGAAACGACGTACTCGCCGTCCGGAAGCTCCGGAATCGTGAACTCACCGTTCTCGTCGGTCTCAACAGGCTCGCCAACCTTATTGCCCTTGTCGTCGGTGACAGTCACCTTCGACGGAGTCCGGTTGCCGTTCTCATCCGTGCTCGGCAGCGGGTCGCCCTTATCATCAGTGACCTTGCCGACGATGGCGCCAGTCGGCTTGTCATCCTCGACCGGTGTCGATGTGGTCGGTTCCGGGGTCGACGTGGTCGGTTCCGGAGTTGACGTGGTCGGTTCCGGGGTCGACGTGGTCGGTTCCGGAGTTGACGTGGTCGGTTCCGGGGTCGACGTGGTCGGTTCCGGGGTCGACGTGGTCGGTTCCGGAGTTGACGTGGTCGGTTCCGGAGTTGACGTGGTCGGTTCCGGAGTTGACGTGGTCGGTTCCGGAGTTGACGTGGTCGGTTCCGGGGTCGACGTGGTCGGTTCCGGGGTCGACGTGGTCGGTTCCGGAGTTGACGTGGTCGGTTCCGGGGTCGACGTGGTCGGTTCCGGGGTCGACGTGGTCGGTTCCGGGGTCGACGTGGTCGGTTCCGGAGTTGACGTGGTCGGTTCCGAGGTCGTCGGCGTCGGCGTCGGAACCGGAGTCGGATTGAGGTTATCCAGCTCGGTGTTCTGGTCTTTCTCCACCGTCACCGTCTGCTCAGCAGGCGCGGTGTACCCATCCTTCGGCGTGACCACAACGGTGTAATCACCCGTCGGGATGTCCTTCAGATCCAGGTTGCCGGATTCATCCATCGGCACCTCAAGACGCTCCTGCGTCTCCGGGTCAACCAACTCAACCTTGGACACCACATCCGGATCAACCGAACCAGACACCGAACCCTTATCACGCGTCGGTGCCAACTTCTCCAGCGTGGTGTTCTGGTCTTTCTCCACCGTCACCGTCTGCTCAGCAGGCGCGGTGTACCCATCCTTCGGCGTGACCACAACGGTGTAATCACCCGTCGGGATGTCCTTCAGATCCAGGTTGCCGGATTCATCCATCGGCACCTCAAGACGCTCCTGCGTCTCCGGGTCAACCAACTCAACCTTGGACACCACATCCGGATCAACCGAACCAGACACCGAACCCTTATCACGCGTCGGTGCCAACTTCTCCAGCGTGGTGTTCTGGTCTTTCTCCACCGTCACCGTCTGCTCAGCAGGCGCGGTGTACCCATCCATCCTTCGGCGTGACCACAACGGTGTAATCACCCGTCGGGATGTCCTTCAGATCCAGGTTGCCGGATTCATCCATCGGCACCTCAAGACGCTCCTGCGTCTCCGGGTCAACCAACTCAACCTTGGACACCACATCCGGATCAACCGAACCAGACACCGAACCCTTATCACGCGTCGGTGCCAACTTCTCCAGCGTGGTGTTCTGGTCTTTCTCCACCGTCACCGTCTGCTCAGCAGGCGCGGTGTACCCATCCTTCGGCGTGACCACAACGGTGTAATCACCCGTCGGGATGTCCTTCAGATCCAGGTTGCCGGATTCATCCATCGGCACCTCAAGACGCTCCTGCGTCTCCGGGTCAACCAACTCAACCTTGGACACCACATCCGGATCAACCGAACCAGACACCGAACCCTTATCACGCGTCGGTGCCAACTTCTCCAGCGTGGTGTTCTGGTCTTTCTCCACCGTCACCGTCTGCTCAGCAGGCGCGGTGTACCCATCCTTCGGCGTGACCACAACGGTGTAATCACCCGTCGGGATGTCCTTCAGATCCAGGTTGCCGGATTCATCCATCGGCACCTCAAGACGCTCCTGCGTCTCCGGGTCAACCAACTCAACCTTGGACACCACATCCGGATCAACCGAACCAGACACCGAACCCTTATCACGCGTGACCTTCACGTTGGCAATAGCTTCGCCATCTTCAGGCACGTTAACCGAGGTGTCGCCCTCAACCGTGTAGCCCTCCGGGGCATCGACTCCCACCGTGTAGTCGCCGATCGGGGCAGCATTCCACGTAAACGAATTTTCCCGCGGGCCGAATGCGTATGTCACCCCGTCGTGAACCGCATTAATCTCAACCGGGGTATTCGTGGTTAGGTTGACCGTTAATTTGCCGCGTCCAGAAGAAATCTCGAAGTTCTTCGTGTCGGTGCCGTTATGCGTGACGGTTGCCGACTGGCCACCGCTGACCGAGTACCCATCAGGCACAGTCTCGGCAACTACTTCCACGAGGTAGTCGCCGGTCGGCAAGTCCGAAATCGAGTAAGAACCATCGACGACATCGACCACCTCGGAAACGCCTCGAGTCGTGTCATCTTTGCCGGTCACGCGGACCTGGAGATTCGCCCCACTAGGAACATTCGACACAGAACCACCAATAGAGCCGGTCTCGCGCTGCGGCGTTAGATCACCGAGCCGGGTGTCCTCACCAGCCTTCACCGGCACCGTACGATCCGCAGGCTTCACATAACCATCAGCCGGATCAATCACCAAGGTGTAATTCCCCTCCGGCAACTCACCCAACGTCACCTCACCCGTGGTGGCATCGATCGACGCTGTGTAGCGCTTACCCTGCGCATCAACCAGCTCAACCTTGTCAACGCCCTTCGGATCAACCGTGCCAGACACCGAGCCCTTGGAGTAGGAGATAACTCCCGCCTGACCAGCCGCATTCGGAAGATCAGCCGAGCGAGGGTTTCCTTTACCATTGACTTTGACGGTTCCGTCTGCATTGAGCTCCACCGCAGAAATCCGGTTTGGATCCGCAGCAAACCGCACCGAGCCATGGGCCTTCATGTCTTTAATTGGCTCATCCAGCGTAAAAACGAAGCCGCGACCGTCGGCATCAGGCACACCGATTCCGGAAATGGATTGTTCGTATGTATCCGCTTTGCCGTTCTGGTCCGTAAACCCGTAGCGATAAACGGCCTCAACAGGGAATGACTCGGTTACGGTGAACTTCCGGTTTTTGTACTCCAGAGGTTTCAACCTCACATGGAAGGTGTCGATTTTACCTGGCACTTCCCGAAGGTCTGAGAATACGGAGTAAAAAGCGTCACCCTTGTCGTAATTTACAGAAGCTGTTACTGGCATTTCGTTGGCAGCATTAGCCGTTTGGGCCTCAGCAAACCCGGAACCACCCCCACCAACAACACTCGGCACGGTCAAGCCGGAAAGCGCCAGCGACACAGCGGTCATGCCCGCCACTGCGGTGCGCTTGCCGGAGAAGCCGCGGCGGGCTGAACGGTCCGCGGAGGAGGATGCGTTATAGCGCTCAGGGTTCGAAGGGCCCTGGGCGGCATTCGAGTTGAACTCGAACGGGTTAGAAGCGTTCTTCAAAATTGCTCCAATGGTTGTTTGTTCAATATGGGAGAAATTCGAGCAAGAAGTACATAGAACACGAACTTCAGGCACGAGACTGTTGAACAAATTACCAATTTGGACAGGCGTTTTCAAGCACGCTTCCACGCCAAATACACGTTTCATCAGCGCTTTTTCAGGATTAAACGGATTCTAAAGTTCTTCGAAAGTAGCTCTCAGCAAGCGACGCACAAACAAAACGCCCCAAGCGGAATGCTTGGGGCGTGAAATGATTGGTGCGCCCGGAGGGATTCGAACCCCCAACCTTCTGATCCGTAGTCAGATGCTCTATCCGTTGAGCTACGGGCGCAGTGTCTCTCGACAACGAAGAAGAACATTACACCCAGGTGAACTCACCGCCAAAACGTCAGTTCAGCAACGGTTTTAGAGGCCAAGAACGGTCTTAGCAATCGCGAAGTAAATCACCAATCCGGTCGCGTCGCAGAAGGTAGAGATGAACGGGTTGGAAAACACCGCCGGGTCCGCGCCGACAGTCTTTGCGACGATCGGCATCATGCCGCCCACAGTCGCAGACATCGCACACACGCAGAAGAGTGTGGAACCGATCACAATCCCGATATCTTGCCCGAAAACGGCCCACGCGATGCCCAGACCGAGCACGCCCAGCACCGCGCCGAGGGTCGCGCCGACGCGGAATTCGCGCCACATGACTTTCAGAATGTCGCCTTTGGTGACGTCGTGAAGCGCAAGCGCACGCGTCACCGTCGTCGCCGCCTGGTTGCCGGTGTTGCCGCCGGTGCCGGTGAGCAGCGGGATAAACAGCGACAGTACGGTGACCTCGGCGAGCGTGTCCTCGAAAATACCCAGCACCTGCACAGTCAGGATCGCGGAGACCGCCAGCACGAGCAGCCACACGATGCGCGAGCGCACCAGATTGAGCACAGGCGTGGACAGGTACGGCTGCTTCAGCGACTCGGCACCACCCTGGCGCGCGGAGTCCTCGCTGTCGGCGTGCTCGACGATGTCCTGGGCCTCGTCGTAGGTGAAAATGCCGACCAGGTTGCGCTCGTCGTTCACCACCGGAAACGCCAATAGCCCTGATGACAGCAGGCGGCGGGCAGCGTCCTCGGCGTTGTCGTCGTCACGCACAAACGGCGTGTCGCGCATGACGTCGCTGGCGCGCTCGTCGGCACGCGCTTTGAACAGATCGCGCAGGCTCAGCACACCCGCGAGAAGGCGCTGGTCGTCGACAACCGGCACGGTGTAAATCGTCTCCAGGTCATCAACGTTGGCGCGTAGCTTGTCGACGACCCCACGCACCGTCTCATCAACCCCCACCACCTCAACATTCGGCGACATGACACGGCCGACGGAGCCCTTCTCGTAGCCGAGGATGAGGTTCGTATCCGCGCGCTCCTCTTCGTCCAAGTCGTTGAGGAAGCGCTCGGCGATCTCCGGCGGCATGTAGTCCAGGAGCATGACGCGGTCTTCGGTGCCGAGGGCGTCGAAAAGCCCTGCGACCTCATCAGCCCCGAGCGCTTCGACGATCTCGGCCTGGTGAGCGGGATCGAGGGCGTCGAAAAGCACAGCGGCCCTGCCGTGCGGAAGGAGCCGCACCAGCACCGCGCCACGCTTCGCGGGTTGGCGTTCGACGAGGTCAATGACGTCATCGAGCGGCATCTCCGACAGGCCGTGCTGGAT
This sequence comes from Corynebacterium lujinxingii, assembly GCF_014490555.1. Taxonomy (NCBI): domain Bacteria; kingdom Bacillati; phylum Actinomycetota; class Actinomycetes; order Mycobacteriales; family Corynebacteriaceae; genus Corynebacterium; species Corynebacterium lujinxingii. The sequence goes on along the minus strand of NZ_CP061032.1, from coordinate 115,028 downwards.
CGCGTCCAGGTCCCTTGAGCCCAACCTGCGGCGCCGCAGCTTCTTTTCCAGGTCCGCGATCATCTCCGCGTTCATCGTGTTCACACCGCGAGCGTACCCACCCCGCCTACACCCGTCCGCGCGGACGCACAGCCGATCTGAATGAAATGTGTCAAGATTTGCTGGTATTTGCGATTAAGCTCGCGAAAACCTGGCAACTTCCTGGCGTTCGCGCCCCACACCGAGGAGTCTTCATGGCTAAAACCGTCCGTTCCCGACGCGTCACCATTGCGGCGGGCGCACTCTCCCTGGCGCTGGTCGCGCCGTTCGTTACCCCGGCCCAGATCACCCCAGTCGCAGCTGCCGTCGACGCGTCCGCGTTCGAGACTCGCTACGACACAACCAATATCTGGGACTCCCAGGAAGCACAGGTCGAAGGCCTCACTCTCGAGCCGGGCGACAGCATCGCTCCGACCGCCAACACCATCTTCAACTGGAACTTCAGCACCGACAACGGCGTGCTTACCGTGATCCGCCCGTCCTCCACCGCAGCGTTCCGCTCCGGCAACGTGGACATCCCGGTGAAGGTGACCCCGGCCGAGGGCGAGGAGTACCGCACCACACTGCGCCTCAACATTGTCGACGAACAACCGCCGGTGACCTACGAAATCCCGCCGGTTGAGACCCGCGAAACCCTCGACTTCGAAGGCGGCCGCTCCGTGGTCGTCGACGCCTGGGACGTGCCGGAAGGCGTCACCGTGGACAAGCAAGTCGGCTTCCAGTCCATCGGCGTGGTCGGCTGGGACGTCGAGGCCCAGAACGGCAAGATCGTGGTCAAGGCGCCGGGCACCTTCACCTCCGGCGACGACGTGGACATCCCGGTGACGTTTACCGACGGCACCTCCACCGCCGACCGCACCCTGCGCATCCGCGCCCTGAACCCGCAGACCACCGGCGAGGACATCGCCGGCACTGTGGGCACCATCGTGGGCAACGTCATTGGTGGCGCAACCGGCACCGCTGGCGCAGGCGACCTCGTAGGCAACCTCATCGGCGGCCTGGGCGGCGGCGGTGGCCTGAGCGGCCTTATCGGCGGCCTCATCGGAGGTGGCGACGGCAGCGGCAGCGGTTCGGACTCCAACACCGGCGGCACCGGTGGTGGCTCGCGCGGCGGCTTCCTCGAGGGCATCGTCAAGGTCGAAGTCCAGCCGAGCGCAGTCGTGATCACCGACAACGCCAACAACAACGGTTCCAACAACTCCGTGGTTGTCACTGACAACGCGAACCCGAGCGACATCGGTTCCAACAACTCCGTCGTGGTGACCAACAACGCAAACCCGACCGTCGACATCCGCGACAACGGCTCGAATAACTCGGCCGTGGTCACCAACAACGCCAACCCGTCTGTTGTCATCACCGACAACGCGAACCCAACCGTGGACATCCGCGACAACGGCTCGAACAACGGCTCGGACAACAACGTCGTCATCACCGACAACGCCAACCCGAGCGACAACTTCAACGACAACGGCTCGAACAACTCGGCGGTCGTGACCGGCAACGCGAACCCGTCCGTTGTCATCACCGACAACGCCAACGCCGTCATCACCAACAACGCGAACCCGAGCGACATCGGCTCCAACAACTCCGTTGTGGTGACCAACAACGCGAACCCGACCGTCGACATCCGCGACAACGCGTCCAACAACTCGGCAGTCGTGACCGGCAACGCGAACCCGAGCGACATCGGCTCCAACAACTCGGCCGTCATCACCAACAACGCGAACCCGAGCGACATCGGTTCCAACAACTCGGCCGTCATCACCAACAACGCGAACCCGAGCGACATCGGTTCCAACAACTCGGCCGTGATCACCAACAACGCGAACCCGACCGTCGACTTCCGTGACAACGCGTCCAACAACTCGGCAGTCGTGACCGGCAACGCGAACCCGAGCGACATCGGCTCCAACAACTCGGCAGTCGTGACCGGCAACGCGAACCCGAGCGACATCGGCTCCAACAACTCGGCCGTAATCACCAACAACGCCAACCCGAGCGATATCGGCTCCAACAACTCGGCCGTCGTGACCGGCAACGCGAACCCGTCTGTCGTAGTCACCGGCAATGCGTCTAACAACGAGGTGCAGGTCACCGGCAACGCCAACGGCGGCCTGGTCGGTTCCTCGAAGAAGGGCCAGAAGGACGAGTCGGCACTGGTGAACGCCAACGTCAACACCGCCGGCGGCTCCTCCGACCCGCGCTGCATCGCCCCGCTGGTTGGTCTCGGCCTGCCGCTGATCGCCCTGGTACCGCTCGCCCTGGCGCAGCAGGTGAAGGTCCCGGGCCTGGATGATCTCTCCCGTCAGGCATCCCGCGCATTTGACAACGCCGTGCGCAACACCGGCTTCGACACCGCCCAGGTCACCGCTGTCGGCGGCGGTGTTGTCGGCGTGGTCGCTGCACTTCTGCTCACCGCAGCGGTGCGCACTTGCATCCCGCAGGTTCGCGGCGTTGATGTCAACATCAACGGCTCTAGCAACAAGAGTGTGACCACAAGGCCGGCTCCGGTCGTCGATACGCCGACCGCGTAATCCGCTAGCCCCAAAGTTCCACCGCCAGATCGCGGCCGGGGAACTATTTTGGGGCTTTTTTGATCCGACCTGCGGAAATGTCCCGCAACGACCGAGAAAAACAAAGAAAGTTCCCGGCCTGGGAACTTTTTCACCTCAACGCCAAAACTCCCGTCTCAGCAGGGGTTTTATTGGTGCGCCCGGAGGGATTCGAACCCCCAACCTTCTGATCCGTAGTCAGATGCTCTATCCGTTGAGCTACGGGCGCGTGGCGGAGATGACAGGATTTGAACCTGCGGCCCCCGCAAAGGGGGCAACTCCTTAGCAGGGAGCCCCATTCGGCCACTCTGGCACATCTCCAGCGCTGGATTCACATTACCCGGAACTGCGCGGTCGGCCAAATATTCGCCGTATACTCGGCGCTATGAAAATCCACACTTGGCTCACTTCCGGCCTCGCGGCCCGCGACAACTCCGACAACGCCTCCGACTACCTCGTCTGGTTCCCCGCCTCCCTAGACACGCTGAGCGTTGCCCCGCTCGTCGGCGAGAGCGAATCGGTCCCCTTCTACCTCACCCCGAAAACGTCCGCGCTCCGCGAGACCTCCGAGGGCATCGTCCTCCTGGGCGTGGCGCTTGGCGACCTGCCGGGCACCTGGCGCTTCGACAACCTCGAGCAGTCCACCGAGCGTATCGACGACATCCCCTCCCTCCTCGGCTCCAACTTCGCCTACCGCAACGACGGCGCCGCGGTCGTTCAGCTGCGCGGCGAGTTCCCCATCGAGCAGGTCCAGGTCGTCGCCGGCCAGAACCGCCCGGACACGAAGCGCGCCATCGAGGTCTTCCGCGGTGTCGACGGCGAGCGCCAGTTCCACACCATGCCGGAACTGTTCCCCGACGAGGCGTAATTGGCGGAGACGAGGGGATTTGAACCCCTGGAGGGATAAACCTCGCCGGTTTTCAAGACCGGTGCATTCGGCCGCTCTGCCACGTCTCCTCGTCGCTAAGCAATTGCGACGCACATACTTTACAACACGGCCCACTCTGCCCAATCTCGGTAGCCTGGTCGCATGAAAGCCATCACACTGACGGACCAGGACAACCCGCGATCGCTCGCGCTGACCGAGGTGGAGACGCCGCAACTGCAAGACGGCGAGGTGCTCGTGAAGGTCACCGCCGCCGGCGTGAACCGGGCCGACCTTGTGCAGGCGGAGGGCAACTACCCGCCACCGAAGGGCGAGTCCGAGATCATCGGCTTGGAGTGCGCCGGCGTCATCGCAGACCCCGGCACCACGGGCCGCAAAAAGGGCGAGGAGGTCGGCTGCCTGCTCGCCGGCGGCGGATACGCGGAGTACGTCGCGGTGCCGGAGGGACAACTCACGCCGGTCCCCAAGGGCCTGACCTTGGTGGAGACCGCCGGCGTGGTCGAGGCCGCGTGCACGGTGTGGTCCAACCTGGGCATGGTCGCAGGCATCCAGGAGGGCGACAACGTGCTCATCCACGGCGGCGCGGGCGGTATCGGCTCGTTTGCCATCCAACTGTGCAAGGCGCTCGGATGCACCGTCGCCGTCACTGCCAGCAGCCAGGAAAAACTGGACTACTGCAAGGAACTCGGCGCGGACGTCCTGATCAACTACAAGGAGCAGGACTTCGCCGAGGAGCTTAAAAGCTGGGCGGACATCATCCTCGACGTCGTCGGCGGGCCCTACCTGGAGCAGAACATCAAAGCACTGAACACCGACGGGCGTCTAGTGGTCATCGCGGTGCAGGGCGGGCCGAAGGGCACGCTGTCGCTGGGGCGGATGATGCCGCGGCGCCTGTCCGTGCACGCCACCACCCTGCGCGCCCGGCCGCGTCCGATGAAGGCGGACATTGTGGAATCCACGGTGAAGCACGTCTGGCCGCTCATCGAATCAGGCCAGATCAAACCGAACGTCACGTCGATGTTCCCGCTTGCCGACGCCGCCAAGGCCCACGACCACCTCGACTCCGGCGACAACACCGGGAAGATCGTCCTCACCGTCTAGGCCAGCGACGCCACCGTGCGCACCAGCTGCTCGATGTCGTTTTGGGTGTTAAACGGCGACATCGCGATGGTGACGGCGCCGCCCATTTCGGCGACGCCCATGTCGTCGAGAAGCGAGCACTCGTGTGTTTTCGTTGCCACGATGCCGTTGGCCAACAGCCGCTGCAGCACGGTCTCCGACGGCACGCCGTTCACCCCGAACGCCAGGCGTGGGATGCGTTCCACACGCGCGTCCTCGGCGGCCTCGCCGGTCACGCCGACGATGTGCACCGCAGGCAGCGTGCCCAAAAACGTGTGCAGGTCATCGCGCAGCCCATTCAAATACGCGGTGGTCTCGCCCATCGAGTGCTTCAAGCGGTTGCGTCTCGACGACCGCCCCGTCGCCCCCTTCACAAGCGACGCGTAATGCTCTACCGCAGCCGGCACAGCACCCGCCAGCCCTGGGGAGACCTGCAGGTCTAACGCTTCCATGTCGAGCCGCTTGAACATGGCCTCGTCGCGGAAGATCAGCGCCGCCACCTCGGGCCCGCCCAACTGGGCGATGTCCACTGCGGCGATATCCGCACCCCACGCCTCCAAATCCAGGGGGCGGTATGGGGCGTACGCAGTGGCGTCGACAAGCACCCAAGCCCTGGACTTCTCGCGTACCGCCTCGACGATGTCGGCAACACCCACGACGTTGCCCAACTCCGGATGTGCGGCCGGCACCGACACCAAACGCGTGGAGCCGTCCGCGATATCGCGGTACTGCCACGCCGGCAAATCCCCCGTGGCCAGGTCGGCCTGCGCCCACTTCGCCTCCACCCCGGAACGCTGCAGCCGGCGCGTCAGATCCGGCCGATCCACCGGGTTGAGCACCATCGTCGAATTGTGGCGCAGCAGCGGACGCATCGCGATCAGCAGCGCGGAGTACAGCGCCGGCACGCTGGGGCCGAGCACGACCTGCTCCGGGGTCACCCCCGCCAAATCCGCGACCGCCGCACGCGCGGCCTTCGGGTACTCGGCACCCTCCGGTGTGCCCACATCCGCACGCGAATGCGACCCCAGCACCGGCTCCGGCGGCGGCACCGTCGCGGCGTTGCGGAAACTGCGCGACACCGCCGCCGCCACCTTCTCCGGCACCTGCGGGTGGTCGTGCGCGTTCAGATAAGTCCAGCCGCCACCCAGCGACGTGTAGAGTCCACGGACCCCCCAAACGTCGAACGCCACGGCCGACCTCCCTTCACGCAAGAACGCCCCTAATTATGCACGCGCGTCCGACACGGCGCACACCACCAGCTCGGGGGCGTGAATCAAGTGCACTAGGGTGAACGGCGTGCACAACGTAGAACAGCTGCGCGATGACGTCGCCCGGATGACCAGCCCGCCAGGTGAGGACACCCCGCCGTCGAAGTCCAAAACCTTCTCCCGCGCGTTCGACGACCTCGTCCGCGGGTGGCGGCAGCACGAACTCTGGCTCCAGCTCGGCTGGCAGGACATCAAGCAGCGGTACAAGCGCTCCACACTGGGCCCGCTCTGGATCACCATCGCCACCGGCGTGATGTCGCTGGCGCTCGGCCTGTTGTACTCCATGCTGTTCCAGATCGACGTCGCGGACTTCCTCCCGCACGTCACTGTCGGCTTCATCGTCTGGGGCTTCATCTCCGGCTGCATCAAGGACGGCGCGAACGTCTTCATCGAAAACGAAGGCCTGATCAAACAGCTCCCGTCCGCCCTATCGGTGCACGTCTACCGGCTCGTGTGGCGCCAACTGCTGTTTTTGGCCCACAACATGGTGATCTGGCTGATCCTTGTGCTGCTCTTTCGCATCCCGCTCACCCTCAACACACTGTTATTCGTCCCCGGGCTCGCGCTGCTGGTGATCAACGGCGTGTGGGTCGCGATGTTCTTCGGCATGGTCGCCACCCGCTTCCGCGACGTCGCCCCGCTGCTCGAAGCCCTCGTGCAACTCCTCTTCTACGTCACCCCCATCGTGTGGACGACGCGCACATTGAAAGACCAGGGTGGTGTCGTCGAGAAGCGCGCCATGCTCGCTGAGATCAACCCCCTGTTCCACTACCTGGAGATCGTCAGAGCCCCGCTTATCGACGAACCCCTCGCCGCCTACCACTGGCTCATCGTGCTCGCCTGCACCGTCGTCGGCGTGCTGATCACGCTGGTGGCCATGAAACGCTGGCGCTTCCGCGTGCCGTACTGGGTATAGGAGGATTTGGAAATGGTATCCATCGACACCTACAACGCCTGCGTCGACTTCCCCATCTTCGACGCCAAATCCCGCTCCCTGAAAAAGGCCATGATGTCGTCCGCCGGTGGCAAAATCGGCCAGAACGCCTCCAACACCGTCGTCGTCGAGGCGCTTCGCGACATCAACCTGCATTTAAGGGAAGGTGACCGCGTCGGCCTCGTCGGCCACAACGGCGCCGGAAAATCCACCCTGCTGCGGCTGCTGTCCGGCATCTACGAACCGACCCGCGGTGTCGCCGACGTGCGCGGCCGCGTCGCCCCCGTCTTCGACCTCGGCGTGGGCATGGACCCGGAAATCTCCGGCTACGAAAACATCATCATCCGCGGCCTTTTCCTCGGCCAGACCCGCAAACAGATGAAGGCCAAAATGGACGAGATCGCCGAATTCTCCGAACTCGGCGACTACCTCAGCATGCCCCTGCGCACCTACTCCACCGGCATGCGAGTGAGGTTGGCCCTCGGCGTGGTCACCTCCATCGAGCCCGAGATTTTGCTTCTCGACGAAGGCATCGGCGCCGTCGACGCCGCCTTCATGACCAAAGCCCGCGTCCGGCTCGCCGAAATGGTGGAGCGCTCCGGCATCCTGGTCTTCGCCTCCCACTCCAACGACTTCCTGGCGCAGTTGTGCAACACCGCCCTATGGGTGGACAAGGGCGAAATCCGCGAGGCCGGCTTGGTTTCCGACGTCGTCCGCGCCTACGAGGGCCCCGAAGCCGGTGACTACGTCGACGAGTTGGTGCAGCGCTTCCACGAGGAGGGGTAGGGCCCCTTTGCCCTGCCGTCTTGCCGAAAAAGTTCCCCGGCTGGGAACTTTCTTCGCGATCAAGCCCTCCGCCGACTCCATATCCCCAGGTCGCCGATTTTCTGCCCCAAAATAGTTCCACCAGATTTAATTTCGCTGGGAACTTTTTTGCATCAGCTCCTCGATCAGGCCCAAACACTCGAACATCGTGCCGGAGGAGCACCGCGCCGGCGTCCATCCCGCCAGCGTCATCTTGATGTTGATGGACGCGTCCTTGTTGCGCTGCTTGTAATCGGAATGGTGCTCACCGTCGTACATGACGGCGATCTTCAGCTCCGGAATAGCCAGGTCGAACACCGTGACCACCTTGCCGTCCACGATCAGCGGGACCTGTTCCTCCACCGTGTAGCCGTACCGGGCAGCCAACACCCCAACCAGAAGACGCATCTCGGTTTCCTTCGGCGAATCGGCACGTGCGCTGCTGAGCCGCAGCACCCTCCGGAGCCAAGCCGCGTTGACCTTATTCCGGGCCGCCGCTTCAATCGCCGCAGCTTCGAAGCCCCAGAAACGGCGAACGCAGTCGATCAGTTGCACCGCCCTGACCTCCTCGGGTCCGAGCCCGTCAACCGCCACCACCTTCCATCTGTGCTCTCCGCGCTTGACCTGCACCAAGGCTTGCACAACCGCGGTGAGCGGGTGAACCACCTGAATTGGAACACCTCGGTGCGAGACATTCCAGGTGGTGAGGGAGATGCGGCAGCGGCGGATCGTCGGCAAGCAAGGGCCCGCAAGCTGGTTTCTTCCGGTGGTAGACAGCAAGGTCGTATCTGCACCTTCGACCAGGTAAGGAAGCCCGTAGAGCGCGAGTGCGGAGAATCCGGCAACGATACAGTTGGGCCGCTCGACGGCGTGGGCGACGGCGCGGGCCGCAGCACAGCCGTAATAGCGCACGCCACGGGGATGGTGGCGGGCATCGTTGTCCACCTGCCATTGCTCGCGGCAGTGCTCAGCGGCTAAATACCGCTTACTGCTCACTTGCCGGTATCTCCGTTCGGGTTCGCGTTGCATTTCATGAACGAGGGTTGTTTCGAAGTCGACACTCATGCCGTTGTGGAGTTTCGTCATGTCCTTTAGACGCAAAAACCACCCGCCCGGATCCCTCGGGCACAATAAAAGCATGACTGCCCTGAACCGCACTGGCACGACGGCCGCCGTGATTGTGACACATAAGCGCGTTGACCTGCTGCGACATTCGCTGGAGAAGGTTGTGTCGCAGACTCACCCGGTGGATTGGGTCATCGTGGTGGACAACGGCAACGAAGATGAGGTGCGTTTGCTTGTCGACGACCTCGCCAACGCCAAGGCCGTCTACCTGCCAAGCCGCACCAACCTGGGCGGGGCGGGCGGCTTCGCCTACGGCTTCCTCCACGCCCTGGCCTTGGGCGCCGACGCCATCTGGTGCGCAGATGACGACGGTCGGCCCCAGGACGAGCACGTGCTGGAGGAGCTGTACCGAACCGCAGAACAGCACCAGTTGGCGGAGGTGTCGCCGGTGGTGGCGAACATCAACGACCCGGAAAGGCTGGCCTTCCCACTCCGCCAAGGCACGACGTGGCACCGCCGCGTTGATGAATTGGAGGGCGATTTCCTGCCCCAGTACGCCAGCCTGTTTAACGGCGCGCTGATTTCCGCGAAGGCGATGGAGCGCATCGGCGTGCCGGATTACCGCCTGTTCATTCGTGGCGACGAGGTGGAGTACCACCGCCGCCTCGCCCAATCAGGAATGCGGTACGGCACGGCGCTGACCGCGTTTTACCTGCACCCGGATGGCTCGGACGAGTTCCACCCGATCATGGGCGGCCGGGCGCACGCGCAGTTTCCAGACAATGAAACGAAGCGGTATTTCACGTACCGCAACCGCGGATACATCATTAACCAGCGCGGCATGAAAAAGATGCAGTTGCAGGAGGTAGTCCGGTTTGGGTGGTTCTTCCTCGTGGAGAAGAAGGACCCGAAGGGCTTTATTCAGTGGCTGAAGTTGCTGCGCCGCGGGGCTAAGGAAGACTTTCGACGACCTTAGATTCGCGGAAGATCAGGTGGCGCTGCAGCTCGAAGTTGGTCACCGTGGCCACACCTTGGGCGATGACAAACGACACGAGATTCTTCCACGGGTTCTCCAGGCCCAGGGAGGTCAGCGGCGCGTCGGTGATGCGCCACAGCACCATCTGCACCGCGAACGTCACGGCGTAGAGCACGAACACGGCGCCGGCCTTCTTCGCGTTGATTTTGGCGTTGAAGGAAAACTTCGAGTTGAGCACGTACGCGGCGATGGTGCCGAAGACCCAGCCCACGGCCTTGGCAAAGTCGCGCTGCCAATCCAGCGGCACGTCCAGCGTGTAGGTGATGCCGAAGTCGAGCACGGCGCAGCCGACGCCGATCAAAAGGAACGGCACCAGCTGCTGTTTCAAGGTAGAAGTCGAGGACACGGGCGAATACCCTACCCGCGAAGTACCTGGCGGTAGATATCCAACATCTCCACCGGGCTCCTGCCGCCGCCGATTTCGTCGAGGCGGGTGAGTGATGTGGTGCAGAGGGCGGTGATGTCGTCGATAAGCAATGGCTCGTAGCCGAGCGAGGTCATGATGCCCTCGGCGATCACGTCGGTGTCGGAACCCGCGCAGCAGGAGTTGGCGAGGATGACTGCCCAAAACGCGTCGCGCGAACGGCGGTCGGACTCCACCGGAAGCCCTGGCAGGCGTGCTCCGGCGCCGACATCGAGGGCCTGGAGCAGCGGGGCGAAGTCGTGGTTTTTCGCGCGGGCCATGAGGTCGCGCACCTCGGGGCGCAGTCCATCCGTCGCGGCCAGGGGCTGCCCCATCAACCGGGCATTCACGGCGGCGATGTCGAAGGGCAGCGACCCGAAGGAGCCCGACCCGGCGACGCACACGGAAGGCGGGGTGGACTCGTCGCGCGGGTAGATGTCGGCCAGCTGCATCTCGAAGGACCACAGGCCTTTGGAGAAGTGGGTGGAGTCGCCGACGGTGGGGAGGACGTCGGCAAGCAACTGCTCTTGGGCAGCGTCGGCACCGACGTCGTGGACGCCGAAGACCTCGCCTACGACGCGGCAGCATTCGGCGATGGTGGTGGACTCGTCGATGCCCACCCAGCGGTACACCACCTCGTCCGAGACCAACCCGACGCGTACAAGCAGCGTCGCACAGGCCCGGCGGTCTGCGAGGCGGATCACCGGGGCCAGGTGGTCGGAGCGGTACAGGGTGCTGGACATGGCGCCCAATATAGGCTTATTTGCCATGAGGAAGCATTACAAAGGCGATGACCCCGACGCGATCCACGAGGCGGCGCAGCGTGTCGAGGTCCCACTGTCAGACTTCATGGTCCGCCTCATGGCCGAGGAGCTCCCGTTCGTCGATTCCAAAGGTCGCGGGCGGATTTACGAGATTTTGCGCGAGTACGACGGGCCGGTGATTTCCAGCCAGGAAGAACTCCCACAGGAAATTCGTAGCATCATTGACCTATAAGTATGTTAAGCCGGGGTAGGATCGCGGGCATGGAACTGACAACCAAATCCCTATACGGCTGGGGCCGCACCGCCCCCTCAACCGCACAGGTGCTCTCGACCCCCGACGTGGACACGATCGCTGAAGCGGTCAAGCGGGTGGCCGACGAGAATGCCGACCTGCCCGAGCACAAGCGCCGCGGCATCATCGCCCGCGGTTTGGGCCGCTCTTACGGTGACCCGGCACAAAACGGCGGCGGCTTGGTCGTCGACATGAACGCGCTCAACCGCATCCACTCCATCGACCCCGACACCGGCATCGTCGACGTCGACGCCGGAGTGAACCTCGACCAGCTGATGAAGGCCGCGCTGCCCTACGGCCTGTGGGTTCCGGTGCTGCCCGGCACCCGCCAGGTCACCATCGGCGGCGCGATCGGCCCGGACATCCACGGCAAGAACCACCACTCCGCCGGCTCGTTCGGCGACCACGTCCTGTCCATGGAGCTGTTGGTCGCGGACGGCCGCGTCCTGCACCTCGAGCCGAACGGCGAAAACTCTGAACTGTTCTGGGCCACCGTCGGCGGCATGGGCCTGACCGGCATCATCCTGCGCGCCCGCATCCAGATGACGAAGACGGAGACCGCCTACTTCATCGCGGACACCGACCGCACCGACACGCTCGACGAGACGATCGCGGCCCACTCCGACGGCTCCGAGAAGAACTACACCTACTCGTCCGCGTGGTTCGACGCGATCTCCGCCCCGCCGAAGACCGGCCGCTCCACGATCTCCCGCGGCTCGCTGGCCACCCTGGACCAGTTGAAGGAATTCGCGCCGAAGCTGGCGAAGGACCCGCTGCGCTTCAAGGCGCCGCAGCTGATGACCGTGCCGGACATCTTCCCGTCCTGGACCATGAACAAGTACACGCTCATGGCCATCGGCGAGGCCTACTACATGATGGGCTCCCCGGCCCGGAACCAGGTGCTCAACCTGACGCAGTTCTACCAGCCGCTGGATCTCATCGGCGAGTGGAACCGCGGCTACGGCAAAGCCGGCTTCCTGCAGTACCAGTTCGTCGTGCCCACCGATGCCGTGGAGCCGTTCAAGGACATCATTTACGACATCCAGTCCTCCGGCCACTACACCGCACTGAACGTGTTCAAGCTGTTCGGCGAGGGCAACAAGGCGCCGCTGTCCTACCCGATGAAGGGTTGGAACGTGTGCGTGGACTTCCCGATCCGCCCGGGCCTCAACGAGTTCCTCGACCGCCTCGACGACCAGGTCATGGAGTTCGGCGGTCGCCTCTACCTGGCCAAGGAATCCCGCACCTCGGCGGAGAAGTTCCACAAGATGTACCCGGAGCTGCCCGCCTGGCTGAAGACCCGCCGCGAGATCGACCCGTACGGCGTGTTCGCGTCCGACATGTCCCGCCGTCTGGAACTGAACTAAGGAGAACCAATGCTTAACGCAGTAGGCCAAGCCCAGCACATCCTCCTCCTCGGCGGCACGAGCGAGATCGGTCTCGCTATTGTCGACGACCTCGTCTCCCGCGGCGGCAACCCCACCGTCACCCTGTGCGCGCGCAAGGACTCCCCGCGTATCGACGACGCCGTGGCCGAAGTCCAGCGCGCCGGCGCAGGACACGTGCGCCTGATCGACTTCGACGCGCTTGATTTCGCCTCCCACCCGGCTGTCATCGACGCCGCCTTCGAGGACGGCGAGGTCGACGTCGCGGTCGTGGCGTTCGGCACCCTGGGCGACCAGGAGCAGCTCTGGCAGGACCAAGCTGCCGCAGTCGCCTCCGCGCAGACCAACTTCACCGCCCCGATGTCTGTGGGCGTCTTGCTCGGCCAGCACATGAAACGCCAGGGCAACGGCAAGATCATCGCCCTGTCGTCCGTGGCGGGCCAGCGTGTGCGCCGCTCCAACTTCGTCTACGGCGCGTCCAAGGCCGGCATCGACGGCTTCTACCTGCAACTCGGCGAGGCCCTGAAGGACAACGGCGTGACCGTCACCGTCGTGCGCCCGGGCCAGGTGCGCACCAAGATGACCAAGGGCCTGGACGAGGCCCCACTGACCGTGAACAAGGAAGACGTCGCCGAGGCAGCTGTCGACGCCGCCCTGGCCGGCAAGTCCTCCGTGTTCGTGCACAAGCTCTTCGGCCCGATCTCGATGGTGCTGAAGGCCATCCCGGCGCCGATCATGAGCAAGCTGAACTTCTAGGGGCTTCTAGAGGCCCTTAATACGAAAAAGTTCCCCGCCCGGGAACTTTCTTCAAAAACGACCTGCAGAACATTCACTTTCTGCAGGTCGTTTTCTTATGGGCCCAAAATAGTTCCCACTTCCGCCGCCGCCCCGGGAACTTTTTCCTAGTCCTTCGCGCGGCCCATCCCGAGCAGCACCTTCTCGCGCAACCGCCCGGTCCCCAGCACCGCCAGGACGCAACCGATCAGCGCCACCACAACGAGCGTGCCAAACAGCACTAACTTGTCCATCACATTGACATGTGCAAAGACCATGACGGTGCCCATCAGACTGCCCATGCCGAACCCGAGCAGCGCCACCACCAGCATGGGCACCCCAACCTCACGGGCAGCCACCTTGGTGTGGAAGGACGCGGGCGCCCCGATGAAGTAGAACGACTTGGTCAGCTGCTTTTGCTCCACCACACTCAGCGCCTGGGTGAGCAGCGTGGACGACACCATCAGCACCGTCGCGAAGACCACGGTGATAGCCACACCGGAGGGGATATCACCCGCGATCATCTTCAGGGCAGGGGCTTCTTCAATTTCAGGTACCGCTGAGAACCAGCCGCCAACACCGCCGATGAACGCCACGAAATAGAGCGCGGTCACGCGCTTCCAGGTGGTTTTGGCGCCGCGGCCTACCCGGCGCGTGGCCACGTAGTTGGCAGCCCCGGGCACCCGGTAGCTCAGCCGCGCAAGCAGCTGGATCACACCGACCGCGATCAGTGCGTTGACGGTGAGAATGCCGCCGGCGACGACCAGCATCACCACGAATTCCAACGCGTCTGCCTCCGGCGCGATGGTCAGCGAACTCAGGTAGCGGTACAGCACCACCGCACCAACCACTGACAACACCAGCGTGATCCAGCTTTGCCCCTTTGGCGGGATCTTTTTGGTCACGCCGAGTGGGGTCACGGCGACGCGTCGCAACGCGAGCCACACGGAGCACGCGGCCAAGACCAACACCACGATCCACGCGGCGGGGATGACCCACCAGGTGAGCATTTCCCAGGTGCCGACACGCTTTTCCTGGAACGTCAGCAAACTCCACGCCGGGCACGTGGCCACGTACAGCACCGAGCCCAGCATCAACCCGACAAACGCCTGGCGCAGCGATTCCAGGATCATCATCCCTCGCACCTCGCCGGCGGTCGCGCCGATGAGGCGAAGCACCGCCAGGTGCTCCTCGCGCCCGCCCAGGTTCGCCCGCGCGGCTTGGGTGAGCAGCCCTAACAGGCTCGGCACGAGCAGCACACTGGCGAACAAGGCAAGGAACACGTACGCCAGTGAGATCGGATCGACCTCCACGAGCGCTTCGTGCGGGTGCATGTTGCGCGCAACGAACATCCAGGTGCCGCCCATGAGGGTGCACAGCATCCACGTCGCCACCGTCACCGCGACCAGCGATAGCACACGTACCCAGCGCTCGCCGATCTGCCGTTGCGAGCGCCCTTCGCTTGTCTGCGACACCGCCGACCGCATCAACGTCACCGCACTCATCGCGCCACCTCCGAGTGGATCAGGCCGTCGCGGATTTCAACGCGGCGGCTGCACCAGTCGGCGATCTTCGGGTCGTGCGTGACCACCACGAGTGTCACACCGAACTTCTGGCACACGGCCACGATCTGCTGCATGACTTCGTGGCCGGTGGCCTGGTCCAACGCCGCGGTTGGCTCGTCGGCGAACACGACAGACGGCGGCCCGGCCAAGGCGCGCGCGATGGCCACGCGCTGTCCCTGGCCACCGGAGA
This sequence comes from Corynebacterium lujinxingii, assembly GCF_014490555.1. NCBI lineage: Bacteria > Bacillati > Actinomycetota > Actinomycetes > Mycobacteriales > Corynebacteriaceae > Corynebacterium > Corynebacterium lujinxingii. The sequence continues at coordinate 99,952 of NZ_CP061032.1, read as the reverse complement.
GCTGCCCCGGATACCGGTCCACATAGGCGCCCAGGCCCAGCCGGGTGAGCATGTCCACAGCATCCTTGTGCGCCTCGGCCCGCGACACCCCGCGCATGATCTGCGGCAGGGCAACGTTTTCGGTGGCGGTCAGCTCGGGCAACAGTTGGCCGTCCTGGAAGATGAAGCCGAAGTGCTCGAGGCGCAGGCGCGACCGTTCGGCGTCGCTCATTGCGGCCACATCCTGGCCGTTGAACAACACTTCACCCTGGTCGGGGACGAGCACGCCGGACATGCAGTGCAGCAGGGTCGACTTACCGGAGCCGGAAGGCCCCATGATGGCCGCGGATTCCCCGTCGCCCACCGTCAGGCTGATGCCTTCGAGGACCCGCTGCTGGGGGAATGACTTTGTGATGTCTCTGAGTTCAAGCATGGTTTCTATTTCACAGGTGGTCGTCGTGAAGCACTATGGCCCTGACTCCCGAATATGGGTAGTGCTAGCTCTACCCCGCTACGCTCGCGGGCATGCGACAAAGAAGGAACCACGAGGAGCGGGCGGCGGCGAAGATCCACCAGCTCACCGCCTCTCGAAGAAAGATTGCGGAGGCGTACGAGGTGGAGCGCCTGCGCATCGAGCGTGACCTGCACGACGGCGCGCAGCAGTACTTCGTGGCCGCGGCGATGAAGCTCGGCGAGGCCAGACTCGACGTTGATTCGCCGCTTCTCGACGACGCCGCGCGCGACCTCCGCAACGGCCTCGACGCACTCAGGAGAACCGTGCACGGCATCCACCCCCGCGAGCTGTCGGACCACGGGCTCATCGCCGCGATCGAAACGGCCGCCGCGCAGTACGGCCCACACGTCACGGTCCGCGCGCCGCACGAGCTGCCACGTATCGACGACTCCGTCACCGCCGCCGCCTACTTCTTCACCGCCGAAGCGCTCACCAACGCCGCGAAGCACGCACCGCAGGCACCGGTGAGCGTGCTGGTGACCTGCGACCACACCCTGAACATCTCGGTAACCGACCAAGGCGGCGGCAACGCCCGCATCACCCCCGGCGGCGGGCTCGACGGGATGCGGGAACGGATCGCGGCGTTCGGCGGGTCGATGGAGTTGACCTCGCCCGACGGCGGCCCCACCACCGTTGCCGCCCGTATTCCGTTGCTTTTGTTCCGGGGAGAAAGTGGGATTGCGCCATGAGGATTGTCATCGCGGACGACTCCGCACTGCTGCGGGAAGGCGTTGCCGGCCTGCTTACCCGGCGCGGCCACGAGGTTGTGGCGCAGGTGGACAGTGCAGATCGGGTGCAGGGGGTCGTCGATACGCATGCGCCAGACCTGGTGATCACGGACGTGCGCATGCCGCCGAACATGCGCGACGACGGACTCCAAGCCGCACTGGAACTGCGCCAACGGGGCCCGGTCAACGTGCTGGTGCTGTCGCAATACGTCGCGCCTGCCTACGCGCGGGAGTTGTTCTCCGGCGGCGACGGCGGCACCGGCTACCTGCTCAAGGACCGCGTCGCCGAGGTGAAAGACTTCATCCAGGCGTGCGAAACCGTGGCGTCCGGCGGGGTGATCATCGACCCGGACGTGGCCAGCGCGCTCATGGCCGCGAGTTCGCGCTGGCTGACCACGCTCACCCCGCGCGAGATGGAGGTGCTCGAGCACATGGCGGAGGGGCTGTCCAACGCGCAGATCTCCGAGCAGCTCTACCTCTCCGGCGCGGCGGTGGCGAAGCACGTCTCCAGTATCTTCTCCAAACTGGGACTTACCCCCGACGAGGACAACCGGCGCGTGCGCGCAATCCTGATGTACCTGGCAGAACGTGGAGTTGGGTAGCGTATGCGACACTGTTACGCATGACAACCGATTACCAGCCTGCGGGGCGCACTGCCCTGCGCACGATCGCGGCCGGGCTCGCCGGTGGCGTCCTCACGCTGGTGGCGTGGTTCGTGCTCAACCGGATCTCGCTGCCGGCGTTCAACACCTCCATGGTGACTAGGTCGTTGGCCACCGGAGTGTCGTTCGTGCTGCTCGTCATCGCCGCTGTGTTGGCGGTGCTGTGGACCCGCGGGAAACGCCCGTGGATTTCCGCGGCGGTGTTGGCGTTGATTCCGGCGGGGCTGGTTGTGGCCACCCTCGGCATCCCGTTGTCCGCGACGAAGCTCTACCTCGACGGCATCCAGGTGGACCAGGGGTTCCGCACCCAGTTCCTGTCGCGCATGACCGAGAACTTCAGCCACGCCGACATGGCGTATAAGGGCCTGCCCACCTTCTACCCCATGGGCTGGTTCTGGATGGGCGGACGCCTGGCCAACATCATGGGCATGGACGGTTGGGAGGTCTACCAGCCCCACGCCCTGGCCACCCTGGCCGCGGGCGCTGCGATGCTGACCCCGATCTGGCGCCGCCTCACCGGGTCGCTTCCGGTGGCGACGGCGATCGCCGTGGTCACCACCGCGATCGTACTCACGGAGACGCCGGAGGAGCCGTACGCGGCAATCGTCGCTATGTTCTTGCCGGCCGCTGCCGTGTGGGCGTACCGGGCACTGAAGGGCTCCTGGTCCGCCACTGCGGCGCTCGCGGTGTACCTGGGCATCTCCGCGACGTTTTACACGCTGTTCACCGCCATTGGCGCGCTGACGGTCGTTGTCATCGCCGTGGTGCTCACCTTCGCCGGGGAGCGCTCACTGACCCCGCTGAAGCACCTGCTCGTGATCGGGTTCGCCTCGCTGGCTATCGCCTCAATCGCCTGGGGTCCGTACGTGTGGCGCGTGCTTACCGGCGACGAGATTTTGGAATCCACCGCGAACCACTTCCTGCCCATCGAGGGCACCTACTTCGCGTTGCCGTTCCTTTCACTGTCGCTTGTCGGCCTGCTGTGCCTGTTTGGCCTCATCGAGCTCATTGTGCGTTTCCGCGAGCCGGAGATCGCGTCGCTGGGCGCCGCACTTGCGGTGAGCTACGTGTGGGCGCTGGCCTCCATGGCGATCACGCTGTTTGGCACGTCGCTGCTCGGTTTCCGCCTCGAGGTGTTGTTCGTGCTGCTGTTTGCCACGCTCGGCATCATCGCGGTGGCTAACTTCGACCCGAAGCGCATCCAGATCAAGAACCAGACGCTGTTTACTACCGTGGTCATCGCCGTTGTCGCGGTGGCGTCGCTGCAGATGGTGCAGCACGTCGCGGTGCAAAACGAGAAGTACATCGACCAGGCGTACGCGGACACGGACGGCTACGGGGAGCGAGCCGACCGCTTCCCGCCGGATGCCGGCCGCTACTACAACGAGATTGCGGACTTCATCGAGTCGCACGGCCATATGGAAAACGAGGCCGTGGTGTTCACTGACGAGATCAACTTCATGGCCTTCCACCCATTCTTCGGATTTAACGCGTTTACCAGCCACTATGCCAACCCGCTCGGCGAGTTCGAGCAGCGCAACGGTGAGCTCGAGGAGTGGTCGCGGATCTCCTACGACGACCCGGAGAAGTTCACCGAGGCCGTGGACAACAGCCAGTGGGAGCCGCCCGCCGCCTTCATTTTCCGTGGCAGCGAGGACAGCGATTTCAAGACCCACATCGCGCACGACATTTACCCGAGTCAGCCCAACGTGCACTACGAAGGGTTGTATTTCCACCCCGACGCGTTCAAGGACGACTGGGACGTGAAGTTCATCGGCCCGTTCGCCGTCGCAGTGAGGAAGTAAGGTGTCCGACGTGAAAATTGCATCGACCCGTTTCATCGCGGCCATTACCGGCCTGATCGCGTTTGTGCTTCTGCTGCTCACCCCGTTTTTGCCGGTGAAGCAGACAGAGGCGAGCGTGTCGTGGCCGCAGAACGGCTCCGTCGCGTCCGTCAACGCGCCGCTGATCTCGTTGGCGCCGCAGGACCTCGAAGTCACCGTCCCCGCCAGCAGCGTCGGCGAGCTCCGCGACGGCCAGCAGCTGATCTTCGGCACCCTGCCGGAGTCCTCCAACAAGGCGACCGACCGCGGCTTGTTCGTCACCTCCCCCGACGGCGGCTTGGTGGTCACCTCGCTCAACGACGTGCTCTTCGAGCTCACGCCCTCGCAGGTGAAGAAGCTTGACGACGACGCCAAGCTGCACATCTCCGTCACCCACGAGGAAGCCACCGTGGACATCGAGGGCACCTCGCATTCGGAGACCACCGAGGACGACTACCGCCCGCAGGTCACGGGTATGTACACGGAGCTCGAGGACAAGCAGTCGCTTATCGACGACGGCCTGTCCGCCCACATGAACATCAACTCCCGCTTCACCTCCACCCCGACACTGCTCAAGAGCATTGCGATGTGGGGCGGGCTGATCATGGCGCTGGTGAGCCTGTGGGCGTTGCGGAAGTTGGACGGGCCGAGGGTTCGTCGTCAAGCAAAGGGGCTCACGCCGCTCGACGGGATCGTTGCCGCGGTGCTGGGCTTCTGGCACGTCTTCGGCGCGAACACGTCCGACGACGGCTTCCTGCTCACCATGGCACGCGTGGCCGCGAACACGGACTACATGGCCAACTATTACCGCTGGTACGGCGTGCCTGAGGCGCCGTTCGGCTCCCCGTTCTACGACGTGCTGTCACTGCTGTCGCAGGTGACCACGGCGTCGATGTGGATGCGCCTGCCCGCGCTGCTGGCGGCACTGGGCACGTGGTGGCTGCTCTCGCGCGAGATCCTGCCGCGGCTTGGCCCGTCGATCGCGGACCGGCGCGTGGCGCACTGGACGGCCGCCTTCGTGTTCCTCGCATTCTGGCTGCCGTACAACAACGGCACCCGCCCGGAGCCGATTATCGCGCTGGGGCTCATGGCGACCTGGGCGCTGTTCGAGCGCGCAATCGAGTCCGGCCGCCTCGCACCGGCCGCCTGGGGCACCCTGACCGCCGCGTTCACGCTGGCCTGCGGTCCGACTGGCCTGGCAGCGGTGGGCGTGTTCCTCATCTCGCTACCGGCCGTGCTGCGCATCATCGGCTCGCGACCGCAGCCGCGCATTGCCTACGTCGCACCGTTTATGGGCGCGGGCCTCGCCGTGATGGTCCCGGTGTTCCACGACCAAACCCTGGCCACCGTGCTGGAGGCCACCGCGGTGCGCTCCGAGGTCGGCCCGGCGCTGAACTGGTTCGAGGAGTGGACCCGCTACGCCACGCTTGTCGAGCAAACCGTCGACGGCTCCATGTCCCGCCGCTTCCCCATGTTCGTGCTGATCCTGTGCACCGGCCTGATCCTGTGGGCGCTGGCGAAGGGTGATAAGACCACCGCCACCACGAAACGGATGATGCTCATCCTCGGCCTGTCCACCTTCTTCCTCATGTTCACGCCGACGAAGTGGACCCACCACTTCGGCATCTACGCCGGCATCGGCGGCGCGATCGCCGCGGTCGGCGCGGTGGTGCTCTCCCGCATCGCGCTGAAGTCCGACCGCAACCGCACCTTCGCCCTGGCCGCGGTGCTGTTCCTCATGGCGCTCACGCTCGCCGGCTGGAACGCCTGGTGGTACGTCTCCTCCTTCGCCGTGCCGTGGTGGGACCGCACCGTCCAGCTCAAGGGCATCGAGGCGAACACCGTGGTGCTGGCCATCGCGCTGCTCGTCTTCGTCGTAGGCGTCGTGCAATCCATGCGCGGCCCGCGCCGCATCAGCGGCCGCTGGTCGGGTGTGATGTCCGCCCCGATCGCCGTGTTCGCGGTGCTCATGGTGGCGTTTTCCTGCCTGACGTTTGTCAAGTCCTTCGTCTCCCAGGCCCCGGCGTACTCCGTCGGCATGGGCAACGTGAAGTCCTTCGCAGGCGACGTGTGCGCCCTCGGCGGCGATGTGCTGCTCGAGGAGGACACCAACGCCTCCTTCCTCACCCCGGTCGGCGGCGTGCCGCTGGGCAAGTCCCTCGACGCCGGGGAGAGCATCGGCTTCACCCCGGACGGCGTGCCCGCCTACATCGCCTCCGACCTGGCGGATACCTCGGACCGCACCCTCGAGGACACCCAGACCGACGACGATTCCGCCGATGTGGATCCGGCTTCCGACGAGGCCCAGTCCACCTCCCGCGTGAACACCCAGGGCAACCGCCCGAAGTCCATGCGCGGCGTAAACGGCTCCACCGTGCGCCTGCCGTTCGGCCTCGACTACAACCGCGTGCCCGTCGCCGGCACCTTCGAGGACGAGCCGGAACAGTCCGCGACCTTGGAGACCACGTGGTTCGAGCTGCCTTCGCTTGACGACGACCGCCCGCTTTTGGTCACCTCCGTCGCCGGCCGCATCGCCCACCACGACATCAACGGCATCGAACAGGAAGGCACCGAGCTCAAACTCGAGTACGGCACCCGCGAAGACGGCGTAGTCCGCAAGTTGGGCGAGGTGGAGATGCTCGACCAGGGCCCGACGATGCAATGGCGCAACTTGCGCTACCCGCTCGCCGACCTTCCGGAGGAGGCCGACGTGGTGCGCCTCGTCGCCGAGGACACCTCGCTGGCGGAGCGGGACTGGTTGGCCGTCACCCCACTGCGCAACCCGCAGCTCACCCCGCTCAACGAACGTTTCGACTCGGAGACCCCGGGCCTGCTCGACTGGACCGTCGCGTTCCAGTACCCGTGCCAGCGGCCGTTCTACCACGCCAACGGCGTGACCGAGATCCCGGAGTTCCGTATCATGCCGGACGCCCCGGGCAAGGCGCAGCTCTCCGGCTTCATGGACTTCCTCGGCGGCGGCGCGCTCGCCCCGGCGGAGGCCGTGAACACCTCCTACGAGATCCCGGGCTACCTCAAGGACGACTGGCAGCGCGACTGGGGTTCTGTGGCTAAGTATGAGCCCCGCCGCAATTCCGCCGGCGAGGCGCCAGCACTTGCCCAGGTGGACACCCAGGTGACCACGCGGTCCGGCCTGTATACCCCCGGTCCGATGAAGGTGCGCAATCCTGACGAGCAGGGCTAAGATGCATTTGTCATGAAACTCAGGAATATCGTCGCCGCGTGTGTCGCCGCGCTCACCATCACCGCTGGGGCAGCGGACGCTCAGCCGATCAAAACCCTGCCCACCCAGCGGGGATGCTCCGCGCACTTCCTGGTGGCGGTGCCTGGCGGGGCGAACACCGCGGAGGGCATCCCGGACTTCGTGCCCCACGGCGGCAACGTGTTCATGACGGGTCTCTTGACCCGCATGGGCACCGCCGGCGAGATCGAGCCGCTCTGGGTGTCCTACCCCTCCACCCCGTTCGCCACTTCCGAGTACAAGAAGTCCGCCGCAGGCGGGTACAAGCGGGCCCGCGCCACCGTGGCCAAGTTGGCCAAGGCGTGCCCCGACGCCCGCTTCTCGTTCACCGGTTACTCGCTCGGCGCCGACATCGCGGCCCGGTTGACGAGCGACATCGCCCACGGCCGCGGCCCGATCCCACCGGAGCGCGTCTCCGGTGTGGCACTGTTCGCCAACCCGTACCAGGGCGACAACGGCGCGGTGCTGTCCTACGGCACCTCTCCCCTGTCGCGCGGCTCGCTCGGCCCGCTGCCGGGCGGCTACGGCAAACTCGGACCGCGCGTGCTGGAGATCTGCAACGCCGGCGACCTGGTGTGCTCCATGAACGAGGCGCACCGCGGCCTGGTCTCGCCGGCGCTGCGGACCAACATGGCCGCCGGCCGCATCCCCTTCGGCGAGTTCAACACCCTATTCCGCTCCCTGGGCCTCGGTGCGTTCTCGGTATTCAAGGGCATGGGCCGCCACGGCAGCTACACGCTGGCGCAGCAGCGCGAAGCCTCGAACTGGATCATCGAGCAGTCGCACAATTCCGTAGCATGGGGGCATGCATGACCTCTTTGAACTTGTAAACGGCGAATGGGTAGCCAACCACGAGATCCCCGCTGACCGTGGCATCGACGGGGCGTTTTACCAACTGCGCGACCAGGCGGAGGAAGACGTCCACGCGATTCTTTCCGACGGCGCCGGCCGCGGCGGCGACCTGTTCACCTCCTTCATGGATGTGGACACCATTAACGCCGCCGGCATCGACGCCCTTTCCCCGGATTTGGAGGCGTTGGAGGTCTCGAGCGTTGAGGAGTTCGTCGAAAAGCTAGGGCGCTTAGAGCGCGACGGCATCGGCGGGCCGCTGACCTACTGGGTGGAGAAGGACTCGCAGGGCGAGGACGCGGTGCCGTACCTCGTCCAGTCGGGGCTCGGGCTTCCCGATGAGGCCTACTACCACGACGAGGCCCACGCGCAGACCCTGGCCGACTACCAGAAACACGTCGCGCGGATGCTCGAGTTCCTCGACCCGAAGTACCTGCTGGGGCTCAGCCCGGAGATCGCGGCGGAACGCGTCGTCAATGTGGAAAAGGGCCTGGCCGCCTCCCATTGGGATGTGGTGAAGGCGCGCGATGCCATCGCCACCTACAACCCGACCACCCTCCAGGATCTGCCGCCGCTGGTGCAGACGCTGCTGCGCAGCTCCGGTGTTCCTGACGGCCGAGTGATCGACATGATGCCGTCGTTTACCGAGGATCTCGACGGCATGCTACGCCGCGAAACGCTAGCCGACTGGCAACTGTGGGCGGCCTGGAACATCCTGCGCTCGCGCGCCGGTGTGCTCAGCGAGGACATCGGTCGCGCCAACTTCGAGTTCTACGGAACCAAGCTCAGCGGCGCCACGCAGCAGCGCGACCGGTGGAAGCGCGGCGTCGCCCTGGCAGAATCCCTGGTCGGCGAGGACATCGGCCGCGAGTACGTCAAGCGCCACTTCCCGCCGACATCCAAGGAGAAGATGCTGGAGCTGGTGGACTACCTCATCGCGGCCTACCGCACCCGCATCGCCGACCTGGACTGGATGAGCGAGGCGACCAAGGAGCGCGCCACCGAGAAGCTCGCGCAGTTCAACGCGAAGATCGGCTACCCCAACAACTGGCGCAACTACGACGACCTCACCTTCGGCGACGACCTGATCGAAAACGTCCGCTGCGGCGCACGGTTTGAGCACGACTACCAGCTGGGCAAGATCGGCAAACCCTCCGACCGCAACGAGTGGGTGTCCAGTCCGCAGACCGTCAACGCGTTTTACAACCCGGTGGTCAACGACATCACCTTCCCCGCCGCGATCCTGCAGCCGCCGTTCTTCGATCCGGAAGCCGACGCCGCCGAGAACTTCGGCGCAATCGGTGCCGTGATCGGCCACGAGATCGGCCACGGTTTCGACGACCAGGGCTCGCGTTACGACGGCCTGGGCAACCTCAACTCCTGGTGGACCGAAGAAGACCGCACGAACTTCGATGACCTGACCTCCAAACTGGTCGGCCAGTTCAACGGCCTCGTCCCGACCGTGCTGGAAGGCACCGACACCAAGGGCGTCAACGGCGAGTTCACACTCGGCGAGAACATCGGCGATCTGGGCGGACTCGGCATCGCCGTCGTCGCCTACAAGAAGTACCTCGCTGACCACGGCCAGGAGGAAAATCGCGAAGGTTTTCAGCGCCTCTTCACCGCCTGGGCGCGGGTGTGGCGTTCCAAGACCCGCCCGGAGATGGCAGCGCAGCTGCTGGCGATCGACCCGCACTCCCCGAACGAGTTCCGCTGCAACGTCATCGCCGCGAACGTCGCAGAGTTCTACGAGGCCTTCGACGTGGAGCCGGGGTCCAAGATGTGGATCGCGCCGGAGGATCGGGTGACGATTTGGTAGACGAATACCCCCTCAACGAGCAGGGCGACCCGAACTTCAACGTCGGCGGCGTGAAACGGGACCTGCCGCCGGAGCTGCAGCTCGAGCAGTTGGTCTCCTACATCGAGGCGACCTACGACGACGGCCCGAACTACCTGGCCATGCTGCCGGACCGGATCACGCACGCCGCCATGCTCATGCTGGGCAGTGCGGTGGATCATGCGATGCCGGCGACGAAGTGGGCGGGAGACGTGGTCGTCGATAAGCATGAGCTCGGCGCGGTGCTGCGCCCGAGCGAGCCCACCGGAAAGTGGGCAGTGTCTGTCTGGGACGGGCCTGCAAATGCCAAAGAAATGGCGTGGCGCCCGGACGTGGCGGCTGTTGCAGAGTTGTCCGGCACCACGATCCTGGACGTGGACAACGTGGAGGATGCCCAGCGGGCCGTCGACCAGCTGTCCGGCGACGTCACCGCATGGATCCTGCAGGACGCGCCGGTGCCCTACGCCGCCGACTACGTGTTCACCTTCCCCACCACCCAGTCAAAACAGGGCCTGGTGCAAACCTCACACGGCTCGGGGCTGGAGGGCACCGAGTACTACGCGAAGGGGCTGATCTCCACCCCGGCAGAGATCCGGCGCCGCATCAAGGAAGTCGCCGATTACCTTCGTTGACCTGATTGATGCCCACGTTGGTGTCCACGGTGTTCTCGTAGGCCGTCCCGTACGTCAGGGCGGCCACCGCCCAGGTCTCCTTGCCGATCTCACCCCACGACACCGACCCCGTCGCACTGCCACGGTCGTCTGACCAGCCCATCTTGGAGCCCTTCACGCGATCCAGGCGCGCGGTGCCGAAACCCTGGATGAAGCCGTCGGAGGCCACCTCGGCCTGCTTCTCCATGCCAGCGAACAGGGGTTTCGCCACCGGATCCCACACGATCGACGAGATGAACGTCGCCAGATCCCGCGCCGACGTCTGCGTTCTGCCCCACGAGCCGACCCTACTGGTCTGGTCGAGGTCGAAGTCGTCTGCAATCTCGTCGATCGCGCCCGGATGCGCGCGGTCCAGCTCGCCTGCGATCGCGTCGTCGGAGGACGCGATCATCTTCTCTACCTTGTCTTTCTCCTCGTCGGTACCGTGGTAGAGCACGTAGTAGCCGAGGTAGAGCTTCGCCAGCGACAGCGCCGGCCGCGGCTCCTCCGCCTCCGGCGAAATGGACACGCGCCCGTCCGGATGCACGACCGCCAGCGCCGTGCGTTCCCGGTTATACGACGGGTCCACGTGGTACCCACTCAGGGCGATGCTTAACGACGACACCACCAACGCCGCAATCAACCTCTTCACAGCACCGAGTCCGCCTCGTTGATGTCCTCGAACTCGGGCGTTTCCACCTCGACGAGGAAGCACTGCGCCCCGTTCGGGTCCGTAATCCCGGCCATGAACCCGAACGGGCCCTCCCCCGGGCCGACCTCCACGGTGCCGCCGAGTTCCTCGACCGTCTTGCACGCGGCCGCGAGGTCCTCCACGCCGAAGTAGCTCACCCACGCCGCACCTGCGCCGACGTACATACCCAAAAACGGGGCGCCGTCCTCGAACGCCAGGAAGTAGCCGTCTTCTTCGCGGATCTCCCAATCAAACAGGTCGCCGTAGAAATCGATGGTGGCCTGGTCGGTGGTCACCAGTTCGTACCACACCGGCACACCCGGCTCACCTGCGGCGACGAAGCGCTCCTCCGGGTCCTTCAACCCGAACAGGCCACCAGAAGGGTCCTCGCACAGCGTGATCGTCTCGTCCGCACTGAGCACTTTGCCGCCGTACTTGTCCACGTCGGCGTCGCCCAAAAACGACGTCACCCAGCCGTCTGCCTGGGCCGATACCAGCCCCGCCACCGGCAGGCCCTCCTTGCGGGCGATGCCGTCGACGATCTCCCAGCCGAAGAGCTCCCGGTAGAAGTTTGTTGATTTCAGCAGGTTCGTCGTGGTCAAGTCCTGCCAGAACGGCATGCCATCTTTGCCTTCGAATGCGGGCATTACATGTTCCTCCACTTCTCCGGATCGAAATCGTCGTCGGCGGTGGCCTCGTCGAAGTAGTCGTCGTCGTCCGGTTCGCTGGACACGGTTTCGGTGAGGCCACCGACCTGGACGGTGTCGCCGTCGTCAAGCAAGTGCCCTCTGGAGGTGACCACCTCGCCGTTGACCAGCACCTCGCCGGCCGCGATCGCCTCTTTGGCGTGGCCGCCGGACTCCACCAGATTGGCCAGTTTGAGGAACTGGCCGAGTTTAATCGGCACGTCGATATGCATGTCGGCCAGTTTAAGGCAGTATGTGATTCATGCGTAGATTCTGGGCGATCGCTGCAGCCTTCCTGCTCGCGTCGTGTGCACCTGAGCCAGTCGAGCAGGCAGAGCCTGTGAAGCCTGTTGAGCCTGTTGAGCAGCCGCAGGAGTCCACCCTGACCATCCGCTCCGTCGGCGACATCCTTGTCCACTCCGACGTCTACACCGCCGCGCAGACCCCGGATGGCTTCGACTTCAACCGCATGTTCGACCAGGTCAGGCCCTATATGGAGGACGCCGACATCACCACCGCGAACATGGAGGTCCCCGTCGCCGGCCCCGAGCTCGGGCTGTCGGGCTACCCCACGTTCAACTCGCCTCCGGAGATCATCGACGCACTCCAGGGCACCGGGGTGGACATCGTCAACAACGCCACGAACCACACCATGGACCGCGGCGGGGACGGCGTGGTGGCGTCGACAAGCAATATGCGCGAGCGCGACATGCTTTACGTCGGCGGCTACGCCTCCCCCGAAGACGCCGCCACCCCACGCATCATCGAGCGAAACGGCATCAAAGTCGGCTTCCTCGCCTTCACCTACGGCACCAACGGCATCCCCATCCCCGAGCCGCACATGGCATCGCTTATCGACGACACCCTCGCCGCCCAAGTCTCCAACCTCGACAAACAGGTCGACGCGACCGTCGTGATGCTGCACATGGGCGAGGAGTACTCCCCGCTGCAAAACGCCGAGCAGGAGGCCACCGCGAAGACCGCCCTCGACGCGGGAGCCGACCTCATCTTGGGCGGCCACCCGCACGTGGTCGAGCCGTTCGCGGGGCCTGTCTGGTACTCCCACGGCAACTTCCTGCACGGCCAGTGGGAGGAAAACACCAAGGTCGGTGGCATCGGCGAGTTCACCTTCCGCAAGCGTGGCGACGAGACCACCTTCGAAGGCGCCCGCTTCATGCCCACCTTCACCGTCGGCCCGCCGACCTCCTACGACCACCACGTCATCCCGCTTGTGGAAGCGCAGGACTACCTCGACGTCGACGCCTGGATGACCGACCTGAAGGCCCGTCTCAACGTCGACGTGGTGGACTACCTGTAGCGGTTATTTAGCGGTCCGCCTGGTCGACCGGCATGATGCTCATCGTGTCGATGTTCACCCGCTTCGGCAGACTCGCCACCCACCGCACCGCCTCCGCGATGTCCTCTGCGGTCAGGTTGACGTTGCCCTCGTAGACCTTCCGAGCGCGTTCCTCGTCGCCGCTGAACCTGTTGAGCGCAAAATCAGTCTGTACCCGGCCCGGATCGATCTCGCAGACGCGGATGTTGTTTTCCGCCTCCTCCCTGCGCATCGCCCTAGTCATGCCGCGCAGGCCGTACTTCGCCGCGTTGTAGCCGGACCCGCCCTTGTACGCGTCCGTGCCCGCCACCGAACCGATGTTGATCACGAGCCCCTCCGACGCCTTGAGCTGCGGGTACAACGCTCTGGTCACCCGCATCGTGCCCATCACATTCGTCTCGAGCATCCACTCCCAGTCCGCGTCGTCCGCATCCCGCAGGTAGTCCGTCCCCTTCGCGCCGCCGGCGTTGTTGACCAGCAAGTCCACGCGCTCCAGCTCGTTGAGTTTCGCCACGCTTTCCGGATCCGTGACGTCGAGGTGGATTGCTCGGCCGCCGATCTCGTCGGCAAGCGCCTCGCACCGGTCCACGCGCCGCGCCGCGACGACGACCTCCCAACCGTCGCTCGCCAACGCACGACACGTTGCCTCGCCGATGCCTGCTGACCCGCCGGTGACTACTGCTACTTTGGTCTCGTTCATGCGCCGAAGTGTAGGCCCTCCCACAGCATCCATGCCGCAAGCAGGATAAAGATGCCGCCGGTGACCGCGTCGATCCACCTGCTGTACCGCTCGATCTTGGCCGCCATCGCCCGCACTGCCAGGGCGAACCCCGCGAACCAGATGACCCCGGTGACCACCATCATCGGCACCGCCCACCACCCCACGTGCGCGAACTGGGCGAAGATTGCGCCGAAGAAGAGGATCGCCTTCGGGTTGGACAGGTTCGTCGCCAGCCCGGTGAGGAACGGCCTGCTGGTCGCCTGGGCCTCCGGAATCTTGGTGCCGCCCGCCCGGAGCGCACCGATGCCCATCCACATCAGGTAGGCGCCACCGACAACCTGCAGTACAGACAGGATTTCCGGGAACGCCTGGATGAGCGCACTCAGCCCGGCCAGCGACGCCACAATCCACACGGTGTTGCCGGCCATAATGCCAAGCGCGCACAGGACACCGTCGCGGCGATTCTTCGCCCCCACCCGGATGATCTGGACCAGATCCGGGCCAGGACTGACGATTGCCGCCAGCCACACGCCAAGCAGAGCGATCATACTTCCTCCATTTGCCGCATGGTGATGTTCAGGCGGCCGTCGAGCAGCTGCGACGTCCCTTTCCGTGCGCCCAGCACACCGTGTTTCGCGCGTCTGGCCGGTCCACCGAACACCACGACGTCTCCAGACATCAAGAGAATATCGTGGCCGTCGATGCGAAAAATCGTGTCCTGTCCGAACGAGAGGCTGACCACAGCATTTTCGGACTTCTCTTCCGCGTCCACATGCAGCCCCATCCCCTTCCCCGGCGGATAGAAATTCACCAGCGCCGTCTCCACCTTCGGCGTTGGGCCAACGAGCGGATCGACTGCCCGCGCCCGCTCCATCGCCTCGTCCGCAATGGCCTGGAAGTTCTCCGGTACTGGCGGCACCGGAACACCGTTCACTTCCCGCAGCATGCGGTACGGGTTGGTTGCCCAAAACCAGCCGAGCGACAGCATCCACGCATCCATCTGCCCGCCGCCCACCTTCGGCTGTCGCATCGCCACCGGAGTCCCCGCTACCGAACGCGCCAATTCTCTTGCTTGGTCCACGATTTCCCGCTGACGCTTCGTCGTAAAAAACGCAGGTAGATGCACCACGCCGGGCATCACCCGGTGTGGCTTACGTGGGATCACGGTGGCGTCGAAAAGCAATTGCTCCACCTTGCGTGTCGTGGTCGTTTTATATGATTTTCATACAATAACTCAAATTGTTCGAATGTGCAAGCGTATTATTTTTTATTTTTCCTGGCCATTCCCTTGACACTCGTCCGTGTGTTCGATATTGTTATTGGCAACACCGCAAAGGGGGGACCATGACCACGGCAATCGAACCGATGTTTCGCAACCAACGCACTGACGACCCGCATGCAAGCGACGCCCAAGCGATCCGCGACATCTACTGGGGAATGTTCGGCATGTACGCGTACGAAGGCCACGTCGAAGACGACTTTGACATGATCATCGAGGAAATCCGGTGCTCCACCGGCTGGCACAAAGGATTCGTGAAAAACGCCGTCCTGGGGCACGCGGCACTGCGGGAGCTTCCGCAGACCCGAGAGCTGCAGCACCATACGCGCGTGATGGATATCGGACACATCACCGCGATGTACACCGCGATCGAAGAACTCGGCCCTAACCCTGACGACGAAGCGCTTTCGCTTATCGACGACATCCTCGCCGACACCTTCACCCCAAAACGCGACAACCAGCAAATTCCCCAACGCAAGACTGTCACGGACCGCATCCGCGCAGCGATCAAGCGGCTCAATCGTTCCCACGGCTACGACGCGGACAAACGTGACAAACGCGAACAGGAAAAGACCGACACGTTACGGATCGACGACAATTCGCACCTAGGCAAAGACAGCGCCTCCGTCGAGCTGCTCACAAATCCGCTTACTGCGCGACGAATCCGCGCCAATGTGAAGGCGGTCGCCCGGGAGCAGGGCATCGCGATGGCGGAAGCGGCCGAGAAACTGCTCACAGGTGAACTCACCGGGACCACTATCACCCCGGTGCTGAACATCTACACACCGAAGGACCGCGTGGACGACGATGCCGTGTACATCCCGGGCCTGGGCTGGACTGATGCCGAAACCACTGCTGAGTTCGAGCGGTGGCTCGCCGGCACCGAACCCGTCGAGCGCGACCTCGACGACGCCGCCGAACACACCCTCGCCGGATACGTCCCCAACGATGCGATGCGCCACGCGGTATTCGCACGGGACGGTTCGTGCGTGTACCCAAACTGCAACCGCCCGGCCGAACAGTGCCAGTTGGACCACCGCATTCCGTACGACGAAGGCGGGGAAACCACCGTGGACAACCTGTTCGCACTGTGCCAGCACCACCACAATGTGAAAACTGACCGCCGCGGGTTCTACGTACCGGACCCCGCCACCGGTGACATCGTCTGGCTCTTCCCCGACGGCACATACGAGATCTCCACCCCGGAAGGCCTGCTCCAGGAGCAAGTCACCCCGACGAACCCGCGGTGGCAGTCGAGCCTGTCCAACGTGCGCAAAAACCGTGCCCACGCGGCAGCGTTCTACGCCAAGGGTCACCGGATCCTGGACATTTTCGACGAAGACCTCGACCTCGAGAAGGCACAAACCGCAATCCGAGAACTCGAACAGGAATACAAGATGGAGTTCCCGTTCGAACCCGAAATGCCCTGGGTAGAACCACTCCCACCCGAACCGGTAGAACCGCTGTTCCCCGACCCCGAATTTGATTACCCGGACGAGAACCCGTTCCACAATCCAATCGCCACTTTCCCGCTCGAGAAAGTTAGTTAACGCAAGTAGAACTTATCCACCACGTCGTACTTCGGCCCGCCGCTGCGCCCCTTGCCCAGGTGCGACTCCAGAAGCAGCACTTCGTCGACGGCGAATTCGGGGCCGGTGTAGATGGCGAGGGCGTGGGCGTGGTCGTCGAGAAGCAATGGGTCCCTGGTGCGGGTGCCGGTGCGCGCAACGGTGAGGTGGGCGCGCTGGCGGCGGCGCGTGTCGGGGTCGAGTTGGCAGTCGGCCATGAGGTCTTTGAGGGGCGCTTTGTCGCCGCCGACGCCGATCCAGAGGGTGCGCCGATCAAAACACCCGGCGCCCCGCAGATGTAAGCGGAGAGGCCGGGTGAAGGCGGTGGCTTGGGCGAGGTGGTCGGTGACCAGCATCGCGTCGTTGGGTTGTGAGCCGTAGAACGCGACCGTGATGTGCCAGTTGTCGGGGTCGGCCCAGCGCACCTCGGTGCCGGAGAAATCCCGGATGGGTCTTAGGGCGGTGATGAGGTGTTCGCGAACATCGGCCGGTGGGACGATCGCTGCGAAGAGGCGTCTCATGGCCCACACGCTACCCTGGATTGCCATGTTCGACCTGGCGAAAATTGGTCGCGGCCTTCCGGTGTCGCGGGTGGTGGATCAGATCCCCCAGCATGGTCCCCTTGTGGTGGAGGCCCCGCCGGGTACGGGCAAGACGACGCTGATCCCGCCGGCGGTAGCCAACATCGCGGGAAAGACGCTGGTCACTGCGCCAAGGAGGGTGGCGGTGCGGTCGGCGGCAAAGCGTCTTGCGCACTTGAGTGAAAGCAGCAAGGTCGGCTACTCCATCCGGGGCGAGCACAAGGACGGCTCGGCGGTCGAGTTTGTCACGCCCGGTGTGCTGCTCAACAGGCTGCTGAAGGACCCTGGTCTGGAAGGCGTCGGCGCGGTGGTGATCGACGAGGTCCACGAGCGCCAACTGGACACCGACCTGGTGCTGGCGATGTGCATGGAGGTCGCGTTGCTTCGCGACGACCTCTACCTGGCCGCCATGTCCGCCACCCTCGACGCCAAAAAGTTCGCCGACCACATGGGCGCGCAGATCCTGTCCACAGAGGCGGTGACCCATCCGCTGGACATCACGTACGCGCCGCACGCGGACCGGATCAGGGGCACGCGGGAGTTTTACCGGCACGTGGCCGACCAGACAACAGGCGACGACAGGACCCTCGTATTCGTGCCGGGGGTGCGCGAGGTGGACCTAGTGTGCAGGTTCCTGGACGACGCCATTCCGCTGCACGGCCGCCAGTCCAGCAAGGAGCAGGACGAGGCGCTCAACGGGGAGAAGAGGGTGGTTGTGGCGACGTCGGTGGCGGAGTCGTCGATAACCGTGCCCGGGGTGCGCAAGGTTGTCGACGCCGGACTGTCGCGCGTTCCCAAACGCGACAACCGCGGCATGACGGGCCTGGTCACGGTGTCGGAGGCGAAGACGAGCGCGGACCAGCGGGCGGGGCGCGCGGGACGGCTTGGCCCCGGCGAGGTGGTGCGGGTGTTCTCGCGCGACGACTACGCCAACTTTCAGCCCGACATCACTCCGGAGATCCTCACCGCCGACCTGACCGGGGCGCTTTTGACCATGAAGGCGTGGGGCTCGCCCGACCTGCCGCTGCTGGACCAGCCCGCCAACACCGACGAGGCGGAAGCGAACCTCGAGGCAATCGGCGCCTTGAACAATGGCACAATCACGGACTTCGGCAAGAAGTTGGCCACCCTCCCCCTCGACCCGCGGCTCGGCGCCGCGCTGCTGGAGTTCGGGTCCCAGGCCGCGGGCACGATCGCGCGGCTCGCGGGAGAGGCGGACGCGAAACGGCTGCGGCGGCTGGTCCCCGATAAGGGGCCCGCGGATCCGGGTGAGGTGATTGCGGCGGCGTTTCCTCAGTGGATCGCCAAGAACGTCGGCGAGGGCGAGTACCTGCTCGCCTCCGGCACGCGCGCGAAGTACAACTCCAACCACGAGTGGATCGCGGCGGCGGAACTGCAGCGCACGGCGCACAGCGTGATCATCCGCGACGCCGAACCGATTGCGTTTCCCCAGCACAGGGTGGTGGAACACAAGAGGGCGATGCTTGTCGACGACAAAGTGCGCGGCCGGCTTATCACCTCCATCGGCGCCATCGAGCTCTCCTCCACCCCGATCAAACTGGACCCTGACGAAGCGGCGGAGGCGCTCACGCACCTGAAGTTCGAGGACTTCCCGCTGACCGACAAGGAGCGGCACCTCAAAGAGCGGCTGGACTTCCTGCGGGATGCGCTGGGGTGGCCGGATGTGGTCCAGGGGGATTATTCGGTGGAGGTTGCGGAGGTGGCGAGGGGGTCGTCGATAAGCAATTGCGACATGCGGGCCGCCATGCTGCGGCAATTGGACTGGAAGCAGGTCGCGGAGTTAGACCAGATTGCGCCGAAGGAGTACCAGTACGACACGGGGCGGCCGGTGAAACGGGTGAAGCTGCAGCACATGTTTGGCAAGCAAGGCCAAACGGTGGCGGGCGTGAAGGTGCTGTACCACCTGCTCTCGCCTGCGGGAAGGCCGCTCGCGGTGACGGACGACTTGGACAGTTTCTGGGCGGGGCCGTACCAGCAGGTGCGCAAGGAGATGCGGGGACGCTACCCCAAGCACGCGTGGCCGGAGGACCCTACTTCACACACTGGGAAATGATGGTGCCCGCACCCGCAAGGCCTGCGGCGGCGAGGATGGCGGCGATGCCCATGTCCACGTTGCGGGCGTTGAGATCACGCAGCTGCAGGTCAACGCCGACGGCCGGGAGGAACGGCAGGGTGTCCACTACCAGGTTGAGGTGGCTCTGACGCGCCACCAACGGCAGGCTCAGCTGGGAGGCGAAGCCGAGCGGCAGCAGCACCAGCAGCGGCAGGCCTACACCCAAAGCGGTGGCGGAGCACTTCTGGGACACCTCGGGGGCGTACTCGACAAACGCGTCGATGATCGCGCCCTCCTGGGAGGCGGCCATGGCAGCATCGGTGCCGACGGTGACGCGCACCGGGAAGATCTGGACGGACTCGTCGGCGAAGATCGCCTTGACCGGCCACTCGTACACGCCGGGAGTGATGTCCTCCCCCGGCGCGAGGCGGATGGTGCCGTCCACGCCGAGCATTGCCCACGGGGGCATGTATTCGGCTTCGTACCAGGCCTCGCCAAGCGGCAGGGGCGCCTGGATGGTCGCCGTCAGGCCCGGGACGACGGTGGCCGGCTCGTACCCGTCCTCAGCGTGAGCAGGCGAAACGGACGCGCATGAAAGTGCGAGTGCACACGTCAACGCGACGATTTTCTTGCGCATCCGTCACCTCCCTCAGTTGTAAATGTTTTAAACGGTCAATTGTGCTTGATGATTGTAGTAGACAACTGCTGATGTAGTGTTATTGCCCATGTCAACGCGCACAGTTTCAGTCTGGACGCTGGTCTCCCTCATCATTGGTTCGACCATTGGGTCCGGCATTTTCGCGCTGCCGCAAAACATCGGCTCCGTTGCGAGCCCCGGCGCGATGCTCACAGGTTGGGCCATCGCCGGTGTCGGCATGCTCTCCGTAGCGTTCGTGTTCCAGATCTTGGCTGTGCGCAAACCCCACCTGGACTCCGGCGTGTACTCGTACGTGCGCGCGGGCCTCGGCGACTTCATCGGCTTCACCTCGGGGTGGGGCTACTGGCTCGGCTCAGTGATGGCGCAGGTGGGCTACGCCACCTTGTTCTTCAGCACCCTGGGCTACTACGTGCCGGCGTTTTCCAACCGCTGGGTGCTTGCCATTGCTGTGTCCGCTATGAGCTGGCTGATCTTCTGGGGGCTGACCCGGGGGCTGCGCCAGGCGGCGGTAATGAACGTGGTCACCACCGTGGCCAAACTCGTGCCCATCCTGGCGTTCATTGTGCTGGTGGCGTTTTTAGGCTTCTCCTGGGACCGCTTCACCACCGACTTCTGGGGCGACGGCAGCATTCCGTTCGGCACCCAGTTGAAGGGCATCATGCTCTACACGGTGTGGGTGTTCATCGGTATCGAGGGCGCGTCGGTGTACTCCAAGCAGGCGCGCGAGCGCTCTGACGTGGGCAAGGCCACCATCATCGGCTTCCTGTCGGTGCTGGGCCTCCTCGTCGCGGTGTCTACGCTGTCCTACGGCGTGCTCAGCCAGGAGGAACTCGCGGCGCTGCCGGATAACTCGATGGGCGCGGTGCTCGAGGCGGTCGTGGGGCCGTGGGGTGGCGTGCTCGTTTCCATCGGTCTGTGCCTGTCTGTGCTGGGCGCGTACGTCTCCTGGCAGATGCTGTGCGCCGAGCCGATCGTGCTCATGGCCCGCGACGGCCTGTTGCCAAAGCGCTTGTCGACGACCAAAAACGCCCAGCTGCTGTCCACCATCGTCATCCAGCTGTTCGTGGTGCTGTTCTTCGTCTCCGAGGCGTCCTACAACGGCATGGTGCAGCTGGCGACGATCATGTACCTGCTGCCGTACATCTTCTCCTCGATCTACCTGGTGCTCATCGCCCGCGACAACCACGTCCACCTCGTCGTGGGCTTGATCGCGTCGGTGTACTCGCTGTGGCTGATCTACGCCGCGGACCCGGTGTACGTGCTGCTGGGGGCTTTGGCGGTGTTGCCGGGCGTGGTGCCGTACGTGTGGACGCGCAGGGCCAACAACGAGAAGGTGTTTAACACCTTCGAGTGGTTCATCGTGGCCATTGTGGTCGTCGGCGCGGTGGTTGCTGTGGTCGGTTTGGCCAACGGCTCACTGGTCTTGGAGTAACTTCGCGCACAGCACCACCACCAGCACGAGCAGGGCGATGCGGACCAGTTTCGTGCCAATCTGCGCGCCGACCACATTCGCGAGTGCAAGCGTGATCGCCATGTAACCGCCGAACCCGAACACCAACAGCGCCCCGAGGTTGGTCGCGGTGTTGACCACCTTCGCCATCGCCGCGGACTGCAAAAACTGCTGCGAGAACGTACGCGCCGATCACCGCCACCGCCACACATCCGAGAGCAATTCTTAGCGACGACACCCTCCTTTCCCCCACCGTGCCAAACGACGGCTTCAACGCCACGAACACGCCCACGCAGAGCAGGAGGGTGATGGGGTTGGCGTGTTGTTCGTCGATAAGCGACACCCGAGGTCAGCGCCGCAAAAATCCACGTGAACCTGGGCACGCCCACTTGACGGACGAGCGTTCCGGTAGTCGCCACCAACACGGGGCTGAGCAGGGCGAGCATGCGACTACTATGCCCCACATGAACCGCTGGATCGTCGCCGCTCCGTTATCGGTCGCGCTCGGTCTGGCGTTTTCGCATTTTAGTGTCCCGGCCGCCTGGATCCTCGCCGGCATCATCGGCGCGGGCTCGGTTGCGATTGCGAGTGAGCAGGACCTGCCGGTCAACGAGCACCTGTTCACATTCGCCCGCGGTGTGATCGGCGTGGTGGCGGCGCTGCCGCTGGTGGGCATCCCGCCGGGTGACCTGCTGCCCTTTTTGATTCCGGGGCTGGTCGCTGCGGTGGTGGTCATCGCCGTGGGCTTTGTGGGTGGCATGGTACTGGCCAATCACGGCGTTTCACGGGAAACGGGTGTGCTGTCGCTGCTGCCCGGCGGGGCGTCGATGATGCCGGCTCTAGCAAGAGACTTGGGCGCCGACATGCGCTACGTCAGCCTCAGCCAGTACCTGCGGCTGCTCGCGGTGTCGCTGACCCTGCCGCTGGTGGCCTCGGTGCTGGAAGCGCCCGCGGTCGGCGAGGTGGAGTACCTCGACCCCTACTGGTGGATGTGGCTGCTCGTGCCCGGGCTGATCGTCGTCGGCATCCCGCTGGGGAGGTTTCTTCACCTACCCAACGCGCAGGTGTTCGGCCCAATGCTGGTCACTGCGGTGGTGGGCGCGTTTGTGGACTTCACCATCGTGCCGCCTGACTTGCTGTCCATCGTGGCGTTTCTGGCGCTCGGCTGGATGTGCGGCGGCGGGCTGAACGTCCCGGCCCTCAAACAGTTCTCCCGCATGCTGCCGGCCACGATCGCCTACATCGTCGGGCTCATGGTCTTTTGCGCCGGTATGGGCTGGGTGATGGCGAAGTGGCTCGGATTCACCTTCTACGAGGGCTACTTAGCGACGAGCCCGGGCGCCCTCGAGACGGTTTTGGCCCTGTCCGCGGAAGGCGGCGCGGGCGCCGGAGTGATCGCGCTGCAGCTCATCCGGCTGATCTGCGTGATTGTGTTCGCCGGTATGGTGCCGCGGATCCTGCGCCGGATCTAGTGGTTGAGCACCTCGTGGGCCAGCATGTCCATTGGCATGGAGCCCAGGCTTAAGGCTTTTGCGTGGAACTGGTCTTGGGTGAGGCCAAGGGCGAGCGCCTGGTCGCGCAGGTCGATCCAGTCCTTGTAGCCCAGCGCGTACGACGGCGCCTGACCCGGCCAGCCCATGTAGCGGTCCAACTCGAAGGCGAGGTTTGCCTCCGCCATCGCGGTGTTGTCGCGCAGGAAGGCCTTCGCGTACTGGGCGTCCCAAATGCCGGAGCCTTCCGGGGTGGTCTTCTTCAGGTGCACGCCGATGTCGATCATCACCCGGGCCAGGCGCAGGCGCTTCGAGTCGAGCAGGCCCATGCGGTAGCCCAGATCGTCGTGGTAGCCGTCCATGAGCTCCTCGGCGTAGAGGGCCCAGCCCTCGCCGTGGGCGGCGTTCCAGCACACCGAGCGGCGCCAGATGTTTAGCTCGCCGCGGTTGAGCAGCCCGTAGGAGTGCTGCAGGTGGTGGCCGGGGATGCCCTCGTGGAACACGGTGGTCAGCTCCTGCCAGGTGTGGAACGTCTCCTGGCCTTCCGGCACGGACCACCACATGGTGCCGGGGCGGATCATGTCGTCGCTCGGCGGGGTGTAGAAGATGCCGCCGGAGCCGGCGCGGTCGATGTCGCACTCCACCGCGGGCATCTCGGCGGGGATGGGAACAACCTTGGCCACGTCGTCGTTGACGCTGCGCATCCACTCCAGCAGTTTGTCGGTGCCGTGAATGGTGTAGCGCTCGTCGTGGTTGAGGCGGCGGTATGCGCCGGCGACGGAGTCGTCGTCGTAAAGCTTCTTCGCAAGCTGCTTCTGCTCGTCGACGGTCTTCTGCAGCTCCTCGGCGGCCCACTCGTAGCTGCCGTCGAGGTCCAGGTTGCGGCCGTGGAACAGTTCTGCGAAAAGCTGGTAGCGCTCGCGGCCCACCGCGTCGTCGTGGGAGGCCTTCGGGGACAGTTCGGTGGACAGCCAGTCGGCCATCTTGGCAAAGGCGGCCTTGGCTTCCTCCACCACTGGCGAGTCGGCCGGCAAGCCCAGCTCGTCGAGTTGCGAGTCGGTCTCGCCGAGCGCCTCGCACTGGCTGATTACGGCGTCGATCTGGCGGTGGGAGGCGATATCGCCCTGGGCGGCGGCCTCGGACAGCGACTCGCGGTAGCCGGCCAGCGCCGACGGGATGCGCGACATGCGCGCCGTGATGACCTCGAAGTCCTCCTCGGTGACCTTCGGCATGAGCGCAAACGAGTCGCGGATGGTCTGGATGGGCGACTCGATGTTGTTCAACTGACGCAGCAGCTCGCCGCGGTGGTGGAAGTCGAGCTCGGTGCACAGGCGGTCGCGCAGGATCGCGGCGGTGAGGTGGTCGACGTCGTCGAAGTCGTCCTCGTCGTCGGAGGTGTCCGTCGTGTCGTTGAGCGCGTCCACGTCCGCGATGAGGTCGCGCATGCGGTCGGCGACACGGTCGTAGTACTCGGGCGAGAAGTCCTGTAGTTCCCCGTCGTGGCCGTCGATGCCGATTTGGGTGGCCAGCGTCGGGCAGATGTCCGCAAGGTCGTAGACAAAGTCTTCGCAGGTGGCATCGAGAAGCGACGGCTCACGCGTGGATTCGGTCATGCTGCGCGATTGTATAGGAGCACGCGAAATGGACAATTCGTCGCACCATCGCGTAAATATATTCATCATGACTTCGTTCTCCCGTCCGCGCACACCTGCGGCAAAGTGCCTGCACTTGATCAGGTTGAACGATCTGACGTCGCGCAGCGACCTCGTCCGCGCCACAGGTCTGTCGCAGCCGACGGTCACCCGCGCTATCGCGGCGCTTGTCGACGCCGGCTACGTCACCGAACGCAACGACCTCACCCAATCCCAAGGCCGCGGCCGTCCGACGATCCCCCTGGAACTCGCCGAGACGCCCGTCACCCACGCCGGCGTGTCCGTGGGCACCGACTCGACCTACGTCGCCCTGTTCGACCTGAAGGGCCGCACGCTGCGGAGCACGGACATCGACCTGCCGGTCTCCCGGGTCAGCGAAGACGACTTCATCCAGCACGTCATGGCCGGGCTGCACAAACTGACCACGAGCGTGGGCCGTCCGCTGGCCACCGTCGGCGTGACCACCTCCGGCACGGTGCGCGGCGACGGCGACGTCTACGCGCCGAACCTGGGCTGGGACGGGGTGAACATCGGCGAGCAGATGCGCGAGCAGTTCTCGGTGCCGGTCGAGGTGACCTCCATCTCCAGCGCGATCGTGGGCTCCGAGATGCAGTCCACCCCGGACCTGGACACGCCGTCGGTGATGGCGCTGTTTGCCGACGACTCCATCGCCTGCGCCGTCTCCGTCGCCGACGGCGTGCAGCCCATCGAGGTGGAGCAGGGCGCGCTGACCACGAAAGGCCTGCTGGACATTATTCAAAAGCCGACGGTGCGCACGCTGCGCCAGGCCGTGGAGGACGCCGCCGAGGGCACCCGCGCCGCGCTCGACGACCGTGCCCGCGGCCTCGGCTCCCTGGTCGCCGGGCTGTGCTCGGACCACTCACCCGCAACTGTGGTAGTCGCGGGCAGCGCGTTTATCGACGACCCCCTGTCCTCCGGCCCGTTCGCCCGCACCGTCCGCGAAGGCACCGACTGCCCGGTCGACCTGCGCCTGATCCCGAGCCACCAGGACGTCGTGCGAGACATCGCGCGTGCCGTGGCGCTGGACTACGTGCTGCGCGAGCCGCTCGCCGTTGCGGGGAAGTAATGCGCCGGCTCGCGTGGGTGCTGCTGCCGCTGTGTGTGCTGGCTGGGTGTTCGTCGGCAAGCGATCAGCCCGAGACGCTGCATACCGAGATGGTGCCGCCGCCGGACCCGTTCGAGGGGCTGTCGGATGTGGTCGCGGAAATTGAGCGGGAGACGGACACCGAGGTGGGCGTCGCGCTTTACGACGGCACCGTGCTCACCCAAGCCGGCTCCCTGACATCGCTGCCCGCCTGGTCCACCATCAAGGTGCCGATCGCGATCGCCGCGGAGGAGCACTGCGAGTACGGCGAGGACTACATCGAGGAGCTCACCGAGGCGTCCATCGAGTGGTCCGACAACGACTCCGCCCGCGCCCTGTGGGACTGCATGGGCGACGACGCCGAGGCCGGCAAGAAGGTTGGCGAGGAGATCGGCAAAGCCGGCAAGGTCGTGGAGGTCCAGGGCGCCTTCGGGACCACCGACTGGTCGTTTGCGGACCAGGCGCGCTACGCCTATTACCTGAGCACCCGCGACCAGGACCAGACGGTGATCGCGGACATGCACCGCATCACCGACGACCAGGCTTACGGGCTCGGCCAGCTGGGCATCCCGTTCAAGGGCGGGTGGTCGGACGTGGACGAGGACGGCTCGTGGCACACCCGCCAGTTCGGCTGGCGCGAAGGTGTCGGCATCGCGATCGGCGCGCGGTCCGCGGCCGGCAGCTACGACGACACCATGGACGCCCTAGACAAGGTGGCCGAGGCTATCGACGCAGGTACTGATCCACGAGCGGACGCAACTGCGGCTCGATAAACTTCACCAGCGCCGACGCGATGGTCAGCACCGTGAGCACAATGCTGATGATGCGGCGGATCTCGCTCATGGACGCACCGCCCAAGATGAGCTTCTTCGGAGTGGTGCTGGGCTTCTCGCCGGTGTTGGCCGGGCGGTGGAGGACAGTGCGCTGCTCGCCCTGCGGCATAACGGTCGCTCCCGTTGCCTCGGTGCCCACAGCGGCCGCCGATGCTTCACCCTCGGCCGTGACCACGCCCGCGAAACCGATGCGGGTGTTCGCAGGGTTGATCAGCGTGTGCAGGTGGCCGCTCAGGTTACGCTGATCCGCCGAGAATGCCCCGCCGAGGCGCTTCAGTGCCGCGAGTTCACCGAAACCCCAGCCTTGCATCGCCCTGCTCATGTTCGATGTGCTGTGCAAGTTCGTGCCGTAGCCGCCCTTACCGTTGATGGTGGCGGTGGCCTCCGAACCGCAGTTCGCGTTAGCAGCACAGGTGCTGTTGTGCGGGCGGTCGTGGCCCATGAACTCCGCGGCCTCGGTAGCGCGCTGCAGCGCGATCAAGTTGTACCCGGTGTCCACCTGGATGGCGTTGACGTATTTGTCGCGGGTGTCCAGACCGTAGTTAGCGGCCACGTCGCGCAGACGGGTGTTGCCGGCGCCGCGCAGTTCGAGGAAGGGCACGTTCTGGTCCCACATGGCGCCGCGCAGTTTGCGCAACTCCTCCATACCGACGTTCTGGTCGGCGGTCAGGTCGAACTTCGCCTCCACGGCGATGACCTGGTCGGCCGGCTGGTTGAGCTCCACACCGGTGACCGGGGCGGGGTCAGCGGAGGCTGCGGGAGCGAGGGCGAGTGCTGTGGCGGCCGCGGTCGTCGCGGCGAGTAAACGGATACGCATACGCTGAGCGTAGCGTGTACACGATCATAAAGCCGACTGGAACGACGATGTAGAGCCCACTCGGCCACGCATACGGCAGCATCAGCAGGATCAGCACTATTCCGCCGTAGCGCTCGAAGATGAACACGCCGAACGGCACGATCCACACCCAGTGGTGGTACCAGGAAAACGGGCTGACCAGGCACGCGGTCATTCCGATCAGGGAGATTGCCAGGGGTGTGGGGGCTCGTCGGCAAGCAAGTAGCGCAAGCGCGGTCACGGCAGCGCACAGGGCGAGCCACACGAGCGGCGAGTCGACCCCAGCGCGGGCCAACACCTGGCGGATGGACTGCGCCCCGGGATTGTCGTCCACGCCGATGCGCTCGGTGTGGAAGATGGCGTGCGTCCAGAAGTCCGGCGCGTCGACGACCTCCATGCCGGCCGCCACGGTGCAGATGAAGGTAAACGCGCAGACGAACATCGCTCCCCACCTGCGCTGATACGCCATCAGGAGGATGAAAAACGCGGGCGTGAGTTTGATGCCCGCGGCCAGCCCGGTACCGATGCCCGGCAGCCTATTTTTCGGCAGGAAATCGAGGCACACCAGCCCCATGAGCAGCAGGTTGACCTGCCCGAAGTACAGCGTGCCCTGGACCGGCTCGGTGCACAGCAGGAAAAACGCCGTCAGCGGCACCACGGGCTTTTTGCTTGACGACGACCCCCACACCACCAGCTCCAACACCACCGCACTGGCAATCTTCCAGGCCAGGCCGAGCGTTGGGGTTTCTGGCAGCCACGAAAACACCACGCCCGCGAACGGCGGGTAGGTAAACGGCAGGCCGGGCAGCAGGTCGCCGGCGTAGAGCGGGAGGCCTTCTTTCACCTGCTGGCCGCCGAGGAGGTACACCTTGAGGTCGCTGGGGAAGTCGGTGGTGAACTCTGTGGTGGCCGCACCCACTGCGACCGCGATGAGCAGCCAGATCACAGGTCGAGCCCGTCCAGGATCGCGTCCATGGCGTCGGCCACGTCGGTGCGCCACAGCGTGTCCACCTTCGTGTCCGCGCGACCGGGCCCGCCGTTGATCACCGCGGTGGGTTTGCCCTGCTTCTTCGCGTCCAGGATGAACTTGTAGCCGCTCATCACTGCCAACGACGTGCCGATGGCGACGACACCCGTGGACTCCGCAAGCCACGCGTCGGCCTGGCTCCTGCGCTGCTTTGGCACGTTCTCGCCGAAGTAGACCACGTTGGGCTTCAGCCGCTCCGAGCCGCAGTTCGGGCAGGAGATCATGCGGAAGCGCTCCACATCCTGCTGGCGCAGTTCCACGTCGCCGTCCGGGTTCAGCATGGAGCCGACGACCTCCACGGAGTCGAAGTAGGTGGGGTTGGCGGCGGTGAGGAGGTCGTCGATAAGCGAACGCTCGTGAAAGGTCCTGCAATCCAGGCACACGACATGCTCCATGTCGCCGTGTAGCGCGATGACGTTTCGCGAGCCCGCCTGCGTGTGCAGCCCGTCGACGTTTTGCGTGACAATCCCGCTGATCAGGCCGGCCTTTTCCAACTCCACGAGGGCGAAATGCGTGCGGTTCGGGGTGGCGGCGCGCATGAATCGCATGCCGACGAACGCACGCGCCCAATAGCGCCTGACCTGGCGTGGCGAGTGCGCGAACTCCTGAAACGTCATCGGCCGCGACTTGGTCAGACGGCCGTGCTCGGAGCGGTAATCGGGAATGCCGGAATCCGTGGACACGCCCGCGCCGGTGATGATCAGGGTTTTCGGGTCGCGCAGTTGCGCCAGGATCTTGTCTTCGGCGTGTGTTGTGGGCGTGGCGGTTTCCTTGACGACTCGCTCGATCGAGCGAACGGCGCTTTTGTGCGCCATCGCGATTGCTGGGTCGTCGAAGTGGGTTTCCATCGTGTGGGAGTGTAGACCGCGCCCGCGATATAGACCGTGTTGTCTAGTTGTCGTGTTTGCATTTTTGGCGTGCACGAGTAGGTTATCCGAGTCTTAAAGATACTACTGAACAGACCTGTCTATAAGGAGACCCCATGCCAAAGTGGGCAACGAGCTTCGGAGCTCAAGTCATCTACGGCCTCATTATCGGCCTCATCCTCGGGTTCGTTGCCGCCGGCATGGCCGACGGCAACGCGCTGGCCGCCACCCTCGACTGGGTCGGCTCCACCTACGTCAAACTTCTGAAACTGCTCATCCCGCCGCTGGTGTTCACCGCCGTGGTGACCTCGATTGCCAACCTGCGCCAGGTCACCAACGCCGCGCGCCTGGCCGTGCAGACCCTGGTGTGGTTCGCCATCACCGCGCTGTTCTCCGTGGTCATCGGCATCGTCGTCGGCCTCGTGATCAAGCCCGGTGCGAACTCGTCCGTGGACGCCTCCACCGCCGCCGAGCCGACCACGACCGGCTCCTGGATGGGCTTTTTAGACTCCGTCGTCCCCGCTAACATCCTTGGCCTTGGCGCGAAGGTGACCGAATCGGGCGCGTCGGTGAACTTCAACGTCCTGCAGATCCTCGTCGTCTCGCTGCTGCTCGGCATCGCCGCCGTGCGCGTGGGCAAGGCCGCCGAGCCGTTCATCACCTTCTCCGAATCCCTGCTCAAGGTCGTGCAAGAGGTCCTGTGGTGGGTCATCCGCCTCGCTCCGATCGGCACCGCGGCACTCATCGGTAACGCAGTCGCGTCCTACGGCTGGGACGCCCTCGGCTCCCTGGGCAAGTTCGTACTCGCCATCTACATCGCCCTCGCCCTGGTGATCTTCGTGCTCTACCCGGCAGTACTCGCCGCGCACAAAATCCCGGTCGTGGAGTTTTTCAAGCGCGTCTGGCCCGTGACCACCCTGGGTTTTGTCACCCGCTCCTCCATGGGCGTCATGCCGGTCACCCAGCGCACCACCGAAGAATCCATGGGCGTGCCGCGCGAATACGCCTCGTTTGCCATCCCGCTCGGCGCCACCACCAAGATGGACGGTTGCGCCTCCGTCTACCCGGCGATCGCCGCACTGTTCGTCGCCCAGTTCTACGGCGTTCCGCTGTCGTTCTCCGACTACCTGCTCATCATCATCGTCTCCGTCTTGGGCTCCGCCGCCACCGCCGGCACCACCGGCGCGACCGTGATGCTCACGCTGACCCTATCCACCCTCGGCCTGCCGCTCACAGGCGTCGGCCTGTTGCTCGCCGTCGACCCGATCATCGACATGGGCCGCACCGCCGTGAACGTGACTGGCCAGTCCGTGGTGGCGACGGTCGTCGCTAAGCGAGAGCGCATCCTCGACGAATCCCGCTGGTAACGCCTAAGATTCGGGGGCATGGGGGAGTGGAAAACTGAAATTCGCAATGAACTGGTGGACGTGCGCGCCGAGCATGTCGCCCGCGGGCACCTCGTGCAACTATCCACATCGCACGCGCTGGCCCGCGGGGCGTACGACGCGCTGAAGATCCACCAGCGGCACTGGGCGCGGGCGTACTGCGCGGGGCTGGCTGTCCGCGCGGCGATTCTGACCGGTCGTGCGTCGGCATACCTCAACGACATGTGGGTTGTGAACACTCCACTCGACGAGGTCGTGCTCGTGCTGAAATCGGTGCCGCCCCGCACGACGTGGCCCTCCGGGGTGCGCTACCTCCAGCGGTCTCTCCCCGAGTCTCGAATCCGCCGCGGGGAAGCAATGTCGACCGCTTCCCCACTGCAAACGTTCCTGGACATCGCGCGCCTCGACGGCTTCACCCACGCGCTGGTCGCCGCCGACTGGCTCGTGCAGTTCGGCGGATTCACCCCAGTCACGCTGCAAGATCTCGTCGAACGCGAGCCACGCTTCCCCGGCAAACCCGCCGCACGCCGGGCTGCCCGTCACGCGTCGACCCTGTCCGAATCCGCACCGGAAGCCTACGCCCGGGCCCTGCTGATCGAAGCCGGGTTCACCGACGTGCGCGCGAACGTGAAGGTGACGCGGTGGGGCTACCGCGTCGACCTCCTCATCGACGGCTGGCTGGTCGTCGAGATCGACGGGCGCGTGAAATACGACAACGAAACCTACGGCCCGGCGCACAAAGCTCTTCTCGACGAAAAAACGCGCGCCGACCGGATCGGCAACGCTGGGTTCCCCATCCTCCGGTTTGCGCCGCGGTACCTGGAGACGAACCCGCGCGATTTCGTGGCCGAGGTGCGCGCCCGGGCGGAGCGGGGGCGGTAGTGTTCGGGCCCGTGGCGTTCGTATGCAGGTCTCGATATGCGTAATCCCTGGTCAGAGCGTTTTCGGAAAAATCGGCCCAGATTGGCGAAAACTCGCTGACCTGCAGTTACGCATATCGAGACCTGCACATGAACGAAAACGGACCTACCGGAACGGCACCTCACCGATCGCGCGGCGTAACTTGCGGGTCCGCAATCTTTCTGGGTGCCGGGCGAGCTTCTCCATCGCACGGACGGCGCACATGACGTGGGCCTCCTTCGAGTTGGAGTAGAACGCCTGGGCGCCGGCGGGCAGTTTCGGCACGGCGTGCAGCGGCAGGTCGGATACAGCGAGCAGGGTGCCGTAGGGCACGCGGTAGCGGTACCCGTTGGCGGCAACGGTGCACGACTCCATGTCCACGGCCGCGGCGGTGGACCCGCGGAGCCATTCCCACAGGTCGCGGGGGTCTTTCCACTCCCAGTTCCGGTCGCCGGTGGACAGCACGGTGCCGGTGCGCATGAGCGACGTGTCGGAGCCGTAGACCTTAGACACGGCCTTTTCCAGGGTGCGCTGGATTTCGGGGACGGCGGGGATAGGCAACACCCGGCGCAGGTAGTCGTCGAGGACGTGGTCGTGGCGCTCGTAGGCGTTGCCCAGGATGAGGTCGCCGATGCGCATGCGGGCGTCGAGGCCGGCGCAGTGCCCGATCATGATCCACGCCTCCGGCCTTAAAACGGCAAGCGAGTCGGTGATGGTCTTGGCGTTGGACGGCCCGACGCCGATGTTGATCATGGTGATGCCGTCGCCGTCGTCGGTGACCAGGTCGTAGCGCGGCATCTGGAATTTCGAGCCGAGTTCGAGGTCCTCCAGCGCGACGGTGTCGGAGACGGATTCGCCGGACGGCAGGACGAGGCGAGTGTAGCGCGATTCAGGGTCGGAAAGTTCGCGCAGGCCGAAGCGCACGAACTCGGTAACGTGCATGGCGTAGTTGGTGAACAGGATGTAGCGCTGCAGCGAGTCGACCTCGATGCCGGTGTAGTGCTCCAGGCGGGCAAGCGCGAGGTCGAAGCGCTGCGGGCCGAAGTGGAACAGGGGTTTTTCGTCGCCGTTGAAGGCGTCCCAGTGGCCGTCGACGATCGCGTCGTGCACTTCGTCGAGGGCGGGGCGCGGCAGGTTCGCGGTTTCGTCGATAGGCGGCATGCCCGTGATGTACGCCGGCGGGATGACAACGTCCGAGTAGTCGACGGACACCGAGCACGGGTAGTTCGAGGTCAGGGCCTCGAGTTGGGCGATGAGGTATTCTTCGAGCAGGTCCGGGCGCGACAGGACGGCGGAGTAGGTGCCGGCCTCGTCGACATAGCCGAACGGCTCGGAGCGGTCGATCGGGCGCCATTCGAGGACCTCGACGGTGAGTTTGGGGTAGCGCACTTCGTCGTAACGCGAGTAGTCCCCGGAGCGCGCGATTTCGCACGACGTGTCATAGAGGGCTTTGAGCTTATCGACGACCTGACGTACCTCACGCATACCGCCAGGCTACTCACGAATGAGCACGCGTCGCACGGCTTCGGCGCGGCGGCCGATCTCCTCCGGGGTGCAGCCTTCGCGCACGCACTGCTCGATGAGGCGCTGCATGCCGGCGACGTAGACGCGCGCCATATCGTCGACAAGCTGGCTGTCCGTGACGCCCCACTCCTGGGAACGGGGCAGAAGCTGCTCGCGCATGGTGGGCAGCATGACCCGGTGGACTTCTTCATCCAGCACGGTGTGCACGGGCGAGTCGATGAGTCGCACGGCGGCTTCGGTCTTGCCCGCGACGACGGTGGCTAGCTCTGCGACGGAGGCCTCGAAGTTTTGGTCGATACTGAACCGCTCGGCGAAACGCTCGTAAGCGTCGAGCACCCAGTCGGCGGCCGCGACGAGAATGAGCGCGTCACGGTCTTCGAAGTGCTGGTAGAAGACCTGGCGGCTCACGCCGGCTTCTTTCACGATCTGGGAGACGTTGAGGTCGGTGGCGTCGTGATCGTTGAGGAGGGTCAATACGGCGTCGACAAGCGCCTTGCGGGTGCGCAGTGCGCGCGGGTCCGTGCTTTCCGAGCGACGGCCCGGCAGAATGTGTTCACTCATCCTGATGCTCCAGGGAAGTCCGACGATAGGATTGTGTGTTATGAGCCTAACCGACGACACCCTGCCACTGTTGCAAGACCTCATCCGAAATGGATGTGTCAACAATCTAACGGCAGATTCTGGACAAGAAGAAAGAAACGCCCGCACGCTGGAGCAATTCTTCGAGGGCACCGACGTGACGGTGGAGCGCTACGAGCCGCATCCGGGCCGCGTTTCCGTCGCCTTCACCCTCGAGGGCACCGACCCGTCCGCCGAATCGCTCACCCTGCTCGGCCACACGGACGTCGTGCCTGTCGACGAAGACAAGTGGTCGGTCGACCCATTCGGGGGCGAGATCAAGGACGGGCGCGTGTTCGGCAGGGGCGCCACCGACATGCTCTACATCACCGCGGCGATGGCGGCGGCGGTGCGCGACGTGGCCCGCGGAGGGAGGCCGAAGGGCACCCTGACGTTCGTGGGCTGCGCCGACGAGGAGGCCCGCGGCGGCCTCGGAGCGAAGTGGCTGGCCGACAACGCGTCGTTTTCCTGGGACAACTGCCTGTCCGAGGAGGGCGGCTCGCACCTGCCGGCGGCTGACGGCTCCGATGCGCTGGTGGTCGTCGTCGGCGAGAAAGGCGCAGGTCAGCGCCGCCTGACGGTGCACGGCGACGCCGGCCACGGCTCCGCACCGTTCGGCCGCGACATGGCGGTGGCGAAAATCGGCGAGGTCGCGCGCCGCATCGCCACCATCGAGCCCGAGGTGCGCAGCGACGACATCTGGGAAGGCTACGTCCGCGCCTGGAAGTTCGACCCCGACACCGAACAGGCCCTGCTTTCCGGAGAGGGCTACGAGGCGTTCGGCCAGCTCGAGGGCTACTCCCACGCCATGAGCCACCTCACCATCTCCCCGACGGTGCTGCGCGCCGGCGAAGCCATCAACGTCCTGCCGTCCGTGGCGTGGATGGAGCTGGACATCCGCCCGCTGCCCGGCCAGACGCAGGAGGAGATCGACGATCTGTTGCGTGAGGCGCTGGGCGATCTTGCCGACGACGTCGAGATCACCCACCTCATCACCGAACCCGGCTCCGTCTCCCCCACCTCGGGCCCGCTTTTTGATGCCATCGTGGACACCTTCGACGAATTCTTCCCCGGCGTCCCAGTCGTGCCGACGATCGCCGCCGGCGGCTCCGACCTGCGCTTCGCCCGTCGCAAGGGCGGCGTGGGTTACGGCTTCGCCCTGCACGGCCGGGACGAGACGCTCGGATCGGTGCTGGGTGAGCTCCACAGCCACGACGAATCCGTCGCCGTCGAGGACGTGGACCTGACGGTGCGCGCGTACCGGTCGCTGGTCCGCCGCTTCGTCGGGGCGTAGGTTTCGCGCCGCGTCCGCGTCTTTCCCGCGCCTTTCCCGTTCAAATGCAGGTCTCGATATGCGTAACTGCTGGTCACAGCGATTTCCAAATTTTCGGGCGATTTTCACGAAAACCTTTTGACCTGGGATTACGCATATCGAGACCTGCATATGAAGCAAAGGTGGCGACGTGGGATTATTAACGCATGAAGAAAACTCTCGTAGCGGCGCTTGTCGCCAGCGCCGTCACTGCCGGAACGTTAACAGCGCCCGCAGCCGAAGCCGTGGAACCAAGCACTACCGCGACAGCCACCCCAGTCACGACTACTGCAAATCCCGAGCAGAACCCCGCCATCGAAGAGGAATACACCCCGCTCGAGATCGCGCTTGGACTTGCTGGCGCCATTGCCGTGTACGGGGCGATCGCTGCTGGCACATGCTGGGCGATGAAACAGGGATTCATTCCGAACCCTGCCCCGAAGTACATCCCTTGCCACGCGAAACCGAAGCCCGCACCGAAGAAGCCCGCACCGAAGAAGCCCGCACCGAAAACAGCGCCGAAGCCAACACCGAAGCCCGCTCCGAAACCTGCACCCAAACCTGCACCGCGGCCCGCCCCAGCCCCTGCTCCGAAGCCGGTGCAACGGCCGGTGCCTGTCCCGGCACCCGCACCGTCGAGGGCATACCCGAACTGCCGCGCCGTTTGGAACGACTTGGGGCGCCCCATTCGAAGCAATGACCCCGGCTACGGCTCCCACCTAGACCGCGATGGCGACGGGATTGGATGCGAAAAGCGCCCGAAGTAGCTCTTCCCACCTGTCACAATCGCCCCATCCGTGACATACTGGCCGGCATGAAGATTCGCACCCTCGCCATGACCGCAGCGCTGGCCGGCACGCTCGCCGCCACGCCGACCGCCAACGCCGACGCCATCGACGACACACTCGCCGCGCTGCCGTCCGGCCCGATCTCCTGCGACCAGGCCTCCCGCTACTGGACCAACGACGCCGACTACCAGCAGAAGGTCCGCCAGGCCCGCACGCTCGCGGCGTTCGACCGTCGCGGCCCGCAGATCCTGGAAGCGCTTTCGCGTGTCGACGAAGCCGCCAACCGATGCGGCCTCAAGGGCACCAACAACACGAACAAGACGGCCAACACCACCAATAACACCGCCCCGAAGCAGCAGCCCCAGCAGCCGAAGCCGAAGACCCAGCCGGCGCCGAAGCAACAGCCCCAGCAGCCGAAGCTGAACATCCAGCCGCAGCTCCCGGAGCGCGTGAACCTGACGCCGGCGGGCATGCCGTCGTTCGACATGCCGGTCGCGGGCGTGACCACGCTGCAGCTGCCGGACCTGCTGAAGATCCTGCGTGACGCGCTCGCGCAGATTCTGGCTTACTTCAACATCCAGCTGTAGAGCTCTTCTCCGTCGGTGTGCACGCGCACGCCCGGGGCGGGGTCGAGCCGCATGTCGGTCTGCAGCGTGTGTTCGCCGTCGCTGCAGGCAAACGAGATTGTCTCGTTGGTTTTATCCAGCACCTCGACGCGGGCCCGAGTGAGCCAAGCGTGACCACGACGCACCCCGATCAACTTCTGATACTCCGTGAAAATCCACCCGCCGAGCGGCGACAACTCCCCGGGTGAGGCAGGCAACGCAGGGCGCACGGCGTCGTCAGCGGACCAGCTCTCGCCGCGCACGCCGGTGAAGCCCTGCTCGTCGCCGTAGTAGATCGACGGCATGCCCGGCGCGGTCATCAGCACCGCCGCGGCCAACACCAGTTTTTCCTCCCCCACCGTTGACGCGATGCGGTCGACGTCGTGGTTGCCGATGAACGTGTTGGTCAGCAGGTCGGCCGGGTGACGCTCGAGCGCGTGCGCCAGTTCCCAAAAATTCGTGTCCACGAGGGAGGACCAGGCCGCCTTCCACAGTTCGTACTGCGTGACGGCATCGAGGGTGCCCTCACGGGCGATGGCAGCGTAGTCGCCGTGGATGACCTCGCCGAGGAACATCGCGTCGGGAAACTCGTCCCGGACCCGGGCGAGCACCTCGCGCCAGAACTCTGGGGGCACGGCGTAGGCGACGTCGAGGCGCCAGCCGGCGATGCCGCGGCGCAACCAATGGCACATGATGTCGACCACTGCGTCGCGCACCCGCGGATCGGAATGGTGCAAGGTGGCCAGTTCGCCATGGCCCTCCCAGTCGGTGTCCCCGGCTAGGCCTTCGGCGACCCACGGGTGGGTGCGTGCGACGTGGTTGAACACCCCGTCGAGCATGAGGTTGATGCCGCGGGAGGAGCATTCGTCGAT
This sequence comes from Corynebacterium lujinxingii, assembly GCF_014490555.1. Taxonomy (NCBI): domain Bacteria; kingdom Bacillati; phylum Actinomycetota; class Actinomycetes; order Mycobacteriales; family Corynebacteriaceae; genus Corynebacterium; species Corynebacterium lujinxingii. The sequence continues at coordinate 62,795 of NZ_CP061032.1, read as the reverse complement.
GAGCCAGGCGAAGTCTGAGTCGTCGCCAAGCCGCGCGTCGACGCGGTAGTGGTCGAGGGTGTCGTAGCCGTGGGTGGCGGAGGCGAAGATGGGTCCGAGCAGGAGCCCGTTGCAACCGAGTTCGACGAGGTAGTCCAGCCACGGCTCGAGTTTGCGGAGCCGGTGGGCGGTGTCGTGTTCCGTGCGAATCGGGGCGCCGAGGGCGGCCAGCGGGTAAACGTGCCACCAGATTGTGCGGTCCAGCATGGGGCCGAGCCTACGCACCGAGCAGGGCTAACGGGACCACCGCGATTCCATCGGGGCGACGGTAGGCGCGGGATCCAGTGGTGAGAATGACCGCGTCGACGACATCATCCGGGAGTTTTTCGCGTAGCCAAAGCAGGTGTTTCACATCGTCGTCGCCCACGTTCGCTGCAAGCTTCACCTCCAGGGCGACGATCGCACCGTCCTGATCTTGGGCAATGAGGTCCACTTCCCTGTCCCCTTTAACGGTGCGGAAGTGGCCAACAGCGCCGAACGACGCTTGCGCGGCAACGCGGACGGACAGCGTCGCAAGCGACTCGAATAGTGGTCCCAAAAGGTAATTGAACCGCCCAGTAAGCTTCGCTGCCGGAACGCCAAGCAAGCGCAGTGCGAAAGCGGGGTCGGCGAGCTGGTGCTTAGGGGATTTGGCGAGGCCAGCGAACGGCGAGCGTCGCATGTCCCATGCCGGTAGCGGGTCGAGCATCCACAGTTCAGCGAGTTTTTCCCTGTAGACCATCGTCGTGGATTTTGCCGGTTTGTTCGCTTGCCCGGGCGTGGCAGCATCGAGGATTTCCTGGTAACTCGCCGTCGTTGAGCTCGCGGCAGCGTAGGCGGCCAGCCAGTTCATCAGGGCTGAAGGGTTGCGCGCAGTGTAGCCCTGCTCGGGCAGGTCCCGGTCGACCACGCGGGCGAGGTAGGAATCCAACTGCTGATTACGTAACACGGCGGGGGCCTCATAAAACCCGGGGAACCCACCGGACGCGATCGCGTCAATGTAGTCCGCCAACGTTTTATCGGTCTCGCCTGCGATGTCTGCCTCTCCCAGGAAAAGTTCGCGCATGCTTACCGACGACTCCCAGCCGCGCCGCTCAAACAGAGCCAACGGACGCATGCGCAGCGACAAGATCCGGCCTGCTCCACTGTGGGTGTCGGTGCCGGCGACAGGCGTGGCCGAGCCAGTCAGGAGGAATCGCCCGGCAGGGGCCCCGTTGTCGACTGCGCGACGGACGTAGTCCCAGGATTCGGGGCGGCGTTGCCATTCGTCGATAAGAATCGTGCCGTCCGAACTAGCACTGAAAGAAGGGTCGGCAGCGAGAACGCCGGCACCTTCTTCGGTATCGAGCTGGAGCACGTTCGTCGCGCGGCGACGGGCGGTCTCCGTTTTACCAACGCCCTTGGGCCCCTCGACAGCGATGGCCACAGCGTGAGGAAGCAGCTGGTCGAGTTGAGCGTCAACAGCCCTCGTGAGATATGCCATAGGCTTCAACACTACCAATTTTCCGCGCTGAACCAGTCGGATTTTCCGTTACGAATCGGTCGTTTTTTCCTCCTGCCGTCCGATGAGCGGGCGCAGGCCCTTGGCGATGCGCTCGCGCCACTCCTTGGCAATCTCCTCGTAGCCGCTGTCGTGCGGGCGCATGCCGCGGTGGGTGAAGTTGACCTTGGTCTTGCCGGAGTCGTCCTCTTCGATGTCGAAGATGAGCGAGGTGTCGTCCCACTCGTGGTCCTCGTTCGGGTTGTCGGTGGGTTCGACGTCCCAGACCACGCGTTTGCCGTCGTCGGCCTCCTTGACGGAAAAGCCCACGTAGCGGTCCTTGTCGGAGTAGTGGAACTCGGAGCCCTGCTCGGCGGCGTCGCCTTCCACGAGTGCGCCCCACCAGGAGTTCGGGGTGGTGATGGCGTCGTACACCTCTTCACGCGTCGCGGGCACGGAAAACGAGGCGGTGAAGTCGCGGATGGCTTCGGCGGTGGTGCCGTCGGCGAACTTCCAGTCGGAAAGTGTGTGGTCCGGGTCGTAGATGGAGACCTGGTAGCCGTCGTCGCGGTACTGCATCAGCCCGTCCTTGATCAGGTCGCGGCCGGCTTTGTTAAAGGAAGTCACACCCGAGACGTCGAGGATGATGTTCTTGTTGGTCAGGCGGCGCTCGGCCAGCCCGCGCAGGATCTTCTCCGCGGAGGTGAAGTTGATCATGCCTTGGAGTTCGACGATGTCGGCGTCGTCGCGACGCTCAATGCGCTTGATGCCCGGCGCGCGGTAGAAGTTGGACGACAGCAGGTTCAGGCCCAACGAATCGGACAGTTTGCGGAAGATTTTCACGCCGCGCACGGAGTTGCCCTGCTTGTCCAGACGCGGGCTTAACGACGAAATCCCCAACTGCCCTGGCAGCGTCCCGATCAGCCCGCCGGCCACGCCGGATTTCGCGGGGATGCCGACGTTGACCATCCAGCGCCCGGACGCATCGTACATGCCCGCGGAGACCATCACCGCCTGGGCGAGGCGCGCGGCTTCGGCGGAGATGACCTTCTCGCCCGTGACCGGCTGGGTGCCGCCGTTGGCCAAGGTGGCGGCCATCACCGCGAGGTCTTTCACCGTCACCCGCACGGCGCACTGCGCGATGTAGGAGGCGACGGCATCGTGTGCGTCGTCGCTAATCTTGTCGGCTTCGCGCAGCATGTGGGCAAACGCCAAGTTGCGGTCGGCGGTCTCCAGTTCGGAATCGAGGACGCGCTGGTCGATGGTCAGTTCGCGGCCCGCCAAACGCGAGAAGTAGTCGCGGAGTTTTTCGCTGCGCTGCTCGACCGGAATGTCGGGGCCGCCGATTAACTGGTTGACGGTGATCGCGCCGGCGTTGATCAGCGGGTTGGCGGGGCGTCCGTCGCTATCAAGCGACAGCGCGTTGAACGCCTCGCCGGACGGCTCGACGCCGACGTGCGCGTCAACATGGTCCAGACCGTACATGTCAAGCGCAAGCGCGTAGACGAACGGCTTGGAGATGGACTGAATGGTGAACTCGTAATCGCCGTCGCCCACCACGTAAAGCTGCCCGTCGGTGGTGCATAGCGCGAGGCCGAGTTTGTCCGGGTCGGCGTGCTTGAGCACGTCGATGTAGTCGGCGCGGTGACCGGAGTCGTCGTCACGCACCTCGTCGAGGATGTTTTGCAAATACTGGTTCACGGGCGAGCGCATGCACGACAGTCTAGAGCGTGCGCCGACATGTTCGAACGGTGTCGTGTGCGGTGGTTAGATCCACCTCATGAGCGATTACAGTGGCACCGCCCGCCCAAACGGCCTTGAAGTCACGTGGAAGATCTGGGGCGATCTGAACGACCGCGATCTGCACAACGTGCAGGCATTTATGGACGACTTCTTCGCCATCTGGAAACCACGCCCGACCCGTGGTTTTAAAACTCCCGTGGACTACGCGACGCTCGCGTATGCGCGGCAGTGCTTCGACCTAGCGAGAGACGCAGCCGACATGCACGTCTCCGACCAGTTTTTCTACCTCGACGCGCTGCGGCAGGCGATGGAGCAGTTGGAACGGGTCGAACCCCGGTTCGTCTACGCCCATTCTCTCGCCCGGTACGCGGCGCAGCTTGCGGGTGAGTTCGAGATCGAAGACGCGATGGACGGCGCCTGGGACGAGCTCCGCACGGTGATGCCTCAGCCGTTGACGCGGCCGATCCCAGGCGTGACCGAGTACGCGATTGTCGACGACACCCAGTCCCCCGCCGACTTCGATATCCTGCGCCTGCCCGACCCCGACACGTTCAGCGTGCGTATCGGCTCCCTCACCGCCGACGAATTCGTCCGCGAAGGACGCCAGGTGTTTTCACTGGACATGGTCCCGGAGGACACCCTCCCACTGGCCTTTATAGACCGCGCATTTCCCCTCGGGAGAGTGTCTCTGCAGGTGGACGTGGACGACGACGGCACGGAGCTCCCACATGAGATCCTGCGCGATGTGCGCGTCGGCGTCGACGATTACCTGGACAGCCTGGTGGGCTGCGGCACCAGCGCGGTCGAGTATTACTTGTCGTGCGCCCGTGCCCAGGAGTGTACGGGCCTACTGGTCGAGTCTCCCGCTGCGGGCCCGCTCGTGGCTGCGGTCGGCGAATCGCTACATCACGTTGTGGCCCGTAACCCTTCCGCGGCACCCGCGCGTTTGCTTTACGACGAACTCACGTCCACCACCGATCCCGACCTGATTTTCGAGTACGCAAATGCGATCTACCACTGGATCCCGCGTGATTTTCGTGTCTGTTTCCCCACCAGCAACACACCGGAGGCGGACGCGTTGAAAGACGCGCTGTTCGCGTCGTTTCGGGAGCAAGACATCGGCTTCGCCAGAGTGGTGAACAGGCAACCTTTTGAGCAGGCGGAACAAGGGTTGATGCCGCAACTGCACCACTTCGCCGTGGACTTTTTAGACACGTTCGGGGAGGCGGAGGACCTGCCGTATTCAAACTGTTTCCTCATCCAGGACATCGACTCCGCAACACGCGACCTGCTTTAAAACGGCTATAATCGTGCTTATTCGATCCGCAACTTCAAGGAGGCCCTGATGTACGTTGACTCGTTCCCCGACTCGAAACGCAAGTATCTCTCGGATGCCCACGCTGAGACTGTGAAGGCCACGCTCGCACCGGTCGCCGACAACATGCAGACCATCGCCAGCACCTTCTACTCGAAGATGTTCGCGGCGCACCCCGAGCTCATTTCCGACCTATTCAACCGCGGCAACCAAAAACAGAACGCGCAGCAGAAAGCGCTCGCCGCGTCGGTGGTGAAGTTCGCGGCGCATCTTGTGGACGACTCCCAGCCCGACCCCGTAATGATGCTCGACCGCATCGCGCACAAGCACGTCTCACTGGGCATCACCGAAGACCAGTACCAGATCGTGCACGACAACTTGATGGCCGCCATCGCAGAAACGCTTGGCGACGCCGTCACCCCCGAGGTGGCCGAAGCCTGGGACGCGGTCTACTGGCTGATGGCGGACGTACTGGTCAAGCACGAAAAGGAGCTCTACGCCTCTGACGGTGTGGCAGATGGCGACGTGTTCCGCCGCGGCACCGTTGCCGCGAAGGAGGCGCTCACCGACACCGTGACCGCGTTCACCATCGAAGGGGATTTCTCCGCGCCGAAACCGGGCCAGTACACCTCGATCGGGGTCAAGCTCGACGACGGCGCCCGCCAGCTGCGCCAGTACTCGATCATCGACGGCGACGCATCCCACTACCGCATTGCGGTGCAGACGGACGGCGAAGTCTCGTCCTTCCTGCAGAACCGCGTCGCAGTCGGTGACACCGTCGATGCGACGCTCGCCGCCGGCGACCTCGTCCTGCGTCCGGGCGATAACCCGATCGTGCTCATCTCCTCCGGCATTGGTTCGACGCCGCTGACCGGCATCCTCACGCACCTGGTCAAGCACAACGATCCGCGTCGGGTGACCTACGTGCACTCGGACTCATCGGAAGCCACCTGGGCGCAAGCGCAGGAAAGCCGCGACCTGGTGGCCGCGCTCAACGACGGCTCTATCCATCCGTTCTTCCGCGACAGCGGTGAGCGCGTCGACATCGACGTGATCGACGTCGCAGGCGCCGACGTCTACCTCTGCGGCGGGACCGGCTTCTTGCAGTCGCTACGCGACGACCTTGCCGCCCTCCCGGATGACAAGGCCCCAGCGAACGTCTTCTACGAGTTGTTCAGCCCGAACGACTGGCTCGTGTCCTAGTCCTGCCTGGTGAGCCGGGCACCGCACTCCCCCGGCCTGTCGTGGGGGCGCAGTTTCACCTCAATGCCGCCGACGTTCCGGTCGAGGAAGCCCTGGTGCAGCGCACAGATCACGGGCGCGGGCCGGGTGTTCTGCTCGGTGATGAACGGGCACGCGTTCAGGCCGATCTCACGCATCTTCGGCGTGGTCGCCTCCTGGCGTTTCACCGGGTCGAAGCCCATCTCGCGCAGGATCTCGGATGTCTGCACTTCAGCGGTGTCCAGGTCGGTCGCCGGTGCGGCGCCACGGTCTTCGTTGAACTGCTCGGCCCACTGGCGGCCGATGGCGTGGGCGCTGGAGGTGTCGTCGTCGGGAAGCTGGCTTGCCAGCACCTCCACCAGCGCGACCATGGCACGGGACGCGCGATCCGTGCGGGGCACGCGGGCGGTGTAGGCGTGCGACGGGCGGCCGCGACCGCGAGCGGGAATGACGCGGCGGGTGATCACCCCGGCGGCCATGAGCTCGTCAAGGTGCCCGCGCACGGTGTTCGGGTGCATGCCGAGGGATTTGCCGATTTGCGCGACCTGAACGCCTTCCGGGTGGGCCTGGATCTTCTGGAACACGTCGACCTGCTTCGCGCTGAGCTGACCCAACGCGGTGACCAGGTCACCAGCCGGTCGCGGTCCCTGCCTGCGTTCCATATGTGTTCTCCCGGACAATGTTCAAAACAACTTGATCATACGTCTACCTGAGTTGTAGTACAACTCTAAAATGGTGGGCTCTACAATAGTCGTATCAAACAGGAAGGAGCTGTGGCAGTGGCGCGTGTGGATACGGTGGCGTGGGCGGTCGTCGCAACGCTTGTCGCAGGCACGGCATCGGCGGCCGCTGTGGTGCATTCGCGTGCCGACGACATCCCCACCGGCGACGACGTCATCACCGTCGACGTGGATGTGGACCGCATGCGGTTCATCCCCGACCGGGTGGAGGTGCCCCGTGGCACGAAACTCGTGGTCAACCTGACCAACTCCGGTGAGGAGGAGCACGACCTGAAGGTCGGCGAGGGCCACTCGGGCCGGCTCGACCCGGGCGAGACCTCCACCGCGTACTACGGCGAGTTCAACGTGGACGCCCTCGGCTGGTGCACCATCGCCGGGCACAAGACGATGGGCATGACGTTTAAGGTCGACGTGACGCCTTAATCACCGCCACCTGCGCCTTCACCGCGCGGGTCAGCAGCGGGATGAACGCCACGAGCACGCCGAAGGCCACAAACGACAACACGATCCGCGCGTAGGAGTTGCCGACGATCAGCCACGCCAACAGCGCCGCGTTGAATAGGCCGACGCGCAGGTAGGCGCCGCGGTCAAGTTCGGCAAGCCCCGCCTTCACCGCCGTCGGGCCGCCGCCCATGGTGGTCGGCATGAGGTAACTCATCGTGCCGATGAGCAGCTGGGCTGCGAACCCGAGCAGCAGCGGCAGCACCGGGGCGTCGCCCGTGCCGCCGAACAGCAGCACCGCGAACCAGGCCAGCCCGCCGATGAGCCACCCCACCGCGAACAAAGCCGACAGACCGGGGTAGGTCACGCGGCCGCGCGGTTCGCGGAACACCGTGAGCGCGTTAGCCACAAACCCCTGATAGAGCCACACCCAGCCGGCCAGGATCACCACCGTGCCCACACCCGCCAGCCACGACAGGCGCGCGAGCGAACCGGCGGCGGCCACCGCCACGCCCACGCCTGCCAGCATCAGCGCTAGCCCGACGCGGTTGTGCCCGCGGGTGCGCCACATCGCCGGGAACAGGATGCTCAGCGCGCCCATCGCGGCAAACCCGCCGAACCCGCCGACGTTGACAAACATGTGCGCCTGACGCACCGCGCCGTGCCACTGCCCTGGCAGCCCCGCCGCCACCGTTGCGCCGAACAACGCGCCCACCGGCAGGCAGCACGCAGAGGCCACGAAGCCCAAAACGCCGGCGTTGCTTCGCTTCGCGCTTTTTACCTGCCCGGCCAGGACCACCGCGTGCCAGGCCACCATCACCCCGACCACGAGCGCGCCGATCCAGGTCAGCCAGAACCAGCGCGCGACCTGGCCGATCAGCACCGCCACCGTGCCGGCGTTGAAGAGGTAGGTGCGGGTGAGCTGGGCGGGGCGGGCGTCGTCGTCAAGCCTTTGCCCCAGGAAGCGCTCGGTGAGGTTTTGCGACCACAGCAGGATCGAGTTGCCCAGAATGCCGAGGGTGAAGATGTGGATGAGCAGCCAGTTCCCGTCCGGGATGAACGGGTGGGCCAGGCCCGCGAGGATGAACACGGCCATCCAGATGCTCACCGGTTTCGACGCCTTGCGGTGCCAGGCGCGCGGGTTCATGTCAGGCAAGGACTCCTCCAGACTTCGGGTTGCCGCGGAAACACCACACCGTGGCCAGGCACAGCGCGGCGGCGCCGATCGCGAGCACGACCAGCACGTTCACGTACGCGTCAGTATAGGTCGCACCATTGTTCAGGCCGCGCTGCAGCAGCGACCCCGTCAGCGCCACGGTGGTCAGCGTGCCGAACTCGTAGGAGACCTCCTCCACACCCGCCGCCATACCGGAGCGGTTCATCGGTGCCGCGCCAATGATCGCGATCGAGGACACACTCATCACCGACCCCGCCGCCAGGCCCAGCAGCGCAAGCGCGGCCACCTCCAAGGCGATGCTTTGCGACGACGCCCCCACCCCCAACGCCAACGCCCCCACCACAGCCGCCGCGAACCCACCCGAGATCAGCGGCATGAAGCCGATCTTGTGCAAAAACGCCCCGCCGAGCGTCGACGCCGGAATCGCCGCCAGCGCCATCGCAGCGACGGTGGTGCCGGCCTTCAGGGGCGTGAAGTCGTCGATAAGCAGCAGCTTCTGCGTGGTCATCAACTCCGCGCCAGCCATGACGAACATCCCGCCCGCCGCCGCGAGCACCCCGCCGGTGAACATGCGCGAGCGGAAGATGTCGAACGTGAGCAGCGGGTCTTCGAGCCTTGCTTGACGACGAACAAACAACCACGCACCGACCACACACGCCACAACCGCTCCGATGAGCAGTTTCGTGCTTTGTGTGTTGGCGGTCTGTTTGATCGCCATCGTCAGCCCCGACAGGGCGATGAGCGAGTACACCGACGAGATGACGTCCCAGGATTTGCCCGGATCCGGCATGTTCGGCGGCGCGAGCATGAACGTGAGCACGATCGCGGCGGCCACGATGGGCACGTTGATGAGGAACACCGACCCCACCCAGAAGTGCTCCAGCAGCGCGCCGCCGACCACCGGGCCCAATGCGCCGCCGACGACCGCGACCGCGCCCCAAATGCCGATGGCGGTGTTGCGCTCGCGCTCATCCGGGAACGTCAAGCGGATCAGCGCGAGGGTGGCCGGCATCATCACCGCAGCACCCACGCCGAGCAGGGCCCGGGCGGCGATGAGTTCCCCAGTGCCCGGTGCGAACGCCGCCGCAAGTGACGCGGCGCCGAAGATCACGAGGCCGATGAGGAACATTTTGCGGTGACCGACTCTGTCGCCAAGCGTGCCAGTGCCCAAAAGGAGGCCGGAGAGCGCCAGCGGGTAGGCGTTGATGATCCATAGGCCCTCGCTGGGGCCCGCGCCCAGGCTGCGCTCCAGGGCCGGCAGCGCCGTGTACAGGATCGAGTTGTCCAGGCCGATCATGAACAGACCGAGCGATACGACGGCGAAAAAGCCCCAGCGCTGCGCTTTGGTCATGGGCCGATGCTACCGCGGGGATGTGGTGTGTTTGCCCGGGCAAAGCGAAACGCCCCGACCGGGGTGGTCGGGGCGTAAATGGTGCCCGGGGGGGGACTTGAACCCCCACGTTCTTGCGAACACTGGCACCTGAAGCCAGCGCGTCTGCCAATTCCGCCACCCGGGCGGGCGACTTGATCAATATAGAACGCCCTGGACAAAAACTACAAACCCGCAGGATGGACGGGATTTCGAGCGTGATTCCGGCGTTTGCGGATAGGTCGTGTCGTGGTGGGCACCTATACTGTCCGAGTTACTTAAATTCGCATGTGAAGAAAGGAGGTGCGCAGGAAGTGGCAGTGATGGACAGGCTGGCAAAGCTGGATAGTTCGCTGCAGCGTGGCTTGGACAATTCCATGGCGGCGCTGTTCGGCGGCAAGGTTGTGCCGGAAGAGATCGAGGTTCTGGTCAAGCAGGAGGCACAGGACTCGCTGGTGGTCACGGATAGGGACGAGTATGTCGCCCCGAACGTGTACGCGGTGGGTGTGTCTTCGAAGGACCTGGAGAACCTGTCGCAGAACCGTGATCTTCCTGCGGACCTCGCCGATCAACTCATGCGGTTCGCGCGCAATAAGCAGTGGTTCTTGGATGGGCCGGTTGTGGTGCGGATCGCGGAGGAGTCGGGTTTGAGGACGGGCCAGCTCCGCGTGTCGTCGTATATCGACACGATGCCGGATGTGGTGAGCGGATTCGACGCCATTGTGGCGGAGCCGAAGAAGCGTTCCCGCGCCTCACGCTCGCAAGTTAAGGAGGATGCAATGTCCGAGCCGAATACCGCCAACCCTGCAAACGGCGGCGACGCGAATGCCCAGAACGCGACGGTGAGCCTGCTGCTGCAGGATGGCTCGTCGCGCACGTACTTGGTGCACGAGGGGTCCAACATTTTGGGCCGTTCCAACGAGTCGGATTTCCGTCTGCCGGATACGGGTGTGTCGCGTCAGCACGCTGAGATCACCTGGGACGGCCAGGTGGCGGTGCTGGTGGATTTGCAGTCCACGAACGGCACGACGGTCAACGACGAGCCGGTGGATAACTGGATGCTGGCGGACGGCGACGTGATCACGCTCGGCCATTCCAACATCGAGGTCCGCATTGTGGGCGGCCAGGATGAGCTGCGTGTGGATGCGAACCAGCCGGAGTTCACGGATTCGGTGTCGCACCCGAGTACTGAATACTTCCAGTCCTAAAGCCAGAGGAGAAGAGATGGATTCCACGGTGATCCTCAGCGCCCGGTTCGGCCTGCTGGCGCTGTTGTGGGTGTTCATCCTGCTGGTGATGTGGACGCAGCGGAAGGATGTTGTGTCGGTGGGTGGGGCGGCTCGTCGTCAAGCGGTCGCTTCTGCGCCGGCCCCCAGGGAGAAGGCGCGAACCATTGCGGTTGTTGCGGGCCCGTTGAAAGGCTCGCACATGGAGATTGCCAGCTTGGAGGAGTTCACTGTCGGCAGGGCTGGCGATAACGACTTCCAGCTTGGCGACGATTTCGCGTCGTCCCGTCACGCGCGCCTGTTCCGCCGGGGCAGCGACTGGTTTGTGGAGGACTTGGATTCAAGAAACGGCACCTTTGTCAACGGGGTGCGCATTGATCAGCCCGAACGGGTCACTGTGGGCATGGATATGAAGATGGGACGCACGATTGTGAGGCTAATGCCGTGAAGCTCGCGCTAGATTTCGTCGCCGCGTCCGATCGCGGCCTGGTCAGGGGCAACAACGAGGATTCCGCGTACGCGGGTCCGCACTTGCTTGTGCTTGCCGACGGCATGGGCGGCCACGCAGCCGGCGAGGTCGCCTCCCAACTCATGGTGGAGCACCTCGAACACCTCGACCGCGACCCGGAAGACGCCGACATGCTCGCGCTATTGGGCGCGGCGGCGGAGGACGCCAACGCGTCGATCGCGGAGTCGGTCGCGCAGCACCCGGAGCAGGCCGGCATGGGCACGACGCTCACGGCCACCATGTTCAACGGCCGCCAGTTCGGCCTGATTCACGTGGGCGATTCGCGCGGCTACCTGCTGCGCGACGGCAAACTTACGCAGCTGACTGTGGATGACACGTTCGTGCAGTCGCTTGTCGACGACGGCAAGCTCGCCCCCGAGGACGTCTCCACCCACCCGCAGAAGTCGCTCATTTTGAAGGCCTACACCGGCCGCGAGGTCGAGCCGCACCTGGAACTGATCGAGGCAAAGCCGGGCGACCGCATCCTGTTGTGTTCCGACGGGCTGTCGGACCCGGTCACGCGCGAGACCATCCAGGTCGCACTCGGCGACGGCACGCCCGAGATGGCGGCCCAGCGGCTCATCGAGTTGGCGCTGCGCTCCGGCGGGCCGGACAACGTCACCGTGGTGGTGGCGGAAGTCGTCGAGGCCGCCGACGGTACCGCAGCGCCCGCAACCCGCGCCGCGGTGAAAGCTGGCGCGTTGGTGCCGGCGGGTGAGGATTCGCACCCGGATTCGTCGGCAAGTAGGGCGGCCGCGCTGCTGCGCAAGTCCGAGACGATCACCCCGGACTACAACCGCGCGAAGACGCAGGAGGCGAATTCCGCCGACGAAGACGAGGAGTCCCACACACCGGCTAAGGCGAAGCAGCCGGGCACGGTGTGGCCGTGGGTCGTCGTCACGCTTGTGCTGCTTCTGGTGCTGGTCGTCGGCGGCGCGATGTGGGCGAAGGACCGCACGGTGGACGAGTACGCGCTGACCGTGAACGAGGCGAACGAGTTCGTCGTCGAGCACACCTCGCGCTCCAACCCGTTCGCCGAACTCGAAACCGAAGCCCTGCAACACGCGTGCCTGAGCGAGAAGGGCGACCTGCGGGTCATCGCCGCGAACTCCACTCCGGATGACTGCCACGTGTTCAACGTGGGCGACTTGCCGGAGGATCAGCGGGCTTCGCTTAGCGACGACACCTTCACCGGCTCCTACGACGACGTCTTAGGCCGCCTCAACGAGTTGGCCGACGACGCGCTGCCGGGCTGCGTGGATAAGCAAACCCCCGAGGACAACAAGTGCCGGGAGGTCGAATGAGCCGCCTGACCGCGCGCAGCCGTGAGTTGCTGCTGCTTGTCTTCGCCACCGGACTGTTGCTGCTCATGTTGTTCGGGCTGGAGACCAGCCAGGGCCGCACCCTGTCCACCGAGATGCTCTACATCGTCGGCGGGTTTATCGGCGTCTACGCCATCGCGCACGTGGCCATCGCGTTTTTGGCCCCGCATGCGGATCAGGTGATGCTGCCGACCGTCGCGCTGCTCAACGCGGTGGGACTCGTGGTAATTTACCGCATTGATCTGGCCGAACGCCCCGGATATGGGCCCCTGGCGGAGCGGCAGATGCTGTGGTCGCTCGTCGGCGTGGGCCTGATGGTGCTGACGTTGATCGTGGTGCGCGAGCACCAGGCACTGTCGCGGTACTCCTACCTGCTGGGACTTCTGGGCCTGATCCTGCTTGCGCTGCCGCTGGTGTGGCCGCAGCCGGAGGGCACCGACGCCCGCATCTGGCTGTGGCTCGGCCCGTTTTCCATCCAGCCGGGTGAGTTCTCCAAGATCCTGCTGCTCATCTTCTTCGCGCAACTGCTCGCGCAGAAACGCGCACTGTTCACCGTGGCCGGCCGCCGGTTCCTCGGCTTCACCTTCCCGCGCCTGCGCGACCTCGCCCCGATCCTCATGGTGTGGGCGATCGCGATTTTGATCATGGCGGTCTCCAACGACTTCGGCCCTGCCCTCTTGTTGTTCGCCACGGTGCTGGGCATGGTCTATTTCGCCACCGGGCGCGCATCCTGGCTGGCGATCGGTCTGGCGCTGGTGGCCATCGGCGGCTACGCGGTGTACCAGGTCAGCTCAAAAATCCAGGAGCGCGTGGCCAACTTCATCGACCCGTTCTCGGACTTCGAGGGCATCGGAAACCAGCCGGCCAACGCGCTGATCAGCCTGAGCTGGGGCGGCGTGACCGGCACCGGTCTGGGCTACGGGCACCCGGAACTCGTCCCGGTGGCGCACTCCGACTACATCCTGGCCGCCATCGGCGAGGAGCTCGGCTTCGTCGGCATCGCCGCGGTGCTTTGCCTGTTCGCCGTGTTCATCACCCGCGGGTTCCGCACGGCGATGCAGGTGCGCGACACCTACGGCAAGCTGCTCGCCTCCGGCCTCGCACTCACGCTTGCGATCCAGATCTTCGTCGTCGCGGGCGGCGTGTCCTCTATGCTGCCGATGACGGGCCTGACCACGCCGTTCATGTCCGCCGGCGGCTCGTCGGTGATGGCCAACTACATCCTGCTGGGCCTGCTGCTACGCATTTCTAATAGCGCGAACCGCCCGCCGGAGTACGACGAGGCAACCCAGCGACGTGAGGTGGTGGGCGCGCGATGAACAAATCCATCCGCTTCGGCGCGGTCGTCTCGCTGCTGCTGATTCTGGCGCTGTTGGTGAACTTCACCGTCGTCCAAACCATGCGCGAAGACGAATACGCCCAGGATGCGCGCAACTCACGCATCGTTATGGACCTGAAGAAGATCAACCGCGGCAACATCACCGCCGGGGACCTGACGCTGGCAGAGTCCTTCAGAAACGAAGACACCGGCTACTACCAGCGCGCGTACCCGAACATGCCGTGGTCGTTCGCGCCCGTGGTGGGCTACGCCTCGGACCAGTTCGGCACTGCGCAGATCGAGTCCGGGTTCAATGGGGATCTCACGGGTGACAGTGGGTCGTCGTCACGCTTCATGCGCACCGGGCTCGAAGACGCGAAGAAGGGCGACAACGTCCAGCTCACCCTCGACCCGAACCTGCAGGCCTTCGCGTTCGACCAGCTGGCCAAGCCGGGCTACGAAGGCGCCGTGGTGGCCATGCGACCGTCGTCAGGCGAGGTGCTCGCGATGGCGTCGGCGCCGAGCTACGACCCGAACGCGATCGTGAACCCGGCCTCCGCCGGCGACGCGTGGGGCAATGTGAACAACGACCCAGGCAAGCCGTTGCTCAACCACGGCACGCAGGACCAGCTGCCGCCGGGCTCGATTTTCAAGATCATCACCACCGCGGCGGGCTTGCGCAACGGCTACACGCCGGACTCGCCGCTGACCGGTGACGCGCAGATCATGCTGCCGGGCACCGACGTGCCGCTGACCAACTACGGCGGCCAGGCCTGCGCCGGCGGCGGCCAGGTGCCGTTGCGCACCGCGTTCGCCCTGTCCTGCAACACCGCGTTCGTGCAGATGGGCCTGGACATGGGGCCGGACGCGCTGCGCGACGCGGCCGCCCGCTTCGGCGTCGGCCAAAACTACGACCTCGGCCTGCCGAACGCGGCCGGTTCGCTCGGCGACCTGCCCGGCGCGGCCGAACTCGGCCAGTCCGCTATCGGCCAGCGCGACGTCACCATGACCGCGCTGCAGGCGGCCGTGATGGCGGCGTCGGTGGCGAATAAGGGCCAGCGCATGGCGCCGTTCGTCGTCAAGCAAGTGCGCGACGAGGACGGCAAGGTTTTACGTGAAACAAAACCGAAGTCGCTCGGCGAGGCCGTAACGGAAGAGGAAGCGGCGACGATCACCGATTTGATGTTCGGCTCCGAGCGCGCCACCTGGGGCTACGACGGCAACGGGTTCGCCTCGAAGACCGGCACCGCCGAGCACGCCGAGGGCGCCGCGCCGCACGTCTGGTACGTCGCGTTCGACCCGCAGAAGGACGTCGCGGTGGCCGTTGTGGTGAAAAACGGCGGCAACCTGGGCGAAGGCGCCACCGGCGGCCAGGTCTCCGGACCGATCGGCCGCGCCGTGCTACGCGCCGCACCTGCACCCGTGGAAGGAGATAAGTGATGAACACCGAAAACCGCGAGGAACTGCAGAAACTTGTCGGGAGCAACTACGAGCTCCAGTGGATCATCGGCCACGGCGGCATGTCCACGGTCTGGCTTGCCGACGACCACAGCCACGAGCGCGAAGTGGCCATCAAGGTGCTGCGGCCGGAGTTCTCCTCCAACACGGAATTCCTCGAGCGCTTCCGCAACGAGGCGATGAGCGCCCAAGGCATCAACTCCGACAACGTGGTGGCCACCTACGACTACCGTGAGGTGGAAACCGACGGCGGGTTCACGGTCTGCTTCATCATCATGGAGTACATCCGCGGCGAGTCGCTGGCGGACCTCATCGCGCGCGAAGGCCAGCTCACCGAGGACGTCGCGCTCGACGTGCTCGAGCAGGCCGCCCACGGCCTGGCGGTGATCCACCGCATGGGGCTGGTGCACCGCGACATCAAGCCGGGCAACCTCATGATCACCCAGAACGGGCAGATCAAGATCACGGACTTCGGCATCGCCAAGGCGGCCGCCGCAGTCCCGCTGACGCGCACCGGCATGGTGGTCGGCACCGCGCAGTACGTCTCCCCGGAGCAGGCGCAGGGCATAAAGGTCACCTCCGCGTCCGACGTGTACTCGCTCGGCGTGGTGGGCTACGAGATGCTCTCCGGCAAGCGCCCGTTCAGCGGCGACTCGTCCGTCTCGGTGGCGCTCGCGCACGTGTCCGCCGAGCCGCCGGCGCTGCCGATCTCGGTGTCGGCCCCGGCGCGCGAACTCATCGAGATCGCGCTGCGCAAGGACCCGGGCAACCGCTTCCGCGACGGCAACGAGTTCCAGTTGGCCATCGCCCAGGTCCGCCAGGGGCTTCGCCCCGCCCAGCCCGGCGGCAACACGCAGGTAGTCGCCATGGAGCCGTCGGCGACCGCGTCGACGCAGATGCTGGCCAACGTCGCCAACGAGCGCACCTCCCGCCCCGAGGGCTCTTACCCGCCGTCCGCCGCCCGGGCCGTTGCTTCTCGACGACCCCCCGCCGCCCCACAAGCCCCCGTCCGCGCAGCCAACCCGACGCGCAACAGGCCCGAGCAGGAGAAGAAGTCCTCGGCTGGGCCGGTCGTCGCCACGCTGCTGGGTCTTGCGCTGCTCGGCGTAGGTGCCGCGTGGGCCTACACCTCGGGCGCGTTCGACCGCTTCACCGGCACCACCACGCCCACCCCGACCCCGACCGTGGCCACGCAAACCGAAGTCGAAGACGAAGAAACCGAGACCGTGGAGACCACCACGCACCACGAGCGCACGACGATCACCGAAACCCATGCGCCGGGCACCTTGCGTTTCGACGAACCACCCGAGGAGCACAACGCCCCCGAGCCGGCCCCGGTCGAGCCGGAGCCCGAGCAGCCCGCGCCGGTGGAGTCGACACCGGCGCCGGTGCCGTCGGCAAGCGTTGCTCCCGAAACCACGCAGCAGGCCCCCGCGCCTGCACCTGGTATAGAATTGCCAAATCTTGAGAACTTGCTCGGAGGTGGCAGGTAAAAATGCTGATCGCTGACCGGTACGAACTGGGCGACATCATCGGCACCGGCGGCATGTCCGACGTGTACGGCGCCACAGATGTCGCACTTGGGCGCGAAGTCGCCGTCAAAATGCTGAAAATCGACATGGCGCGCGACGAGAACTTTCGTGAGCGCTTCCGTCGTGAGGCGCAAAACTCCGCGCGCCTGAACCACGAAAATATCGTCGCGGTGTACGACACCGGGTCGGTGGAAACCTCCGGTGTGGACGTGCCATACATCGTCATGGAGCGCGTCAACGGCATGAACCTGCGCGACATCGTGCGCAACGAAGGGCCGCTGAGCCCCGAGCGGGCAGCGCGGTTCCTACTGCCGGTCACGCGCGCGCTGCAGGCCAGCCACGACGCCGGCATCATCCACCGCGACATCAAACCGGCAAACATCATGGTCACCAACACCGGCGCGGTGAAGGTGATGGACTTCGGCATCGCCCGCGCGTTGGACGACTCCACCTCCGCGATGACGCAGACCTCCGCCGTCATCGGCACCGCCCAGTACCTCTCCCCCGAGCAGGCCCGCGGCAAACAGGCCGATGCGCGCAGCGACATCTACGCGCTCGGCTGCGTGATGTACGAAGCCGTCACCGGCGAGCCGCCGTTCGAAGGCGAATCCCCTTTCGCCGTGGCCTACCAGCACGTGCAGGAAGACCCGGTGCCGCCGTCGGAACGCATTTCCACGCCGCTGACCGACAACGAGGCCGTCAACGTCGACTCCGTCATCCTCACCGCGATGGCGAAGCACCCGGCGGACCGTTACCAAACCGCCCTGCAGATGGGCGACGACCTCGAGCTTCTCGAGCACGGCAACGTGACCACCGCGGCGCGCAACCACCTCTCCGCGGCCGAGCAGGACGCCGGCCATACGGTGGTTGTGGGCGATGCGGTTCGTGAGCCGGCCCCGGCTCGTCGAGAAGCGAAGGCCCCGGACGCCGAACGCCAGTCACGCTACGCGGACCACCGCGCCGCGCACGAAAAGACGTCGAACAACACCTTGAAGTGGCTCGCGGCGCTGTTGAGCCTGCTGCTTATCGGCTCGGTGTCCTGGTTTGTCTACGACTACTTCTCCGCAGACGACGACCCTCAGGCGCCCGCGCAGGAAAAGATGGTGCAGATCCCGGACCTGACCGGCAAGCCGCGCAACGAGGCCATCGCAGAACTTGAACGTCTCGGCTTCCAGGTCTCCGTGATGGACGAGCCGAACCCGGACATCAAGCGAGGCGACGTCATCTCCTCCAACCCCGCCGCAGGCTCCGAACTGAAGGCTGGCACCCCGGTGAAGCTCACCGTCTCCTCCGGCAGGGAGATGACGGACGTGCCCGACATCACCAACCTCACCACGGACGAGGCGGTCGAGGAGCTGAAGAAGGCCGGGCTCGAACTGAACCCGAACGTGCGCCGCGAAGCCAGCGACAACATCCCCGAAGGCGCCATCTTGAGCCAGCAGCCGGCCGGCGGCACCCAGATTGCCAAGGGCTCGCGCATCGGCATCACCGTATCCTCGGGCCCGGACATGGTGCAGGTGCCGTCGCTGGTCGGCCTCAACGTCGAGCAGGCCACCGCGACCCTGTCGTCGCTGAAGCTGCGCTCCACCGTGACCAAGGTCGACTCCGAACGCCCCGAGGGCGAAGTCCTGGCCGTGGCCGGCGAGAACACCGACGTGGAGACTGGCACCACCGTTGAGCTACGTATCTCCAACGGCATGCTGATGAAGATGCCGAAGATCACCCGCATGGACCCGACCGAAGCCGAGCGCATCATGCGCGACGCTGGCTGGAGCGGCCGCCTCGTTGAAGGCCCGACCGTGGCAACAGGCGCGCTTGTCGACGCCGGCCTGATCGGCCACCAAGAAATCCCCGCCGGCGACGTGGTGCGCAAGGACCAGGCCATCGGCTACAACCTGTGGAAGTTCGACGCCGGCGTCCTCCTGCCGCAAAATAACGCAGCAGGTGCCGGGGCTGATACAGTTTCACCCCAGAACGCAGCAAACGCGGTACGTGGCGTGGAGCGCAGGCTCGGCCTGTAGCCCAGACCCGACACGACGACATGGAGAACAACGATGCCTAAAGCGAAAGTAACTAAGGACGCTGTCCGCCCGGTCAGCAGCACCTCCACCGGCGCGTCCCGCACTCCCGTCAAGGTCAACACCGGCGGCACCCCGATCTGGTACAAGGTCATCATGTTCGGCCTGATGATCCTCGGCCTCGGCTGGCTCATCGTGTACTACCTCGCCGGCGACCAGATCCAGTTCCTAGCCCAGCTCGGCCCGTGGAACTACGGCATCGGCTTCGCAGGCATGATCATCGGCCTGCTCATGACCATGGGCTGGCGCTAGCGCGCGGTCTAGCGCGGGGCGTGGCGGGTTTTCCCGTCGCGCCCCGTTTTTGTTTGCCGTGCTTCGGCCTTGCTCGGCAGATTTCGAACTGTAGTTTTCGAACTCTGCGGGTGTGAGGGCGATTCGGAAGCACGCGACCGGTGCACCGTCCGACCCTGCCCGTTTGGACCCGAACGTGTGGGTACGTGTTGTTTCCCCGGGTCAAGCCGTGAATATAAATACCGCGCCCTGTTGCGATGATCGCACCTATTCCGGGTTGTGGATAAAAGCATGTTGACCGGGGCGTTTGGTCGTCGATAAGCAATTAGTTCGACCCCGGATTGGGTAGATTGTTCAACAATCCTATGCAGTCGTCCTTACAAGGGACTAAGACTTTTATGCGAGAGCACCCGCTCACCTCTGTCCAGTTCCCGAGAAAGGAGCGCCCCCGTGCGCGCAATCCGTTCCGCCGTCGCAGCGCTGGCCGCCATCGCCATCGCAGGCTCCGCCGCGACCGCAACCGCCCAGACCTTCGAGGAGTCCTACCCGGAGACCCCGGCAACCAACTCCGACCTGCCGATCATCCACACCTACCGTGGCTCGGACCACCTCAAGGCCAACATCCTGAACCCGCGCCCGGTGTGCAACTCCACCGAGGACTACCGCACCGTGGTGTACAAGGTGAAGGACAACTTCCTGCCGGTCGGCACCATCTCCACCACCAACCTGTCCGACAACACCATCCCGCTCAAGCAGGACCTGTCGCGCACACAGACCATCGAGGCGTCGGTCAACGGCTCCAAGACTGAGACCCTGACGCTTGGCGGCTCCGGCTCCAAGGACGGCATGCAGGGCAACATCGGCTACTCCATCGCCAAGTCCCTCGGCTGGGACGTCTCCGGCTCCCTGTCCTGGTCCGTCGGCCAGTCCATCGGCCCATACGACGTGCCGGCCGGCAACACCGGCGAGGCCACCTACGGCTTCCGCACCGTCACCATGACCGGCACCCAGCAGCGCTGCCGCCCGAACGGCACCTGGGCCACCCCGACCGCCTGGGTCGCCAACATGCCGGTGAAGAACGAGGTGCGAGTGAAGAACTACTCCACCCCGGCCGGTTCCTGGGCACCGAACAAGGGCGCACAGGTCACCACCCCGGTTGAGAACCCGAACCCGGCGTACAACGAGGACGTCGAGAAGATTGAGACCGGCGCGAACCTCGACGACGTGACCAAGGTCGACGACGAGGCCGCAGCAAACGTGACCAACGACGACATCACCGACGAGGGCACCGCGGTTATCGACGAGGTCGAAGAGACCAACACCGACGAGATCACCGAAGTCATCGACGACCAGGAGGGCGTGGTCCGCGACCTCGACCTGCAGCCGTACTTCACCACCTCCACCTGGAAGGCGTCCGGCTTCGCCGGCTCCGTCGCACTGCGTGTGAAGAACGTCGGCGACAAGCGCTACTGGGGCGAGTTCCCGGCCGTGACCTTCCGCGTCGAGGTTGAGACCTTCGCCGGCCCGGAGGGCGTCGACCGCCTGATTACCACCACCAAGTACAACGGCACCCACGTCCGCGACCTAGGTTACGACTTCGACCGCGGCGTGCGCACCTTCGAGGTCACCATGTCCAACCCGGTCAACTCCGGTGACGACATGCTCCTCGCAGCCTTCTCCTTCGGCGACGGCAAGACCAAGGAAGGCCGCCTGCACAACACCATGAAGGTCACCCAGACCGGCCGCCTGGCTGGTGACACCTCCGCGTACAACGACCAGGAAGTCTCCTCCCTGGACGCGACTGTCTCCGACTTCGGCCGTCAGGTCCGCGGCACCTTCTAAGCCCGCACGTTAAGAAAGCCCGTTGAGTCTGTTGCAGACTCAACGGGCTTTGCTCTTCGACGTCCTGGTTCTTAATCGCCATCATCTTGTTGGTGATGTTGTGCACGAAGCGCTCCTTCTCCGCGTCGTCAAACACGTCGCGGTAGAGCGTGCCAGCCTGGCCGAAGTCGTCGTCCTCGGCGTGCTTGACGTACGCCTCGCGCACCAGATCGGTGTCGTGCGGATCCGGGTTGATGTAGAGGTTCTCCGCCTGGCCGTAGTCGGTGAGGTTGGAGGAGGAATCCTCGTTGTTGTCCAGGTAGCCCGCGCCCTTCTCGGTGCGGTTGGTACTGGGACACATCCTCAGTGATGTGCAGCTCGCCCAACTGCGTGGTGCGGCCCTTGCCCGCGGGGCGCTCGCCCTTTGCGACGATCTCGTCCGCCTCGCTTTGATCAGCCATCAATCTGTCGTGGCACGGACGCCATCCAGCCTAGAGATTTCCATGCGAGCGCGTTCTATCCACACCTGTGGATAACTCTGTGCACAACTCCACAGGACAGGCGCTTGTGCTGGTTCTTATTCGAAAATGCCAGGTTTCTCCGGCGTGTCGCTCGAACTGTTCGACGTGTCGTTCGACTAACAACACCCGTGTAGTTCTCCACATTGTGGACAACTCCTGTGGATAACTAGTACACAGGAGTTGTCGATGGGATCGTCAACCCCCAAATCACCGGCACTGCCAGCACCAACGCGGCCCACGCGGCTATCCACCGGGTGCGCATGCTTGACGACGTCAACGGCCACGCCATCACCAGCCCCACCACAAGCCCACCCATGTGCCCCCACAGCGACACCGACTCCGAGATCAGCGAATACACCACATTCACCGCCACGAGGGTGAGTGGGGCTTTCAGGTCGGTGGATCGTCGATAAGCAACTGCGATGAGCACCGCCATCAGCATGTAGAGCGCCCCCGACGCCCCCGCGGTCGGCGTGGTGAAGTTGAACGCGAGCACGCTTGCCGACGACCACAGCACCCCAGCCCCATACGCCACCGCATACGGGCCCGTGCCGACGAACCGCTCCACCTCCGCGCCAATAAGCACCAGCATGAACATGTTCAGCGCGAGGTGCGTGATGTCCAGGTGGAGGAACCCCGCGGTCAGGGTGCGCAGGTAGCCCCACTCGAAAACCATGGGGCCGAACAGGACCGTGCTCTCCCCCACCGGCGAATCCCAGATCACGTCCGTGATGCTGCGGGCCTGAATGGCGGTGACCACGAAAACCAACGTGCACAGCGCGGCGATGGCGGTGGTGGCGGGCGCGTTCTTCAGCGTGTTGCGGAGCATGCTGTTCAGGGTACTTCGGGCACGGAAAAGCCCCCGCCGGTTGGCGAGGGCTCTTAGGTGCTTGCGCAGTTATGCGGTCTCCGCGGTTATGCGGTTACGCGACCTCGACGGACTCGATCACGACGTCCTCCACCGGGCGGTCCATGCGGCCGGTCTGGACGCCGGCGATCTCGTCGACAACCTTCTTCGACGCCTCATCGGTGACCTCGCCAAAGATGGTGTGGCGGTTGTTCAGCCACGGGGTCGCGTCGACGGTGATGAAGAACTGGGAACCGTTCGTACCCGGGCCAGCGTTCGCCATGGCCAGCAGATACGGGCGGTCGAACTGCAGCTCCGGGTGGAACTCGTCAGCGAACTGGAAGCCCGGGCCGCCGGTGCCGGTGCCGGTCGGGTCGCCACCCTGGATCATGAAGCCCGGGATGATGCGGTGGAAAATCGCGCCGTCGTAGAACGGGCCCTCGTTGGTGCCCTTCGCGTTCTTGGCGGAGTACTCCCGGTCGCCGGTGGCCAAGCCCGTGATGGTCTTCACTGTGTTCGGGGCATGGTTGCCGAACAGATCGATCACGATGTCACCGTGATTCGTGTGCAGAGTCATAGTTTGCGTCTTCTGAGTCATGGTGACCAGGGTACGCGGGTTCGCCCGGGCGGGGGTTCGCCGGGTCGCCGGCGGGGCGTGCTGGGCTGTCTTGGGCGGTCCTGGACTTTGATCGCAAACCCAGCGAATTAGTCCCAGCGAATCGCCGAAAATTGCCGATTCGCTGGGACTGGATCGCTGGAAACTCGATCGGAGCTCTTGGTTAGCGCGTTGCTCTTGTGCATCGGCTCCCCAGCGGATACTTTTGATCCAGCATCATCGACCGGGGGGTCATATGGTTGGGGAAAAGTTGACAGATTTGCTCGTCGGCCAGGCGGTCGCCGAGGCGGAAGCATGCGTGAAGGTTTCATCGCGTCGATACGTGCGCGTCGACGCGTGGAACGCGCTGCGGCCGTACGAGCGCGAGTACTTACGCTGCTACGCAGCAGGTTCATCGGCCCATCGCTCGGTGTTGGTGAGTCGCTCGGCCGCCCGCTTGTTGAACATGTGGACCATCCCGGACGGCAAGGAAGTCATCGAGCTGGCACAATCGCACGGTACGCCACCATCAACGAAAGACTGGCCCGATGGTCTGCTTTACCGTCACATGCGGATCCCCGAATCGGACGTCTACTTCATCCACCGGACCGACCGCATCGGTGCGGACCGGAAAATACAGGTGACGAGTCCAGCGCGCACGGCGATCGACATCGCGCGGTTTCACGGCGTGCGTCAGGGCGCGGTCGCGATGGACTGGCTTCTGCGCTTCGGCACCCTCCACGACAAGCGGAGACAATGGGAGACCATCCAAGCGAAAATTACCCGTCTCAAGGGAAAACGCGGGATTGCGAACGCACGGCAGGCACTCGAACTTGCGTCTCCTTGGTCGGAGTCACCGTACGAAACTCTCTTGCGTGTGATTCTCCACGAAAACGGCATCGAGGTGGAGATGCAACTGTGGATCGGACCCAATTACCGAGTCGACCTGATCTGGGGGACCCTCGTTATTGAGATCGATGGCCTCGATAAGTTCGAGAACAAGCCTCATGACGCCGTCCTCTCTCAACTCAGGCGCGAAACTTGGATTCGTGAGCAGGGATACGAGGTCATCCGATTTTTCACACGGGAGATACTCCGGAATCCAGAGGAATGCGTCCGCCGGATACGGGAGGCAAAAGCACGAGCAGACAAGCGCGGCGAGCCCAAAGTCGCCACGACCCGGGAACGCCCAGGGCAACGTCCGGGGCAACGTCCACCCCGATTTCCGTAGAGCGTGCCACCCCGCACCCCTGAAACGAAAGAAACCAGCGAACTACACCCAGCGAATCGCGCATTTCGGGCGATTCGCTACGACTAATTCGCTGGAAACTTCACAGCGGGGGGCGCGGGGCGCGGCGGGGCGGGGCACCGGGGGCGCGGGGCGCGACAGGGCGCACCGCACCGGGGGCGCACCGGGGGCGCGGCGGCCCACCGCAGCGCGGCACGCCCCACCGCGACCGGGACCTACAGGCCTTCGACGACCTCGTCGCGGGCGGCGACCAGGTTACGCAGCGACGGGTCGACCTCGGCGTAGCCGCGGGTCTTCAGGCCGCAGTCGGGGTTGACCCAGAGGCGCTCCGTCGGCACGTTCTGGAGGGCGGCACGCAGCAGACCTGCGATTTCCTCCTGGGACGGCACGCGCGGAGAGTGGATGTCCCACACGCCCGGGCCGATCTCGGAGTGGAAGGACTCGTCGAGGTCTTCCAGCAGTTCCATCTTGGAGCGGGCGGCCTCGATGGAGGTGACGTCGGCGTCGAGGGCGGCGACGGCATCGATGATCTGGCCGAACTCCGAGTAGCACAGGTGGGTGTGGATCTGGGTGCCCGGCTCGGCCTTCAAGGACACGAGGCGGAAGGCGCGGACGGCCCAGTCGAGGTAGGCGGCGCGGTCGTCGGCACGCAATGGCAGGAGCTCGCGCAGCGCCGGTTCGTCGATCTGGATGACCTTGATGCCGGCTTCTTCGAGGTCGCGGACTTCGTCGGCAAGCGCGAGTGCGATCTGGTCAGCGGAGACGGACAGTGGCACGTCGTCGCGCTTGAACGACCAGGCCAGGATGGTGACCGGGCCGGTGAGCATGCCCTTGACCGGCTTGTCGGACAGGGATTGCGCGTACGCGGACCAGTCGACGGACATGGCCTCCGGGCGGGAGACGTCGCCGACGACGATCGGCGGACGGGTGCAGCGGGAGCCGTAGGACTGGACCCAGCCGTTCTCGGTGGCGACGAAGCCGTCGAGAAGTTCGGCGAAGTACTGGACCATGTCGTTGCGCTCGGCCTCGCCGTGGACGAGGACGTCCAGGCCGATCTCTTCCTGGAGCTCGATGACCTGCTTGATCTCGTTCTTTAGCGCCTCCTTGTAGTCGGCGTCGGAGAGCTCGCCTTCGCGGTGGTCGGCACGGGCCTTGCGGATCTCATCGGTCTGCGGGAAGGAGCCGATGGTGGTGATCGGCAGCTTCGGCAGGCCGAGCTCCTCGTGCTGGATCTTGTTGCGCTCCTCGAACGCCGGCTCGCGCTTGACGGCGCCCTCCGGCAGTGCGGCAACGCGGTCGGTCACGGCCTTGTTGTGGATGGTGGTGGACTCGGCGCGGGTGCGCACGGCGCGGTCAGACTGGGCGAACGCCTCGGTCGCGGCGTCCGGGCCGGCGACGAGCGCCTGAATCTCGGCGAGCTTCTCGTCGGCAAACGACAGCCACGGTGCGACCTCGACCGGCAGGTTGCGCTCGGCCTTGAGGGTGTGCGGCACGTGCTGCAGGGAGGTGGAGGTGGACACGGAGACCTCGCGATCGCCAAGCGACTCGAGCACCTCGGTGCGCTCGCGGAGGTTGGCGGCCCAGACGTTGCGGCCGTCGATCAGACCAGCGACCAGGTGGGTCGACGCAGGGATCGTCTCGGCTACCCGGGAGGCGTAGTCGCCGTCGGCCTCGAGCGTCCACGGGGACAGGTCGACGTGCACGGCCTCGAAGCCCAATTCGGCGATGACCGGGAGGGCCTCGCGGGCGGAGCCGTACGGGGTGGTCAGGTACACGTTCGGGCGGTTCTCCGCGGCCAACAAACCAGACCAAGCCTCGCGCAGGTGCTTAGCGATCTCCGCGTCCGGGGTGGACAGGTCAGCGACCACGGCCGGCTCGGCGATCTGGATCCACTCCACGCCGGCGTCCTTCAGGGCGGCGAAGACCTCGGCGTAGGCGTCGACAAGCGCGGGAAGCAGCGACCACTCGGCCGGCTTGGACAGGGCGATCAGGGTGACCGGGCCGACGAGGAACGGGCGGACCTTGTGGCCGGCCTCGGCGGCTTCCTCCACGATGCGCACGATGCGCTCCGGCACCGCCTTAATCTCCTGGCCAGCCTCGACCTCCGGAACGAGGTAGTGGTAGTTGGTGTCGAACCACTTGGTCATCTCGAGCGGCACGCGGGTGTCGTTGCCGCGGGCGAGGGCGAACTCCTCGTCCAGATCAACGCCGCCCGGCACGAGGCCGACGGTCAGCGCGGTGTCGAGCACCTGGTCGTACAGGGCGACGTCCGCCGGGATGGCGTAATCCTCGGTCAGGCCGAGGTCGCGCAGGTGGTTGTAGTTGTTCACACGCAGGGCGCGGGCGGTGGAGCGGAACGTGTCGGCGTCGATACGCCCTGCCCAGTAGCTCTCGAGCGCGCGCTTGAGCTCGCGGTTCGCGCCGATGCGCGGGTAACCCTCGATGGTTGCCTTGGGGAAGGTGGTCATTGTTCGTCCTTTATCTATTGGATGCCGATGCGGTCCAAAAAGTCCCGCGTGACGGCCAGGTTGTTGTGGGTGTACACGTGGAGCCCGCCCGTGCCGGCGTCCAAGATCTCCCGCGCAAGGTTGGCGGTGAGTTCCATGCCGGCTTCGTACTCGTCGTCAGCTTCGAGCAATCGCTTCTCGACGACCTCAGGCACCTCCAACCCCGACAACTCCCCCATCCGGCGCACGCGCTTCAGGGAGGTCATCGGCATAATCCCCGGGATGAGCGGAATGCGCACGCCCGCCAGACGCGCCACCTCGACGAACTCCAGGAAGTCCTGGGCCTCGAAGAAGAGCTGCGTGATGGCGAAGTCCGCGCCCAGGCGCTGCTTGGTCAGCAGCACGTCCAGGTCGTGGTCGAAGTTGCGCGATTCTTCATGCCCCTTGGGGTAGCACGCCACCGACAGGGCGAGTTTGCCGCCGGCGAGGCGGAACGCCTCTTCCTCCTGCACTTCCTCGATGAGGTTGAGCAGGTCGGTCGCGTACGGCATGTAGCCGTCCGGCAGGCCGGTCTCGGGCAGGTCGCCGCGGAGGGCGAGGAAGCCGCGCACGCCGGCGTCGATAAGCGTGCGGATCCACTCCGTGAGTTCCTCGCGCGTGCCGGCCGTGCAGGCCAGGTGGGCGATCGTCCGCAAGTCTGTGGTCTGCTCGATGCGCGAGATCACGGACGCGGTGCCTTCGAGCCACTCGCTGCGTCGCGACGACGTCACGGAGACGTAATCCGGGTTGTAGGAGGCCAGACCCGCGATGAGTTCGTCCATCTTCGCCACGTCATCCGTGGGGCGCGGCGGGATGATCTCGAAGCTCAACGCGGTGCGCTGGCGCGGGCGGGGGCGGCGGATCACCGGCGCGCCCTCGCGGTCGATGGGCGCCGAGGCGGAAAGCCGGGTCGAAGGGGAGGCTTCGAACATGGCGTGACCTTTCACTCGGCTGGCTGTCATCGGGACTTGTTGCACCGTGGTTAAACGGTGACTTGAAACTTATGTGGCGTGTTTATGGGTCTCAATCAGCTCGGTTTCCGTGCGCTGTCGTTGCTGGTCAAGGCCGTCGTTTTCGTGAATGTAATTACCGCAAAATGAACCGCTTAGTCCGTTTTTGCGTAACGCTTGGTACAGAGACGCTGTCCAGCAGCTTCGCTACCCTTGGAACCTGTAAACCCAACACAGATGAAGGAGACCCCCATGAATCTGAAGATGGTCGGCATCGCCTACACTATCGCTAACCAAGCCGTGAAGTACTTCCGCGACCAGAACGACAAACGCGAGCGCGGCATCTACGACTCCCTCCTGGAAAACCTCAAGGACGGCGACTTGGACGACATCCGCGAAAACCTCGACCCCGACCAACTCGAGGAACTGTTCGGCACCGCCCGCGCCCAGGCCGGCGAGCTCACCCGCCAGGCCCACGACCGCCTCGACCGCCGCCGCGCCGCCTTCAACGCCGACGCGCCCCTGCGCAAGCAGCGCATCGACTTCCTCGAGGCCCATGCGAAGGAAAAGAAGGACGAGGGCCGCGGCGTGCTCGGCACCATCGGCGCCGTGATCAAGTGGACCACCCTGGCAGCCGTCGCCGGCGGCGGCGCCTGGGCCGCGTGGGAGTTCTGGCTCAAGGACAAACTCGGCGGCGAAGAGCCGGTGAAGACCTACCGCCCCGCGCCGACCCGCACCGAGACCTCCCCGTCCGGCTCGTCCACGCTCGTCTACTCCACCCGCACCGAGGACGAGCGCTCGCTTAACGACGACACCACCACCGACACCACCGGCAAGCACGCCCTCACCACCGACGCCACGGGCACCGCGGCCGCCACTACCTCCACGGACGACGAGCTCACCACCCTGGACACGCTCGACGACGACCAGCGCAGGGCCACCGACGCCACCCACAACACCGATGGTTCCGACGGCGGCCGCCACGAGCTGAAGTAGCCCGCCCTACACCTCGGCGCGCCAGCCCGCGATGAGGTGCCGCACAAGCCGGTCGCGCACGTCGGGGAGGAACTCGGCGAGCGGGGAGGCCATCGGCCGGGTGGCGACGGTGAGTTCGGAGGCCAGCTGCAGTGCGGTTTGGCCGGGGGCGACGATGCCGTGGGGCACGGCTTCGTCGATAAGCAACTGCACTTTGTGCATGAAGGCGTCGCGGCGCTCGACGATGATGCGGGGGCCGTCGGCGGAGGGTTCGGCGGCAAGTGCGGCGGCGAGCATGCCGACGCCGGAGTCGACGATCGCCCACACGAATCGCTCGAAACTGCCTTGGGGGTCGGCGTGGAAGCCGGCGAGGGTGGCATCGAGGAGGGTTTCGAGGCGGTCGATGTAGACGACGGCGCAGGCGTCGTAAAGCGAAGAACGCGACGGGAAGTGACGGTAGAGCGTGGCGATGCCCACGCCGGCGTCGGAGGCGATGCCGTTGAGCGTGATTTCGGAGTTGGGGCGCGTCTGGATTTGGTGTAGCGCGGCCGTGATGATCTGGTCGCGCTTCCTGCGGGCATCCGCGCGCATGGCACTCCCCACTCTGCGTTTGACAGTGACTTATTTAGGGAGCACCATATCACGAGTTAAGTGATAGTCCACCCTACGGTTAAGGGACCACATGACTGCAATCCTCAGCGCGCAAGACCTCGTGGTGCGCAGGGGCGACGCTCCGGAGACATTCGACATCGGCCGGGGGCTGACCCTGCTCAACACCAGCCGAGAGTCCGACTCGACCCTGCTCAGCCTCACGCTGGCCGGGCGTCATCGTCCCCACGGCGGCACCATTTTGCTTGACGACGAACCCTCGTCGCACCGCGAACGCTTCAAGCAGATCGCGCTCGCGGGCGTGCAGGAGATCGACTCGCTGGACCGCCTGGTGCGCGTGCGCGACGTGGTGCGTGAGCAGATCGCCTGGTCGCAAGGCTTTTTCCGCCGCACCCCGCACACGTCCGAGGCGATTAAGTCGCACAAGCATGTGGAGCGCTGGCTGGAGCCGCTGCAGCTGGAGGACATCGACCTGACCGAGCAGGTCGGCGAGATTTCCCCGCTGGATCGCTTCCGCCTGCGCGTCCTGCTGGCGCTGATTTCGCGCCCGGAGGCGACGATGCTGATTGTCGACGACATCGACCAGGTCCGCGACATGGACCTGCGCAGGCAGCTTCTCGACGACCTGCGCGGCGTTGCAGTCCACCTTCCCGTCATGGTGAACACGGTGAATGAGGAGGGGCTATGAGCGGCCTGCACATTGGTACCGATTTCCGGAAATTTCTCCACGGCAAGCTCCCGCCGCTTGCCCTGACCGCGATCATACTGCTGCCGCTGCTGTTCGGCGGCTTGTTTGTGTGGTCGTACTGGGACCCGCTGGGCAACCTCTACAAGTTGCCGGTCGCCTTGGTGAACTCGGACGAGGGCGAGAACGGCGACGAGGTTGTGGACCAGTTGCTGGAGCAGCGGCCTCTCGACTTCCGGGTGGTTAGCGCCGAGGAGGCCAGACAGGGCATCGCCGACGGCACCTACTACCTGGGTTTGGAGGTCCCCACGGACTTCTCCGACGCGGTGACCAGTGTGAATTCGGATAATCCGCACCCGGCGAAGATCAACATCACGTTGAACGAGACGAACGGCTTCATCCCGACCGTGCTGGGCGATAAGGCCGCAGACGCGATCGCGGCCGCCGTGTCCAACTCGGTGGGCGCGAAGGTGGTCGACCAGCTGTTTGTGGGCATCAACACGCTTTCCGACGGCGTGCAAAAGGCCTCCGACGGCGCCGAGCAACTCGACGAGGGCGCGAATTCGGCCCACGACGGCTCGGAGAAGCTCAACGAGGGCGGCACGAAGCTCAACGACGGCATCCAGCAGTTGAACGACAAGGTGCAGCAGATGCCGGACGCCGTGAACAAGCTCGACGGCGGCGTCGCCCGCCTGCAGGACGGCGCGATTCAGTTGAACGACGGTTTGACCACCGCCTCGGGTGGCGCATCGCAGCTTTCCGACGGTATGAACCAGTTGCAGTCCGGCACCCAGCAGTTGGGCGAGGGCGCGACCCAGATCGCCGGCGGCGTGGACAAGATCACCGGGTTTGCGGGCAAGTTGAACGACGCCCAGGCGGCGTTGGACGACATCAACGCGAACCTGGACCGCGTGATCGCGGACCTGGACCGCTCCCCCATCCCGGGCTCCACCGAGCTGGCCAACCAGGCCCGCGGTGTGAAGCTGCAACTCAACGGCGGCCCGCTGCAGGCGCTGCAGGGCAACGACTTGGTCGGCCAGTTGATGCAGCTGCAGTCCGGCGCGCACGAGTTGGCCACGCAACTTTCCGACCCGAGCGCGAAGTACCGCGGCGGCGTGGACGAGGCAACCGCGGCCGCAAAGAAGCTCGCCGACGGTCTGGCGCAACTCCAGGACGGCTCCGGCACGCTGCTGGCCGGTATTACGACGCTGAAGGACGGCACGTCGAAGTTGGTCGTCGCCGCGAGCACCGCCACGGACGCCACGTCGCGTCTGGCGGACGGCTCCAACCAGTTGGTGGTCGGCCTGGGCGACTTGAACGACGGTCTGGTGAAGCTTTCCGACGGCACCGGCGAGCTCTCCATGAGCCTCGCCGACGGTGCCAAGAAGGCCCCGAAGTGGCAGGGCGAGCGTCTGGACAAGGCCATCGACGCGGCGGCGGAACCGGTGACCACGCAGCATGTGGGCGACGGCTTGACCTTCTTTGGCAAGGGCCTGAGCCCGTTCTTCCTGGCCCTGTCGCAGTGGTTCGGCGTGCTGATCACCTACATGATCATGAAGCCGTTTAACCGCCGCGCGATCGACTCGGGTGTCAGCCCGTTCCGCGTGATGCTCTACACCATGATCCCGTCGGCGATCATCGGCTTCTTCCAGGCCGTGGCCCTGTGGGTCATGCAGGTGGGCGTGCTGCGCGTGGAGCCGGAGCACCCGCTGACGCTGTTCGGCGTACTGGCGTTCGTTTCCTGGGTGTTCATCTGCGCGATCATGGCGCTTAACACCGCGCTCGGCCCCGCGCCCGGCCGCTTAGCAACGATGGCGCTGATGTCCCTCCAACTCGTCGCCTCCAACGGCCTATACCCGCCTGAAGTACAGCCGGAGTTCATCCAGTGGGTGCACAAGTTCGACCCGATGAGTTACTCGGTGGATCTGGTGCGCTACGCGCTGTTCGACACTCCGTCCTACGATCCGCGCATGTGGACCGCGGTGACCGCGCTGCTCTTCGTGGCTGTGCTGGGCATTGTGGTCTCGTCGGTGGCGCTGCGCGCGCGCCGCACGATCCCGGTAAGCGATCTCCACCCTGAGCTGTCGGTGTAATCCGTACTATGGGCGGAGCGAATCCACTTCCCCCTGAAAGGACATCATGTTCAAGAAGACCAACCGCCTCGCATCCGCTGCACTTCGCATCCCCACCGGCGCGTACATCCTGAACGCCGGCCTGGGCAAGTTCAACTTGGACAAGGAGGGTGCCGAGGGCCTGCGCGACATGTCCACCGACGGCATCCCGGCACTCGGCCAGATCGAGGCCGAGAACTTTGCCACCGGCCTGGCCGCCGCGGAGACCGCCCTGGGCGCCGCGCTGCTGTGCCCGCTGCTGCCGAACCGCCTCGTCGGCCTCGGCCTGACCGCCTTCGGCTCCGGCCTGCTCACCATGTACTTCGGTGGCGACCAGTACACCGAGGACGACGGCATCCGCCCGTCCGATGCCGGCAAGGCCATCGCGAAGGATTCCTGGCTCGTCGGCATCGGCCTCGCGCTCGCTTCCCTGCCGAAGAAGAAGTAGCGTGCGCCGCGCCGCAGCCCTCGCGCTCGCCGCTGCCCTGATCCCTCTCGCGGCGGCTCCCGAAGCCGAGGCGCTGCAGCTGCGCTGTCACCCCGTCCACGTCGTGCAAGCGGCTGGGTCGGGGTTTTCTCATTCCTGGCACCCTGTCGCGCGCGAGTCGCTTTTTGACGACGACTCCTCCCCCGCCGACGACCTCCAAGTCCGGTTCGGCGCTCGCACGGTGTCCACGTTCCAGGTGAAGTACCCGGCGTCGCTTGGCCGCTTCAGCGTGTTCGGCACGTCCGGCGTGGTTCCGGAGGGCACGGAGGCCGCCACCTACGGCGAGTCGGTGCGCTACGGCCGCGACCAGGCCACTCTGGAGATGGAAACCGTCGCCCGCCACTGCCCCGGCACCCGGTTCATCCTCATCGGCTACTCGCAGGGCGCGCACCTAATCGGCGACGCCGCCGCGTTCGTGTCCGCAGACAAAGTGCAGGGCGTGCGTGCCGACGACATCGCCGCCGTCCTCCTCTTCGCCGACCCCGCCCGCGCCCCGTTGGAACCCGGTGCCCCGAAACCTGCGCGCCTCTATGCCGCCCCGCCGAAAGGACTGCGCGGCGCGAACGGCGAGACGGTCCAACCCGGCGGCACCGCGCTCGACCCCACCCGCGTCGGCATGGCCGGCACCCGCAACCTCGGCTTCCACGGGTTGGAGGGCAAGGTACTCTCCCTGTGCAACGGCGCCGACATGGCGTGCGCGACGGACCCGGACAGCATCATCCGTACGCTTGCAGACGTCGCCATGCGCGACGTGGTCCCCGGCCCCTTCAACGCCATCACCGGCATCCGCATCGCCCGCCTCCAAGAGTTGCTCGGCCAGGGTGTGCCCCCGCGCGTGGCGTTCGAGCAATCAGGGCTATCGCTTATCGACGCCACCCTCGCCCCACAAATCATCATCGAACTCGCCACCGCCGGGAGCGCCCTGCACCACCACGCCACCACCGCCAGCACCACACCTGTGGACCAGCAGGTCGCCATCGCGTTGCTCGCCGCCCTGCCCGAACTGGCGAAGGAGGGGGTGACGTGGCCATGGCTGTTGCCCGCGCTCAATCAACTCATTCCGGACGCGGAACTCCTGCTCCAAGTCTTCCGGACCATCGAAGCCGCGGAACGGATCAACTGGCAGTTGGAGCGCCTGGGTGTCATCCCCCACACCCCCACCGGCACTGAAGGCCGCCAGGCCTGGGCGCATGCGACCGTGACCGCGCTGTGCGAGCGCATCATCGACGCCGCCGGCCTACGGGAGGCATTCGACGACCCGCAGAACGCGAACCTGATTGCGTCCGCTCGCCTGGCCGGCGATTTCGGGCCGCGGCATATGTCCTACTACAAGCTCGGCTACACCGACATCCCCGGCGGTTTCAACGTGGACGGGCAGACCGGCTATGACTACGCGATGGGGTGGCTGGATGAGGTTGTGCGTGGGGTCGTCGCAAAGCAATGAGCCCGCCAGGCACAATGCCTGACGGGCTCAGCTCAACCGGGGGTTACTTCTCGGAGGAAGCAGCCTTGTCCTCGGTGCCCTTCTGGGAGCTGCCGGAGGAGCCGTTCATGAGCGTCTCGTTGTCGATCGCCTTGCCGAACATGTAGGAGGAGGTGTACTCCTCAGCGCCGCATGCGCGCATGACACCGTCGACAGCGAGCAGACCCAGGGTGATCGCACCCAAAGCGCCAGCCGCGAGGCCGAGAGCCTGCGGGTTCTCGATGGAGAACGCAGCCTGGAGGTCAGCCGCACGGGACGCACGATCCTCGTTGTAGATGCCGAGGCCGCGCTGAATGCGGTTGTTGGCGTCGCGGATCGCAGCGTTGACCTGCGCGGAGACACCCTCAAGGCCCGGAATCTGGACCTGGGACAGGATGCCCAGCGGGATCGCGAGCAGCAGCGGCGCGGTCAGGCCGACGATGCCGGCGATGCACTTGCCGTCGAGCTCGGAGGAGCCGGACTGGGTGTCCTGGTTGTTAACCACGTGCTTGGTGAACTTGATGTTGTAGTGGCGTTCCAGGGACTGGTTGCCGTTAGCATCAACGACCACGTAGCCGAGGTCACCCTGGAAACCATCCTTGAGCTTGAGGGTGTACTTGCCCTCACCCGTCTGGATGATCTCCTCGATCTGATCACCGTTCTGCGTCGGAACGAAGTCCTTCAGACCCTCCGGCAGTTCAATCTTGATCTCACCGGTGGTGGTGCTGTTATCGATCTTGATCTGCGGCAGGTCGTTGTTGTACCCGGTGCTTGCACCAGACTCAGTCAGCGGGCCGGACTGAGCAGTATCAGACGGAACGATGTCGAGGGTGATCGTGCGCAGAACGTCGCCGTTGTCGTTGAGCTCCTCAACACGGACAACCTTGCCGACGGTGTCTGGCTTGGCGGTGACGCGGAACTCGCCGTCCACCGTGCTGGTGGTGACGTACTCGTTACCGGAAACGACGATGAACTTGCCACCGTTGTTCATTGCCGGAATGTCGGTCCAGCCGTTCTCCGGGATGACGGAGCGCTGCTGACGGGTCGTGAGGACCTTGCCCTTGATGATGTTGACCGTGTAGCGGTTGATCACGTCGCCGTTCTCGTCGCGTTCCTCAACCACACCGGACTTGCCAGCGGCATCCTGCTTCGGCTGAAGGATCCACTCACCGTTCTCGGTGCGCGGGTCCATGAAGGACTCGCTGCCGGAAACCAGCAGGAAGGAGTTCTTACCCTCGGCGATCGTTGCGCGGAACTGGGAGTTCGTCGCAACGGTGTAGGTGGCCTCACCCTTCTTCGGCTCGACGATATTCAGGCGGTACTCCGCCCAAGCGCCGCGGCCGTCCTTCACCTTGATCACTGCAAGGCCAGTCTTACCCGGCACCGGCTTGATAACGAACTGGTCGTTGGCCTCGTCGCGGGTGACGTTGACGAGGTCCTTGCCCTCAGTCACCTCAGCGTTGTCGTCAGCGGCACCCGGGATTCGTGCAGTCGCGTTCCAGCCCATCTCACGCTCGAGCGGCTTGAAGTTGGCGTCGCGACCCGGGGTCACGTCGATCGTGTAGCGCTCGAAGACGAAGCCTTCATCGGTCACGTTCTCGAGGATTAGCTGGCCGTTAGCATCGCGGTTGAACTCGAGTTTGACGGACTTGGACTTGTCGGCTGGGACGTCGCCGGCGAGCAGTTTCTTCGCCTCTTCGGCATTCACCACTCGCAGGTTCGTGCCAGAAAGGTTGAGGATGTTGTCGGAGGTGACGTCGTAGTTGAGCTGGCGCACCGGTGCCGGGGAGACGTTGTAGGTGTACTCGGTGATCGGGCGGTAGTCCGCGTTGTCGTCCTTGTCGAAGAACGGCTGCTGCTCGATCACCTTGACCGTACCTTCAGCGCCCGGCTTGAAGACGAGCTGCCAATCGCCATCCTCACCAAGGGTGGACTTCTCAAAGTCGATGATGCCCTCGTACTCAGTCTTGTAGTGCTCGATCATCTCGTCGTACGAGTCGAACTTGCCCTCAGTGTCGAACGTGAAACGGTTCGGATTTGCACCGTCGTTCTCGGTGTCCTTAAAGCCGAGGTACAGATCCACGATGGAGCGATCGACGATATCGCGCTCAATCGACTTGACCTCGTACTGGTCCTGGTTGATGCCCGGGTTGACCTGGATATTCCAAACACCGACCAGCGTGCCGGTCTTCT
Source organism: Corynebacterium lujinxingii (assembly GCF_014490555.1). Lineage (NCBI taxonomy): Bacteria > Bacillati > Actinomycetota > Actinomycetes > Mycobacteriales > Corynebacteriaceae > Corynebacterium > Corynebacterium lujinxingii. Next base: position 26,627 of record NZ_CP061032.1, on the reverse strand, counting down.
TGTCAACAACGTGGATCACAGCCTGACCGGTGAAGCCGTCACGCGGCTTGACGGTCCAGATGTTGGTGTCATCGCCGTTCTCATCAAGCTTGCCGGTGGTCGACTCGACGTCAACGTCGCCGCTGATGACCTTGATATCCCACTCGTCACGACGCTCGATCTTGACGGTGTCGCCGTCCTGGCCGTCGCTGCCCGACTGGATCTCGTAGTTACGGATGACCGGGCCGGAGTTCACGTCGTTCTTGATCTCGATCGTGTAGTTGTACTCCACACCGTTCTTATCGGTGAAGACGATCTCAACCGTGCCCTCGGTGTCCTTGTCCTTCGGCTTGATGACCCAAGTGTCATTTTCACCCTTGGTGATCTCAACGAGTTCTTCGCCCGACTTGATCGTGAAGTCGCCACCGCGGCGCTCCACGATCGCGGTGGAGGTGCTCAGAATCTCGCGGACAACATCGAACTTCGAGGTGGTGTTCTCGATGGTGACGATGTTTTCGCGGACGTTGCCGGACTCTTCGACGATCTTGACGACGACCTGGCCACGCAGGTTCGGGTTCGTGACCTCAACCTTGACCTGCTGCTCGTCGTCGAAGACATTGATGCCACCCGGAAGAACGTCGTGCTCGTTGCCGTCGGCGTCGATCCAAACCAGCTCAGTCTTCTCACCCGGGTTCTTTTCGATGACCTTGATGCGGTTCTCGCTATCCGGGTTGATCGTATAGAAGAAGTTGTTGACCTTGACGTTGGTCTGAGTCTGCACGGTGATCGTGTCGGAGACCTTGACGCGGTAGATGTACTGGTTGCCCAGCTCGTCCGTGATCAGGATCTCGACGTCGCCCTCGCCCTCAAAGTCTGGGCGCGGGGTGATGTTGAGCTTGCCGTCCTCGGTACGCTCGACCACGACGATGTCGCGGCCCTTGATGACCTCGAAGGTCCAGGAGCCCTTCACACCGTCCGGCAGCTCGATGGTCTTGGACTTGTCGTTCTTGGTGAAGCCAGCGAAGTAGTAGTACTCGTGGACCTCCTTCACCGACTCGTACACCTTCTCGGTGTAGTAGTTCTCGGTCACCGGAATCACGCGGGTAGAGGTGACCGGTTCCGGGGTGATGGTCTTCGTCTCGGTGACGACGCCACCCGGCACGTCCTTTACAGTCGTGCGGGTCGGCGTTGCCCAACGAGTTGCGGTGACGGTGGAGGCCGGCTTAGTGACAACAACCGGGGTGTCCGACACGGTTTCAGTGACGGTCGTCGGCTCGCCCTCACGGGTGGTCGTGACGACCTTTGCCGGCGGGGTCTCAACAACCGTCTTCTCGACCGGTGTACCCGAGACGGTTTCAGTGACAGTCTTGGTCACCGGGGTGACCTTCTCGGTCTCGGTCACGGTCTGGCGTGGGCGGGTGACCCGCACGGTCTCGTACGCCTTCGGCAGCGTAGAGCGCTCGGTAACGGTGACCTCAGGGTGCGTGTACGTCTCCGTGACGGTGCGCGGAGTTTCAGTAATGCGCTCGGTCGTCTTCGACGCGGGGCGGGTTTCCGTAACCGTCGTGGTGACCGCCGGCTGCGTAACCTTAGTGATCTCAGTGATGGTCTCCTTGCCCGGCGTCGGCTTGAAACCCGGCAGCCCCGGCTGCACAACGGTGACGATGCGCTGGAACGTCGGGTTTTTCTTCGGGTTCAGGTTGAGGTTGTAGTTCTTCGGCACAAGAACGGTGATGTACTCACCCTCGTTGTAGTTTTCCTCAACCGTCTTGAAGTACTTGTTCTTGGTGAAGACGTAGTTCGGCGTGCCATCGCCCCTAACGTCCTGCTTCTTCCAGTGGATGTCAAAACCAGTCATGGTCTGGAACATCGTCTGGTTGAGTTGCCCGTAGTAGAAGCCGCTGCGCATCTCGTTCAGCGCACCAAGATTGTTCGAAAGCAGAGCCTGCAGGATGCGGTTCTCCTGCTGGATCTTGTAAAGCCGGTCCGGAGACGGCTGCTTCTGGTAGGCCTGGAAATCCGCAGTTAGAGACTTGGTGACGTTGATTGCGGCGAGCAAAATATCCTCGTTGATGCGCAAACCGTCACCGACACGGCCCGAGGCGCCGGTGAGCTTGCGAACCTCGTAGCCGCCCGGTTCGTTATTCCACGGGTTGTCGATACCCCAGTCGATGCACCAACCCGGGCCACGGTCAGTCGGCAGCACGAAGGTTCCGTTGCTGTACGAGGTCGGCTTCTCAGCGGCGAAGTACTGGCGAAGATCCTCTTCGCTCAGGCGCTCGTAGGCGTTAACAATCTGGGCCTGGGAGCCCGTGTAAGTCAGCGCTTCCGCGCTCGGGGCAACGCCGGCCACGCCGCCAGCGATGAGAGTGCTCGAAATGAGCGCGGCCATAGCGCGCTTCTTCAAGTTTGCGTTCTTCAACGGCTTCATTCCTTACAAGTCGGAGGAGATATTCGAAGCAGCCTTGAGATCACCTGAACACGGATCTCCAAACTGATAACTACACATTTAATCGCAAGATCGCCTTGGAGGACAGTCCAAAACACCTCACAGCCAACCAAAACACCTAATAACCTTTGAAAACCCTAAAACCCGCGTCGCTGACCTCCACCTTTAGTCAGCACTAAATAAGAAAACCGCAAGGTGATCTTCACCACAACCCGAGCGATTGTTCAACAAAACCTCGAAGAACGTCAAAAGCCCGAAGCCGTGGTGGCTTCGGGCTTTTAAGGCGCTAGAGCGATTTACTTCTCAGCATTCGAGCTTCCCTCTGCGGAGGAGCCCGAGGAGGACTCGGATGCGTTGGCAGCAGCATCCTCAGCCGGCTTGCCGGAGGAGCCGTACATCAGCCAGTCCTGACCGGTTGCCTCGCCGAGCTTGTAGGAGGAAGTCATCTCCTCCTTGCCGCAGGCACGCAGCACACCGTCAACCAGGAACAGGCCGATGGTGATCGCAGCCAGTGAGCCACCGGCGAGCTGCAGCATCTCCGGGTTCGCAACGTTGAACGCACCCTGCAGGCTCGCTGCACGCTGTGCGCGGTCGTTGTCGTAGATGCCCAGACCACGCTGGATGCGGTCGTTGGTCTCGCGGATAGCGTTGTTCACCTGAGCGGACAGACCCTCCAAGCCCGGGATCTGGACCTGGGACAGGATGCCCAGCGGGATCGCGAGCAGCAGCGGCGCGGAGAGGCCCACCAGGGAGGCGATGCACTTGCCGTCGAGCTCGGAGGAGCCGCTGTTGGTCGTAGCCGAGTTATCAACCACGCGATTGAATTCGATGTCGACGTATTTTTTCTCGTCGAGGATGCCGTTCTTGATCGGCACGACCACAATCCGGCCACCGGGGACAACGCCTGCTTCCACCTCGAGGTGGTCGCCCTTGTCGACGATCTTGTCGCGCGGCACGATCGTGCAGGAGCCGTCGGCGTCGCAGACCCTGATCTCGACGTTGTTGGCGCCACCCTCGAAGTCAACCCTGAACTTGTTGTCCGTGTTCGGTACGCGTTTGATCGACGGTTTCGGCTCCGGGATCACACCCTGCTCAGAATCCGGAACAACCGCTTCGACAACGCGAACGAGGTTGCCCTCCGGGTCGCGGATTTCAATGGTGGCCTGACCACGCTTACCCGGCTGCGCGGAAATCTGCAGCTTGCCCGACTCCGTCGGCTCAACCGTAACAACATCGTGACCACGGACGACCTTGTACTCGTACTTCTCGCCGTACTCGATATCGTCCTTGATGTCCTTGTACAGAACAGTGCGGATTTCTTCGAAGTTCAGCGGTTTGGTCTCCGGGAGGACCTCGATGTTGTAGCGCTTCACAACAACGTCGCCACGGGTCTCGATCACCTTGATGGTCTTACCGATGGAGTCCGGACCCTTCGGGACCAGCACCCACTTGCCGTCATCTTCGGTCCACTTAACCCACTCCTCGCCTTCAACGATCTTGATCGGGTTATCGTTGATACGGGTGATGGTGAAGCGGCCGTCGACGCTCAGCTTGTAGTCGTCCGAGCTAGCGGTCTGGCCGTCGTTCTTGCCCGGCACGACCGTGTAGATGTAGCGCTCGATAACCGTGCCGTTCTGATCCTTGATCTCAACGGTCTCGGTACCGGTCTTGCCTTCCTTCGGCGTGATCAGCAGGGTGTCGCCCTCACGCTTCACGTCGATGACGTCGTCGCCCTTCTCGTCGAAGGTGAACTCCGACTCGTTCATGGTGATCGAAGACTCGGACTTTGGGGTCAGCTCGAAGCGCTCTTCACGTACACCAGACGGGGTGACGTTGAAGATCCGGCGTTCGAACACCAGGCCACGGGAGTTCCGGGACTCGATGACCACACGGCCCTGCGCACCCTCGACGAACTCGAGCTTGCCACCGTTCAGGCCATTCTTAAGCAGGTCTTCGCCCTCGACGACCTTCAGATCCTTGCCGGAGAGACCGACCGTAGCGCCAGAAATGACATTCATGACCTTCTCATCAACCTCACCCGGGGTGACGTTGATGGTGTACTCGACGAGCTCGGTGCCCTGGAACGTCTCAGCGATGACGATCGTGCCGTCGGTACCCGGCTTCGGCAACACAATCCAGTTGCCGTCCTCATCCTTCTCGTAATCGAAGAGGTCCTCGCCTTCCTTGATCACGAATTCATTCTGCTCGGTGCCGCGGGTGAGCTTGATCGTGTTTCGGTCGAGGACGTCCTGAGTGACCTTTGCGGTCGGGTACTCGGTTGCCTCTACCGGCTTTGCGACGATGGTGTAGGTGCCCACAAGCACGCGACCGTTGTCGGTGTCCTTGTAGACGTTGAAGACGAGCGTGCCGTTCGTCTTGTTCGTGATCTTCCACCCGTCAGTCCCGTCCCACTCGCCGGTTTTGGAGATGATCTCCTTGGTGTAACCGTCGTCGTGGCGGACCTCGACAGAGTCACCTTCGTTAATCTGGTACGTCTCGTTGTCCACAGAGACGTTGGTGCCGTGCTGGATCTTCAGGGTGTAGGTGTAGGTCTTGCCGTCCTTGTCCTCAGCCTTGATCACAACATCGCCGGTTGCGCCCTCCTTCGGAACGACAACCCAGAAGTTGCCGCGCTTCTCGATCTTTTCGATCTTGTCCGCGCCTTCGACGATCTCCGGCTTCTTCTCAACGTTGGGAGCGTCGAGCGTGAAGGAGTTGAGATTGCCGATGATGCGGGTCTGCGAGTCACCGGTAGCAGTGGTGTCGATCAGGTAGATGTAGTTGTTCTCGGCGCCAGTTGCCTTGCCGTCAACGGTCTCGAAGACCTTGACCTTGATCTCACCCTGCTTCAGGCCGTCAACGACCTTGAGCTTGTACTGGGTGGAGGAGCCTTCGACCTTCTCCAGGCTGCCTGGGCCCTCAACCTCGTAGTCCCAGCCAGCCGGAACGGTGATGGTCTGGTCGAGGTTGGAGACGCCAACGTTGAAGTAGTGGTTGTTGACGGTGACGTCGTTGACCTTGACGTCCTCAGTCTTCTGGTTGACAACGTTGACGGTGTACTCGTGACGGTTGCCGTCAGAGTCAACGATCACGAAACGGACAGTGCCCTTGCCCTCGCGCTTCGGGACGATCTCGATGACGTACTTGCCGTCCTTCTCAACCTTCTTGATATCAACGAGACCGTTGGAGTCGTCGATGACCTCGAGCGACCAGTCGCCCAGACCCTCGACGTCGATGGTCTGCGACTTGTTGGTCTCAGAGAAGGCAAACGCGTAGGTGAAGTTGCGGATGTAGCGCTCAGTGACGGAAGTGCGCTCAACCGTCTGGACGTTCTTGTTGGTGACCGTGGTCTCGACAACCTTGGTCTCCGGGGTCGCAGTCACCGTGCGGGTTTCCGTGCGCGGAGCAGCGGTCTGACGAACGGTCTCGACAGCGGTCGCGGCCGGCTCGGTGACGTAGACAGTCTCGGTTGCGCCATCGACAGTGTCAGTCGACTGAACCGTGGTGTACTCGGTAACAACCTTCGGTTCGCTCTTCTCAATGGTGACGGTCTTCTGCGGAGCGGTAACCGTCGTGGTTTCGGTTTCGCGCGGCAGTGTGGTCTTCGCGGTTGCGGTGACGACGTCCGGACGCTGAGTGGAGGTAACCGTAACGTTCTCAGGCGTCTCAGTGACGAGCTCCTCGACAACCTCCTGGTAGTGCTCCGTCTTGGTGACGGTCGGGCGGACAGTCTCGGTGACGGTGGAAGCACCCGGACGAACCGTGATGGTCTCCGTGGAGGTGGTGCCCTCGACGGTCTTGGTGACCGTGGACTGCTCCGAAGGCTGAACGGTCTCGGTGACCGTGTCACGGACAACATCCGGCTTGTAATTGTCCAGACCCGGCTGCGCGATGATCAGGATGCGCTGTTTCGTCGGCTCCCTGCGCACGTCCTGGTAGACGTTGTAGTCGTCCGGAACCAGAACGGTGAGGTACTCGCCCGGATTCACATTGAGCTTGCTGAACTTCGTGGAGTCCTTCGCCAGGTAGTAATCCGACTGACCCACAGTCTTCGACGCCGTGCCACGGATGTCAAAGCCGGTCCAGGTGGAGAATTCCTGGATCGAAAGAGCCGGCGGTTTGGTGGCCCAACCGAAACCGTAAAAGCCCGGTTCAGGCTTGACTTCGCCCAGGATGTAGCCACGCATCTGGTCCAGGATCTGCTGGTTGTTGGAAACCAGTGCCTGCATCGCGAGGGCCTTCTTCTTTGCTGCCTCGGTACGACCGGCGTAGTAGTCGTCCAACATCAACTTGGTCAGGTTGATGGCTGCCTTCTCGATGTCCGGGTTAATCGAGTAGTCGCCACCGCTGACAAGGTTAAAGCCGTAAAGGCCGGAAACGCCGCTGAGCTGGCGCACCTGGTAGTTGGTGTAATCCTCCGGCGCCGGCAGAGCGGCGTCGATGCACCAACCCGGCCCATACTGGGTCGGGAGCAGATCCATCCTGCGATCCAGCTTCTGGGTCTTGTTGTACTGCAGTGCAGCCTGGGTAGCGTCGCTCGGCAGAGCCTTGTACTCGCTGGTTACCTGTACGTCAGCGTCCGCGGTCGGCGCAGCCACTGCTACACCACCAAAAGCCACCGTGGCGGAAACCATGGTGGCCAGGACGCGCTTCTTCAAGTTTGCGTTCTTCAACGGCTTCATTCCTTACAAGTCGGAGGAGATATTCGAAGCAGCCTTGAGATCACCTGAACACGGATCTCCAAACTGATAACTACACATTTAATCGCAAGATCGCCTTGGAGGACAGTCCAAAACACCTCACAGCCAACCAAAACACCTAATAACCTTTGAAAACCCTAAAACTCGCGTCGCTGACCTCCACCTTTAGTCAGCACTAAATAAGAAAACCGCAAGGTGATCTTCACCACAACCCGAGCGATTGTTCAACAAACAGGTTTCTGGGTGCCTGGTCGCCTCGAAACCGTGATTCCCCGCTGGCACTTCAGCGCGTTCTCAGCCCAGATCAAGCTTGGAGGGGTGGGGGCAGAGTGTCGTCGTGAAGCAATGCACCTAAATAGATAGGCATCCGACCCAACTGCAGTGATCGCGTAAATGCTAAAGGCCAGACCCTGGGAAGGATCTGGCCTTTATGTTCCTTGTGGAGCATAGGAGAATCGAACTCCTGACATCCTGCTTGCAAAGCAGGTGCTCTACCAACTGAGCTAATGCCCCGCGCCCTTGCGGGCTGTGGGCCTAGCAAGAATCGAACTTGCGACCTCATCGTTATCAGCGATGCGCTCTAACCGACTGAGCTATAGGCCCTTGGAACGAATAGGAATATTACAGAGCCACATGGGCACCACCAAATCGCCAGGCTGCGCCGGGTTTTGGGCGCGGCGGTTGTGTGGCGGTTGTGTGGCGATTGTGTGGCCAGTTGTGCCGCAAGCCGATCGTCTAGTTAGACGTTCGACCGAGCTAGACGATGCGGCGTGGCGCTTTGCGTTTCTCCTGTTGGTGTTGGCGCACATTTTCGATAGAGAGCGAATCGTCTGGTTGGACTACAGGCGAGCTAGACGATTCGGCTGCAGACGCGGTCGTGGAAGCGGCCGCGGAAGCGGCTGCGGAAGCACTGCGGAAGCACTGCGGAGGCGGTTCGCGGCGCTGAAAGACCGGCAACAAAACCCAAGCTCCGCCACCACGCAACTACCGGGGGTAATTTGCGGGGGTAGTCACTGAGGGCAAAGTGGTGAACAATCCGGGGCGAGCTCGGAAAATGCGCCTCGGCGACGGGAATTAACACGGTTTTATGCGGGTTTTTATTGTCAGCAAACGGAAAGTGCCCAGGTGAGAGCCCCTTTCGTAGATATATTCCTATCTTCATGCCGAGGAATGCATAGTATGCATGCATAGCGGATTGTTCAACTATCCGGGTTTCGAGCCCCGGGTATCGTTCAACAACCGGACCCGGAGCACAGAAAACGGAGGGGGATTGATGAACAATCTGCACCTAAATCGCGGTCGAAACGTTGAACAATCCGGAATAAACGTTGAACAATCTGGCGTGAAACGGCGCTGAAAACCGACAGGTTTACGGACGTATACCGAGTGCATAAACTCGTCACCATCAAAGCCAACGCGGTGATCGCCGCACGAACACCGCACACACAAGGAGCACAAGACAATGCGCGCAGCACTTCGGAACGGAATCGCAGCAGCACTGGCCGCCACCGTTGCACTCGGCGGCGTTACCCCGGCACACGCTTTCGAGGCCGGAGTGAGCGCTGGCGCACCGGTTGAACAGGGTGCGCTCGTCGACACGGATAACGACGGCCTGCCCGACGAGTGGGAAGAAAACGGCGTCGTGCTCAGCGACGGCACCTTCCTCAACCTGCCGGCTTACGGCGCCGACCCGCAGCGCCCGGACATCTTCCTCCAGCTCAACTGGATGAAGTCCGACGAGGAGGATTACGGCCTGGAGTCGGAGAAGATCCAGGACATCGTGGATCTTTTCGACGACCACGGCATCGCCATGCACATCGACGCCGGCGAGACCTTCAACAACATCCCGGGCTACGAGGCACGCGGCGGCGAGACCGTCGAGTACTCGCAGTACTACTTCGACGGCACCACCCCGGCGTTCCAGCTGCTGAACAACATCAACGACTTCCTCGGCCCGCGCCAGAGCGTGTTCCGCATCGGCGTTATCGGCGACCAGATCGACGAGAACAACCTGGCCACCGGCGCGTCGCTGGTTAACGACAACTCCTTCTTCGTGGCCAACCACCGCTTTGTCAACACCCAGGACAAGCTCCGCAACGCTGTGCTCCACGAGCTGGGCCACACCCTGGGTCTGCGCCACAACGGCGCCCACGAGGCAGTCCGCAACGTCGGCGAGGCGCAGCCGGTCAATGGCGAGTACCGCTCGGTGATGAACTTCCTCTACCGGTTCACCACCTTCAACTACTCGGAGGAACCCTACGAGGTGCAGACCGCCGAGGGCGTGGAGACCATCCCGGCCGACTGGGACTCGCTGGTGCTCAACACCTCGCGCATCGGCGTGAACGGTGAGACCGCCACCAAGCAGGCGCAGCCGACCACCATCACCTGGACCGAGAAGAAGCCGGTCGAGGAGGCTGGCGAGGCGCCGAAGGTGCAGGAAGCGCCGAAGACCGAGACACCGCAGGAGCCGAAGCCGGCACCGAAGGCTGAGGCCGACGTCAACGTCGCGGCCATCGTCGCGCCGATCGTCGCAGTGGCTGCAATCGCCGGCATTGGCTTTGTGCTGGCGAACATGCAGGGTCTCACGATCCCGGGCCTGGCCCTCTAGGCCGAAGCGCCCACAACGAAACGCGCCCCGGAGGATCATCCTCCGGGGCGCGTTCGTCGTTAAGCGCTACCGTGCCCGATTGGACATGGTGTAGCGGATGCCGCCGACAAGATCCGCGACGGCGTTGTACAAAATCGCGGTCAGCGGCGCCATGATGGACATGAACACCACGCCGACCAGCCCGAGCAGGCCCGCGGCGGACATGGCGAGTTTCATGTCCACCACCTGGTCACCACCCACGCCGCCGATCAGCGAGTTCACCGACTCAACCACCCCGGCGCGCTCCAGTGCGTAATACACCAGCGCGGAGGCGGCCATCCAGGCGATGAACCCGAGCAGCGCGAGCAGCGTCGCCACCTTGAAGACGGACCCGGCGCTCACACTCCGGATCGTCACTTTGCGGGCGGCCACGGGTTACTCCTCGCCCTCATCGCTTACCGACGACGCCGAGCTGGTCACATCCTGCGCCTCCTCGAGCGTCTTCTGGCCGGTCGCCACAGCGGTGGCTTCCTCTTCGCCCTCGTCCTCGACGTTGCGGTCGATGGCCAAAAGTTCCACGCCGTCGTTCAGGTCCACCAGACGCACACCCATGGTCGCGCGCGACGACGGGCGGATCTGGTCAACCTCGGTGCGGATCACGCCGCCGGCGGAGGTGATGGCGAAGATCTGGTCCTCCTCGCCAACCGCCAGCGCGCCGATCAGCTTGCCGCGCTTCGGGGTGTACTTGAAGGTCATCACACCCATGCCGCCGCGGCCCTGCGGGTTGTACTCCTCGATCGCCGTGCGCTTGCCGTAGCCGCCGGAGGTGGCCACGAGCAGGAACTCGCCGTCTTGGACGACGGTCATGGCGAGCAGTTGGTCGTCGCCACGGAAGCGCATGCCCTTCACGCCGGCGGTCGCGCGGCCCATCGGGCGCAGCTGTTCGTCGTCGGCGGAGAAGCGGATCGCCTGGCCCTGCTCGGAAACCAGCAGCAGATCGTCGTCGTCGCCGACCAGGGATGCGCCGATCAGGGCGTCGCCTTCGTTGAGGTTGATGGCGATCAGACCGGAGGAACGCGCGGACTCGTAGTCGGTCAGGCGCGACTTCTTCACGCGGCCGTCGCGGGTGGCCAGCACCAGGTACGGCGCATCTTCGTAGGTTTGGATTTGGATGACCTGAGCGATCTTCTCCTCCGGCTGGAACTCCAGCAGGTTGGCCACGTGCTGGCCGCGGGCGGTGCGGCCCGCCTCCGGCAGCTCATAGGCCTTCAGGCGGTAGACGCGGCCGAAGTTGGTGAAGAACAGGATCCAGTCATGCGTGGAGCAGATGAAGAAGTTCTTCACCACGTCGTCCTGCTTCAACTCGGCTCCGCGCACGCCCTTGCCGCCGCGCTTCTGCGACTTGTACGCGTCGACCTTGGTGCGCTTGGCGTAGCCGGTGGAGGTGATCGTGACCACAACGTTCTCGCGGGCGATCAGGTCCTCCTCGGTCACGTCGCCGGTTGCGGCCACGATTTGGGTGCGGCGCTCGTCGCCGTACTTGTCCACGATCTCGCCGAGTTCTTCGCCGATGATCTGGCGCTGACGCTCAGGCTTGGCCAGGATGTCCTTGTAGTCGGCGATCTGCTCTTCGATGGCGGCGAGGTCGTCGATAATCTTCTGGCGCTCCAGGGCTGCCAGGCGGCGCAGCTGCATCGCGAGGATCTCGTTGGCCTGGATCTCGTCGACGTCCAGCAGGTTGATCAGGCCCTGGCGGGCGTCGTCGACAGTCGGCGAGCGGCGGATCAGCGCGATGACCTCGTCGAGCATGTCCAGCGCCTTGACCAGGCCGCGCAGGATGTGGGCGCGCTTCTCGGCCTCGTCCAGGCGGTACTGGGTGCGTCGGACAATGACTTCGATCTGGTGCTTGACGTAGTAACGCAGCATCTGGTCGAGGCGCAGCGTGCGCGGCACACCGTCGACGATGGACAGCATGTTCGCCGAGAAGTTCGTCTCCAGCGCCGAGTGCTTGTACAGGTTGTTCAGCACCACGCGCGGCACCGCGTCGCGCTTCAGCGTGACCACGATGCGCATGCCCACACGGTCGGAGGATTCGTCCTCAATCTTGGAGATGCCCACCATCTTGCCGTTGGTGACCTGCTCCGCAATGTTGTGGATGAAGTTGTCCGGGTTGACCTGGTACGGCAGCTCGGTGATCGTGATGACCTGGCGGTTGCCGATCTCCTCAATCTCCGTCACACCGCGCATCCGGATCGAACCACGGCCCGTGGTGTAGGCGTCCTTAATGCCCTGGTCGCCCACGATGAGGCCGGCCGTCGGGAAGTCCGGGCCCTTCACGCGCTCCATCACCGCGTCGAGCGTGCTCTGCTCGTCCGCGTCGTGGTTGTCCAGGATCCACTGGATCGCGTCCGCCAGCTCGTTCAAATTGTGCGGCGGGATGTTCGTGGCCATACCGACGGCAATACCGTTCGAGCCGTTCATCAGCAGGTTCGGCACACGCGACGGCAGTACCGTCGGCTCCTGCGTCTTGCCGTCGTAGTTCGGCGCGAAGTCGACGGCGTTTTCGCGGATGTCGCGCACCATCTCCATCGCCAGCGGAGTCATCTTGCACTCCGTGTAACGCATCGCCGCCGGGCCGTCGTTACCCGGCGAGCCGAAGTTGCCCTGGCCGTCCACCAGCGGGTAGCGCATCGCCCACGGCTGCGCCATGCGCACCAAGGTGTCGTAGATCGCGATGTCGCCGTGTGGGTGGTAGTTACCCATGGTGTCCGCCACCGGCTTCGCGCTCTTCACATAGGAGCGCTCCGGGCGATAGCCGTTGTCGTACATCGCGTAAATAATGCGGCGGTGCACCGGCTTCATGCCGTCCCGCACGTCCGGGAGCGCACGACCCACGATCACGCTCATCGCGTAATCGATGTAGCTGGTCTGCATCTCCTCGTTAATGTCGATTGGTTGAATGCGGTCGATGCCGCTCGAGGTCTCATCAGCCATAGTTGCGCAGTTTACCGGGCCTCTGCGCCTTTTCACGCTAGCCGCGTGGTATCAAAGTGGTATGGCGATGACTCTCCGACTTACCGACGACGAGGACAAGGCACTCGTTTTACTGGCTTCGGCCTGGGGGTGCTCGAAGCAGGAGGCCGCCAGGAGAGCGGTCGTCTCCGCCGCGTCGCGTTTGCTTGACGACGCCACCGTCACCGACCTCGCCCGCTCCCTCATCCCCACCTATGCCGGGATGGAGTCGCGCATCCGGCAGGCCCGATCGTGAGGGGCCTCTCCGCCGAGCAGTTGCTAGCCATTGCCGACGAATACTGCTCCTTCCACGGCTGCCACCTCCGCTCTTTCGGGTTTCTCACCGCCTGCGCCGCCGTCCCCGGCGCGCGTTTGCACGGGGTGCCGGTATTTGATTCGGTTTCCGCTGCCGCCACTGCCCTGTCCTCCGCCATCGTTGCGTTGGAGCCGCTGTCTGACTCCAACGCCGGGTTCGCTGAGGTCGCCGGGGAGGTGTATCGGAGGTGGGCGGGGTAGGTCCCCTCGGTGGCGCCTCTTCCAGTATTTCTGTGACAGATCGCACCTCCACCCGGCGCAACATTTGTCACTTTCCCCAGGTCGCCGCTTCCGCCGACGCACGATCTGTCACAACATCCGGCAGCGCCGTCGCATTCAGAACCTGAGCTTGACCGTCTGAAAAATATATAATCCAGGTGCTACCAATTGTTTTCCCGGAGGCCTCACATGAAGTTCAGCCGTGCCGTCGTCGCCATCGCCACCGCCGCAGCGGTGTTCACCGGCGGAGTCACCGTCCCCCAATCGCTCGCCGAAACCCGCACAACCCAAGAGGCCAACCTCCACTGGCCCACCGCGCGCGTCGTCCCTGGCGACACCGTCGAAGTGAAGCCCGAGGGCTCGTTCTCAAGCACCATGCGATTCTCCGGCGAGGAGGACTACCTGGGCTACCGCTTGACGACGAACCCCGTCACCGGCGTCGCCACCATCACCGTTTCCGATGATGTGATCCCTGGGGAATCGATCCGGTTCAATATCACAACTACCGATGGTGTGCGCGAGCTGGATTACGACCTCGACGTGACGGTGGTTGAATCGCTCGGCACCATGGCACGGGATTCGGATCTGGATTACCCCTTGGCGCTTGGTGCCGTTGACTATGTAGACGAGGTCAAACCTTTCGGTGATGTTCCAGCGGGTACGACCTTCGGCGTCGTGTCTCCCGAGCACTTCGATGCAACTATCTCCGACGATGGCACGCTTTCGGTCAAGCAGCTCGATGAGCTGCCAACCAGCTCATCCTCCATGGTCGCAGTTACCGCAACGTTCGCCGACGGTTCAGCGCAAACGTTTGGTGTGCCTGTCCTGGTCTCGACGTTCGAAGATGGCAAGCGCCCAGAACTGGCAAACCTGACAGTCGAGGAATATTACGACTTCCTCATTGAAAACCGGTTCAAGCCCGAATGGGAAGTCGCAAACATGGCAGGCGATGAGCCCGGGTATGCAGAATACGCCGGCGAGTTTGCCGCAGGTTCGAAGTTCAAGCTCCGCGATGACCTCGTCCCCAATCTCCGCTACTTCGGTGATGTCTCCGTAGATCCGGACGACGGCACAGTGACGGTCAGACCGAAGCGCCCGATCAAGGGCTATCGACGATTCGAGGTGCCGGTTGAGGTGGAGGGCCCGGATGGCCGGGTAGGCGTTGGTTCCGCCGAGTTCTTCATTGACGAGCCAGGTCGGTGGCAGGCCGAAAAGGCAATCGTTGAGTACGCCGACGTCAGTGCTCCGACGCCAGGGCCGTTTAGGTCGAACCCATATACGGAGGTCCCAGAGGGAACATGGTTTGAAGTTTCCGGTGAAGCGCCGGAGGGCACGGATGTGGATGTCAACCGCGAAACCGGAGAGATCACGATACAAACACCGGATCGCACAAAGCCGGGTACCACCTTGATTTTGCCGATCCTCGCCCACTTCCCAGACGGTTCCAGAAAGTCCACCGACGCAAAATTTATCCTGACAGAACCGGAAGTGCCAGAGGCGAGCACGACACACGTCACGTACCCGACCCAGACGATTAATCCTGGTGAGACCGTTACCATCCGCCCGGATAATCTGCCGGAGGGTGCAGCGGTGACCGTCAACGAAACATTCGGCCACGGAAGTTCAGTGTCGGTGGATGAAAAGACCGGTGCTGTGACAATCGCTGCCACGGAGGACGCGAGGCGTGGATCAGCAGGAGCAAAACTTTGGGTCATATTTAAAGACGGGTCCTATCACGAGGTATGGGCTTATGTGGACATCGAAAAACCCACCCCCACCCCGACCCCAGAACCGTCGCCCGAACCCACTGAGCAGACTGCGCCCGAACCGCAGACCGAGACCACCGAGGAACCCACCCCGGACGTGTTCGAACCGATCGATGTGACCGAAGACGAGTCAGGTTCGGCCGAGGGCTCCAGCACCGGCGGCATTATTGCCATCGTGCTCGGTGTCCTTGCCGCGCTTGGCGGCCTAGCGTTCGCCGCCAAGCCGCAGTTAGAGAAGATGGGACTCTGGCCGGACTTGCCGTTACCCACCGCCTAACATATCCCCCATGAAGAAGACCGCCACTGCCGCCACGGCCATCGCCGTCGCCGTCGCTGCCACCACTGCCCTGCCCGCCCACGCTGAGCCGGCTATCACCCAGCTCTCCACGGCGCTGGGCTCGAGCGGTTCGTCGAAGCCGAACTACGACAACCTGGACTCTGTCGAGGGCTCCCCGGACAAGCGCCTGTTCGAGGGCTCGTACACGGGGTCGGCACCGATTAGCCTGACCATTGCGTTCGTCGCTACGGCGGTGGCCATCCAGGCGATCGTCGACTTCGTGCCGCCGGTGCGCGAGGCCGTGGATAAGTACGCGGAGCAGTTCAATCTGCAGCACGTTCCGGGCTCGTCCGAGGGCAACCGCATCTTCCCCGCTGAGGAGATTAAGGCGCAGGTCAACCAGGCTATTCAGGACTTCCAAGCCCAGTTGTAGCACCGCCTGCGACCCTGTGTTACGGTTGTGAACCGTTGTGGTTGCAGTGACTTGTGTGGCTAATGTGACTTAAGCCCGAACTGCGGTGGAAGGGCTGCAACCGAAAACGGCCGGTCGTCGATAAGCGACGCGGCCGTTTTGCTGTTCCAGTGGCAAGTAAGATCGCACCCATGACTGATCTTTCAAACCTGCTTGATTCCGCGAACCGCCCCAAGGTCGTCGAGGAGATCTCCAAACTTATCGACGACACCGTCGCCAACCAGTCCGGCCTCACCGGCATGGCCCTGAAATCCGCCGTCGCGGCCGGCAAGAAGGCCGACGCCGACGCGATTTCCAAGGGCGTGAACAAGTTCCTCCCACAGATCGTCGACGAGCTGAATCCATATTGGAACGCCTTCAACGCCAGCGACGAACAGAACTTCGGCCAGTTCCTCTCCGCGCGCGAGGACGAGGTGGTCAAGTCGATGCTCGACGCCGGTGACAGCGCCGTCGACTCCATGCCCGGTCCGGTGAAGAAGGTCTACTCCACGCTGCGAGGCAAGGCCGCCAAGATCGTCGGCCCGGCGCTGCCAGAGTTGGGTAACATCGCGGAGCGTCACGCTTAACGACGACCCCGGATTGCAAGAGTTGACACGGGCCCGGCATTTCCCCAGGTGGGGGTTGCCGGGCCCGCGTTATTTGTCAACTTTTGCACAAAGGAGGGCGCGAACTACACGTCCAGGAAGCGCACGTCCTTCGCGCGGCGGGTGATAAACGAGCGGCGGGCTGCCACGTCGTCGCCCATGAGGATGGAGAACAGCTCGTCGGCACGCTGGGCGTCTTCAAGCTCCACCTTGCGCAGGATGCGCGTGTCCGGGTCGAGCGTGGTTTCCCACAGCTCCTTGGCGTTCATCTCGCCGAGACCCTTGTAGCGCTGGATGCCGTCGTCGGTGTTGATTTTGCGACCGGCCTCCAGGCCCTCCGCCAGCAGCGCGTCGCGCTCGCGGTCGGAAAATGCATAACCCGGCTCGCCCTTGCCCCACTTCAGCTTGTACAGCGGCGGGTTAGCCAGGTACACGTGGCCGTTTTCCACCAGCTCCGGCATAAAGCGGAACAACAGCGTCAGCAGCAGCGTCGCGATGTGCTGGCCGTCGACGTCAGCGTCGGCCATGAGCACGATCTTGTGGTAGCGCAGCTTCGAGATATCGAACTCTTCGTTGATGCCCGTGCCCAGCGCGGTGATGATGGCCTGGACCTCGGCATTTTTGAGCACGCGGTCCATGCGGGCCTTCTCCACGTTCAGGATCTTGCCGCGCAGCGGAAGAATCGCCTGGTACATGGAGTCGCGACCGCCCTTGGCGGAGCCGCCTGCGGAGTCGCCCTCCACGATGAACAGTTCGGACTTGATCGGGTCCTTGGAGCGGCAGTCCGCAAGTTTGCCCGGCAGGCCGCCGAGATCCGTGGCGGACTTGCGGCGCACCAGGTCGCGGGCCTTGCGGGCGGCCTGGCGGGCCTGGGAGGAAGACACCGCCTTGTTCACGATGACCTTCGCCTCGGCCGGGTTGGCGTCGAACCAGTCGGACAGGTTCTCGTTGATCGCGCGCTGGACGAAGCCCTTGACCTCGGTGTTGCCCAGCTTCGTCTTGGTCTGGCCCTCGAACTGCGGATCGGACACGCGCACGGACACGACGGCGGCGAGGCCCTCTCGGCAGTCGTCGCCAGTAAGGTTCGGCTCCTTGTCCTTGAGCAGTTTGTGGTCGCGCGCGTAGCGGTTCATCAGCGAGGTTAGCGCCGCGCGGAAGCCCTCCTCGTGCGTACCGCCCTCGTGGGTGTTGATCGTGTTGGCGAAGGTGTGGACGGACTCCTTGAACGAGCCGTTCCACTGCATCGCCACCTCAGCCTCGAGGCCGTCGCCCTTCTGGTCGAAACCGATGATCGTCGGGTGGATCGCGGTCTTGGACTTGTTCAAGTACTTGACGTAGTCGATCAGGCCGTCCGGGTAGTAGAAGGTGACCTTCTTTTCCCGCTTCTTCTTTACGTCCGGGGCGACCTCGTCGCCGACCTCGGCCGGGTTGCCGTCGCCGTCCTGGTCCACCTCGGAGGCGTCGACGGTCTCGGTGGTGTCGTCGAAGGAGTTGCCCTCGATCGCCGCGGCGGTGTCGCCCTCCTCGGCGATGGCTTCGAGCTCGAGCTCCTCGTCGGAAACGCGCTCGTCCTTCAGGGTGATGGTCAGGCCCTTGTTCAGGAAGGCCATCTCCTGCAGGCGGCGCGCGATGGTGTCGTAGTTGAAGTCGACGGTCTCGAAGATTTCCGGGTCCGGCCAGAACCGGATCGTGGTGCCGGTGCCGCGGGCGTTACCGCCCTCCTCCAGTTCCTCCGGGATGGCCATCGCGAACTTCTGGTACCAGTGCTTGCCGTCGCGCTTGATGTCCGCCTCGACACGGGTGGACAGCGCGTTGACCACGGAAATACCGACACCGTGCAGACCGCCGGAGACGGCATACGAGTCGGAGTTGAACTTGCCGCCGGCGTGCAGCTGCGTCATCACGACCTGTACCGTCGGGGCGCCGGACGGGTGCATCTCCACCGGGATACCGCGGCCGTTATCGACGACCTCAACGCCGCCGTCGGCAAGCAACGTGACATCGACGCGGTCGGCGTAGCCGGCCATCGCTTCGTCGACCGAGTTGTCCACGACCTCCCACACCAGGTGGTGCAGGCCGCGCACACCGGTCGAACCGATGTACATGCCCGGGCGCTTACGCACCGCCTCGAGACCTTCGAGGATGGTAATCGACGACGCGTCGTAATGGGGTTGCTGTTCAGCCACTGCGGGACGCTCCTCCATGCGTGAATAGGGGCTCTAGGCCCGTTGAACCTGTCTCATCTTACACGCCGAGGGGGATATAACGGGCACCTGTCCGACCCGCGAGAGGGCGTTTCACGCGCGGATTTCGGCCGTGACGGCTCTCAAAGGATGGTCAACCCGTTAAGGAAATCTCGCTGTTGGCCCATCGCAGAACGAAAGCGGTTGTTGTCATCGATAATGCCTGCAACCTGTTCGTCGATGTAACCCGCTATTCGAATTATGTTTTCCGCGTCCTTCATTAGATTGCGGCGACCGAGAAGATGCTCGTGATGTGCTATGCGGTTACGAAGCTTTGCGAACCGATTCAGTTCGTCTCTCAACTGGGATCGTTTACCGTCGTAATTTGGAAAGGCATCAATTAGGCATGGGTTCCACAACGTCTGTTCGTAATTTAGGTGTCCCCGTCCTGGACCCGAGTCCCCGTTATTCAACAGGCTCAACCACATTCCCAAAGAAACCTTGCCAACAAAGAAATCTCCTGAAATAGGAGAACTTCGTGCTTTCCGCCCTATCTCATTCAGCTTGAGTTCGAACGCTAGATAGTCCTTGTTCGTCAGGAGTATGTACTTTTCCTTGAGCCGATTGCCTTCCTCAGCGGATGAGATAGATTCTTCACCGTTTCTGACGAGTGTGTGCCATCCATCTTCGTGTCTTACGTCGAAGTAATCGCACAGTTCGTCGTTCATTGCATTGCGGACAAGAACCTCAACCAGAGCAACCGCAGGCCACAATGACCCCGCAATCTGCGAATCCCAAAAATGGGTTAAGGGTCAAAATGTGTGTCCGGATTCGTCGATTTGTTTGGGATGATCAGGCGAAATCCGGAAAATATATGCTCCTGGGGCTTATATCCGCCCCAGGACTGCGAAATACCGAGGTGTGACAGCAGCGTGTGGTAGGAGCCGGTGTTGGCTTGATCAATGCCGAAGAACCGACCCCGCTGCCAAGTGTGCGGCGGACAGATGAAACGCAACGGAACCACGTCCAAGGGCACCACTCGGTGGCGATGCAAAACCTGCGGTGCATCAGCCACCAAAACCCGCAGCGACATCACCCACGCAGCGGTGTTTCGACAATTCATCGAGCACTGCACATCGACCACCGCCCTGAGGCAGATCGCAGGAGACGCCGGAATCAGCCGCTCCACCATGAAACGGCAGTTTTCGTGGTGCTGGCTTGTCGATGTGCCTGATCCCACGATCGGACACGAGGGCCGGGTCTACGACCAGGTCTTCCTTGACGGCACCTACACCGCAAGCGGATGCTTGATTGTTGCTGCCACCTTAGATCACGTCATCGCCTGGCACTGGTGCACCCACGAAACCACCCGCGACTACCAACTCCTCCTTGAACGTATCCCCGCACCCCTGATCGCCGTCATCGACGGCGGCCAAGGCGCCGCCAGCGCGATCAAGACATGCTGGCCGGGCACCAAAATCCAGCGCTGCCTCGTCCACGCCCAACGCGTGGTACGCCGCTACACCACCTCACGCCCACGCACCGACGCGGGACGAGCGATCTACCAACTCGCGCTCAACCTCACGAAAATCACCGATCTTGACGAGGCGGCCGCGTGGGGTGCACAGCTGCACGAATACGGCACTATCTACCGCGACTGGATGAACCAGAAAACGTGGATCACAGACCCACTGACGAAACAACGCACCTGGTCATGGACCCATGAACGCACCCGCAAGGCCTACAACAGCCTCAACCACCTATGGCGCAACCAGCTGTTATTTGTCTACCTCGACCCACCCGACGGTGTGCTCGATAGCAGCCGGATCAAATCCACCACCAACAGCTTAGAAGGCGGCATCAACGCCCAATTGAAACTGCTGGCCCGCACCCACCGCGGCAGATCCGGGGAGCACCAGCGCCGGATGCTGGAGTGGTGGCTCTACCTCAAAACAGAACTGCCTGACGATCCAGTTGAGATCGCCAGGCGGTCCAACTGGGGCCAGGACCAACTCGCCAAAGTATCCACCCTGCCCCACAACGAGAACCAAGCCGACCACGAAACCGGACGACCAGCCCTCTACGACAACGCTATCGACACCAACTACACACACTCAATCGGCATCCAAAAAGGCCACATCTAACCCCGCGACACGCCGACACCAGACACACATTTTGACCCTTAACCCCCAAAAATATAGACGGCTCGCTGCTCGAGTTACCCGCTCCGGAAGATCCAGATGCATTTCAGAATCAGGGAGCAAATCAACGGGAGCTTTCTGCCCGTTTCGTCCCGGAGTTACGGCGTATTCACGAAACGTCTGCATTCTCGGCGGGGAAGCGATAAGCCCCAAATCCAAATCACTAAACTGCATCTCCACCCCCTGGAAACTTCAAATGCCCCGAGCGTCCTGAAAAACAGAACCTTCGCCGGAACCGGCTCAATCTGCGGGGCTTACGCAAACGAGATTAAGCGAAGGTCGTTTCCTGCGCAAGCCCTACCCGTACGTATCCCGCGGCCCGCGGCCCTTGACGTGCAGTGGCCCGTAGCGCCAACTTTTCGTCTTCGGTCCGTAGATGTGCAGTTTGGTCACCACGTCCGGCCCGACTTTGTCCGCAATCGCGCGCAGCACCTCGCGCTGCATGTACTTCATCTGCGTCGCCCACGCCGTGGAATCACAACTGACGTGCACTTCCCCGCCCTTGATCATCTCCACGGTCGTGTGCTGCGCAATCTTCTCCCCCACCAGTTCATCCCAGTGCCCCATGACCCAGCCGTGCGCCATCTTTTCGGTCCAATCGCGCTTGCGGATCTCCGTGCCGAGCAGGTTGCTTAACGACGACACCTTGTAACTCCTCGGCAACGCCCTCCCGTCCAGCCCAGTCGGGATCCCGCGCACATCCGCTTTGCGACGACCCCCCTCCGGCAGGTCGAGACCAGGAACGGTGATGTCGGGGCGGGGGTCGTCGGTAAGCGAGGGCCTGTTGCGCCGCGGAATCACACTCGTGCCTTGGCGGCTGAGGTCCGGCAGGCGGCCGCCGCGTTTGCGGGCGGTGGCGCGGAGGTTGTCGAAGGTGGCGCTAATCAGATCGCTCAATGGAGCTCACCCCGTCCTCCATGGTCACGGTGTAGCGCGCGGTGACGGCGTCGTCGAGGTTGCCGGGCAGGTCGTCGCCGACGGCCGCGGTGATGAGCACCTGCTCGGCCCCCTCGGCAACATGCACGAGGCGCTCGCGGCGCTTGGCGTCCAGTTCGGCGAAGACGTCGTCGAGGATGAGCACCGGGTCGGAGCCGTCGCTGGTGAGCAGCTGGTACTCGGCCAAGTGCAGCGCCAGCGCGTACGACCAGGTCTCGCCGTGAGAGGCGTACCCCTTCGCCGGGTTGTCGCCGAGCATGAGCGAGAAGTCGTCGCGGTGCGGGCCGACGAGTGTGACACCCCGGTCGATCTCGTCCTTGCGGCGCCGGCCGAGTTCGGTGAGCATGGCGGCCTCGAACACCGCCGGGTCCCTGCTTGGGCCCCCAGCCAGCTCCCTGACCGCCTTGTCCAGCGTGGAGCTATAGGCCACGGCCGCGGGGCGGGACTCAGGCGCGACGGAGTGGTAGGCGCTGGTGGTGTGGGGCGAGAGGTCGTCGATAAGCGAAAGCCTGCCCGCGACCACCTGGGCGCCGAAGTGAGCGAGCTGACCGTCCCAGACGTCGAGGGTGCTCAACGCGGTGGCGCCGTCGTCGTCGGAGTAGCCGCGGCGCAGCGCCATGTTGGAGTGTTTGAGCAGGGCGTTTCGTTGCCGCAGCACGCGCTCGTAATCCGCGCGGGCGCCACCGAGACGCGGCGTACGCAGGGCGGCGAGGTCGTCGAGGAAGCGGCGGCGCTCGGCCGGCTCACCGTTGATCAGGCGTAAATCCTCCGGCGAGAACATCACGGTGCGCAGCACGCCCAAGATCTCGCGGGCGGATTTCAACTTTGTGCGGTTGATCTGTGCCTGGTTCGCGCCTTGCGGCTTAATCAGCAGGTGGGTGGTCAGCTCCCGGCCCTCGTTGACCGTGGTCACCGACACGCGCGCGTTCGGCTTGCCCGCAGCGACGAGCGGGGCGTCGGTAGCTACGCGGTGGCTCGACAGCGTGGAGGTGTAGTGCACGGCCTCCACGATGTTCGTCTTGCCGTGGCCGTTGCGGCCTGCGACGACGGTGACGCCGGGCTCGAGCTTGAGGTTTAGCTCAGGCCACGAGCGGAAATCGCGCAGATCGAGCTCGCGGACGTGCATGCTTTGCGATTAGCCCGGCAGGCGAACCGGCATGAGCAGGTACGTGAAGTGTGTGTCCGGCGTCGGGAAGGAACCGGACTCATCGGCCTCCGGCAGCTCGTCCGGCTCCGGGATCATGATCGCCGGGCGCGACGGCTCGGTGAATCCGAAGACCACGCGGTTGGTGCCAATCACCGACAGGCCCTCGCGTAGGTAGCCGGCGTTGAAGGCGATGAGGAGTTCATCGGCACCCGTGAACGCAGCCGGGATCGTTTCCTCGGCCGCGCCGGAATCCGCGCCGGAGGAAAACAGGGTGAGCTCGCCGTCCTTGAAGTGCAGGCGCAGCTGCGCGTTGCGGTCCGCGACCAGGCTCACGCGACGAATCGACTCCATCAGCGGGGCAACCTCGACGGATGCGATGGAGGTGTGGGCCTTCGGCAACAGCGGCGCGACGTTCGGGAAGTCCGCGTCCAGCATGCGAGTGGTGGTCTCGCGGTTGCCCATGTGCAGACCGAACAGGCCCTCGCCGCCAATGTTGTCCTCGGCGCCGACGGCGATCTCCACCGGCTCGTCGATGCTGGTGTCCAGCGTGCGCGCGTTGTCCAGCAGCGTCTTCGCCGGGATCAGCAGATCAGCGTTGACGTTCGGGCTGGCCGGATCCCACTGCAGGTGGCGCTGCGCGAGACGGAAGCGATCTGTCGCGGTGAGTTTCACGTCCTTGCCGTCGATCTCCACGTGGATGCCGGTGAGCATTGGCAGGGTGTCGTCGCGGCCGGCGGCGGCAGCGACCTGGGTGACTGCGCCCGTCAGCGCTGCCGGCGAGATGCTGCCGGTGACCTCCGGCAGGCTCGGCAGCTGCGGGTAGTCGTCGAGCGACATCAGCGGCAGCTCGAAGCGTGCCGACGCCCCCTGCAACACCATCTTCTGACCATCAGTAGTCACCTCGACCGGCTTGTTCGGCATGTTCGCCACGATGTCCGCAAGCAGCTTGCCGGCCACGGCGACGCGGCCAGGGTTAGCAACCTCGGCGCCGATGCGCACACGCGTGGAGACTTCGTAGTCGAAGCCCGCGAATTCCAAACCGTTGTCGTCCGCGGTGATCACCACGGCGCGGAGGACCGGCTGGGTGTTCTTCGTCGGCAAGCTACGCGCCACCCAGGCAGCAGCATCCGAGAGATCGTCGCGTTCAACGCGGAACGACACGTTGTTGTCACCGTTGATGTCGACCATGGCGGCTCGGACTCCTTGCACGTGGGTAGGGGCCAGGACTTCGCGGGCGCACGAAAACTGCGCGCCGAAGCGTGTAATTACGAAACCACTCTAGGCGGGCACCCCGACACGCGCCATTGCGGGGTCAGGCGTCGGCGGCGAGTTCTGCACACCCTCCGTTTCTCTTTGAAGAATTACAAGTAAAAGAAGGGGAACAACAGTAAGTCCTGGGGAATCTGTGGATCACGGCCCATTGGTGCCGGTCATCGCGCGGATCATTGTTGTGATTCGGGGTGTGGATAACTTGTGGATAACTCGGGGTGTCTGTGGATAGATTTTTGCGGTTCTTCAAATTACACATTCTGTCCCGAGCTATCCACGCTTTGCTCACACCATGCTCCCCAGCCGGTCACACGCGTTTTGTGATGGATATCTCCGAATTACACGGGCGTAATTACACAGGTGTGGATAGAGCTGTGGATAGGTCGTACGGCGGAAAAGTTCCCAGGTTGCGGCGGTTTTCGGGAACTATTTTGAGGTTGGTGGAGGCCGTCCTGGGGGTTTAGGACGATTTGGCATTTGAAATCGAAGAAAGTTCCCCGGCCGGGGAACTTTTTCACCGCGGGGGCGAACAGGGCACAAAAGGGAGCCCGCCCAACAGGTGGACTCCCCTCACCGCAGAAGAACTACCGCGCGCGGGCCCTGTTCTTCACTATCTGCGTCAGTTCCTGGATCTCGTCGTAGGTGCCGCGGTTTTCGGTCATCTCCTTGCGGATCTTCCGGTCGGCGTACATGACGGTCGTGTGGTCCTTGCCGCCGAACTCGTCGCCGATCTTCGGCAGCGACAACTCGGTCAGTTCGCGGCACAGGTACATCGCGATCTGGCGGGCGTGCGCCACCTGACGCGTCTTACCTGCGCCAACGAGTTGGTCGGGGGAAACCTCGAAGTACTCCGCGGCCGCTTCTTTGATGGTGGCGGCGTTGATGTTCACGTCGCCTTCGTCGGGAAGAATGTCGCGCAGTGCAACCTGGGCGACCTCCATCGTGATCGGCTCGTTGATCAGCGACGAGTACGCCGACACGCGGATCAGCGCGCCTTCGAGCTCGCGAATCGACGACTCGAATTGCGACGCGATGAGTTCCAGCACCGCGTGATCCACCTGGGTGCCGTCGGCGGCGGCCTTCTTCATCAAAATGGCGATGCGAGTTTCCAGGTCCGGCGGCTGCACGTCGGTGATCAGACCGCCCTCGAAGCGGGTCCGCAACCGGTCCTCCAGCGTGGTCAGCTGCTTCGGCGGCCGGTCGGACGACAGGATGATCTGCTTGTTCGCCTGGTGCAGCGCGTTAAAGGTGTGGAAGAACTCCTCCTGGGTGCCTTCCTTGCCCTCGAGGAACTGGATGTCGTCGACCATCAAGATGTCTAGGTTGCGGTAGCGCCGCTTGAAGGATTCCTGGCGGTCGTCACGCACGGAGTTGATGTAGTCGTTGGTGAATTCCTCTGACGAGACATATTTAATGCGCAGCCCCGGCTGCAGTACGCGCGCGTAGTTGCCGGCGGCGTGCAGCAAGTGTGTTTTGCCCAGGCCGGATCCGCCCCAGATGAACAGCGGGTTGTAGGCGCGGGCCGGGTTTTCGGCCACGGCCACGGCGGCGCCGTTGGCGAAGCGGTTCGACGAGCCGATGACGAAGTTTTCAAACGTGTACTTCGGGTTCAGGCTGGCTTCGCGGTCCGGGTCGTGGGCAGGCTTTTCGCGCGGGATCCTGCGATCCACGGTCGGGTGGGCGCTTGTTTCTCTGCGGCGCCCCTCCACCTGCGCGGCATGCATCCGCGCGAGCTCGTCGAGGCCCATGGGAATCTGCTCGCCGGCGGCGGGCCGGTCCACGTCGTACTCCCCCGCCACCGATTGGGTCGGCGCCCAGGACGGCGCCTGCTGCTGTGGCGGCTCCGGGGCCGGTTCTGGTTCCGGTTCCGGCGCGGAGACGGAAACCGCAAGGTTGTAGGGCTGGCCGGTGTGTGAGGACAACAGCGCGGTGATGTGCGGCGCGAGGGACTCCTCCACCACGTTTTTGGCGGCTTGGTGGGGTGCGGACAGGAGCGCGTAGCCGTCGACAAGCACTACGGGCTTCATGAGCCGCAGGTAGGCTCGCTGCTGTGGGGTGAGTGTGGGGACGGACGAGGATGCTTGCTCGGAGAGGCGGAGCAGCTCGTCGACGATGCCGCGCCAGAGGTCTTCGAGGTGTTGGTCAGCCAACGTCCGCTCCAGTTCTGTCAGAAACCTGTAATTCCAAAATCAACACCTGATCCACAAGTGTTGAGGATGTCCGGGCTGGCTCTCACCTGCCGGTCCACAATGTTATCCACAGGTGTGGATAGCTCCGCACTGGGTAGTTATCCACAAGTAGCAACCCGCCTGTGGATAACTGTGTGAAGTTAGAATGGTGTCCCTGGCCTGCACTTTCAATGCTGAAATTACAAAACCCTCAACCATTACTTCACAGTTATCCACAGGGCTGTGCATGCTTAGCCTGTGTAATTGTGTTGTCGGTTTATTGTTACCCGCAGCGACCTCGGGCTGTCTAACGTTTTGTCATTCGCGAAGCTGTGGACAACTCGCTGCGTCGAACATCTGTCC